>NZ_NPJJ01000001.1 GCF_002251385.1 Prevotella sp. P5-108
GTGTAAATCGCTTCAGGGCAGACTGCGGTTCCTGCTCGAAGGAAATCGTCAGTGAGATAGAGAAGCATTGCAAACATTTCTACATCCGTGCCAACCGATGCAGTTCGCTCTACAATGACATCTTTGCTCTGAGAGGATGGAAGACGGAGGAGATTAACGGCATCCAGTTCGAACTCAATTCCATTCTCGTTGAGAAATGGGAAGGCAAGTGCTATCGTCTTGTCATCCAGAGACAAAGACGCAACAGTGGCGACCTTGACCTGTGGGAAGGCGAATACACTTACCGTTGTATTCTGACCAACGATTACAAGTCATCGACAAGGGACATTGTTGAATTCTACAATCTGCGTGGCGGCAAGGAACGTATCTTTGACGACATGAACAACGGATTCGGTTGGAGCAGGCTCCCCAAGTCATTCATGGCGGAGAATACTGTCTTTCTTCTGCTTACTGCATTGATACACAATTTCTACAAGACCATCATGAGCAGGCTTGACACCAAGGCTTTTGGGCTCAAGAAAACGAGTCGCATAAAGGCTTTTGTCTTCAGATTCATCTCCGTACCTGCCAAGTGGATCATGACTGCAAGGCAATACGTGCTGAATATCTACACAGAGAACCGAGCTTATGCAAAACCCTTCAAAACAGAATTCGGATAAGAATCCTTTCTTTCCGGTTTGAATCTGCGTATTACCTCAAGTCGCATCGTGGGGTAAGGGGATGGTGGCTACATATTGATGTTGTGCTGTTGCTTTTTACTGAAAGCTGCTACTAACGACTCATAAATCTACCCTTAATCGTGTATTGGATGATAGTTGCGGATTTTAGGTTATCTTTCATTTTTATTGATTTTGAGTAAAAAAAAGGATGATATCGTCAGTTGACGACACACAAAGGCGTTCACTGAATTCCGATAGGATTCAGTGAACGCGAAGCAACAACATGTCGCTGAAAGATAATTAGTGATAGATTTGCCAGAAATACATAATACAGAATTTGTTGAAATCAACACCTAATCTTACTTATAACTTCCTTTGATTCCGTAGTCGGTATCCTGATTATTCAGCGATTTAGTACCGACAAGATGAGTTTTTCCGAAATTAAAATTCCAAGTGAGCGTGGCAACGAGAATTCGGGATGCATCGCTAAAACTTTCTCTTCGGAAAGGCGCTTGTGCATTTTTGTTTTCCATAATGGTTCGGGAAACATTCTTAAACGGATTGAACGCACCTATGCCAAAAGAAAAATTAGTCGCATTGTACCGGATAGCCAAGTAGTGATAATTACCATCCTTTATGACGGTTTCGCCGTATAACCTTTCGTCAAAAGGCTGTAGCTGGCCTATCAGCATCCATTTCTTATACATTGCCAAAACATCTGCCCTGTAATAAAAATTAGAATGGGTATGCGAATAGTTGTTCCCACGACTGTCAAAGTGGTTGAAGCCTCCTGTAACCGAAAATTGCAGGAAGTTTTTTATCATCCCTACTTTCAATGTTATCTCCGCATTATACTTATTCCAATCTTTCATGTTTTCGGGCATTGTCAGGAACACATTTCCATGTTCTCTTTTCGATTCCATGATAGGATTGTGTTTGTAGTGATGATGCAGGCTTGCATTGAAAGCGAACAACCCTTTTCTGTTTTCGTAATATAAATTATTATTCAGATTCAGGTACGGTTGAAGCAACAGATTCCCTTTCTCGGCAAGATACGAGTCAAGACGGATTTCCGTGTCGGCCAACTCCATCAGGGTTGGATTCGTTTGACTCATCTCCGCATCATACCGGATAAAAGAATTATCACTGAACCGATAGCCAACCATCGCTTTGGGTAAGAAATGGTAATAGCTTTTGGTAACAGATACATTGGAAAAATGCAGGCGATTCAGGCGAAGTCCCAAGCTATAGCTGAATTTGCCCTTACTATAAAACCACTCTGCAAAAACCGACGATTCCGCCTGATTCAAATCCGATTTGAATTCCTCGCCCTGATTAATTGTCTGCTCTGTAAACGACTGAATATGTTTTATCCCGAATTTCAAATTTCCATGGGCAAATCCTTTTTCGTATATGCCTTCGGCAATCAGTGAATATTTATCGGAAAACAGTTCCGAACGTTCGCTGAAAAGAGTATCAACATCGTTGTATTCGCAGTAATTCCGCGAAGATGCTGCGTTCGCATAACTCCCCACCACATTAGCATATATTTTCTGATTTTTGGGTAAACCATACTGGTAATACAAGTCGATGGTAGGAACATTAATTTTTTGCTGACTTCCGTCAAAAATCAACCCTTTGTCCGTGCCATTCTCTTTTAGAAAACTGTTGAAATCGTTGTGAGGCTGATTGCTCAGATTATATTTCAACTTGGCATTGAAAAAAGCCGAATCGCTCTGCTGATAGTTGTATGTCAGCGAAAAATCATGCATTTGGTACGAATAATCACCTCCGGCACTGATTTCTTCCCTCAATATAGGGGATGAATTTTCAAACTGATAACTACCTGTGCGATTTCTGTTATTCGTGTTGATGCGTTGAAACGCTGCGGTGTAGTTCAAAGCATATTCCGATTTTCCTTTGTTGAATTTGGCAAAGAAAACATCGCCCCCTGCAAGGATATTCAGCGAGTTCATCAAATCCACACCAACAACACCGCCTTTATCATCCCTTACTACCACGTAGTTGATAACTTTGGAAGCATGTCCGTATCGGATACCTGCATAATCCGAATATTCTATCCGCTTGATTTGGCGGGGTTGCAAGGTCTGAATTTCTTCCGGCGTGGTATTTACGCCGTTAATCTGCAAAATGACTTTCCCGCCGTCGGATGATGAAATCGTATTCAGCATCGGATTGATGTTCAAGCCGGGAAGCATCATTGTATTCAGCAATTGCATTCCGTTGGCAGAATGGCTGATTTGCAATTTTGTCGGGAACACAATCCGTTGGTTAATCTTGTTTATTGTGGAAGAAGCAGAAATCACCACTTCCCCAAGTAACAAAACATTTTCATTCAAATACACATCTATTTGTGCTGATTCCGTCAGATTCTGTATCAAAATCCGCTTTGTTTCAAATCCTAAACAGGATACTGACAGCACATAATTATCTGTGGGAAGATTTTCAAATTCAAATCTTCCGATAGTGTCTGTCGTTGTTCCTTTCAGAAAGACTGAATCTTGTTTGAATAGAACGACATTAGCAAACTCAACAGGTGTTTGCGTATTTTGTTGAAGTACTCTTCCTGAAACATGAATCGATTGTCCGGACACACTTAGGCCGGAATACAGGAAAAATACGATAAGATATAATAATCGAGCTTTATTAAAGTCCATACTTGTTTTCTTATAATGGGTTACGGATACAGATATAGCATCTGCATCATAAACCTCATGAATAAATGATAACCTTAATTCCGCAACACTATAATTTAACTTTATTTATAAGTTCCTGAGCAACAATAAGTTGCCTAGGATTTTGCCGTGTCAGATTTTTCACTTATCTTAGTGTTGCAATTAGAAAACAAGCGAAAATCGTAACAAGGCGCTGCAAAGGTACAAATAAAATTCGAAAAACTCACACCTTTTGGAGGAATTTTTTCAATCATGGAGAAATTTGACTCCATGCTTTCACCCGTTATCGACTCAACACTGGGTCAGAGATGCAGCAGTATCTTCGGATATCAGTTCAGCGAAAAG
>NZ_NPJJ01000010.1 GCF_002251385.1 Prevotella sp. P5-108
TTATCTTAAATCTTTCAAAGAACTCTTTCTTCAGCGCTCAGGAGAAGTGTTTCATTCTCGAAAGCGGATGCAAAGGTATAGCTTTTTTCAACACAAACCAAACATTTCAACAAAAAAGTTGAAAATATTTTTCACCTATTGATTTATATCAACCAAAATGATGGCCCTGGGGACTATATACCTTATTATATATTATATAGGGAGACTAACCGCCATAATTCATACAAAATGCCGAACACTTCAAAAAGATATAAAGCCATCTGCTCTTATATCCGCAGATGGCTTTATCAGTCACTCATCACTCAAAGACTTCCTCTATGTCATTTGACCCAGTTTCGTCAACTTCTTTTACACACGAGTTGAAATTTTCGGGAATATCAAAATCGACATCAGGCGAATAGCCCAAATCCTTATTCCTATACACCTTCTTCATATAGTAAGCCCAAATGGGCAGTGCCATAGAGGCACCCTGTCCGAGCGCCATCGAATCGAAATGGATGTCTCGGTCCTCGCCACCTACCCAACAGCCGCTCACCAACTGGGGCGTGAAGCCCATAAACCAGGCATCTGAGTTACGGTTGGTGGTTCCGGTTTTTCCTCCAATAGGTCCCTCGACATTAAACTTATACCTAATTCTTCCACCAGTACCGCCATCGATTACGCCCATCAGTTCTTCTATCATTTTATAGGCACTTTCAGAACTAATCACCTCGTTCATACGAGGCTGGAAACGTGCCACCACATTTCCCTCTGCGTCCTCTATCTTGGTCACGAACATTGGAGCACAGCGTATACCGCTATTGGCAAACGTAGTATATGCACTCACCATTTCTGCCACAGATACATCGCATGGACCAAGGCAAAGTGCCATCGACGGATGTATGTCGGGATTGTTAATTCCAAAATCATGGAGCATTGTAACAAACTGCCGGGGATTAAGTTTACTCATAAGATAAGCTGAAACCCAGTTATTTGACTGAGCCAGTCCCCACTTAAGAGTAACCATCTCTCCATATCGCTTATGACTGGAATTACGCGGAGTCCATGGCTTACCTGCAACCATATATGTCTGCTGAACGTTTGGCACCAAATCACATGGGGTGAATCCATTCTCCATAGCCAAAGCATAGAGAAATGGCTTAATGGTAGAACCCACCTGACGCCTACCGTCCATTGCCATGTCATACATGAAATGGTTGTAATTAAGGCCACCCACATAAGCCTTGACAGCGCCCGTATGCGCCTCCATGCTTACAAATCCGGCACGCAAGAATGATTTGTAATAACGAATGCTATCCATCGGCGTCATCACCGTATCAATATCTCCCTGATAAGAAAATACCGTCATGTCAGTTTTGGTCCGGAAGGCACGCCGAATTTCCTCTTCTGAAGCACCAGCAGCCTTCATGGCGCGATAACGTTCACTCTGCTCCATTGCCTTTCGCATAATGCGCTGCACCTCCTTAGGCGTAAGTTTATCTGTAAACGGCGCATTGGGCTTTCTGCGATTTTCACGTGTGAACAAAGGCTGAAGATACTTGGCAACATGACCGTAGACCGCATCCTCCGCATACTGTTGCATGCGAGAATCTATGGTCGTGTAAACCTTTAGTCCATCAGTATAAACATTATAGTTTTCACCATCTTTCTTATAGTTCTTATTACACCAGCCATAGAGCGGGTCGCTTACCCAGGCAATCGAATCAAGAACATACTGACGTCGATTCCAAACAGGATATTTGTCAGGTTCAGGCCGAGACGCCATCATATATTGACGGAGGAATTCACGGAAATATGTGGCGGTTCCATCTTTATGATCCGTCCGATGAAAGTCAAGCCTGATTGGCTCTGCGCAATATTTGCGATACTCATCATCAGTAATATAACCGGCCTTGCGCATTTGCGAAAGCACCACATTACGACGCTGCAAACTTCTATCCGGATATCTTACCGGGTTAAACAAAGAAGGGTTCTTGCACAAACCTATCAACAGTGCAGCCTCAGTTATAGTCAAGTCCTTGGGCTCTTTATTAAAATAGGTATTGGCAGCCGTCTTGATTCCCACGGCGTTATGGAGGAAATCAAAATAATTAAGATACAAGGCTATTATCTCTTCCTTGGTATAGTTACGCTCAAGTTTGACGGCAATCACCCACTCTATCGGCTTTTGCATAAGACGCTCGGCGGTAGAATGAGCCACCTCGGTATAGAGCTGTTTAGCCAACTGTTGTGTAATGGTAGAGCCTCCGCCAGCACTTTCACGCCCGAGCAGTCCACGCTTGACGATGGCACGGCAAAGGGCAATAAAGTCAATACCAGAATGATCATAGAAGCGGGCATCTTCAGTAGCAACCAGCGCCTTGACCAAGTAGGGCGACAGATTATTATACGCCACGGGAATACGATTTTCCCGGTTGAAGCTCCACGTGCCAAGCACCTTGCCGTCCGAAGAATAGACCTGCGTGGCAAATCTATTAATAGGATTCTGCAGCTCGTCAATGGGAGGCATATACCCTATCCATCCATTCCAAATTGCCGTAAACACCACTGTCACGGCCAATACCGAACAGCCCAAAAGAGCCCATAAAATATGTACAACCTTTCTTCTCATACAATGCATTGAAAAAATATCTGCAAAAATACGATTTTTTATGGCAACAAAGGACAAATATTTGAAA
Source organism: Prevotella sp. P5-108 (assembly GCF_002251385.1). Lineage (GTDB taxonomy): Bacteria > Bacteroidota > Bacteroidia > Bacteroidales > Bacteroidaceae > Prevotella. The sequence goes on from NZ_NPJJ01000010.1 coordinate 2,679, forward strand.
ATTATGTGTAACTTAGCACTCAATTTAGAATAATACATTCTTCAACACATATGGAAAGACATAATTTTGTGACGATCGAAGACCTTTCCAAAGAAAAGATACTATACCTCTTGGAAATGGCAAAGGAGTTTGAGAATCATCCTAACAGAGAATTGTTAAAAGGAAAAGTAGTGGCTACGCTTTTCTTTGAACCATCCACCCGCACCCAACTTAGTTTTCAAACCGCTGCCAATCGCCTTGGAGCCCGCGTTATTGGTTTTTCTGACGCCAAGACTTCAAGTACAACAAAGGGCGAAACTCTTAAAGACACCATTCTTATGGTATCCAACTATGCTGACGTGATTGCCATGCGCCACTCTATAGAAGGAGCTGCACTTTATGCAAGCGAAGTAGCACCAATACCTATTATTAATGCTGGAGACGGCGCCCACATGCACCCTTCCCAGTGTCTGCTCGACCTCTATTCGATATACAAAACCCAGGGTACTCTTGAAGATCTCAACATCTATTTGGTCGGTGACTTGAAATATGGCCGCACGGTCCATTCCCTCATAACTGCCATGCGCCATTTCAACCCCACATTCCACTTTATAGCCCCCAAGGAACTGGCGATGCCCCAAGAGTACAAGCTCTACTGCAAAGAGCATAACATCAGATACCAAGAGCATACGGCTTTCAACGAGAAGGTAATTGCAGATGCCGATATCCTATATATGACGCGCGTACAAAAGGAGCGTTTTTCCGATTTGATGGAATACGAGAAGGTCAAGAATATCTACATTCTCAACCGAGACATGCTCAAATACGCCAAGGAGAATATGAGGATACTCCACCCGCTGCCCCGCGTCAACGAGATTGCATACGATGTAGATGACGACCCACATGCCTACTATATACAGCAGGCCAAAAACGGACTCTACGCCCGCGAAGCCATCTTCTGTCATTGTCTCGGAATCACCCTTGACGACATCAAAAACGACAAGACTATAATAGAATAATCATGGCAAAGAAAGAAATGTTAGTTACTGCCATTGAGAATGGCACCGTAATAGACCATATACCTGCAGAGAAAACCTACAAAGTGGCAAATCTGCTCAAGCTCGACACCCTGACCACCCCTGTAACTATAGGCAACTATCTGGAGTCAAAGAAAGTAGGACACAAGGGAATCATCAAGGTATCCGGGAAGTTTTTCACCGATGCAGAGATCTCCCAATTATCAGTACTGGCTCCTAATGCCGTGCTCAACATCATCAAGGACTACGAAGTTGTAGAGAAAAAGACCGTAGAAACTCCTGACGAACTGCGGGGTATCGTGAAATGCAACAATCCTGTATGCATCTGCAACAACGAGCCCATGCTCACCATCTTCAACGTAATAGACAAGGCTCACGGCATCATCAAATGCCACTATTGCGACAAGGAGCAAGAACTGAGCAAAGTAAAGTTATGCTAATTCCAATAAAAAAATAATGTTTCATAACCAACACAAATCCCATTAGAGTAAGTTGGGCTCACTCTCCTTCTGGAGGAGAGGACGGGAAAACTAATAATATGGAAAGAGACCAAATAATATTCGATCTCATCGAGAAGGAACATCAGCGCCAGCTAAAGGGCATGGAGCTCATCGCTTCCGAGAACTTTGTCAGCGACGAGGTTATGCAGGCTATGGGCAGCTATCTTACCAATAAGTATGCTGAAGGTCTGCCCGGACATCGCTATTACGGCGGTTGCCAAATTGTGGACGAAGTGGAGAACATTGCCCGCGAGAGAGTCAAGAAACTCTTTGGCGCCGAGTTTGCCAACGTTCAGCCCCACTCTGGAGCCCAGGCCAATGCAGCAGTATTATTAGCCATCCTCAAGCCTGGCGACACCTTTATGGGACTCAATCTGGACCACGGAGGCCACCTTTCTCACGGTTCACGCGTTAACACATCTGGTATTCTGTACAACCCAATTGGCTATGAACTCAACCGAGAAACAGGCCGTGTCGATTATGACGAGATGGAGCGCCTCGCATTGGCACACAAGCCAAAGCTCATCATCGGTGGAGGCTCTGCCTATAGCCGCGAATGGGACTATGCCCGCATGCGCAAGATTGCCGATGAAGTAGGCGCACTGTTTATGGTAGACATGGCCCATCCCGCCGGACTCATTGCAGCCGGACTGTTGGACAACCCTGTAAAATATGCACACATCGTAACCACTACCACCCACAAGACCCTTCGCGGTCCACGCGGCGGTGTAATCCTGATGGGCAAAGACTTTGAAAACCCATGGGGCATCACTACCAAGAAGGGCGAAGTGCGCATGATGAGCTCCCTGCTCAACAGCGCCGTATTCCCCGGCACCCAGGGCGGACCTCTCGAGCACGTTATCGCAGCCAAGGCTGTTGCGTTCGGCGAAAATTTGCTCCCATCATGGAAAGAGTACGCCACCCAGGTCAAGAAGAACGCTGCGGTATTGGCCGACGACCTCATCAGCCGTGGTTTTGACATCGTAAGTGGTGGTACCGACAACCACTCAATGTTGGTAGACCTGCGCCCCAAATATCCCGAGTTGACCGGCAAGGTCGCCGAGAACGCATTGGTCGCAGCCGATATCACCGCCAACAAGAACATGGTGCCCTTTGACACTCGCAGCGCATTCCAGACATCCGGAATTCGCCTGGGTACAGCCGCATTGACCACACGCGGTGCCAAGGAAGACATGATGCACTTGGTCGCCGAACTGATAGAAGAGGTGCTCAACGCTCCCGAAGACGAACAGGTTATCGCCCGCGTACGCGAGAAAGTAAATGAGACCATGAAGGCTTATCCACTTTTTGCATACTAAGCAACCGCCCTATACAATATAGAAATCTCCCTCGGTCACACCAAGTGGCGAGGGAGATTTCTTTTTGCTTCAATCGAGAAATTATAAATCGCATCGTAATGCCCTCAAGGACGAGAACATTACGATGCGATTATCTTTGCAGTAAAGCATCAGCAAAGTCGAGACAATCAGATGATTGCCAACATATTTTCCTTACAATTTGCTGCCGTAGCACAAGTCACCGGCATCACCGAAACCTGGCACAATATACTTGTGGTCGTTCAAGCCTGGATCAATGGCTGCACACCAGATAGTTGTCTTTTCCTCGGGGAAAGTCTTCTTGATATGCTCTATTCCCTCTGGTGTCGCAATGACACAAGCTACATGGATACGCTTTGGAGTACCCTTGGTAAGGAATGCCTTGTAGCCCAGCTCCATACTGCTTCCTGTCGCCAGCATCGGGTCAGCTATAATAATGTTCTTTCCCTCAATGCTTGGCGTAGCAAGATACTCTACATGCACACCCACTTCATGATGTTCCTTGTCTACATATTCACGATAAGCCGAAACGAAAGCGTTGCCGGCATGATCGAATATATTAAGGAATCCATTATGGAAAGGAAGACCTGCACGGAAAATTGTGGCGAGCACAATCTTGTCTGTAGGCACGTTGACCGTAGATACACCTAACGGGGTTGTTACCTCACAAGGGGCATAATCTAATGTTTTGGAAATCTCGAATGCTTCAAATTCGCCAATACGCATGACGTTGTTACGAAAAAGCAATCGGTTGTTCTGATAATTGACATCTCTCATCTCAGCCAGATATTGGTTGATAATGGAGTTCTTCTCACTTAGGTTAATAACTTCCATCGTTTAGTTTTTGCTTGCAAAGGTAGTGTAAACCCGAGAAAAAACAAAGGAAAACCCGCGATATTTTTCTGTTTTTCCTGCATTTATGTTCTCGGGGTGCCAACACCCTCCTTGCCATGACCGCGACAAGGCAAAATTGTAACCAGCACACAATTATCACACCCTTGCTGCCCATTAACCCATAGTCCCATTCCGAACCACAGCATATTGCATTATTGTCAGAATTAACATTAACGTATATTCTACACACATTCGCCAGTTCCCGACCAGCCATCGAAACGTAGTTCTTGCCATCTACCACGAACTTCTTTTTAGAATGCAAAACAATCAATGCAGGGTTGGCAACAACAAATGCAAAACCTGAAACAAGTAAATCACCCCACGAATTCAGATTATATGCCATCACCTTCGACATCATTATACCAAACCGACTATCGGCGCAGACATCCTGCTGCAAAAAGCCCACTTAACGGCACATAAAACTATCTTGTTGCCACCTGCCTATACGCTTATTTCACATTATAGCTAACCTCTACCCCACCCAGCTCCACGATAACCTGCCATAAGAGCCTCCCGCTCATATCATCTTTCAAGATTATGGCCCCAACTATATCAATCACGTATGTAAAACTCATTTTTTTTGCAAACTCCGTATAGCAAAAAAAGCGGGCAATGTATAGTTTTTCAATTCTTTAACCTAAAATATCTAACTAAAGAGTATTTTTGTCGTTTTTCGGTTGGGCATTATCCGTTTTTTGCTTAATTTTGCGTCGTCTAAGAGTGGATATTATCTATAGATAAGTCCACGTTAGTGCAATTGACAACAGAAATTAAACAGACCATATAAATTTTTAAAACAACAACAAAAATGGCAAATTTAGATTTAACTAAGTATGGCATTACAGGTGCTACAGTAATCGCCCACAATCCTTCTTACGAGCAGTTGTTCGAGGAAGAGACCAAGGCAGGACTCGAGGGTTTTGAAGTTGGCCAGCAGACCGAGCTCGGCGCTGTCAACGTTAAGACTGGTATCTACACCGGTCGTTCGCCTAAGGACAAGTACATCGTAATGGACGAGAACTCTAAGAACACAGTATGGTGGACCTCTGAAGAGTATAAGAACGACAACCACCCCATGTCTGAGGAAGTATGGGCTACGGTTAAGGGCATCGCCAAGAAAGAGCTTTGCAACAAGAACCTCTATGTAGTAGATGGTTTCTGCGGCGCCAACAAGGACACCCGTATGGCTGTTCGTTTCATCGTTGAGGTTGCATGGCAGGCTCACTTCGTAACCAACATGTTCATCCGTCCTACAGCTGAAGAGCTTGAGGCATTCGAGCCCGATTTCGTTGTTTACAACGCATCTAAGGCTAAGGTAGAAAACTATCAGGAGCTGGGTCTGCACTCAGAGACTTGCGTTGCCTTCAACGTAACATCTAAGGAGCAGGTTATCATCAACACATGGTATGGTGGTGAGATGAAGAAGGGTATGTTCTCTATGATGAACTACTTCCTCCCCTTGAAGGGCATCGCTTCTATGCACTGCTCAGCAAACTGCGACAAGAACGGCGAGAACACAGCTATCTTCTTCGGTCTGTCAGGCACTGGTAAGACCACTCTGTCTACCGATCCTAAGCGTCTGCTCATCGGTGACGACGAGCACGGATGGGACGACAACGGCGTGTTCAACTTCGAGGGTGGCTGCTACGCTAAGGTTATCAACCTCGACAAGGAGTCAGAGCCCGATATCTACAACGCTATCCGTCGCGACGCTCTCCTCGAGAACGTAACTGTTGATGCTAACGGCAAGATCGATTTCGCTGACAAGAGCGTTACCGAGAACACTCGTGTTTCATACCCAATCTTCCACATCAACAACATCCAGCCAGGTTCTTCAGCACCCGCTGCTAAGCAGGTTATCTTCCTGTCAGCCGACGCTTTCGGCGTGCTGCCTCCAGTATCAATCCTGACTCCCGAGCAGACTCAGTACTACTTCCTTTCAGGATTCACAGCTAAGCTCGCTGGTACAGAGCGCGGCATCACAGAGCCCACTCCTACTTTCTCAGCTTGCTTCGGCCAGGCATTCCTCGAGCTGCATCCAACAAAGTATGCTCAGGAGCTGGTTAAGAAGATGAAGAAGAACAACGCCAAGGCTTACCTCGTAAACACTGGCTGGAACGGCACAGGCAAGCGTATTTCTATCCGCGACACCCGTGGTATTATCGACGCTATCCTGAACGGTGACATCGACAAGGCTCCTACAAAGCAGATTCCTATGTTCGACTTCAAGGTGCCCACAGAGCTCCCCGGAGTTGCTACAGAGATTCTTGATCCTCGCGACACCTACGCTGACGCTGCTCAGTGGGAGGAGAAGGCTAAGGACCTCGCTGCCCGCTTCATCAAGAACTTCGCTAAGTACACAAACAACGAAGCTGGCAAGGCTCTCGTTGCTGCCGGTCCAAAGCTCTAATCTTTAGAACTTACAAACCCAGTATATCAAGAGGCCATTCCGTATCGGAGTGGTCTCTTTTTTTATTAACGACCGCTTCAACGCCCCATTGATGCCCATAAGCAGGGATAGCTTCTTTATAATAAATGTTAATGGAATTTCTGGCATTTCCGCCCCATTTCTCCCCTTCACGGCATCAAGATTTTCATTAGTTCTTAATACATTTGACATAAGTCAACAAAAGGCCGTTTTCACATAAAATTGCGATAAAAATGATGGTTGTTATCGTAAATCTTTATACCTTTGCATCGCATTCGGGAGAATGTAATACAATAGGTTAGTTAGTTTGATAGATTTAAGGTTAAGATGATGTTTTTAGAATGCGAGTCAGCCTATGTATTGGTTTAAGTCATAATAATGATACTTTTTAGCATTATTATCTAAAACGAACTAATACAAATGACTGGCGCGAAGAAGGGCAAGGTAAGTGATTATCTTGCCCTTTTTTATTGCCTTTTTCTTGCCACATTCATTTCGTTTGACTACTTTTGCATAGACAACACAAGAAGATGAACAAATTTCGATATATCATTGCTGTTGGGCTATCATCGTTGACTTGCATTACCGTTTCGGCCCAACGCCCTACTCTATACAAAAGCAACATCCAGACGCTGCAAACCGTAGCCGAGCAGCGATGGACAGACCTGCCTGTCATCATGCTGAATAGCGGAGAGACCGTAAACATCGACTTCGACGACCTGACCCACGAATCGCAGCGATATGCTTATCGCATAGAGCACTGCGATGCCAATTGGAAACCCACTTCTTCGCTGTTTGACAGTGATTATATTGACGGATTTGCAGACGACAATCTTATCGACAATCTTGAACAATCCATCAATACCAACACCCTATACACCCACTACCATTTCTCCATTCCCAATGAGAGGTGCCGATTAAAGTTAAGCGGCAACTATTGTGTTACGGTTTATGATGAGAACGACAACAACGAGCCCATCTTCAAAACCTACTTTATGGTGGCAGAAGCTGCTGCAGGCATAGAAATGCGCACAACCTCTAATACTGATGCCGACGTCAACGGTAGACATCAGCAGATAGAAATGGGCGTACATTTCAATGACCTTCGGATTAATGATTGGAAGCGGGAAATCACGACAGTCTTTCTGCAGAACAACAGATGGGATAATGCCGTGACTAACCCTTCCCCGCAATATATCAAAACCGATGGGCTGACATGGACACACTGCCCGCAACTTGTTTTTGATGGCGGAAACGAATACCGAAAATTTGAAATTCTCGATGTCAATCATGCCAATATGGGCGTAGAAAACTTGGAATGGGACAATACAGAATACCACGCATATCTATGGCCCGACGAGCCTCGCCCGAACTATGTGTATGACGAAGACTCCAACGGCGCATACTTCATACGCAATAGTGACAATCGTGAAATCAACTACACCTCGGAATACCAAACCGTACACTTCACTCTCAAGACCAAACGGCTGCCAGGAGAGATATACCTTAACGGCAACTGGACTCACGACCAGTTCACACCCTATTACCAGATGCAATGGAATGAAGACAACGGTTGTTATGAAACTGCCATAAGGTTAAAACAAGGTTACTACAACTATCAGTACCTTTGGGTTTCACCTACTGGGCGCATCGGCTTTGTGCCCACTGAAGGAAACTCCTACCAGACAGAAAACAAATATACAGCCCTGGTGTACTATCATGCCCAAGGTAGCCGCTACGACCGTTTGGTAGGCGTTGCCCACATTCACACACGATGATAAATAATGTGAAAAAATTGGCGTTTTCTTAAAAATGCCGTATATTTGCATTACGATAACAAGGTAAAAATATAACATCATGAAGAAGAAATTTATCTGTACCGTTTGCGGTTACATCTATGAAGGAACAGAGGCTCCAGAGTTCTGCCCTCTTTGCAAGGCTCCACGGAGCAAGTTTAAGGAAGTGTCTCTCGATGACGAGCCAGAGTTTGCCACAGTTCACGAATTAGGCCGTGCCTATACCGACAAGGTTAGCGACGAGTTAGTACAACACTGCAAGAACACCTTCGCCGGCGAATGTAGCGAGGTAGGCATGTACTTGGCTATGGCTCGCCAGGCTGATCGTGAGGGCTATCCAGAAATTGCACGTGCATTTGAGCACTATGCCTACGAAGAAGCTAACCACGCCTCTCGCTACGCAGAGTTGTTGGGCGAAGTGCTGAAAGACACCAAGAGCAATCTCGAAGCTCGCATTGCAGCCGAGAAGGGCGCATGCGCAGAGAAGTTTGAGGCTGCCAAGATGGCAAAAGCTGAAGGCTCTGATGCTCTGCATGACACCATCCATGAGATGGCGAAAGATGAAGCTCGTCACGCTGCCGGCTTCATGGGTCTCTACAACCGTTATTTCAAGAAATAATCAGAAAAAGATATCCAAAACAAAAGAGGCTTCCCTTGGTGGAAGCCTCTTTTGTTGGAATTATTCAGAATGGTTATGCCTTAATCATGTCTACCATTTCCTCGGGCGCAACGAGTTGCTGCTCTCCTGTAACCATATTCTTCAGCATTACCTTGCCCTCTTTCATTTCATTTTCTCCGACAAGGACCACATAAGGTATGGCCTTGGCGTTGGCATACCCCATCTGCTTCTTCATCTTTGCCGCATCAGGATAAATCTCTGCCCTTATGCCCTTCTTGCGCACTTCGCTGATAATGGGCAGACAATAAGCGGCCTCTTTCTCACCGAAGTTGATGAACAGCACCTGGGTAGCATTCAAAGTCTCTTCGGGATAGAGTTCAAGGGTATTCAATACATCATAAATACGGTCTGCTCCAAAAGAGATGCCTACACCGCTCAGTCCTGGCATACCGAAGATGCCGGTAAGATTGTCATAGCGGCCACCACCCGTAATACTTCCCATGGGGGTATCAAGCGCCTTCACCTCGAAGATTGCTCCTGTATAATAGTTCAAGCCACGGGCAAGCGTAAGATCAAGCTGAATCTCATTGGTAAGTCCCACCTTCTCGAGCGTATCCAGAATAAAGCGGGTTTCCTCTACGCCTTTAAGTCCAGTCTCAGAAGTGGCAAGCACCTCTGCGATGGTCTGCAGTTTATCATTGTTGGAACCCTCGAGGCTAATGATAGGCTGCAACTTCTCAATGGCCTCTTCGCCAATACCGCAAGCTCTAAGCTCGTTGTTGACATTATCCAGCCCTATCTTGTCCAGCTTGTCTATTGCAACCGTAATATCAACAATCTTGTCAGCTTCGCCTATTACCTCAGCGATACCGGTAAGAATCTTACGGTTGTTAATCTTGATTTGAACGCGAATGCCGAATCTGCAGAAGACGGTATCGACAATCTGCATCAGTTCTACCTCATTGAGCAGCGAATCAGAGCCAACAACATCAGCATCGCACTGGAAGAACTCGCGATAACGTCCCTTCTGAGGACGGTCTGCGCGCCACACTGGCTGAATCTGATAGCGCTTGAAAGGCAACTGAAGTTCATCTCTATGCATGACCACATAACGCGCAAATGGAACGGTAAGGTCATAACGCAACCCTTTCTCGCACAACTTTGCAGCCAAATGAAGACTATTGCGCCCAGCCAGTTCTTCATCGGTAATCTTGCCAAGATAATCGCCCGAGTTGAGCACCTTGAACAAGAGTTTGTCGCCTTCCTCTCCATACTTACCCATCAGGGTCTGGAGAGTCTCCATTGCCGGAGTTTCAATCTGCTGAAATCCATAAAGCGCATATACTTGGCGAATGGTATCAAAGATATAGTTGCGCTTCGCCATTTCTATAGGGCCGAAATCTCTCGTCCCTTTGGGTATAGAAGGTTTCTGTGCCATTTATTTTCTTACTATTGTTTGTTCACGATCAGGACCTATTGAAATAACCTTAATAGGTGTCTCAAGATACTCCTCGAGGAAATGCACATAATTGCTGAAAGCCTCAGGGAACTGCTCTTCTGAAGTAAATTTGGTCATATCAGTCTTCCATCCTGGCATCTCCTTATAAATGGGAGTCACATCATCAATCTCATAAGGGAATTCAGATGTTTCACTTCCATCTTTCAATCTGTATGCGATACAAGCCTTGATAGTATCAAAACCATCCAGCACATCGCTCTTCATCATGATGAGTTCTGTAACGCCATTGACCATGACCGAATAGCGCAGCTGTACAAGGTCTATCCAGCCACAACGGCGCTCACGACCGGTAACGGCACCATATTCGTGACCGATATTACGGATAGTATCACCAGTTTCATCAAACAGTTCGGTGGGGAACGGACCACTACCCACACGGGTGCAATAAGCCTTCATGATACCATAAACATTGCCTATGCGGTTAGGACCAATACCCAAGCCAGTACAAGCACCTGCGCAAATGGTATTAGAAGATGTCACAAATGGGTAACTGCCAAAATCGACATCGAGCATAGTGCCCTGAGCGCCTTCACAGAGTATGCTTTTGCCTTCACGCAGGATATGGTTGATTTCATTCTCACTATCCACAATCGTAAACTGACGCAAATACTCAACGCCTTCCATCCATTTGGCTTCTACGGCTTCGAAGCCCTCGAAGTCTGTCCATCCCATAGATGCCAGCATCTTGAGATGACGCTCCTTATGGGCAGCATATTTAGCGTTGAAGTTATCCAGAATATCGCCTACGCGCAGTCCATTACGTGAAATTTTGTCTGTATAGGTTGGGCCAATGCCTTTTCCTGTCGTTCCCACTTTGGCCTTGCCTTTAGCAGCCTCATAAGCACGGTCCAGAATGCGATGGGTAGGCATAATGAGATGGGCCTTCTTTGAGATATGCAGACGCTCATGCAGATTGTGACCCGAATCCTCCAAACCTTTGGCTTCTTCCATAAACAAATCGGGCGCCAATACCACACCGTTACCGATTATGTTGACCTTACCGCCCTGGAAAATGCCAGATGGAATAGAACGCAAAACATACTTCTGCCCCTCAAACTCCAAGGTATGGCCGGCATTTGGTCCTCCCTGGAAACGAGCTATCACATCATAGTGGGGAGTAAGCACATCCACTACTTTTCCTTTACCTTCATCGCCCCACTGGAGACCCAACAGGACATCGACTTTACCTGTATTCATATCAATTATAATGAGTATTTATATTCTTTCCTTACTAACCTTGCTGCGCGTACGCTTCTCCTTGGACTGGCAGCTACTGCAGACGCCATAAATATACAGACTGAATGTTTCTTTACGAAACCGCTTCAATTTTATATCATTTACAGCATCGCTTATCTCCGGTTCGTCTATTTCGGTTATCCTACCACAGACATTGCAAACCTGATGCACACGGCTTTCACCATTGAACCCCTTCTCGTAGTACGTGCCATCGGCCAAACGGTGGCAGATGACCAAACGCAGTTCCGTAAAAAGACGTATAGCATTGTAGAGAGTAGCCCGACATACCCTGAAATTTGACAATCTCAAATTAGCATCAAGTTCCTTTAGGGTAAAACAACCAGGCATCCGGCAGATGGCATCAAGTACAAAGTAACGTTCACGTGTCTTGCGATGATTGTGCATCTCAAGATAATTGTCCAATATTTCTCTTGCTTTAATATTGACGTTATCCACCATCTATCCGTTACATATTAATGTTGCTACAAAGTTACATCATTTTTATATAAATAAGGTATAAATAAGAGAAAAAGATAACCTACGATGTTGATTTTGTTGCTTGATGACAGAAGCAAGATGCAAATGAACTGCAGAACAGGCGTCAGCCCATCCTGTCAGTCCTTTGAGTATTTTCGTTTCAGAGATGAAGCCCTTGTGAACGCATGGCCTTTTGAGCAAGAAGTGCATAATCGTCACCAAGGTCTTCAAAACGAGTAAGACAATTGTATGCAGCATGCCTTACACCGATATTATCGTCTTGGAGCGCCACAGCGACCTGGTCCAAGAATTCATTGATACCAAGTTCGTTGGGAGCCATTCCACGGGCAAACAAACGTCCCAATATATTATAGGCAGCTATCTGATAATATACCTTGTCTGTAGCTATCCATTCATAAGCCATAACTGAAGCAAATGGAAGATACTGATACAGTTTGGAAGCTGCAATCTCAGCCATTTCCTGCGTATGGGTCTGTTCCATCCACACATCCACCACTTCTGGCAACATCTGCTCGGGCGGCATAATCATTGTGGCCAAAATCTTGCACTCTCGTATATTCTCCTTCCACAGATTGATGGCAAGGTCGTAGTCATATCCATACTCTGCCGCCATTTTCTGCAACAGAGGAAGTGCCACCCCCCAATTTATCTTATAGTCTGAACCTTTTTCGCGCATAGACTGCGACACGGGGCCATTCATCATCGAGCGAAAAGACTGCTTGATAGCCTTCAGTTTCTCGTGTGTTTCTTCTGTCATAAATATCCAAATTCTTTAGAGTAACGTAACATCTGTTGAGTATACCCTTCGGTATAATCGACCTTTATATCAACGATATTCCGGTCATCATCACAGACGGGAACAAGCACCGGGTTAATAAAACCTTTATAGGGAGCGATATTGAGACGGCGATAACGACTCAATATTTCATTATGCAGTTCGCTGTCTATTCTGACCGCATACTGCTCAACCAGTTTGCGGGCCGATTCATAGTCGCCTTCACTCTTGATGCGCTGAATCTCGTAGAGCAATTGACCGAAACAGCAGCGCAAAGCGTGATAATCATTGACCACAAGGTAGGTCTTGCCGTCTCTGCATACCAGACCGACACAACCATCGCCATGCTCAAGCACCCAACGGGATATCAGGGCACGGTTACGCATGTGGGCTTCCTCGATAAGATTTCCAGGAGCTATTCTTACCAACTGGGTCATAAGACCATTCATCATATAGGTATAATATTGGGCCTTATATGCTTCTGCATCTGGCACCAGCCCCAATTCTATCAGCTTGGCATCAGCCAGATAATAAAGCCCGAAGAGGTCGGCACGCGCTTCCTCGATGGTAGAGCCATAGGCTTTGAGTGCATCAGATGACACACCGGGGAGCAACTGGCCGCTTCCATGCCCAAGACATTCGTGGAGGTCTGTATGCAAATCGTCACAGAGGTCTCCATATTTATTAATAAGGTCGAGTGTATCCCCATCTATGACGAATTCCTCCAAAAAGCCGTTGCCATGAGCCGCCTTATTATACGCTTCGGTAAGATTTCCGATAGTAACGCTCTTAGAACCATGCAGAGCCCTTATCCATTCAGCGTTAGGCAAGTTGATTCCGATAGCCGAAGCCGGATACTCATCACCACCAAGCATAGCCGCACACACCACATTGGCAGTGACGCCTCTCACCTGTTGCTTGCGAAAACGTGCATCGACAGGAGAATGGTCTTCAAACCATTGCGCATTGTCACTGATAGTACGTGTACGCTTGGTAGCATCTATATCTTTATATTCTACGATGCCCTCCCAAGAGCCCTTGAGCCCCAGCGGGTCACCATAGACTTCAATAAATCCATTGATGAAATCGACAAGACCATCCTGCTCCGCTATCCATTCTATCGAGTAACGGTCAAAGGTCGCCAAATCACCATTCCTGTAGTAGGCTATAAGCAGTGAGATGAGCTCGCGCTGACGCTCATTCTCAGCCACCTGTACCGCGCTGTCCAGCCAAACGATGATTTCACGAATGACCTTACCATATAAGCCATCAGCAGCATATACCTGTTCTTTTACTATCCCATCCTCTTTGACGAGTTTGGAATTGAGACCAAACGAGGGCAGGCAATCGTTACCAACCTTAGACTTTAAGGCTGCATAGTATTGTTCTGCCTCAAGTTGGGTAACATCCTGATAGAAATTGCATGCCGAGGTTTGCACCAAGTCCACCCCATCTGCCTGATTTACACGCTTGGGCAATACCTCAGGGTCAAAAATGACATCATAGACTTCGCATTTCTGCTCATCGCTGTCAAATATTTTTATTCCAAGAGACCCTATCACCTCATCAAGATACCGACGCGTAAATCCCGGTACAAACTTCTCGCATCCATAATGATGGTAAATGCCATTAGAGAACCAAACTCGCTTAAGATAAATCTCCAATGCCTTAAACTCTTCACACTGCCTATCTCCCTCATAATGGAGATAGATTTGTTCCAGCATCTTGCGAATGCGAATATTGTATCGGCCAAACTGGTCGAACGTGATATCACGGCCACAAAGAGTGGCCTGAGAAAGATAGTAGATATATAGTTTCTTGCGGAGCGACAACTGCTCAAATCCGTTCAAGCGATAACGAAGCATCTGGATATCGGCAAAGCGCTCGTCGGAATAATTGAAATCTTCCTTCATCGGAACATGACTTTTTAGCTTATACTTGATTCAATGGACATCTCCTCTGACATTCTCATTTTCTGGAACTGTCAGCCCCAGCAGAACGCTGGGCATAACGCAGTTTGTATTCGCGGGGAGTACAACCATTGATTTTAAAGAAAGCAGCATAAAACGACTGGCGGTTGGCAAAGCCTACCATCTGAGAAATATCCTCCATCTTCATGTGGGTATAGCGACGGTCTGTGAGAATGCCCATAGCCTCCTCTATACGATATTTATTGACAAAGGATGTATAATTCATATGAAAGCGCACATTGACCACGGCAGATATATAACGAGTATTGGTGCCCAAATCCTCAGCCAGATTCTTGGCAGAATAATTCTTGTCCTTGTATTTCTTCTGAATAAGGATTACCTCAAGTATTTTCTGCTTCAATTCATCCATCAATTTAGGATTTATCAATGAGCGATAGGCTGCCTCTCTCTCCCGAGCCTCTGTAATATTGTATTTTGTCATCTTCTATATGCTATAACTCTTGTTTCCTGATATTTACTACTGCAAAATTAGCCACAATTTTGAAATTAATGTCATTTTTGTCAACTTTTTTTCCATTTGTTTGTACCTTTGCTACAAATTTACTTATCATGGACCCAATTAATATATTAAATAGGTATTTCGGCTACCACTCCTTCCGCCCATTACAGCGTGAGATAATAGACGCCACGCTGGCTGGAAAAGATTCTCTTGTGCTTATGCCAACAGGAGGTGGAAAGAGTCTATGCTATCAGGTACCCGCGCTGATGCTTGACGGCGTTACCATTGTGGTTTCACCCCTTATCAGTCTGATGCACGACCAGGTGGAGGCACTGGTAGAAAACGGCATACCGGCGGCTGCCCTCAACAGCAACAACAACACCGCAGAGGACTTACTGATTCGGCGCAAATGTGCCAACGGGGAAATCAAACTGCTTTACATGTCACCAGAGAAACTGATAGCAGAGATTCCCTTCTTCTTGAGCCAGCTCAACATCAGCCTTTTTGCCATAGACGAGGCCCACTGTATCAGCCAGTGGGGCCACGACTTCAGGCCAGAATACTCTCAGTTGGGTATAATTAGAGAACGGTTTGCCAATGTCCCGGTAATGGCGTTGACCGCAACGGCCGACAAGATAACCCGCGAAGACATTTTGAAACAGCTTGCCATCAAGGGAGAGACCTATATATCCTCATTTGACCGTCCCAACCTGTCGCTTGCTGTCAGGCGCGAATCGACCAAGGCAGAGAAGATGAAAATCATCAATGCCTATATACGCAACCACCCCAACGACGCCGGCATCATCTACTGTCTGAGCAGAAAGACTACAGAGAGCGTTGCCGAGTCGCTGAGAAAGGCCAACATCAAAGCCCAAGCCTATCACGCAGGACTCGACGGGCAGACGCGCCGCAAGATACAGGAAGATTTCAAGAACGACCGGACTATGGTAGTATGCGCCACAATCGCTTTCGGCATGGGTATCGACAAGCCCAATATCCGTTGGATATTCCACTACAATCTGCCCAAGAGCATCGAGAGTTTCTACCAGGAGATAGGACGTGCCGGACGCGATGGCGCGCCTGCCGACACATTCCTGTTCTACTCACTTGCCGACATCATCCAGCTCAGACAGTTTGCCAACAGCAGTGGCCAGAACGACGTGAATAACCTGAAGTTGGAGCGTATGCAGCAATATGCCGAAAGCAGTGTGTGCCGTCGCAGAATATTGCTCAACTATTTCGGAGAAGAGCGTGACTGCGATTGCGGCAACTGTGATGTGTGCCAGCATCCGCCACGTAGGTTTGACGGCACGCTACTCGTCCAGAAAGCCTTGAGCGCCATCATGCGGACCGAAGAAAAGATAGGCATTGGAACTGTCATCGAGATTCTGCGCGGCATGCTCTCCCCCACCGTTATGCGTCATGAGTATCAAAAGCTAAAGACCTTTGGCGTCGGCAAGGATGTTACGACATCCCGCTGGCGTGACTATCTGTTGCAAATGCTGCAAATGGGATACATCAGCATTGCCTACGACGAAGACAATCATGCAAAAGTGACTGATATGGGCAAAGAGGTCCTGTATGGCAAGAGCAATGCCATGCTGGCAGAAGTCTCTGAAATCAGTTTGACTCCATACAAGAAGAAGGAGACTCGTGGTCGCCAGGAATCGACCGCACGCCAAACCGAGATACCCGAACTGAAGCTGTCCGCAGTCGAAGACAAGCAGCTCTTCGAGCAGTTACGCGTGTTGAGAAGAAAGATTGCTGACAAGCAGAACTTCGCCGCCTACCTCATCCTGTCCGACAAAGTGCTCCACTCGCTGGCGGCAGAGAAGCCCACCACTATCGAGGAATTTGGCCATATCAGTGGCATCGGTGAATTCAAAAAGGTACATTATGGAAAGGTATTTACAGACGCTATCCGCAACTATCTGGATGGCATAAAACAAGTATAATAAGAAATATGAGAAGAATCATTCTGAATATAATGCTGCTATGTTGGTCCATAGCAGTTGTTGCAACAAGCGAAACTTACACCGTAGTAATATCTCTTGACGGATGTCGATGGGACTACCCTCAATGGTACAACACTCCTTTCTTCGACCGCATGGCCAATGAGGGTACGGCAAGTTCGCTCATCCCCTGCTTTCCCTCCAAGACCTTTCCCAACCACTATTCATTGGCTACAGGTCTCACGCCTGAGCATCATGGCCTCATTGCCAACGAGTTTATGGACTGCGAGACAGGATATGACTTCAACCTGTCAAACCGCATCATGAAGAAAGACCCCAAATACTTTGGTGGCGAACCCATCTGGCTGACCGCCCAACGCCAAGGTCTGCGTACTGCCATATTCTATTGGGCAGGCTCTGATGTAAAGATACACAATAGTTACCCCGACACCTATCTCGACTACGACCAGAAGCCACGCCTCACCCTCGAACAGCGCTGCAACAAGGTGATAGAGTGTCTGCAGCGGAGCAAGCACAAGCGCCCACAGCTCATCATGGTATATATGAACGAGCCCGACAAGAGCGGACACAACTATGGCCCTCATAGCCGCGAGACCAGACGGGCGGTAGAGCGCATGGACTCGCTGATGGGCAACCTATATAGCCGTATAACCCAACTGCCGATAGGAAAACAGGTCAACTTCATAGTGCTCTCCGACCATGGCATGGCGTGGGTCGACCAATCACACAAGATAGAACTACGCCCGTTATTGGGCAATCTGCCCTACAAAGCCTATGGTAGCGTTCCCGTAAATATCTATGCCTCATGGGACAACGTACAGCAACACGAAGCAACCGTCGACTCCATCTGCCAACGTCTGCAGGGAGTGCCACATCTGCGCGCATGGCGCAAAGAACAGGTCCCGGCCTATCTGCACTATACCGAACACGGATGTATCGGCGATGTGGTGGCAGTGCCCGATTTGGGGTGGGTGGTATATGACAAGCCGATTAACTCTGGCGGCATGCATGGCTACGACCCAGCCTATACTGATATGTGGGCTATGTTCAGAGCCATCGGTCCTAACATCCGTCATGCCCAGGTCAAGCCCTTCCGCAATGTGAGTGTCTATACACTCCTATGCAACCTACTGGGCATCACTCCGGCAGAAAATGACGGCTGCATCGACGATGTCAAGAGTATCATAAAAGACAACTAAATCGCCATCCAAACAACCTGCAAATCAATGCGGCTCCCTCTCTGAGCGTCATTCTGATTTCTCCTGACCGCCATGGGCAGTTCGTATCATTTGATACGTGGTCACGCGCCATTTGACACGTGAGCCCGCATCATACGACACGAAGGCGCGTGCCTAAAGGCACGAACCAGCGAACGCAATGGCAGTCGCGCCGGCAATCAAAGAATGATGGATATATGATAACCCAAATGTGCCATAGCCCGCAACAGGCTATGGCACATTTGGGTTATCATGATTGCATACTGGGTTTACTCCAGTACCTTGGTCATGTTGAACGAACTTATGAGATGGTTAGCGTCTACCTTTGCCTTGATAAGATATTTGGCATGCTTCTCCTTGCTCGCATCAGTACGGGTGATATCCTGAGATACCGAGAACTGCACACTATACTCATACTCGTCATTGTCCAAAGGTTTCTTGTCTATCTGGAAGTCATTTCCCAAGCGCCAGTTCATATTGGTAATGTCGTCCTTATAAATCTTCTTCATAAAGGTAACCACATCTGATGGCGACGCATCGGTCTTGCCTAAGAAGGAATCCATAAAGACTGCAACGGTGCTCTTCAGGCCGTCTTCATTCTTCGAGTTGATGCTCTGAAAGAAATGGCGGAAAAGAGTAACTATGGCGTCCTTCTCTTGGGGCATAACGGTCTTTGACTGCGCATCCTTCATAGCCTCTGTCGCCTCGTCGATATGCTCGCCATTGGCATGCGCATCGGCATAGGCCTGATAAGCCTCCGCCGTATTGAGGCGCTGGGCTATAGCCCAGTCTATAGAGTCTATCCGATGCAATGCCTCCTGCTGATGCAGGCTTCCTGGATGAGCTTTGAGATAAGCCTCCATTGCTTCTTTGGAGCCACTTACCACGGCATCGCGCCACTCTGCATCAGACAGCTGCAGACGCTCCAGTCTCACAGACACCGAGTCACGATGCTCTGCGGGCGCATTGGTATAGGTGGTAAGATAACTCTGCAGCACGGCAGGGTCTTCGCTTGTCATGGCATAAGTATAGGCTTCCTCTTCTTTACCTCCCTGTGCCTGATACCAGACAAAGATGCCTCCGAGAACCAAGACGATAGCAAAGAGGAATGAATAGATAATCACCTTGGTATTCTTCTTGGCTGGCTTCTCGTCTGCAGAAGACGAAGTGACGGGCTCTGCCTGATATGAGGGTTGTGCCTGCGCTGTCTCTGGATGAGTCGGAGTGTGACAGGTCGGACAGCTGGACAGGTCATTGAAATAAACTGTGCCACATTTGGGGCAAGTGATGATATGTCCTGCTATTTCAACGCCGCAAGACGGGCACACGGGCGCTTTGTCGCTTACCTCACGACCGCACTCGGGACATTTGATAATTGCCATAATCGTATATGTTTATTAATCTATGTTATCGGTGTCGGTATCTTATCTCTCGCAATCGGTGATTACCCATAAATCGACTTTTGTCCACATGGCCATTGACACCGCTTATTCGTCCTTTGGCCGTGTATTGCCAAAGGGTAATGTCGCGACCATCGGTCAAAATGGGCTCACGCTGAGTATATTGGGCAATCATAATCTTATAATCATTGAGTTTGCCGGCGAAATGATGGTCATAGAAGTTGGCTCCGGTATAGATTAACGGCTTCTGACGATAAGCCACCTCTACGAGTTGGAGAAACTTGAATACCGAGTCGGTAAACTCTTTCACGGACAACCCACTACGTGTCTCGATGTCTATCATGGGCAACAGGTCCTGGTCTTCAGGCCTGCATTGTGCCATAAAATTACGCAACTGTACCTCTTGGGGAATGCGGGCTCGATAGAAATGATAAGAACCAACCTTGAGGCCGTTCTGATGAGCCAGTTCTATGTTACGCTTATACTTGCTGTCAATATTGTCACCACCTTCGGTAGCCTTGAGATAGACATAGGCCATCTTAGCATTGTCTCCTATCTGCTCCCAAAACACATCTCCCTGATAGTGGCTCATATCTATGCCATGTATGTGCTGGCAGGTGTCTTCACATTCGGTCTGGGCATGTGTGGCAAGTGTACAAAATATTGATAATATGAATATATATATGCACTTCATAGGTGCAAAGTTACTTTAATATGTAGAAAATACAAAACAAACTTACTCTTTTTTCGTTACCACGTCGCATCATTGACCATATGCCAAGCCGTCAGAAACGAGGCGCGCGTAATGTCTGCGAGTTTGGGGTAATTGATGGTTGACGCTTCGTCGGAAGGCTGATTGTAATGCGGCTGTGCATCAGTATGATACCACACGATAGGAATAGCGTGACGCGCAAACGAACTCTGGTCGCTTCCTCCTACAGGATTGTCCCACGGTTTATAGTTGGGATGCAGGTCCAGCTGGTAGTGGGCTATGTCGTCCTTAAGCCATTCACCGATACGAGGATGGCTTTCGGTATAGAAGTACACAAAATATTGAGAATCGTCAGGGCGATTGTTGCCGCCGACCATATCAAAATTGAGATAACCCTTAATCTGGCTGATATCTTTGTGGCTGTTCACAAAATAACGCGAGCCAAGTAGCCCAAGTTCCTCTCCGTCCCAGAAGGCGAAGACTATGGTGCGGCGTGGACGGACACCGCTCTTGACAAAAGCCTGCATAATCTGCAGCACAGCACTTACACCCGAGGCATTGTCGTCGGCTCCGTTGTAAATCTGGTCTCCAACCAATGTGGGAGAAAGGCCCTCGTGGTCAAAATGCGCCCCTACCACTACGACTTCGTCGGTAGAAGTGCCGGGGATACACGCTATCACATTGGCCAAACTGAGAAGATGATGAGGGCCTTTGGCTATATTAACCAAGGAGTCTGACTCTACAAAATAACGTGGACTGCGACGTAGCGAAGGGCGTGCGGCGGCGTTGAACGGTTGCAGAAATGAGGCTGACTCGTAAGGCTGCAATCCCAATTGGCGCATGTGTGAGACTATGTACTGCTGGGCCAACTGTGACCCACGCATCCCCGCCTGACGACCTTCCATTAAATCGTGAGCCAAGAAACCAACATGGGCGCGAGCTGCATTTTCGGTGATGCTCTGAAGACCGATATTCTTCTGCTGGGCAAGATGGATGGCAGCAGCCGTATTTGGGTTGCGACGGATGGCGTCAGCAGGTTGCGCATAGAGCAATGCCACTGTAGCCCAAAGGATATATAATGTGTAATTAACGTAACGCATAATCATCATAATTCATTTAACCTTCGATTTCACTGAGCTCCAGCCACCGCATGCTCTTCTCGTCAATTTCTTCTTTGAGCTTGGGCAGCAAACGGCTTTTCTCCGTGAGTTCTTCGACGCTGAGTGTACCGCTACAGAGTGCTTCTTCTATCTCGTGCTGTTGTTGTTCGAGTGATGCGATATCCTTTTCGAGCTGCTCAAACTCCCGTTTCTCCTTATACGACATACGGCGACGGCTGTCGTTGCGATAAATCTTCTTCTCCTTGACAGAGGCATCTACCTTGGCTTCCTCTTTGCTCTGCAAGGCCGAATACTGCCGATACTGTGTATAGTTGCCAGGGAAATCATCTATCACACCCTCGCCCTTAAAGACAAGGATATGGTCAACGACCTTATCCATAAAATAACGGTCATGGCTTACGACGATGACGCAACCGGGGAAATCCTGCAGATACTCTTCCAGGACTTGGAGGGTCTGTATGTCCAGGTCATTGGTGGGCTCATCAAGAATAAGAAAATTGGGATTCTCCATCAGCACAGTACAGAGATACAGTTTGCGTCGCTGTCCTCCACTGAGTTTATACACATAGTCGTACTGCTCTTCGGGCGTGAAGAGGAAGCGCTGCAAAAACTGGGAAGCAGAGAGGTGGCGCCCGCCACCAAGATCGATATACTCGGCACGCTTGGTGATAATGTCGATGACCCGCTCTTGCTCGTCAAACTGCAGGCCGTCCTGTGAATAATAGCCGAACTTGACGGTCTCGCCGATATCAAACCTTCCCTCGTCCGGCCGCTGCAATCCTAACAGCAGCTTGATAAAGGTAGACTTTCCGGTGCCATTGTTGCCCACAATGCCCATTTTCTCGAAACGGGCGAAATTGTAATAGAAATTGTCGAGTATAACTTTATCCTTGCCAAACCGTTTGGAAACGTATTGACATTCGAAGATTTTAGAACCTATATATACATTGGATGCTTTGAGTCTTACCTGGCGCTCTTCAATACGCTGATGGGCGCGGGCTTCGAGTTCATAGAAAGCGTCCTCACGATACTTGGCTTTGTGACCACGGGCCTGAGGCATACGGCGCATCCACTCCAATTCGGTACGATACAGATTGGCGGCACGAGCCTGCTCGGCACGACGATTGTCAATGCGCTCCTGACGCTTTTCCAGATAATAGGCATAATTGCCACGATAGGTATAAATGGTATGGTCATCCAGTTCGAGGATTACATCACACACGCGGTCAAGAAAATAACGGTCATGGGTGACCATTAGTATCGACTTGTTGCCTCGCTGGAGAAAACCCTCCAGCCATTCTATCATCTCGAGGTCCAAATGGTTGGTAGGCTCGTCCAATATCAGGAAATCGGGCTCGGTAATGAGCGCATTGGCAAGCGCCACCCTCTTGCGCTGTCCGCCACTGAGTTGCCCCATCGGCTGAGAGAGGTCTGCGATTTTAAGCCGGGTCAATATCTGCTTGGCCTTCACTATCTTCTCATCATCGCCCTGATGGTTGAAGCAGGCATCCAGCACGGTGTCATCGGGATTAAAGACAGGTTCCTGCTCCAGATACCCCGTGCGTATTCCATTGCGATAAACAATAGCTCCTTCATCCTGGCTCTCTCTGCCAGTAAGGATTGACAGCAGCGTAGACTTGCCAGTACCGTTGCGGGCAATGAAGCCCACCTTCTGTCCCTCGGCTATGCTGAACGAAAGATTGGCGAAAAGCTCACGAGCGCCGAAACGCTTGCTTACGTTCTGTACATCAAGAATAGTATTCTGACTTGCCATTGTATCGACGTATTAATCAGTAGCAGCCAACGAGTCGTTGATTTGTCCAATATAGTCTATCACCTCCTGACGGCCGGTCTTCTTCTCACTGCTCGTGATAAAATATGGAGGCAACGTTTCCCATGTATCTCTGAGGCTTTCCATCCAGCGCTCTGCATTCTGACGAGCCTTGACGGGTCCGAGTTTGTCGGCCTTGGTAAAAACGATACTGAAAGGAACGCTGCTCACGCCCAGCCAATCGATAAACTCACGGTCTATCTTCTGCGGGTCATGGCGAATATCTATGAGTACAAATACATTGACCAACTGCTGACGCTGGAGTATGTAACTCGAAATCATACGCTGCAGTTGGTCTTGCACGGATTTAGAACGCTTGGCATAACCATATCCTGGGAGATCGACAAGATACCATTCACGATTGACAAGAAACAGATTGATAAGAAGAGTCTTGCCGGGGGTGGCACTGGTCTTGGCCAGGCCCTTATGATTACAAAGCATATTGATGAGGCTTGATTTACCTACATTGCTTCGACCGATAAAAGCATACTCGGGCTTGTTGTCTTTTGGACATTTTTCGACTGTAGGCGCTGAAATAACAAACTGAGAATTCTTAATTTCCATATCGTTGCTTTAATTATATATGCAAAATTACGACTTTTTTTTTGTAATATCTCCGCTTTGCCGTAACTTTGTATCAAATGTTCTGAAAAAGCAAACAAGATGAAACAAATCAGTTGGGGATTTATTGGTTGCGTCGAGGTTACCGAGAAGAAGTCTGGTCCCGCCTTTGCCGAAGTGGAAGGTTCGCATGTGGAAGCGGTAATGAGCCGCAGCGAACAGAAAGCGCGCAACTATGCGGAGCGACACAATATACGCAAATGGTACACGGATGCCCAGGAATTGATAGACGACCCGGATATCAATGCCATATATATTGCCACCCCACCATCAAGTCATGCCACTTTTGCCATTATGGCGATGCGTGCAGGCAAGCCGGTATATGTGGAAAAGCCATTGGCTGCAAGCTATGACGACTGCGTACGCATCAACCGCATAAGCGAGCAGACAGGAGTGCCCTGTTATGTGGCCTACTATCGCCGCTACCTGCCTTACTTCCAGCGCGTCAAAGAAATCATACGCGAAGGGCGCATTGGCAATATTACCAACGTGCAGGTAAGGTTTTCCGCTCCTCCCCGAGAATTGGACTATAACTCCACCCGCGAACTGCCATGGCGCCTGCAGCCAGACATCTCTGGTGGTGGTTATTTCTACGACCTGGCCCCTCATCAACTTGATTTATTGCAAGACATCTTTGGCGTTATCGTCAAAGCCCACGGTTATTGCACCAACCGCGCCCACCTCTATACCGCAGAAGATACCATAAGCGCTTGCTTCCGCTTTGAGAGTGGACTGGTCGGCAGCGGGTCATGGTGCTTCGTGGGCCACCAAAGTGCCAGAGAAGACTGCATAGAGATAGTCGGCGAACAAGGTATGCTGTCTTTCTCTGTCTTCAACTACAAACCTATCCGTCTGGTAACCTCAGAAGGTTTGACAGAGATAGAGGTCAAGAACCCTCCTTACGTGCAACTACCGATTATACGCAAAGTGATAGAAGACCTGCAGGGTCTGAACATCTGCACATCGACCAGCGTGAGCGCAACTCCCACCAACTGGGTGATGGATCGCATATTGGGAAAAATGTAGGCTGTATGCTCCGACATCTCTATCTGATTATCATATTGCTCATCACATCTTCACCACTTATGGCAGATGACTCTATCCCACCTCAAAAGAAGGGTGTGATAGGAGTCCTGTATGACTTTGTCAAAGAATTCAGCCGTGTAGATACCAACTATGTGGAACCGCAGCGATATAATTTTGCTGCAATGATTCAGAACACCAACACCTATGAGGTATATCGCCTGAGCAGCAGTGACGGAATGAATGTAGTCTTTGCCCCCAAGCCGCGCATAAAGGTCGGCCCTTACTTCGGGTGGAGATGGATATTCCTGGGCTATACCCTCGACGTGGCCCACATCAAAGAGAGCGGACGCAACCAAGACTTCAACCTGAGTCTATATTCCAATCAGATAGGCGTTGACCTGTTCTATCGTCGCACGGGAGACAACTACAAAATCAAGGAAATTGATGTAGGACGACAATATGATACCGAGGGATTGAAGGATTTGCCATTTGATGGAATAGAAGCAAGCATCAAGGGCTTCAACCTATATTATATCTTCAACCACCGCAAATTCTCTTATCCCGCTGCTTACAGTCAAAGCACGGTACAGCGACGTTCGGCCGGTTCATTTCTGGCGGGTATCGGTTATACGCGACATGGCTTGAATATGGACTGGATGAAACTGTCTGCCATTATCAAGCAACATACGGGCTATACTGCGCCCAATGGACTGGATGCCAATCGCAACCTGCCTCCCCACATCGATTATACCGACTACTCTATCTCTGGAGGATACGCATACAATTGGGTGCCCATGCGCAACCTGCTAATTGACGCCTCCCTGTCTATTGGGCTTTCATACAAGACCACGCGTGGCGACAACCATGAAGACAAACCTTGGTTCAAACAGCTTTCACTGCACAATACCAACATTGATGCAATTGGCCGTATGGGTATAGTATGGAACAACACCAAATGGTTTGTGGGAGCCAATGCCGTATTCCATTCGTATAATTATCACAAAAGCCAGATAACGACCAATAATACTTTTGGCAATGTCAACATTTATATAGGATTTAACTTCAACCGACGATGAAACATACAATATTCCTCGCTGTCGTCATATGGGGCTTTTGCCTCAATGCCATTGGACAGGAGAAGGTGGATTATAAGCCATCTGACAGCCTACGCGTGACTTCGCTGCTGAAGCAGGCGAGACACCTGGGCAAGGATAAAAATCTCATGATATACTTTTCCCGTCAACTACGTGGTATTCCCTATGTTGCCAAGACCTTGGAGGTGAACCCATCCGAACAGCTCGTTGTCAACCTGCGCCAACTCGATTGCACCACATATGTCGAGACGGTAATGGCGCTCACGCTGTGTGCCCGTGAACAAAGCATCAGGTTTGAAGATTACTGCCACTGGCTGAGAACCATACGTTACGAACAAGGGAAAATAGGCTACACGCGACGACTGCATTATTTCACTTCATGGATTGACGACAACACAGAGATGGGGCTGATTAAGGAGATTTCGCATAAAAGACGACCATTCACCGGCCGCCAGCGTCTCAACATCGATTTCATGTCAACCCACAGCCACCTCTACCCTATGCTGCATGGCAAACCAAAGGCCATAAAAGAAATCAGAGATACGGAGCAAAAACTGACCGGACGCACTGTGGCCTATATTCCGAAGAAATCAATAGACAACTCAACGCTCATGCGCCAGACCATAAAGGATGGCGACATACTGGCCATTACCACATCCAAACAAGGACTCGACACATCCCACATAGGCATCGCAGTTTGGCACGCCGACGGCCTACATCTCCTCAACGCCTCACAAATAAGACACAAAGTAGTGGAAGAACCTATGACGCTCGCAGTATATATGAGCAAGCATCCCAAACAGAGAGGAATAAGAGTGATAAGGATAAAAGTTGATTGATTTGCTGCCTAAAGAAAAACTTAGACCTCTGCGAGTAATCGTTGCAATGCTGCAAAAAAAAACTGAAGTATCATTAATATAAAGCTATATGGAAGAAGTAAAACGAGATAGAGCGAGAAGAAAACTCCTAAGAGTAACCTTCCCCAATGGAAAAGTCCTTTGTTATAAAAGTACAACCGATACAATGATAGCAACAATGCAAGAGTTGGGCGATGATGTTATAGCAAATATAAAACTACAGTCATGCCACCTGCCATTGTTATCAAAAGAAATATATCCCAAATACAAGGAATGGATGAAGCCTGTTTGCAATGGTTGGTATCTCAACACACAATCAAACTCGGACACAAAGTTCCTGCAATTAAATGCTATAAATGAGCAATTGTCTTTAGGATTAAAAATAGAGTTGGGAGAAGACTTTGTAGCACAAGACAACCCTAACAAAGAAAAGCGCACTAGAACAAAAGGCGAAATACTCGTAAAATT
Source organism: Prevotella sp. P5-108 (assembly GCF_002251385.1). Taxonomy (GTDB): domain Bacteria; phylum Bacteroidota; class Bacteroidia; order Bacteroidales; family Bacteroidaceae; genus Prevotella. Next base: position 30,047 of record NZ_NPJJ01000010.1, read on the forward strand.
ACCAGATGGGCAATGTTTTGCCAATAATTCAATAACAAATACGTTCCTTGAATTAATCAGGGAAATTGGTATAGATAAAATCAAGCAAAAAGAACTAACTTGGTGTGGCAAACCACTTATAACAGCATCAAAGATGTTTAACGGACAAGTATAGATAGACAATGAGCGATGGATTATCGTGCCTAACACAACCAAAGATAAGGTTAAACTCCTCAGAGTTATCGGTGCTATGTTGCGTATAAATATGGAAATCACCTCAATTTAAATGGGCTATTCAAAACTCTTCCAAGATAATACGAACCTCCGCTCCAGTCAAATAGATGCAAAGGCAAGAAATGATGCATGAAACAAATATGACACAGTGATGTTGCAGATGACAACCAATACACAGACCAATCATATACACAAAAAAAGAGGACTTTACATTATGTAAAAATCCTCTTTCTTCAGTTTTTTCGTGATTCCGTTGGGGTTCGAACCCAAGACCCACAGCTTAGAAGGCTGTTGCTCTAATCCAACTGAGCTACGGAACCATCCTTTTTGCGGCTGCAAAGTTAATAAATTTGCTTGGTATTTCCAAATATTTACTTATATTTCTTCAAATACTCATCAGCTCTTTCATCTCCCAATTCCTTGGCTTTCATGAGAGCTTTGGTTCCTTCTTCCTTATTCTTTGCCACCATATTGGCCACGCCCAACAAGATATATCCATCGGCATACTCAGGTGCAAGTTGTGTACAGATTTCTGCACTACGGATTGCCTTGTCGGTCTGGCTGAAGCGCAAATGCAGCGAAGCCTTCTCTGCCCACAGGGTTGGAGAATCACGCTGCAGCAATATGGCACGGTCCATATCGTTGAGCGCCTGCTGATACTGATGGATTTCCATTTCTGCCTTATGACGGATATAGTAGAAATTGCTGGTAATGGGCCTACCCTGCATCAACGAGTCATACTGATTGAAATCTATCACCGCTTTACGATACTCTCCTATATTATAATAATGTGTAGCACGAGCAAGAACATAAGGCGCACCCACAAAATTCAGCGGCTGGGGAGAGACAGCTATAGCACTGTCCAAGAGGGCTACAATCTCTGCATCGGGAGCCTTCATCTGTGTTTTGCACTGAGCTGCACTATAGAAGAGGTCGCCATTGCGAATAGGGGTCTTGGTGAGTTCCATAAACTTGTCGTAGGCAGTAGCGTAGTCTTTCTTCACAAAATAAGCCAAAGCCTGCTGATGCACATAGAGAGGCTGGTGGTCAATATCATACGCCATATTAGCTTCCTCCAGCGCCTTATCCGCATTCCAGGAAGGATAGATGCTGTCTGGAAGATTGGAAATCTTGCTATAAATCAGACGGGAATAGGCCGAATGTACATCCTCCTTCTTGACAACTTTCTCAAGGGCAGTCTTGATGGTAGCATCAACTCCAGAGAAATCAGCCTTGGCCAGCTGTCTGTTGGCCAGCGCATTATAGCCTTCCACATAATCAGGGAAACGTTGGATGAAAGCCTTTACGTACTTGTTATACATCAGCGTATCTCTCTGTTCTGCTGTGAGAGTCAACATCACCGCAGCCTGCTCATGATTCTTGGGAAAGTCGATAGGGATAAACGATTGTCTGAGCACAGGATTGGCTATGGCCAGACCGTTCTCCACAGTCATATCGTTCATGAAATTGGCATCAGTAGCCACAATCTGCTGTCCATCCTTGGAAATCTGGATGACACCAATCACCTGACCTTTGGAATTGACAACAGGACATCCATCAGCACTCTCATCGATATTAGACGAGAAGAGATAATAGGCATACTTCTCCATAAACGGCTCCACGCTCTGCACATTGCGCTGGTCTATGAGGGGCTTGTTGACCGAATACTGCAATATCCATACCTTTTCACCCTTCTTGCTGGCTGCAGTTGCTACAGAAGCAGGCTGTGTGTTGCCATCCACCTTAAACTTGCAGACATTGTACAACTCGTTGGCACCTATCAGCGCACTTACTACCGATTGCTTGCCATTGGCATCGATTACCACCGCACTGTCGGCACCCACAAACGGCTTCCAAGAACTTATCGCTTCGCCCTTATCTCCCACAAACACGCCATGGGTTGATGCAAGCAAGGTACCATCTTTCTTAAAGGTTGTCAGAGAGAAAACCGATTTGGCGGCACTCTCTATCTGCGCACTACAATTGGTTGCAACCAAGAGTGCAAAAGCTATATAAATGATTTTCTTCATATTCTTAATAGGGATTTTGCATTTTCTATTGCGGCCGGAGTTATGTCACTGCCGCTCAACATCTGAGCGATTTCCTTGATTCGCTCGTCATCTGTAAGTTTTGTCATCCTACTCAACGTCACATCACGATAATCCTCTTTGGAAACCTTATAATGGGTCGTTCCCATGGCAGCAATCTGTGGAAGATGGGTAATGCTGATAACCTGACGGTCCTTGTCGCCCATCTCCTTCATAATCGAAGCCATCTGCTCGGCCACGCGACCGCTCACGCCCGTATCAATCTCGTCAAAGATGATGGTGGGCAACTTGACTACTCCCGAAATCATCGCCTTCAACGAGAGCATCACGCGGGCGATTTCGCCGCCCGAGGCTATCTGCGATATGGGCTGCAACAGACTGTTTTTGTTTGCGCTGAACATAAACTGCAACTTGTCGGCGCCATCAGCACTCAAGGGCTTTTCCTCCATCGACACCTCAAATCTTACGTTGGGGATTCCTAATGGCACCAGACGTTGCTTAAGTTCCTTTTCCACAGTTCTCGCCGCTTTCTCACGTGTCTGTGTCAACAGCTTCGCCTTTACCAGACATTCCTTGTATGCCCGCTCATATCGTTCCTTAAGCGCATCCAACTCATCCGAACCATTGTCAATAAGACCCAGTTGGTCAGCGATTTTCTGCTTGAGTTCATTCAGTTCTTCTATCGAACCGAGGTGATACTTCTGTTGCAGAGCATACAATCTATCCAGCCTGCCGTTGATTTCCTCCAACAAGGCAGGATTGAACTCAATCTTCTCTCCTCCCCCATTGATTTCGTCGGCTATATCTTTGATTTCGATATAAGCACTTTCCACACGCGCAGCCAGTTCCCGAGCTGGCGCATATACCGATTCTATCGAATTCAGATTGGAAGCGATGTTCTTAAGGATAGACGCCACATTGTTGTCTTCGTCAGTCAGCACGTTATTCGCATCAAAGAGCACCTGCTTTATCTCTTCTGCATGAGCCAGTATCTCACTGTCTTGCTCCAACTGCTCCTGCTCGCCTTCTTTGAATTCATCCTTGGCCAACTCCTGATATTGGAAACGCAGAAAATCTTCATTCTGTCTATCTCTTTCTATCTGCTGCGTCAAGTCATCCAATTCACGCTTGCACGTTTTCTGCTCTTCGTATGCCTCGGCAAACGCACGACGCACCTCGCCATTCTTGGCCACCACGTCCACAATGCCGAGCATAAAATCATCCTTCTGCAAGAGCAGGTTCTGGTGCTGACTGTGTATGTCTATCAGGTGCTCGCCCAATTCCTTGAGAACAGCAATCGATACAGGTGAATCATTGACAAAAGCCCTGCTCTTGCCATTGGCATTGATTTCCCTTCTCAGGATGCAGTCCTGTGCATCATAGTCTATATCATTATCAGAGAACAGACGCTCCAGATGACTGTCGGCCAAATCAAAATGTGCCTCAATGACACACTTCTTTTCGCCGTTCTTTATCTGCTTAACATCAGCACGATTACCCAAGAGCAGACCCAATGCGCCTAAGATGATACTCTTTCCCGCTCCCGTTTCTCCAGTGATTACCGAGAAACCTGGAAAGAAATCAATGTCAAGCTGGTCTATCAGCGTAAAATCCTTTATATATAAATGTCTTAACATTATTCCTTAATTTTATCCCATGCCGCATTCTGACTGGCGTTGATACCAAACAGAATGTCATATACTGTTTCCTTCTCCTTGGGCGTTCCCTTACCTTTATATATATTGGCAATTTCATCCCGCTTGTAGTCCGTCCATATCTGCGGAACAAGACTCAGCGGCTTGTTATCATGACTGTTCTTCAACAGCTCCATCGCCTTAGTTATATTGGCACGCCCTCGCTCCGCATTGCCAGCCATCTCGTCAAGCCCGGTACGGTAATAGTCATACTGAAACTGTCGGAACGGGCGCATACCTCCATCCAGATAATCATTGATAAAGGCATACCTGTTTCGACTGTCATCAAAGGCTTTCCATCCAGGATAATTCAGATTTTGCGCACTGTTGGCAACATTCATACACTGTTGCAGCACCTCGTCACCACCCATGGCAGCAAAACTGTCGAGATTGATGCCGATAATCAGATAAGCATAATAGGCAAACAGCGCAGTAAGCTGATTGTCAATATTGTCTGGAGTGAAGACAATTTGATCAAACTGGGTATATTCGAAGTTGAAGTTGTTGTCAGTGTTGTTATAAAGAGTGGTAGTGTAAGCCGAATTATATACCGGACGATTGGCTTGTATCAGCGCCTTGCAAGTGAAGATATTCGACGAAGCGTCATATTTGGTTACAGTGATGTTGAAATTGCATACAATACGCTCATTCTTCTGAAAATGCAGATTGGTCCATTGCCGCTCATTGACAAATTGCTCCAACTGCTTCTGCAATTCATCAAACACACTGGCATCCGTTCCCTGTATCTGCGAACGGTTGATGGTTATCTTGGCATTGAGTTCCTGAGCCTTTGCCGGCATTGCCGCCAGCATTATCATGATGTAGCCCATCACCATCACGCCTTTCATCCAGAAGCGATTTCTCCGCGTAAATGTCCGTATCAATATGCCGAGATTACTGCCCACTATCCTTTCTTGTTCATAAATTCACGCATACGGATACGCGTGAGCACTTGCTTGGTGTTGTTCGTAAAATCAGACGACAGCATCCAACTGTAATAACCAGGGTCCTTGCGCAGGACATCTGTCACATACCAACCCTTGTATTTACCAAAATTGAAAGCCTCCTGCTTGCGCGGATTGCCTTCACCATCGAGCAGCGGCTTGCCATTGGCATCGACCATGTCCTTCCACACGATTCTGCCTGCAAAGTCCACATTGTCATTCGATTTTGACAGGGCTGCCAACTCATCCATATCGTTGTGCAACACCTTTTCAGGGTCATCGGCCGTCTCTGGATTATACTTGTCCAACTGAGCCATCAGCACCCGATAGGTAGCCTCGGTGTCATTATCGGCACGATGCGGAGGGAAATCATCTTCCATCTTGCGACCGCAATAGAACTGATAGGCAGCAGCCAGACTCCGACGCTCCATTCTGCAGAAGATGCTGTGCGCATCTATCAGACGGGCCTTGGAGAATTCAAAGTCCACGCCCGCACGAAGGAACTCCTCGGCAAGCATGGGAATATCAAAAAAGTTTGAGTTGAATCCGGCAAAGTCACACCCCGCAAACGCGTCTTTCAGATTGGCTGCAATCTCCTTGAATGTCTTGGCTTCCTTCACCATCTCATTGGTAATGCCCGTAAGCGCTACCACCTCATCAGGGATTACCCGCTGAGGATTGACAAAGATATTATTTCGTTCTTCCCGTCCGTCCGGCATCACCTTGATATACGATATCTGGATGACACGGTCTTTTACAATATCCAAGCCGGTAGTCTCCAAATCAAAGACTACCAGCGGTTTTGTGATATTAAGTTTCACTATTACTATATATTATAGTGGGTTCTGAATATTAGTTTGCATCGTTCAGCAACATCGGCATGAGCAGCATCAGCACATCCTCATTCTCGGGCTGTTCTGTAGGTACAATGATACCGGCACGGCTGGGATCAGCAAGTTCCACCGTAACCTGCTCACTGTCCAGATTGCTCAAAATCTCCGTCAGCGAACTGCCCTTGAATCCTATGCTCATCTTCTGTCCTGCATAGTCACAGAGGATAGTCTCACGAGCCTTGGTTGCATAGTCTATATCCTCAGACGAGATAACCAGACTGCCTGCGTCCAACTTGAACTTCACCAACTGGCTGCTCTTGCTACCAAAAGGCAATACGCGCTTGAGAGCACTCAGCAGAGCCTTTCTATCTATCGTAAGCTGATTGGGGTTGGCTACAGGTATCACCGAGTTGTAGTTGGGGTAACGTCCCTCTATCAGTCTGCATGTCAGCACGCCCTCGTCGAAGGTTACCTCGGCATTTCGTCCATCAAACTTGATGACAACATCACAGCCATCCTTGCCCAGTACACTTCTCAACAGGTTGGCTGGCTTTTTCGGGAGAATAAAGGCGGCAGGAGAATCACTCTTCACCATGAAGTTCTTGTTACGCACCAGCTTGTGTCCATCACTGGCTACGATAGCCAACGCATCCGGAGTCAAGTCAAAGTAGATACCATTCATCACCGGACGCAGCTCATCCTGCGCAGTGGCAAATATCGAACGGTTTATGTTGGCAGCCAGCACGCCCGAATCAATCGTGATTACATTGACATTCTCAGGCATCGTCAGCATCTTGGGATATTCTGCAGCGCCCATGATGGTAAAGTTATATTCACCGCCTTGATATATCACCTTGATTGTAGCCAGTTCGGTATCAACGACTACTGTCAAAGGCTGCTCGGGCAGCTCTCTCACAGCGTCAAGCATGGTCTGGCTCTGAATGGCAAAAGCCCCTTCTCCAGAGTTACTGTCCAGTGCCACAGTAGACTTCATCATGTTTTCGCTGTCCGACGAAGTAATCGTCAGCGAACCATTGTTCACCTCAAACAAGAAACATTCCAGTATAGGGAGTGAGTTTTTACTACTGATAACCTTTGCCAGGGTTTGTAAACGGCTGCTAAGAGCGTTGCTTGATATTGTAAATTCCATGCCTATATTATTTATATGGTTTTTAATTGAATATAGGTACAAAAATACAAAAAAGCTGCTTGCGGTGCAAAAAAATAGGCAAATATTTTCGTCTTTCTCATAAAATTTAGTAATTTCGCGGAAGATAATAATCTCGAAAACAAATATATAATTATAAAATGGAACTACAAGGTAAGGTAATCGCAGTGCTGCCCGCACGCAGCGGCGTTTCAGCACGTGGAGAGTGGAAGAGTCAGAGTTTTGTAATCGAAACCCACGACAGCTTCCCTCGCAAGATGGTATTCGATGTATTTGGCGAAGAGCGTCTCACTCGTTTCAACATACAGTTAGGCCAGGAGGTCAATGTTTCTTTCGACATTGATGCTCACGAGTATAATGGCCGTTGGTTCAACAATATCCGCGCATTCGACGTTCGCTTGGTCGACCCCAACACCGTTAGCGCAGCCCCTGCAGCCCAGGCCGCTCCCGCAGCGCCTCAGCAGCCCGCCAACGCCCCATTCCCCCCCCAGCCCGAGCAGAGCAACAGCGATGATGACCTGCCATTCTAATGACAGAACCCATATCATGAATATGATGACAACTCCCAAGGTCCATTAGGACTTTGGGAGTTGTTCTTTTCACGCCACAAGAGCCAGATCCGAGCCACTCATACCGAGACAAGATAAACCCCATAAGAGTATATCTTCTACGATATCTTTCACCACTTGCACTTTACAAGGACACACCATAGATTTCCCCACCCATGCAGAGAAACACATATATAATAAGGTATATAGAGCATTTACGCAGGCTCAAAATACAACGAAACTCATGCTCCATCCACCCCACACATCCAGAAGGTGAACCACAACTGGTTGGCATTCTCGCCCCTTGGGGAGAGTTAGAGAGAGGCTTCCACAAGCAACTATTTTTTCACCGCTAAAGGCGGACTTTTTGAACGGCCGACTGCCGCTTTTTGAACCGTGATGGCTGTTGTCGTCATGCAATGCATGACATTGGTGATGACGGTGATGACAAGAAGGAAAACTTGTTTTCTGACAGGCGTCACCATCAGTCCCAATAAGGCGAAGCCGACAACTGCCACCACGGCTTTTTGTCTTTATCTCCATCCCTTAATCGTTAAAGCAAACAGAAGTAAAAAATATGGAAACTCCCACAAGCACCAACAGTTACAGCGTTGTCGCCAGAACGAAGCTCTATCACGCCTCACGCCCCACCTTTTCACCAATAACTATGCGTAAATCACCAGGTTAACATTCTCGCCCCTTGGGGAGAGTTAGAGAGAGGCTTCCACAAGCAGCAGCAACGCTGTAGGTGTTGCGTTTCCCCAGCCCAGGGTTGCGGGCGAAAGCACGCTACCCTGGGTACACGCCCCCCACCATCATGGCAACGCTGTAAGTGTTGCGCTTAGCCGAAGGCGTTACCCACAGTGGGCAAACAACCCAAAGATTTCGGTATCAGACCGAATTTCGCTACAAAAGATTTCGGTATTAGGACATGATTCTACAAAAAAAGATTTTGGTATCAGGCGGTAATTTGGCAAAATAAATTTTGGTATTAGGCTTTTTTTACCGCCAAAGGCGGACTTTTTGGACGGCCGACGGCCGCTTTTTGAACCGTGACGGCTGTTGTCGTCATGCGAAGCATAGCGTTGGAGGTATTGGTGACGACAAAGAGGAAAACTCGTTTCCCGTCAGGCGTCACCAACAACTCCAACAAGGCGAAGCCGCCAACAACCACAACGGCTTTTTGGGTCTATCACATCCTTTAATAGATGTAGCAAATAGAGAACAAATGGCACGAGACTTTTCCCTCAATCAGTTTCCGCGGGAACGTTCCACTATGCCTTTCGGACGCCCACAAGCAGCAGCCACTCAGAACCGAAGGTCACCGACGCTGTACGACGCGGAAAGATAATGTCGTTGCGTTTAGCCGAAGATGTCACCCGCAGTTGACCTGCTGTTTCATGTATAAGACACAACACTTACAGCGAAGCCAAGAAAAAGCGCGGAAATTCGGATGATTCCCAACGTATTGCGACCCACATAAACGCATAGAGCCGGACTCCCATACTATGGAAATCCGGCTCTATGCACCATTCTATTGGACACATATACGGCAACAACTATTCGTCGTCACCCGACTCATCCGCAAACAGCAGATGCACCCGCCGCTTATCGCTCAATTCTATCAGAAGCTGCATGTGCTCATCATCCAGTTTGCCAGCCTTCATTTGTTTCTTGTTATACTTCCACCAGTTCAGAAGGCCACGCTTGTCCGACTTCTTCTTGTTAGGTAGTTGCCCATGTTCCTCAACATAAGCCAATAGCTCCTTGTAGCTTTCCTGCCAATTGGCCTCACGCTTTGTCATATTCTCCATAATCTCTGCATTAACACAGCAAAAGTAACAAGTTCCATCGACACCGCCAAATATACTGGTCACCTATTTATATATGTAGCACGAATTATCTGCAACCGCTCATCACTACAACGCAATTATTTCTTTAGCGCTTCGAGAGCAGCTGCCGCATCCTCTTTGGCAATCTGCATACAACGAGCCACATACTCAGCACTTATCAATTGCATGGCTCCAGAACGATGCTCCATTTCCACAAAATCGCTTACCCGTTTTACCAATTCTTCCATAATTTTCAATTCCCTATTATCGTCGCCGGTTTCATCAGATGACTTTTAATCTGAGCCAAGAATGTGGAAATCACGCTATCAGTATATACTATACGATGTTTCCAGAGATTTCCCTTCCACAACTTATACCGTGCAATGATATACCCCACCCCGGCAGGCTCTTTTACCTTGTGCCGCGACGAGAAGCAGTCTTCCAGCACGCGTTCTATCAGTTCAGCTTCTTTTGTTCCGAAGTTAGAGTATACCGCTGGGACATGAAAAACATCAAGCGCGACCCCCAGATAGCGATGAGCTATATGAGCCATGCACAATACGAATTTCGCCATGCCCATAGCCACACATATCTTCCAAAACTCGTCCCAATCTATATCATCTTTCCGCTGCCTTGCCAGCAGCACCCAGTCACACAACATCCTAAGCGTCATCCCCTCTGCCGCGAAATGACAAGCCGAATGACGAGCCACAAAAAGCATATTCAGCAGAGGTGAGGGCAATATGATTCTGGCACCGTTATCCAGCATATATGTCTCATGCCCGGATGCAGCCAATCGCTTGAACAGCCGTTCTATCCATCTGCTCGAACGATGCGAATGTACATTTACAAAATCATAATGATTCTCAACCATTACTCCCCTATAGGTGAACACCGAATGATGATGGTGCCCATTGTCCACCTCGATACCCAACCGCTCATGCAGCAGCTTGTCAGCCATCTTCCACACCTTATTGCCATCACCCATCAGATAGATGTCTATATCACCGACGGGTCTATGATTTGGTACAGGCCAACACTTGGACAATCCATACCCTTTGAGCAACATCATGCTTATGCCATTCTGCTGGTAGAACGCAGCCAACTCTCCTATCACCTTCTCATAAGCAGCATACTGCCGCTCCATGTTCATCACCATTCCGACCCACTGCATTTTACACAGCCTGTCACCGGCCGCAAACGGCGATGGAGACTCATCCTTTACCCCGTCCAGCACAATAGCAGGAACGCCCTGCTGAACAGCAAGGTCCAGCAGAGCGTTCCATTCTATTCTTTCCGCAAGGTCACAGACTCCACCATTGCCTAACCCCATTCGGACAAGGCGCAGCAAGAGTCTTTCTTCGGCAGTAATCATCGGTTCCTATTCTTTATAAAGCTACGTCTTGGCTTCCTTCCAGGCAGACGCCTATATATATAATAAGGTATATAACTCTGCATTGATTCGTAAGGGCGGCGGGGCTGATGCGCCCCATCCCAAAACGTAGCTGCGCTGGCTACAAGCCATTTACGATTTCTACAAAATTATCTATCACATATTCCAGATCCTCGTCTGTCATCTTTGTGTTCAGCGGTAGCGTAATCTCGTTCTCAAACGCATGGAAAGCATTGGGGAAATCCTTGATGTTAAACCCCAACTTCTTATAGGCCGTCATCATAGGCAGAGGCTTATAGTGTACATTGGTTGCAATGCCCCGCTCAGCCATTTTTTCGATTACCAGATTAGTTTCCTCACGCGTCTTGCCGAGCAGACGCACCAGATACAGATGTCCAGACGACGTATATTCCTCAGTATAATGCTTCAGCACAGCCACATCAAGTCCCGCAAAAGCCTCATCATAACGAGCTATCATCTGGCGGCGACGCGCCAGCATACCCTCATAGCGGTCCATCTGAACCAGTCCGATAGCAGCCACCACATCAGTCATATTACACTTGTACCATGTACCGATGATGTCATACTCCCAGGCACCGAGCTTGGTCTTTGCCAGCGCATCCTTGTTCTGACCATGCAGACTCAACAACTGTGCCTTTCGGTACAGATTCTCGTTCCAGGTCTCGCCCGCTATCTCTGGCACACCGCTAAAGGTATTGTCCTCATTCTTGTCCAAATCTTTCACCACCAGCTCATTGCCGAACGGCAGATTCCACGACAGTGCACCACCCTCAGCAGTAGTCAGATTCTTCACGGCATGGAACGAGAACGATGAGAAGTCTGCTATCGAGCCCACCATCTTTCCCTTGCGCGAAGCACCAAAGGCATGGGCTGCATCACAACAGATGGCAACACGACCAATCATCTTCTGCAAGTCAGTCTTAGGAGTGAAGATGTCCTTCTTGCGCTCCACTATCTCGAACAGACGGTCGTAGTCACAGGGAATACCCGCCAAATCTACAGGGATAATGGCCTTGGTATAAGGAGTCACGGCCTTCTCCACAGCGTCATAATCCATCTCGAGGCAATCCTTCTGCACATCAACAAAGACGAGCGTAGCCCCAACATGTTCCACCACCGAAGCACTTGCCGTATAGGTATAAGCAGGCACTATCACCTCATCACCTTCGCCTACGCCCAACAGCCTCAGCGCCATTTCAGCACAAGCCGTCTGCGAGTTCAGGCATACAGCCTTGTTCACACCCACATATTCGGCCACGTCCTTTTCCAACTTCTTTGTGCGCGGTCCGGTTGTTATCCAACCAGACAAAATGGCATCACGCACTTCTGCCGCCTCAGCCTCCGTCATATCCGGCGGAGAGAAAGGCACATTACGCAATTTCATTGTCATAATATGATTATAAATATCTAATTGTTAAAATTATTTGTTTGGATAATTTCGTTTATCGCCAATTTATTTGTTTGGATAATTTCATTTTTCGGCGATTTATTTGTTTGGATAATTTCATTTTGTTATCTTTGCGACTGAAATACAAATATTAACGAGTCACCATGTACTACAAGAGAATTATAGATAAACATCTATCAGAATGGGCTTCACGCGATACACGTAAACCCATTCTACTTCGAGGAGCACGACAGGTAGGCAAATCTTCCGCTGTGCGTCATTTAGGCAAGCAATTCAAAAACTATTTAGAAATAAACTTTGAGATGGAGCCTCAATATAAAGCTATCTTCTTACCAGACCTAAATGTCAATCGCATCGTTATGCAGATTTCTGCAATATCAGGCTCAAGGATAGAAGAAGGCGAGACTCTTCTCTTTATGGATGAGATTCAAGAGTGTCCAGAGGCCATCATGTCATTACGTTTCTTCAAAGAGAACATGCCAGGGCTTCATGTTATTGCTGCAGGTTCACTATTAGAGTTCGCCCTTGCAGAATTACCAACATTTGGCGTAGGTAGAATACATTCTATGTTTATGTATCCAATGACCTTTGATGAATTTCTTCTTGCCAACAAAGAAGATATATTACTCGAAGCTCGTAATGCAGCATCTTCACAATCACCGCTTCCTGAGCCATTGCACGAAAAGTTAGTCAGCCTACTTCGCACATATATGCTTGTAGGAGGTATGCCTGAGTGTGTTGCCAAATGGGTTGAGACCCACGATTACCTGCTTTGTCAGGAAGTTCAAAATGATATACTTATAAGCTATGAGGACGATTTTCCTAAATACAAGAAAAAGGCTGATGTCAATTTGCTTCGCAACATATTGCGTAGTGCCGCCGTACAAGCCACAAAAAAATTTGTCTATACCAAAGTAGGCGACTATAAAACAGCAGAAGTCAAGAGTGCGCTCAACCTGCTCATTCTTGCCGGATTACTGATTCCTGTAACTCACACCAGTGCCAATGGATTTCCTTTGGGTAGCGAAGCAGACAATTCATATCGCAAGATTCTATTCTTTGACTGTGGACTTATGCTGCGTCTTTTAGGCATCACGATAGGAGACTCTACCATGCTTACCACCCAAATACTTACAGCCACAGCAGCCGACCTTGTCAACAAAGGTACTATGGCTGAACTTGTAGCCGGTTTGGAAATGCTCCACTATATGACTCCCAACTTGCGTCATGAGTTGTATTACTGGGTTCGTTTGTCAAAGAATTCATTAGCAGAAATCGACTATCTCCTTCCATCGCATCTTAATATTCTTCCCATTGAGGTCAAAGCAGGAAACCAAGGTGGAATGAAAAGTCTGTGGGCTTTTATGCGTGAGAAGCATATCACCGAGGCCATCCGTTGTTCATTAGAGAATTTCGGAGAGTTTTGTTATACTGACAAAGAAGACAAAGATACCGTTCGCCATGTCAGCGTATTCCCTCTATATGCTGTTTCGCAGATAATTAAATCTACCACATCTAATACTATGTAAACTATTCCACATAGATTTATGCCTCTTACGTTTTCTCGTCATGAGCACAACAGCCTTGCTTCGCTCATGACGAGAAAATGTTTTAGATTTTTACTTTGCTTTTTTACCGCAAACCTCTTTGATTACATCCACATACTTCTGTGTTCCCACCTCTCGCGTCAGGTTGTCCAAAACAAACTTTCGGCCGTTATATCCATATTCCTTGCAGAGTTCACGATGGTTATACAGCGTCAGAATACTCTCCTTAAACGCGTCTTTGTCGCCTGCTTTGGTGAATATTCCACAGTGGTTGTTCTCTATGATAGTCTTCAATTCGTTCTCGTCAAAATTAGCAAGCACAGGCCTACTCGCGCTCATAATGCTCCACGTTTTCGAGGGCACACTGTTCGCTCCCACTCCGGGCTTGGAGATTACCAGCGAGGCATCACCCAGCGAGAACACATGGCTTATATCTTCGTATGGCTGGAATGGCAACAGATGCACGTTGTCCAGTTGTTGGTCTGCCACTTTGCGCTTCACCTCGTCCAGATATGCGCCATTGCCTACCAGTACAAAGTGAATATCCTCATACACTTTCTGCAACTCCTTGGCCACATCCAGCAGCATATCCATATTCTGAGTCAGCCCAATATTTCCATTGTAGGTGATATAAAACTTGCTGCGATCCAGTCCATAAACATCAAACAGCTTATTCTCTTCACGCGGCACATCCACCACCTTGTTTTGGTCCACCCAGTTATAGACTACTACTATCTTGTCCTCAGGCACGCCCTTGGCCATAATATTCTTCTTGAAGTCTTCCGAGATAACAATTATCTTATCTGCATGCTTATAAGTGAAATTTTCTATTACACGACCAATCTTCCAGATAAATCCCCCTTTTCTTGCCAAACCCGTACCAGCCATTGAGTCAGGAAAGATATCTTGAAGATTGTATACAAAGGGTATCCCTCTAAAAATTCTAATTATTGAACCAAGCATACCTTGTATTGGAGGCGTTGACTCCAAATATATACAATCCACTCTCGCCTCATTCATTCCATACCATAATTGAATTATCCAATTTAATGAATACCTTACAGCCCGAAGTAAAACATTCCTCCCCTCTCGGTACATAGGAAAACGATGTACATGAATATTTCCATTATACATCTTCTCTATTTTTTTGTTTTTATACTCGTTATACTCTTTGTCAGAAAGACCACGAGTAGGCCTCGATGCATAAATAACAGTTTCGAATCCGTTCTTCGAAAATGCCTCTAAGCGATTTTCAACCAAATAGATACTTGCCGCCTTCTCTGGCAGGAAATACCCAGTCAACTGTAAAATCTTCATAATATTAGACTGTTTCAAATTTTACTTCATTTATTATCTTTTCAGCCAGGGCGATAGCCTTCTGTGGCGACTCTTCCGTCACTATCACATGTCCCGAACGGCTGAGACTGCTGGTTACCTCCGGTATCTCATCCCCTGCTTTATGATAGATTTCCCATAGATAGACATGAGCATCATTCAAAATCTCGGTATTCGATATATTCACCAGTTTTCCTGGCCTTGGACAGAAGTAACGGATGCATACTCCCTTTGGCTCTTCCTTTATGCTCAAATCTGGTTCCGATCCCAATGCCACATCTATAGCAGCAGCCACCATATCTATTCCCGTACTCAGATGGGTCAGTTCCGTAGAGATAAAATCGCCGCCCAGTCTGGCGCCAATCTCCATCAGATATGCCTTGCCATCCATCAGTTTTGCTTCTGCATGACATGCACAGTTGTTTACCCCCAAAGCCTTCACGCCTGCCACAGCTGCTGCTTTTAGAGTTTCCACCTCTTCCGCCGAAAAGCACGATGGTTGGTTATGCCCCAACTCCACAAAATGCGGAGCACCCGTAGTTTTCTTATCCGTTACCGTCAGCACGTTTACCTTACCGTTCCAAACGATAATTTCTATCGAGAACTCAGGACCTTCAATAAACTGCTCCAGCAGAACCGATTTGTCACGGCTCTCATTCAGGGCGACATCATATAACCTGCAAAAATTCTCTTTGTTTGTATTCCCTTCATCCCGTCCTGACTTAATTACCTTTGCGATGCCTCTCGAACCAGAGTTCCTGCTCGGCTTCAAAATTCCATCACCGTCAAGTTTTTGGAACTGCTTCCACGCATCTTCCACACCCTTCGTCAAGACACTCTTTGGCGAAGGCGCACCGCCCTTCTCAAAAGCCTCACGCATCAGGTGTTTATTTGTGGCACGGATAGCTTGCTCACGAGTAATGCCCGACAGCCCCAATTCGTCATTGAGTCTGCCCATCACGTTCATAGCCACTTCCGAACAAGGATGAATCACTCCGTCTATCCGTTCCTCGCGGGCCACCTTCAAGACCTCCTCTTCAGAGGTGATATTCACCACGATAGCCTTGTCGGCATACTTCAGTCCCTCTGCATTCTGATTGCCATCTGCAGCGATGACAAATATGCCCATGTCTTTGGCCTTTTTTATCACCGGCACTTGTAAGATGCCAGCTGCCAATACCAATAATCTTTTTTGCATTGTTTTATACAAATCCTATGCTCTATAAACATCTTTGTGTGACAATACTGTCTTAAAAGTCAACCACAAAACTTTAATGTCGAAGAAGAAGTTCAAGTGCTTTACATAGTAAATGTCTGCCTGAAGTTTTTCTTTTGTTCCTACTGAATTGCGGTTAATTGCTTGGTTCCAACCTGTAATACCAGGTCTAACTGTAAGTATCACTCTTTCTTCTGGAGTATAATGTTCCAAATAGAACGCGGAATCTGGTCTTGGACCTATCAATGCCATGTCACCTATAAGCACATTTAATAATTGCGGTATCTCGTCAAGACTTGTTTTGCGAAGAAATTTACCGACTTTAGTCACTCGTGGATCATCTGCTGCATTATATGTGCTTCCATCTTCCATACGGAGATCCGGAGCATTAACTATCATTGAACGAAACTTAAACATCTTAAAGATTCGCCCATTCTTGCCTATACGAGAAGCCATATGGAACAAAGGACCACCATCATCACACTTAATGGCAATCCATACAACAATACACAGAAGTAATACAAAAGGAAAAGCACAAAGGGCAATTATAAAATCAATTACCCTTTTCATACATTTTTTATACATAGTTGAATTTATATGTTGATAGAGTTTAGTACTTGAACAAATCACGATAGAGATTATTATCCCAATCTTTCTTAAAATCCTCCATCATTTGACGGAACGTTTTGAACTGAGGCTCAAATCCAAAATCTCTTTTGGCCTTGTCCATAGAGAAAAGATACGATGTTGTGTTGTTGGGTATCTCTGGCTTATATATGATCTTTGAGCGGCGTCCGTCTGCAGGTCCAAATACATCTCTCATCACCTCTGCCTGTTCCTGCAAAGTCACACCACCACCTGCCGTCATATTATACAGGCCATAAGTGTTCTCACTCTTTATGGCGAGATAGAATGCATGGGCAATGTCTTTTACATAGCCAACATCACGAATCATCTTGGCATTACCAAACACCGTAATGTCTTCCGCTTTCTCCGCTTTCTCCATGAAAATCTGAAAACCAGATTTCTTCATCTCTCCATTCACATAAAGGCTCATGTGTGGAGTAACACCAAACACTGTCGGGAAACGGAACACGGCATTCTTCATTCCATGTTGTTGATTGTAATACTCCATCACATCGTTAGCAGCATTCTTTGAAATAGTATAAACAGAATGGTCACCAGTAAAGAAGAAATTACGTGGTTCTTCTTCTGTCAATCTACGCTCTCCGCTCCATGCGCCACGCACATCGCCATACGAACAAGTTGAAATAACACGTTTAATGCCGTTCTTTCGACAGTACTCCAAACAATTGATTGTTCCGATGGTGTTAATGCGAAAATAGTCAGCAGCATTTTCATCCTCATCAAGGTTTACAGGTGCATTGGCAGGAAGTAAGCCAGCCAACAAAATTACGCCTTCCACATCTTTTTTTGGCAATTGCTCAAAATCCTCTTCTCTATCAAGATCGAGATTAACATACTTTACCCCCAAAGCATCATAATGCTCTTTGAAGCGATTTTTTCGACCTGTCACTAATACATCACATCCTTGATTAACGAGTTCTGTTACTGTATGAACACCGATAAAACTTGTTGCTCCTATTACAATTATCATATTCTTATTATTTATTAGTTATTTATTTTTAATGTCAAGCACCATCTACAAATGGAAAAAGCGCCTTAATAATTCTATATAAAATGTAAACTACAGGATTGAACAAAATCCATAATTCATAAGAAATAATTTTGATTGCTTACCGTCAAATTGTATATACGAAATCTGGTTTTCCACACTTTCCTAATACCCATTCGTACAGACGATATGTCTTTTTAGCCACACTTTCAGCGGAATATCTATTAACAATGCTCTTACGTGACATTTGGCCTAACTTGTGACGTTCTTCATCCGTAAGAGACATGGCTTCTATCAATGTATTGACAAGGTTTTCTACTGACAAATCTATCCACCATCCACATTTATCCTCATTCAAACAACTCCAAGGAGCATTCTTTGTTGTAATTACAGGACACTCACACATCATGGCTTCCGCTACCACATTGCCAAAATTCTCATTGAGAGTTGGAAGGATGAAAAGATTTGAGTCTTGATATTTACGCATTTTAGCCTCTCCTGTAACAGGACCAATGAACTTTATACTTTCTGACAATCCCAAACCGTTAACCTTCGCTTTGAGCGTATCTATATAGTCTTTAGGATCACTATTACCTGCTATGTGCAACTCCCACTGATTCGTAAGGTTGGTGTCAAGTTGCCTCCATGCGTCAATCAGATATTCGATACCTTTAATGGGATTAATGCGAGAAAGGAACAACAGCACTTTTTTCTCACCATGATTATGCACTACCTCCTTAGGAAAAGCATCCAGTTCTATACCATTTGGTATAATTGCCACAGGCACTTTACTTCCAAGTGTGCGAATGCTATCACGCTCTTGCTCAGAAGTTGCAATAATACACGCAGCATTGTCAACTATTCTTTTCCCATACAAATGCCACGCAATCTGTTTCTTTATTTTTTTTATCTTATCATAGTTTATTCGTGCAATCTCTGTGTCTCCACGAGGGTTTATCACATAGGGAATATTATGTCTCAAACCATATTTAGCAACATACAAGTTACATGGCATCCACACTCCATGGAAATGAATAATATCGGGTAAATCTTTGCATCCAGAAAGATAATTTTTCAAAGGTATCGCAAAAGAATGTTCAAACTTGCTCTTGGGGTCAGGTATGTTTATCATTTCAACACCCTCCTCTATCAACTTGTCTTCCCATGGCTTGCTTGACTCCTGAACAACAAAACTCATTTGAGCCCCCTCACGCTGTGTTCCTATGCACTGGATTGGTATGCTATATGTGGGTCCCCCGAACTTTGGGTCGAGAGTACCATATAAAAGGAAATGTCGAATTTTCATTACGCAAACAAAGGTTTTAAGGCTTCTACAAATTTCTGTTTTTCAATAGAGATGTTATAATCCTTTAAGAAGGCAGGGATATTGCCTGTATATTCATCATAGTTAGAGATGATTTTCTGAACAGTATCAGCAAATGCCTTTTCGTCTTCAAAATCAAACATGCCGCCTATATTATATGAGAGAACAACCTTTTCCAGGAAGGGTTGCTTTGAAGAAATAACCGGCATACCTATAGCGGTGTATTCATAAAGTTTATTGGGAGAGCAGTAAATATTGTTGTATGTATTAAAAGGATAAGTAATGATACCGACCTTACATTCCTTGAGCTTCTCCATCATATCCTTATTAGCCATACGACCAGTAAAGAGAACTCTATCAAAGAGACCTTCTTGCTTAGCAATTCCTTCAAGCAATTCACGATCACCTGGACCACCATCTGGACCACCACCTATAATCATAAGTTTATAGTTAGAAGGAAGATGTTTAAGCGACTTAATGAAGAATGACAGTTTTCTTGATTCTGTAACAACGCCTTGATAAACAATCCAATCGAAATCATTCTTTACGGTTCCAGCTGCTTGCTTATATTTGTAATCCGCGATATTCAGTACGTTGAGTGTGTTTGTCAGACCATAGACATCTTTCATAACCTGCTCGCGCTCAGCATTGGCGGCTATCACACGATAAGCATCTTTTGCCCATCGCTTCTCTGCCCATATAAATAACTTTTCGCGTAATGTATATTTCTGACCTTCCGCTTTAATCAAGAGTTCATGGGCATCATATACGAAAGTTCCTTTAATGGATTTCACCACTGGTGCTAATAGAATCGAATAATAGTCATGCAAATAGAAAATCGTATTATTTACATCTGCAGATTTAATTATTCGCTTTGCATTAGCACGGAACTGCATGTAGTTTCTAAGTCCAAGAGGCTTCAATTTCGTTTGGTGCTGAATAATCCCTTCTATAGGAAAATCTATCATTCCGCAACTCACAAGGTGTATCTCTATATCACCAAAAGACTTGAGAAAATCTATACTTCTTTGAACACGACCATCCGTGTTTATTTCTCCATAGAGAAAAAGGTATACTTTTTTCATAATTGCTTTTTTAGTTTCAAATAAATATTCAGTGCTATTAATGATACTGAGCCACTAATAAGAGTTGACAAGTAGGAAGACCCACCTCCACGGCCCAATGTTAAGACAAAGACAATCATATAGATTGAATAAAAAGTAAGAGTTTTATTTTTCAACATATATCTAATAAGAAATAAAGCCACAAATCCTATAATCAATGCTTCAACCCAATAATATTCCCCAAAATACATAAATGATTCACCTAATACGGAAGGAAGTGCTGATGAGAAATTAGCATCTCCAAAGGATTTTCCTGTTACCGCATAAGTAAAAGCGTCACCTTGGAGCGTAGGTTTTCCTGGAAATAGAAACGAAGGAATTGGCAAAAATATTAACCATAAAATGAATGTTAATGGCGTTTGGTTCTGCAAAGCAGTAGAATACAAACATATATCA
>NZ_NPJJ01000011.1 GCF_002251385.1 Prevotella sp. P5-108
GTGGTGAAGGTGGGTGCGGAGATGGTGAAGGTGGGCGCGGCGGTGGTGAAGGTTGGCGCGGGGGTGGTGAAGATGGGTTTGAGGGTGCCAAGTGTTAATATTGTGTTAAATACGGAAAATAATAGGGTGATGTCTTTGTACTTTGGAACTTTCAACATACCTTTGCAGTGTACTACTACAATGGTACACTGAAACACGATAAACTCGGTAACGATAAAACAACTGATATTAAGGATATGATACAAGTCAACAACATCAACTTCGCTTACCCTGGCACCAAGCACAAGGTATTCGAGCACTTCAGTCTCCAGCTGAAAGAGAACAACATCTACGGCCTCTTGGGCAAGAACGGCACGGGCAAGTCTACCCTGCTCTATCTCATCTGCGGCATGCTGCGCCCCTCCGAGGGTGAAGTGCTGGTAGACGGGAGCAACTCCTGTCTCCACCATCCCGAAATGCTGAGCAACATGTTTATCGTGCCCGAAGAGTACGACCTCCCCCACATCCGGCTGAGCCATTATGTCAAGGTCAATAGAGGGTTTTATCCCAACTTCTCACAAGAAGTACTGGACCAGTGTCTTGCTGAATTTGAGCTCAATGGCGACCCCAATCTCGGCCAGTTGTCCATGGGACAGAAGAAGAAGGTATATATGAGTTTTGCCCTTGCCACCGGCACTCGCCTGCTGCTGATGGACGAGCCTACCAATGGTCTGGACATCCCGTCCAAGAGTCTCTTCCGCCGTGTGATAGCCCGCCACATGACTCCCGACCGCACCCTCATCATCTCTACCCATCAGGTTCACGATGTAGAGTCGCTGCTCGACCACGTGGTCATACTCGACCATAGCGAAGTGCTGCTCGACGCCTCGATAAGCGACATCTGCCAGCACTACCGCTTTGAGCAGCGCCCCACCAACGCCGACGACAGCGACGTGGTCTATGCCGAACCCAACCTCCAGGGCTGCGCCGTGATAGCCCACCGCGAGGAGGGCATGGCAGAGACCCCCGTAGACCTCGAACTACTGTTCGATGGTGCCATCAATCACAAACTATTCATCTGAGCCCTCCCCCACCATTATGACTACCCATAACTTCAGCCTCGACAGGCTATGTATGCTGCTCCGCTGGAACTGGACCAACAGCCGGCGCCAGACACTCCGCATCGGCATGATACTCTCTGCCTTCTTGAGCTTATATTTCACCTTCATACTAAGCATCGTACCGTACCAAGACAAATACGCAAAATGGGCAAGCAGACTACCCGACAATGTGGTCATGTTTGTCATCGCCGGCGCGTTAAGAATTCTTCCGCTATTCCTCTGCGCCATGGGCACCCTCATCTTCAGCAACATGGAGACCAAACCCATGCGCGAGCACTACCTGATGCTGCCCGCCAGTCATGCAGAGAAATATGCCACACGCTTTATCCACATCACTCTCGGCAGCGTGCTCACATTTGCCGCCGCCCTGGTGGTGGGCGATGTCATACAGTTTGCCCTCAGCTTTATCTTCCATCCCGGCATCCACCATTCGTGCCTATGGGAGATGATATGCTGCTTCATCACAGGCAGCGGCAAGCAGCAGTTGGCAGATTATCTGCCCCTCCCAGACGACATCGCAGCGATGACTGTTACCTACAGCGGACTGCTGTGGTTGCACTCCTACTGCACCTTGGGCGGCACCCTCTTGCGCCGCCACCCCACAGCCTGCGTGGCATTGAGTCTGATGCTGCTCATCTTCGCCAGCAATACGGCACCCGAGATCGGCATCCTTCCGAGAGTTCTCTCCCCTAAACCGACGGTCGGCGCGACAACCGCCGTGGCCGCAATACTAATCGGGCTGAGCATAGCCAACTACGTAGGGTCCTACCGCATCTTCAAGCGTATGCAGATAATCTGCGACAAGTTTACCAATCTCTAATGAACAATATATGACAACATTCGCTCCCAAACGCATGGCGATGGTGATAATGAACGACATCGCCCAAAACCGAAACGAGCTCATCAAGATATTCACCGTGACGGTCATCGCCATGACCATACCCTTCATGCAGATGAGCAAGCTGATAGACCTGCGCATGCACCATCTGCCCGACGACGCCACGGCGGAAGAGATGCTCACCTACGCCGGCAGCTTCGGCATCTGCTCGGTATTCCTGATGGTCGTGCTGGTCGGCGCCACATTCATCTTCCGTTCGTTCAGAACCAGAGCCACACGCATAGCATTTCTCATGCTGCCAGCGTCCAACGCCGAGAAGTACATGGCACGCATGGGCTATGTCACCCTCGGCATAATGCTCACTGCAGCGATGGCCATCGTGGTGGCCGACATCGCCCAGTATCTCATCAACCTGATAGTCTATCCCGGCTTCAGGCAGTCGTTTATAGTGATGGCTGCAAGCAGCGATTTCCAGCCGGCGATAACCATCAACACCGACCACTATACGCTCAAGAGCGAGGGCTGGGTGTTCTGGCTTGGCTTCGTCTGGGCTCATTCGTGCTGTCTGTTGGGTGGAGCCATATTCCGCAAGCACGCCCAGCCCATCATGTGCATCTTCTTCGTTGTCCTCCTGGGCATCGTGGCCTATATGATGGGTACGGCAGACCTCTCCTACTATATCAGCCTACGCTGCATCAACACGGTGTTCCCCACCCTGTTTGTGGCACTGGCCATCTTCAACCACATCATGGCCTACCGCATATTCTGCCGGCTGCAGGTAGACTGCAACCGAATGACCAATCTCTAAAGACACAACGATTATGACATTCAACAACGACAAAGCCATATACATACAGATAGCCGAGCGTCTGAGCGACGAGATACTGGCCGACCAATATCACGAGGACGAGCGCATACCCAGTGTGCGCGAGTATGCCGTGCTGCTCGAGGTCAACACCAATACCGCCGTCAAGGCATATGAGCTGCTTGCGGCAGAAGGCGTAATCTACAACAAGCGTGGGCTGGGCTACTTTGTCTCTCCCGGCGCCAAGGACCAGATACAGAAGACCCGCAAGCGCGAGTTCATGAAAGAGCGGCTGCCCGAAATGGCGCGACAGATGTCGCTGCTGGGCATCTCTCTCGACGAAGTAAACGACGAGCTGGCCAGTCTGCTCAATCGCTAACCCCTCAACCCTCTAAGACATTATGATGATACAACTCAAAGATGTAAACAAGACCTACCAGGGAGCCCAGCCGCTGCACGTGCTCAAGGGCATCGACCTCAATATCGAGCGGGGCGAATTTGTCTCCATCATGGGAGCCTCGGGCTCGGGCAAGTCCACCTTATTAAATATATTAGGCATCCTCGACAACTATGACTCGGGCGAATACTGGCTCGGCGGAGTGCTCATCAAGAACCTCAGCGAGACGCGTGCTGCCGAATACCGCAACCGCATGATAGGATTTATCTTCCAGTCGTTCAACCTCATCCCCTTCAAGACCGCGGTGGAAAACGTGGAGCTCCCACTGTTCTATCAGGGCGTGGGAAGACGCAAGCGCCACCAATTAGCGATGGAGTATCTGGAGCGGTTGGGGCTGAGCCAGTGGGCCAACCACTACCCCAACGAGCTGTCGGGCGGTCAGCGCCAGCGTGTGGCCATAGCCCGTGCGCTCATCACCAAACCGCAGATTATACTCGCCGACGAACCTACCGGCGCCCTCGACTCCAAGACCAGCGTGGAGGTAATGGACCTGCTCAAGGAGCTCCACGAGCGCGACGGCATGACCATCGTGGTCGTAACCCATGAGAGCGGCGTAGCCAACGAGACCGACAAGGTGATACACATCAAGGACGGCGTGATAGGCAGCATCGAAGACAACTGCGACCACCATCTGGTGGCCAAGGACTATGTGAAATAACCTGACAACAAGCATCATGCGCGAACTAATCAAGGAAATATGGAGCACCTCCAAGCGCAACCGGCTGCGCACAGCGCTCACCGGCTTTGCCGTGGCATGGGGCATATTCATGCTGATATTCCTGCTGGGCGCGGGCAACGGTCTCATCAACGCCCAGATGGAGCGGAGCGAGAAGTATATCACCAACTCGATGGTGGTGATGCCCGGCTACACATCGAAGGCGTACAAAGGCCTGAAGGAGGGACGGGAAATAACCCTCAACGACAGAGACCTGGCGATTACCGGCGACAACTATGCCCAGCATGTAGACCACGTGGGCGGCGTGCTGAGCCAGTACGGTGTCACCGTAGCCTACGGCGAGAACTATGTGGCAACCCAGAATCTCGTCGGCATCTACCCCACCCACGTGAACATCAACAAGACCGAGATGCTGGCTGGCAGGTTTATCAACGAGCCCGACTTCAGAGAGCGCCGCAAGGTGGTGGTGCTCTCACGCAGTCAGGCCAAGGAGCTCTGTCATGACTATCGGTCGCTCATCGACAAGAATGTCAACATCAATGGTCTGGCGTTCAAGGTGGTGGGCATCACCAAGGACGACGAGTCACGCAAGAACAACGAACTCTTCACCGCCTTCACTACCCTGAAAGCCATCTATGCCAAAGGCGACAATGTGGGCAACATCGAGTTCTCCATCAAGAACCTCAAGACCAAGGAGGACAACGAGAAGTTTGAGGCCAACTACCGCGCCAGTACCAATCTGCGCCACCAGGCATCCCCCGACGACGAGCAGGCCCTCTGGATGTGGAACCGCTATACCGACAGTCTGACCATGGCCCAGGGCATAGGCATGATACGCACTGCACTATGGATAGTGGGCCTGTTTACGCTGCTGAGCGGCATCGTGGGCGTGAGTAACATCATGCTCATCACCGTCAAGGAGCGCACCCGCGAGTTTGGCATACGCAAGGCCATCGGAGCGCGCCCCAAGGACATACTGATGCTCATCATCGCCGAGAGCATCATCATCACCTCTGTCTTCGGCTACATCGGCATGCTCTGCGGCATACTGACCAATCAGTATATGGACGCCACCATGGGCCACATGGTGATGGACTCAGGCATATTCAGGGCCACGATGTTTGTAGACCCCACCGTGGGGCTCGACGTGTGCATCAAGGCTACCCTGACCATCATCATCGCCGGAACGATAGCCGGTCTGATACCCGCCATCAAGGCTTCGCGCATCAGGCCCATCGAGGCGCTGAGAGCCGAATAGACAACCGATTACACAACTCTACAAGACCAATATGCGATTAGACTTAGATACATACAAGGAGATACTCGACACCATCACGCGCAACAAGAGCCGCAGTCTGCTCACGGGCTTTGGCGTGTTCTGGGGAGTCTTCATGCTCATCGCGCTGAGCGGTGGCGGACAGGGGCTCAGGGAAATGCTGCAGAACAACTTCGCGGGATTTGCCACCAACGCGTCGGTCATCTGGGCACAGCCCACCACCAAGGCATACCGGGGCTTCAACAAGGGCAGGGAATGGAGCATGGACACCAAGGACATCGTAAGACTGCGCCACCAGGTGCCCGAGCTCGACGTGATAAGCCCCATGATTTTCGGCGGACGCCGCACCACTACCCGTGGCACCAACACCTTCAGCGCATCCACCATGGGCGTCACCCCCGACTATGCCCGTGTGGCTGCACCCACACTCTACTATGGCCGCTATATCAATGACATCGACATGAAGCAGGAGCGCAAGGTCTGTGTCATAGGCAAGCAAATCTACAAGAGCCTCTTTCCCGAAGGAGGTGACCCCTGCGGCAAGACCATTCGTGTAGACTCGACCTACTACCGCGTGGTGGGCGTCAACTACAGTTCCGGACATGCGGTAAACTTCGGCGGCAGTGCCGAAGAGACCATCACGATGCCCGAATCGGTGCTGCGCAAGGTCTACAACCGTGGTACCGCCGTAGACCTGATGGCTGTAACGGGCAAGAAGGGCGTGGTGATGAGCACCATAGCCGACCGCATACGCACCACGCTGGCACGCGCCCACTCCATCTCGCCCGAAGACACCGAGGGCGTCACCATATTCAATACCGAGATCATGTACGCCATGCTGGAGAGCCTGTTCCAGGGCGTGAACTTCCTCATCTGGCTCGTGGGCATAGGCACCCTCGTCTCGGGTGCCATCGGTGTGAGCAACATCATGATGGTGACCGTCAAGGAGCGTACCGGCGAGATAGGCATACGCCGCGCCATAGGAGCCACGCCCAAGATGATACTCTCGCAGATCATCGCCGAGAGCATCGTGCTCACCGCCGTGGCGGGCATGAGCGGCATACTCTTCGGCGTGAGCATACTCCAGCTCGTGGAGATGGCTTGCACCACCGACGGCATGGTAATGGCCCACTTCCAGATAGACTTCTGGACAGCCATCCTCTCTACCATGGTGGTATGTGCCCTCGGCGCGCTGGCGGGTCTGGCTCCGGCATGGAGAGCCATGAGCATCAAGCCCGTAGACGCCATGCGCGAGAACTAAAAGCATCACAACAACGTAAACAATAAAAGAAAGAACAAATATGAAAAAGTATTCCAAACTGATTGTGGCAGCGGTAATCATACTGGTGTTTATCGCTACCTTCGTGTTTCTCTATCAGAAATCACAACCCGCACCCATCGAGTACAGCGAGCTGACGCCTGTGACCACCGACATCATGAAGACCACAGTGATAACAGGCAAGATAGAGCCACGCAACGAGGTAAACGTAAAGCCCCAGATAAGCGGCATCATCAGCGAAATCTACAAGGAGGCAGGCCAGTATGTGCAGGCCGGCGAGGTGATAGCCCGCGTCAAGGTGATACCCGATATGGGCCAGCTGAGCAGTGCCCAGTCGAGGGTAAGGCTGGCGGAGATTAACCAGAAGCAGGCGCAGGTGGACTACTCGCGTGAAGAGAGTCTCTACAAGCAGAAACTGGTGAGCGCCGACGAATACGACAAGATAAGACAGACGCTGCACCAGGCCAACGAGGAACTCAAGGCGGCACAGGACGCACTCGAGGTGGTGCGCGACGGCGTATCGCGCAGCAACGCCAAAGCCAGCTCGACGCTGATACGCTCTACCATCTCGGGAGTGATACTGGACATCCCCGTCAAGGTGGGCAACTCGGTAATCCTGGCCAACACCTTCAACGACGGAACGACCATAGCCACCGTGGCCAATATGAATGACCTCATCTTCAGAGGCAACATAGACGAGACCGAGGTGGGCAGTCTGGTAGACAACATGCCGATGAAGATAACGATAGGCGCGCTGCACGACCTGAGGTTTGACGCTACCCTCGAGTACATCTCGCCCAAAGCCACAGAGAACAACGGCGCCAACCAGTTTGAGGTAAAGGCTGCCGTGCACAGTATCAAGAACGGCAAGATACGCTCGGGCTACAGCGCCAATGCCGAGATAGTGCTGGCCGAAGCCAAGCACGTGGTGTCGATACCCGAGAGCGCCATAGAGTTCAGCGGCGACTCTACCTTCGTCTATCTCATCAAGGGCACAGGCAAGGACAAGACCTATGAGCGCCATGCCGTGGTGACCGGACTGAGCGACGGCGTGAACATCGAGGTAAAGAAGGGACTCTCGCTCAAGGACAAGGTGCGCGGCCCGCAGATTATAGCCGACGCAGCCGGCAACGACGAATGATAACCCATAAAAGACAACGAGTATGACGACAAGGATAATCATGGCAGTGGTCGCCGCCTGCATGGGCGTAGGCACTGCGCAAGCACAGCAGGCGTGGACGCTGCGCCAGTGTGTGGACTACGCCATAGCCCACAACATCAGCGTAAAGCAGATGCAGAACACGCGCGAGTTGCAGGCTCTGCAGCTGAATACCGACAAGAACAGCCGTCTGCCCGACCTCAACGGTTCGGCAGCCCAGAACTTCTCGTTCGGCCGCGGACTCACGGCGCAGAACACGTATGAGAACAAGAGCACATCGAGCACATCGTTTACGATAGGGTCGACCGTATCGCTCTTCGACGGCTTCCGCACACGCAACACCATCAAACTGAGCCAGCTCAATCTGGACGCTGCCGATGCCGACCTGGACAAGGCGCGCAACGACCTGAGCATGAATGTAGCAAAGGCTTACATCGAGGTGCTCAATGCCGCCGAGGCCATGACCGTGGCGCAGCGCCAGGTGTCTATCGACTCGATGCAGGTGGTAAGGATGCAGGGCTTTGTGGACAACGGCAAGGCAAGCGTGGCCCAGCTGGCTCAGCAGAAAGCCACAATGGCACAGAGCCAGCTCACAGTGACCACCGCCGCCAACAACTACCAGATGGCGCTGCTCGCACTGTCGCAGTTGCTGGAGCTGCCATCGCCCGAGGGTTTCTCCATCGTGCGTCCAGACATCGAGCGCATAACTCCCGCGCCAGGCAACATCGCCTCGCCCGAAGCCATCTTTGCCGAGGCTATGGCGGTGAAGCCCGAGGTCAGGGCACAGCAGACCCGCGTGGAGGGCGCCGACTACAACATACAGATAGCCAAGGCTGCGCGCTATCCCCAGCTCAACCTCAACGGCGGCTTGGGAAGCAACTACTACAAGACGAGCGGTTACGAGGCAGACGGATTTGCCAAGCAGCTCAAGAACAACTTCAGCCAGTATGTAGGACTGAGTCTGAGCATCCCTATCTTCAACCGCTTTGCCACGCGCAACAACATACGCCGCAGCGAGATAAACCGCGACACCGAGCGGCTGAAGCTCGACGATGTGCGCAAGTCGCTCTACAAAGAGATACAGCAGGTGTACTACAACGCGCGTGCTGCCGAGAGCAAGTATGCCAGTAGCCGCGAAGCTGTGGCAAGCAACGAGGAAGCCTTCAAGCTGACCCAGGCAAAATATGAGAACGCCAAGGCCAGCATCACGGAGTTCAACGAGGCCAAGAACAATCTGCTCAGAGCGCAAAGCGAACAGATTCAGGCCCGCTATGAATACCTCTACCAGACCAGTCTGCTCAATTTCTACAGCGGTAAGGCACTCGATTTCTAATCTTTATCCCACCATCAGCATTATGCCTATCATCAACATCACATCACTCGATCACCCCGGAGTGGAAGTCTTCAGCAGCCTCACCGAGGCGCAGTTGCGGTCGGGGCGATACACCGACAAAGAAATATTCATCGCCGAGAGCCCCAAGGTAATCCATGTGGCGCTCAATGCGGGCTATCGCGCCACAGCCCTGCTCTGTGAGCGGCGCCACATCGACGGCGATGCAGCAGCAATCATCAGCCGCATCGGCGACGAGGTGCCTGTCTATACCGGCGACCGCGACCTGCTCGCATCGCTCACGGGCTATACGCTCACGCGGGGAGTGCTGTGCGCCATGGAGCGTCCGGCTCTGCCCACGATAGCCGACATCTGCCGCACGGCACATCGCATCGCGGTCATCCACGGCGTGGTTGACACCACCAATATCGGCGCCATCTTCAGGTCGGCAGCGGCATTGGGCATCGACGCCATCGCGCTCACCACCGACTCGTGTGACCCGCTCAACCGCCGCTCGGTGCGCGTGTCGATGGGTTCGGTGTTTCTCATCCCCTGGACATGGATTGAGGGTAGCGTGCAACAGCTCAACGACTACGGGTTCAAGACTGCAGCGATGGCACTCACCGACCGCTCGATAAGCATTGACGACCCGAGGTTGCCCGAGGTGGAGCGGCTGGCCATCGTACTGGGCACCGAGGGCGACGGACTCCCCCACACCACCATCGAAGATGCCGACTACGTGGTGCGCATCCCAATGTCGCATCAGGTGGACTCGCTCAACGTGGCTGCCGCCTCGGCTGTGGCGTTCTGGGAGTTAAGAAAACGGTAACGGCGATAGTTTTCTGGGCATTTGTTGCACATTTACGGGGTAAATGTGTAACTTTGCAAACAGATAAACGTTAGATGATTATGACAATAAACGACAAGACAGGACTGGTATTGGAAGGAGGCGGCATGCGCGGCGTGTTTACCAGTGGTGTGCTCGACGCCTTCATGGTGCATCAACTCTATTTCCCTTATGCGGTGGCGGTCTCGGCTGGTGCCTGCAACGGCATGTCTTACTTCAGCCGCCAACTGCGTCGTGCGCGCATATCCAATATCGACTTTCTTGCCCGTTACCACTATGTAGGGCTGCGTCATCTGCTTACGCAGGGTTGCATCTTCGACCGCAAGCTACTCTATGATGCCTTCCCCAACGAGCTGATACCCTTCGACTTTGATACATACTTCCAGCACTCGGCCAACTTTGAGATGGTCACCACCAACTGTCTGACTGGGCGCGCCATGTACCTCACCGAAGACCACGACCGCCAACGTGCGCTCGACATCGTGATGGCGTCGAGCAGCCTGCCCTATGTGAGCAAGATGGTCACCGTCGACGGCATCCCCATGCTCGATGGCGGCATCGTCGACAGCATCCCCCTGCGCCGCGCCCAGGAACGCGGGTATGAGAACAACGTACTGATACTCACCCGCAACCGTGGCTACCGCAAGAAGGGTCGTGACCACAAGATTCCCCATTTAATCTACAAGAACTACCCTCGTCTGCGCGTAGCCCTAAGCCGCCGCATAGAGGTGTATAATGAGCAGTTGGCATACGTGGAGCAGCTCGAAGACGCAGGCCAGGTGGTCTGCATCCGTCCCGAGCGCCCCTTGGAGGTAGACCGCATAGAGAAAGACACCAACAAGTTGGAAGCCCTATACGAAGAAGGCTACGCCTTAGGCGATAAGTTCTGCAAGGAGATGAGGCCCCTCCCCAACCCTCCCCAGGGGGCGGGAGTTCAATCGTAATGAGGCTGTTCTGCATTAACACATTCCTGCTTGGGGAGAGCATTGAAATGGAGTTTGTAGTGGATGGTACGCACCCTTGGCAACTCTGTAGGAGTTGCTGCTTGCGGACATCTCTTCCATGGACAAGCCATAAACCTCTCTACAAGAGACGTCATCATCATCCCAACTACCTGGGTGAAATTCGAGATGGAGTTTGTAGTGGATGGTACGCGCCCTTGGCAACTTTGTAGGAGTTGCTGCTTGCGGACATCTCTTCCATGGACAAGCCATAAACCTCTCTACAAGAGACGTCATCATCATCCCAACTACCTGGGTGAAATTCGAGATGGAGTTTGTAGTGCATGGTACGCACCCTTGGCAACTCTGTAGGAGTTGCGATTACATAGCCCAGGGTTGAGGTGCGCAGCGCCTCTACCCTGGGTGCAATTCACTACAAATCAATGCTACTCTGAAAGAGTTGCGATTAGCCGAAGGCGTTACCTGCAGCGAGTTTTTTCTGCTTATTTATTGTGATAAATTCCAACTGAGAATAACGCCTACGGCTAAACGCAACTCCTACAGAGTTGCTATATTAGTGGGGTCGCTTACCCAGGGTAGCGTGCTTCGCCCGCAACCCTGGGCTGGGGAAACGCAACTCCGTCAGAGTTGCTGCTGCTTGCGGGGTGTACAACCAGAAGCCCCTCCCCAGCCATCCCCAAGAACCTGGAGTTCTATCTTGCTGTGGGTGAAGGCATTAGACATTAACATCATTTCCTTTGGGGAGAACATAGGAAGGGCTCAAACAATAGTGACGCAGCCCATTTGGTCACCGGTGCAAAACTCCTTTCAATCAAGGTGGTGTTAATATATCCTTCTTTTCATAATAACATTATTCGCACCTTTTTGAGATTTTTACCCTATCGGTTTATACACCTTTTTGAGATTTTCTGCAAGGATTGTATCTAAAAACATTCCTGTTTGGCCTCTTTCCCATTGCATAAGCCCCTCCCCAGGTCTTCCCCAAGGGGCGTCTTGCTGTGGGTTAGTGTATTATAACTTGCTACGGGTAACGCCTACGGCTAAACACAACTCCTACATGAATTGGTGAAATTGATAGACTGACCTATTGCGAGTTTGCCAAAAATGCCTTTCAAAAACGGATAATCAATAATAATGTTGGTGTTTAGAAGAAAATACCATATCATTGCAGACGAACAAGAACCAAAAATATAATAAAAAGGTTTCAAAAATATGGCACAAACATCAAGCCAAAGCACTGTAAACAGTATAGAAATGAGGCTTAAAGGAAAAGGTCGTGGTTCGATAGCTTTCCAACAAGACTATGCAGACTGCGGAACGCCATCAGCCGTGAAGTCAACATTCCATCTTTTTGACACCTGCCGATAGAAAATATGGTAATCATTTTTTGTACCGGCGTTAGCCGGACTTTTTTTACCGCCAACGGCGGACTTTTTGTCATTTGTGACTTTTCAGCCTGCCATCAGGCAGACGCGGATGGGGGTGGCGCGGAATATCCGAGAGCTCGCTCTCGAGATATTACACGACACGCACAGACGCAAAGGGCGAAGCCCTGAAAAGGCGCAAATCTTTTTGTAGCTTCTTTGTGATGCCCTAAAACTCAGCGGTGAAGGAACTCCCGCCCCTTGAGCAGGAATGGGGATGGGCTTATCGGTTGGCTACCTTCATTCCTTTAACTTCATATTTTCCTTGAAAAAAGTTTGGTTGTTTGAGACTTTATTGCTAACTTTACACCCGAAAAAGAAGATTCTCGGTTTATACCAAATCAAAGATAACAGAACCCGTCTGCATCCCGGAGACCTGCAGGCGGGTCACTTTTTTTTATAAAACAGGTATGGTAAATCAGAAACCGCATAATATAGAAGAACAGATACGCTTGCTTCGTGACAAGGGCATGAATTTCTCAGATGATGAAGAGCGTAAGGCCAAGGAGTGTTTCTCGCGTATCAGCTATTTCCGTCTGAAATATTATTGGAGAGACTTACTGGATGCAGATACAGATGGAGATTTCATTGAAGGAACCACCTTTAGTGATGTTATCCGGCGGTATGATTTCGACCATCAGCTGCGCCTCATCCTTTTTGACGCAATAGAAATAATAGAAGTGGCATTGCGTTCAAAGGTGATTAACCATATGTCACAAGCCGCAGGTAATGGATTATGGTATTTGGACTCCTCCCTTTTTGAGAACAGTGATTACCATGAAGATTTCGTTTACGACTTAAAATATGAATTTGGAAGAAGTACGGAGCCTTTTGCCAAAGAATATATAGACAGTCATCCCAACTGGGACGAGGAGTCTTTTGACGGTGACAATCCGGATGCGTGGAGGATAATAGAGGTGGCAACATTCGGTACTCTTTCCAAGATGTGTAAAAACCTTAAGTCGCAGCTTCCGCAGCGTTCCGCAATAGCCAACGATTTTGGACTTTACTCAGCAAAAGACCTTACAGGTTGGCTTGAGGCGATTTCTCTGATGCGTAACATTGTGGCACACCATTCCAGACTATGGAACAGAACGTTTGGAAAGAAAGTAACCAATCCAAGAGGCTTACGTGGCAAATGGCTAAACTCACCATTGACAGAAAATCAGAAGAACAGGCCATACGGCTTCATCGTGGCAATGCTGTATCTCTGCAATGCTGTCTGCCCCGGAAATAAAATAAAAAATAAGATTCTTGATCTGATAAGTGCCAATCAGAACATTCCTTATCAAAGGCTTGGTTTTATCGGAAATTGGAAGGACGATCCAATATGGAGGTAAAAGCCGTTTGTGATGATTTGCACAAAAGGCTTTTCCTTGAATGGGTAGAAAGCGGGATGTATAAACACAAAACGGTCATTAGGCTGATTTGGATTTAATAAGCTGATGATATAAACACAAAAAGCCATGGTAAAAAAAGCGGCCGTTGGCCGTTCAAAAAGTCCGCCATTGGCGGTAAAAAAAACAGTTGCTTGTAGTGGTTCACCGAAGAGAGCAAGGAAGAAGAGGTGTTATATATCGACAAGAAATAAGGTAATCACTTTTTCTACTGGCGCAAGCCGGACTTTTTTTACCGCCAACGGCGGACTTTTTGTAGCTTCTTATGTGAGTATATCAAGTGGATATGGAACCGCACGAGACAAGTAACGCCTACGGCTAAACGCAACTCCTACAGAGTTGCCTAGTTAGTTGGGGGTAGCTACCCAGGGTAGTGCTTCGCCCGCAACCCTGGGCTGGGGAAACGCAACTCCGTCAGAGTTGCCGGGGATGCGTACCATTTTCCGATATGTATGGTCAAATATATTTGGGCGGAAATGGACTAACCATGATGGATGATATGCACCCAATGGTGGAATGGTGTGTGGTGCGCATCCAATGATGGGTTAGCCCATCGTGGATGGTACGCACCCTTGGCAACTCTGACGGAGTTGCGATTTCATAGCCCAGGGTTGAGGGGCGAAGCGCCTCTACCCTGGGTGCAATTCACTACAAATCAATGCTACTCTGAAAGAGTTGCGATTAGCCGAAGGCGTTACCGCAGCGAGTTTTTCTGCTTATTTATTGTGATAAATTCCAACTGAGAATAACGCCTACGGCTAAACGCAACTCCGTCAGAGTTGCTGCTGCTTGCGGACATCTCTACCATGTACCAGCCAACCCCTATCCCTCATCATGGACACCTCACCAGCCACGAGCACGATTCCAGCCTTACCCAAGGGGAAAGAGAACCTCCAAACCGCCTTAAACACAGCAAGTATAAGCTCCCGCCCTTTGGGGAGGGTTGGGGAGGGGCTTCCTCAGTTTGGTCTCCACCTAAAAAAGGCCCAAACTTTCCCTATACCATTTGGAGAGGCGGGAGAAGTCTGGGCCACGGATAAAAGTCAAGCTGACTACTCAGCTATCGTCATTCATCTTCGTCATACCAATCGTTGCGCGGGGCGAGGATGGGTCTGGTGGGATCGCCAGGCTTGTCGCTTTTCTCCAAGCCACCGCTACCAGCGAGCAGGGTGTGCATAGCATCCACACGTATGCGCTCTGACTGGGGTCTTACATAATTATGTCTCATTGTCTTATTCTTTGTTTACATATTTGTTAATCACTTTGACCGCATCGGCCGTATCTATCTTTCCGTCACCATCGACGTCGGCTGTCGCCTTGTTGAGCTTGTCGGTGGTACCCTTGATATAATGTTCGATAATCATCACGGCATCGGCGGTATCTATCGTGCCATCACCATCGACGTCGCCCACCTGACTATTGGTGATATTACCCGTCTGACTGCCGTCGCCCTGGGGCTCGTCGGGGCTGTCGGGGTTATAGACAAACCGGGCTTCGTAGTTCACGTTGCTGGCTGGCATCTCGAAGTTGAAAGTAAGCTGGTCACTCTGCTTCACGCCGTCGACGAACCATCCCTTGAACTTATATCCCTGACTGGGGGTAGCCCTAAGTTCCACCCTTGTACCAGCCTTGGCTTTGGCTCCGTTGTCGCGGTTGAACGAACAGCTGCCCGGCTCATTGGTAGAGACATACACACGGTAGGTGTCGGGCATCTGTGGCTCAGAGGGGTTGAGGGGCGTAAAGTCGTAGATGGCTACAAAGTTTACGTTGCGGTCGGCCACGACATACTCAAATGTCGGCTGCTCGCTATACTTCTCGCCATTGAGCGTCCAGTAGGCGAAGGTGAAGTCCGGGCTCTGTGACGAGGTGCTTATCTTCACCTTAGTGCCACTGAGATAGGTGCCACTGCCCGAGGTATCGCCGCGCTCGGAACTCACGCGGACCCTAAGGCGCAGATTGGGCTCGGGCGGATTGCCGGGGTTGAAATCGTCTTGCGCCGACACCGTGAGCATGGCGCTGCCCACGATGAGCAGCAGCCATGTCATCAGTAATCGTTGTAACTTGGTCATAGTCCTATGCCTTTTATCTTACCATAAACTTGGCCTTCAGTCCTTCTACTTCTACCAGATAGACACCCTTGGTGAGGCCGAGGAATCCATCCTGGGTGCGGGTGGCATAGAGGGCACCGTTGAGAGCATAGACATGGAGGGTCTTGCCCTGCAGATTGCTGATATTGAGGCCGCTGTCGGTGGGCTTCACGTTGACGCCAGTGGTGGTCACGATGTCGCCGATACCGGTGGTGCTGTTGTCGATGAGCAGCATGAAGCGGTTGTCGAACTCGCCGGCATCAGAGGTGAAGTGATAGTCGCCCTGGGTGAGGTCGAAGGTTATCTGCAGGTCGTTGTCGCGCAGGAGTACCTGGCGGTCCATACGCTGGGCGGCGATGGTATATTCGCCAGCCTTGGCAGCGCGGTAACCTATCTTCACGCTACCCTCGGGGCGCTCGTTGATGGCGAGTCTGCCTGCCAGAGCCTCTACGGTATAGAGCTCAGAGGCGCCGTTGCTCTCAAACTTGGCGGCATCGCAGTCGCGCTCATAGCCTGCCTTCTTGTCGGGATTGAATACCACGCGGGTCTTGTCGGTGGTGGTTCCGTCGCTCAGGGTGAGGTTTACTATCTGGCGCTGCACGTCAAACTGTCCTTCCATGCGTGCCTTCTGCATCTGGCTGTTCATCTTCTTGTCTCTACCAGTCTGGGTAAGACGCTTGTCGCCACCAAAGTTGATGTCGTCATTGTCCTTAGGACACTGCACGAAGAATGCCTCAAAGGGATTGAGGAAGGCATTGTCGTCGCCGGGACGCACAGCCTCGTAGGTGTTGCTGTCGCTGTTCCAGCGGGTGATAGGACTGTTGTAGCCCATATCGTTGATGTCGTAGAACGCTGTGAAGGGGTTGCCCACAAAGTTCCAGCTTGCGTTCTGCTCATTGGTCGACGTGTGAATATCGAGCTTGGTGTCTACATTCACGTTGGGCAGTTTGCCAAACGCACTCTTCTCTATCTTGATAGACAGCGTGCAGTCGAGCGACGCCTGGAAGATGTAGCCCTTGCCGGGGTAGAGATATTCCTCGGAGCTATCCAGGTCTATCCATCCACCCTTGCCATACTCGGCACGGATGGCGCCATTGTAGGTACGGAACACGAACTTCACATTCTTGCCACACGAGATATCGGCTTTTCTTACCTTGAAGGGGAAGCTGAAGAAATACCAACGGTTGGCCTTGATGGTGATGTCTATATAGAGTCCCTTGGCATTGAGGTTGGCATTGGCGATGATGGATGCCCAGTTTTTGCCGTCGCCCTTGATGTGTATGGTGTCTGCATCCTGTGGAGGCAGCTCAGGCTTGCCGGGCACGATGATGCCACCACCAGGGTTGATATCGATATCGGGCTCGCCCGTAAATCGGTCGTCCAAGGTGTATTCCTTGTTCAGGTAGAAATATTTGTAGGGTTCGTCAAACTCCTCCAATTTGGCGAACTGGCTCCACTGGGTATTCCAATAGTAATTGTTTTTGCTCTGCTTGGGGATATACAGGGAACCTGTCTCATAGGTTGTTTTGTCGAATGTGTTTTGCCCAATATTAATCGGCTCCACGGTATAGGTATATACGTTTTTCAGGTTTCCGCAGTAAAAGGCATCATCGCCTATAGACTTTAGCGTGCTGGGGATTCTTACTTCTGTGAGATTGTTGCAATTTTTGAAGGCCCCAAAATCAATAGCTTCCACGCCAGGCAAAGAGATTTTTTCCAGACGGTCACAACGCTGGAATGCATGTGAACCAATCGTCTTAAGCGTAGGTGGGAAATCTATGTTTTTAAGGTTCGAGCAAAAATTGAAGGCAGAACTGCCAATCTCCTCTAACTTAACAGGCAGGATAACTTCGACAAGGCTGTAACAGTCAGATAAAGCACAACTTCTAATACTGGTAGCATTTTTAGGCAACTTTACGGATATAAGTTTATCTAAATTATAAAACATATAATCTCCAATGACATTATCCTCGGTATGACAGCCTGTATAGTATTCAAAATCATTGGCCACGATAGTGGCATCTGTCAGGTCGAGGTGGTGCAGATAAGGCATTTTGTTGCGTATCGCCATGATGTCATAGCCGTTGATGGTACCCGTCACCTTCAGCGATACCACCTTGCTGAGATTGGCTTCGGTAATCATATTATGCAGCCCTGACTCCTTCTCCTGCGCAGTCACAGTAACATCATAATCCGTGATGTCACTCATAGAGAATATCTGGTCCTTATAGTTACTCCATCCCGCTGCAGTCCGATAGTCATCCACCGCACTCTCAGGCACACGGATGACAGCATACTTCCAAAGAGAACCTATTTCGAATGTGAATAGAGTCGTCGCTGCAAGCGTGATTTCTCTCGTTTGACCAAAACAGTCTTTGCCAATACTTGTTAGAGTCGCAGGTAGAGAGAGGTGGGTAATTGGACTATCTTGGAATGCCTCGTTACCTATACTTGTCACCAACGGCATGGTCACAGAAGTTAGGCTTGAACAACCGGAGAATGCTTGGTTATCTATACTTGTCACCAAAGGCATGTCCACAGAAGTAAGGCTTGAGCAACTGTTGAATGCTTGGCCACCGATACTTGTCACCAACGGCATGGTCACAGAAGCAAGATTTGAACAGCCGCCGAATGCACTACCACCTATACTTGTCACCAATGGCATGGACACAGAAACAAGGCTTGAGCAACTGGAGAATGCAAAGTCGTTTATACTTGTCACCGATGGCATGGTCACAGAAGTAAGGTTTGAGCAACTCCAGAATGCTTGGCCACCGATACTTGTCACCAACGGCATGGTCACAGAAGCAAGGGCATGGCAAAACATAAATGCTTGGGCACCGATACTTGTCACCGATGGCATGGTCACAGAAGCAAGGGCTTTGCAATCCATAAATGCTTGATTGTCAATCCTTGTCACCGTGTATTCTACGCCATCGACAGTAATCTTTTCTGGAATCACGATGTCGCCAGTAGCAGTTGATTTGGTAACTTCAGCAGTCTTTGCATCTGCATTAAGGTAATAATTAATACCATCTACAGTTGCTGTTTTCGCCTGTATCGCCATTGTCCAGCATAGGGCGATGAGCGTTAGGCAGATGTTGATAAAAGTTTTGTGTGTCATGTTTTATTTGATTTTAGTTAGTTATTTTATTTTCAATACTTTCTTTCCGTTCACCACATAGATGCCGCCGGGCTGCATGGTCTTCACCTCCTTGCCGTCGAGGGTGTATATCTTGCCGTGGGCGGAGGCAGATGCGGTGGGGGCGGTGATGCCCGTGGTGGTGCCTATCTGTATGCCATACTGCGGGGCAGAGGCTTGCGCGGCGGGCATCTCGAGCCAGCACTTGCCCTCGGGGATGAGAAACTCCACGCCATCCATGGCATAGAACTTGGCACCCTCGCCGAGGTCTTGCAGCACATAGCCGTCCTTGCGCTTCTGCGGAGCGATGGCGCCGCGAAGCAATCCGTCGCTGACCACCTCGCCATACTTGTTAGCATCGACCGTGCCCGACAGCGAGCCGGTATAACCAGAGGCACTATATAATATATAAGGTGTATAGGCTGCCAGCTGCGTCACCTCGCTGAGCACCACCAGCTGACCCGTGTCGTCGAGCCCCTTGGCAGAATAGGCCTTGACGCCGTGGGGCAATGGGGACACAGCGAAGGGCAACACGCAGGTGCCATAATGACTGGAGCCACTCACCGAAAGCGTCGCCGTGCTCTCAGCCGTGGCATGGAGCGTAAGCGTCTGGTCCTTGCAGTGATACTTCTGAGAATTCTCCTTGGTAATGGTAATAAAATCAAGGTTGGTAACCTTTAGGACTACGTCTCCCGGCTTGAGATAGGGAGATACCTTTACCTTGAAGTAGAGTAGTTTGCCACTGGTGGCTGTGAGCACTCTATTCATGTCATCTCTACAAGATATACGAAGCCGTTTATTACTTACCACTCCATAAGAAGACGACAGACTATGGACAAGTTTCCCGTCTCTTCCTTTAGGGTAAATACATCTATCACCATCCCAAAGAACAACATAAGGCCCATATTCATCAACCACTACATCCACTCCAGGTGGAAAGAGTATATCCATCTGATAAGCAGTGTAAATCTGGGAACCCACCAGGCTTATCTCCACCTGATAGGTATCGGCGCTACCTGGCACCAACGTAACATCATTGACAGTGATGTAGTCATTGGTAGGTTTAGGGTGCTGTGGCTCATTGGCCACCGCCCTGCCTCCTACCAACAGGCAGAGCAAGGACAAAAGCCAGGCCCTAATGCTTAAGTTGTAAACGTTTCTCATACTATAATTATTTTTGATAGTTAGTATATCTACATTTACGCCGGAGGTCCCCTGGGCCGGTCAGGTTGTTAAGATAGAGATGGAAAGCGAGCATAAAAAAAGCGTGGGAACACCGCTTGTCGTCTGTCCCACGAACTGAGGCTCTCGCATTGCCTATTAAAGTTGAACAGACAACGCCAGAGCCCACGCCGATATGAAAAGCCACAATAGCCAAGACAGCCCCGATACCTATATATAATAAGGTATAGAGCCGTAATGGGGTTGCAACATAATCACACCCATGGACATCTACCGTTGGCTAAGCTCAAGACTTTAATGTGGGGAATTTGCGAGATTCCAGTTCGTCAAGAACAAAGCGTCAAGTAAACGCCTTAATATATGTCGTGCCCCTTTTCCCACCACCCCTCCCTGCTATGCAAGGCTCGGCGTGAGCATGGGGCAAAGATCGCATTGGTCTCCGCCACCCTCGTAACAACCACCAAAGTGGTATGAAGATATGCAGCTTCACCAATTAACGCTCCAAAATTATAAA
This sequence comes from Prevotella sp. P5-108, assembly GCF_002251385.1. GTDB lineage: Bacteria > Bacteroidota > Bacteroidia > Bacteroidales > Bacteroidaceae > Prevotella. The sequence goes on from NZ_NPJJ01000011.1 coordinate 20,476, forward strand.
AAATATACAATAACCAAAAGGAAAACGGTAAAAAATATTGAAATAATGAAAAAAAAGGCGATAACAGAAGCCCCTCCCCTGGCCCTCCCCAAGGGGCGGGAGTCCTATCTTGCTGTGGGTTAGGATATTATAACTTGCTGTAGGTACGCATCTTTGGCAACTCTGTAGGAGTTGCGATTTCATAGCCCAGGGTTGAGGTGCG
>NZ_NPJJ01000012.1 GCF_002251385.1 Prevotella sp. P5-108
GCCTTAGGCCTCGCCGCTGGTGGGGGCAATGGGAGGTATCATGCGCTGGTCCTCAGCGGTGCCGAGGTCAATCCGCCCGAAAGTCTGCTCGTACTTTAGCACATTCTCTTGCAACGCCATGAGCAGGCGCTTGGCGTGCTCGGGCGCCATAATCATCCTGCTTGCCACCTCGGGCTTGGGCATGCCCGGCAATGCCTGCGCGAAGTCTATCACGAAGTCACTGTGTGAGTGGTTAATCAACACCAGGTTGGCATAGATGCCTCGAGCCACCTCGGGCTTAATGTCCAGTTGCAGCTGCATGGTCTGCTCGTTATTCTTTTGGTCCATAATTCTTCTATATATATAATAAGGTATAGCAACCAGCCTTCCGAGCTATCGGTTCGGGCTGTGCGCCCACAAAATTACGGCATAATCGTCAAACCACCAAGGTTTCGGCGGAAAAGATTAGAACTTCGGGCGTCACGCCATTGACCTGCACAGGTTTCGGAAGATGCTCCTTCGGGGTGAAAAGGACTTGGGGTGTGGCGGAGATGGACAGCAAGAACGCGGAGGTGGTTATATCATTTGTGGAGGTCATTATAATCTTCACAAAGGTCATCATAATTTTTGTGGAGGCCATTATAATTTTTGTGAAGGTCATCATAATTTTCGTGGAGGTACCCTCCAGCGGCGTGGAGATGGTCATAATTTTCGCAGAGATGGTCATAAATATTGTGGAGGTGAGCACGGCGGGAAGGGAGGGGTAAGAATAAAAAAACGGGAAAAACTATAAAAATTTTATCCCTATTTGTAGGTATGTCAGAATTAAGTTGTAACTTTGCAACAACATTAGTAGGTATTCTATAGCGCATAGAGAGCAATCTGTGGTGCATGGAGAGCAATCTGTGGTGCATGGAGAACCACCTGCGGAGCATAGAAAACAAGCTATAGCGCATGGCGAGCGGCCTGTGGTGCATAGGGAACCTACTATAATGGATTGAGAACAAGATTATTAACAATATAAAATTAAAGATTATGGCATACGTAATTAGTGACGATTGTATCGCTTGCGGTACATGTATCGATGAGTGTCCTGTAGGCGCTATCTCTGAAGGCGAAAAGTATTCTATCAACCCCGACGCTTGTACAGAGTGCGGCACTTGCGCAAGTGTTTGCCCCAACGAGGCTATCAGCCTGGGCGAATAATCGCATAGAGACAACACAACGATTTAGAGCGACACTCTCCAGCAATGGGGCGTGTCGCTTTTTGATTGCTACGATTATGGAATTCCTTCAACTTACCGAGAAGCGCTTCTCCGCAAGACGCTTCACTGACGAGGCTGTCGCCCAAGCCGACCTCGACTACATCATGGAGTGTGTGCGCATGGCTCCCTCTGCCTGCAACCGCCAGCCGTGGCACTTTGTCATCGTGGAGAGCGATGACGCCAAAGCCCGTCTGCGCCGATGCTACGACCGCGAATGGTTTGCCACTGCCCCACTCTACATCGTCTGTCTGAAGAACACGGAAGAAAACTGGGTGCGCGCCGAAGACAGCCACGCCCACGGCGACATAGACCTCGCCATAGCCACCGAGCATCTCTGCCTGGCAGCCGCCGAGCGCGGTCTGGGCACCTGCTGGGTATGCAACTTCAATGTGGCTCTCGCCCGCGAGCTGTTTGCCCAAGCCCCGATGGAGCCTGTCGCCATCATCCCTATCGGCCACATTGCCAACGACTGTCAGCAGCCCGAGAAGAAGCGCAAGAGCATCGACGAAATCGTGAGCCGCGTCTAAGCTGCCGGCTGCGACCGAGCCGAGGACGACTGAGAACGCCACTGGGGCGACGATGATGCCGCTGATGCCACCGCCGGCACCTCTGCCCCAGCCCCCTCTCTCCCCACAAACGCACATCGCCCCGCCCACATATCTCTATATGGGCGGGGCGATGCCATTGACGGGTATCAGTGGATGCGTGGGCTATGCCACAGTCGAGTCTTTGTCGAGGACTTCGTACTTGGAGTGCTTGCTGATATACTCGGGCACGATATGTTTCATCTTAGCCACCGTAGCCATGTCGTCGTAACCGGCAGCGATGTCGTTCAGCTCTTCGATCTCGCGCTCGGCGTCCTCATATTCATAGCTGCGCACCTGGGCGATACGTATCTTCTCGTGGAATGAAGGCAGCGTGTTCTCGTTCTCGCTGAGCACCTCTTCGTAGAGTTTCTCTCCGTCGCGCAGTCCGGTGAACTGTATCTCCACATTCTTGGCGCCGCTGAGCTGTATCATTCGGCGTGCCAGGTCGGCTATCCTCACGGGCTCGCCCATGTCGAAGACGAATATCTCGCCACCCTTGCCGTGGGTACCGGCTTCGAGCACCAGCTTGCAGGCTTCGGGGATGAGCATGAAGAAACGGATAATCTTGGGATGGGTCACCGTGAGCGGTCCGCCCTCTGCCAGCTGCTTGCGGAAGAGAGGGATGACAGAACCGTTGGAACCGAGCACATTGCCGAAGCGCGTGGTGACAAACTGGGTGACACCCTCTATCTTGCCCTCCTTGATGGCCTTGTCGAGGCTCTGCACATAAATCTCGCAGATGCGCTTGGAACAGCCCATCACATTGGTGGGGTTGACCGCCTTGTCGGTGGAAATCATCACAAACTTCTTGACGCCGTACTTGACACTGAGGTCGGCTATCACCTTGGTACCCCACACATTGTTCTGCACACTCTCGCTGGGGTTGTCTTCCATCATGGGCACATGCTTGTAGGCTGCGGCGTGGAACACGTAGTCTGGGCGGAACTCACTGAAGATTGCCTCCATGCGGTCTTGCTTGCATATGCTTGTCACCACGGTGTGGGCGATGATGTCGGGATAGTCCTTTTTCATCATCAGACGGATGTCGTGCTGTGGCGTCTCTGCCTGGTCTATGAGCATCATCTCTGCGGGATGATAGATGGCTATCTGTCGCACCATCTCGCTGCCTATCGAGCCAGCCGAACCTGTGATGAGCACCTTGCGGCCGCTGAGCAGCTTGCCCACACTGTCCATGTCGACCTTGATTTCTTCGCGTGGCAGCAAGTCCTCTATCTTCACCTCTCGCATCGACACCTTCATCTGTGTCTCGCCATCCTTGTCCCACTTCTCTGTGCTCTGGGCAACGTATATCTTAAGTCCTGCCTCGATGAAGAGGTCCTGCAGTTTGCGGTTCTTCAGAAAGAGGTCGTGCTTGAGCGGACTCACCATCACTGCCTCTATCTTGCGCTTGCGTATGATGGCAGCCAGGTCCTCTCGGGTCGAATAGATGTGTCGTCCCATGAGTCTTTCCTTGTAGTGGGGCTTGCTGTCGCCGATGTATCCGTCGATGACAAACTTGACGGGCTTGGTGTTCAGCGCCTCGTTGGTGATGGCTATGGCTCCGGCGTGGGTTCCGTAGATGAGGGTGCGGCGTGCGTGGTCGCCCACGAGAGCATTCTCAAACACCATCTTGATGATGATGCGCGAGATGCACAACACGGTGAGTATGCCGCCAAAGATGGCTATCAGCTTACGTCCGGTGAAGGCATAGAAGACATTCTCCCAACCGTAGTTGATGACTGCATAATTGAACGCAAGATAGACAAAGAACGCCAGAAGCGTGGAGTAGACTATGCGCAACAAGTCTACAAACTGCGAAAAGCGCAGTATGCCCGAATAGGTACGAAAGACACGGAAGCCCACGACATTGGCGGCGCAGATAGCCAGCAATGAGGGGAACAGCAATGACCACTCGTTGAGGATATCCTGCGCACTATGGCGCAGCCAGATAACGAACAGAGCGCTGAAGAAGCACAGCACGACATCAAAAATCACAACAGCCCAGCGGGGTAAGGCTGACTTGCGAAAATACCAGTTGTAAATTTTGCCCAGCATGATGATTATTATAATTCTTCACATCGGTATTTCCCCTAAGGGAAATCTCTTTCATTCTCGTTTATGCGGAAAACGTCGTCCTTCATGGTCCGCCATATCGGACGGATTACCCGCATCGGGTTAGTCTAAGTAAACAAACAGTGCAAAAGTAACAAAAATTATTAACAATGTAATCATAATCCTTTAATATTTTTACATTTTACCTCAAAAAAAAGCCAAACGGGGGGGGGTAAAACACCCCCTGCTGGCGCAAAAATCACTCCCGAATATATAAATATGCCGTTTGCCGTGTTACCTGATGACTGCTCTGAGTCTTCGGTCTTTTACAAGGCGCCTTTTGTTTGTTTCGTTATTCGCAATAGCTCGTTATTACTCATTAAAAGCCAAAAGTATTTGCATTTCCTGCTGCGGGTAACGCCTTCGGCTAAACGCAACACTTACAGCGTTGCTCCACCTTATTATATGTATTACCCAGGGTAGAGGCGCTGCGCACCTCAACCCTGGGCTGGGGAATCGCAACTCCTACAGAGTTGCCGGGGGTGCGTACCGTCTTCCTATATGAATGGTCAAACATATTTGGCAGTAATTGGCTAACCATGATGGATGGTATGCACCCAAGGGTGGAATGATGTTTGCCCATGATGTGTTGTGCACATACAATGATGGGGTAGCCCATGGTGGATGGTACGCAACCTTGGCAACTCTGAACCAACGGTCACCGGCGTGGCGCAGTGCGCCACGGAAAGGTAATGGAGTTGTGATTACATAGCCCTGGGTTGCGGGCGAAAGCACGCTACCCAGGGTAAGATACCCCCACTAATATAGCAAAGCTGTAAGTGTTGCGTTTAGCCGTAGGCGTTACCCCGGCAGGACTTTTGCCAGCAATAAGCCAAACTAAATCCACTCTAAAAGCAAAATCCAAGCAAGCCCTAATGACCGTTTGGGGATAAAGGACATAACCCTGACCGCCGTAGCCACCCTACCCTGCCCGAGAGTCTACTCCCGCCTGTCTAACGTGAGCAGATCTGAGGCTGGCAGTTGCCACCACCGCCACAAGAATGGGGCGAAATCGCCACGCCACACGAAAAAAGCGGCACAAAGCCAAGCGTAAGTCAAAAAATATTCCTACTTTTGCACCGAGGCGAGGCTCGCCGAGCCGCCATGCGCCTTGCAATCAACTAAACGACATTACAAATATGAAGAAAACCCTTTTGGCTCTCGTCCTCCCCGTCGCGCTGGCGATGGCGGGCTGCCGGTCCCACTATGAGGTAAGCGAGATTACGCGCTCGCGCATCCTGATAGACAGCCGGTACGACACCCAAGACACCGAGGCGCACAAGTTTCTGGCGCCCTACACCCACAAAGTCGATTCGCTCATGAGTCCGGTGGTAGGCACCGTCGCCCGCGACCTGACCGTGCGCCGCCCCGAAGGCGCGCTTTCCAATCTGCTGAGCGACATACTGATATGGGGTTCAGCCCGCTTCGGCGAGCATCCCGACTTTGCCGTATACAACATGGGCGGTATCCGCGCCTCGCTCGCCAAGGGCAAGGTGACCATCGGCGACGTGGTCGATGTGGCCCCCTTTGACAACAAGCTGTGCCTGCTCACCCTCACCGGCGCCCAGGTGACCCAGCTCTTCGAGCAGATAGCAGCAGTAGGCGGCGAGGGAGTGAGCCACGAGGTGGCACTGGTCATCAGCAGCGACCACAAGCTGGTTTCCGCCACCGTGGGAGGCAAGCCCATAGACCCCAATGCCTCTTACCGCATAGCCACCCTGGACTATCTGGCCCAGGGCAACGACAAGCTCGACGCCTTCAAGCAGAAGACGCAGCTGGTGTCGCCACAGACCGAAGAAAACAACGTGAGATATATCATCATGGACTACTTCCGCACCCATGGCACGGTCGACGCTGCCATTGAGGGGCGTATCAAGGTCCAATAAACATAGGAGAAGACTTATGAAACGCATCATGATACTGGCTGCCGCCATCGTCGTATGTACCGCAGCCGCAGCCCGCAAGACGGTGACCATCACCATCATGCACACCAACGACACCCACAGCTGCATCCTGCCGCTCAACCCCAACCTCGCCGACACCGCCGTGGCTGGCCGTGGCGGCTTTCTGCGCCGCATCGAGATGCTGCGCCAGGAGCGGCTCAAGGACCCCGACCTGCTGGTCTTCGACAGCGGCGACTTCTCGCAGGGCTCTCCCTACTACAGCCTCTTCAAGGGTGAAGTGGAGATAGAGCTGATGAACCGTATGGGCGTCAACGCCTCGACCATAGGCAACCATGAGTTTGACTTCGGCGTGGAGAATATGGCACGTCTCTTCGACATGGCCAAGTTCCCCGTGCTCTGCGCCAACTATCGCTTCACGGGCACACCGCTCGAGGGCAAAGTCGAGCGCTATCGCGTGTTCCACGTCAAGGGTGTGCGCATCGGCGTGTTCGGCATCGACCCCAAACTCAAGGGTCTCGTGGACGACAAGAAGATAGGCGGCGTGGAATACCTCGACCCCATCGCCACCGCCAACGAGATGGCGCAGCTGCTGCGCACTCGCGAAGGCTGCGATGTAGTCATCTGCCTGTCGCATCTGGGTTGGCTCGAGCGCGGCATGAGCGACCAGGAGGTGATAAGCCACTCGCGCGGCATCGACCTGGTGCTGGGCGGCCATAGCCACACCTACTTCCAGACGCTACGCTATGTCAAGGACCTCGACGGCCGCCAGGTACCCGTAGACCAGAACGGCAAGCACGCCATCTATGTAGGCAAGATAGAACTGAAGGTGAAGCGCAAGTAATCACAGCGACCATCTACCACAAAGCCCTCGACGCTATCGGCGTCGAGGGCTTTGTCATTGATGATGGGGATGATTTACTTGAGGTGCTTCTTGAGCTGCTTGCCCAGCAGGGTGTAACCCTTCTCGTTGGGGTGCAGTCCGTCCTTCATGAAGCAGGTGGGGTCAATCTTGCCCGAACCGTCCTTGAGAGTCAGGCAGTCGGTGAGGTCTACGAGTTCGGTCTTGTCGTCTGCCACAAACTTCTGCTCGAGCAGCTGGTTGATGCGTGCCACCTTGACCTCACGGTTCTTGGCGGGATAGACCTTGAGCACGTGAATCTTGGCCTGGGGCTGGCGCTCACGGATGAGGGCTGTGAGGTCAACGATACCCTGTGCTATCTCCTCCTCGGTGTTGACATAGTAGTTGTTGATACCGATGAGCAGACAGATGTGCTTGGGTTTGCAGCCCTCGAGCTCTCCGTGGTAGATACGCCAGAATACGTTCTCTATACGGTCCCATCCGAAGCCCATATTGGTAACGCGGCGCTTGCCGAAGGTCTTGCCCCAGGCGGCTCCGCCATTGTTGACACCGTTGACGGGATTGCCGCCCCAGAAGTGGGTGATAGAGTTGCCGATAAGCAGTATCTCGGGGTCGGTAGTGTGGTTGAGCTCGACCACCTGGTTATGGCGCACGCGCCATTCATAGCATCCGTCGCGACGCTGTGTGACGGGAGGGAACACCTTGTTGGGTGCGTCCTCGGCGAGCATCTCGCGCAGCTTCTTGATATAGGCGTCGGCATAGACGCGGCAACCCAGGTCGTTGGGGTGAGAACCCTCTATCATATACTCTTCGCCAAAGGCGATGTCGGCCTTGTTCATATAGAAGAGGTTCTTGACTCCCTCTGCCTTGAGCTCATCGTAGGCTTTGTGGAGAGCGGCGTTGCCACGGTTGTACTTGGCGGCGACATTGGCGCGGAACACGCTGTCGGGCGTGGGGTGGCACTCGCAGAGCAGGATGGGGGCATCGCTCTTGGCGCGCAGCTTCATCACACCCTCCTTGGCACGCTTGATGATTTCGGGCTCCTTGAGGTTGAAGCTGTTGGGCATAGCATCAACGACGAAGGCACGGGCGTTGATCTCGCTGAGCATGTCGAAAACGGCAGGCTCCATGCGGGCTGAGCCCGAGAAGCCCAGATTGATGACGGGATATTCCATCTCGCGCTCCACGATATTGGTAATCGCCATACCGGGACGCGAGGGAGAGGCACCCTGGATGATGGACGAGCCGTAGATGACGATGGGGCGCTCGGGCGACTGGTGGATGAACTGGAAGCTGGCATTGGCGTCGACACCTACCTCGAGCCACTTCACGCCGTTGTAGTTGGGCAGATAGAGGGTATACTCCACGCCACGGCTCTTGTTCTTGAAGGTCAGGTTCTGCCATTCCATGCGGGCAGTATCAGCCTTCATCTTCCAACTCATGTGGTTGGCTATCCAGTGGGTATCTCCGTCGGGAGTCTTGCCGTAGAGGTCTACGCCCGACTTGTTGATACCGGTCATATTGAAGCCGTTGTAGTTGTTTGACGGACATCCGTAGCGCACACGGATAGTCTTGGAGTTGGAGACGAAGCGCACGATGACGCCGGCAGTCTGGGCCTTCAGGCTCCACACGTTCTTGGGCAGCGTGGCAGCGAATCGCTCGGGCAGACGGTCATAACTCTTACCCATTTCCTTGTTCCAGGCGCGTCCGCAGATGTAGGGCTCGTCACCGTCCATGGGGTTCATCCATTTCACTTGTTGTGCCATAGCCTGGATGGTCATCATCCACAGCAGCACGATCATCGAGATGTGTTTAATCTTCATTGGTTGTTTATTTTTAATAGTTAATGAGTTTCGTTTTAGGGTCTATTCAAAGTAGAATGTAAGCACTATCATCTTGGTGCGCGTCTCGCTGATGCTGCGGGCGAAAGGCTTCATCGCGTCGTCCTTGAGCTTGTCGGGATGGGAAGTGTCGAGGCTGTTGATGAGACTGAACATGAACTTCAGTTCGGGCCTCAACTTGAAGTAAGGCAGGTAGAAGTCGCAGCCCAAGCCCACCTCGGCAAAGGTGTCATAACGCTTCAGTCGCACGATGTCGTCATCTCTGCCGCTCAGATTAATCATGGGGTTGATACCCGCCATGATGTAGGGCCGGTGATTGTTGAAGCGCGGCGCGGCGAAGATGAGGTCGAGCGCCGAAGACACGTAGATAGACTTCAGGTCCTGATAGCGCACGATGCGGTTGCCACCAGCGTCGGTCTGGGTCTGATGATGGAAGGTGAGATGACGGTTGCCAAAGTAGAGGGCTGGGGCTACACGAAACTGGAAATTCTGACTCAGACGGAATTCGCCCAGTACACCCACGTTGAGACCAGCATCCCAGCGGTCCTGGTCGGCAGAGATGAGCACCTGCTGCTGGGTTCCGTCCTCGGCAGTGATGGTCTGCGGGCCTACGTTGACCATCTCCATATCCTGCATGTGGGTTCCCACGAGTATACCGAAATGGAATGGGCGCAGGTCGGTATAAGGGCGGTTCTCGACCTTGCGTTCCTGGGCATCGGCAGCCATCGTGGCTACGACAGCCATCATGACAATAAGGATATATTTCTTCATCACGTGCATCACATTATATATATAATAAGGTGTTACGGCGCCCTTGGAGCTGCGCCCCACCACTATCTCTTGCAAATTTACGACAAAAATACTGAAACATACCCCAATTTCCGATAAAAATACATGACAGACAGTGAAAAGCACGCTCCGCATGACCATCATTGCACCGCCCGATGCCCTGACGAGTGAAAAAACCGAACAAGTTGCGCAACTTTTAGAACAGCATGTGAAAAAAATCGGCTACAACTCTTGCACAGTTTGCAATAACACATTATATTTGCAGCAGATAAATGGCACCGCCATTACCGACGGCGCCAATAGTATTAACTCAAAACACATAGATCATGAAAAAGATTTTATTTGTAGCAGTAATGTTACTGGCCTCAGCAGCCACATTCGCCCAGAACAGCGTAGGACAGTTCACATTTACCCCCAAGGTAGGTCTTAACATCGCAGACTTCCAGAAGTGCGAAGGCTCTGATGCCCGTTTCGGTCTTGTTGCCGGTGGTGAGTTTGAATATGGTCTTTCTGACATGGTAGGCTTGAGCTTCGGAGCTCTCTACTCGATGCAGGGTGCCAAGTACAAGGACGGCGGTGTTACCGAGACCTTGAAGGCCGACTACATCAACATCCCTCTGCTTGCCAACGTATATGTAGCTCCTGGTTTTGCTGTCAAACTCGGTCTTCAGCCCGGTTTCAATGTAAACAGTGAGTACAAGGCAGCCCGCGGCAGTTCATCTGTCACCACAAGCGTAGACGCCAAGACTGTAGACCTCTCTATTCCAATCGGCGTTTCTTACCAGTTTGACAATGTTGTCATCGACGGCCGTTACAACTGGGGCCTCACCAAGGTATATGAGAACAGCGACTACAAGAACAGCGTATTCCAGATTACCGTAGGTTACAAGTTCGCCCTCTAATCCAGTATAGAGTTTAACAACAATGGGGACTATCCGCCGCTTGGTTGGCGTATAGTCCCCATTTTCTGTATCAGCATTGACGTTACTTTCTGCCTTTGCCTCGGTTGGCTCTCTGTTCACGGTATTTGGCTTTCTGCCTTGCCGAGCCCGAGCCGTGGGCACCGGTGATATACTTTTTCTTCTTGGCTTTGGTCTTCACTTTACCGTCTTGACCGCCATTGCCTTTGGGCGCGCTTCTGAACACAAGTCCGCCCTCGATGATATCGTCGATGTCTGCCATAGTCTGTGATGGATTAATGATGGAACAAGCGCACACCTGTAAACGCCATGGCTATGCCATACTTGTCGCAGGTGTCGATAACATTGTCGTCGCGTATGCTGCCTCCAGCCTGTGCGATATACTCTACGCCGCTCTTGTGGGCACGCTCGATATTGTCGCCGAAGGGGAAGAAGGCATCGCTGCCCAGTGCCACGCCCTTGTTCTGGGCGAGCCACTCACGGCGCTCTTCTGCGGTGAGAGGTTCTGGCTTCTCGGTGAAGAACATCTCCCAAGTGCCGTCGCGCAGCACGTCTTCCCACTCGTCAGAGATATACACGTCGATGGTGTTGTCGCGGTCGGCGCGACGTATGCCTGGCTTGAAGGGGAGCGCCATTACCTTGGGACACTGCCTCATCCACCATGTGTCGGCCTTGCTGCCAGCCAGACGGGTGCAGTGGATACGGCTCTGCTGTCCGGCGCCGATACCGATGGCCTGACCATCCTTGACATAGCATACCGAGTTGCTCTGGGTATATTTCAGGGTGATGAGGGCGATGACCAGGTCACGGCGAGCCTCATCGGTGAAGGTCTTGTTCTGGGTAGGGATGTTCTCAAAGAGAGCGGGGTCGTCGAGGCGTATCTCGTTGCGTCCCTGCTCGAAGGTGATGCCAAAGACCTGCTTGCGCTCGATGGGCGCGGGCTGGTAGTCGGGGTCTATCTGTATCACGTTGTAGGTACCCTTGCGCTTGTCGCGGAGCACGGCGAGAGCCTCGTCGGTATAACCCGGAGCTATCACACCGTCGCTTACCTCGCGCTTGATGAGCAGGGCAGTAGCCTTGTCACACACATCGCTCAGCGCCACAAAGTCGCCATACGAACACATACGGTCGGCACCGCGGGCACGAGCATAGGCACAAGCGAGGGGCGAGAGTTCGAAGTCGACGTCATCAACAAAGTAGATGTGACGCAGCGTGTCGGTCAGGGGCAGACCGATGGCAGCACCGGCAGGGCTCACGTGCTTGAACGACGCTGCGGCGGGAAGTCCTGTTGCAGCTTTGAGTTCGCGCACCAGCTGCCAGGAGTTGAGGGCGTCAAGGAAATTGATGTAGCCTGGGCGGCCGTTGATAACCTGGAGGGGCAATTCGCCTTCCTCCATAAAGATACGGGAAGGCTTCTGGTTCGGATTACATCCGTACTTAAGTGCAAGTTCTTTCATCTTGTGAGTATTATATACTTTCGGGTGCAAAATTACGAAAAAAAGATTACACCCCGTGGCTGACATACAGTATTTTTTCGTATTTTTGCACCCATATTGTTTATGAGCAATTATCAGATGTTATGAAACGGGAGTTAGAGACACTTCTCAAAGGATTGGAATCGGGCATCGTGCGCCATGTTGATGCCCGCCGGCTGTGGCAGTTGGTCACTCACGGCCGCCGCCCATCAGACAAGACACTCGACCGACTTGCGCTGCTTGCCGGCTTTCAGAACTGGAAAGACCTGCGCGAGGCTATGCGTGGCGAGAGCGACGCTGCCTTCGGTTTTGAAGAAGAAAAGGAGAAGCCTCGCTCGTCCCAGCCATAACGGGGGACGGGCGAGGCTTCCCGGTTTTATAGTCTATCCGCCTTGGACTTGCCGTAATTGGTTATATTATATCCCTGTCCTGGATAAGATTGACTCGATAGCCCACGGAGATGATGGCATCGAGGTTATAGAACAACGTATTGCGCCGAACCACTCTCGCACCTTCTTGTTGAACTACCGAGATTTTCTCGGTAGTTGCCTCCTGGTTCAATTCATTCGTACCATACATGTTCTTCAGATGCAAACCGATGTTATCAGCGGAACAATCAAAATAGCAGCCAATTAACATAACTTGGTAACCAAACTACATATACACCTCAATCCCATTCACCTCAAAATATAGGAGCTGCGAAAAGAGTTTGACTTCCTCGAAGGTAAGCATCGAGGACTCCACATCATACTCATAGTCAGACTTGTCATCTTAGAAGGTAGTGACACCAAGCGAGGTGGCGATGAAGCAGTCGAGATTGAACTTGCTCTTGGTGACACAAGTGAGGTTCGTCCACAGATATTGCATGAGGCGATGGAGTAAGCTACCAGATAACAGCATAGGAAAGATGCACAAAGTGCAGGAAAGGCGGTGCGCCACGCCTTACTCCTTTGAAAATCGGGATTGGCTACCTTTCGTTATTGACTCCCACGCCTGAGAGATTGCAAAAGCTAAAGGTGCAGATGAAGCGAAGCGTAACAGGAGGTGAAGACTAGGCTGCTGCCCACAAAGGAAAAGCCCTTGTCCTACGTTGCTTGGGCGCAAGACAAAGGCTTTACTGAAAGGCTGATTAGGAGAAGTTTCGCTTCATTGAAGTTTCATAGTCTTTGATGTCTTTACTTTTTACTAATGTCATCATCAGATTGCTTACGAAACCTTGAGCGATAAACCGAAATATTTGTGGTTACATCTTTTCCTCCTACTCGACCATATACTTTTATAGTGGCTTGTGCGATTAAGAAGCCCGACGGAAAATCTTCATCCTTCAACTTGGCAAAGTGAATGCGAAGTGTCTTATTGTCGGTATTTTTCACAGAGACACCAACCTCTTCCTCGGTGGCAGAGATATCTTTCCCCACATTGTTTTTTACTATTCCAAAACTGCAATCTAATGAATAGTTAATATTGTCGCAGTTAGTGCATGTCAGCTCTAAATCACCATCAATATAAGTATACGAATAGATGAAGTATTTCGATACCTTAGGGTAAAAAGTTATACCTATTTCTTCGGGATAATAGCTGACACTTATATATTCAGGATTAGTATTTGAAGTAGCCTTAAACAAAAGGGGCGAGTCTTTCACTTCATCGCAACTGCTTGACATCACAACAGTAAGCAATGAAAATAGCATGATTAAAAGCTTGTTCATATCTATAATTTATTTTGGATTCATGTTCACAAAGGTACTGTTTTTTCTCATTCATGGAGCGATGTAGCAATTATTTTATTCCGTTTTATTGCTGTCCGCCAAAACTATAAAGAGTACAATTCTCCCGCCCTAAATCCTCTCCATAGAAGTATTTATAGTCTATCCACCTTGGGATAAACCCTCTTGCTACAAGTCTATCACATCACCGTCATCGGGTACCACTATCCCACCCTTATACTCCTGGGCAGCCTCGTCGGCATAGCGCTGGCGGCGGGTGTCGAGGTGGTCGTCTTCGGTGTGGTAGAGTATCAGATGAGAGGCTCCGAGCTCGTGAGCCACGCGTCCGGCATCGAGCGCCGTGCTGTGGCTCTTCTCATAGGGATAATAGCGGTCGCGGTCGGCATAGAGACAGAAGGCTTCGCTCATGAGCCAGTCGGCGCCTTCGGCGTAGCGACGGCAGAGCGGGTTGTAGGGTTCGTCGCCTAGACACACCACCACCGCGCCACCAGGCAGCGTGGCACGGAAGCCATACTGGGGTTCCTTCTTGGAGTGGATGTCGAAACTCTGCATCCCTATGTCGCCTACATTGAAGCCGGTACCGTCGCCCACTTCGTGCATGACCACACGCTCGCCCATCAGGCGGCGGTGCTTGGCCGAGAGCGTCTCGCCGCAAATCATGCTGATGACGCGCAGCACCTTAGCATGGCTGTACACATGAAACCGACCCTCATAGCCCGTAGCCGAGAGCACCATACGTATCACCCAGATGGTGCCCAGGATGTGGTCGGTGTGGGCGTGAGTGACATACATGTGATGCAGGTCCTTGATGGCTATCCCCGCCTGCTCGAGGCGTTGCAGTATACCGTTGCCGCCGCCGGCATCGACCAGCAGGGTGGTCGTGTCGGTCTGCAGGACAAAGCAGGTGTTGTAGCACCGGGTGACGGTGGCGTGGCCGGTGCCGAGTATGACGATTCTGTTCATCTATATATCTGTTTACTTATATATAACAATGTAGGTCGCTGTCTGCCCTACACCCTTATCATTCTACGCTTTCGTCGGCGTCTTCCTCTTCAGCCTCTTCGACAGGGAGGGGCAGTCTTGCCTTGCGCTTCAGATTCTCCTTAGCACCCATTTTGATGAGTTTGCGGGCAGAGGTGGCTATGCTCTTGCCAGCAGGAGCGGTGACACCCTTAACCTCGTCAAAGGCATGGCGCGTCTTGACCAGCATGTCGTCGGCGGTCTGGAAGCGCTCATAGAAGAGCTGCACCCTATTGACCAGTTCGTTGGCAGTCTTCATGATTTCTTCCTGGTTCTCGGCCTGGCGCACCTGTCGCCAAGTCATCTCCAGCACGCGGAGCATCATATAGAGCGTCTGGCTGCCCGAGATGATTACGCCCTGGTCGTAGGCGCTCTTCCAGATGTCGGGTGCATTGGCGAGGGCGAGCTGCAGAGCACTCTCGCTGTAGATGTACATCATCACAAAGTCGAGCTTGGCCTTCCCCTTGCCGGTATATTCGTAGTAGCGTTTGGCGGCGAGTTCCTTGATGTGGTTGCGTACCGACGTGATGTGGCGCTCCAAGGCTTGGGCGCGCTCTTCGTCGGTCTCGGCGTTGTGGTAGTCCTCAAAGGCCTTGAGTGACATCTTGGCATCGATGATGACATCGCGGTTGCCGGGGAAGTGGAGGATGACATCGGGTATCATGCGGCATCCGCTGTCGTCGCCACGCAGACTCTTGCCCTGCTCATCGCGCATGGTCGTCTGCTCTTCAAACTGCACGCCCTCTTCCAGCCCCATATTCTCAAGGAGCGTACGCAGCTGGAGCTCGCCGAAATTGCCCTGCACCTTGTTTTCGCTCGTGAGCGCCTGTGCCAGCTTGTCGGCGCGCTCGCCCACCTCCTTGGCCTGACGCAGGTTCTCCTTGATGGTGGCGTCGAGCTTCACCATGCGGTCGGCCTGGTCGCGGTCGTTACGCTCCACCGCCTCACGCATCTGCTTGAGGTTTTCGTGCAGCGGGTTGAGGATGGCCGACAGCTGCTCACTGTTCTTGGAAGTGAGCTCTTCGCTCCGCTTCTTGAGTATGGTCTCCGAGGCGGTGTTGATCTGCTCTTTGATGAGCTCGGCCTGCTGTTCCATCTGCTTCGCCTGCTGCTGGCGCATCTCGTCGAGCTGACGGCGATAGTGCTCGTCGGTCTCAGTCTTCTGCTTCTCATAGAGGGCCTTGAGCTCGGCACTCTGGCGGGCAAACTCTTCACCCATCTTCTTTGCCTGAGTCTCGAGCTCACGTCGGTGTTCCTCTTTCTGCTGGTCTATGGCAGCCTGCAGCTGTTGGGCTTGCTTGCCATAGTTCTCGGCTTGTGTGGCATAGCGTTCACGCTCGGTGATGGCCACGCGGTGCTGCTGTCTGAGTTCTTCGGTCTGGCGCTGCAGCTGCTCTGCCTGTGCCTTCAGGGTGTCGTTCTCGGTCTGCAGGAGCATGGTGCGTGCCGCCTGCCGGCTGTTGCCTATGCGCGCCAGCACCCACACCACGACGGCTGTCGCACACACGATGATAAGAGTTTCGATGATTCCCATAATACTTGCTGTTATATGTGATACTGACAAGGCGAGCGCCAGTATGCTTGGCCTCGCCTTTTATGGCAGGTCTGCCGCCGTGATTGACGCCACGGCGGCAGACTGTGTAATCTTTCGGGTCCGCCAGGCTGGCAGCGGTGGCGCCAGTGGCAGACCGTTGTCGGTCTATGCTTCCAGCGGCAGCCTACTCATACACTTTGGCTTCGCGGCGGTGGTGCAGCACATCGAGGGCGTTGAACGCCAGTGCCTGCATCTCGTCTTCGCCGGGATAGCAGTGGATGGGGGCGAGGAAGCTGATGCGCTCGCGCAGACGGCTGACGAGATAGTCGGAGCGCACGAGTCCGCCGGTGAGCAGTATGGCGTCTATATTGCCACAGAGCACGGCGCCCTCGGAAGCGATATTCTTGGCCACCTGATAGATCATGGCGTCGACCACCAGTTCGGCGTGCTTGTCACCACGGGCTATGCGGCTCTCGATTTCCTTCATGTCGTTGGTGCCCAGGTGGGCTATCAGTCCAGCCTGTCCGGCTATGCGCTTGAGCAGTTCCTTCTCGGTGAACTGACCGCTGAAGCAGAGGCGTATCAGGTCGGCTGCAGGCAGCGAACCGGCACGCTCGGGCGAGAAGGGTCCCTCGCCGTCGAGGGCGTTGTTGGCGTCTATGGCACGGCCTTTCTCGTGGGCGGCGATAGAGATGCCGCCACCCATGTGGCAGATGATGAGGTTGAGGTCTTCATAACGGCGGCCTATCTCCTGGGCATAACGGCGGCCGATGGCGCGCTGGTTGAGGGCATGCCAGATGCAGATGCGGTGCATCAGGGGCGAACCGCAGATGCGGGCAAGGGGCGACAGCTCGTCTACCACGCCGGGGTCAGCGATGAAGGCACGGCAACCGGGTATCATGCGCGCTATCTCGTAGGCCATGATGCAGCCCAGGTCACAGGCGTGCTTGTGGATGGCTTGACGTGTGTCGTCGAGCATCTTCTCATTGATTTCGTAAACACCGCCCGAGACGGGCTTGGCGAGACCGCCACGGCCTATCACAGCCTCGAAGAGATAGTCGATGTCCATGCGCTTGAGTTCGTCGATGACGAGCTTGCGGCGGAAATCGTACTGGTCGGTGACTTCGTCAAACTGCGCCAGTTCTTCCACCGTGTGGCGAATGGTGCGCAGCATGATGGGGG
The DNA here is from genome assembly GCF_002251385.1 of Prevotella sp. P5-108. Classification (GTDB taxonomy): domain Bacteria; phylum Bacteroidota; class Bacteroidia; order Bacteroidales; family Bacteroidaceae; genus Prevotella. The sequence goes on from NZ_NPJJ01000012.1 coordinate 17,195, forward strand.
TGGCGTCCTGATACACGGCTATCTTGGTAGAGGTCGAGCCGGGATTGATGACTAATATATGCATGGGGTCAGGCGTTTTTGAGTGATTGGAGGGCAGCCAGGGCCAGACTGTAGTACTTGCTGTCGGCATCGTCGCCGCGCGAAGGCATCACCACGGGCACATCGGGGCCCTGCAGCACAGCGGCTATGCGGGCAGAGGCGAGCAGGGTGATGGTCTTGTGGAACACGTTGGCCGCCTCGATGTCGGGGAACACCAGGGCGTCGGCGTCGCCACCCAAGGGAGAGTCGATGCCCTTGACGGCGAGGCTCTCAGGACACATCGAGGTCTTGAGGTCCAGCGGGCCGTCGATGATACAGGGGCCAAACTCGCCCTGACGGCCGCGCTCGATGATGTCGGCATAGCCGCCGGTATGGGGGAAGTGGCGCTCGTCGATATGCTCGGAACAGTGGATGAGCGAGATGCGCGGACAGTCGATGCCCATGCCGTGGCAGAGGGTGGCGAGATAGCGGGTCTGGCTGATGCGCTGTTCCTGGGTGGGATAAGGTATGACGGCGGCATCGCTGTATGCCACCAGTTTGTGATAGCCGGGCATCTCTGCCACAGCGGTATGGGTAAGCACCTCACCACGGCGCAGCAGACCCACCTCCTTGTTGAGGATGGCACGCAGCAGGATGTCCGAACTGATGAGCCCCTTCATCAGCACATCAGACTCGCCTCTATGGGCCATCGCCACAGCCTCGGCGGCAGCCTGGGCAGGGTCGGCATTGTCTACTACTATGGGTTCTATCCATCCCTCACCGGCGGCACGCTTCAGCGCCTCGGCCGAAGAGTTGTCGTTGGGACACACTGCTGCCACACGAACCTTACGGCCCAGTGAGCGCAGGCGTGAGATGAGTCCCTCAAAGCTGTTTGTGTCTGTCATTGTCATGTTTTAGTGGTTGGCGTAAGTTACATTTGCTTTTGCGCCTCAAAATTACGTAAAAAACTCAATGCCAACAAATGTTTTCCGATAAAAAACCATACCGGCACACAATTATTAACAAGGTATGGCAACGTGGGGAGTGTTGCGAATGGCCGCAGGCGTTATACTCAATCTTATAATTTCCACCAACCCATTTCTGGCAATTATCCTGCTGCAAGTAACGCCTTCGGCTAAGCGCAACTCTTACAGAGTAGCAATATTAGTGGGTGCATTACCCAGGGTAGCGGGCTGTGCCCGCAACCCTGGGCTATGAAATCGCAACTCTGTCAGAGTTGCCGGGGGTGCGTACCAGCCAACTGCGGCCCCATCCCACGCCCACGACATCAACGTAATTTATACCAATGACAAGTCCATATCCAACCCACTGGCTACCCATCAGCAGCGGCAACTCTAAACCGAAGGTCACCAGCGTGGCGATGTGCGTCGCGGAAAGGTAATAGGGTCGCCGAGATGCGTACCATCCACTATGTAAAACTCGAGATACGACCCATTTGACAGGCCGTCAGCAGCAGCAACTCTGTAGGAGTTGCGGTTCCCCAGCCCAGGGTAGAGGTCTCATCTGTGGTAAAAGTTGAGTTATGTATGATGTAAAATTTGAATACGAGCAAGAGGCCTAACCACAACAGGTCGGTTGCAGGCACAGGCAAACAAGAGACTACGGCTGCCGTATGCACTCCAGCGGGAAGCGCACAAAGCAGATTGGTCATGATGTAGTCTGTAATAATCGAGGTGTCTATAGTCGGGGGTGCGTCAGACACAAGCAGAGGGGCATACAGCACGCAGCCAATGCCTACAGGCCGCACAAGAAGCACGGGAAGAAACGATCGGGAGTGAAACTGATTGTATCTTAACGAGGTGCAAAGTGAACTATATTCCTGAAAACAGCGTAAAGGATTGATATATTTAACATTGTTAAAATCGCAGAAAAGCCCACGGTGTCCGCGACGCTGACGGCAGAAAACCGAAAGGCAAAAGCGACTGCCCGCGGGGAGCCGCTTTTGCCTTTCTGTCCTTGTGGATGTCTACCTCAAAAGGGTGCCTGCCCCGAAGGCAAGCCCCCCTGACCATGCAGCCCAATCGCTATCGGGCGGCACTGGCGGCACTATGACATCATCTTAATCGGCGTATAGCCTGGCGGGTGACCTGGGTCATAATGAGCATCATCTTTTCGGGGTCGCGCAGATTGGCGTCGGCGACCACACGGTGGATATCTATCTGCTTGTCGGCATCGAGCAGCACATCGACGAGCAACGCGCGACAGGCGGGGGTGAAGTCGAGGCTGACGAGGGCTGCTTCGACACTGTCGCGGCTATGGGTGAGCACAGCGGCATTGAGCTTCTCACTGGAGTCGGGCGATGAGGGGCATGGCGGCATGGGATGCTGGCGCATGAAGCGCTGGGCAAGGCTCTCGACACCGGCTATAGCCTGCTGGTAGGCGGTAGCGTCGTGGATGGGGCTGGACGAAGCGATGCTGTCGAGCACCGACTGAAGGCTGGAGACGAACGTCTGCCAATCGTCGATGGTGACGGGCTGTGAGGGGATGGCTGCGGGAGACGCGACGGGACGCGACTTGGGGTTGGGGCCATAGACACGCGAGAAACGGGCACGTATCTCGCCCTGATAGGGGAACGACCACTCCAGGCAGTAGGCTGTGCGATAGCCCGGGCGCGTGGCGTCGGCAAAGAGCGCGGCGATATGGTTGATATAATTGCGGCCTATGGTGACAGCGTTGCCGGGGGTGTAGGTGAGACGGCGCTGGTGCTTGTGGTCGTTGGCAGAATAGACTTTGTAAGCCGTCGCGGAGGATGCGAGAAAAGCCTCTCTCATGGTGTCAATAAACGCGCGGTTGCGCTCGCTGACCACAAACTCGTAGACCTCGGCAGAACCCTCGACCTGCATGGTGGCAGGGTCGCGCACGATGTTGGGATAGACTTCCATCTTGACCACCTTGCGCAGGTGGGCAAAGGACTTCTCGATGGGCTGCTGCGCATGGGCTGGCGCAACGAAGAAGAGCGCGAGGCTCATCACAAGGGCATGAATAGGTTTCATAACTGTTAAGATATTAATGGGTTAGACATTCTCGGCAAGCAGGTCGTCGACCGTCTCGGCCCCTTCTTCCAGGGCGGCGCAAATGTCGAGCGAGTTGAGCTCGCCGGCGACGATAAGGGCGGTGATGGTCTGCAACTGGGCGTTGGCGTGCTGCTGCGCCATATCGTCCATCAGATTGGCGGTGGCGACCACCGTCTCTGCCATAAGCTGGCGATAGAGCGTGTCGACAGGTTGGGCTGGGACGACGCAGGCAGGGGCAGACTTGCGGACGGCTGCGAACGGA
>NZ_NPJJ01000013.1 GCF_002251385.1 Prevotella sp. P5-108
GATTGCGGTGCTTACGCCCATCTGACTCACAAATGGACATGCGGGCAATTTCCATATCATATTCTTGGCAAAAATCATCGATAATACAGAAAATTTCCGTAATTTTGTTCTTGGTAATCTCCATAACAATACTCTGTTAATTCTAACGTAATCGTTTGAAAATGAAGGAGTTAATTAACGTAATATAACTAATAAAATTTGGTTAAGTGGCTGATTATCAGTAACTTTATAGTGATCAAAGCTTAAAGTAACATGACATCAGAACCACTCAACCAATATACGGAAATCTGCAGAGATGCTATCAAAAGTTCATCTGCAAAGGTAAGCAAAACTTTCGAAAACCTTCTCTTGGAAATACTCTTATTGTACATGACGATACAAAGAAAGATAAATTTCACTCAAATGGAGCGCTACGGCACCCATTGCGAGCAGACCTACAGAACGAATTTCAACCGTGGCCGTGCTAAATGCATAGACTGGGTGAAGTTCAACCTTGCCCTTTGCAGACGTTACTTGAATATGGATGGTCTATTGGCTATTGCCATTGATCCGAGCTACATCAGCAAGTCTGGTAAGAAGACTCCGCATATCGGTACTTTCTGGTCCGGTTGTGCAAGTTCCATGAAGCATGGACTTGAAATCATGGGACTGGCTCTTGTCGATGTCTATGCCAACAGTTGCATGATGCTGCGCGCCCATCAGACTCCATCTACAGGAGAGTTGAAACTGCGCAACATGACTCTCGTGCAACATTACATAGCGGTCATCAAGCGTTACAAGAAGGAATTGTTGAAGGTCACCGATATTGTTGTCGCTGACGCCTTCTTCTCTATCCGTCCGTTTGTGGATGGAATCAAAGAGTGCGGTTTCCATCTTGTCAGCCGCTTCAGGGATACAGCGAGCCTATACTATGTGTATACGGGGCCTCGTTCCCACAAGCCTGGACGTCCCAAGACACTTGACGGAAAAATCAACTACAAGAAACTTGACCTCACTCGTATGGCAGAGTTGCATATTGAAGGACTTGAGGGCACTGCCTACACACTCATTGCCTATTCAAAGGCTTTGAAGAAGAAAGTGCGCCTTGTCATTTGGATTATGCCCAACGGAAAGCACAAGTTTTTCTTCTCAACAAAGACATCCATGTCGGGTGAGGATGTGCTGCGCACATACCGCTCAAGATTCCAAATAGAATTTTGTTTTCGCGATGCAAAGCAGTATACCGGCCTTACGCATTGCCAGGCAAGACACAAGAACCAGTTGGACTTTTCCTACAATGCATCATTCGCATCACAGAATGTAGCAAAGGTGATGATGAAGGAAAACGGGATGTCGTATTCCATGGCTTCTTTCAAGGAGATCATGGCAAGCACATACATCGCTAAATTAATTTTTGACAAGTGTCGGAGAATACCGAACCGAAAGTTAATTAGTCATACTATCAAAGAACTCTTTGGCTGGCAGCGTAAAACTGCTTAGCCTTTATCTCAAATTTTAACGAACTATTGCCATAACTATAGTATCCTTTAATTTTATAATTAATTGATTCACAACCATAAAGGTACTAAAAATTATTGAGATTACCAACTTTTACAAAGACTTTCTTATCCCGAACTCAGGTTTTTACGTTGCTATCAGAGTTGGCAAGGAAAGCAGGCAAGCAAGGAATTACCGAATTATTTCACCTTGGCACAGAAAAGTTTTTTGGATGATGTCAGACGAAAAAGTTTTTGAAATAATTCAGGTAATAAGGCACTGATACTTGATACAATGCGGCTTGCACTAACTTTGCGACGGAAAAAGTAAGTGTGTCTGCTTCGTCCAAAATAAGAAGTGGAGAAAAGTGCAGAAAATCAAGTAGTCGGTGTTAGGTAAAGGAAACAGGTATCTATATCAGATAAACAAGCGATGCACAAACATCGTGCCGATAGCCGTTGAAGTATGGTCGGAAACTGAGCAACAGCATGAAGAGATTGGGGATGCAAATACGATGAAAAAGACGGAGAACGCACAAGGAAGGGAACATGAGGAAGGCACACCTGGGGATTAGGATGTCGAGAGTAAACGCAATACGGTTCTCGCAACGATTCACAGAAGCTAAAGAAAGAAGTAATTCAGCAAGGAGAAAAAAGAAGGACTGACCCTGCCGTCAATGAGCAGCCATCGGGCTCAACTTATGGCATGTAAGTTTAAGTTTAGAAATACTCATGTATATATACATGTTCTCCAAACTCAAATGTTTTCATGGTTTCAAGTCTATTACCCATACTTTCGAATGTAAAAAAGACGATTTTCCTTCAGTAGGGAGAAGGTATAAAAAAGAGCGACCGAAGCCGCTCTTTATGTAGTATCAATATGTAGATTTACCTGGCAAGGTATGTTTCAACCAGTGTATGCAGTTGTTCTATCGAGAGGTTGGAAGTACCTGTTTCTTCAATCTCTGCATACGCTGCTTTGTTTTTTGATATAACAAACTTACGCTCTTTTCCTTGTATCTCGCAAAGAAGATGGAAATTGCCTTTGTAAGTTTGTTCTACACGTACATTCTCATATAGAATGCCATCAATATCAAATGATGGTGAACTGCTATCAGGCAAGAAGCCCCAATTTGCCAGATGGTTGTTCAAGCAAGTTTCAACAGCAGCTATCCATTGCTGACCTACACCACATTCTTCTGCGTATTTACGGAACTTACAGATAGCAGAAGCAACCTCTTTGATAATGGTTTCTGCCTTTCTGATACCATTATCTTTGGCGAGAGCAAGAGCATCTTCAAAGGTTTGACCTTGCAGCTTTCCTTGCATCATAAGGCAGTGCATAGTCTCTGGAAGGAAACCTCCGACATTGAAAATATAGGTCATGTCATATGCTGGCGATAACTGCCAATGACCGTTTTCGTCCATTAGGAAAGAAAAGTTCTTATTGTGGTCATCGGTGTTGTTGGCAAGGATGTTGAACACCATCCTGCGAAATACCTCTTCCTGTGTGGATTCAGGAAGTCGCATCTTACGACATACCATCAGCAGTTTCTCGTAGCTGTCTGCTTCGGGGTATAAGGCAGCCAGTGTCTGCATGTGAAGCTTACGTTCCTCATCACGATCGAAACGATGCGTTATGAAGTGATTCTGTCCCTCAACTTCAATAAGTTCACATGGCATCATGTTGATACCAGCAGCTGTAGCCATTTTGTAATAAGCCATTTCAAGCTCAGCAGAAGAACGTGAAGGATCACCAAACTTAAGAATACAGTATTCAAACTCTTTTTGCCCAGCTATCTGTCCGCTTCTTATCTCACCAGTCTTTGGATTTATGGCAATGATGGCTTTAGGCTGTCTGCCACCTGCAGAGGTGCCAACAGCTATCAAGGATTGCATCGTCAAAGACTCATCTGGCATTATCTTTACGTTCTCACGCTCAGTGAATATCTTTTGAGCCAAGTCCGTCAAAGCTTTAAGATTGAGTTGTTCGGACTTCTTAATGCCAGATGATTCAGGGATAAACTCCAATGCTCCCATTCCTCGCTTGCCAATGAAAGAGAGAATTTCAAGAGGAGTGATTTCCTGGTTTCGGATGCCGTTCTGTATTCTCCAACATTCGAAGACTTGATTTCCCCAAGCATCAGGAAGCGAATCAGCAAGAAAAGGAGGCAATTTACGGTAAAGCTTCATTTCCTTATCTCCCATGATAGGACGACGGCTTGCAGGTGACTTGGTAGAAGCAATAAGAGGGAAAGGATCTAGTTCGCCACCGATAACAGCAGGATTGAACTCGAAGTACGAAATTCCTTTCCTGCCATCCCATGACAAACGACCGATCTCCTTGTCCCAGAGCATTATTTTAAGGGAGCTTGTTATCATGATTTCTTATGTCTAATTCGTTGAACCTTCTTTTCTGACTTGATGAGATATGCAGAATCTGGAAGTTCTGGCATCAGTTCGTCTAGAGTATTTATCTGGCCGATAGCCTTCATCAGCAATAGGAACGTACCAAGCGACATATTGCCTGACGTTCCGTTCTCAAACTTGTGAATGGTAGTAATGGTGATACCAGATTGCTCAGAGACATCCTTCTGCGTCATGTTACTACGCAGACGATAATCTTTGAATCTCGCTCCAAGCAGCTTTATCAATTCTGGTATGGAATATTCGTAATAATCAGCCATAATATCACACTTTTATTTTATACCTTACTATAATTTATATATTGTTTTATCGTCTATTTTATATTACGCTTATATTTATGACTGCAAAATTACGCAATGTTTTTGAAATAAATGCATAACGGCAAGGAAAATGTTGGATAAAGAGCAAATTTTATGGTTCTGTAAGGAAAAAGAGAGCCCAAAACACAAAAAAAGCGACCCGATGGCCGCTCTTTGATGACGAGAAGGGTTATTTGCCCTTCTTTGTCTTGCTCTCCTGTGGAGCAGGAGTTTCTTCTTTCTCCACAGCTTCGTAGAACTTGGTTGCGACGAGAACCACACGGTTGTGCTT
>NZ_NPJJ01000014.1 GCF_002251385.1 Prevotella sp. P5-108
TTTGGTTTGTGTTGAAAAAAGCTATACCTTTGCATCCGCTTTCGAGAATGAAACACTTCTCCTGAGCGCTGAAGAAAGAGTTCTTTGAAAGATTTAAGATAAACAGAAGAGTAGTAGTACAAGAAGCGAGCGGCTTCCGGAGCGATCGGGAAGCCACTTGGGTAAAATGAAGCTACCGTCAATAAATATAGAGACAGGTACTTTAGACTTGAACTAAGGATATTAGCGTCCTGAACAGAGCAAACAATCATCCACTTATAGTGGAGTTGGACAATATTTTTACAATGGAGAGTTTGATCCTGGCTCAGGATGAACGCTAGCTACAGGCTTAACACATGCAAGTCGAGGGGCAGCATCGCGATAGCTTGCTATTGCGGATGGCGACCGGCGCACGGGTGAGTAACGCGTATCCAACCTTCCCGCAACTGGGGAATAACCTTGCGAAAGTAAGACTAATACCCCATGGTCTCCACGGATGGCATCTGAAATGGAGTAAAGGTTTCGGCCGGTTGCGGATGGGGATGCGTCCGATTAGCTTGACGGCGGGGTAACGGCCCACCGTGGCATCGATCGGTAGGGGTTCTGAGAGGAAGGTCCCCCACATTGGAACTGAGACACGGTCCAAACTCCTACGGGAGGCAGCAGTGAGGAATATTGGTCAATGGGCGGAAGCCTGAACCAGCCAAGTAGCGTGAAGGACGACTGCCCTATGGGTTGTAAACTTCTTTTATGCGGGGATAAAGTTCGCCACGTGTGGCGTTTTGCAGGTACCGCATGAATAAGGACCGGCTAATTCCGTGCCAGCAGCCGCGGTAATACGGAAGGTCCAGGCGTTATCCGGATTCATTGGGTTTAAAGGGAGCGTAGGCCGCCTTTTAAGCGTGTTGTGAAATGTAGGGGCTCAACCCCTGCACTGCAGCGCGAACTGGAGGGCTTGAGTACACACAAAGTAGGCGGAATTCATGGTGTAGCGGTGAAATGCTTAGATATCATGAAGAACCCCGATTGCGAAGGCAGCTTACTGGAGTGTAACTGACGCTGAAGCTCGAAAGCGCGGGTATCGAACAGGATTAGATACCCTGGTAGTCCGCGCGGTAAACGATGGATGCCCGCTGTTTGCCACTTTGGTAAGCGGCCAAGCGAAAGCGTTAAGCATCCCACCTGGGGAGTACGCCGGCAACGGTGAAACTCAAAGGAATTGACGGGGGCCCGCACAAGCGGAGGAACATGTGGTTTAATTCGATGATACGCGAGGAACCTTACCCGGGCTTGAATTGCAGGAGAACGATCCAGAGATGGTGAGGCCCTTCGGGGCTCCTGTGAAGGTGCTGCATGGTTGTCGTCAGCTCGTGCCGTGAGGTGTCGGCTTAAGTGCCATAACGAGCGCAACCCCTCTCCGTAGTTGCCATCGGGTGAAGCCGGGCACTCTGCGGATACTGCCACCGTAAGGTGTGAGGAAGGTGGGGATGACGTCAAATCAGCACGGCCCTTACGTCCGGGGCTACACACGTGTTACAATGGGGCATACAGAAAGCAGGCGGCCGGCAACGTCCGTCTAATCATCAAAGTGTCCCTCAGTTCGGACTGGGGTCTGCAACCCGACCCCACGAAGCTGGATTCGCTAGTAATCGCGCATCAGCCATGGCGCGGTGAATACGTTCCCGGGCCTTGTACACACCGCCCGTCAAGCCATGAAAGCCGGGGGTGCCTGAAGTCCGTGACCGCAAGGATCGGCCTAGGGCAAAACTGGTAATTGGGGCTAAGTCGTAACAAGGTAGCCGTACCGGAAGGTGCGGCTGGAACACCTCCTTTCTGGAGAGACGCAATATCTGAAGGATGAAGGAAAGTCTTATATATATTATATTATATAGGTAGTTGAGTGTTACTCCTTAGGCTTTCTTGTACTACCGCGAATCTGAAAAAGAGAATAGAAAGAAACTGGGCGCAGTTAAGCCCACAGGTTAATTGAACGCCGAGTCAGACAGTCCTATAGCTCAGTTGGTTAGAGCGCCACACTGATAATGTGGAGGTCGGCAGTTCAAGTCTGCCTGGGACTAC
>NZ_NPJJ01000015.1 GCF_002251385.1 Prevotella sp. P5-108
ATTCGCAGACAAAGGATATATTTCGCATGGCTTGTTTGAGAGATTGTTTAACAACGGTATAGAAATTGTCACTGGCTTGAAATGCAATATGAAAAACAAGCTTATGCCATTGTATGACAAGATTCTGTTGCGCAAAAGATCTGTCATAGAAACCATCAATGACGAACTTAAGAATGTTGCACAACTTGTACATTCAAGACATCGTAGCGTGTTCAATTTCGTAATGAATGTCCTTTCTGTTTTGGCTGCGTATAGCTTCTTTGAAAAGAAGCCATCCATCAACATTGACTATTGCATAGAGAATGTTGACGGACAGCTTGCTGTTATAAAGTAAACTTCATTTGGACTTTACAATTCTGCATTTTGCCATCCATATTGTTTGGAGGGCAAATGTAATATGCACCTATCGGAAATCTGGCATAGCAAGAAAAACGACAGTCGCTTATCCCGAACTCAGGTTAATAATACCTCTTAAAATAGTTCTCCGAAATTTTGGTCAGTTATACGAAAAAGTGTACCTTTGCAGCCAATTTTACGAAAATCCATATAAATAGCAGTAATGCAGAGACAGAAATTTAACATATCAGGCGGATTGAACATTCAGAGCACATGGTGCCTTGAATGCGATTCCTATATGCATACGTCAAGCATTGCCGCACCACGCTATTCAGATAGGAAGACTTTCCATATTGCACGAGGAGGGAGTGGATTACTCCTGACATAATTGTACGTGCAAACACGAGATTAACGAAGTGGTTGGAAAGTCAGCAATGCTTTCCAACCATTTTTCGTTTGTGCCTATCACAACCATGAACACTGTCGACTTACCACCGACATGACTTCTCCTCATCGGCCTGGCCTATGGCACAACATGTAGTCAATCAATTATTAACCGCGCAGCGAAGCGCAAAAACAAGAAGGAACAAAGAAATGTTAGAATTCAAAAAGTACAGCTCCATCGAGAATTCCTTCAACAGAGAGTTCATGGAGCGCATCGTGGCAGAGATGCCAACCGATTTGGAATATGTGGTACAGGAAAAGGTACATGGTGCCAATACCAGTTTCCTCTGCGACGGAGAGAAAGTAAGGTTTGCAAAGCGTACCTCCTTGCTGGAAGCGGAGGAGATGTTCTACGACTATCCCGAGTTGCTTGAAAGGTACAAAGACAAAGTCATGGCCCTTACCAAGGATGTCTTCAGCAGATATAAAAACGTGAGGAGCGTTAATGTCTTCGGTGAGATGTTCGGTGGAACCTATCCTCACAAGGATGTGCAGCCAAACCGCAAGTTGTCTCTCATCCAGAAGGGTGTTTGCTACACCCCTGAACATGAGTTCTATGGTTTTGACATCTATGTCATCAACGAGGATGGCGGTAGGTATCTGCCTGTAGATGAAGTAAACGAGTTTTTCGACAAGCACGGATTCTTCTATGCCAGGACTCTGTTCAAGGGCACTCTCGGTGAATGTCTCAAATACCCTAACGCTTTCCAGAGCAAGATTGCTGAATGGCTTGGTTTCCCTGCCATTGAAGACAACATCTGCGAGGGTATCGTGATAAGACCTGTTGTTCCCATGTACCTGAGAAATGGAAGTAGGGTGCTCATCAAGAGCAAGAACGAGCGTTTTGCCGAAAAGAAGAGCGTGAAGAAACGCAACAAGCTCTTTGCCGAACCTGTTCCTTACAGCGAAGCCTTGAAGGCACTCATCCCTGAGGTGGAGGCATACGTTACCGAGCAGCGTTTGGCAAATGTGGTGAGCCACATCGGTGAAGTACATGTGCCTAAAGACTTCGGAAAGATTATGGGTCTGTTCTCTAAGGATGTACTCGAGGATTTCCTGAAGGAACATGGCGGTGAGTATGGTTGTCTCGAAAAGAGCGAACAGAAATTGCTCAACAAAGAGATGAACAAGCTTTCCACCGAGTTGGTAAAGAAGGTCTATATGAGCCAGGCATACATACTCGATTAATTAACAAACTCTCTCCGTGCTCCAGATGGGGCATGGAGAGAATAATACAAAGAAGGAAATGAATTTCAAGTTTAATGCAGAACATACGTTCTTTACATCAGATACGCACTTCAATCATGCGAACATTATCAGGTTCTGCAATCGTCCGTTCAAGGACGTAGAGCAGATGAACGAAGTAATGATAGCAAATTGGAACAACGTGATAGGTAAAGATGATACGGTTTTCCACTTGGGCGATTTCTGCCTTGGCGGCTCAGCAGAATGGACAAAGATACTCGACCGTCTGAATGGCAAGATTTATCTAATCATGGGTAACCACGATTTGAAGAATATTCGACAAGGATTCATCAGCCGCTTTGAACATGTTGCCATGCAGATGCACATCGAAGTGGGCAAGCAACGAATCTATCTGTGCCACTTTCCTTTTCTGTGCTTTGAGGGTGGATACAAGGACGTATGGCAGCTGTTCGGTCATGTCCATACCCGAAGGAATAACACAGGAAATGATGCGGAGAGACTCCAGTATCTCTATCCGACACAATACGACGTAGGAGTGGACAATAACAACTTTACCCCAGTATCGTTTGGGCAAGTAAAGAGAATCATTAACAAGCAAGTTGAACAAAGTAAAGAAAAGTAACAATGAAGATACAATACATGAGTGACCTGCACATGGAGTTCGCAGAGAACAGCAGGTATCTGAAACATAATGAGTTTCCTGTTACGGGTGATGTGCTGGTTCTGGCCGGTGACATCTTCTATCTGAGAAACGATGTGGCCCCGTTGGGCAAGTTCTGGAAGTGGGCTTCTGAGAGCTATAGGCAGGTTTTGATCGTGCCTGGCAACCACGACTACTACGGGCGTTATGACGTGATGACCCGTGGAATGCAATGGTCGGGGATGTTCAAGAAGAATGTCGGCTATTACCAGAATCAGGTGGTCAGAATCGATAATGTCGATTTCATTCTCAGCACCCTTTGGTCGCATATCCCACCAGGCGATGAGTATAAGGTGTCTCATGGCCTGAACGATTTCTACCAGACGTTGTATGAGGGCCATCAGTTGACGGTAGATGATTTTAATCGGATGCATCAGTTCTGTCTTGACTTCATCAAGCAGAGTGTCCAAGAAAGTACAGCAGAGAGGATTGTCGTGGTGACCCATCACTTGCCAACACGGCAGGTGGTGGCACCTCAGCACCTTGGTTCAGACATCAATTCTGGCTTTGCTACAGAACTTGGTGATTTCATTGCCGATAGCCGTATTGATGTGTGGATATATGGTCATTCCCATACCAATATCGACACAACGATAGGACATACTAAAATTGTGTGTAATCAGATGGGATATGTGTTTGCGAATGAGCATCTGACAAACGGATTTGACTTCGGCAAAATGATAGAGATTTAATGAATGACAAAAATACAAAGAAAAAGTATACAATTATGAGTGGAGGTACATTTGATTATTCACAACGGACTATAGAACTTATAGCCGATGATATCGAACAAACCATCTTGGAAGCAGGGAGAAAGATTCCAGATGTATTATTGGAAGAACACCAACATCGTTACTCACGGGAGATACCATTAGAGGAACAATACTATAGTTCCTACAATCGGAAGACAATGGATATCATGAAACGGACAGTTTATATCCTTAGAATGGCATACATATATGCTCAACGAATAGACTGGATGTTGTCAGGTGATGACGGTGAAGATGATCTCGTTAGACGCTTAAACCAAGAATTGCATGAGCTTAAAACGAAGTATCCTAGTGGAAAATTCACGTTTAAGAAGAAAAGAGTTCGGTATGATGATGACTACGGAGGCTTCCGTGAAATTCCAGATGAGTAAATGAATTATAAAAACAGGTAAAAATGAATAGGAAAAATAAACAAAGTGATAGAGAAATCTTAGAAGAAATACTTATGATTCTAAAAAATATGAAAGCATCTCCTGTAGTTGTCCAGCCCTCTATGAAGGTTTACAACAACAAAGAGGTTATGGAATTACTGGGAGTGAAGGATAAATATCTCAAAAAACTAAGGGATAATGGATATCTTGGTTTTTCAAGAGAAGGCGATAAGTATTGGTATACGCAGAAAGATGTAGATTGTTTTCTGCACAGTTTTCATTATGAACCATTTAATAGCAATATAAACAAATTATGGACTCTTTAAATTATAAATACATTCATGCCAGTAAACAAAAACGCATTATTGCGTTACAAGATAATAGACAGATGCCTACGAAACAGATACAGAAGATGGACGATAGAGGACCTGGTTGATGAAATATCTGAAGCGCTGTATGATATGGAGGGTATCCGCAAAGGCATCTCTTTGAGAACTGTTCAGAACGATATTCAGATTATGCGTTCTGACAAGCTCGGATACAATGCGCCCATTGAGGTATATGATCAGAAGTACTACAAGTACGCTGATCCGAACTACTCTATTACAGAGTTGCCCCTGACAGCTGAGGACTTCAATCTTATTACTAAAGCTGTGAAAATGTTGGAAACGACAGAGGACAAACCAGAGTTTCAGCAAATGGGTAGAATACTCACACGGGTTAAGAAAAGGCTGACGGCAATTCTTAACTATGGATAATGGAAAGACTCCAGTTCCTTTTATCGGCAACTGGAGTCTTTATTTGTTGAGTGAGGAATCGGATTCGAACCGATGAATGACGGTTTTGCAGACCGTCCCCTTAAACCGCTCGGGCATCCTCACGTAATAGGGAGTTTGACAGGTTTCGAACCTGCGACCACCAGAGCCACAACCTGGCGCTCTACCTACTGAGCTACAAACTCCATGTAGTTGCGGGAGCAGGATTCGAACCTGCGTCCGGTTTTTGGCCGGCCCAGCTTATGAGACTGGTGAGTTGGGCCACTACTCTATCCCGCGATTTTGCAGAAGCAGAAGGGTTCGAACCTCCGACCTTCGGTTTTGGAGACCGACATTCTACCAACTGAACTATGCTCCCATCGTTGAGGTGGAGGGACTCGAACCCACGAAGCCGAATGGCGGCAGATTTACAGTCTGCTCTCGTTGCCGCTGGAGAACACCTCAATATATTTGTGGAACCTCGTGGAGTCGAACCACGTTCTCAGGATTTTCAGTCCTGCGCATACACCAAGTCTGCCAAAGTTCCATCAGAGGAGGCTAAGGGATTCGAACCCTTGGAGCGTTTCACCGCCCTCTGGTTTTCAAGACCAGTGCAATAGACCAACTCTGCCAAACCTCCAATTTGCGGAAGCAGAAGGATTCGAACCTTCGGAGCCTTGCAGCTCGGCACGTTAGCAGTGTGCTGGTTTCGACCGCTCACCCATACTTCCATTGGATTTCGGGGGCAAAGGTACAATGCCACTCTGCAGCCTTTCTGCGTAACAAGAAAAAGTTACAAAAAATGATTATTTTTCGCTAATGATTATTGACAAATTAGCTTTTCCCATAAGTACAAAGCATAAATGCCCAAATGAATTACTGATAACAAGTAGTCATTCGGACATTCTTATGTAAATCTTGGAAAAATGTATAAAAAGAGGCAAAAACACCTTGGAAAAGTGTAATCGCATCATTTAAATCCCAACGTTGCACGTCGATAGTTGTACGAAAGCCAGTAGCTGCGTTTTAATGGGTCTGACAGGAAGGAACGGTTGATCAATTCTTTGGCCAACGGATGTTCCTTAGCAAAGAAATCCAATTCCCGTTTCACCAATCTTACAGTCATACCAATGCGATGACCAAACTCCTCGAAGTCCTTACGGCCAACACTTCTTGTATCGGATAGTTGCATGCCTTCTTTGAACAATCCTTTATCAAGGGCGAAGATGCGTGGCATGCTCAAATGTAGACTGGTATTGATGAGGTCGTAGGCAGGGGTGAGGTGGTATTCTCCGTCACCTCGGTTGATTAGTGAGAAATTTTTCAGATGCGCGTCATCGTTGAGGGTAAGATAGTTGAAGACAACGATGCGGAAGAACTTTAGGATTTCAACGGGAGCAGCCTTGACGTATTTGCGGATGATGTCGGCACACTCCTCGTAGCTCAAATTACTATATTTGTAATCACTGCCACCATTGGCATTGGTAAGTCCTGCCAGCGAGGCGAAATCTTCCTGACTGTACTTCTGTCCATCTGGTCCGACATCGAAACGTCGGCAAAGATAGGCTGCTTCACCATCTTGGAAAAAACAAATGCCATTAGCGGCAGTCTCAATGTGATAGACTTGAGAAGCCAACTGCATCGTCAGATGTTCATTGGCTGGACAATACTTGCGGTCAAGCAAAGCATAGGATGAAGGAGCCGGTTTCAAGATGTATGTTCCACGTTCACCTTCGACTGGCTTTACCAAATGTCCCTCACTATCCAGCACCAAACTCGCCTTGGGCTGAACGCCAGAGAGCGAGATGCGCCCCACGTTCTTCAGATAGGCTTCATTGTCGGCACTGTCATTGTTGGGGCTGTCAAAATCCAACACATGAAAAACCTCCTTCCCGTCAAACAATAGTTTTCGGGCTACAGGAGAATAGGTGGTAAAGTCTTCCTGCAAGGTGGAAGGGCAAACATTGACCTCTATCATATTCACATCGGTTTAATGGTTACGGCTCCGATGGTATCGTGCCCTGCTGTTGCAAGCATGATACCAAAATCATCGTTTTCATCGATATAATGCAACATGGATTGCACCTGGCGATTGGAGCCTTCAGACAACATGTTATAAAAATAAGGAAAGAGATGGTTGGAACGGTAAGGCTCTTTTCTTACGGGCATTGCCAAGCAAACTGGCTCGCCGTGGTAGTCCTTACCATAAGTGAACACATATTCCCTGGCATCCGTCTCTTGCAATATGCCAGCCTCCATGTCATGAACATAAACCTTACACTGTCTCATAGTCAAGTTGCTTGATGTTAATGTCTATTTGCAGACCCAAAGTATCGAGTATTGTGAGCAAGGTGGCGAGCTGAGGATTACCCTCGCCTCGTTCAATCGCTACAACGGTATTAACAGCTACACTAGCCAGGTCAGCCAATGTTTGTTGGTTGATACCCAATTTTTTCCGCCTTTCCTTGATGACATTCCCTATTTCCTGCTGTGTCATAATCTCAATATATTGCGATTTCGGTGCAAAGATAAGCAATTCTTTTCAAACAAAGACGCAAATTCTCAATAAAATGCGATTTTGGGTATAATTTACTATGAATTGCCATAAAAACATGTAAAAATCACAACGAATTGCGATTTTTATTGTTGTCCCATCATCTTCTTTAGCATTTCCTTCATCTGTTCAGGAGTAAGACTATCAATGTCGATAGGTTCTTCTTCCTTTTTGATGTTAAGCAACTTACTATTGTTACGGAATCGGATTTCAAGAGGATACATGTCCTGATAGCCGCTGGTGACATCGTTACCTTGCGAGTGCCCCATACTTTCAGAGATGTACAACTCCTCTACGCCAGCCAGTTTCAGATTTGTGGCAAAGGAATGACGCGCCCATGTTCCAGACACCACCTTGTCCCATCCAAGTACTTCTTTGCATATACGGTTCATGCGGTCTTTGATGTTGGAGTTTTCCTGTACCGTCAACTTTCGACGCAGGGTCTCATCTGTGGCTCCATTGAAGATTTGTGGAAAAACATATGCGTCCTTCTCTGGCTTGGCTCCAATCTCATTAAGGATCACTTTGAGTGGTTCTATGATAGGAACGATAACCACCGACATACTGTTGCTTCGTGCCGATGTTTTCTTTCGCATAAACTCAAAAGCACGACCACCTTCTGCAAAGTAAGTACGGTTGTAGGTCAAACGTCCTGCATCGGCAAGATTGAATCCATTGCACAGATATTGTGCCAGGAATAGGCCCAAAGAATCATGGGCACGTTTCTTATAAGCTGGATCCCAACCTTCGGGATAGCGCTTCTCAACGAAGACTTTATATAGTTCCGTCATTTCATCAACGCTAAGGTATGATTGTTGGCGACGTTTACCTCGTGGAATTGAGATGAGCGTGTTGTCCTTGTTGGAGAAGGGGTATTTGTCCTCGGTCAAAAAACCTTGGCGAATACATTCATTCCAAACAACACGGCAGGTCCGAAGATACATACCACGGGTGGCATCAGCAATCTTTCCGACGACCTTGCCGTTTTCAACCACACCATTTTTCATTACATCATTCCACTTGTCAATTACGTTTTTGCCGACCATGAAGCCCTTCACATTACCAACGTATTTAAGGAAGGAGTTGAGTGCCCACTGGTAGTTCTCTGCTGTTCCCACTCTGTCTTCTGCTTTCATCCTGGCAATAATACTCTCCCAAACACCTACAAAAGATGTGGCTTTATCATATTCGATTTCCGCACCTGTCAGATAAGTACGGATAAGGTCGAGTGTTAAAGTCTGCTTCTTGCTCAGTTTCTCCAGTTTTTCCCTGTAGCATTCTAGCATCTTTAGCCATTCGACATGAACAGGCATGAGCGAACTTTTCGCTCCTTTCACGCTACATACGTCATTGAAGTACTTTTCGCTTTGATAGTCCATATCCTTTAGCTTGTAGTAATACCGTTTAGCTGCTATCTGAAAACAGATGGCCAAAGGGTATACATCCGTACTCTTATTGGTACGTTTGTCTAGAACTAAAGTAAGTGAACAGTTGTCCACTTTTCCGCACTTGATAGATGTCTTTTCAGCCTTCATAACTATGGTCTGTGCTTCGCTCGTGGGAATCTTGCGAACAATTTGCGAACAAAATGCGAACAAAATCGCCCATTAATTGAGGTTTATTAAAATTTCACTTTTGCGCTGCAAAGTCACAAAATAATTGTTAGACAACAACTTACAAAGCCAAGAAAAATTTTATAAAACTCTAAAAAATTTTATTTTAACAGACTCATAATCTGGAGGTCCTAGGTTCAAGCCCTAGCTGGCCCACTTTGAAAATGAAGCAGTTAAGCCAAAAACTTAACTGACTTACCCTAAAAAAACTTGACACTTTTGGATGCCTAAAACAAAAGTGTATGAGAACAAAAGTAAAACGTGAAAGAGATCGTGTCCTAAATGAAGCGACAGGTCAGTATGAATGGGTATGGGTAG
>NZ_NPJJ01000016.1 GCF_002251385.1 Prevotella sp. P5-108
CCTGGACGAGATGCGTTCATAGAATTGCTCCGTGCCAATGGATTGATGGTGCAGTTGAAAAGACGTCGTCACTACAAGACAACTGACTCCAGTCATCATTACCACAAGTATGACAACTTGATAAAGGATGTGGTTCCCATGCGACCTAACGAAATATGGGTCAGTGACATAACGTACATAGAAACAACTGAGGGTGTGTGTTACTTGTCGCTTATCACGGATGCCTATTCTCATAAGATTGTGGGA
>NZ_NPJJ01000017.1 GCF_002251385.1 Prevotella sp. P5-108
AATGTTCTAAGGACAGAATAATCTCTTTCGATTCTTTATATATAGCCCATGTCTGATGGCATGGGAAGAGAATTCATGTATCTCTCTTAACATGCAACTAATCGCTATCTTATCCCGAATTGGGGTATAATGTTTTCCTTTAAATTGTTTGTTATTGGTATTATTATCTGAGCTTGCTCCCCGAATGGGATAACAATTATGTTCTCACCTACTCGCGTTAATGGAAGTTAACGCATATTAGGCTATGCGATTCGTAGAATCACTCTCTTCCCTCTATTCGATTTTGGCTCCTTTGATGAACAAGTTCATCTGCCACAATCGCCTTTACCATATTCGACATATTGATGGAGTTCATCACAATATGTCCCATTGATTCCCTCATGGGAACGAGAGCATTTGTGGCATTCTGGATTCCTGCCGTTCCATCGTTTTTCCTGTGCCATCAGGAATGATTTCATGGCTTCGTCATCCTCTATTTGTGGAGGTGGTTCTGTTTTTACCTCAGATTTGGATATTGGTTTCATCGCATCTTCGTCAATGGAAGAAACACCCACTACCTCCAGATTAAGTGCCTTGACGAGCAGTGCGATGTTGGGATTGGCATCCACCATTCTCATCAAAGCTGCTTCCTCTTCGGTTGGGCGTAGGGGTTGCTGACTGAGAACCATCTGGGCAATGTTGTGACAATCACCTTGTGAATTTTCCATCACGTCTGAGACATGAACATTGAGATTGGGAATCTGCCTTAGGCATTCTTCCCATTTGTTGCACTCCCCCTTGTTTGGGAATACAACTACAGATCTTCCTTTAAGAGGAAGCAAGTCGGAGGACGTAACATTATCCTTTTCGATAGCAAGCCAGATGTATGGCGTTGGGAAACAACTCATAACGGCAGCAGTCAGTTCATCCGTCACCAGTGCAACCGTCTGGCTGGGGAAGGCACCAAGTAAGTGCTCACCAAACATGCAAGTCGGTCGCCCATCTTGATAGTACCAACTGTCATCATAGACCTTGCCTGTTTCGCTATCCATTGTGATGATGTGACCATTAGTAATCTTGTTCTCTGCATTGATGTGCCAGAATATTGATTCGCCTTGCTCTGTAGCACCAATTGGATAGCGTTTCATCAGAGCCTCTAACTTATCTTGGTCAAACCAGATGAAACCACAAAGGTATTCAAAGAATGTGCTATTGAAACTTGTTATCTCCGTGTTCATAATCAGCCCTCCTTCCAGTTGATTCCATGCTGTGAACAGATATGGAAGAACGTACCGATCTTGATATTGCTGACATTGCGCAGAAGATTGTCGAACTTCTTGTCTGTCTCAGATGCTTTGTACTTCGCATTTTGCGAACTGACCATATGGAACAGACTACGTCCACATTCACCAAGTGATGCCAAGGCTGCACCCACATGGAACCATTCATCGTAGGTGGCGGTAATGTCGATGCTACGGTCTTCAATTATATGGCAGCACTTCTCGACCTGTTCCATGTCGTCACCACTATATGCACTGGAACTGTGGTATGCCGGTTTGGGTTCCACCCACACCTTAGTATATAATGTAGCATCCTCATTCACATACGGCTCCGGGTCGTAGGAGATGAAGCGCATCCTGTTCACGTTCTTGCATGCTTTGTCAATGATTAGTCCGCTGTTGGCGAAGTCACGTTTCAGGGCTTCGAACTGATCCTCGTGCTTATCAGGATAGGCAATGCGGAAGATGGCAAACCAGCCTTTGCCACGGATGCTGCGGCCCGCATAGAGTATCTGGGGGATGTTATGCCACTCATGCTTCAGGTCATCGAACCAGTCAACGTCCATGTTGTCTTTCTTGTCGATGTCGATACAGAGAAGGTTCGAGTGGGCCACGAGGTTTTCCGCCTTACATGTAGGGGCAAATGTGCCTGAGATGGTTGCCACGGGCAGTTGCAACTTCAAGCGCTTTTGTTTATCTTCATCCGATATGGAACGGATATACTCAATCTGTTCCTTGTGTTGGTCGTTGAAGAGGAAGTCGCGCAGGGAAATTTCCGTGCCGACATTGTCTTCCACGTTTCTATAATAGCTAATCTTCGTATCAAATAAACTTTTCATCATTATTCAAAATTTAAGTTTGTTGTTGTAGTTGTAGCTTGGCTTAAAGTCTTGTAAATACGGGGCTTAATGCTACAACAAGGATACAACCATATAGATGAGATTCCATGATGGAGATAAGAGCACCTTGGTTGTAGGGTAGTTGTTGGCTTGCGCCCTTTATCCATAGGCTATTACTGATATCTACAACTACAACCATCATTGTTCCTTTAGTATTTTATTGACATACTGCTGTGACACACCGAGGACTTCGGCAAGAGCGTTCTGCGACTTGATTTTGAACTGCCGACTGACTGCCCGAAGCAGGTCGCCGTTGGTCATCGGACGCTGTGTGGCTGCCGAGCCTCGCAACAAAGGATAGATGCGTTCAACATGAATCTGGGTAAAGTAGTCGGCAATGCGAATGGCATATTCCATGCATTCACCTGTGACAACAGGTTCGTTCCAATGCTCAGACAGCAGATGTGCCATGATAGCCAGACGCAGCACATGAATGTTCATCTTCTGCCTCACACCACCGATGTAGTCATCCTCTTCCGCATCAGCCTTCATGTCGTTGGCATCGGCATAGTCAGCGTAGAGTCTTTCAGCCTCATGGGACAGCAAGAGCGGTAAAGATTCCATACTGAACAGCCTTCCTATGATGTCACTCCAGTTGTCACGCATTTCCGTTGTCATCCGTCTGCGGTCCTGTCTCTTGATGAACTCTGCTTTGTCAGGATAGACGAAAAGGAAACGCTGGGTGAAGCCTGAATCCATCAAAGCATCGGTGCCAAACGTCTTGCCGAGTGGTCCTGGTTGAATACCACCAATGATACTCATGGCCGGGTCATCAACCAGCTTGGTATCTTCCGACTTTCGGTTGATGGTAAAACTGACATTCGACCAAGTTGACAGCAATTGAGAAACTTCAGTTCCTGAGCCGTTACCGCCTTTGGAGTATCGACCGAAAGAATCAATGAATGACTTCAGCTCATCGGCAACAATGATAATCATGTCTCCTTGCGCCAGCAATGCGTTACGGGACTCTGGGGAACTATCGCCAGCCACTCGTTGGTGGAATATCGGTTGTTCACCGCTAAAGTTCCTATCCTCACGTTTGCTTTGGTCATATACAGTCTTCGCCTCGGAATACTTGGCAAAGTTAGCTTTGTCATGTTCCCGTAGAGGACTGGTGACTTCCTTCAACGGCCCCGTCTTATTACGACTCGGCTTACCAACCATACAGATGAAGTCACAAGGATAATTGGTGTATGGGTTGGTGGCAAGCAGCACTTTCTTTCCTGCCGCAATGCCTGCCGTTGTCAAACAGATGGAAACGACAAAGTCCTGTGGGCAACCGTACGATTCTGCAACAGTACGAATATAGTCTTGAACAGATTGTGACAGCCAGTCAATTGGTAAGGTTGGTTCTGTGAAATTCGAAGCTTTCAGGTGCTGTACCTCTTTTGACCTTTCGGTAGGAGTGGGCAAAGACTCTGGAGGAACAATGGATGGCGGTTCTTCATCAGGAGGAGTAAGCGGAACCTTGATAGTAGGCTCAACTTTCTCCACCTCTGCATTGACGAGGGAAAGGAAGTCGGGCAGCCCTCCCGCAAATGGCATGACTTGTTCACTCATCTTTGGACTTGTTTATTTCACCATTTAGCAATGCCAGGACATCGCTGTATTTGTACATCACCCGGCGGCCACCAATCTTTCTAGAATGTAGATGCCCTTGCTTATCCCATCGCCAGAGAGTCGTGAAGTTTACATGCAGTATGTGAGCCGCCTCTTCACGAGTGATGAAACGTTCACCTTCCGGTACATTCATCCATGTCTCCAAGTCATTCTGTGCATTCTTTGTTTGAGCTGCCACGATGTTTTGGGCCATCTCGTTTACCAAAGCGTCAAGGTCTTCCCTCGACATTACAACCAGTTGGTTGCCTAAGATCCTATTTTCAGATTGCATAATCACGTTTTTTTGAAGTGAAAGTTTTGTTTGTTATCTCTCATTCGCTCGGTGTCTTATGCACGGATCCTTTTGCATTTCAGATTTAATGAAGTGTCGCGTCCGACAATCCTGTAATCTGAGGCTGACTTACCCTAAAAAAACTTGACACTTTTGGATGCCTAAAACAAAAGTGTATGAGAACAAAAGTAAAACGTGAAAGAGATCGTGTCCTAAATGAAGCGACAGGTCAGTATGAATGGGTATGGGTAG
>NZ_NPJJ01000018.1 GCF_002251385.1 Prevotella sp. P5-108
CCCCCCCGCCCCCCGCCGCCCGCCCCCCCCCCCCGCCCCCGCCCCCCGCCCCCCCCCCAAACCCACACCCCCACCCCAAGCCCGCCCCCGGGGGGACCGTCAAGGCTGTGCCCACATTCACCTGGACCACCCTCCCCGCCACCACCACGCTGACCAGCGTGAAGATATCGGTGGGCATACGCTCAAAGAGCCAGATTACCGCCACACATGTCTATGTCAACGGTCAGATGTATCGTGGCATCAAGGCAGTGACCAACGATGGCTCGGATATGCGCATCGAGCAGACCGTGCCCCTCGTTGAGGGTAGCAACATCATCAAGGTGAGCGCCACCAATGCCGACGGCACCGCCACCTCCGAGCGCACCGTAGTGCGCCAGACCACCAAGCCGGTGACGGCGACCCTGGGCAAGCGCATCGCCCTCGTCATAGGCAACTCGGCATACCCCGCCCAGCGGCTCGCCAACCCGCAGAACGACGCCGCAGATATGGCTGCCAAGCTCAAGACGCTGGGCTTCGAGGTTATCCTGCTCCAGAACGGCACCAAACGGCAGATGGACGACGCCATCAACCAGCTGGGACAGCGCGCACAGGGCTACGACGCCGCCATGTTCTACTACGCCGGTCACGGCATACAGTACAAGGGCGCCAACTACCTCATCCCCATCAACGCCAATATGCACTCGGCGAGCGATGTGGAGTATGAGTGTACCGACTTGGGCCGCGTGCTCGACAAGCTCGACGAGTCGGGCTGCAAGATGAAGATTATCGCTCTCGACGCCTGCCGCAACAACCCCTTTGAGCGCAGCTGGTATCGCGGAAGCGCCGACAGGGGTCTCTCGGCTGTCAATGCGCCCGTGGGAACATTCATCTCCTACGCCACAAGCCCAGGTAGCGTGGCTGCCGACGGCCAGAACCGCAACAGTCCATACACTACAGCACTGCTGCAGACGCTCGACACGCCCGGACTGTCTATCGAGACGGTGTTCAAGCGTGTCGCCGCCAGCGTGTTCACCGCCACCAACCGTCAGCAGACGCCCTGGTACTCCAGCTCGCTGTTCCAGGGAGACTTTATCTTCAACAACAAGTAGACAGACATGAGAATTACATCACTCCTCATAACCCTGCTCTGTGCCACCGGCATGATGGCGCAGAGCGAATATGGCACCGGACTGGTCTTCGACGACGACGCCTACGCCCGCATACCGCGCCAAGCCACCCTGCTTACCCGCGACTACACCGTGCTGCCCAAGGCCTACTCTCTGAGGCGCTTCTGCCCCGTCGCCCGCAACCAGGGACAGTTTGGAACCTGCACCAGCTGGGCCACATCATACGCTGCACGCACAATAGCCGACGCCATACGCAACGGGTGGACATCGCAGATAGTGATAGACCGCGAGGCGTTCTCGCCCATATTCGTCTACAAGCAAATCAAGGGCAGCAACAAGCCCGGATGCAGCGACGGCACATCCATACAGGACGCCCTGGACCTGCTCACCGAGAAGGGCGCGCCCAAGTTCAGAGACTTCAACGTGCTCTGTGCCGACTACATCCCCGCAGCACTCTTCGACAAGGCGCGAAACCACACTATAGACGACTACAACACCCTCTTCTACCCCTTCGACACCTACGATGAGAAGGTGAGGACGGTCAAGAAGGCGCTGTCGCAAGACATGCCGGTCATCATCGGTATGTCGGTGCCCAACTCGTTCTTCAAGTGCAAGGACGTGTGGGTCAAGACCGAGCCCAACAATGACGGCGGCGGCCACGCCATGTGTGTGGTGGCTTACGACGACTACAAGTACGGCGGCGCTTTCCTCATCCTCAACAGCTGGGGCACCACATGGGGCAACAACGGTTATACCTGGGTGAAGTATCGTGACTTTGCCGACAACACCCGTTATGCCTTTGAGATGTATGTGGCCAAGAGGCCCAAGCCGCAGCCACAACCCAAACCGCAGCCTCAACCCCAGCCCAAGCCGCAGCCACAGCCCAAACCGCAGCCACGCCCCCAGCCGGTCGTACCCACCTACAAGCTGGCAGGCTCTCTGCGCTTCCAGCTCTCCACCGGCGAGACTATGGCAGCCACGCTCAACGCTGGCATCTACCGCATGAAGTCGGCATACATCTCCGGTACCCGCTACCGCCTGTATGTCACCAACAGCGCCCCCGCCTATGTCTACATCATCGGCTCGGACATCACCAACAAGGTGACGCGTGTGTTCCCGCCGACCGACAATATCAGCCCCGCCCTACTCTACAGCTCGAGCAACATAGCCATACCCGACGAGAAGTGGTATATCGAGATGGACGACACCCGAGGCACCGACCACGTGTGCGTCATCTACTCGGCCAAGCCCATAGACATCAAGGCGCTGATGGCACAGGCAGAGAGGTCGGCAGGCACCTTCAGCCAGCGCGTGCGACAGGCTCTGGGCTCGCGCGCCGTAGCAGCCTCGGCCATCACCTACACCCCCGGGCAGATAGGGTTCAAGGCTGAGAGCACCGCCACCGTAGTTCCCGTATTCATAGATATCCAACACCAATAAGCAACAACCACTTACAAGAAATGAAGAGAATAATAGCAATGGGCGCCATGCTCCTGATGGTACTCACAGCCATGGCCCAAATGGAAGACCCCGTAAAGTTTACCGCCGAAATCAAGACCGGAAAGACCGCAGAGGCAGAGATAGTGTTCAGCGGGCGCATCGAGTCCGGCTGGCATATCTACTCGACCGACCTGGGCAGCAGCGGTCCCACCGAGGCTTCGTTCCATGTCAACAAGGCCGACGGTATAGAACTCGTGGGCAAGCTCATGCCCCGCGGCAAGGAGAAGAGCCACTTCGACCAGATGTTTGGCATGAACGTGCGCTACTTTGAAGGCACCGCACAGTTTGTCCAGAAGATACGGTTTACCAGGCCGACCTACACCATCGACGCCTACCTGGAGTATGGCGTGTGCAGCGACGAGAGCTGTCTGCCGCCGGGTGAGGTAGCGCTCAAGAAGAGTGGCAAGTCGCCCGCCGTGGCTGCTGCCACCGAGCCCGCAGCTGCCGAAGTGGCCGAGGCGGCAGCCCCAGTCGTGGCCGACAGCACTGTGGCTCCTGCCGACAGCGCCGTGGCTCCCGTCACCGCCAGCACCGAGACCCTCTGGTGGCAGCCCGTGACCGAGCAGCTCGAGGCGTTAGACAGCGAGGCCAACATAGCCAACCACTCGCTGTGGTACATCTTCATCGTAGGATTTATCGGCGGACTCCTCGCCCTCGTCATGCCCTGCATCTGGCCTATCATCCCGATGACCATCAGCTTCTTCCTCAAGCGTGCCAAGGACGACCGCCGCAAGGGCATCAAGGACGCCATGACCTACGGTCTGTCTATCGTCGTCATCTATCTGGGTCTGGGCCTGCTCATCACCGCCATCTTCGGCCCGAGCAAGCTCAACGAGCTCAGCACCAGCGCCGTGTTCAACGTCATTCTGTTTCTGCTGCTGCTCGTCTTCGCCTTCTCCTTCTTCGGCTGGTTTGAAATCAAGCTGCCCGACCGTTGGGCCAACGCCGTAGACAGCAAGGCCAGCAGCACCACAGGTCTCATCTCGATATTCCTCATGGCATTCACGCTCGTGTTGGTATCATTCTCCTGCACCGCGCCCATCATAGGTCTGCTGCTGGTGCAGACTGTCACCACCGGCGACTGGCTGGCACCCACCATAGGCATGCTGGGCTTCGCCTTGGCATTGGCTCTGCCCTTCACACTCTTTGCGCTGTTCCCCTCGTGGCTCAAATCGGCACCAAGGTCGGGCTCGTGGATGACCACCATCAAGGTGGTGCTGGGATTTGTCGAACTCGCCTTCTCGCTGAAGTTCCTCTCCGTCGCCGACCTGGCCTACGGCTGGCATCTGCTCGACCGCGAGGTGTTTCTCTCGCTGTGGATTGTCATCTTCGGAGCCATGGGCCTCTACCTCATCGGCAAGCTGAAGTTCCAGGAAGACGCTGTGGGCGGCGAGATAGACAAGCCCATGCCCGTGCCCTGCATCATGGCAGGACTCTGCGCCATAGCCTTCGCCATCTATATGGTGCCCGGACTCTGGGGAGCGCCCTGCAAGGCCATCAGCGCCTTTGCGCCACCCATCAACACCCAGGACTTCAACCTCAACACCAAGACCGTAGAAGCCCATTACCACTCCTATGAAGAGGGAATGGCGGCTGCCAAGGCACAGGGCAAGCCGGTGCTCATAGACTTTACCGGCTTCGGCTGCGTAAACTGCCGCAAGATGGAGGCTGCCGTATGGACTGACCCCACCGTGGCAGATATGCTCAACAACCAGTACGTGCTCATCTCGCTCTATGTAGATGACAAGACGCCGTTGGCAGAACCCGTCGAGGTGAGCCTCAACGGACAGCAGCAAACCCTGCGCACCGTCGGCGACAAGTGGAGCTATCTGCAGGCAAGCAAGTTTGGCGCCAACGCCCAGCCCTACTACATCGCCATCGACAACGACGGCCGTCCGCTCAACCATGCCTATGGTTTCAAGGAGGATGTGGCCGCCTATATCGACTATCTGCAGCAGGGTCTGAACACCTATCGCCGATAGGTCCAACCCCCCACCACGCATAGAGGCCCACGCCGACAGCCCCGCAATGAGGAGCATCGGCGTGGGCCTTTTATTGATATTTAACATACATCATCCCCACGAGTTGGGGATTTATATCTATCTTTGTCAAAATAACTATTTCCTACCTTATTATATATATGAGCACTTCCGACTTTACCAACCCCTACAACGAGACCAATGCCGACGCCGCCAAGCGACTCTACACCAGTGCTACCCAGAAGTACGACCTCAAGGACTATGCCGAGGCCGTAAGGCTCTATGAGCAGGCGTGGCAGAAAGACCCCTATGTGGGCACTTTCCACAATCTTGCACTCTGCTACTACCACGGTTGGGGCACGGCGAAGAACGCTATGCGGTGTCACGACCTGACGTTCCACGCCGCGCGGATGAACGATGCGCAGTCCATGTACAACCTGGCTTCGTTCTACAGCTCGGGCTTCGGGTGTGAAGCCAACCCGAAGGATGCCCGCTACTGGCTGGAGCAGGCTGCCAACAAGGGCTACATCCCTGCCCGCTACACCCTCGCCGTCAAGCAGCACGCCGAGGCGCAAGCCAATCCCCCGCTGCTCCATTTCTGCTACCGCAACCTCAAGGCAGCAGCCGACAACGGCCACGAGAAGGCGCAGCGGCTGATGGCCGAATGGTTCGGACCGATGACCGAAGAAGAGTGGCAGGGCATGACGACCATAGATATGTTCAACAGAGGCTGCAACTGGACCAACGGCACCAACGGCTACAACCAGAACTATGTACTGGCGCTGCGCTGCTACTATGCCGCCGCCAGCCGCGACTACGATGGCGCCTGGTGCAACATCGGTTGGATACTGGCAGAGCAAGACCGGATGAGCGAGGCCAATGAGGCGTATCTCAAGGCTGCCAACCTGGGCAACAAGATAGCTATGGTAAACCTCGCCAACAACCTCTTCTACGGCAGAGGATGGGCAAAGGACGAAGCCGGAGCCCGACAGTTTCTGCTCATGGCAAAGAGCCATGGCTACGAGGGCATCGACGAGATAATGGCTGGCTACTTCCCCGAAGACGAGGTGGATCGACAGGCCGAGGGCATGACTCCCTACCAGATGGTAAGAAGGGGATGGACGCTCATGGAGGGACGCGACGGTGAGGCGCGCAACCTCAGGGTGGCTGCGCTGTGGTTCGACCGCGCCGCCCGCAATGGCTACGACGACGCATGGGTCTACCGAGGCAGGGCACTGACTCTGCAGGGGCTCCACGACCAGGCTTTCGCCGCCTATCGTGAAGGTGCCGACCAGGGCAATATCGACTGCATGGGCATCCTTGGACGATGCTACGCCAAAGGCCTGGGATGCGAGCAGGACAAGGAGCGTGCCATGGACTGGTGGGATAAGGCGTACCACAGATTCCACCCCAGGGCGGGCAAGATGATGACCAAACTCTGTCCCGTAGCGGCTCGCAAGAGGATGGCGCAGTACATGATAGACAACATGAAGATGTGTATCGACCTGGACTTCCGCTTCGACGATGTCAATGTCAGGAAACTGGCCGACGAGCTGATAGACAACGAGGAGTATGACACTGCGCGCACGCTGCTCAGGCGCTGCGTCTCGACCATAGCCAACAACGTGGGCGGCAGCGACCTCTACGAAGACGTGCTCGTGCAGCTGGCGTGGGTTTACTTCATGGACGGTAAAGGCGACGACAACTACAACGCGCCTTATTACAACACCCGCGCAGCCCACGACATCGCGATACTCATCGGCAATGACTACAGGGGCAGCGACAGGGGCAAGGCTGAGTTCAGGCTTGCTAATATCTTCGACGAGTGCTTCGCCAACTACGAGGACTATGAGATTGGACAGCTGGAAGAGCACTTCAGCCAAGATTGGTACAACCGACGGGCATACCACTATTTTGCCATAGCGGCAGAGCATGGGTATTACTATGCCATGTTCCGCCAGGCGGTGGCGCTCATCTATGGCTTGCCGGTGGCGGAGGATTACGACAAGGCCTACGAGCTACTCTGCCGGTGTCAGGAATATCAGCCCAGGGCGCTCGCCTTATTGGGTCTGATGCATTTTGACCCAAAATACGGCCGCCAAGACTATCAACAGGCACGCGAATACTATGAAGACATGGTCGAAGAACTCGATATAGAGGGTAACGGCTCCCTCACGGTCAGGACGTCCATGGCCTGTGTCAATCTGGCAGACATCTACATCGGGCTAAACTCGTATGCCTACGACCGCAAGGCGCAACAGCTGCTCGAGATAGTGCGCGACTACCGCGGCTATCCACACTTTGACGCCGACGCTCTCTATGGCTACATGATAGTCCAGGGCCGATGCGACAACAGGAGATACTCCTACGACGACGGCGTCGAAATGATGCGCAGAGCCTATCGCCAGCACGACGACCGCGCAGCCAAACTGCTGCGTAAGTGTGGATTATAGGCGCGTTTTAGTTAACAATTGTTATAGCAAGATAACATTTAACTAACAAAGTTGTGCTTTTGAACCTTTTGTGCAAACTATTGCAATACTTTTGCGTGTAGAAACAACACCTAAAGCATTACAATATGAAAAGAGAAATGGTTATCTCCTCGGCACAGCCAGCAGTTGAGTTCAAGAGCATCAGCAGTAGAATCGCAGCAGCGGTACGCATGCCGCTGGTGGCACTGAGTCGCTATTATTCGATGGTTCTGGAGCGCGAAATCAACATCCGCCAGACCCTCATGCTTCTCAATGCGCAGACAGCCTTTGTCTTCGCCGTTTTTCCCGTCGACGGCCCGCTCGTCCTTCGTGCCCTCTGCGCCGCATGGCTATGGCATGCCGTCAAGAAATGTCGCAACATACTTACCAACTAATCTATGATATACCTCGTAGGGCTATCCCGCCATTCTCATCTTGTCACAATAGAAGCGGGATAACCCTATACGTAGCAATTATCTTTATCTCTCCCAATCCATAATGGCATCCCAGTCAGACAGGATGCCCATAATCTAATACAATGAACACCGAGGGGGCCTCGCCAGCAGTCCACACCAAGTAGGAGGAAAGCGGCGGGTGGCCCCTCGCTTTGTGTAGTGGGACAGGAGATAGAACGCCGAAGCCCCTCTCCAACTCTCCCCAAGGGGAGAGGGCAACCGCAGCTCTGGACTATGTAAACGCAACTCCGTTAGAGTTGTCGGGGGTGCGTACCAGCCAACATAGAAGCCCCATCCCAGCCTTCCCCAAGGGGAAGGAGCCACATCAAACGCCCTTAAACACAGCAAGTAGGGACTCCCGCCCCTTGGGGAGGGTTGGGGAGAGGCTTCCCTTGGCTATCAATCTCCTTCCCCTTGGGAGGGCACTGAAAAAGTCCACCATCCCCTGCAAATAGCTGGATAATAGATGGGTAAATAGTTGCATATGTCAATATTTTTTCGTATCTTTACATAAAATAAAGGCATATGTTACAGCAGCAAAAGCAAATAAAATTCAGCAATTATTCGGAGTTGTATGACCTGTTAGTCCCGCAGGACCATCTTCTGCGTTCAATTACTGAACTCGTGGATTTCAGTTTCGTCTATGACGAGCTCAAGGACAAGTATTGTTCCTACAACGGCCGTATGGCAGAGGACCCGATACGCATGTTCAAGTATCTCCTCCTGAAGACCATCTACAGTATCTCGGATGTGGATGTGGTAAAGCGCACGTTGACCGACCTTTCATTCAAGTATTTCCTCGGCCTATGCCCCGAAGAGACGAACCTGATAGACCCGAGCCTGCTGTCGAAGTTCCGCAGGCAGCGGCTGAAGGATACGAAGATAATGGACATGCTGATCAAGAAGACCGTATGCGTCGCGCTGGAGAAGGGCATCATACAGTCGAAGCGCTTCTTCGTAGATGCCACCCATTCGCTGTCAAGGTCAAATTCCGTCAACGCCACCGACTATCTGACATACCAGATGGAACAGACCACACGGATTGTACACTCCATCAATGAAAGTTTCAAGCTGCCTGAATTGCCTGACTTGCACGGATTGTCCGAAAAGAAGAAGTTCCCGGTGGTACTGTCCACGGCGGTCGACTATGTGGCCGCCGTCGAGGCTGCCCCTCCGCTGGTCGCCATGCCGGCCGTGTCGGAGCGTCTGAACCTGCTCAAGGAGATCATCGCCGACGCCAAAATCCGGTACGTAACATCCAAGGATCCCGACGCCCGTATCGGGCACAAGACCAAGTCGCGCAGCTTCTTCGGTTACAAGACCCATCTGGTCATGAGCGAAGAGCGTATCATCGTGGCGGCAGATGTCACCTCCGGCGAGGCTGATGACGGAAAGATGCTGGAACGGCTCGTCGAGAAGACCGAGGAAAACGGAGTCGAGATAGACACCATCATCGGCGACACAGCCTACTCGTCAAAGGCAAATCTGGATATGATAAATGATAAAAACGAAAATGAAAACAAGGATATAAAACTCTGTTCACCACTCAACCCTGTCATCAGCAACGGTACAAGGAAGGGCGCTACCTTCGACTATAACAAGGATGCCGGAATGTTCGTCTGTCCGGCCGGACACATGGCCGTTTCCAGGTCAAAACCGCAGCAGAAGACCAATGTCCCAGGAAAATACCATAACCCCGTTATCGTCTTCAGTTTCGATGTGGAGAGGTGCAAGGTCTGTCCGCTAAGGGAAGGGTGCTACAAACCGGGAGCCAAGAAGAAGACCTATAGCGTCAGGGTGTTGGCAAATACGCATAAGAAGCAGATGGAATACGAGAAGACCAGCGAGTTTGTTTACCTGCAACGTAAGCGGTACATGATAGAAGCCAAAAACGCAGAGCTAAAGAATGTCTTCGGGTACGACAGAGCCATGTCGTACGGACTCGCCAGTATGGAACTGCAGGGCGCAATGGCCATATTTGCCGCAAATCTGAAGCGAATAATCAGAATAATGTAAGAAAAACGTAGGGAAACCTACATATCAGCCAAAACGTCCCCGAGAAAGCCGTTTGGAAGCGTTCCAAGCCCTTCTCGGGGACGATTTTTGCTTTTTACTCTCACCACACATCGTAGCCAGAACGCCTCGTAAACGCCCGATAATGACGCCTGACCACGCCGATAAAATGGAAATAATGGTAGTTTTTCAGTGCCCTCGGGAGGGATGGGGAGGGGCCTCCCTTGGCAACTCTGTAGGAGTTGCGATTACATAGCCCAGGGTTGCGGGCATGGCCCGCTACCCTGGGTAATGTCCCCACTAATATGGCTACTCTGTAAGAGTTGCGTTTAGCCGTAGGCGTTATACTCAATCTTGTTATTTCCACCAACCCATTCCTGCCTATTATCCTGCTGCGGGTAACGCCTTCGGCTAATCGCAACACTTACAGCGTTGCATTTCTTTTATGTATGCTTACCCAGGGTAGAGGCGCTGCGCACCTCAACCCTGGGCTGGGAAATCGCAACTCCTACAGAGTTGCCAAGGACAAACGAGCTGGGAAATCCACCGATGCCGGCACGCACTCGACGGCAACATACAGCAAATCCATCGTGGATGGCACGCCCACAACGGCAACTCTAAAAGAACATTAAACAAGCATTTTTCCGTAAAATGTGGATTAAAATTCCGTAAAATATGGATTTTAATTCCGTGGTTTGTGAATTTTATGAGAGGAAGCAACAAACACGGCAAGGCTGGTGTCATGAGGATAAGAACGATAATACCCCATGGCATGCCATGAGGTATTATTATAAGGTTCTCCGTATGAAGCTTTAACCCAAAGTACATCGTTGACGGTACGCACCCAATGGCAATATGTGGGAAATCCATCGTGGATGGTACGCACCCAACTGCAACTCTGTAAGAGTTGCGATTCCACAGCCCAGGATTGCGGGCATGGCCCGCTACCCTGGGTAAGACACCCGCTAACATAGCAACGCTGTAAGTGTTGCGTTTAGCCGTAGGCGTTACCCACAGCAGGATATAATATAGGATGATATAAACACAAAAAGCCATGACGGCTGTTGTCGGCTTCGCCTTTTTGGTGACGGTAGCGACGCCAGTCGGAAAACGAGTTTTCCTCCTTGTCATCACCACCATCCCCAACGCCATGCGCTGCATGGCGACAACAGCAGCCACGGTAAAAAAAAGCGGCCGTTGGCCGTTCAAAAAGTCCGCCGTTGGCGGTAAAAAAACAGTTGCTTGTGTTATTCCATCTGATTGACACCTGCCGATAGGAAAAAAAGCTAATCACTTTTTGTACCGGCGCAAGCCGGACTTTTTTTTACCGCCAACGGCGGACTTTTTGTATTTGCGGCTTTTCAGCCTGCCATCAGGCAGGCGCGGCTGGGGGTGGCGGGGAATATCCGAGAGCTCGCTCTCGAGATATTACACGACACACACGGACGCACAGGGCGAAGCCCTGAAAAGCCACAAATCTTTTTGTAGCTTCTTATGCGAGTATATCCAGAGAATATCGAAGCGCATGAGACACATAACGCCTACGGCTAAACGCAACACTTACAGCGTTGCATTTTGGCTATGTATTTAGAAGCGTAGAACAACCAAAAACAATCAGAAATATCCAAACATAAACATTTAATTATCAGTACATTCTAAAAATTAACACTTTTCGGCTGCTTTTTGATGCTTCCCAAATTTCCACATATTTTTGAGACGTATTTCTGACGTGGAGAATTTGCGGGGCTTGTTTTTTGTCACACCGTGCAGACAGTTGACAAGGGTTTACAACCGTTTACGACAAGCGACAATATCCGCCCCGACATTCAGTGACGGTCACATCGTGTAGAAAGGCGACAACCGTTGACTGCCGTTTACATCCGTTCACCACTTCAGGAATATAGGATTGAAGAAATGAACCAGTAAACGATAAAGCAGTATGAAAGCAACCCGAAAATGCAGTTTTTGCGGCAAGTCCTTTGTAACCTGCAGCGGAATGCAAAGGTATTGCAGCGAGGCTTGTCAGGCGGAAGCCCGGCGAGCCAGAATGACACAGAAGAACAACCTCTTCAAAGCCGTCCGGCCAATCATGGAGATACAGCATCAGGAGTATCTCACCTTTTCCAAAGTAGCCATACTCATGGGCTGTTCCCGACAGTACATCTATAAACTTGTAGCCATGGGCAAGCTGAAAGCCTCACGCATCAGCAACCGCATGGCATTCATCCGCAGAGCCGACATCGAGCGGATGCTGGAGAGCAATCCCTACCACCGCATCCTGCCCGGCAGCACTTCCACACCGAAAAAATCCGCTTCATCTTCCTTCCCGGCGAAAAAAGAAAAAAGGGAAAAGGTAACCGATGAAGTGCCGGACTTCTATTCCGGTGAAGAGGTGATGTCCCTTTATAAGGTCAAACAGTCATGGCTCTATACCACCGCCAAACGCAATCGCATTTCCATCTGCCGTATCGCTGGAAAGAACTATTACAGCAAGAAGCATGTTGACGAGTTCTTCGGTACGGCTGTTGATATGGACAGTATCACCGACTGGCTCCTGACCGAAGAAGCGGAAGAGCAGTTCGGCATGAAGCCTGCCGCACTCCGGGCATACGCCTACCGGCACAGGATACCGACCAAAAGAGAATACGGCCGCACCTATTACTCCAAGTCCCATCTGGACGAACTCCGCAGAACCGACCTTGTGAACGACGAGCGTTATTACACCGTGGAACAGGTCCGGCAGATTTACGGACTTTCCTCAGCCAACATCTGCCATATCGTCAAGGTTAGGCACATCGAAAAGATAAAGGTCGGCGTGAAGAACCTGCTTCTACGCTCCGACGTGGAGCGTGTCATGGCTGAAAGGAACAAATAACCGCAAGCAACCGCCATTACTCGAAAATTATTTTAAAATGATTGTCGTGGAGATATTCACGGCTGTTTCACGTTGTTCCTTTGCCACCGTGAACACGGAGACACCTCCGGAAATGTACAACCAGTTAAAACATCATCAATATGAGTAAATGCAAGACAGTAACCTTGCGCAAGCGCAAGATCAAGAACGGTACACAGTATTCGCTGTGTCTGGACTATTATCCCGGCTACCGTGACAACACCACCATGAAAGTGATAACACGTGAAGCTCTGGGTATTTACATTTTTGCCAAACCTGCCAACCAGCAGGAGCGTGACTTCAACGCACGCATGATGAAGAAGGCAGAGATACTCCGCAACAGGCGTTACGAAGCCATCTTCAACGAGAACAACGGCTTCTTTGACAAGGCCAGGATGAAAGGGGATTTCCTCGCCTACTTCAAGGAACTGGCAGACAGAAGGAATATCAAGTGGCAGCACGTCTACAAACACTTTGAACGGTTTGTAAATGGCAAATGCACCTTTGAAGAGGTGGACGTGGACTTGTGCCGCAAGTTCATGGAGTACCTGCTGAACGCTCCCCAGACCATACATACCAACCAAAAGCTGCATATCAATTCTGCGGCGGGCTACTGGTCGGCTTTCCGTGCCGTCCTGCACACGGCCTACCGTGACAGGAAGATAAAGGAGAATCCCAACGGCTTTCTGGACCGTATCGAGAGTATTCCCACCATGAGAGAGCATCTGAGCCAGGAGGAACTGATACGGCTTGCCGAAACGCCATGCGAGGAAGAGGTTCTGAAAAGAGCTTTCCTTTTCGCCTGCCTGACGGGATTGCGGAAGAGCGACATCAGGCAGCTTACCTGGCAGCAGATACAGCCGTATACCAACGGCAAGATGTTCGTGACCACCCGTATGCAGAAGACGAAGCAGATTGTACACAACCCCATCAGTGATGAAGCCTACGGACTGCTCGGGGAACGGCATGAAGGACTTATCTTTGAGGGCTTCAAGGACAAGATGCTGCAGGGGCCCCTGAAGCGTTGGCTGTCGGCGGCAGGCATAACCAAGAAGATAACCTTCCATTGTACCCGGCATTCATTCGGAAGCCTGCACGTGGAAATGGGCACGGACATGGCTGTCATACAAGCCTGTCTGGGACACAAGAACATTACCACCACACAAATCTATTCCAAGATGGCTGCACAACAGATGTGCGAGGTGGTGGACAAGATAACCCTGAAACACAAGGAAGCATAGGCCTTGTTTCAGGATATTCAGGGGGAGCGGTTATTGCGTGCAGGCTTTAACCGCTCCCTCAGTTTCTGATGGCACCATTCCTTAAAAAGTCATTATAGTATGATATTTTGGTATGATTCCGGACTTTTGGTGAAAAACATTGAAAAAGAAACCGCCAACCAAGGCTAATGAGCAATAATTGGAAGAATACCATTAAATTTGCAAAGACCTGACAGTTACAAGTAATAACCGAAAAAAACGATATGGAACCAACGATAAAGGACAAATACATCATTCTGGGATTCATCGGCGTTGCCATCTGCCTGATTTCCTTTTTTATCACGCTGATTGTCTCCGCAAGTTTCAATCAGGACAATTTTGTAAGGCTGATAGTCTTTGTATGCAGCAACATTCTCGGTTGGCTGCTCTATCTCTCTTTCCAGACGGTCATTTTCGACTCATACGAGATCTGGAAACTCAAGTCCAGCAAGAAAAAGGCATCTGCCGGAATCATAAGGGCTCAGGAAGAACAGCTACAGGATGCAAATGAACCTGCAGCTCCGACACCAATGCCGACAAACAGGGAAGCAACCCCGGATATAAAACCGGTAGAGATTGCCATTGCCCCGGAACTGCACGAAAAGAATCGTGCCAGCTATGAGGACAGACAGAAGCAGGAAGAGGCGGAACGGATCCGCATGGTCATGGAGTACATCCACTTCGTCATGCCCCGTATTGCCGACAAGGAGACCGTCAACCATATCTGTGCCGAGGTCAACAAGTGGATGTGCCTTCACAGCTACAAGCCCAAGCCGATAACAGGACGGCTGACCAGGGAGATTACCAACATTCCGCTCCGCCATTTCGTGTGGAACATCTCCGAGCGTTTCATGTACAAGAAATACTACAACGGGGACAACCGTGCCAATTTTATCAAGACCCTTTTTCCACGTGAGTTTGCCGACACGGATATAGCGACCATAAAGAACTTCAAGGTCGATCCGTCAAAGACGCTTATTCCCATTGACGAACCCGAAAACGGCAGTCTGGACTTCCATTATCCCGAAGATTATGCACGGAAAGTGAACAGTTGACCGTTTCCCGGGGATATAACAACAATAACGACAAGTATCAGGCAACACGTAACAGCCTGTATCTCATTGTTTCCCGAATAGCTTTGCCCGTCATTCACGGTTGGGCATCGTTATTTGGGAATTATTTTGCAATGACATCCCGTGAATATCTTCACGGCCATATCATTGCGGTCCTTTGCGCCAAGCCTTACAAAAGAGGCGAGTACGCAAATGGAAAAAACAGTGATTACATTCAACGACCTACCGGAGGTCGTAGCCCAGCTTCGGGACGAAGTGATGAGCTTGAGAAGCCTGCTTACCGAGCAGCGCAGTGTGAACAATGCAAAGGCGGTGGACACCCATGTCCCCATGTCCGTGGATGAAGCGGCGGAATATCTCGGTATTCCCAAGGGAACGCTCTACATGAAACTGTCGGACGGAAGCATTCCGGCCACCAAGCCCGGCAAACGCTATTGCCTTTACCGTGACGAACTGGACAGATGGCTGGAATCCTCCCGCAAGAATCCCGTACCCCTGTCCGATGAGGAACTCAGCGAGTCCATGTCCTCCTCCCATCGCCGCAAGCCCGGCCAACGTAACTGGTAAAAGCCATGGAAGAGGACAAGAACTATATCAGCATGATCCATGGCGACCTGACAAGGGCAGCCCAGATGCAGAACGGTATGCCGGAAAATATCGGCGTGATGAGCATAAAGACCGCCAACCGGACCATACTCGAAGCATCGCAGCTGCCCACGCCCCGTGCGTTGTGGGACAGTTTCTGGTACGAGGGGGAACTGTCCTGCCTCTTTGCGGATTCCAACGTGGGGAAATCCATCCTTGCCGTGCAGATAGCCGACCGTATCGCCCGGACTGACAACGTGCTTTATCTGGACTTTGAACTCTCTGAAAAGCAGTTCCAGCTCCGCTATACCGACGAGTACGGAAAGCCTTACACCTTTCCCGAAAGGCTGTACCGGGTATCGCTTGACAGCGACGCCCTTCTGGATGCCGACTTTGAAGGGACAATCATCGGCAGCATCGAACAGATGGCACAGCAGACCCGCTGCAGGATCTTCATCGTTGACAACCTTACTTACCTGTGCTGTGCCATGGAGAAAGGCGATGCGGCGGGACGGCTGATGATACAGCTCAACAATCTCAAAAAGAGATACGGGCTTTCCATCCTTGTCCTGGCACACACCCCAAAGCGTTCACTGGACTGTCCCATCACGTCCAACGACCTTGCCGGAAGCAAGCGGCTCTACAATTTCTTTGACAGCGTGTTTGTCATCGGGAAAAGCGCACTGGACGGGGGACTCCGCTATGTGAAGCAGCTTAAGGTCCGTTACGGGACATTCTCGTATGATGCCGACAATGTGATTGTCTATGAGATTGAGAAAACGGATGCCTTCCTGCAATTCGTGTTCAGGGGCTATTCAACCGAAAAGGAACACCTGAAGAAACCGGGTGACAACGAATCGGGACAAAGGGATTGCCTTATCCTGCAACTGTCCCAATCCGGGAAGTCAGTCCGGGAGATAGCCTCGCAGGTCAATTGCGGCAAGTCCACCGTCAGCCGGATAATCCAGCGCAGCAAGGAGGACAGGAACGCAGCTGTCCCTGCTGTCCCGCTGTCCCGTCCCAAGGAGAACGGGACAATGGGACAGGTGGGACAGCATGGGACAGATGGGACAAGCGGGACAGCAGGAGAAGCAAGGCAGGCGGAGCTGTTTGCAGGACATGAAAAGGAGGACAAACCATGAAAAAGCAGCCTGCACACGGCTGTATGCCAGCCGACCGTATCATTTGCAGAACATGGGAGCATACAAACCGGGCCCTGATTTTCCAGAGTGTCCCGGGGTGTCCCAAGTGTCCCACTGTCCCAGCCTTTAGGGGACGGGACAGCGGGACAACAGTAGAAAACCAAACATCAAAAAAAGTCATGAGCAACTATTCATTACAGAAATATAAAGGAACGTCAACACGGCATACCTGTCCGAATTGCGGGGACAGACGTTCCTTTGCCTACTATGTGGACGAAAGCGGTACGCCCCTTCACCCGTCAGTCGGCAGATGCAACCACGAAAGCGGTTGCGGGTATCATTATACGCCCAGACAGTATTTTCACGACCACCCCGAATGCCGGACCACCGGTGATTTCTCTTCCGGCAGACAATGTATGGCGCAGAAGCCCAAGCAACCGCTGCAACAGACAGCCATCGGTTACATACCGCCGCACTATGTGGAGAAATCGCAGAGCGTGCATAGCAACTTCTGCCGTTTCCTTTCAGTACTGCTTGATTCCTATTACGGCAGCAAGGCAAAGGAAGTGCTGGAACGGTTGATGGAGGATTACCGTCTGGGAGCTACCCGTGACGGTGCGGTCATCTTCTGGCAGATTGACCGGGAGAACAAGGTGCGGACTGGCAAGGTGATGCAGTACAATCCCGGGGACGGACACCGTGTAAAGGACGGACATGCATCGGCAGTGAACTGGATACACAGCATACTGAAAAGGCAGCGGGTGCTGGCGGAGGAATGGCAGCTTTCCCAATGCCTTTTCGGGGAACACCTGCTGAGTGTCTATCCTGACAAGGTGGCGGTTCTGGTGGAATCCGAGAAGAGTGCCGTTATCGGTTCCGCCCTCTTCCCCGATTATGTATGGCTGGCGGCAGGAGGCAAAAGCCAGTTGCGGGAGGAAAAGCTCCGTGTACTGAGCGGACGGACCCTACTTCTCTTTCCAGATGCCGATGCCTATGCCGAATGGAAAGAGCGTGCCGACGGCATGACCTTCTGCAAGGTGATGGTGTCTGACCTCATAGAGAAGAACGCAACGCCGGAGCAGAAGGCGGCACATATCGACATAGCCGACTGGATAATTTACCAGATACGGGACAGCAGGATAAATTGTACAGCTGACCATCTGGTGGAAGCGGAAAGAATCCTGCTAAGAATGACAGGAAAGAACCCCGCCCTTCAAAAGCTGATAGATGATCTGGGGCTTGTGCTGGTCAGTGCATCCCTAATCGGCAGCGGTGACGGAAACCCTCCTTAACGGAGGAGAGCGGAAACCGGAGGTTGTAGTGTCGGACAATGGCTTGCCATTGATATAGCCCACTATAACTACACGCTTCGCTTACGTAGTTGTGGGCTCTCCCGAGAGGATTAGGGTTTTACCCTAATAACCCACTCAGGGCGTTTCTCCCCTGAGAACCCAGAGCAAAGAGTGACCCTCTCTTTGCAATCTCCGCTTATGGGTTGCACCCCTAAGAACCCCATGCGTTTACGGACAGCGGAAAAGCTAACAATAAAGTACAAACCAAAAAACAAGTATCTATGGCAACAAAATCAAGCATACATATCAAGCCCTGCAACATCGCATCGAGCGAGGCTCACAACAGGAGGACTGCCGAATACATGCGCCACATCGGAGAGTCCAGAATCTATGTCGTTCCTGAACTATCCACCGATAACGAACAGTGGATAAATCCCGACTTCGGCAGTCCGGATTTGCGGACGCATTATGACAATATCAGACAGATGGTAAAGGAAAAGACCGGACGTGCCATGCAGGAAAAGGAGCGTGAACGCAAAAGCAAGAACGGTAAAATAGTCAAGATTGCGGGATGCTCCCCCATACGTGAAGGAGTGCTGCTTGTCAGGTCGGACACCACACTGGCAGACGTGCGTAAATTCGGTGAGGAGTGTCAAAGACGCTGGGGAATCACACCGCTGCAAATCTTCCTGCACAAGGATGAAGGGCATTGGCTGAACGGTCAGCCGGAAGCGGAAGACAGGGAAAGCTTCAAAGTCGGGGACAGATGGTTCAAGCCGAACTATCATGCCCATATCGTTTTCGACTGGATGAACCACGAAACAGGAAAGAGCCGAAAGCTCAATGACGATGACATGATGCAGATGCAGACCCTTGCATCCGACATCCTGCTGATGGAACGCGGGCAGTCAAAGGTTGTCACTGGTAAGGAGCATCTGGAACGGAACGACTTTATCATTGAGAAGCAGAAAGCTGAACTGCAACGCATGGATGCAGCCAAACGGCACAAAGAAGAACAGATAAATCTTGCCGAGCAGGAACTGAAACAGGTGAAATCAGAAATACGCACTGACAAGTTAAAGAAGACAGCCACCACGGCAGCGACAGCCATAACTAGTGGAGTTGCTTCTCTTTTCGGGAGTGGAAAACTGAAAGAACTGGAACGTGCCAACGAAAAACTGCAAGACGAGGTTTCAAAACGGAACACCAATATTGAAAAATTGCAGAGCCAAGTACAGCAGATGCAGAAACAGCATGATACGCAAATCCACAATCTCAGAGAAATGCACAGGCAGGAACTTGACATGAAAGAAAAAGAACTGTCACGGCTCGCCAGAATCATAGACAAGGCTTTTAGGTGGTTTCCGATGTTCAGGGAAATGCTGCGCATGGAAAAGTTTTGTGCCATGCTGGGATTCTCTAAAGAAATGACTGAAAGTCTTATAGTCAAAAAAGAAGCCCTGAAATGTAGCGGTAAAATCTATTCCGAGCAACACAGGCGGAACTTTGATATAAAGGATGATATTTTAAGGGTGGAAAATGACCCTGACGATGAAAGCAGGCTGAACCTGACAATAAACAGGAAGCCGATTGCCGACTGGTTCAGGGAGCAATGGCACAGGCTTAGATATGGAGCAAGAGTGCCGCAACAGGAAGAAAGAAAAAGTAGAGGATTCAAATTATAATAGAAGCAATTTGATTAGTAATCTAAAAGCACTCCGATAACGATTAGAGTGCTTTTAGATTACTAATCATTAATTATCAAAGCAAGTGCAGTTTAAGATTTTACTGAAGTTTGCATTAATAAAGAATATACTACAGCTGATATATGCGCAACATATTGTGACGCTTGTGATTCATTTCCCTTGAAATCCTTAACAAATACCGCTAAGGTATAACTGATATTATTAGGCAGACATATATAGGCAACATCATTGTGAGCTGCAAGAACACCATTTTCATTAACATAACCTGAACCTGTCTTATGCGCTATAACAACCCCTTCTTTATCAAGAAGTGGAGCTGCTATCCTATCTACACCTGTTTTGCATTCTTTTAACGTATTCTTAATGAAACTTTGTTTCTCATCATCGATAAGACCTTCAGTAAACAAACGATTCATCAACATTGCAGCACCAAGAGGAGATGTATAGTTAGAGTAAGCCTTGTTATGGTCAGCCGACATTTCCTCTTCCGTATAAGCTATCTGAAAACTTGAACGAGGAATGAGTGTGGCTATAAAACTATCTGTTTGAGCGACATTAACCATATCCTTAAACATAAGGTTGCTTGCATTGTTGTCACTCTGAGTAAGAGTATAACGCAGCAAATCTCTCACTGTCAATGATATGACTGGCCCTGAATAATCTTTCAGCATAGGACTCCAAGTCTTTGGGTCAAGTTTATCCCTATTTATATTTACTAAGGTATCAAGTGAAATTCCTTTATTGTCAAAGTCATTACAAAGAGCTAATGCCTGATGAACCTTAAACACACTCATCATAGGATAAACACTCTTATTATTGACCTTAACCGTATCTTTTTTATTAACAATAACCGCCACACCAATTTCGCCAGGACAAGCTGAGACAATTTGAGAAATGCTATCAGTCAAAACATTTGTTAAAGGAGGATTTGCGCTATCTTTTGTCGCTGATTTATGGA
This sequence comes from Prevotella sp. P5-108, assembly GCF_002251385.1. Lineage (GTDB taxonomy): Bacteria > Bacteroidota > Bacteroidia > Bacteroidales > Bacteroidaceae > Prevotella. Next base: position 20,433 of record NZ_NPJJ01000018.1, read on the forward strand.
ACAATGAAAATACCAAGATGAAAATGCAAACTAAAGCTATACACAAAACTACGATTTGTTTTTTTCTGTTTTTTCCCATGTTTATATTATTTATATTTGTTTGACGAGAATATCTTTATTTGCCGACAAAGGTACATAACTTTACGGAAAAATATGTTTCTAAAATATATAAATAGACAGCTGTGGGGAAAAATTAGATAATTAAAAAGGCTAAATGACTGAAAATAATCACTTAGCCTTTTAATCCGTACCCAGACCCGTACTTCGTAATTGCTGCGCCCATCATTCAAGACTGTCAAATCGGGTCTTTCCTGTCAAGCCAATGATGCCTATGCGTATGCCAAACACATGGATTACGGATTTCTCGTTCCGTGAACAAACACTTTATCCGCAACTCTGCTATGTGGTGTATTGGCTTAACTCCATTTCTATGGGCAACACTTTTGTTGCAGATTTCAAGCAGCTTTTATCGAAATACCCATCAGTAAGAACCCGTTTATTAGGCTTTCCTCATAATTGGGAACAAGAGCCTTTGTGGAGATAAAATAATTGCCCTGTTTCTTAAAAAGCACTGGGGCAAACCAGCTCCGTCTTTAATTGTTTCCAATAAATGGATTGTTTCAAGCCCCTATAGAAAGAGAACAAAAATTCCTGTGTGAAAATTAATCTACGACAAGGAGCAAGCAAGGAGCAATATCAAACAAAAATCAATACCTTTGCAGTACATATGAGATAGACCAAAACAAAAGTGGAATATCGGAAACGAATAGCAAGGAAAAGAGAAGAAACGACCCAAGTTGATGTCCTTTTTGAGTTAATAATCAATAAAAGCGTTAAATCTTCACCTTTTAGAATGTGCAATTAAAAATAACAACCATATTTCTGACTTATTATCTATAAAATATTGAGTAATAATCGGTTGTAAATACTGGCTATGTATACATAGGGTAGAGACGCTGCGCATCTTAACACTGGGGGAGGTACAATATCAATTGTCGGCGTGGGCCTTGAGCCACTCGAGGCGACGCTGGTCGGGCAGGTGCTTTACCTGGAAGCCTTCAAACTTGGCCTTGAATCCTTCGCCGTCGGGGCAGGCGGTGGCAAGACCCACCTGTACCGGCGTGTTGTCCTGCATCCAGCAGTTGCGCATCATGGTGTAGGTCTTGTCGTCAAAGGAATAGAATATCTCAATGGCGTCGAGACGGCGCACGGCCTTGATCCACACGTGGTCGACGGAGCGGTCGAGGGCGATGACGCTCCAGTCGCTGGTGTGATGGGTGACGACAGTGCTGAGATTGTACTTGCCGTCGACATACTCGATACCGGCCTTGAGCCAGTTTTCCTTGTCGATGCGAATCATCAGACCAGCCTGGTCAAAGCGTACCTTGTAGTCGCCGGATATCTTGACCTTGGCCTCAAACTCACCCCCATAGGTGGCATAATAGAACGGTGCGTCATCGACGGTGAATCCATAATGCGAAATGCGCCAATAGTCGCAATGACCGGGTACATCCATGACCAGGGTGTTGCCCTTGATGTCATAACTTGCTAGTTCGTTGAACCATGTCATCTTGTTCAGACTCTGTGCGCCAGCTGTCATAGCCATAACAGCAAACGCGGTGATTGCCAATAGTTTTTTCATATCATTTGTTGTTGTATCAATCCAGTAATCCCAGTTGTTTGGCCTTGTGGCAAGCCTCGACCATATTAGATGCCTGCAGCTTGTTGATGATGTTCTGGCGGTGACGGTCTACCGTGTTCTTGCTGATATCCAGACAGGCGCTGATGGCCTTGCTCGAGCGTCCCTCATTGACCAGATGCATGATGGTAATCTCTCTCTCGCTGAGCAGTTGCTTCTCGTCGATGTCTATCTGCCGTTCCTCGCCGCTGAGAGAGTTGCGCATCAGGGCAAGATGGCTGGTCTTGGGGGCAAGGTTGAAGAGACAGATGGCATAGCACACGCCACGCTGACCATGGCCCTTGAAGTAGAATATGCGGTGGCGGGTGGGGAGATATCTGCCGTGACTGTCGCACATGCGCATGGTGTTTTCGAGATACCAGTCGAAGGCCCGGTCCGAGTGAGAGGTGCTCACAAACTGATAGTAGACCAGTTCCTGCAGATGGCGGCGGCACTGGTCGTCGGGGTGAATGCGGCTCAGTATCTTCTCTTCCCAGATGGTGTCTATCTTCTCATAGCTGCCCGCCGGCTCGAAGCCCAGGATATCGCTGGTCTTGCCATAGTATATATGGCTCTTGTCGGTGCGGAGATTGCTCAATACGGCAATCGAGTTTTCGCACATCGCATACGATTTGGCGATGAAGCGGAACTGCAGTTCCTCATCTTCATCCAGACAGCCGTCCATCTGTTGGCGCAGCCGTTCGTCGAGCTTGTCATTGATAGCTATCATTGTCTCTGGCTTTTGCCTACAAAATTAGAATATAACAAGGATAACAACAAATGACAATCAGAAAAAGTGACTGCCAATGGTCATTTATCAGTAGCAGAGGGCTGCTGCCGACCACGGAAGGCAGCCAAGGCGAAAACCGACATGGGGCTTCTGTCACACCGACAGCCACCATTACATCTCTACTGCCACCTTAAAAGACAGTTTGTGCTTTGCATTACTTGTGGCCAACTCTGCATTGTCTATGGGCAACTCTGCTACATGTATATCCAACTCTGCAATATTGATGACTGCCATGGTAATGATTATGACGCGTTCGGGAAACGGCATGACCGTATTGGGGGTTGGCGTGACCGTCTTGGGGGTTGGCGTGACCGTCTTGGGGGTTGGCGTGACCACTTTGGCTGCTGTGGCGATGGTCATGGCGGGCTCGTAACGGTTGAAACGGGAGCGCGCGTCGGTCGGCACGAGAGCACGTTTCGTACGATACGTGGGCACGTGACTTACGATACGCGGCGGCAATGATGGTCGGCGCATGGGCAACGACGGTCTGCGCGGCGGCGGAGGGGACTAATGGGAGAACAGAGAGGACTCGCGGCTGCTGAGAGGACTAATGGGGACGGCGGCTGGGACTCGCGGGGCGGCAATGAGGACTCGCGGGACGGCGATGGGCAAGAAACGGCAGAGCCACGGACCCAGCAGGACGCGTAGGGTGCTGCTGGGCCCGTGGCTCTGCCATGAGGGGGCGGGGATTAGAACATGCGCGCGACGCGCTCGATGCTCTCTGCCAGACGGTCTATCTCTTCACAGGTGTTGTAGAGGCCGAAGGAGGCGCGCACGGTGCCGAGGATGCCCAGGTGGTCGATGAGAGGCTGGGCGCAGTGGTGGCCGGTGCGCACGGCGATGCCCAGGCGGTCGAGCAGGGTGCCCATGTCCATGGGGTGGATGTCGCCGACGAGGAAACTGATGACGGCGTCCTTGCGGTCGGAGGTTCCGAAGATGCGCATGCCGGGTATGGCACCGAGACGGTCCATGGCATAGCTGGTGAGTCGGTGCTCGTGGGCGCTGATGTTGTCCATGCCCAGCCGCTCGATGTAGTCGATGGCTGTGGCCAGACCGTGGGTGGCGATATAGTCGGGGGTGCCTGCCTCAAACTTGAGGGGCGGGCGCTCGAAGGTGGTATGCTCGAAGCTGACGTGCTCTATCATCTCGCCACCGCCCTGATAGGGAGGCAGGCGGTCGAGCCACTCTTCCTTGCCATAGAGCACGCCGACGCCGGTGGGGCCGTACATCTTGTGGCCGCTGAAGGCGAAGAAGTCGCAGTCTATCTGCTGCACATCGACGGGGATGTGGGGTGCGCTCTGGGCGCCGTCGACCATCACGGGCACGTTGTGGGCGTGGGCGATGCTTACCATCTGCTCTACGGGATTGACGGTGCCCAGCACATTGCTGACATGGCAGATGCTGACGATGCGTGTGCGCGGGGTGAAGAGGCGCTCATACTCATCGAGGAGCAGCTCGCCGCGCTCGTTGATGGGTATCACCTTGACCACGATGCCGCGCTTGCGTGCCTGGAGCTGCCAGGGCACGATGTTGGAGTGGTGCTCCATGACGGAGACGATGACCTCGTCGCCCTCGGTCATGCAGGCATCGGCGAAGGATGATGCCACGAGATTGAGGCCCTCGGTGGTGCCTCGGGTGAAGACTATCTCTGAGGTGGAGCGGGCGTTGATGAAGCGGCGCACGGTCTCGCGGGCTGCCTCGTGGAGCTCGGTGGCCTGCTGGGAGAGCCAGTGTACGCCTCGATGTACGTTGGAATTGACATTGAGATACTCGTCGCGCATGGCGTCGAGCACGCACAGCGGCTTCTGGGTGGTGGCGCCGTTGTCGAGATAAATCAGGGGTTTGTCGTAGATGGTGCGCGAGAGGATGGGGAAATCGGCGCGCACCTGATGGATATCATACATAGGCTTAATGACAAAGTTTACATCCCTCACACTTGTTGAGTTCGCCGCGGAAGCGCTTCTCTACGAGGTAGTGCAGCCGGTCCTTGAGGGGTTCGAGGCGGATGGTGTCGATAACCTCATTGATAAAGGCAAACTCGAGCAACAGCCGTGCCTCGTCGAGGCTGATGCCGCGCTGGCGCATATAGAAGAGGGCTGCATCGTTGAGCTGGCCGACGGTGCTGCCATGGGCGCACTTGACATCGTCGGCATAGATTTCGAGCATGGGCTGGGTGTACATGCGGGCGGTACGCGAGGCGCAGAGGTTCTGGTTGGTTTCCTGCGAGGAGGTCTTCTGGGCTCCGTGGCGCACGAGCACGCGTCCGGCGAAGGCTCCCACGGCGTTGTCGTCGAGCACATACTTGTAGAGCTCGTTGCTGGTGCAGTGGGGCACCTGGTGGTCTATGAGCGTATTGTTGTCTACGCGCTGTGTCTTGTCGGCGATAACGCATCCGTTGCAGCAGCACTCGGCTCCCTCGCCTCTGAAGGTGAGGTCGAGGCGGTTGACGGTAGTGCCGTTGTGCAGGGTGATGACATTGTGGTTGACGCGGCTGTTGGCCTGCTGCTCGATGACGACGTTGCTGGTGCGGGTATTGCGTATGTGGGTCTCTTCCATGCAGTAGAGGTCGAGGCTGGCGTTGTCGCCCACGTATGCCTCGATGACCTGGGTGGCGAGGAAGCGGCGGTCGTCGGCTGCGTGGTCGCAGAAGAGGAACCGTGCCTCGGCGCCCTGCTCTACGACGATGAGCACGCGGCGGTTGACCATGAGGTCGACATCGGAACGCAGGATGTTGATAATCTGCACGGTGCGGTCCATGCGCACATGGCGTGGCACGTAGATGAAGAGTCCGTCCTGGGCGAGCATGGTGTTGAGCGCCACGAGGGCGTCGGCTCCGGTCTGGGCGAGGCGTCCGTAGTAGGGCTCTACGAGCTGGGGCTGCGTGGCTGCCACCCGGCAGAGGCTGTCGACGATGACTCCCTCGGGCAGATGGGCCTGGGGCAGCTGGCGGGTGTAGAAGCTGTCGTTGACCACGAAGTAGAGCGAGGTGCTGAGATTGGGCACATCGCAGCGGAAGGCGTCGTAGGGGTTGACGGGGATGTCGAGGCGGTTGAGGTTGAGCCCGTAGTCGGGCTCGAAGAGCTTGGCCACGTCGGTATACTTATATCGCTCTACCTTGCGCGTGGGGAAGCCCATACGCCTGAAGTCGGCGAAGGCCTGCTCGCGCAATGCGTTCATCACCGGCGCCGAGTGGGCGTTGATGATACCCGAGCTCTGGGTATAGAGATCGATATACTGTTGTTCGCTGTTCATATCTATATATATAATAAGGTGATGGGAGAGGCTTACTCGCCGGCCTCAGCCTTGATCCAGTCGTAGCCGCGCTGCTCTATCTCCTTGGCGAGTTCGGGTCCGGCGGTCTTGACGATGCGTCCGCGGTAGAGCACATGGACCACGCTGGGCTTGATCATATCGAGCAGACGCTCGTAGTGGGTGATGACGATGGCTGAGGTCTCGGGGGTGTGCATCTTGTTGACACCGTCGGCCACGATGCGCATGGCGTCGACATCCAGACCGGAGTCGGTCTCGTCGAGGATGCTCAGCCGTGGCTCGAGCATAGCCATCTGGAAGATCTCGTTGCGCTTCTTCTCGCCGCCGGAGAAGCCCTCGTTGACGCTGCGGTGGGAGAGCTTGCTGTCGAGCTCTACTATCTGTCGCTTCTCGCGCATGAGCTTGATAAACTCGCTGGCGTTGAGTGGCTCCAGACCCTGGTACTCGCGCTTGGCATTGACGGCGGCCTTCATGAAGTTGGTCATCGACACGCCGGGTATCTCGACGGGATACTGGAAGGAGAGGAAGAGTCCCTCGCGGGCGCGGTCTTCGGGCTTCATGTCCAGGAGGTTCTTGCCGTTGAAGATGGCTTCGCCCTCGGTAACGGTGTAGAGCGGGTTGCCGGTAAGGACGGCGCTGAGCGTGGACTTGCCCGAACCGTTGGGGCCCATGATGGCATGGATCTCACCGTCGCCGATGGTGAGATTGATGCCTCTTAATATCTCTTTGCCTGCTATGGTAGCATGCAGATTTCTTACCTCTAACATATATGTAATGGTTTATGGTGAATTAATACAAATCTAACAGCCCCTGCAACAGTCCGCGCACATCGTCGCTGTCGAAACGGAAGGGGAAGTCTATCTTGAGTCCCACGGTCAACACGTGACGATGGGGCTGTCCATGACAGTAGGCTGAAACGGTGTGGGAACGGCTGTCGGAGTAATCGACATGATAATGGGAGCCAAGTCCCAGGCGGTAGCTGTACTCTGCCTGGAGAGCTATGTGGGAAAAAAGATAGATGTCGGCGCCTACGACGGGGCCCATGCTGAATCGGGGCATGCGCACCACGCCTCGGGCGCGGTAGGAATAGTTGAGAGAGCCGATCCGGGTCTCCATATCCATGCCGCCGCGCTCTGCCGACGGTGCCCAGAGCACATCGAAGCCGGCATAGGGCTGCACGTGCCACAGGGGCGAAGCCGGGCGCCAGCGGGCACCAAGGGAGAGCTGGCTGAGGTCGTAGGAGGCGTCGCCCTTGAGCATCGTAATCTCTTCGTGCTCATATCCGGCCTTGACGCTGAGGGGAAAATAGATGGGCAGAAGGTACTCGACATGAAGCCGGGTGACCAGACCCGACTGGGAAGTGGAGCCCGAACGATAGAGGGGCACATCGCCGCCCGAGGCGGAGCCACTGACAAGGGCGTTGCCACCAATGTGGGCGTCGACAGACCAACGGGGGCTGTCGTCGTCCTGGGCCTGCACCGAGGCAGCCATGACCAGCATCAATAGGGTAACAATCTGTCGCATAACGGTCTAACCTACGGTTCCTTCGAGTGATACACTGAGTAGTTTCTGAGCCTCAACGGCAAACTCCATGGGCAGCTTGTTGAGCACCTCCTTGGCATAGCCGTTGACGATGAGACCTACGGCCTGCTCGGTGGGTATGCCTCGCTGATTGCAGTAGAACAACTGGTCTTCCGAAATCTTGGAGGTGGTAGCCTCGTGCTCCACGATGGCTGTGTCGTTGTGGATATCCATATAGGGGAAGGTGTGGGCTCCGCAGTCGGAACCCAGCAGCAACGAGTCGCAGGAACTGTAGTTGCGGGCGTTGTCTGCATTGCTGGTGGCGCGCACCAGTCCGCGGTAGGAGTTCTGGCTGTGTCCGGCAGAGATACCCTTGGAGATGATGGTGCTCTTGGTGTTCTTGCCCATGTGTATCATCTTGGTACCGGTGTCGGCCTCCTGATAGTGGTTGGTGACGGCAACCGAATAGAACTCGGTCTGAGAACCGTCGCCACGGAGGACGCAGGAAGGATATTTCCATGTGATGGCCGAGCCAGTCTCGACCTGGGTCCAGCTGAGCTTGGAGTTGTTGCCCCGCAGGTCGCCTCGCTTGGTCACAAGGTTGAGCACGCCGCCCTTGCCGTGCTCGTCGCCGGGATACCAGTTCTGCACGGTGGAGTATTTGACCTCGGCGTTGTCCTTGACGATGATCTCGACGATGGCAGCATGGAGCTGGTTCTCGTCGCGCATGGGTGCGGTGCAGCCCTCGAGGTAGGACACGTAGCTGTCGTCTTCGGCTACGATGAGCGTGCGCTCAAACTGGCCCGTGTTGCGGGCGTTGATGCGGAAGTAGCTGCTCAGCTCCATCGGGCAGCGCACGCCCTTGGGGATATAGACGAACGAGCCGTCGCTGAAGACGGCACTGTTGAGTGCTGCAAAGAAATTGTCGCGGTAGGGAACGACCGAGCCCAGGTACTCGCGCACCAACTGGGGATGCTCCTTGACGGCTTCGCCGATGCTGCAGAAGATGACTCCCTTCTCGCGGAGCTGCTCCTTGAAGGTGGTCTTCACCGACACGGAGTCCATGATGGCGTCGACAGCGGTGCCGCTGAGCGCGAGCCGCTCTTCGAGGGGTATGCCGAGCTTGTCGAAGGTCTTCTCGAGCTCGGGGTCTATCTTGTTGTCCTTGGGCTTCTTGGCGAGCGGGTCGGCATAATAGGAGATGGCCTGGTAGTCTATCTCCGGCAAATGCACGTGGCCCCACGTGGGCTGGGGCTGGGTGAGCCAGTAGCGGAATGCCTTCAGGCGGAAGTCGAGCAGCCACTCGGGCTCTCCCTTCTTCTGCGAGATAAGGCGCACCACATCCTCGTTGAGTCCCTTATCGATAATATCTGTATGCACATTGGTGGTAAACCCGAACTCGTACTTCTGGTCGGCCACCTGTCTTACAAACTCATTTTTCTCTTTGTCTGCCATTGATTTAATGTGTCATGACATATGAGCGAACGGGCTGGATACACATCTCCCCGATACACTCTGTCGTATTAACCATGATAGTGACACCCTCTTCTACGAACAGGATGCCACTACCTATATTTCCGCTTATAGCCTTATTAAGTCAATAGTATGGCTATCCTGCCGGACTTAGAGCTTCTGCTCTACCTCTATCTCGGTGAAGGTCTCGAGGATGTCGCCCTCGAGGATGTCGTTGTAGTTGACCAGACTGATACCACACTCCATACCTGTGGGTACCTCCTTCACATCGTCCTTATAGCGCTTGAGCGAGTCGATAGGAGCGGTCTTGACCACGATACCGTCGCGGATGACGCGCGCCTTGTCCTTGCTGTGTACCTTGCCTTCGGTAACGAGACATCCGGCAACGGCACCCACCTTGGAAATCTTGTAGACCTGGCGCACCTCTACCTGTCCAGTGATGATTTCCTTCTTCACCTTGTCGAGCATACCCTCCATGGCAGAGGTTACGTCGTCGATGGCGTCGTAGATGACGGAGTAGGTATTGATTTCTACGCCTTCCTGGTCGGCGAGTTTGCGCGCGGCAGCCGAAGGACGTACCTGGAAGCCCACGATGATGGCGTCGGATGCGTCGGCGAGGGTAACATCGCTCTCCGAAATCTGGCCCACAGCCTTGTGGATGACGTTGACATTGATCTTCTCTGTAGAGAGCTTGATGAACGAGTCGCTGAGAGCCTCGATACTACCGTCGGTATCACCCTTGACGATGATGTTGAGCTCCTTGAACGAGCCGAGGGCGATGCGGTGGGAGATGTCATCGAGGGAGAGTCGCTTCTGGGTGCGCAGACCCTGCTCGCGCTGCAGCTGCTCGCGCTTGTTGGCTATCTCGCGCACCTCCTGCTCGGTATCGAGCACGTGGAAGGCATCGCCGGCAGTAGGAGCGCCGTTGAGACCCAGGATGATGGCGGGCTCGGCGGGCTTGGCACTGTCGATGCGCTGGTTGCGCTCATTGAACATGGCCTTGATGCGTCCCCAGCTGGTACCGGCTATCACGTAGTCGCCCACCTTGAGGGTACCGTTGCCAATCAGCACGGTGCTGACATAGCCGCGGCCCTTGTCGAGCGACGACTCGATGATGGTGCCCACAGCCTTGCGGTTGGGGTTGGCCTTGAGGTCGAGCATGTCGGCCTCGAGCAGCACCTTCTCCATCAGTTCGTCGACACCGATGCCCTTCTTGGCACTGATCTCCTGGCACTGATACTTGCCACCCCACTCTTCGACCAGCAGGTTCATGTTGGCGAGGTCCTCGCGTATCTTGTCGGGGTTGGCTCCGGGCTTGTCTATCTTGTTGATGGCAAACACCATGGGCACGCCGGCAGCCTGGGCATGGGCGATGGCCTCCTTGGTGGTGGGCATCACAGAGTCGTCGGCAGCGATGATGATGATGGCGATATCGGTAACCTGGGCACCACGGGCACGCATGGCGGTAAACGCCTCGTGGCCAGGGGTATCGAGGAAGGTCACCTTGCGGCCGTTCTTCATCGTCACGCTATAGGCGCCGATGTGCTGGGTGATACCTCCGGCCTCGCCGGCTATCACGTTGGTATTGCGGATATGGTCGAGCAGCGAGGTCTTACCGTGGTCTACGTGGCCCATCACGGTAACGATTGGCGCACGCGACACGAGGTCGGCTTCGTCGTCTTCCTCTACGCTCACGGCTTCCTGAACCTCAGCACTCACATACTCGGTCTTGAAGCCGAACTCTTCGGCCACCAGGTTGATGGTCTCGGCGTCGAGGCGCTGGTTGATAGACACCATGATGCCTACGCCCATGAGGGTAGAGATGACCTGGGTGACGCTCACGTCCATCATCGTGGCGAGCTCGCTCACGGTAACAAACTCGGTGAGCTTGAGCGTCTTGCTCTCCTTGCGCTCGGCCTTTGCCTCCTGGGAGAGCTTCTCCTGGACGGCCTCTCGCTTCTCCTTGCGGTACTTGGCGCCCTTCTTGTTCTGGTTCTTGTTGGTAAGGCGGGCAAGCGTCTCTTTCACCTGGCGTGCTACGGCTTCGTCGTCTACCTCGAGAGGCTTCTGGTTGCGCTTGCGGTTCTTGCCATTCTTGCCGTTGCCACCGTTGTTGGCACTGTTGGCGTTGTTGGCATTGGGGTTATTGTTGTTGCCGTTACCGTTTTTCTTCTTGTTGCGGCCGTTGTTGCTCTCAGCCTCGGCGTTGATGTCCACGCGCTCCTTTCCTATGCGCTGGCGCTTCTTCTTCTCGCCGTTCTTGGCCTGTGCCTTTTCCTCACGCTCCTTTCGCTTTTCCTCCTTGGTCTTCTTCTTGGGTCGGGTGCTCTGGTTGATGGCATCAAGGTCTATCTTGCCCAGCACATTGACCTTGAGGGCATTGGGGTTCTTGGCTTCGGTGGGGAGCTTGAAGACTCCGGCTGTAGCAGGAGCCTTCTCGGCGGGAGCCTTCTCCTGGGCAGGGGCCTCGGGAGCCTTCTCGGCCACGGGGGCTGCGGCGGGATTCTCTTCCTTCTTCTCTGCCACGGGTGCAGCCACAGGCTTCTCGGCCTTGGGGGTCTCCTTGGCTACGGGCTTTTCCTCCTTGGGTGCTTCCACCTTGGGTTCGGCTTTCTTCTCTTCCGGTTTCTGACTTACGGCAGCGGTCTTACTCTCGGTATTGTCGGAGGCAGGAGTAGCAGCTGGCGCGGGTGACTTTGGCTTCTTATTGAGGCTGTCAAGGTCTATCTTGCCAATCACATTAAAGGTCTGCGACTTGGTCTTCGGCTGTGCTTCGGCGGTCTGCTTCTTGTCCTCGGCAGCCTGCTTCTTCTCTTCGGCAGCCTGCTTCTTGTCCTGTTGCTTCTTGTGGGACATCAGCTCTGCCTTGTTTCTTACATCAGCATCTTGCTTGAACGCTTCGAGAAGAGCATTGTACTGCTCGTCGTTCAGCTTGAAGCTGGGCTCTGACTTCACTTCGCCCAGTTCTTTTCTCTTCTCCAAGAACTCCACTGCCGTCTGGAGTCCGATGTTCAGTTCTCTTAATGCTTTATTTAATCTGATACTCATTAATTACCTCTTCCTTTCTCTTAATTGTTTTCTATTATTGTTCAAATTCAGCACGCAGCACATCGAGCATGTGGTCGACGGTCTCTTCTTCGAGGTCGGCCTTCTCGATAAGCATCTCGCGTGGAGCCGAGATTACCTGCTTGGCTGTGTCGAGTCCGAGCGCCTTGACAGCGTCGATAACCCACTGGTCGATTTCGTCGGAGAACTCGTCCAGATAGATGTCTTCCTCGACCTCGTTGCCTGTAACGTCACGGAATACGTCGATGGTGTACTCGGTGAGCAGCGAAGCCAGCTTGATGTTCATACCGCCACGACCGATAGCCAGACTGACCTCCTCGGGCTGGAGATAGACCTCGGCCTTGTGCTCTTCCTCGTTCACGCTGATGCTGTTGATACGTGCAGGACTCAGCGCACGCTGGATATAGAGCTTGGTATTGGCGGTCCAGTTGATGACGTCGATATTCTCGTTGCCCAACTCATGCACGATGCCATGCACGCGGCTTCCCTTGACTCCCACGCAGGCTCCTACGGGGTCGATGCGGTCGTCGAAGCTCTCAACGGCAACCTTGGCGCGCTCGCCGGGCATGCGGGCAATCTTCTTGATGACAATCAGACCATCGGCTATCTCGGGCACCTCGGCCTCGAGCAATCGCTCCAGGAACTTGGGGCTGGTACGGCTCAGGATGATCTTGGGGTTGTTGTTGTCATTGGTCACGCGCTCTATCACGGCACGAATGGTCTCGCCCTTGCGGTACACATCGGAGGGTATCTGCTCTGCTTTGGGCAGGATGAGCTCGTTGTTCTCGTCATCGACAAGAAGTACCTCACGCTTCCATATCTGGTATACTTCGGCAGAGATAACCTGGCCCTCACGGTCCTTATATTTATTATAGAGCGAGTCGTGCTCCAGCTCCAGGATCTTGGACGCCAGGGTCTGGCGGAGGGTAAGGATGGCGCGGCGGCCGAACTTGGCAAAGTTCACGCTCTCCGAAACGTCCTCGCCCACCTCGTAGTCGGGCTCAATCTTACGGGCATCGGTCAGGCTGATTTCCTTATTCTCGTCCTGCACCTCACCGTCGTTAACGACCACGCGGTTGCGATAGATTTCGAAGTCGCCCTTGTCGGGGTTGACAATCACGTCGAAGTTCTCGTCGCTGCCGTAAATCTTGGCCAACACGTTGCGGAAGCTCTCTTCAAGCACGCTCACCAGTGTGGTGCGGTCTATGTTCTTAGTATCCTTAAACTCCTTGAAGGTATCAATCATACTGATTGTCACCTCGTTTGTTTTCTTTGCTGCCATAGCTTATTTGAAACTTATTAAGTATTTAGTATATTTCACCTTATCCATCTGATAGTGGTGGTCGACATCCATGAGCTGGGGGCGCTTCTTGCCCTCTACCTTTACCTTCTCGCTCACGCTGACCACAAAGTCGTTGCCGTCAACGCTCTTCAACGTGCCACGCACCTTGATACCGTCGGCATCGAGCACCTCGACCTCTTCGCCAATGAAGTTGATGTATTGCTGGGGAACCTTGAAAGGCTGGCCCAGGCCGGCTGAACCCACCTCAAGCTCGTAATCTTCTTCATCACGGCTCAGATGGTCTTCGATAAACCTGCTCAGCTCTACGCAGTCTTCAATCCACACGCCATCGGCATGGTCGATTTCAACTACGATACGGTTGTCTGTACTAATCTCTACATCCACGAGGAAATACTCCTTATCCTTAAGCCATTCCTCTACTACGCTTTTTACAACGTTTTTATCTATCATACGGTTATTATTAAAAAATGAGGAACTCCGGTTGGAGTCCCTCATTCCACTGAACGATGCAAAGTTACGCATATTTTCCCAACTCTGCAAATGTTTTCGCTTGTTTTTCACCAAGATGCCTTATATTTCACCATCTCGGGGCCGAAGGAGAGTATCTCGGCACCGGCGGCGGTAAGGGTGGATGGTGCGGGGATGACGTTGCTACTTCACCTCCCAGATGTCGTTGGTCTCAAGCAGTTCCTCAAAGTTGTGGTAAGGCTTCTGGGCCTTGACTTCTTCCACCTGCTGGTTGACGCAGCTGTCGTAGGTAGGTGCCTCGACATCGCGTATCACGCCGAGAGCCACGGGGAAACCGTGCTCATTGTCCATCATGGCGAGCTTGAGCTGCAGGGTGTTGTCCTCGCAGTGGCTGTCGTGTACGAGGATGTCGTCGAGGGTATATCCGTCGCGTCCAATCTCGACCACCTTGAGTCCGAAGCCTTCCTGCACGAGTCCATATTCATGGTTTTCGCCGAAAACCAGCGGCTTGCCGTCTTCCACGTAGATGGCATTGCGGCTACGACCTTCGCGGGTATAGATGGGAGCATAGCAACCATTGTTGAATATCATGCAGTTCTGCAGAATCTCGCACACCGAGGCTCCCTTGTGCTGGTAGGCACGCTTGAGGATTTCCACAGTGCCGGCACCGTCGTTGGCCACAGCTCGGGCGAAGAAGCGTCCGCGGGCGCCAAAGCAGAGTTCGGCGGGGCGGAAGGGGTCTTCCACCGTACCATAGGGCGAAGACTTGGAGACGAAACCGCGTGGCGATGTAGGACTATACTGACCCTTGGTGAGTCCGTAGATACGGTTGTTGAGCAGTATCATATTGAGGTCGATATTGCGGCGCATGGCGTGGATGAAGTGGTTGCCTCCGATGGCCAGTCCGTCGCCGTCGCCGCTAATCTGCCATACGGCGAGGTCGGGGTTCACTATCTTGGTACCGGTGGCAATGGCTGCCGCACGTCCGTGGATGGTCTGCATGGCATAGGTGTTGACGTAATAGGGCAGACGGCTGGAGCAGCCTATGCCGCTGATTACTGCCGTCTGATAGGGAGGAACGCCCAGTTCGGCCATGGCTTTGTGCAGACTGGACAGGAAGAAATGGTCGCCACATCCAGGGCACCATCGTGGCTGCCCTTTCTTGTAATCGTTGGCTGTATATTCGTTCATAATGACTTCTGTTAAGGGTTAAGCGATGATGTTGTCCTCATAGGTGAGGCCGGTCTTGGTGCGGTTGGGCGCAAGCAGTATCTTCTCAAACTCTTCGGTGAGCTCGCTGACCACAAAGGGCTGGCCTTTCACCTTATTATATTGGTAGGGCGAGAAGTTGTTGATGCGTATACGCAGCAGCGCAGCCAGCTGACCCAGATTCTGTTCGGCCACCACTACCTTGGGATAGCGGTTGAGCACCTCGACGGTATTGTGAGGCAGCGGGTTGACATACTTGAACTGTGCCAGTGCCACCTTGTAACCCTTGCCACGCAGTTCCTTGAGCGTGGAGAGCAGATGGCCGTAGGTCGAACCAAATCCCACGATGAGCAGTTCGGCGTCGTCCTTGTCGCCCAGCACTTCGAGGTCGGGCACTTCGATGCGAGCCACCTTGCGCGAGCGCAGATGGTCCATCAGATCGTGGTTCTCGGGCTCGGTCGATATGCTGCCGGTCTTGCCGTCCTTCTCCAGTCCGCCCAGAATGTGTGTATAGCCTTCCTGTCCGGGTATAGCCCAATAGCGCACACAGGTTTCGGGGTCGCGCTGATAGGGGGTATACCTGTAGCGCTGGTCGCTGGTGGCATAGTGGGGATGTATCTCGGGCAGGTCGTCCATCTTGGGCAGACGCCATGCCGCCGAACCGTTGGCGATGAAGGCGTCGGTGAGCAGCACCACGGGGGTGAGATGCTCCAGGGCTATCTTGGCTGCCATGTAGGCTGCCGAGAAGCAGTCGGTGGGGCTGGTGGCAGCGATTACGGGCATGGGACTCTCGCCGTTGCGGCCGTAGAGCACCTGCAGCAGGTCGGTCTGCTCGCTCTTGGTGGGCAGACCGGTCGAGGGACCGCCACGCTGAACGTCGATGATGACCAGCGGCAACTCGTCGATGACAGCCAGGTTGATGGCCTCGCTCTTCAGACAGATGCCGGGACCCGAGGTAGAGGTGGCTGCCAGTGCTCCGGCAAACGAGGCTCCTATGGCGCTGGCGCAAGCCGATATCTCGTCTTCACACTGCACCGTGATGACGCCACACGACTTGTGCTTGGACAGTTCGTGCAGTATGTCGGTGGCGGGAGTGATGGGGTATGAGCCCAGATACAGCTTCAGTCCTGCCTTCTCGGCGGCGGCTATCAGTCCGTAGGCGGTAGCCTTGTTGCCGGTGATGTCCATATAGCGTCCGGACACCTTGGAGTGGGTCTCTATGCGATAGGTGGCGGGCACGCCGGCATGGGTGTTATGGGCATAGTCGTAGCCGGCATGCACCACGCGTATGTTGGCCTCAGCCACCTGGGGCTTCTTGCCAAACTTATGGTGCAAGAACTCTTCGGCGAGTTCAAGGTTGCGGTCAAACAACCAGCACACCATTCCCAGGGCAAACATGTTGCGACACTTGAGAATGCTCTTGTTGTCCATACCCGAGTCTTCCAGACAGTGTTTCACCATCGTGGTGATGGGGCAAGCCACCACGCAGTCGGGGTCTATGCCCAGTTCGCCCAGATAGTCGTCGGTGAGGAAATCGGCCTTGCGCAGGTCGTTGGGACCGAAGCTGTCGGTGTCGATGATGATGGTGGCCTGGGGTCTCGTATACTTGTACTGGGTCTTCAGCGCAGCGGCATTCATCGCCACCAGCACGTCACAACGGTCACCGGGAGTATATACCGTGCCGTCGCCGATGTGCACCTGGAATCCGGAAACACCCGTAAGCGAGCCTTGCGGGGCACGGATGTCGGCAGGATAATCGGGGAAGGTACTGATGTCGTTGCCCACGGTGGCAGAAATGGTAGAAAAGATGTTGCCGGCCAATTGCATGCCGTCACCGGAGTCGCCAGAGAATCTTACTACAACCTGATCCAACTCTTTGATTACGATGTCTTCTTCCATAACAGGATGTCAAGGTAAAATGAATAACTGTTTTAGTTTTAGTATTTGAATGAACTACCGCCAAGGAACTCGCGCAGCAGACTGGTGGGAGCCAGTTGACGGTAAGAGATAGCATGGAAATAGCGCAGGAACTTGAGCAGGCGGTGTGCCTCGGCATATTCCTCGCAGTTTTCGGGCACCTGCTCGAGCAGCGGTTCAGCCTGCTGTTTGATGACGGCCAGTTCGTAGAGCATGGCACTGTTGAACATGGCGTCGGCATTCTCCTGGTAGGGGAATATCCACCGTTCCTCGCCGGCGCGCACGCTGGGCCAGCGGTGTATGCTCTCCTGGGCGCTTACGCCACGATACTTGTAGTCGCGTATGATGCGGCGCAGCAACCGGTTGTCGGTCGTGGGGATATAGTTGTGCTCGTCGAGCAGGATGGTGGTGAGTGCCGACACATACACGCGGAACTTCTGCTGCTCGGGAATCTGGGCGGTGAGCTCGGGGTTGAGGGCGTGTATGCCTTCGACCACCACTATGTCGTTGGGGCCCAGCTTCAGCCGCTTGCCGCTCTTCTCGCTCTTGCCCGCCTGGAAGTTGTATCTGGGCAACTCTATCTCCTCGCCCTTGAAGAGGGCATTAAACTGCTCGTTGATGAGGTCTATGTTGAGGGCGTGTATGCTCTCATAGTCATACTCGCCATTGGCGTCGAGCGGAGTCTTGTCGCGGTCTATGAAGTAGTCGTCGAGCGATATCTGGAGTGGCTTGAGCCCACAGGTGAGCAGCTGTATGCTCAGTCGCTTGCAGGTTGTGGTCTTTCCCGACGACGACGGACCGGCCAGCAGTACCAGTTTCACATCGTGGCGCGCAGCTATCTGGTCGGCGATGCGGGCTATCTTCTTCTCCTGCAGCGCCTCGTTCACATTGATGATGTCTGTGGCAAACCCCTTGTCCACGGCGTCGTTGAGGTCGCCCACGGTGCGCAGGCCGATGATGTTCTGCCACTCGTGGTGCTCCTTGAACACATCAAACATCTTCTGCTGGCGGGGCATTGGGCACAACTGGCCGGGATCTTCGCGCGAGGGGACACGCAGCAGCATACCATCGCTGTAGGCCACGAGGTCAAAGAGATAGACCTCACTGGTGCTGGTCAGCAGGGCACCATAGAAATAGTCGATGAAGTCGTCTATCTGGTAGTACACCGTATAGAGCTTGCCCTGGCCTTTGAGCAGCTTCACCTTCGACATGTCGCCCTTCTCGCTGAAGAGGCGTATGGCTTCCTCGGCAGTCACCATGCGGCGGCGTATGGGCGTGTCGGCGTCTATTATCTCCTGCATGCGGCAGCGTATACGTGCCACATCGTCGGCGGTAATGTCTCTTCCCAGCTTGACGTGTACATAGTAACCCTTCGATACCGGTATATCTATACGCACCTCCACATTGCCGTAGAGGTCGTTGATGGCCTTGCAACATATAAAAAATAAGGTACGCGTGTACGTGCGTGACCCCGAGCCCGACCGCATATCCAGAAACTCCACATCCTTGTCGTTGTAGAGCCGGTAGTGCATGCCTTGCACCTTATTGTTTACCCTTGCGCACACCGGACCATGGTCCATTTTAAGCTCCGAAGCAGAAAAAACTTCAGAAAGTGTACTTCCAACGTTGACTTTTAAAACTTTTTTATTATTTTTGCAACGTATAAGTAGCATCTGTTTCATCATTGGATAGATTCTTTTGATTGACAGGGCTAAATTAGTAATTATTATCGACTTCTTACAAACTTTTTATCAAAAATATGTCGATTTGGATTTTTTTTAAGCTTATCGGTTCATTAGCCTTGCTTATGTTTGGTATGAAAACGATGAGCGACAGCCTGCAGAAGATGGCAGGACCACAGCTGCGCCATATCCTTGGCGCCATGACAACCAACCGTTTAATGGGCATCCTTACCGGTACGTTTATTACAGCCGCGGTACAGTCGTCTACCGCCACTACCGTAATGACGGTATCGTTTGTCAATGCCGGTTTGCTCACTTTGGCCCAAGCCATCTCCGTCATCATGGGAGCCAATATCGGCACCACGCTTACGGCATGGATTATGAGCGCGGGTTTCTCTTTCAACATTACCGACTTCGTATGGCCGGCTTTCTTCATCGCTATCATCTTGATTTATTCCAAGAAGCGGAAGATGGTCGGCGATTTCATTTTCGGTATCTCCTTCATGTTCCTCGGACTGGGCACCCTGCGCCAGACGGGTATCGACATGGACCTCTCCCACAACCAGGCTGTACTCGACTTCTTCCAGAGCTTCGACCCCAACAGCCTGCTCACCACCGTGACCTTCCTCATCATCGGCAGTCTGCTCACCATGTGTGTGCAGAGCTCGGCAGCCATCATGGCCATCACCATGATACTCTGCTCTACCGGCGTGCTGCCCATCTATCAGGGTATAGCCTTGGTGATGGGTGAGAATATCGGTACCACTGTCACCTCCAATGTGGCTGCGCTCACCGCCAACGCCCAAGCCCGCCGTGCCGCCCTTGCACACATGGTGTTCAACCTCTTCGGCGTGTGCTGGATACTGCTCGTGTTCCGCCCGTTTGTCGACATGGTCTGCGGATTTGTGGGCTACGACGAGTCGCTCCATCAGGGCGACCCCGGCTTCCTCGCCAACGCCGCCAAGCTCAGTTTCGTGCTCGCTGCCTTCCACACCACCTTCAACCTTGCCAACACCTCTATCCTCGTGTGGTTCATCCCGCAGATAGAGCGACTCGTGTGCCGACTCATCAAGCCGAAACCCAATGCCGAGGACGAAGACTTCCGACTGCGGTTCATCCAGAGCGGTATCATGAAGACCCCCGAGCTCTCAGTGCTTGAGGCGCAGAAAGAAATACAGAGCTACTCGGAGCGTATACAGCGCATGTTTGGCATGGTCAATGAGTTGCTCTACGAGAAGGATAGCGATAAGTTCATCAAGCTCTTCTCGCGCATCGAGAAGTATGAAGGCATATCAGACCACATGGAGATTGAGATAGGCAACTACCTCGACAACGTCAGCGACTCGCACCTCAGCGACGAGACCAAGGCCAAGATACGCGCCATGCTGCGCGAGATAAGCGAAATAGAGTCTATCGGCGACAGCTGTTACAACATTGCGCGCACCCTCAACCGCAAGTTCAAGAGCAAGGAAGACTTCACCGAGAAGCAGTACGACCACACACATCAGATGTTTGGACTCATCGACTCGGCACTTACCCAGATGAACACCATGTTCAAGCGCCACAAGGAGAACTTCGACCCCAACACCTCGTTCAACCTTGAGACCGAAATCAACAACTATCGCGGACAGCTCAAGACCCAGAACATCAACGATGTCAACGAACACGCCTACTCCTACGCTTGTGGTACCATGTATATGGATATCATCCAGGAGTGCGAGAAGCTGGGCGACTACATCGTCAACGTAGTCGAAGCCCGCATGGGCGTACGCCAGCACGGCGCATGATGCGGCCCAAAACTCCGCAACCGTCACGGCTCTCATAGAGCCAGTTATCACATACCGCCCACATTCCTACAGCAACCCTGTAGGATGTGCGATTTCCAAGCCCAGGGCAGAGGTGCAACGCGCCTCTACCTTGGGTATATTTATAATAAGGTATAGCAACTCTGTAGTAGTGGCGATTAGCCGAATGCGTTACCCCAACGCAAACCCATCACTACCTATATGTAGGGGAATTATCCAACTGAGTATAACGCCTACGGCTAAGCGCAACTCTTACAGAGTAGCTATATTAGTGGGGGCATTACCCAGGGTTGCGGGCATGGCCCGCAACCCTGGGCTATGTAATCGCAACTCCGTCAGAGTTGCCGGGGGTGCGTACCAGCCACAATGGACTAACCATACATGCCCCATCGGTTCGCACCATCCACAATGGACTAATCATACATGACCCATCGGTTCGCACCATCCACAATGTGCTAACCATACATGACGCATAGGTGCGTACTATCTATAATAAATGGAGGCCCGTCAGCAGCGGCAACTCTGTAGGAGTTGCGATTTCCCAGCCCAGGGTTGAGGGGCGAAGCACCTCTACCCTGGGTTAGGATATAAAAAAAAGATAGCAACTCTGTAGGAGTTGCGATTAGCCGAAGGCGTTACCCCGACGCAAACCCATCGCTACCTATATGTAGGGGAATTATCCAACTGAGTATAACGCCTACGGCTAAGCGCAACTCTTACAGAGTAGCAATATTAGTGGGTGCATTACCCAGGGTAGCGGGCCATGCCCGCAACCCTGGGCTATGTAATCGCAACTCCGTCAGAGTTGCCGGGGGTGCGTACCATCCAAATGCGGCCCCATCAACCGATTTGCATTTACATTTGAACACCGTGGGAAAATGTGTATCAAACCTTGAAACACTTATTGGCTGCTCTGCATTATTTATGGCCAACGCTGCAATCCTTATATCCAACTCTGCAAAAATAATGACTGTCATGGTAATGATTATGATGGCCTCGGGGAACGGCGCGACCGTCCTTAGGGTTGTCGCGACCACATTGGCTGCCGTGGCGATGGTCATGGCGTGCTCGTGACGGTTGATACGTGGGCACGTGACGGTTGATACGTGGGCTCGTTTCGTACGACACGAGGGCTCGTAACTTACGGTGCGCGCCGGCCATGGTAGTCTGCACGGCGCGTAGGGTCATCCCACTACGAGTATGTCTCTGATATCCGTGAGGTAGTTGGGGCTGCGGTGCTCGCATTTCACCTTCCAGGGCTGCTGCTCGTCGCCTTCGGCTGCCAGTCTGATGGTCTTCAGCCCGTAGCGCTGGTTGATGTTGTCGGTGGCTGCCATGAGCTGTGCCCGCTCAGCCCTGTTGGTGATGGGGTCGAAGAGGTCGGCTGTGGCGGCGTGGGCAGCGATGATGTCGCTCACCGTCACCCCTGCCCTCTTGTACATCACCCCGTGGTGGTAGATGTGCGCCAACGCCTGGAGAGCGGCGGCGGTTATCTCCATGGTGTCGGCCGTGTGGGTGAGCAGCGTCACGGTGGCGGCATTGGCATACTGCGCCAGGTCGTCGCGGAAGGCGTTGCTGGCGATAAACACCGTGACCTGTCGCGCCACGGCCTGCTGACCTCTCAGCTTGTTGGCGCACGACGCGGCAAAGGTGGCTACCGCCGACTTGAGCTGCTCCATGCTCTCGACCATGCTGCCGAAGCTGCGCGAGGTGGTCACCGTCTGGTTGCGCCTCACCTCGGTGGTGTCTATACAGGGCTGTCCGTTGAGTTCCATCCATGTCTGCACTCCCGGTTTGGCGAGATGGCTCTTCACCCACGCCTCGCTCTTGTCTGCCAGTTGCAGCGGCGAGTGTATGCCGTAATAGTTGAGCCGCTCCAGCGTACGGCGTCCTATCCCCCACACGTCGGCGAGGTCGAAGAGCTGCAGTGCGCGGCGCCGCTTGTCGTCGCTGTCTATGCAGCACACGCCGTGGTAGCCGCGATACTGCTTGGCAAACTTGCTGCCCATCTTGGCGAGGGTCTTGGAGGGGGCTATGCCCACGCTCACGGGTATGTCGGTCCACAGGCGTATGCGCCCGGCTATGTCGCGCATCATCTCCGTCAGGTTGTGGTGGCGCTCATATCCTCCGAGGTCGCAGAAGCTCTCGTCGATGCTGTAGTTCTCGACGCGCATGATGCTCTGCCGCAGTATGTTGGTCACCCGCTTGCTCATGGCGGCGTAGAGTTGCATATTGGTCGAGAACACCCTGACCTGGTGGCGCTCCACGATGTCGCTCACCTTGAAGAGCGGGTCGCCGCGGCGCAGTCCCACGGCCTTGGCTTCGGGCGTGAGCGCCACGATGCAGCCGTCGTTGCTCGACAGCACGCACACGGGTCGTCCCTGGAGTCCCGGGTGGAACACCTTCTCTACCGAACAGAAGAAGCTATTGCAATCTACCAGTGCCCACATATCGTCAGTCTCTGGGCCGGTGGATGATATACGTCACCGTACCCCATACGCTGAAGGAGTCGGCGGGCGTCACGCGTATCTCGGGGAAGTCGGGGTTGGCGGGAACGAGCCATCCCTCGTCGCCCCGCCGTACAAAGCGCTTGAGGGTGTACTCTCCATTGAGCTCGCATACCGCCACCTCGCTCTCCGAGGGGTTGCGGCGGCTCTTGTCTACGATGACGATGTCGCCCGAGTGGATGTCGGCGTCTATCATCGAGTTGCCCTCGACGCGTATGAGATACGATGCTTCGGGGTTGGGGCAGAGCATGCGCAGGAGGCTGATGTCCTGGCTGCGCTCGTCGTTGTCGAGCGGTATGGGGAAGCCCGCCACCAGCCCTATGTCGAAGTAGGGCAGCGCGAGGTCGTCCAGTTCGGTGGCGCTCACCACGGTGCCCATCCGCCCGAGCGCTGTGGTGGCGCTGGCAGCCTGTCGGATGCATCGGGTGATAAACTCGCTCTTGTTGGGTTGGCTGTCTATCAGCGTCGCCACCTGTCGTGGTGCCCTGAAGGTAAAGAGTTTGCTGTCTGTCGATGGTCGTCCGGCGCCCTCGCGTCGTCCTCCCCGTCGGCTGTTGTGGTTGTCATTCATATCGCGTATATTGTTTTCACAGACAAAGTTACGCATATTTTTGAATATGTATTACAGAAATCAAACATTTTTTATGATTATCTGCGTTGGGGGTGGTCTGATAATATGTGAAGTGGAATGGGGGTGCGTCGGGGGTAACGCCTTCGGCTAATCGCAACTCCTACAGAGTTGCCATCTCTTTTTATATCCTTACCCAGGGTAGAGGTGCTTCGCCCCTCAACCCTGGGCTGGGAAATCGCAACTCCTACAGAGTAGCTGCTGCTGACGGGCCTCCATTTATTATAGATAGTACGCACCTATGCGTCATGTATGGTTAGCACATTGTGGATGGTGCGAACCGATGGGGCATGTATGGTTAGTCCGTTGTGGATGGTACGCACCCCTGGCAACTCTGTAGGAGTTGCCGCTGCTGACGGGCCTCCATTTATTATAGATAGTCCGCACCTATGCGTCATGTATGGTTAGCACATTGTGGATGGTGCGAACCGATGGGGCATGTATGGTTAGTCCGTTGTGGATGGTACGCATCCCCCGGCAACTCTGTAGGAGTTGCGATTACATAGCCCAGGGTTGCGGGCATGGCCCGCTACCCTGGGTAATGCACCCACTAATATTGCTACTCTGTAAGAGTTGCGCTTAGCCGTAGGCGTTATACTCAGTTGGATAATTCCCCTACATATAGGTAGCGATGGGTTTGCGTCGGGGTAACGCCTTCGGCTAAACGCAATACTTACAGCATTGCTATACCTTATTGTATATATACCCAGGGTAGCGTGCTTCGCCCGCAACCCTGGGCTGGGGAAACGCAACTCCTACAGAGTTGCTGCTGGAATGGACCTGCTATGCCTTGGGGACGATGCCCATAAAATCAGGCCTGTCACCCAACCCTATATTCTTCACAAGCATCAACCCCAAACCTGTCTCCCAACCCTACATCCATCACAATTATCAACCACAAACCAATCACCCGCCCCCACATCCATCACAAGCATCAACCCCTAAACCAATCGGAAACCCCACATCCATCACAAGCATCAACTACAAACCAATCACCCAACCCCACATCCATCACAAGCATCAACTACAAACCAATCACCCAACCCCACATCCATCACAAGCATCAACCACAAACCAATCACCCGCCCCCGCATCCATCACAAGTATCAACCCCTAAACCAATCACCGCATCTATATCTGCTCCTACAAAACGAAGACGGATATCGCTGATTTGTCTGATATTCTTGGCAAATGCTATCAGGCAAATCAGCGATATCCGTATTTCCATCAGTATCGGCCTCGGGGCAATCGGGCAAACCCGTATGCTACGCCCGAGGCTCTGTATCGGGGCATTCCGCCGTGGCGGAGATAGTGGCGCTCTCCTACTCTACCGCCATGACAAATCCACCGCCGGGGGCGAGGTGCACCTTGAGCTTGCCGTCCTCGGGGATGGTAATCTGGCAGCGCTTGTAGTCTTCTGCCGAACGGTCGGCATTGATGCCGTCGTAGAACGCGTCGGCCTGGCGACCGGCGATGTTGAGCGGCGAGAGGTCGAGGGTGAGGTCGCGCGCGGTCCAGTTGGTGAGCGCACCCACAAACCATTTGCCGTCCTTGCGGCGTGCCACTGCCACATACTCACCTATCTCGCTCTTGAGTGGGATGGTCTCGTCCCAGACAGTGGGCACCGACACGATAAATCGGGTGCACTCCTCTTCCTGGTTGTAGTGGGTGGGCGAGTCGCAGAGCATATTGAGGGGCGAGAGGAAGACCACATACTGCGCCAGCTGGTGGGTGCGGGTGCCCTGGCTCATAGGCCGTGAGTTGTTGGGGGCATAGGTGGTCTGGGTGCCGTTGATCATGGCTCCCTGGGTGTAGTCCATAGGTCCGGCGAGCATGCGGGCAAAGGGTACGGTGACATCGTAGAGAGGCTGGTTGTACTCCTTGATGGTGCACCACTTGGTCTGCTCCTGTCCGTTGACGCCCTCAAAGTTGATGACATTGGGATAGGTGCGGTTGAGTCCGGTGGGCTTGTAGGTGCCGTGGAAGTCGATGAGCAGGTGGTACTTGGCGGTCATCTCGGCGGCACGGTAGTGGAAGTCTACGATGCGCGCGTCGTCGCTGTTGATGAAGTCGACCTTGAAGCCCTTGACGCCCATCTCCGAGTAGTGCTTGCACACGCGCTCCATGTCCTTGTCGAAGGGATAGTAGCCGGCCCAGAGGATCACGCCGACGCCCTTGGCCTTGCCATAGTCTACGATGGCCTTGATGTCTATGCCCGGCACGATGGCGAAGAGGTCGTTGCGGCGGCGCTTGGCCCATCCCTCGTCCAGCAGGATGTACTCTATGCCGTGGCGGTGGGCAAAGTCGATGTAGTACTTATAGGTTTCGGTGTTGATACCGGCCCGGAAGTCTACCTTGTATACTCCCCAGTCGTTCCACCAGTCCCAAGCCACCTTGCCGGGGCGTATCCATGAGGTGTCGGCGAGGCGAGAGGGTGAGGCGAGGCGGTATACCATGTCGTTGTCGAGCAACTGCTCGTCGGCAGTGGCATAGCAGATGATGCGCCAGGGGAACTGCTGCTGTGCATGGGCCTTGACGAGATAGTTCTCGCGACCTGTGGGCAGCTGCTCGAGCAGTCGGTAGCCTCCAATCTTGATGCCGCTGGGATAGGGGGCACACACGCCGGTGAGCTCGGGCGTCTTGCCGTTGCCCAGCCAGAAGAGCCCGGGATAGTGCTCGACATCGCTCTCTGCCACGCAGAGCCGCACGCCCTTGTCGGCCTCGACGATGAGCGGGGTGAAGATGAGGCGGGTGTCCATGAGCTGTGACAGCGCAGTGTGGGTATAGTTGTTCTCAAACGAGTTGTGGAGCTGGTCTTCGCGGTCGCCACTGTCGCGCACATAGGGTATCTGCGCTTTCCAGTCGCGGGCAAAACGCATCTGCGCCTGCTCGTCGTTGATGGTAACCTCGCTCTTAAGGGTCGAGGCGAAACGGTAGGCCATGCCCTCGTCGTAGAGGCGGAAGATGAGGTCAAATCCCTCCTTGAACTGGAGGCGCAACTGGTTGTAGCAGTCGCTCACCTCGTTGCGCTTGTAGGCAAAGGCGGCTATCTGGCCACGGTGGGTTGTCTTCACAGCACGGCGCAGATGGGAGTTCTCGCCCCATGTGCCTCTGTCGGTCTTGAGGGCTATGGCCGAGGGCAGCACGAGCTGCTGGCTGGCGTCCTTGAGACTGTACTTGATGACTGTGCCTACCTCTACCTGGGCGGTAAGCTGCCCGTTGGGCGATGTGACGGTATAGCTCTTGGCCATCATGACCAGCGCCACCATCAGAAGCCACAATGTGGTAATTCCTCTTTTTTTCATGAATTAGTTGTGCTCTGTAAAAGTGGTTATAAATATTCGTATGGGACAAAGTTAGATAAAAAACTTGAATTGCGCGATGCTTTCTGCCAAGAAATTGACTGAGGGAGTGACGATTATGTGCATTTTCCTGATTTCGGCGCGCGTCGGGAGGCTGGCGACGCCATCAGAGGGACTTGCCGCCACCGTAGGGGCAAGGGCAAGGGGCAAGGGGACGGCCTACACCTTATTAATATATATGGCGGAGGGCGGCATCGTCGTCGCCATAACGGCGGGGCTGACGAGGGTGTAACCGAAATTTATCAACTTTTTCTTCGTTATATCATTTTTTTTCCCTTAATTTGCAATATAATTCTAAAACACTACCATTATGGGAAAAGCAAAGAAAGGCGGGAAGCGCATCACCAAACGGCAGCTGTCCGAGATGCTGGTTAATTTCTTCTCCGCAAATCCGGAACGAGTCTATACATTCAAAGAGATATTCAGAGCCCTACACCTGGACACCCATCCTGCCAAGATGCTGGCGGTAGACACGATGGAAGAGATGGCGTGGGACGACTTCCTCGTGCGCACGTCCATCAACTCGTATCAGCTCAACACCAAGGGCCAGGTACAGGAAGGCGTATTCAGACGGAAGTCTAACGGCAAGAACTCATTCGTACCCTCCGACGGCGAGCAGCCCATCTTCGTGTCGGAGCGCAACTCCATGGGCGCGCTCGACGGCGACAAGGTGAGAGTATCGGTGATGGCGCGTCGCCAGAACCATATCAAGGAGGCCAAGGTGATAGAGATACTGGAGCGCAAGAAAGACACCTTCGTGGGCAAGCTGGTGGTAGGCAAGGACATCGCCTTCCTGAAGACCAACGACAATCTGGCGCGCGACATACTCATCCCCAAGAAGAGGCTGAAGAAAGGTCAGACCGACGACAAGGCGGTGGTAAAGATTGTGAGCTGGCCCGACGAGGAGCACACCAACATGATAGGCGAAGTGGTGGACATCCTGGGCAAGTGTGGCGACAACGATGTGGAGATGAACACCATCCTCGCCCAATACGGACTGCCCTACCGCTACCCCAAGGCTGTGGAAGACGCCGCCGACAAGATCACGGGCGAAATCACGAAGCAGGACGAGGCCGAGCGCGAGGACTTCCGCAACACCTGGACCTGTACCATAGACCCCAAGGACGCCAAGGACTTTGACGACGCGCTGTCTATCAAGCGCCTCGCCAACGGACTCTGGGAGGTAGGCGTGCATATCGCCGACGTGTCTCACTATGTGCACGAGGGCGACATCATAGACCGCGAGGCCGAGCGTCGCGCCACGTCTATCTATCTGGTAGACCGCACCATCCCCATGCTGCCCGAGCGGCTGTGCAACTTCGTCTGCTCGCTGCGCCCCGACGAAGACAAGCTCTGCTACAGCGTGGTCTTCAACCTCGACGAAGACGCCATGGTAAGAGACTACCGCATCGTGCATACCATCATCCGGTCTAACCGCAGATATGCTTATGAAGACGCGCAGAAGATACTGGAAGACAACGGAGTGGTGGATGGCACCGGCGAACCGGCTCCCAAGCCCAAGGACGGCAAATACCGTGGCGAGAACGCCGAACAGATAGTGACTCTCGACAGACTGGCCAAGAGGCTGCGCGCTGCCCGCTTCAAGAACGGTGCAGTGAAATTTGACTCAGAGGAACTGCGCTTCGACATCGACGAAAAGGGCAAACCCATACGCTGCTACTTCAAGCGCTCAAAGGACGCCAACAAACTGATAGAGGAATTCATGCTGCTCGCCAACAGGACTGTGGCTGAGAGCGTGGGCAAGACCGCGAAAGGCAGGAAGGCCAAAACGCTGCCTTACCGCGTACACGACAACCCCGACCCACAAAAGATGGAGACGCTGCGTGAGTTTATAGCCAAGTTCGGATACAGGGTAAAGACCGACGGCACCAAGAAAGCCATGGCAAAGAGCATCAACCGACTCATGGAGGAATGTGAGGGACATCCCGAGCAGAACCTGATACAGAAGGTGGCGCTGAGAGCCATGATGAAGGCCAAATACACCACCAAGAACATAGGCCACTTCGGTCTGGCGTTCGAATACTACACCCACTTCACCAGTCCCATCCGCCGCTATCCCGACACCATGGTCCACCGCCTGCTCACCCGCTACGCTGAGGGCGGCCGTTCGGCCAACGCCAAGCACTATGAGGAGCTCTGCGAGCACTGCTCTGACATGGAACTGGTGGCGCAGAACGCCGAGCGCGACTCCATCAAGTACAAGATGGTGGAATTTATGGGCGACCACCTGGGCGAGCAGTTCGACGCCCACATCAGCGGCATCACAGCCTATGGCATCTATGCCGAGATAGACGAGAACCACTGTGAAGGCATGATACCCATGCGCGACCTGGACGACGACTACTACGAGTTTGACGAGCGCAACTTCTGCCTCGTGGGCCGTCGTCGCCACCACAAGTACCAGCTGGGCGACGCCGTGCGCATCCAGGTGGCCAAGACCAATCTCGAAAAGAAACAACTCGACTTCACGCTTGTCGGCAATGACAAGCCCGTGGTCAAGATGCGCCATAGGAGATGAAGATAAAGTACACGCACACAGAGGAACTCTGGAACTCGTGGAGCCACGCCGGCGGCATCATGCTCGGCGTGGTGATAGGCACCATCTTTCTGGTATGGTGCGCCCAGGCCCACAACGGCTGGGCCACGGCGGGCGTGATACTCTACCTCTTTGGCATGCTCTGCTCCTATACGGCATCCACCGTCTACCACGCCCTCAGCGCCAAGTCTGTATGGAAAGAGCGGCTGCGCCGATGGGACCATGCTGCCATCTACTGGCACATAGCCGGCTCCTATTCGCCCATCACCCTCGTGGCTCTGCGCGATGAGGGCTACTGGGGATGGGGATTGTTTGTCTTCGTGTGGCTCTGCGCCATCACCGGCACCATCATGGCATTTCGCAAGCTCAAGGCCCACAGCAACCTCGAAACTCTGTGCTTCGTGCTGATGGGCCTGTCGGTGCTGGCAGCCTTCAAGCCGCTGATGGACGCCGTGAGTACCTCGGCAGTGGTATGGCTTATCGCCGAGGGAGTGGCCTATATCACCGGCGCGCTTTTCTATACGCTACACAAGCGGCAGTACAACCATACCATCTTCCACTTCTTCGTGCTCCTCGGTTCGGTGTGCCATATCATCTGTGTATGGGATGTGCTGATGCAGTATATCTAACCCTGTAAAATATAGCTTATGCCCACAATCTCCATTCAACGCAGCCTGCTCATTGCCCTTCTGGGTCTGTCGACAGTAGTCTCCAGCGCACAGTCGCGGTTCGACAAGTGGAAGTTTCCTACCTGCACCACCAAGAAAGGCCCCAATGGCCTGCAGGGTATCGTCGACAGCTCTGGCCAATGGGTTGTCCAGCCTTACTTCGATTTCCTCTTCTTCCCCTATCGATGCTATTTAGGCGAGGCACGGTACAAGGGGAGCAACGACTATTATATTATAGACCGCGACTTTAACATTGTGGGAAACGGCCCTTATCCCTTTGCCGATATTACGCCCTACTACATTATCATCAATGACCACCCCAACTGCTATGTTATCAATGCCCGAGGCCAACGCATCAGCGACATTTATAGTGAGATAAAGATATGGGACTATGGCACCGACTGGGAGGGCGAACTGCTCTTCTGCCGACGCAAGGACAATGGCAAATGGGACATACTGGGTGCCGACATGCAGCGCATAGGCAACGGCCCTGTAGATGGAGACCGACAGTATGGTGACCGTATGTACGATGTATGGCCATACCCTCTGCGCAACAACGCTGACGGTCACAACGAGAATATAATAGGACTGATACGCTTTGTAAAGGACCGCCACTACGGCCTAATGAACATGGCTGGCGAGGTCATAGTGCCTCCCATATACGCCGATATAGACAACCTGTATCTGGATGATAACATATACACCCAAACCAAGTACAAAGGCACTCAGTGTACACCCGAACAGATTGAGCGGACGGCTCTCTTCACCTGCAAGACCGACCGGGGCACCATCGTGGTAATCGATGCCATGGGGCAGACGGTCATCCCAGAGCAGAAGAGGCCCTCGCACATGGTCAAGCACATGGCTAAGAACATGGCCAAGTACCTGGGACCCTATCTGGCACGTGCCAACGACAACGACAAGCTGTGGAAGACTCGGATAACGGTTCCCTTCTACGAGTTCATCGCCCGTGTAGACAAGTGTTTTATCACCGAGATACCCAAGACGGCCAAGACGCAGAACCTGCTGGCCATGGCACAGGCCGACCAGGCTCAGAAAGACCGATTGCTGGCTCGGCAACAGCGCAAGGAGACTGCCAATAGGCAACGACAGCAGGCACAGGCGCGGAATGGAAATCGCTCTACTTCCACGCAGACTCCACGCAGTGCGGCCACGCAGTCGCAGGCTAAACGTCACGTGGCGCAGACATCGGCAGGCATCGTCCATCCCGCCTTCGGAACCTTACCCGCTTCCAACACCACTTACTTCTATGCCAAATCGGGCGGCAAGGCTGGCGAGGTGAGCCTCAACATCACGGGCCACGCCAATGGTGGCTGCTGGATACAGCTCCGAGCCTACAACCTGGGTATCCTTGCCCGCGATTTCGGCCCCGACAACGTGAAGTATGAGAGCGACTACATCGTCGTGGGTGGACGTTTCTACCAACCGGGATTCCTTAGTTATAGCCAGGGCGCCTACATCGATGCGCCGACCATAAAGATAGCCAAAGACTGGAGCCACATTATCTATATCCCGCTCAAAGGGCAGCAACAACTGTACGACCGCCCCATTGCCGAGTCGGTATACAGGCAACATGAAGCCAACATCAACCGATACAATGCCCAGCATGGTCTGTTCGAGTATGACGCTAACCACCAGCGACAGGAAGCTGAGTACAATAACCGCCGCGCCCAGGAGATGCGAAGCAACAGCCCGTCGAGCAGTGGGCAGCAGCGGAAAAATACCCGCAAGCCGGCTGGAAAGAAGATGGACGTGCGCGTGGACGAGCCCAACTATACCGGCAATACCGAGCGCGCCTGGTGCGAGCAGTGCCAGAAGTGGGACATTCCCCATCGTCATATCAAGAAGTAGCCACTATCGCCACCACCGCCAAGACGCCACCCACAGGCATGGAAGACAGGGAGCGCAAGCCCCCAAATGTGGTGGCGAATGGGGCAAAAACCAACAAAATGGTGCAATTATTTTGTAATACGCTTATTTTCATGTAATTTTGCATACTGATTACATAATTCACCATTAATGAACATACTTATAACGGGTGCGAGCGGCTTTATAGGCAGCTTTATCGTTGAGGAGGCATTGCGCCAAGGCATGGAGACCTGGGCAGCCGTGCGCCCATCGAGTTCGCGTAAGTATCTCGCCGACCCACGTATCCACTTTATCGAGCTGGACTTCTCGTCGCAAGAGCGATTGGAAGAGGCGTTGCGCCCCCATTCCTTCGACTATATCATCCATGCCGCCGGAGCCACGAAGTGCCTCAACGAGGACACGTTCTACGAGGTCAACACCGAGGGAACCAAGCGGCTGGTCAAGGCGATACTCAACCTGCAGATGCCCATCCACCGCTTTGTTTATCTCAGTTCGCTCAGCGTGATGGGAGCCATCCGCGAAGAGCAGCCCTATCAGGAGATAACCGAGCACGACTACCCCCGCCCCAATACTGCTTACGGCAAGAGCAAACTCAAGGCCGAAAGGTTCCTCGAGTCCGTAGGCAACAACTTTCCATACGTCATTCTCCGACCCACGGGCGTCTATGGCCCTCGGGAGAAAGACTACTTCATGATGGCGAAATCCATCAGCAACCACATCGACTTCGCCGTAGGCTTCCAGCGTCAGGACATCACCTTTGTTTATGTCAAAGACGTGGTGCAAGCCATATTCCTCACCCTCGACCACGGCATGAACGGTCGCAAATACTTCCTCAGCGACGGCAATGTCTATCGTTCGTCCGATTTCAGCAACCTTATCCGTAAGGCATTGGGCAACCCCTGGTGGATACGCATCACTGCGCCGGTTTGGGTGCTGAGGATTGTGACATCCATAGGCGAACTCGTGGCGCGTTCCACCGGACGCATCTCAGCCCTCAACCACGACAAGTTCAACATCCTGCGCCAGCGCAACTGGCGTTGTGACATCGAGCCCACTATGGACGAACTGGGCTACCACCCCCACTACGACCTCGCCCGCGGCGTGGCCGAAACCATAGACTGGTACAAGAATGAGGGATGGCTCTGATGCCATCGGCTTGCATATCATAATACATACAAGAAGTGAAAAAACTGTTAGATTATTTCCGCATAGAGAAACAGCCGCGCCGCGGACTCCTGGCGATGGAGTGGGTGGTGCTGGGCTATCTGGTGTTTACCCTGCTCTTTATCCTGTTTACCTATACCAAGCTCGCCAACCCCGACTCGATGATTTGGGGCCGCATGCGCGTGGTGGCGATGATGGCTGCCCTGTGGACAGTCTATCGCATCGTGCCCTGCCGTGCCACTATATTTGCCCGAGTTGTGGGACAGATGGCGCTGCTGGCATGGTGGTATCCCGATACCTATGAGCTCAACCGCGTGCTGCCCAATCTGGACCACGTCTTTGCCCAGTGGGAGCAGGCGCTGTTTGGTTTCCAGCCCGCGCTGGTGTTTGCCGAGAAGTTCTCCTCGCCCGTCATCTCCGAGCTGATGAGCATGGGCTACGCCGCCTATTACCCCATGATAGCCTGCGTGGCTCTGGTCTATTTCCTCCGCCACTATGCCGAGTTCCAGCGTTGCATATTCGTCATCATGGCGTCGTTTATGGCCTTTTATGTCATCTTCGACCTGGTGCCGGTCGTGGGCCCCACCTTTTATTATAAGGCGGCAGGTCTGCGCCATATCGCCGAAGGCGTGTTCCCCAACCTGGGGCACTACTTCAGCACCCACACCGACTGCCTCGCCACTCCGGGCTATACCGACGGCATCTTCTACCAGATGGTCGAAGACGCCAAAGCCGCCGGAGAACGCCCCACGGCAGCCTTCCCCAGCTCCCATGTGGGCATATCCACCGTGTGCATGCTCCTGTTGTGGCATGTGCGCAGCCGCAAGCTCCTGATATGCCTGCTGCCGCTCTACGTGTTCCTCTGCATGGCCACGGTCTACATCCAGGCCCACTACGCCATCGACGCACTGGCAGGTCTGGCCACGGGAGCCCTCTTCTTCGCCCTGTTCATGGCTGTTTCGCGCGGCATGGTCGAGCGCAGACACAGATAGAAAACCTATAGAAAACTCAAGATAATGAAACAACTGTATATAGAGACCTACGGATGCCAGATGAACGTGGCAGACTCTGAGGTGGTGGCTTCCATCATGAAGATGGCGGGCTATGACCTGTGTGACAATGAGGCCGACGCCGACGCCATTTTCCTCAACACCTGTAGCATACGCGAGAACGCTGAAAACAAGATATACAACCGGCTCGAGACCCTCCATGCCGAGCAGAAGAAGGGCCGCAGCCTCATCCTGGGTGTACTGGGATGTATGGCAGAGCGCGTCAAGGACGAACTCATTGACCACCACCACGCCAATCTGGTATGCGGGCCCGACAGCTATCTCAATCTGCCCGACATGATGGCGCAGTGCGAGACCGGCCACAATGCCATCGACATCGCCCTGAGCAAGACCGAGACCTACCGGGATGTAATCCCGCAGCGTATAGGCCTCGCCCACATCAGCGGATTTGTCAGCATCATGCGCGGATGCAACAACTTCTGCCACTACTGCATCGTGCCCTACACCCGAGGCCGCGAGCGCTCACGCGATGTCGACAGCATCCTGCGCGAGGTGGCCGACCTGCGCGACCGGGGCTTCCGCGAGGTGACGCTGCTTGGCCAGAACGTCAATTCCTATGGACTCTCGCCCGCCGGCAAGCGCGAGGAGGGCTCCACATCCTTCGCCCAGCTGCTGCGGCTTGTGGCGCGCTCGGTGCCCGATATGCGCGTTCGCTTTACCACCTCCAACCCCGAGGATATGACCGACGACATACTCTACGCCATTGCCGAGGAGCCCAATCTCTGCCACCACATACATTTCCCGGCACAGAGCGGCTCCAACAAGATACTCCATCTGATGAACCGCAAGTACACCCGCGAGGACTATCTGGAGCGCATAGCCGCCATACGGCGCATCATACCCGACTGCGGCATATCTACCGACCTCTTTGTGGGCTACCACGACGAGACCGAGGAAGACCACGAGCTCACCCTCTCGCTCGTACGCGAGGTGGGCTTCGACAGCGCCTTCATGTTCAAGTACTCCGAGCGCCCCGGCACCTACGCCTCCAAGCATCTGCCCGACAATGTGCCCGAGGAGGTCAAGATTGCCCGACTCAACCAGCTCATACAGCTCCAGACCGAGGTCAGCGCCGAGCAGAACCGCAAGGATGTGGGCCGCGAGTTCGACGTGCTGCTCGAGAGCGTGAGCAAGCGCAGCCGCGAACAGCTCATGGGACGCACCCCGCAAAACAAGGCGGTAGTTGTGGACAAGGGCACCCACCACGTGGGCGAAACCATACGCGTACGCATCACCGGCAGCACCAGCGCCACACTCTTCGGCGAAGAAATACACGCCGAGGCGTAAAAAACATTACCCCTTTTGTTGTTTTATATTCATAAATGACATACCTTTGTAATTATGAAAGAGTTTTTACAAATTATCAGACGGTTCGTACCGCCCTATAAGCGTTATCTGGTAGGCTCGGTGATATTCAATATCCTGGCAGCCATACTCAACATCTTCTCGTTTGCAGCCATCATCCCCATCCTGCAGATACTCTTCGACGTCAAGGGACATGCCACAGCCACCCACCTCATGGATTGGGGCAGCGGCAACATCAAGGACGTGCTGTCCAACAATGCCGACTACTACGTGCGCGAACTGATCAGCATCACCAACCCCGTGACCACTCTGCTGCTGATAGGTCTGATTCTCACCTTCATGACCTTCCTCAAGACGGCCGCCTACTTCCTGTCCTCGGCAGCCATCATCCCTATGCGTACAGGCGTGGTGCGCGACATCCGCAACTCGCTGTACAAGAAGATTACCTCTCTGTCGCTCGGCTTCTTCAGCGAAGAGCGTAAGGGCGACATCATCGCCCGCATGAGCGGCGACGTGCAGGAGATTGAGAACAGCATCATGGCCTGGATAGACATGCTCATCAAGAACCCCATCCTTATACTCTTCTACTTCTGCGCCCTGCTCTTCATCTCGTGGAAGCTCACCCTCTTCACCCTCTGCTTCGTGCCCCTCTTCGGATGGTTTATGGGCGTGGTGGGACGCAAGCTCAAGGCCAGCAGCATCAAAGTCCAGGCGCTATGGAGCGACACCATGAGCCAGGTCGAGGAGACCCTCGGCGGACTGCGCATCATCAAGGCCTTCTGCGCCGAGGAGAAGATGAACCAGCGTTTCGACCGCACCAACTCCAGCTACCGTGACAACCTCGCCCGCGTGCAGGTGCGCCAGCAGGCCGCCCACCCCATGAGCGAGTTCCTGGGCACACTCATGATAGTCATCGTGCTGTGGTTTGGCGGCATCATGGTGCTGCGCAGCCACGTCATGACGGGCCCCACATTCATCTACTACCTCGTCATCCTCTACTCCATCATCAACCCGCTCAAGGAGTTCTCGCGCGCCAGCTACAACATCCCCAAGGGTCTGGCCAGCATGGAGCGCATCGACCGCATACTCAATGCCGAGATAGACATCCGCGAGAAGAGCGACCCCGTACACATCAGCGGGCTGGAGCACCAGATTGAGTTCCGCCACGTGTCCTTCCGCTACGACCAGCAGTGGGTGCTGCGCGACATCAACCTCGTCATACCCAAGGGCAAGACCATCGCGATCGTGGGACAGAGCGGCTCGGGCAAGTCTACCCTGCTCGACCTCATCCCCCGTTACTACGATGTGCAGGAGGGCGAGGTGCTCATCGACGGCATCAATGTCAAGGACCTGGGCATACACGACCTGCGACAGCTCATCGGCAATGTCAACCAGGAGGCCATCCTCTTCAACGACTCGTTCTACAACAACATCACCTTCGGCGTGAGCAACGCCACCAAGGAAGAGGTAGAGCGCGCCGCACGCATAGCCAATGCCTATGAGTTCATCACCGAGTCAGAGCACGGCTTCGATACCAACATCGGCGACCGCGGCGGACGACTCAGCGGCGGACAGCGACAGCGCGTCAGCATAGCCCGCGCCATACTCAAGAACCCGCCCATACTCATCCTCGACGAGGCCACCTCGGCACTCGACACCGAGAGCGAGCGACTGGTTCAGGAGGCGCTGGAGCGACTCATGAAGACGCGCACAACCATCGCCGTAGCCCACCGACTCTCTACCATCAAGAGCAGCGACGAAATCTGCGTGCTCCACGAGGGCCGTATCGTAGAGCGGGGTACCCACGACGAGCTGCTCCAGATAGACGGCTATTACAAGAAGCTGCACGACATGCAGCAGGTTTAACCCCACGACTACCACTATGATGCGTATCTTATACAAGTTCATCTTCGGACTGCTCTACCTGCTCTCGCTGCTCCCGCTACGGGTACTCTACATCGTGTCAGATTTCTTCTATCTGCTCGTCTACCACGTTGTGGGCTACCGCAAGCGACTCGTGCGCAGGCATCTGGCAGAGTCGTTCCCCGAGAAGTCCGAGACACAGCGCCGCGCCATAGAACGGGGCTTCTACTCATGGTTCTGCGACTATCTGGTCGAGACCATCAAGCTCCTCTCCATCAACCGCCGATGGATGATGCGCCACATGCGCTTCACCGGAACAGACAAGGTCAACGAGGCCATCGAGCGCGGACAGTCCGTGGGCATCTATCTCGGACATTTCTGCAACTGGGAGTGGATTACCTCACTACCCTTGTGGGTGACACAGGCAGCACAGTGCACACAGATATACCATGTACTGGAGAATAAGGAGTTCGACCGCCTCTTCCTGCATCTGCGCTCGCGCTTCGGGTCTGAGAGCATACCTATGGCAGAGACTCTGAGACGCATCGCGCGCTACCGTGCCGAGCACCAGCCTATCATCATGGGATATATATCCGACCAGATACCCTTCTGGAACAACATCCACCACTGGCTCGACTTCCTCCACCACGATACGCCTGTGCTCACGGGCACCGAGAAGATAATGCGAGGCACCCGGCAGGCAGTCTTCTACATCGACGTGCGCCGCATACGACGCGGATACTACGAGGCTCACTTCGTGCCTATCACCGACCATCCCGAGCAGACCACCGAGTGGCAGCTCACCGACCGCTACTTCCAGCTGCTTGAGGCGTCGATACGCCGGCAGCCCGAGTGCTATCTCTGGACCCACAACCGCTGGAAGCGCAGCCACGAGGAATACAATCTGAGGCTCGACCCCACCACAGGCATCGTCAACCTTACCGACTCGGTCGAAGAGCTGAGACGCAAGCGCAACGCTGCAGCAGCGCAAGACAACAACCCACTATAAACCCAAACATATATAAAACCCCTTTTACACCAGTAGGATAAAAATATACTATTTATAGAGGAAATCGGTCATTAGAGGTTGATTATTTGTGGTCATAACCTAACGCTTTTTACACTCAATCAATAACATTCTCCAAGTTTTGATTAGAGTGGGGCTTACTTTTTGAAGAAACAAGCCCGAAATCCCATTTTCAGAGGACTCCGGGCGAGGTATTTGTGCTCTTTAGAGTTTTAGCGGACAGCAAAAATATTCTTATTCATCGTTATCTTCTATATTTGGCAGATAATCACTGGCTTTAGCCTGTGTTATCACTCCGTGTCCCAGCTTTGACTCCAACTGCGTGCGTGCCGCTTTCGCCACGCTGCCACCATCCTTAGCAACTTGCTTCTGCTGATGGAATCCATTAGGGTTGCGCTGTTTGGACAACTCCGTGGCAGATGCCTCGGCAAGCATATTGAGAGCTATCTCCATGTTGGTCATATTGTCGCGCAGGCTTTCCTTCTTCAAGCCTTTGAAACTCTTGTACTGTTTGGTCGTCATTCCGCTCCACTCTTGGGTAATGATGTCGGTAAGAGAAGCATATTGCAGGCCTTGCTGTACACCAGTGCGTGCCCATTCATCGGTGAGTTCTTTTCTGATTTCTATAGACTTAATACGCTGGTTTATCCAAGCATCGGAATATCCCAAACGTTTGTAGTCAACAATGGCTTGGTCTATGCTCTTTTCAGGATCCTGCATCTGTTCCAAACGAGTGCTTGCCACCTGTGCCATCCATACCTTGAAAGGCTCTGCCTTCGGTGAAGGAATCGACTGGATAATGCGGAAGAGTTGCTCAGTGTCGGCAACGTCAGTCATGCGCAATTTGCCGTCTGAGGCACGAAGTTTTAACCCGTGACAATTTGTCACGGTTTCATTACCTTCTTTTTTGAGCCTCTGCTTCAGCTTTCTCCAATAAGCATTGGCATCTTTGCTGTCAGTCAGCACACCGCATACATCCACAATGGAGAAATACCATTTTTCCTCCTTATCGTCCCATACAGTGCGCACCTTCTTTTCTTCAAATAGTTGAAGAGATTCCTTCTTCGTCATATTATTCTATTTCATTATCATATTGTCAATCAATGTTATCTTCTCTAAGCAAGCCCTAATGACCGATTTTGGGGTAATTGTGGTTATTGAGCTTGTGCCCCCTTTGACGGTCTATCGCCCTACCTGATGGCGGTGCTTACCTCATAGGTGCCCGAACCATAGTGGCGCGTGTCGTAGGTGCCTCCACGCTGGGGGATGCACACTTCGGCAGTAGTATTGGCAGGGATGGTAAACTGCCAGTGCAGCATATTGCCGTCTCTACGCCAGCGGCTCTCTATGAGACCATAGGGCGAGCGGTGGGTGGCATTGACATGAGTGAGACCCTCTGGGATGCGGGGCTGCAGGCGTATGTGACTGTAGCCGCGGCTGTCGCTGGTCTGACCGATGCCCGCCAGATACTGGTAGTACCAGATGACGAGGTCGCCCAGGAGCATGATATGGTTGCCGGAGTTCATGCGTGGGTTGGCGGTGTCGCCGTTCCACAGTTCCCAGATGGTGGTGGCGCCGTGGTCGGTCATGAATCCCCAACTGGGATAGGTGCGGTTGGTGGCGAGGGTATAGGCTATGTCGCCACGCCCATAGTCGGTGAGTCCGCGCATGATCTCCTGCGTGCCCAGCACACCGGTAGAGATATGGGGAGTGCCGGCGGCGGTCATCTTGGCTACCACCTGGCCAAACACTCTATCGGCCTCGCCCTCGGGCACCAGCCCCCAGCGCAGCGCCAGGATGTTGGCGGTCACCGTGTTGTTGTCATACCAGCCCTTGTCGGCATGGTAGAAGCGGCGGTTGAACGCCTCGCGCGTCTCCCTGCCCATCTCCTGCCACAGCGCCACATCGGCGGTCTTGCCCGCTATCCCGGCAAAGCGCTCCATGAGCCGGCACAGCCGGTAGTAGGCTGCCGTGGCGAGCACGGGACCACGCGTGATGCGTGTAGAGTCCTTGGAGTGTATGAGTTCGGGGCTTTCGGGCGGCAGACACCAGTCTCCGTAGACATCGCGGGTGATGATGCCGTGGTCATCGTAGCGGTTTTTGAGATGCAGCATGAACATCTTCATCGGCTCATAGGCCTCGCGGATGGGCTGCGAGTCACCATACTGCTCGTCGAGCATCGCTGCCACGGTGTACCACGCCATGGGCCAGGTCACATTGTCACTGTATACGCTCCAGTAGCGCGGTGCGATGTCGCTCACCACACTGTCGGCACGCTGCGTAAGCGTGATGTCGCGCACCCATTTGGCGTAGAGCTGGTGGGCGTCGTAGATATAACTGGCGCCATAAGACCCTGTGGCGTGGTCGCCGAGCCATCCCAGCCGCTCGTCGCGCTGCGGACAATCGGTGGGTATGCCACGGTAGTTGCCGCGAATGCCCCAGACGGCGCAGTGGTAGACGGCGTTGATGGTGGGGTCAGAGGTGTCGAAGGTGCCGGTGGTGGCCATGCGGTCGTAGACCACCCGCCCCTGGATGTCGGCAAGCGATGGCTGGCGCTTGAAGCCGCTCAGCTCGACAAACCTGAAGCCGTGGAGGGTAAACCTCGGCTCCCAGGTAGCAGCCTTGTGGGCGCTCACGTAGGTGTCGGTGACGAGCGCCGTGCGCAGATTGAGCATGAAGAGCGAGTCGCGGTCCTTCATGCGCTCGGCAAAGCGCAGCCGCAGCGTGTCGCCCTCGTCGCCGCGCAGTCTGATGCGCAGCCTTCCCACCATGTTCTGCCCCATATCCATGATATAGCGGCCGTCGGCAGTACGGTAGATGGAGCGTGGCGCCACGCTGTCCATCACCTCGATGTTGGGGTTGATCTGTGCGCGCACCACGGGCGCCGGAGTCTTGACGCGCTCGGCTTGCCGCCAGCGGCTGTCGTCATATCCGGCGAGGCTCCAGCCCGGCATCTCGCGGGTGGCGTCGTAACGCTCGCCGTCAAACTCGTTGTTGGTCTGTATGGGGCCGTCGGCCATCATGCGCCACGAGGTGTCGGTGGCGATCACCGTCTGGCGGCCGTCGGTGGTGGTCACCACGAGCTGGGCCAGGAGCCGTGGCAGCCCGAAGCCGCGCATGCCGGGGTTGCGCATGGCCATGAAGCGGCCGTTGCCCAGCACCACGCCTATGGCGTTGGCTCCGCGCCTGACCTCGCGGGTCACATCAAAGGTATTGTACATCACCTCGCGGTCGTAGTTGGTGGGTCCGGGGGCAAGCACCTGCGTGCCTATGCGGTGTCCGTTGATGTAGGCTTCGTAGAGTCCCAGTCCGCTGATGTAGAGCACGGCGCTCCTTACGCGCCCCGCGATGCTGAAGTCGCGGCGCAGATAGCGGGCGTTGATGCGGGTGCGTCGGTCCTTGGGCGCCTCGACATCAGAGTCGAAGCTGCCACCTATCCACAGGGCACGCCACTCGGTGCGGTCCATCAGGCCAGTGAGCCAGTTGCCCACGCGGCTCACGGCGCTGCCGGCTGTGGTCTGGCTCTCTATCTGGTAGTAGTAGCGGGTGCCGCTGGCGAGCGGCTGTCCTGCATAGTCGATGTAGAGCTGGCGGTCAGAGTTCTGGCATCCGGAGTCCCAGATGTCGGCTTTGCCCTTGCGCAGCAGCTGTGGCGACGATGCCACGCGTATGCGGTAAGCCGTCTGCTTGACGTTGGGCACAGAGGCATCAAGCTGCCAGCTGAAGCGTGGTCGGGGGCAGTCTATGCCCTCGGCGTGGTCGAGCCCCTCGACGCGGGTGGCTGTCACCGCCACAGCGGGCTTGCCCTTGGCGGGGGCAGCAACGGCATTGGTGGCTCCGGCCATCGCCGAAACCACCAATAGGGTCAATGATAGGAATGTGTATTTCATTTCTTCTTGTTTTTGTCCATCAACACTTTCATCCAGTAGCCACCGATAACCGAGCGGGCCTTAAATCCCTGCTGGCGGCCGGTCTTGGTGTTGTGCCAGTCACTGATGGGCACGCGTGTGGGCGTCTCGTTGACATAGGTGTAGACAGGCTCCATGAGCGCCTCGAAGGTCTTGGCGTTGGGGGCCATACCCGCGAGCCACATGATCCAGTCGCTCTTGGTGTAGTCCTTACGACAGTCGAGCGGCAAGCCATACTTGTTCTGCTTGGTGAGATAATACTTGAACTCGCGGTCCATCACCTTGTCCGAGAAGATATGGGTGCCCCACATCTTGTCCCACACGATGTTGTACTTCTGGCTCCAGGTGCCTTCGCGGTCGTAGGCGAGCCGGTAGTGGTCGCCCTCGCGCGCCATCTGCTCCCACTGCTTGCCCATCTCGCGGGCCTTGTCCATGTAGCGCTTGGCCACGTCGGCATTGCCGCGTATCTCTGCCATCTTAGCATAACCAGCCACACCCATGATGGCCTTGAGCGCCAGATTGGCGTTGTGTGCCCAGTGTCCGGCGAAGTCGTCGGTGCAGAGCTGGTTGGCGGGGTCGAGTCCGTGTTCTACCAGATAGTCGGCCCAGGTGGTGATGATGTCCCAGTAGCGGTCGGCGTAGGCTGTGTTGCCCTCGATGCGCGAGATTTCGGCGGCGAGGGTGAGCATATTGCCAGCCTCCTCGAGCGGCATGTCGGCTCCGTATACCTGGCCGTTGGCTATGGGATAGGTGCCCAGGTCGTGGGCGGCAAAGGGCTTGTCCCACCGGCCGCTGCGGCTATACTCGAAGATGCTGGTCATCATGGCCTTTACCAGTTCGGGATTGTATATCAGGAAGAGGGGGGCTGAGGGATAGGTGAGGTCGACGGTGTTGACACAGCCGTTGGACGCGTTCTCCTTGGAGAAGAAGAGCAGGTTGCCGTCGTTGTCTTCAAAGAGCTTGTGGGCTGCCATGACATGGCGGTAGGAGGCAGAG
The DNA here is from genome assembly GCF_002251385.1 of Prevotella sp. P5-108. Classification (GTDB taxonomy): domain Bacteria; phylum Bacteroidota; class Bacteroidia; order Bacteroidales; family Bacteroidaceae; genus Prevotella. The sequence goes on from NZ_NPJJ01000018.1 coordinate 63,560, forward strand.
AGCAGCTCGGCGTAGTGCACGTTGCCTGCGGCGAGGGCGTCGTCGTAGATGCGCTTGTCGAGCAGGCGGCTGCGCTCCATGATATTCTGATAGTCTCTATGATAACGGTCGAAGGCGTCAAAGATAGTGGTGCGGCCGTCACGTGCCCAGTAGCCTTTGTAGCGGTGGAACATATACTCGATGTCGAAAATCTCGTCGTAGCCTATCATCATATAGCTCTCGGCAGTAGAGACCTGACCCAGGTTGCGCATATAGGCGAGGGTGGGCACATCGTAGCTCTTGCGGCTTATCATCTCGGTCTGGGTCGCGAGCAGGGCACCTTTGCGTATGAAGGCGGTCATCATGGCGGTGCTCTCGCCCAGGCTCACGGTACCATTGACGGCGGGCATGTAGAAGTAGCCCCAGTCGATGCACACTCCGTCGCCCTTGGTGGCAAGGATGGCTTGGTTTATGGTGCCTGTCTTGACATAGTTCACGCCATTGTGGGTCTCAAAGGTAGACCGCGTGGGCTGGGGCTTCTTGAACTTGGCCACCATGGGGTCGGCGCCCATGAAGAACTGCACATCGTGGGTCTTGCCGTCGGTGGCTGCCACGCGGTAGGAGATGTATCCCACTGGGGTGGAAAGCAGCTCGAGGTCGTCGTAGAGCATGGGCGAGGTGAAGACCACGTCGAGTTTGACGGGGCCGCACTCGAAGGTGTAGTAGGTGCTGGTGGCGAGCACGCTGACAGAGGTCTGGCGCGCCTGGCGTATCTCCTTGAGCACGGGGGCAGCGTCGCAGTAGAGGCCGAAGTCGGCCAGTGCGCCCTTGGTGCCATTGTGTCCGTGCATGGCAATGAGGTTTTCGCCCTCATGCAGCAGCCGCTTCATGTCGGCAGTGAGCGCGATGCGGGCGCCGTCTCTATAGCCCTTCTCGCTGCGCACCTGGGTGCCGTTGATGAAGAGGGCGCCATCGTCGTCGTGCGACCAGATGACATAGAGGTCGCGGGCGAGCTGGTCGGCAGTGAGCGTGACGGTGCGGCGTATGTAGATATTGCTGCCGTCGCCGGTCCAGAGCGTGCGCATGGTGAGGTTTTCCTTGGTGCCAAAGGCGGCCTTGCCCTGCTTCCATGCGGTGTCGTCGAAGCCGGGCTTCTGCCATCCGTCGGCAGGAGTGTCGGTGGTGTAGCGGCCCTCCCATTCGGCGTCTTCGGCATTGGGCGCCACCACGTCGAGCAGTTTCTTGGCGGGGGTTCCCATGAAGCGGTATACCTGTCCGTCTACGCGCAACAGACCCTCGAGGGGCTTCTGTCGGGGCGACCAGTGGGTGATGTTACCGTCGTTGAGGTGGTCGTAGGGCGACCAGAGGGTGAAGTAAGGGTCATTGGTGATGAGCGGAACGGCAGGCAGGCGCAGCGCTGTCTGGCGATAGGGCTCATAGAAGTTGTCGGCCTTGGCGTAAACCAAGAATGTGGCGAGAAGCGCCACCAATAGCATTGATTTCTGTTTCATGATAATGGTATAGAGATAACGTGTAATAATGATAAAGTCTGTAGAAATCGCCCTGATGCAGGTGCTGGTTTCTACAAACTTCGTGATAAGTTTCTTATTTGAGGTTGAAGACCAGGTGGCGGCCACGGGTCAGCTCGTCGTGAGAGATGCGGTAGCGGCTGAGCTTCTTGCCACCGAGCGACATGCTGCTGATAAATTTCTGGCCGTCAAGGTCGCGGTTGGCTTCGATAACTATGTCGCCCTGGGGATAGTAACGCTTGTCGAGATGCAGCGTCACGCGGTCGAAAACGGGAGAAGTGAGGGTATAGTAGGGCTGGCCGGGGCAGTCGGGGTAGAGACCCATCATCGAGAAGATGGCCCACGACGACATGGTGCCGCAGTCTTCGTTGCCGGGAATACCGTCGGGCGTGGCCTTGTAATACTTGTCGAGCAGGCGTGCCACCTCTTTCTGCGTGCGCCACTCTTGGCCTTTGAAGTAGCTGAACAGGTAGGGATAGGCGATATCGGGCTCGTTGGCAGGGTCATAGAGATTCTCGTCAAACACCCGCTGCAGTTTGTTGACAAAAGCCTTCTCGCCACCCATGAGGCGTGCCAGTCCCTTCACATCGTGGGGCACGTAGAAGGTGTAGTTCCAGGCCGAGCCCTCGTGGAATCCGGGAGCGTTGGAGAAGTCGGCGCCGTCCTTGGGGTCAAACGGGGTGAGCCAGGAGCCGTCGGCATGGCGTGGGCGCAGGGTTCCAAACTTCTTGTCGTAATAGTGCTTATAGCCGAGTGAACGCTTGTAGAACAGGGCGGCATCGTCCTTCTTGCCCAAGGCTGTCGCCAGATTGCTCAAGGCATAGTCGGCGATATAGTATTCGAGGGCGTGCGACACCGAGTTGTCTCCCGAGTTGTCCTGGGCAAAGGCGCCGAGAGGCACGTAGCCCTTGGCGATATAGTCGTCGATGTCGGGACGCATGCGGTTGTCCTTGCCGGGCAGCGTGGCACTGGCGCGGAACGCCTTGTAGGCTGTCTCGATGTCGAAGTCGCGCAAACCTTTGAGCCAGGTATCGGTAATGACAGGTATCGACGGGTCGCCTTCCATGGTCCATGTCTCCCGTCCGAACAGCTCCCACTTCGGCATCCATCCCCACTCCTTATACATGTCTATCATCGAGCGCACCATGTCGGTCTGTCGCTCGGGATAGAGCAGAGTCTCCAGCTGGTGCAGGTTGCGATACGTATCCCAGAGCGAGAAGACCGTGTAGCGGGTGCGGTCGGTACGTCCTATACGTCCGTTCTCCATCTCGGGGTATTCGCCATTGACGTCCTGGAGGATATTGGGATGTATCTGGGTGTGGTAGAGAGCGGTATAGAACACGCGGCGCTGTGCCTCGGTTCCGCCCTCAACGGTAATGGTGTTGAGGGTTTCGGCCCAACGCTTGCGTGCTTCTGCGCGAACCTTGTCAAACTGGAAACCTTGCTGCTCGTGGTCCAGATTTTCGCGGGCGTTGGCAATAGACACGAAGCTGACGCCTATCTGAACCTCAACCTGCTCGCCCTCTTCGGCGTCGTAGCTGAAATAGTAGCCCACCTCATTGCCGGCGAGCTCACGCTTATAGTTACGGTATATCTTGTACTTTCCGTTGTCTGGGTCCCACTGTGCCTCGACGCCGGTCATAGGCGGCTGCTTCTTCCAGAAGCCTGCCTCGCGCGGCGCCTTGTTCACGCGCATCACGAAGTACATGGGGAACACGGCTTGAGGGTTGTAGCAGAATGTTCCCAACAGTCGCATGCCTTCTATCTCGGTATCCGAAACCCGGCGGATGCTTCCTCCCACCTCGTTGGTGAGTCCGTCGCCGACGTTCATGAGCAGATGGGCCTCGCCCTTCTTGAAGGTAAAGCGCTCAATGGAAGAGCGGTCGGTAGCGGTGACCTCGCACTTGATGCCATACTTGGTGAGCTCGTTGGAGTAGTAGCCCGGCGTAGCCTGTTCGTTGCGGTACTCGGAGCCATAGTGGCGGTAGTCTACATCCAGCTTGCCCTGCGTGGGCATCAGCAGCAGAGAGCCCATCTCGGGGCAGCCCACACCGCTCAGGGTGACATGGGCAAAACCGGTGAAGTACTTGTTCTCATGCACATAGGGCGTAGACCACCAGCGGGCGTCCTTGTCGTAGACATTGAGGTCGGACCCCATCACATTGAACGGAACCACAGACATCAAGCCGTGAGGCCGGATGGCGCCAGGGTTACACACACTGAAATTGGTCGTTCCGATAAACGGATCGACATAATCTACCGGTTGCTTCTGTGCCTGTGTCGAGATCACCGACATGGCAAGCAGCGCCATAGCTAATATCGTCTTCTTATACATATTATATATCTTTGCTACAAAGGTAATGCAAACCGCAGAGAATACAAAACAATCTGCTCCATTTTTTCCCCCACGGGCCGTTTCTTTCTCGATTTCACACCTGGGGGCAATCTCCATCGCGCCAACCATCATGACGACGACAGCGCAACAAGAGAGAAAATAAACGGGTTTTATTTTGTATTTCTCTGCGGTTTACACTAACTTTGCACTTATAATCATAAGGTATATGGCAAAGAATGTATCTTGGTCGGACGACTACTGGTTGCTGCTGATGCAGCTCTACCTGCGCAAACCCGTAGGTGTAAAGGCGCTATATTCACGTGGATTGGTGCAGTTGGCCCTCGAGCTGCATATCGAGCCACGCGTGCTGCGCGCCCAGATGTTCCGCCTGCGTCAGATTGACGCCCCGGTCATCCAGCAGCTTTGGGACAAGTACGCAACCCACCCCGCTCGGTTGCGCAAGGAGGTCAACCTGCTGCGGCGCATGAATGGATTCGGGCTTGCCAGCGAGTTCTATCAGGGCGTCGAGGTGAGCGGCATGTCGTGGGAGAACGACTTCAAGCCCATCGACGGCACTACCCTTATTCCCCTCGCGCTGGTGCTGGTGCTCGACCTCTACTTCAGGCTGGTGCCCATCACCATGGTGCCCGAGACGCCCGAGATCGTCGAGCTGGCACAGCTCATCGGCATCACCCCCGCCGAGGTATGCCAGGTGATGGATATATTCCAGGGATTTGACCCCTACCTTAATAGAACTACCGATACCGAAGGCGCGCTCTACGAGGCGTGCAAGGCGATATGGAACCGCTTCGGCAACGACGACCCCAACCCTCTTGCGTCCTTTGCCGCACAGGTGAAGGACTATTTCAAGTAAGTCAGACTTCAGGTTATGAACGAGCAACGTTTAATACAGGAACAGCAGCAGCGCCTCATCCAGCAGCAGCGTCTCACCCAGCAGCAGATGATGCTGGTCAAGATGCTTGAGATGCCCGCTGCCGAAATGGCAGAGCACGTCAACACCGAGCTCAACGACAACCCCGCCCTCGAGCGTGTCGACGACGCCGACGACCTGACCCATAGCGACAACCAGCTCGACAACGACGACACCGCAGAGACCTTTGACGAGCAGAACGAGCGTCAGGAGCGCAAAGACGCCCTCGACAGCGCCCTCGAGCAGTTGGGCGACAACGACGACGAGGTCTCGCCCGCCGACGGATACCACCAGGGCACAGCCTCTGCCGAACCTGCACAGTACGAAGCCGACATCCCCTCGTTCTACGACCAACTCAAGGAGCAGATGATGGAGCTACAGCTCACCGATACCGAGCGCGCCATACTCGAATACCTCATCGGCTCGCTCGAGTCCGACGGACTGCTCCACAAGGATATCAGCACCATCTGCGACGAGCTCGCCATCTACAACAATATCGACGTTGCCGAGAGCGAGATTGAACGTATGCTCGCCATTCTGCAGACTTTCGACCCTGCTGGCGTAGGCGCACGCTCGCTGCAGGAGTGTCTGCTCATCCAGATCAACCGCCGCGAAGAGTCGCAGACCAAGCAGCTCATGCGGCGCGTCATCACACAGTACTACAGAGCCTTCACCCACAACCAGTGGGACAAGATACAGCAGAGTCTGCAACTCAGCGACGTCCAGGCCGAAGCCCTACGCGCCCAGTTGTCCAAGCTCAACCCCAAGCCCGGCGTGGCCTACGACGGCACTGCCAACGGCAAGTGGCAGCAGATAACCCCCGACATCATCGTCGAAACCTCTGACGACGGGCACATCAGCTTCACCTTTAACGACGGCGACATCCCGCAGCTCTGCGTGAGCCAGGAGTTTCTCGACATGGTCGATACCTACAAGCGCAACAAGGACGGACTCAACCGCAACGCCAAAGAGGCCATTCTCTTTGCCAAAGAGAAGATAGACAAGGCACGCGGATTTATCCGCGCAGTAGAGCAGCGGCGCCAGACGCTCACTCTGGTGACCCAAGCCATCATCGACTGGCAGCGACAGTATTTCCTCGACGGCGACGAGAGCGACCTGCGACCCATGATACTCAAGGATATCGCCACCGTCACCGGTCTCGATATCTCTACCGTCTCCCGCGTGGCCAACGCCAAGTACATGCAGACCCAGTGGGGCATCCACCCGCTCAAGTTCTTCTTCTCCGACGGCTATGTGGGCAGCAATGGCAAGAAGACATCCACCCGCCGGCTGCTCGTGGCGCTGCAGGAGCTCATCGACAAGGAAGACAAGCGCGCCCCGTTGAGCGACGACACACTGGCAGAGAAGATGAAGGAACTGGGATTTCCCGTGGCGCGGCGCACCATAGCCAAATACAGAGACCGACTGGGCATTCCCGTAGCACGACTTAGACGATGAACACGAAAAAGATAATCATTGCGGCGCGCGTGATGAGCGCCATCTTCACTCCTTTCTACCTTCCCATCGTGGGACTGGTAGCCCTGTTTGTTTTCAGTTATCTCGGGCTACTCCCCTGGGCATACAAACTGCTGGTACTGGGCATGGTCTATCTGTTTACCATTCTCGTGCCCACGCTGCTCATCCACCTCTACCACCGTTATCAGGGCTGGACGCCGCTGCAGATAGGCGTCAAGGAGCGCCGCATGGTGCCCTACGCCGTTTCCATCTTCTGCTACTTCGCCTGCTATTACCTCATGACGCGGCTGCGCATCCCCAGCTTTATGGCGCGCATCCTCATGGCGGCACTGCTCATCCAGATAGTGTGCGCCATCGTCAACGTGTGGTGGAAGATTTCCACCCATACCGCCGCCATCGGTGGCGTCACGGGAGCGCTCATGGCGTTCTCGATGCTCTTTGCCTTCAACCCCGTGTGGTGGCTCTGCTTCACCCTGCTCGTCTCGGGCATGGTGGGCTCCAGCCGCATCATCCTCCACCAGCACACCCTCGGACAGGTGCTTGCCGGCTATGGCATCGGACTGTTAATCGGCTTTATTGTTATCATCTGAACTGCATATCATAAACATACATATTATGAAACCAATCATTAGCATTATCATGGGCAGCACCAGCGACCTGCCCGTAATGGAGAAAGCCTGCAAGTGGCTCAACGACCATGAGATTCCCTTTGAGGTCAACGCGCTCTCGGCACATCGCACCCCCGACGCCGTAGAGGCATTCGCACGCGGAGCCAAGGAGCGGGGCATACGCGTCATCATCGCTGCAGCAGGCATGGCGGCAGCCCTGCCCGGAGTGATTGCCGCCTCGACCACTCTGCCCGTCATCGGAGTGCCCATCAAGGGCATGCTCGACGGACTCGATGCCATGCTGAGCATTATCCAGATGCCCCCAGGCATACCCGTGGCCACAGTAGGAGTCAATGCCGCACAGAACGCTGCCATACTTGCCGCCGAGATGATTGCTCTCAGCGACGAGCGCGTGGCACAGGTCGTGGCCGACTGGAAAGCCGGACTCGGCGCCAAGATAGAGAAGGCCAATAAGGAACTGGCAGAAATCAAGGACTATGAGTACAAGTGCAACTGATTTGTTCAACTACCGCCGACGCCAGTCGTCAGTGGTACACATAGGTTCCATCGACATGGGAGGCGACAACCCTATCCGCATCCAGTCGATGACCACCACCAACACCAATGACACCGCTTCCAGCGTAGCTCAGGCCGAGCGCATCATCGAGGCAGGCGGAGAGCTGGTGCGTCTTACCACACAAGGCTCGCGCGAAGCCGAGAACCTCAAGAACATCAATGCCGGCATACGCGCCGACGGCTACAAGACGCCGCTCGTGGCCGACATCCACTTCAACCCGCATGTAGCCGACGTCGCCGCGCTCTATGCCGAGAAGGTGCGCATCAACCCCGGCAACTACGTCGACCCGGCCCGCAAGTTTGTGCATCAGGAGTACACCGACGAGGAGTACGCCCAGGAGCTGCAGAAGATAGAAGACCGCTTCGTGCCCTTCCTCAACATCTGCCGGGAGCACCACACAGCCATACGCATCGGCGTCAACCACGGTTCGTTGAGCGACCGCATACGCAACCGCTACGGCGACACGCCCGAGGGTATCGTCGAGAGTTGTATGGAGTTCTTGCGCATCTGCAAGAGGGAGCACTTCGACGACGTGGTCATCTCCATCAAGGCGTCCAACACCGTGGTGATGGTCCAGTCTGTGCGACTGCTCGTGGCACAGCTCGACCGCGAAGACATGCACTACCCTCTCCACCTCGGAGTGACCGAGGCGGGTGAGGGCGAGGACGGCCGCATCAAGAGTGCCGTGGGCATCGGAGCCCTCCTTGCCGACGGCATCGGCGACACCATCCGCGTGTCGCTCTCCGAGGAGCCCGAGGCTGAGATACCCGTGGCCCGAGAGCTGGTCGACCACTTCACCGCCCGCGCCGGCCACCGCCTCATCCCCGCTGCCGAGGCTCCTGGCTTCGACTGGCTCCACCCGTCGCGCCGCACCACCGTGGCTGCTGCCAATGTCGGCGCCGCCCATGTGCCCGTGGTCATCACCAGCGTGGTGCCCCAGTCTGCCGACGCCGACCAGCGCCCCGACTACATCTACATCGGCAGCACCATGCCCGGGCAGGTAGACCCCGAGCAGATGTACATCGCCGACTTCAACGCCCTGCCCGCCCTGCGCGAGGCAGGTCTGGAGCGCGTCTGCCCCATATACCCCACCCAGGCCATGCCCTTCATCGGCATGGACACGAGCCGGGTCAAGTTTCTCGTGCTCCAGTATGGCACCCCCGCCGACGAGTATATCGCCTGCCTCAAGGCCCATCCCGAGGTGGTCGTCGTGGCTATGACCCACCATGCCAACCCCACCGGCGACCAGCGTGCGCTGGTGCATGAGATGATGGCCGCCGGAGTCACCAATCCTGTAGTCTTCGCCCAGATGTACCACACCGACGACAAGGCTGCCTTCCAGCTCGCCGCCGCTGCCGACATGGGCGCGCTCATGATTGACGGACTCACCGACGGACTCTGGCTCATGAACGAGGGCTCCATCGCCGCCGACGACATTGCCGCCACCGCCTTTGCCATACTCCAGGCTGCGCGTCTGCGCGTCAGCAAGACCGAGTATATCTCCTGCCCGGGCTGCGGGCGCACCCTCTACGACCTGCGCGCCACCATAGCCCGCATCAAGGAGGCCACCCGCGACATGAAGGGGCTCAAGATTGGCATCATGGGCTGCATCGTCAACGGACCCGGAGAGATGGCCGATGCCGACTACGGATATGTAGGAGCCGGCGTCAACCGCGTGTCGCTCTACCGACGCCAGGAGTGTGTCGAGAAAAACATACCCGAGGAGCAGGCTGTCGACCATCTGCTCGCTCTCATTCGCAAAGACCAACTTAACAACCAAAATCAAGAATAGCATGAAACGTCTGATCTGGGCCATCCTTCTGTTGATGGCCGTAGTCTCTGCCGACGCAGCCCGAGTGATCAAGGTGCTCGCCATCGGCAACAGCTTCTCCGAGGACGCCATTGAGCAGTACCTCTACGAGTTGGCTGCCGCCCAAGGCGACAGTCTGGTCATCGGCAACGCCTATATCGGCGGCTGCTCGATAGACCGCCACTGGAGCAACGCACAGACCGGAAAGCCCGAGTATCGTTACCGCAAGATTGTCGGAGGCAAGACCGTGACACGCCACCACGTGGCGCTCGACGACATCATCGCCGACGAACAGTGGGACATCATCTCGCTCCAGCAGGCCAGCCACTTCTCGGGGCTGCCCTACACCTACGCCAATCTGCAGCGGCTCAAGGACCACGTGCTCGCCATCTGCCCCAACAAGCAGGTCGAGATAGTATGGCACATGACCTGGGCCTACGCCAAAGACAGCCACCACCACGCATTCCGGTTCTACCGCAACGACCAGCAGTTGATGTACAACAACATCTGCCTTACCATGGCCGACCAGCTGCCTCGCGTGGGCATAAGCCGCATCATCCCTGTGGGCATGTCGGTGCAGAAGGCGCGCGGCAAGATGGGCGATGTGCTCTGCCGCGACGGCTTCCACCTCAACAAGGCTTATGGACGCTACACCGCAGCCTGCACCTGGTGCGAATTTCTTACCGGCCGCAAGGTGGTAGGCAACTCTTATCATCCTGAGAGCGTCGATGCCCAGACGGCTCTGCTCTGCCAGAAGATGGCTCATCAGGCTATGCGCGACATCAAGCGCTGATACCGACCATTTTACCTTTGGTTCCATAGGTGGAGACAGTGTCCCTGACAGCAGGGCCTGTTTCCACCGCTTTTTTATCCGCCACAGCCACCGCCGCGCCTGCCTTCCCTACCGCTGCAGAAAGAAACCCACACCTTATTATAATATATAGCCTCATCCGGCGTTATTATAGAAAGACAACATTTAGGATCATAACCCGTATGATGCAGCATCGCTCTCTGGTCCTCCGTCTGAGGACTCTTGTTGTACTCGTGGCACTCATGGCAGCCGCCCAAGCCTCTGCCCAGACCGTCCCCGACACCCTCGCCGCCACCCCGGCTCTTACCCTCACTGCCCCCGACTCCACCGCGCAGCCCATGCCACGCATAGACCGCCTCACCTCGACCCGACTCTACCAGATGACCTACATCGGAGTGCCCCTCGTGGCAGCCGGACTGCTGGTCAAGGGCCAGGATGCCCACTTCCGCGGACTGCGCCATGACTATCTGCCCGAGTATCGCAACCATGTAGACGACGGCATGCAGTTTCTGCCGGGTCTGGTGATGATAGGCCTCAAGACCGCCGGCGTAGAGAGCCGCAGTTCGTGGGGCCGCATGATAGCGTCGGGCGCACTCTCGGCGGTCATCATGGGCAGCGTGGTCGAGAGCATCAAACTCACGTCCAAGGTAGAGCGCCCCGACGGCAGCGACAACCACTCCTTCCCCTCGGGCCACACCGCCACAGCCTTCATGACCGCAACCATGCTCAGCAAGGAGTACGGCCATCTGAGCCCGTGGGTGGGCATCGGAGCCTACTCGGTGGCTACCACCACCGGACTCATGCGCGTGGTCAACAACAAGCACTGGCTGAGCGACGTCCTCACTGGCGCAGGCATCGGCATCATCTCTACCGAACTGGGCTACTGGGTGGCCGACCGCCTCTTCCGCGACCACGGCATCACCCACCACTCCACAGCCTATACCCTCGACATGATGCGACGCCCATCGTTCCTCGGCATCTACGTGGGCATGAACATACCGCTGAGCAAGTACGACATCGACGAGCAGCACGAGTTCCGCACCTCGGCAGGCTCGACCGCAGGCGTCGAGGGTGCCTACTTCTTCACACCCTATGTGGGCGTGGGCGGACGCGTCACCGTGACCAACACCCAGATTATCACCGACGGCAACGTGGCAGAAGACCACACCTTCGATGCCGTCTCGGGCTATGCCGGAGCCTACTTCTCGCTGCCCCTCACCCCGCGCTGGCAGATAGGCACCAAGGCGCTGGCGGGCTATGTACACTACCCGCGGCTCAGACTCAAGAGCATGAACATAGGCACCCGCGACAGCGCCACCTTCGGAACCGGCGTCTCAGCCACCTACCGCGCCACCGACCATTACAACGCCCGTTTCTTCGTCGACTACAACCTGCTGCCCTCCCACAGCCGCGGTTCGCGCGAGTGGATGAGCACCCTGGCAGCCGGACTGTCGTTTGCCGTAGCGCTCTGACCACCGTCACCACAGCCACAACGCCCTGTGCGACAACCCACGCGCCCTGCACGACAGCCCCAACGCCCTGCGCGACAGCCCCGGTACCCGTCGCCACAGCCCCAACGCCCGTCGCGACGCCACCAGCCCCATCCCCTGCACCGGCAACCGATGGGGCAAAAATTATTCGCAACTTTTTGCCCAAAGACGAGGGCAGTATCGTTTTTTCTTCTTATTTTTGCAAAAGAAGCCGATATGTTTTGTCTGCTCGGCACTATTAACCCTAAAGAAGAAAGGAAACTGCCCTATGATGAACCAACTTATAGACAGACTGCATGCCGACCACCTGTCGCTTGTCATCCTTCATGAGGGTCGCGTGGCGACCTATGAGGGTCACGGCGTGCGCACACTGTATCACATCCTTGACAATGAGCCCGAGCTGCTGCTCGACGCCAAAGTGGCAGTAGCCGCTGCCGGACACACCGCCGCCCAAGCCATGAAGGAGGGCGGAGTGGTAGAGGTCTATGCCGACTACATCAGCGAGCAGGCTTACGACACGCTCCACGCCGCCGGCATCAAGGTCACGGCGGTACACAAGGTGAGCCACCACGACTTTCTCAAGATATGGGAGCGTATGGGCGAGACGCTCGACGACAATCGCTGACCCGCCGCCACCACCCCCGCGCAGCCCGCAGCCACCCCCGCAAGTCTGCTGACCATCTCTGCAAGTCTGCTGACCACCTCTGCAAGTCTGCTGACCACCTCTGGCGAGCTGCTGATGACCCCTGTAAAGCTGCTGATGACCCCTGTAAAGCTGCTGATGACCTCTGCCGGTTCGTATCATAAGTCACGAGCCTACGTACCTTACGGCACGAGCCCGCGTATCATAAGTCACGAGCCCACGTATCTTCCGTTACGAGCCAGCCAAGTGACCCAGCGCGACCGCCAAGGGGGTCTCCAACCGGCTGCGGTTCATCGCCTTGGACAGGCGAGTGGTCACCCTGCCCGCCGCTGCCCATTCGGCGTCTCCCGGCCTCACCGTTGCAAGCAGCGGAGACACTGCCCACGGTGGGCAAAATGTAAGGAAAAATTAAAAAAACAGCCTCAAAATTTGGCTATTGCCAATTAATTTGGTAATTTTGCATCCCAGATTGTTCTATGGTGTAATGGTAGCACAACAGGTTTTGGTTCTGTTTGTGGTGGTTCGAATCCGCCTAGAACAACTTGCATGAAGCGTCGGATATCGTGAGATTCCGACGCTTCTGCCATTATAGACAGCGACGCCGCGCTACAAAGCGGAATTATGGTAATTTTCTCTGATTTCAGGGTATGACCTTCTGTGCCTATAGTGCGTAACTTTGCACCGTAGACCATCAACACGTTTTTTACAATTATGTACATAGAGAAGATAAAGTCGCCAGCCGACTTGAAACAGCTGGACCTGGAGGCCCTCAAGACCGTAGCCTCGGAAACCCGCGAAGCAGTATTGAACCGTGTGAGCAAGCACGGCGGACACATAGGCCCCAACCTCGGATTTGTCGAGGCCACCGTGGCGCTGCACTACGTGTTTGACGCACCCGCAGACAAGTTTGTCTTCGACGTGAGCCACCAGTGCTATCCCCACAAGGTGCTCACGGGCCGTGCCGCCGGATTCCTGGGCGACCTCGACGACATGAACGCCATCAGCGGCTACTCCTCGCCCACCGAGTGCCCCGAGTACGACAACTTCGAGGTGGGCCACACCTCTACATCCATCAGTCTGGCCACCGGACTGCAGAAGGCGCGCGACATACGTGGCTCCCACGAAAACATCATAGCCATCATCGGCGACGGGTCGCTCTCGGGCGGCGAAGCCTTTGAAGGCCTCGACGAAGCCTCCGAACTCGGCACCGGCATCATCATCGTGGTCAACGACAACGAGATGTCGATAGCCGAAAACCATGGTGGTATCTACAAGAACCTGCGTGCCCTGCGCGAGAGCCACGGCGAGTGCCAGCACAACTGGTTCAAGGCATGGGGCTTCGACTATCACTATCTGGAGGAAGGCAATGACGTGGAGCAGCTCATCAAGGTCTTTACCAGCGTCAAGGACACCGACCGCCCCACCGTGGTACACATACACACCGAGAAGGGTCACGGCTTCGCCCCCGCCGTCGAGAACAAGGAGGCATGGCACTGGGGCGCTCCCTTCAACCGTGAAGACGGAAGCCGGCCGGCTGCTCCCGCCGTGGAAACCTATGAAGCGCTCTTCAGCGACTGGATGCTGCGCGAGATGAAACGCGACAGCACGCTCATCGCCGTGACTGCGGGCACCCCGGCAGCAGGAGGCTTCACGCCCGAGAAGCGCCGCGAGGCCGGCAAGCAGCACATAGACATGGGCATAGCCGAAGAACAGGCTGCAGCGATGATTTCGGGCATGGCTAAGGGCGGTCTGCATCCCGTGTGGACGGTCTACAGCACCTTTATCCAGCGTACCTACGACCAGATAGCCCAAGACCTCTGCATCAACGCCAACCCCGCCGTCATCAATGTGATGGGCGGCGGCATAAGGTCGATGAACGACATCACCCACATCTGCCTCTTCGACATCCCGATGCTCTGCAGCATACCGGGGCTCATCTATCTCGCTCCCACCACCTGCGAGGAATACTTTGCCATGCTCGCCTGGGCCATCCGTCAGGACCGCAAGCCCATCGCCCTGCGTGTGCCCACAGGTGGAGTGGTGCATAGCGACGCTCCGGTCGATGAAGACTATGGCTACAGGGCATCGTACCGCGTGGCACATCGCGGCTCGACGGTGGCCATCATAGCCGCGGGCTCGTTCTACCAGAAGGGCGAGGCGGTGAGAGCGCTGCTGGCAGAGCAGGGCATCGACGCCACACTCGTCAACCCGCGCTACCTGAACGAGGTAGACGCCGAGACGCTCGACAGCCTGAAACCCGACCACCGGTTGGTGGTCACCCTCGAAGACGGATGCCGTGACGGCGGTTTCGGAGAGCGCATCGCCGCATACTACGGCACCTCAGACATGAAGGTGATGGTGGGCGGTGTAAAGAAAGGGCTCTACGACCGCTACGATGCGCAACAGCTCATGGCCGACAACCGTCTGCTCGACACGCAGATAGTGGAAGACATCGTCAGAGTGATAGGATAATGGAAGAGATAAGGTTCAGTACGGTTCAGGAGTTCAACGACCACTACGGCGTGCCGACTCTGCATCCGCTGGTGACGGTGGTGAGATTTAACCGCGAGGCGAAACTCGAAGAGCACATGTGTCACTACGGTCTCTACGCGCTCTTCCTGAAGGAGAACAAGGGCTGCCGGCTGTCCTACGGCCGTACGGAGTACGACTTCGACGAAATGACGGTGACCAGTTTTGCCCCCGGCCAGTCTATCCATGTGGAGCCCAACCCCGAGGTGCCCGTGCCCAAGTGGACAGCGTTGCTCTTCCACCCCGACCTGCTCAACCGCACTCAGCTCGGCAAGAATATCGGGCGCTACGAGTTCTTCGACTACACCAGCAACGAAGCCCTGCATCTCTCGTGTGGTGAAATAGAAATCTACAGGGGTGTCCTCGCGATGATACAGCACGAACTGGAGCGTGGCATCGACAAGCACTCGCGCGAACTGATAGTGAGCAATATCGAACTGCTGCTCAACTACTGTCTGCGCTTCTACGACCGCCAGTTTATCACCCGCGAGGAAATCAACCATACCGTGGTGAAGAAGTTCACCGACCTGCTGGACCGCTATATAGCCGACAAGGCACGACGGGAGGGGCTGCCCTCTGTGGCATACTTCGCCGACAAGTGCTGCTACTCGACCAAATACTTCGGCGAACTGGTCAAGACCGAGACCGGACGCACTGCCCGCGACTTCATCAACGACCGGCTGCTGCGTGCCGCCAAACAACTGCTCGCCGACGAGGAACTCAGCATCAGCCAGGTGAGCCAGGAACTGGGCTTTGAGTACCCCCAGCACTTCGTGAGGTTCTTCAAGTCGCAGACGGGCAAGACTCCGTCGGAATACCGACGGTCGGCATAAGCGCAGAGGACAACAGCCGGGCGACGGGTTAAACTATGTTAACGCCATCGACGTAACCGGCTCATACAGCCATTGGTAACCTTGGCGTAACCAGCCCACCTGGAGGTGCCTACTTGCATGACAACGAGACTGTTAGTAACTTTGCAGCATCAAAGATACAATAACAGTAATCATTCATCAAAACAAGTAGAATTATGGCAAATTACGCAATCAAGAACCTCAATGGTTGGAACAATGTAGAAGGCAAGATATTCCTGGGCGACGAACTCGGGCTGACCGGAGCCCAGTGCTCACTGCAGCGACTGGCTGCCGGAGAGGATGCACCCTTCTTCCATTCACACAAGACCCACGAAGAGCTCTATTTCATCATCTCGGGCGAAGGCGAATACGAGGTCGACGGCGAGAAGAACCATGTGGGCGAAGGCAGCATCATCCGCGTGTCGCCCGCAGGTGTAAGAGCCTTGCGCAACAACAGTGACAAAGACATGGTCATGATGTGCATCCAGTATGAAGCCAAGCCTATCACCAGCTTCATGGACGATGCCAACATCATCGATACGAAACAATAATATAATGGCAAACGAACAGGAAATCTTACAAGACACAAGAGACGCCCTATTCCCCGACTGCCCCATCCGCAACGTACTCGCGCGTGTGGGCGACAAGTGGTCACTCCTTGTGCTGTATACTCTACAGCACAAGGGGTCGTTGCGTTTTAAGCAACTACAGCGTCTGCTGCCCGACATCTCACAGAAATCGCTCACCCAGACGCTTCGCATACTCGAAGAAGACGGCTTCGTAAGCCGTAAAGTCTATGCCGAAGTGCCGCCGAGGGTAGAATACAGTCTCACGGAGCGCAGCATGTCGTTTCTGCCCGTGGTCAACAGCCTCATCGACTGGGCCAAGGAGAATATGGCTGACATCATCAGCGACCGGACTCGCCACAGAGAGGGCAAGGAGACAGCCATGGCATAATTTGAGAAAAATCTGGGCGTGCCGTTGACGATTGCGTATTTTTTTGCGTAATTTTGTAGCACATTACTTATAAACATAACCTGGTGGAAGGGCCGGGCGGCAAGGGCTGTGTCCATGCCTGCCACGGCAGCCATAAAGGAAGACAACGATGAAGGTATTACTAATCAACGGAAGCCCCCGCCGGGAGGGCAATACATACACCGCGCTGTGCGAGGTGGCCCGGCAACTGAAAGTGCAAGGCATCGAGAGCGAAATCGTATGGGTGGGCACACGCCCCGTACGCGGCTGCATAGCCTGTGGCAAGTGCAAGCAGCAGGGCGACAACCGTTGCATCTTCGACGACGATGTGACCAACGAGGTCATCGGCAAGATGGAGCAGTGTGACGCCATCATCGTGGGTTCGCCCGTGTATTGGGGCCAGCCCTCGGGCCAACTGCTGTGTCTGCAGCAGCGCATGCTCTATGCCGGAGGCGCCATGTTCAAGGACAAGCCTGCCGCCGCTGTGGTCTGCTGCCGTCGCGGCGGAGCCACCGCAGCCTACCAGACCATGCTAATGCCCTTCCAGATGTGCAACATGCTCATCGTGACATCGCAGTACTGGAATATCGCCTACGGACGCGATGCCGGCGAGTCGCAGATGGACATCGAGGGTATGCAGACCATGCGTACGCTGGCCAACAACATGGCTTGGCTGCTGAAGAAAATCAACGGCACCGACACCACCCTGCGCCCCGAACGCGAGGACTGGGAGCCGATGAGTTTTATCAGATAACCCACCAGACCTCACGCCATCCCCACGACTCTGCGAGGGGATGAAAGCGCCGTCATCACACATGAAGAAATACAGGATAAGGAAAGAATACCGCACACGGGTAAGGCTTACCTGTGGCGGATGCCTCACCATCACCATAGTCATCATCGCCGCCATCTGCCGATGCTCGTGCTCGTGCAGCAGCCACCATAAGGACGCCGACACGCTGGTAGACCGCAGATACAGGCTCAACGAGCATCTCACCAACGAGAATGCCGGCGGTGTCGAATTTGAAGAGATGGACTCGGTCATAGCCCGCTATCTGCGCCGATGGGAAATCAACGGTGCCCAGCTCGCCATCTCGCGCAACGACTCGCTCGTCTACGCCCGCGGGTTTGGCAAGGCCGACGAGGGAGTGGCCATGCAGCCCAGCCACATCATGCGCATGGCGTCGGTGTCGAAACTCGTCACCGCCGTGGGCATAATGAAACTGCGCGACATGGGCCGACTGCGCCTCAGCGACCACGTGTTCGGTCCCAAAGGCATACTCTCCGACACCGCCTATACCAACGTCATCCGCGACAAGCGCCACTTTGACATTACCGTCGAAGACCTGCTGCGCCACAAGGGCGGCTTCACCAACTACGCCGGTGACCCGATGTTCTCGACACGTTATATCATGATGCAGAACCGTCTGGCCACGCCTCCCGACCATCGCACGCTGCTCCGCATCGTGCTGCGCCGGCGTCTGGGCTTCACCCCCGGCACTGCCCGTCATTACAGCAATCTGGGCTATATGCTGCTCTCCGAGATTATAGCCCGCCGCTCGGGCATGAGTTATGAGCAGTTTATGCAGCGCCATGTGCTGGAGCCTGCGGGGTGTTATGACTTCCACATCGCGGGCAACTACTACAAGGACCGCCGTCCCAACGAGTGCCGATACTATATGCACCTGACCTGCGAGCCCACCTATGAATTCAACAACAGCGGGCGGCTGGTCGAGAAGTGCTACGGCGAGAACGACATCCCCCGCCTGGCGGGTGCGGGTGCCTGGTGCGGGTCGGCAGCCGAACTCTGCCGCCTTGTGGCAGCGATAGACGGCTGCAAGGTATTGCCCGACGTCATCAGCAGCAAGTCGGTGGCCGACATGACGCGCGAGATGCCCGACAACGACTACTCGCTGGGCTGGAACCGCACCCCGCGCAATCGTCCCTGGGTGCGCACGGGGTCGCTCGTGGGCACCAGTGCGCTTGTGCTGCGCTATCCCGACGGCGAATGTTGGGTCTTCATCACCAACACCAGTACCTGGAAGGGCCACGCCTTCTCCCACGACACCATGGCGCTCTTTGAGCGGCTGCGACAGAAGTACGGCCCCACCTTCCCGCGTCGCAATCTGTTTGAACCAAGAAAATAATATGAGAAAGAGAACCGCAAATATTGTGTGGTTCTCTTTTTTTTATTACATTTGCCACCATATATATAATATATAAGGTAAACACGGATGAAGGAGATACTCTTTATACGCCAGAACATCAAAGAATGGCAGCAGATAGAGGCTATGCTGGACCGGCTGACCATCGAGACGCCCGACGACATATCGGCGGCGTACATCCGCGTGACCTCAGACCTGGCATTTGCCCAGACCCACTACCCCACATCGCGTATTACCGGGTATCTCAACAATCTGGCGGTGGTGCTCCACAATGCTATCTACCGCAACAAGCGTGAGAAGCGCAAGCGAATCATCACATTCTGGACGCAGGAGGTGCCTCTGGTGATGTATGATGCACGCCGGCTGCTGGCATTGTCGGCTATAATATTCATCGTGAGCACAGCCATAGGCGTGGTGTCGCAGATGGCGGTGCCAGAGTTCTGCCGCTACATCCTGGGCGACAGCTATATGGACATGACGATAGCGAACATCAAGCGGGGAGAGCCCTTTGCCATCTACGCCTCTGGTTCCGAAAGTTCCATGTTTAGTACGATTACCGCCAACAATATCTATGTGGCGTTTGTCATCTATCTCGAAGGTATCTTTACCAGCTTTTTCACCGCCTTCCACTTGTTCAACAACGGCGTAATGTTTGGCTGCTTCGAGGCGTTCTTCGCCCAGAACGGGCTGTTGTGGAAGTCCATACTCACCGTGATGCTCCACGGCACGCTCGAGCTGTCTGCCATCATCGTGGCGGGCTCTGCCGGAATAGCCATGGGCAACGGCTGGCTCTTCCCCGGCACCTACAGCCGGATAGAGTCGTTTCGCCGGGGCGTCAAGCGAGGCTTGAAGATAGTGGTGGGCACGGTGCCCATCTTTGTGATAGCCGGATTTGTGGAGAGTTATATCACCCGCCACACACATATACCCGACGCGATAAGGCTGATGGTCATCCTGCTATCGGCGGCGTTTGTCGTCTTCTATTACATCATTTACCCACGCACATTGTTTAACAAATCAACAAATAAAGACTTATGAAACAATTCCAACGCCCACGTGTAGACCTCTATGCACGCCGTACATTCTCAGAGAACCTGTCTGCCACGTTCGACTTCGTGAGCGAGAACTTCCGCACCCTGTTCCGCTTCCTCACCGCGTTCATCCTGCCACTCTGCGCAGTGGGTGCATTGTGCTACATGTCTACCTTAGGACAAGTCATGAAGATGGAGGCGATGGGCGAAAGTGAATTGGGCATGCTCAGCAGCCTCGGTACCAATTATATGCTTACCATCCTCGTGTCGTTTCTGGCATCAGTAGTGCTCGCAGGTGTGGTCTACACGCTCATGCAGCAATACTGGGCTCGCCCCGACAGGCTCAAAGGGATCACCTATGCCGACATCAAGCCTACGGTGTGGCAGAACATCCGCAAGATGGTGAACCTCTATTTCCTGATAGCCGCCTTCTTCGTTTTATTGATAGTAGTTTTCGCTATAGTGGTGGGACTGGCGTCGACAGTCAGCACTCCCTGGATAGGCGTAGCCCTCGTGCTGGTTATAGCGATGGCAGTGGCGGTTGTACCTCTCTTCCTGTCTGGTCCAGCCTACATCCTGGGCGGTCAGACCGTAACGGGCGCCTTCAAGCAGGCCATGCGCTACGGTTACCGCGTACTGTTAGGACTGATAGGGCTCGTCATAATACTCTACCTCATCTGCTCGCTGGTAAGTACAGCCCTGAGTATGCCGTTCTACATACTCGCCATCATCCAGGCGATAGCGGGAGTAGACCAAGGGACCTCTTCCCTGCAGTTTACCTCGTCCTTCTGGTTTACCCTCATCAACTACCTCTCAGCCATCCTCGCCCTCTATGGCATGTTTGTGGGCTATGCGCTGCTCCATGTGGGTCTGGCGTTCTACTACGGTCATGCCGCCGAGAAGGTAGACGGCGTGTCGATGACCAAGACTGTCGACGAGTTTGAGAACCTCGGTGGCGAGGCTTCCACAAACCCATCGGCTGAGGACAAAGACACCGACGACGAGAGCGACAAGACAGATATCATCTGACGCATAACCCTCCATAATTCTACTGATGGCAACCCTTCCCATAGACACACTCGTAACCGACACGGCTATCATGGCGCGCTGGCGAGAAGACGGCAGCTACAACTATGGCAGCGAACTGCTGCAGAGCGATATATCGTTCTGGGAATGGCTGGGGAAGCAGTTGCAGGAGTATCTTTCACGATTTTTCTCGTGGGTGACACTCGCTGACAGCAACCAGGGGCTCTGGATTGTCATCGCCATAGTCATCGCGGTGGCCATCGCACTCTTCATCGTCATCAGACATCCCTCGCTCTTTGCCCGCAGCAACAAGGGCAGTGCCATAGACTACGAGGTGACCGAGGACAATATCTACGGCATCGACTTCGATGCCCTCATCCGCCGTGCCTTGGACCGCAACGACCATCGGGCTGCCGTCAGACTCGTCTATCTGCAGACTCTGCGGTGGCTGAATGACGCCCAACGCATAAAATGGCGCAAGTCCAAGGCGCCAATGCAGTATGCCCGCGAGGTGGGAACGGCCGATATGCGTCGTCTGGTCACGCTCTTTCTCAGGGTGCGTTATGGCGGCTACGACTGTGGTCGTGAGCAGGTAGACGAAGCCATGCGCTATCAGCGCGCCATCTGTCCCGCCGACTGCGAGGAAGGAGGTGAGGCATGAAAATCACCACGCGCTACATCGTGGGGATAGTCATCCTGGTCGTGGGTCTCTTCGCCATACTGCTCATCAGACCCTCGCGCTTCGTGTGGACACCCACCTTTGCCCACGAAGACAAGAACCCGTTAGGCTGCTTCGTCTTCGACAGCGTGATGGTGCAGACTATGCCTCGGGGGTATAAGGCTACGGGAGCCACGCTGCGCGAAACCGTAGCCGACAGCGGCAGTAACAATGTGCTGATAGTGGCCCGCGACGGCAAGCTCACCGATGCCAACATCACCGATATCAAGCGGCTGCTCAAGAGAGGCTCTACCGTAATGCTGGTGGGCGTAGACATCTACGAAGACAGCAACGCCGACAAGGCTTTTGGTCTCCAGTGCATTACCTACGCCAACTTCTTTTACAATGAAATAAAAAACAAGCTCGCCCATAACAGCGACGACCTCTATGACACCCTCCACTATCGGGCGGTCTACAAGGACGCCCATGGCACCAAACGCCACCGCCTTCCTCGTTGCATCGACTATCCCGATGCCGACTACCGCATATACAAAACGCTCCTCGCCGGTGTGGTCAATATCGATTCTGCAGCTGCAGTCCATCGCCGCTATTACATCCTGAGCCATTGCGTCAGCCCCTACTATGACGACGAGTACAAACCTGACAACGACTACAAGGCAGTTATGGTAGAGTATGGCAGAGGCCGTCTCGTCGTGGTGACAACGCCATTGCTGTTTACCAATTTCGGCATCATCTCTCCTTCCACCCAGCCCTATGTGATGCGCCTGATGAACACCCTCGCCGACAAGCCCGTGGTAAGACTCGACGCCTCGATGAAAGGCGGTGCAGTGATAGGCGCCGACGCCGACAAGCACAACGCCTCGCCGCTGTCCTACATCCTCTCGCAGCCACCGTTGCGCTGGGCTTATTACACGATAATCGCGGGCGCGCTGGTCTTTATCATCTTCACCGCCCGACGCCGTCAGCGCGTCATCCCCATCATCCCCGAAAAGAAGAACCATGACATGGAGTTTGTCAGACTTATCGGCAAACTCTACTATGAGCATCACGACAACTCCGACCTGGTACTCAAGAAGTTTGGCATGCTCGCCGACCAGGTCCGCAATCCCCTCGACATTGACCTCAATGACCGCCAT
The DNA here is from genome assembly GCF_002251385.1 of Prevotella sp. P5-108. Taxonomy (GTDB): domain Bacteria; phylum Bacteroidota; class Bacteroidia; order Bacteroidales; family Bacteroidaceae; genus Prevotella. The sequence goes on from NZ_NPJJ01000018.1 coordinate 86,141, forward strand.
AATCGGCAAGACCATGTGCGCGCTCTCAGCGATGCCTCCCACGTGTCTATCTATGACCTCGGCGCGCTCCTGGATGAACTCCACGCCATCCGCGATGACCAGCTCGCCATCCGCGATGACGATATGGTGCGTCTCATTGGTCAGATGAACCGTATCATCAAGAACCTATAACACAGAGATAAATATGGAAGAACTATCAACCATCCCCACACCCTGCACCACCAAGATACAGGCGCTGCGAGACAGCATTGCGCAAATCATAGTGGGCCAGACACAAGCCACCGACCTCTTGCTGACCAGCGTGATAGCCCGCGGACACGTGCTGATTGAGGGCGTGCCCGGCGTGGCCAAGACCCTGCTGGCCCGAGTCATGGCCCAGCTCATCGACGCCCGCTTCTCGCGCGTGCAGTTTACCCCCGACCTCATGCCGAGCGACGTGCTGGGTACCACGGTCTACAACATGAAGACCGGAGACTTCGACTTCCACCCCGGACCTGTCTTCGCCGACGTGGTGCTGGCCGACGAGATTAACCGAGCTCCCGCCAAGACCCAGGCAGCCCTCTTCGAGGTGATGGAGGAGCGGCAGGTGACCGTCGACGGTACGCCCCGCGCGATGAGCGATGTCTTTACCATCATCGCGACGCAGAACCCGGTGGAACAAGAGGGCACCTACAAGTTGCCGGAAGCCCAGTTGGACCGCTTTCTGATGAAGATAACGATGGACTATCCCACCACAGACGAAGAGGTGGAAATCCTGTTGCGCCACCAGGCGTCGGCAGCCTTCACGAGGGTAGACCGGCTCGAGCCGCTGCTCACCCCCGCCGACCTCGCCACGCTGCGCGACGCCGCCCAGCAGGTGCGCGTCGAAGCCTCGCTGCTGCGCTACATCGCCGAGATTGTGGACACACCCCGCCACAGCAAAGCCGTCTATCTGGGAGCCTCGCCGCGTGCAGCCGTGGCTATCCTGTCGTCGGCCAAAGCCTACGCCCTCTTGCAGGAGCGCGACTTTGTCACCCCCGACGATATCAAGACCGTGGCGCCCTTTGTGATGCACCACCGCCTGTTGCTCACCGCCGAAGCCGAGATGCAGGGCTACACTCCCCTTCAGGTCGCCCAGCGATTGATAGACAAGGTCGAAGTACCGCAATAACCATCGACAGCATGTTTCTTACCTCCCGCTTTTACCTGATGCTTGGCGTGGTGGTCATGGTGACCGCCATGGGCTACGTGTGGCTGCCCCTCTACAGTCTGGGGCGGCTGCTCACACTGGCACTGGTGCTGGCGGTACTGGCCGAGACTGCGGCTCTGTGGCTCTGGAGGGCCATCAGCGCCGAGCGAACCTGCGCCGAGCGCTTCTCCAACGGCGACGACAACGAGGTAGACATCCACATCGCCAGCCGTTATCCCTTCGGCGTGGCGCTGACGGTGACCGACGAGATACCCTTTGTCTTCCAGCGTCGCGACGTGGCGTTTGCCCTCAAGGTGGCAGCCCATGGCGGAGCCACCGTCACCTACAGACTGCGGCCCGTGGAGCGTGGCGTCTACGGGTTTGGCCTTATCCGCGTCTTTGCCACCACGATGCTCGGGCTGGTGCAGCGCCGCTACAGTTGTGGCAACCCCACCGACGTCAAGGTCTACCCCTCCTACCTGCAGTTGCGCCAGTACGAACTGCTTGCCATCAGCAACCGGCTGCGCGATATGGGCATCAAGCGCATACGCCGTGCGGGCAACAATACAGAGTTTGAGCAGATTAAGGACTATGTCGCCGGCGACGAGTTCCGTACCATCAACTGGAAGGCATCGGCCCGCCGCCATCAGCTCATGGTCAATGTCTATCAGGCCGAGCGCTCCCAGCAGGTGATGAGCCTCATCGACAAGGGCAGAGTGATGCAGCTCTCCTTCCGGGGCATGACCCTGCTCGACTATGCCATCAATGCATCGCTGGTGCTGTCCTATGTGGCAATACACCGTGAAGACCGCGCCGGACTCATCGCCTTCAACGAGCGTATGGACACCCTTCTGCCGCCCTCCAACCGCCTCTCGCAGATGGAGCGCATCCAGGAGAGCCTCTATGCCGTACATACCGACTTCGGAGAGACCGACTACTCTGCCCTGGTCGAGGGCGTCGAGAAGCACCTTACCAAGCGCTCGCTGCTCATCCTCTATACCAACTTCAGCAACGCCCAGAGCCTCGACCGCCAGCTGCCCTACCTCTGCCAGTTGGCACGTCGGCACCGACTGCTGGTGGTCTACTTCGAGAACAACGAGCTCCACGAATACCTCGCCACCACACCCCGGAGCGTGGAAGACCACTATACCCATGTCGTGGCCGAACAGATGGAGCGCGAGCAGCTGGTCATCATGACCCGACTCAACCGCCACGGCATACTCGGTCTGCGCACCACCCCCGAGCGGCTCTCGGTCGATGTTATCAATAAGTATCTGGAAATCAAACACAACAACTGGTGACATGAAGACCTCGGATATCATTACCTCTCAGTTCGTGAGCCTCACGCAGACTCCCGCCGGTGTCGCCGAAAGGCTGGTGGCGCGCATCATAGACTACATCGTCATCGGCGTGTATTTCTTTGCGCTCTGGACCGCCTTCGACAAGTACAATTGGTTGCTTGACCCGCTTGGCCTCGGCGACTCTCTGTTCAGAGTGTTATACATCCTGCTGCTCCTATCGCCCATCCTCTTCTATTCGGTCATCTGCGAGTTCTTTCTGGACGGCCGCACCTTAGGCAAGATGATCATGAAGACGCGGGTGGTGATGGTCGACGGCTCGGCGCCCACCTTGGGAGCCATCCTGCTGCGCTGGCTGTTTCTGCTCATAGACGTCTACCTCATGAACATAGGCATCATCGCCATCATCTGCACCCGCCGCAACCAGCGGTTTGGCGACCTGGCGGCGGGAACCATGGTGATACGCACCCCGCGTACCGACCAGATGCACTTCACGCTCTCCGAGTTCTCCTATGCCCGCTCCGACTACAAGCCCCTTTACCCCGAGGTGCAGCAGTTGTCCTTGGGACAGATAGACGTGGTCAACCACATACTCAACGACCAGGTGGTCTACAGCGACGAGCAGGTAGAGCAGCTCGCAACCAAGATAGAGCGCATGCTCGACATCAAGCGCGAGCCCGGGATGGACGCCACCGACCTGCTGCGCACCGTCGCCCACGACTATCAGCACTTCGCCCTCCAGGTGATTTAGGCTGGCGCGGCAGAGGGCGTCATGCCCCTATATATATATAATAAGGTGTAGCCCCGCGCCACCGTCATGGCCCTCGGGGCATCTATAGAAAACGAGAGTATCCATATCCGCTCGAGTGCAGCAGATATGGATACTCTCGTTATCGTTTATGGCAGACGGTGCCTACAGCAGTTCCTTGAGCCGACGCATGCCCTCAGACGCCCCGTAGGGCAGATGGGTCACGCGGCTCATGTCTGTGTTCACCCCGTTGGGGTCTATCAGATAGATAGGAGCATGGGCAGGCGCATAGTAGAGCAGTCCGGCGGCAGGATAGACATTGAGCGAGGTGCCGATGACCACCACAATGTCTGCCTGACTCATCGCCTCGGCAGCCGGCTCAATCATAGGCACGCTCTCACCGAAGAACACGATGAAGGGACGCAGCAGACTGCCGTCGCCGGCGAGTGTGCCGGGCTTCACCACAGCATGGTCGGCATCGAGGGTCTCTATGTAAGCCTCGTTGTAAGGGTCGCGGCTCGAGCATACCTTAGCCAGTTCGCCGTGGAGATGGATGACATGGCTCGAGCCCGCACGCTCGTGCAGGTCGTCGACGTTCTGGGTAACCACCGTGACGTCGTAATCGTGCTCCAGACTGCTGATGATGCGGTGGCCCTCATTGGGCTGCGCCGAATAGAGTTTCTGTCTGAGCATATTATAGAAATTGGTGACGAGCGTAGGGTCGGCTTCCCATCCTTCGTGCGACGCCACCTGCTCTACGGGGTAATTCTCCCAGAGACCATCGTTGCCGCGAAAGGTCTTGAAACCGCTCTCCACCGACATGCCGGCACCGGTAAGAAACACTATCTTCTTCATTGCTCTATAGGTCTGCGTCACGGCAGAGCGCCGCGACTTATTTGTTGTCTTTATCCTTGGCCTTGTCCTTGATACCCACCAGCTGGAGGCTGAATATCAGGGTCGAGTTGCCCTTGATGGGGCCGTTGGCATGGGCACCGTAAGCCAGTCCGGCGGGGATGTAGAGTTCCCACTCGCTGCCTACAGGCATCATGCACAGCGCCTCGGTCCATCCCTTGATGACCTGGTTCACACCCAGTTCGACGGTCGACGGATTGCGCTTGTAGCTGCTGTCAAAGACGGTGCCGTCGATGAGCTTGCCTTCATACTTCACCTCTACCTTGTCGTCCTTGGTGGGAATGGCACCTGTGCCCTGCTTCACGACCTTGTACTGCAGACCCGAGGCGGTGGTCTTCACGCCTTCGCGGGTCTTGTTGTCGGCGAGCCACTTCTCGTTGGCAGTCTTGTACTGCGCCTCGGCAGCCTCGCGGTCGGCGCGCACGCGCGCTTCAAAGTAGTTGAAGGCGGCATGACCAGCCATCAGCGTGGTGTCGCCGGCGAGGGCGTCGCGGAAACCGGCTGCGAGCAGGTCGAGGTTGATGCTGTCCTTAGAGGCGGCAAACTCGTCCTGCAGGGTGGGCACGATGCGGGCAAAGAGCATACGCGCCAGCTGGCAGCCGGCGTTGTAGGCACGATACTGCGGGTCGCTCTGTCGCGAGGCGGCATAGTCGAAACCTGTGAGCACGTCGTGCATATAGGCGGTGTCTACCTGATACTCCTGCTGCAGATATCTCTCCAGCCCCTGGGTCACATAGCGTCCGGCGGCATAACTCAGCGAGTCGGCGGCGGTGTTTAGGGTACGCACTACAGCCACGGCGGCGGGCTTGGCCTCCTTCTTTTTCTTCTTGTCGGCCAGGGCTAAATTAAAAGTAGCACCCGCCATGACGACGAGTGCTAACAATATAAGTCTTTTCATGAGTGTCGTGATTACTTCTCAATGCTCAGCAACTCAATCTTGAAAATCAGGGCAGAGAAGGGCTTGATGGGGCCAGACTCCTGGTCGGCGTAAGCCAGGTTCTGGGGAATGTAAACCTCCCATACCGAACCTACAGGCATGTGGGTGAGAGCCTCGGTCCAACCCTTGATAACCTGGTTGGCACGGAACTTGGCAGGCTGCTTGCGCTGATAAGAAGAGTCGAATACCTTGCCGTCGATGGTCTTGCCCTCATACTGCACGTTGACCATGCTGGTGTCCTTGGGCAGAGGACCGTTACCTTCCTTGATGACCTTGTACTGTACACCTGAAGGCAGACATACCACGCCAGCCTTCTTCTTGTTCTCAGCCATAAACTTTTCGCCAGCCTCCTTGTTGGGAGCATACTCCTTCATCAGGCGCTTGCTGCGAACGATGGGCATCAGGGTCTGAACCTTTACCTGAGCCTCCATGTCGGTGAAGAGGGTCTTCTGACCGGCGGTAGAAGCGATGAAACCGGCGAGGAAGTTCTTCAGAGAGATGCTCTTGGTAGAGTCTTCGCCATACACTTCGTGGTTGATGCCCTTAATCATGTTGTTGGCAACCTGCTGACCGATTTGGATACCGGCATAGTAGGCAGCCTTGGCCTTGTCGTCGCCAGCGTTGGCACCGTCGTTAAGACCACGGAAGAACTCGTCCATATAGGTTGTGTCCATACCCATACGGCCTACGAGATAGTCCTTCAGACCCTGAGACTGGAGCATACCCATGGCATAGGTCAGGGTGTCCACATCGTTCTTCAGGTTTGCTTTTGGAGCAGAGTTGCCGCAACCGGTAAAGGCAACGGCCATGATAGCCAGAACGGCTACAATTGAAAACTTTTTCATTCTTATAAGAGATTTGATTTTGATTGTTCTTTTGAGATTAGAGCACGTCAATGAGCTCTACATCGAAGACGAGTGCCGAGAAGGGAGGGATGGACTGGCCGGCACCGCGCTCGCCATAACCCAGATTGTAGGGGATGAAGAAGCGATACTTGGCGCCTTCCTTCATGAGCTGCACACCCTCGGTCCAGCCTGCGATAACCTGGTTGAGACCGAATACGGCAGGCTCGCCGCGCTGTACAGAACTGTCGAACATGGTACCGTCGATGAGCATACCCTCATAGTGGCAGCGCACCTGGTCGGTAGCCTTGGGCTGACGGCCGTTACCCTCTTTGAGCACCTGGTACTGCAGACCCGAAGGCAGAGTGACCACACCCTCCTTGGCAGCATTGGCCTTGAGATAGGCTTCACCCTTGGTCTTGTTCTCCTTGAAGCGCTCGGCGGCAGCGGCACGCTGCTTCTTCTCCTGCTCGTCAAAGAAATTGCGCACGATGGTCTGCGCCTCCGCGTCAGAGAGTTTCACCTCACCACCTGCAAGCACGTCCTTGATGGCCTGTGCAAAATCATCGATATTCAGGTCTTTGGCTCCCATGTCGGTGAGCTGGCGGCCTATGCCGAGACCTAAAGCATAACTTACTTTATCCATTTATTGTATAGTCTTTAGTATAATCTCGTGCAAAGTTAACAAAAAAATGTTTAGTGTCAGCCGAATTGTCGTTATTTTTTGTTTACAATACCTTATTATATATAAGGCCCCACGGCGCGACCACCGTGGGCGGTGGCGCTGTGGGGTCGAAAATGATGCCATCCGGCAGGGCCATCGCCACGCATAGAGCCGTGGCGATGGCGTGGGCGGGCTCGTAACATACGATACGTGGACACGTGACTTATGATACGAGGGCTCGTGCCTTCCGATACGTGGGCTCGTGACTTATGTTACGAGCCGCCAATGGTGGTCACGACGGTGGCATCGGCAAACTTTTTGGGCGGCAGATGCGGTCATTGTGAGGATGTTTTCGTAAATTTGCAGTCGTATATATACTTGTATTCTATGGACAACCTACTTGCACGGCGTCTGCGCCGATGGGGATGGGGCACAGGCATAGCCACCGTAGTCATCGTGGTGGTGCTGGCACTTGCCGGCGCCTATATGCTCGACTACTCGCTCTTCCCCAAGATGCGCCACGGTCACAATCTGCCCTGGCGACTGGACAATATCATCAGCGAGAGTCCGCAGTTGCGGCCCTGGGCTGACAGTCTGAAACACAGTCATGCGCTGCACGACACCGTGGTACTGATGCCCACGGGCGAGCGCCACCATGCCACCTACATCAACGCCAGCGAGCCCAGCCGCAGGGTGGCGGTGCTCGTTCACGGCTATCGCGACAACGGCATGGGCATGATGCACGTGGCGTCGATATACCACCACATGGGCTACAACATACTGCTGCCCGACCTCCATGCCCACGGCAAGAGCGAGGGCGAAGGCGTGCAGATGGGATGGAAAGACCGGCTCGACGTGATGCGCTGGATGGCGGTGGCCGACAGCCTCTGGGGCGGCACCGAGGGCACGGCGATGGTGCTCCACGGCATCTCGATGGGCGCCGCCACGGTGATGTGTGTCTCTGGCGAGCGTCTGCCCGACTATGTCAAGTGCTTCGTCGAAGACTGTGGCTATACCAGCGTGTGGGACGAGTTCGAGCACGAGCTCGCCAGCCAGTTCCACCTGCCTGCCTTCCCGCTGCTCTATACCACCAGTCTGCAGTGCAAGCTGCGCTACGGCTGGTCGTTTGGCGAGGCATCTCCGCTGCGCCAGGTGGCGCGCTGCCACAAGCCCATGCTCTTCATCCACGGCGACCGCGACACCTATGTGCCCTTTGCCATGATGCAGCGGCTCTACGACGCCAAGCCCGAACCCAAGCAGATGTGGATAGCGCGGGGCTCTATACACGCCATGAGTTTCCGCGACCATCCTCAGGAGTATGCCAGGAGGGTAAGACTCTTCGTAGACCAGTACATACGCTGACCGGCGGCGCCACGGCCCGACGGCAGATACAGCCCCGAATGGGGCAGATACAGAAACAGGAACTCGTTGCACATCCTCCAGAGGACATGCAACGAGTTCCTGTTTCTGCGTATGGGGCTGCCGGGCTACGCCCGACGATGGGTTATCTCACGCGGTACTTCCCGGCGGTGATGGTCTCGAGCGCGAGCGACTTGTAGACATTCTCGCAGCCGTCGTAGTTGTGCTCGCCCTCACCCTTGGGAAAACTGGTGCTGACGGGATTGGGCTTGGAGCCCCACCGCGTGAGTGTCTCTTCGTAGAAGAAGGCTATGCGGTGGTCGGCCTGGAGGTCCATGCTGCTGTACATCGACACAGTGGGGCTGACCTGATAATAGCCGTCCCAGCCCTCGGCCAGTGCGCGCACGTCGCGCATATCCGAGGCATCGGCAAGTTCCTTGTAGAATATGCTCACGTTGTTGCGGTCCGTGCCCGTGGGCACCGACTGGAGCATCACGTGCACGGGCTTGCCGTCGCTGGTGCGCACTGCCGGCACGATGAGCATCTCGCCATTGGTGGGGTTGGTGCTGGGCGTGAGCGCCATGCCGCTCATCGTGGCCTTGGTCTGCTCGTCCCATCTGCCGCTGCCTGTCTTGACATCGTCGTAGGTGAAAAGGTTGAACCACCGGCCTCCTGCCGTGCGGCTGGTGATGACGACGCGCCCGTCGGGCAGTTCCTCACACTTGGCCTCGTCGCCGTCGGGCACGGGCAGCGCCGAGGGTCCGCCGAGGGCAGCCCATGTGCGTCCGAAGTCATCAGAGTAGATGACGCGGTTGCCCTTGGGGCGGGCGGTGAGGGCTGCGTAGATGCGGTAGTAGCGACCCACCTTGACCACCCGGCTCTGGAATATCTTGCCTCCACCCACGAAGGCTGCATCTATGGGGTGGGTCTGGTCAAACAGGCCATAGATCGCCTCGGTCTGCTCTATCGGCTGCTGCCAGGTCAGGCCTCCATCCATGCTGCGTATGGCTGCAATGAGGTTGGGGTTATGACGGTTGGTGCTGGCGTAGCCATAGACGGTGCAGCCCGCCACAGCCATCATGAGCACCTCGTGGCTCTCGCGGTCCATCACGATGGCAGGGTCGCCATAGGCAGCCCCCATGGGCGTCTTGACATTGTTGATGAGCGAGGCGTCGCCCACCGCCGCTTCTATCTCACGCTCGCTCCATGTGGTGCCATTGTCGGTGCTTATCTTGACCACACAGTCTACGCGTCCGAAGCCTGGGTCGGTGCCGCAGACCAGACGGCCCACGCTCGCAATGAGGCGTCCGCCATAGCCACAGGTAATGCCCGGGATGCGGTAAGGCGCAACATCGATGCCGCCCTGGGCAGTACTGAACAGTATGGTGCCGTCGGCATAGGCAGAGAGTGCCAGTAGCAGCATGGCGAGGGCAGAGAGTATCTTCTTCATAAAGGGTTTGGATTAGAGATTAGCAATAATAGATGTTCGGATATCGGGGGCGGCTGCGGTGCCGCCCCCGAGGGGGAGAGACTACTTGCCGGTCATGATGCGGAGCACCATGTCGTCGGTGGCACACATCGCCTCCTTGCCTATGCTGGTAAGGTTGCGTATGGAGCGGTCTACGTCGGAGTCGATGATGCCCTCGGCGCTGGTCACAAACTTGCCCTCGCGCGCCAGCAGGGCTGAGAGCAGGGCTGTCGATACGCCCGAACATATCTTGAGTGAGCAACTGGGCTTGGCGCCGTCGCATATCATGCCCGTAAGGTTGGCTATCATGTTCTTGACGGCATGGCAGAGGTCGTCGTAGCTACCTCCCATGAGGTAGGTGATGCCACAGCTGGAGCCGATGCTCGCCACCACGCATCCGCAGAGGGCGCTGAGTCTGCCCAGGCTCTGCTTGATGTAGATAGCCGTGAGGTGGCTGAGCGTGAGGGCACGGATAAGCTCTTCCTCGGTATTCTCGTTTTCCTGGGCAAAGACTACCACGGGGTTGGTGGCACAGATGCCCTGGTTGCCCGAACCGCTGTTGCTCATCACGGGTATCATGGCGCCTCCCATACGTGCATCGCACGCCAGCGCAGTCTTGGATATGATGTGCGAGAACATGGTGTTGCCAAAGATACCATGGCTCAGAGGACGGTCCATGGTCTTGCCCAGACAGTGGCCGTAGTTGCCCTTGATGGACTCTTCGGCTGCACGCATGTTGAGGTCGCGGGTCTTGAGGATAAACTGCAACTCGTCGATGGGGGCGGTAAGGGCAAACTCGTAGACGAGCTTCATATTGAGCTTGACAGCCTCGTCTTCGGCCTCGTCGCCACGCCTGGTGCGGCGGTCGGTGATGACCTCGCCGTTGCGCTCCTCGAAGACGATGGCGGTATGGCCTCCCTCGATGATGGCTGTGGCGTGGTTGCCCGTCGTCTCGCAGATGGATTCGATATAGAGCTTGTCGCACTCGCCCTGCTTGAGCTGTATGTTGATGTGGTCGCCGGCGAGATACTGCTTGCCCCGCTCCAGGGTGGCGGGGGTGAGGTCCTTGAGCACCTCGAGCTGATACTCAGACTTGCCGATAAGGGCACCCAGCGCCACGGCTATGGGCAGACCTATCATGCCCGTTCCGGGAATACCTACGCCCATGGCGTTTTTCAGGATGTTGGCACTCAGAAAGAGCGTGATGCGCTCGGGTTCGCGGCCCAGTATCTCTGTGGCACGAGCCACACACAGGGCTACTGCCATGGGCTCGGTGCAGCCCACTGCCGGCACCACTTCGCGCGCCATGAGTGCCAGTATCTTCTCTCTTACACTATTGTCTATCATAATGTTTGTATTTGTTGTCGTATAGTTGGATTACAGTCCGCGGATGGTCTTGAGCAGCTGGTCGCCCATGCCGATGGTGTAGCCATGGCTCTCGAAGACCACGCGGTTGAAGGTGTCGCCGATGACAAAGAGGGGCAGCGGCGCTGTGTCGGCAAGCCGCATGCGCTGGCGCAGGTCGGCGGCTATCTGGCCGTCGGTGTCTACGCCCATGACCACCGTCGAGGGCAGTCCGGGGATGGGCGACTTGAGGTACTTCTGGTACTCGGCATCGCTGGCGAAGAGCAGCACGATGGTGCGGCCCCATGCCTCGAACTCGCTATGTCGCTGGGCGATGTCGCGGAGGGCGTGATTGGTGGGCTCCTGACCCACTCCGAGCACGCCCACTACAAAGTAGCCGCGTCCGGCGGTAAGGAGTATGCTCGTCTCGGCACCAGTGGCAGCCAGGCGGAAGCGTCCCTCGGAGTTGGCCGAACCGATGACGCTCACCTCGTTGGTGGCCTCTCTCACGGTGAGAGCCTGGCTCACGGGCTTGTGGGCTACGGGGAAGAAGTCGATATGGGCCTTGACGCTGCCGTTGGCAAGTCGGGTACCCGTGGTGAGCAGATAGTAGCCTGGCTCGACCTGGCAGCCCTGGGCAAAGAGCTTGGACCAGCGCGCACCTTCATCATAGTTGAGCAGACCGAAGGTGCCGTCGCTCTGGTAACGGCTCAGCGTGAAATGGGTATAGTATTCGGGGTCGTCGAGATGACGCTGTGGAGTAAAGGAGAGGGTAAGGGGCGTGGTGGCGGTGACGGCGGGGGCAGCAGAGTCGAAGTTGACCGACATCGTGGCATCGCCCCGACGGTAGTAGACATTGCCGGTGACGCCGTCGACCCAAGCCTCGATGCCCTGGGTACGGCAGAGGGCGGTGAAGAAGACCTTGAGCGAGCGCAGGTCGGCAAGACGCGAGCGCAGCACACCGACGGGGGTGGTGAAGGTACCCGAGGTGGCGAGGGTGTCGCATCGGGTGATGCTGTCGCGGCAGAAGGCGATCGTGGCGTCGACATCGCCCCAGCGCGAGCCCAAGACGGGGCGCAGGGCACAGGCAAGCACGCTGCGGTAGGGGGTGAGCCACTCTTGCGACACGCGCGGCGCCAGCACATGGGCTACCGAGGCGTCGGCAGGAGTAAGGGAGAGCGCGTCGGTGAGCACCTCGGGGCTGACATCGCGCAAGTCCTTGTCGGTGAGGGTAGAGAGCAGGTCGAGGGCACGCGCCATCTGGCCGCTCTCGTCGGCTGCAACAAGGAAGGAGTGGATGGTGCGCCAGTTGCCTTCGGCCTTGACCATGAAGGAGCGGGCCCGGTCGCCCCAGCGGGTGGCTTGGTCGCCCACACCCTGCATGAAGGTGGCGCGGTAGGCGGCGCGGATGGAGTCTTCGATGGCAAAGCGGCGGTCGTTGTCGGCTCGCTGGGCTGGGGTGACGGTGGGTATCTGCGCATTCTCCTTGGGGGGAGTGATGTCGATATCAGCGCTGTGGCGCTCGCCAATCTTATGGTTGAGGGCAACGGTGACCATCGGCTCGCGGCCAAAGCTCACGCGGCTGTAGCCATAGGCCGAGCCGTGGGTGGCTATGACGAGCATATCGCCGTAGCCTGCCGAGAGCGACACCTGACCCTTGGCGTCGGTGGTCTGGATGGAGACGGGGAAGAACTCACCATAATTATATATGCGGTATTCCACGCGCGCGCCCTGGACAATGCGGCCCTTGGCGTCGGTGACCCTGACGGTGAGCGGGGCGGCTGGGGCGTAGTTGCTTATCACGTTGATTTCGGTGTAGTTGGCTGTGCGGCGCATCACCTCCTCTGGCCCGTTGTAGCGGCCAAACACCTTGGTGTGCATCAGCATGCCGCGGCTGGCTGGGGCATTGAACCAGCCCAGGTTGAGTACCGGTTCGGGCTCGCAGGCACCAAGGAAATACCAGCGACCGTCGACCCAGGCTTCGACCCAGGCATGATTGTCGTCGGTATGTGCCCATCGCGGAGTATAGACCTGGCGCGCGGGGATGCCCACCGAGCGCAGGGCTGCCACCAGGAGCGTGGACTCTTCGCCGCAACGGCCCCAGGCGGTGCGCACCGTGGCAAGCGGCGACGACGTACGTGCATCGGACGGCTGATAGTTGGCCTTCTCATGGCACCAGTGGTTGACTTCGAGCACGGCGTCGTAGAGCCGGCGGCCTCGAACGCGTGGAAGAAGTTCGCGCTGGAAGACCAGGCGTGCGGTATCGAGGTTCTCGTTGTTGACACGGATAGGCAGAACGAAGTGGCGGAAGACCTCGTCGGGCACCTGCCAGCCCACTTGGGCGCGCACATTGAGCGTGGCGCGCACCTGGTTGAGGAAGAAGTCGCCGTCGTAGTCGGCTATGTCGTTGACGGGCATGTAGGCGTAGAGGAAATGCATGGCGTCGCGCTCACCGTCGGTCATAGGCCGATGGAAGATGTCGAAAAGATGTCCATGGGTAAGCACCGCCTTGCGGGCATTGAAGTCGGCGAGAGTCTGGGAGGTCTGCGCCTTGGCTCCCATCGTGCAGAGCAGGAGCAGGGTAATGAGTAATCTTGTCATAGTCACTGTCTTATTGGCCACAGAGGGCTGAGATGGTGTCGGCCACGCGTCGCGAGGTGGTAACCATCCTTGTATATTCGTCTATATCATCGCTGCCCATCTTGACCTCGCTGTTGCGGGTGCGCATGGCACTCTTGACGGCTTCGCGGGCAGAGAAATGGAACTCCCGGGCACCCGTGAGCTGGGCTATGCGGGCAATATTGGTCTCGCAGACGCCGCAGCCGGGCATGATGATGATGCGTCCGGCAGCCTGGTCTACCAGCTGTCGCAGCAGGGTGGCTCCCTCGAGCGCCGTGGGCTGCTGGCCCGACGTGAGCACGCGCTTCACGCCCAGGGAGATGAGCTGCTCGAGCGCTTCCTGCGGTCTCCGGCATCGGTCAAAGGCACGATGGAAGGTGACAGGGATGCCCTGGGCTGCATCCATGACCGCCTCCATCAGCCGCAGGTCGATATCGCCGTCGGCGGTGAGGGCTCCCGTCACGATGCCGTCGACCTGGAGCGGTCGCAGGGTATCGATGTCGGCAAGGAGCGTGGCTGCCTCAATCGGCGAATACAGGAAATCGCCGCCACGGGGACGCACGATGACATTGAGCTTGATATCCAGATTGTGGCGGGCGTACGCAATCGCTCCGAAAGAGGGAGTAGTGCCTCCCTCGGGTATGGCGGCGCAGAGTTCTACACGGTCGGCGCCTCCACGTTGGGCTGCGAGACAACTCTCGACTGAGTTGGCACACACTTCAAAGGTATAATCTTTTCGTAACATAGACTGTTTAAGTTTTCGAGGTTGTAAAGATAGTAATAATGGTGATTATGACCAAACTTATCACCAAAAAAGTAAGTACGGCGGGCTGAATATCCGTCTCATGGACCCGCTGCAGAGTCGCCAGTGCACTCCCCCGCCCCATGGGCTACATGGCGACGGGGCGCGGAGTGGTGCGGCTGAGTCGGCGGTAGACCCACAGGTAGGCGGGGATAAGGAAGAGCACGGCAGCGAGCCATGCGGTGGGGTCGCCGAAGCACACTCCGGTGAAGTGGAAGACTGGCACAAGCCACAGGCTCACTCCGCTGCGCGCAATCATCTCCATCACGCCGCTCAGCATGCTCAGATTGCTGAAGCCCATGCCCTGGATGGAGTAGCGGAAGATGCAGAGCAGTCCGACGATGACGAAGAAGTAGTTGTTGATACGCATAAACTGGGCAGCCAGAGCCACTATCTCGCTCTGCCCACTGTCTACGAAGAGCATCATAAGCTGGTCGGCAAAGGGGTAGATGACCGCCAGGGTGAAGACGGTATAGACCGCCATGATGGCCATGGCAGAGCGCACGCCGCGGGCTATGCGCCCTATCTGTCGGGCTCCCACATTCTGGCCGCAATAGGTAGCCATAGCCACGCCGATGTTCTCGTAGACACAGGTGAAGAGATACTTGATGCGCATAGACGCGGTGAAGGCTGCCACATAGGTGGTGCCCAGGGCGTTGTTGGCGCTCTGGAGCATGATGATGCCTATGCCGGTGATGGAGAACTGCAGTCCCATGGGGATACCGCTGTTGAGCAGATGTCCGGTCATGCTGTCGTGATAGGTCCACTCGTCGCCGTGGGGGATAAGCATCTTCAGCGTGCGGTGGATGTAAACCCAGCAGAGCACGGCAGCCAGCGCCTGGGAGAGCATCGTAGCGATGCCGGCGCCCTCGACGCCCATGCCCATACCGAGGATAAGTATCACATCGAGCACGATATTGACCATCGACGAGACGATGAGGAAGTAGAAGGGCTGACGGGAGTTGCCCAAGGCACGGATAAATCCCGAGAGGAGATTGTAGGCTATGGTGAAGGGAATGGTGAGAAACGTGAGCAGCAGGAAGATGTAGGCATCATGGAAGATGTCGTCGGGGGTGTTGACCACCCGCAGGATGCGGGCGCAGAATACCGCGGTGAGCATGGTGAGTATCACGCCGATGACGGCTCCTATGCGCAGCGAGTGGGCCACATAGGCGCGCATCTTGGAGTAGTCGTGCGCACCGAAGGTCTGCGCCACGGGGATGGCAAATCCCGCGCACGAGCCGTTGCAGAAGCCCATGATAAGAAAGGTGATGGACGAGCTGGCGCCAATGGCGGCAAGCGCTTCCACGCCGACCCACCGCCCCACGATGGCAGCGTCGATTACGAGATACATCTGCTGGAGTATGTATCCCAGAATAAGTGGTAACGCAAAGCGGAGTATGCCTTGCGTAGGAGACCCTACGGTCATGTCGGTGGTATTACCCATATTGTTGTTATCCTTTGTCCTTTAAGATACGGCGAATGGCCTCCATCTTGTTATGGCGGTCTATCGAGTAGGTATCGCCATGAGTCTCTACATAGTCATAGAGCCGGTAGGCCTTGTCGTAGAGCAGCGTACTGATCGGGACAGCACAGTAGGTGGCCTCGGCATAAAGCAGCTCGGCAAGCATGCCAAGTCTGCCGATACGCTCGTCATCAGCCCACTGGTCGTGGGCATAGACCATAGTCTCCTCGAGCGAGAGGTTGCGCACCAGGGTGTAGTCGCCCACATACTGACGGTAGAGGTCGGCCATCTCACGGTCGCGGCGCGCAGCGTCATGACGCCGCTCCATGAAGTTGGCCAACGCGCGGCCAAATTCTTCTATCATTCGCAGATAATAGTCCTTTTGTATCATGATTGGTTGTCGTGGTTGATGGTCTGTATATAGTCCCAGAGCTGACGGTAGAAGGGGTGGCGGGTCATGGTGTCGGCGTTGCCCAGGATGATGAGCTTCATACGGGCACGGGTGATGGCGACATTCATGCGGCGCAGGTCGCGCAGAAAGCCGATTTGACCGCTGTCGTTGGAGCGTACGAGCGAGATGAGGATGATGTCGCGTTCCTGACCCTGGAAGCCATCGACTGTGTTGACACTGATGAGGTGGCGGAAGGGTCTGAACGACTCGCGACGACGGATGAGCTGGCGCAGATACTGGACTTGGGCGCGGTAGGGCGAGATGATGCCTACGTCGATGCGCTCGTCGAGCACACGCTGGCGCCCTATCTTGTCAAAGTAGGCCTGGAGCGTGTCGAGAGTATAGCGTGCCTCGCCCTTGTTGATGCGACCGAAGTTGTCACCCACAAACTGCTCGCGGAAGGCAGTGTCGGCATCTTCGCCGTCGATGGCGGTGTCGGGCACAATCCACTCGATGGGGTTGTCGTAGTCGAGGATGCCTCGGAAGCGCACATCGGGCGCCGACTCCACGCGGCCCTTATAGAACCAGTCGCTGGAGAAGCGCATAATCTGCTCGTTCATGCGATACTGGGTCTGCAGCAGGGTGACAGCCTCGGGATGATTGCCCACGATGCGCTCCATGAGCGTCACACCGAGTCCGCCTTGCATGGCAGCCAGACTCTTCACCGTGGGAGGCAGCTGGCAGTGGTCGCCGGCAAAGACGATGCGCTGCACACGGCGGGCGGGTATCCAGCAGGCGGCTTCGAGGGCTTGGGCAGCCTCGTCGATGAACAGGGTGCCAAACTTCTGACCCTCCAGGATGCGGTTGGCAGCACCGGTGAGGGTAGAGGCTATCACGCGGGCTTCGCCGAAGAGCTGCCCGTTGATGCGCATCTCTATCTCGACGGCACGCTCACGCAGCCGGTCCATCTTCTGATGGAAGCTCTCGGTGTGGCGGCGCTGCCGGCGCAGTTCGCGGATGGCCTTGCGTATAGCCCAGAGCTGCGGATAGTCGGGGTGCGACTCGAAGCGGCGCTCATAGGTGAAGGCGAGCATCTTGTCGTTGACGCGGGTGGGATTGCCTATGCGCAGCACGTTGACGCCACGGTCCACGAGCTTCTCGGAAATCCAGTCGACAGCCATATTGCTCTGCGCACACACCAGCACCTGACTCTCGCGGCGCAGCACTTCATAGATGGCCTCAACCAGGGTGGTGGTCTTGCCCGTACCGGGAGGGCCGTGCACCACCATCACGTCCTTGGCCCTGAGCACCTCGTTGACGGCGTGCTGCTGGGTGGCGTTGAGCCAGGGCAGCTTGATGTCGTCGAAGGTGAAGCGCGCCGGAGCGGCATGGCTGTAGAAGAGGTCGCGCAGATAGGCCAGACGGTTGCCGCGGGCATGGACGACGCGGTCCAGGGCATCGGCCATAAGCCGGTAGCTGGTCTCGTCGAAGTAGAGCTGCACACCCACCTTGTCGCTGCAAGCCGACAGGGCGCCCACCCGTCCGTTGTCGGGCAGGGTGACGACCATGCGGTCGCCGTCGACATAGCTCACCACGCCGGTGAAGTCAAAGTAATGCAGACGGTGCTCACGGGGATGATGCTCGTCGGGCACCATGCGGAAGAAGGTGACGGGGCGGCCATACTCAAAGTTGTGCTCGATATCCTGGTTGTCGGTGCGGAAGACCTCGACAGCCAGTTGGTTGAGGGAATTGTAAAAGGTGTTGCCGACGCGCAGCGGCAGCCACACGTCGCCACGCTTCACCAGTCGCGCCACACCGCGTTCCTCGGTCTGCTGGCGAAATTCCTCTTTCTCCGTTTCATATTCCAGCCTGAGCAGCACGCGTTGCTGCTCCAGAGCCTGTATGGATGATATCTGCGTCATATACGCTGCAAAATTACAAATAATTGCTTATACAGAGTAACAAACGAATGAAAAAGTAACCACCCGCCCCGTCGCGGCGGAAGAGGAAAATGCACCGCCGCCGACAAATAATCGGACAAAAGGAATGGACGGCTCGATTTTTATTTGTATTTTTGCGGTCAGCGCCCATAGACTTGCCCCGGTCCGAGGCGCAGAGAGATTATCACCTACTAATTATAGACCTAATGCTGTACGCCATATATTTCATCTACGGCCTCTGCGTCATGTTCTACTTCATGATGGCGTGGCTCTTCTACCGCAAGGACAAGGAGTTGTTGTCAAGACTGGTCACCGTCTTGATGCTGGTCATCGGCATGCAGTGCCTCAAGGACCTCCTCTTCATCAAGCCCATAGCCGAGCTCGACGAGACCGACTGGATGATTATCACCTCGTCTGATGTGATAGCCATCCCGCTCTATGCCTTCACCCTCATCGAGCTGTGCAGCCCCGCCAGCCTCACCCGGCGCACCATCATCATCCACGAGCTGCTGTTCATCGTGCCTTTTGTCCTGTTCTTCATCACCCGCGACATCATCTACTACTATGCCGAGATACTCGAGGCCCTTGTCTATGGTCTCTGCTATACCATCTGGGCTGCTTTCGCCATCCCCAGATACCATAGAGAGCTGAAGCGACGCTTCTCCTACACCGAGAACATCAACCTCAACTGGCTGCGCGCCATCTTCCTCTCCTTTGTGCTCATGCTGGCGCTCTGGATAGCCGACAGTCTGCATGCGGGCTATTCGTTTGAGATACTCTATATGAGCTCTTCGCTGGTGCTATGGATGTTTATAGCTTATAATATGTATAAGCACGAGTCGGTGCTCGACGAGCTCTACGACGGTATGGACACCGACCCCACGCCCGCCGCCGACGCCACCGAGACCGAGATGTCCGAGATAGGCAGGCGCATCAGCCTGCTCTTCGACAAGGACCAGATTTTCCTCAACCCCAATCTCAAGGTGTCAGACATAGCCACCGCCATAGGCACCAACCGCACCTATGTCAGCGAGTTCTTCAACAAGGAAGAAGAGTGCAGCTTCTATGACTATGTCAACCGCGCCCGCATCGAGTACGCGTGTACCCTGCTCGACGGCTCCGATGCCAACATCATGAAGATAGCCGAGCTCTCGGGCTTCAACAGCTCACAATCGTTTATCCGAGTTTTCTCCAAGCTCAAAGGCATTTCACCCACCCGATATCGCAAGGACGGATGCAACTGAGCATCAGCCCTTTGTGAAATTGTTAATTATTTTTTTACGCATTGTTACCTCAGTTTATCCTTTGTGAACGATAAATTGAGAGATTGTTAACTGTCTTTGCTCCGCCATAGCTTATCTTTGCAACCGTAGAGACTACGCCGCTTACGACAACCATTACACATCACATAAATAACTAAACAGACTCAACACCTATGAAGAAACTTAAAACTATGGCTCTCATCGCCATGTGCATGCCCTTCCTGTCTGCATGTTCGGGAAGCGGCTCAGAAGACAACAGCCTGTATGGTGAGCTCCCCGACAGGTACGAACAGTTTGTAAAGGAGAAGGAGCAACTGAGGGAACAAGCCAAAGACATCAAGACCGAAGCCGAGAAGAAAGCCCTCATCGAGAAGTCTGAGAAGATGACGGAGACCTGGAAGGTCAAGATAGAGGAAAGCGCAAAGGCGCTCAACGGCAAGCCCATCAAGCTGGACGAATGTGGGTTCGACGTGACCACCCCGCTGTCGCTCGAGTTTACCGACTTCTTCAGCAAGTCAGACCTCGAGCCGTCGTTCCAGGTCAACGGCGAAGCCGTGGCTGCCTCTGACATCAAGACCGACCTCAAGTACGTCCTCGGCAACGAGCAGGTATATCTCGTAGGCTACGACGCCGAAGGGAAGCAGGTCTACAAGGTCTCTGTGGGCAGCATCGAGGTCGAGAAGGCCGACGGATGCTCGCTCGTCAAGGCAGGCACACCTGTCAAGTTCAGCAAAATCCACTTCGGTAGTGCCGCCATCAAGAAAGGATGCCGCGATGCCAAGACCTTCAAGCTCGAGGTGATGCGCCAATAAAGAGTTGTCAACGGCGGGCATAGGCCCACCCCTCCCGCCACAGTGTTACACATTAATAATATATATTATGGACAATCTGGTCAAATTCACCAAGCAATACAAGGCATCCCTCATCATCGCCATCGCCATCATCATGTTCATCCTCTTCGGCTTCTGCTCGGCAGTAGATGTGGCGGGCAAAACCAAGGTATGCGGACTGAAGATACTCTTCGAGGGCGACGGACTGGGATTCTCCCGCTTCCTCTCCGCCCTCATCCTCCTGGCGCCCATGCTGGTGGTCCTCGACGAGTCGACCAACCTGAAGCTCACGGCGAAGATGAGCCGCATACCCGCATCCTTCTTCTTCGGCATATCCATCGTCCTCTGCCTCTTCTTTGCCCACGTGCTGCCCTCGGGGTTTAAGCTCGCCTGGGCCAGCTGGCTCTACATGCTCGCAGGAGTCATCGGCATAGCCGTATGCAATATCGAGAAATTGACAAACAACTAACCTTGCGGAATGATACTATCAGACAGGCGCTTCCTCGGTCTCATGGGATGGGGATGCGCCTTGTTTTTACTACTCGTCGCAGGCTGGGTTGGCGTGTGTCTGGTCAACCGCCCGCCATACCTGATGCCCGATACGACCTCATTTGATACGGGCGACATCTTTTTCAGTGTGGGCGACTCGTGGGAATCGGTAGCCGTACGCGCGCTCTCGGGCACTTCGTCGTGGGAGGTTACCGACTCCACTCCCTCACATTGCGGGATAGTCGTCAGAGATGCCCGTGGCGTAAGGCTCGCCCATGCCTCGACGGCAGCGGGGAAGATAGTGGTCGAGACGCCCGAGGAGTATCTGCGCAACAATGGTTCCTACTGCATCTACGCCGTCAAGCCCCCATGCCCCATGAGTGCAGAGGGCATCAGGCAGACGGTAGACTCGCTCGTGGCACGCGGCGTGAAGTTCGATTTCGACTTCGACCACACCACCCCCGACGCCCTCTACTGCACAGAGATGGTCGTAACGGTCTTCGAAGCCAACTCCTGCCCCGTCTTCTCAAGCCTCCGCCAGCAGAGCTACATCTATCCCAACGACCTGCTGCTGCGGATAGGGAATTCGAGATAGGGCCCATTTGAGAGGACATCAGCAGCAGCAACTCTGAAGGAGTTGCGTTTCCTCAGCCCAGGGTTGAGGGGCGAAGCACCTCTACCCTGGGTTAGGACATAAAAAGAGATAGCAATGCTGTAAGTATTGCGATTAGCCGAAGGCGTTACCCCAACGCAAACCCATCACCACCTATATGTAGGGGAATTATCCAACTGAGTATAACGCCTACGGCTAAGCGCAACTCTTACAGAGTAGCAATATTAGTGGGGGCATTACCCAGGGTAGCGGGCCATGCCCGCAACCCTGGGCTATGTAATCGCAACTCTGTCAGAGTTGCCTGGGGTGCGTACCAGCCAACTGGAGCCCCATCCCACGCCTTCCCCAAGGGGAAGGAGCGCCACTCAAACGCCCTCAAACACAGCAAGTAGGGACTCCCGCCCCTTGGGGAGGGCTGGGGAGGGGCTTCGGGTTGCTGGGGAGGGGCCTCCCGCAACAACTCTTTTTGTTCCGGCGAACAGCCGGTTTTTTTTACCGCCAACGGCGGCTTTTTGATTTTGCTCCTTTTCAGCCTGCCAATGGGCAGGCGCGGCGGTGGGTGTTGGCAGATATCCGAGAGCGGGCTCTCGGGAATATCTGCCAACACACGCAGACGCATAGGGCGAAGCCCTGAAAAGGAGCAAAACTTTTTGTATTATTCTCGCGTCCTGCCATGATACCCTGGAAACTCCAATGCGCCTCTCCTCGCACCTCTTAATGAATGACAAGATTTTCACCGTTTACATGAGTTCCCGCCCCTTGGCTAATACTGCCTCGGGGCTTACATTGGCGGGCGCGGGGATGGCATTGGCGGGCTCGTATCATTTGATACGTGAGCTCGTGGCGGAAGTCACGTGGGCACGTTTCGTACGATACGTGGCCACGTGACTTCCGTCACGAGCCGCCATCTGTGGCTGCGGGGCGGCTGCCATGGGCTGCACAGACAAACGGAGTGACCATACCGCCCCTCTCTCTCACCACCATACCCGCCAATGTCACTACACGGAGTGAGGACAGCACCACCCTCGCCACCGCCCACCCCTGCACCGTCGCCGACAGCAGGGAAAGGGGCTGAAAAAAGCTCGCCGGACTTTGTGGGAAGTCCGGCGAGCTTTGCTCAATCCAAGATTAGCTGGCGAGCGAACTCCCACACCACTATGCCGGCGGTGACGCTCACGTTGAGCGAGTGCTTGGTGCCCAGCTGGGGTATCTCCAGACAGCCGTCGCTCATGTCTACTATCTGCTGCTGCACTCCCTTCACCTCGTTGCCGAAGACTACGGCGTAGCCGGGATGGCTGTGGGCGGCGAGGTCCAGCCGTTGGAGCTTGGTGGAGTGCTCTACCTGCTCTATACTATATATATAATATCCGCGCGCATGAAGGTCTGCCACGGCGTCTTCGGTACGGCTGAAGTAGCGCCAGTCTACACTCTCCTCGCCACCCAGTGCGGTCTTGTGTATCTCGTTGTTGGGCGGACAGGCGGTGATGCCGCAGAGGTAGACAGCCTCAACACGGAAGGCATCGCAACTGCGGAAGACGGAACCCACATTGTAAAGAGAGCGGACATTGTCGAGGACCACCACAACGGGCAGTTTGTCGGCCTGTTTGAACTCCTGGACCGTGAGGCGGTCCATCTCTATGGTGCGTAGTTTTCTCATTGTCTTGCTGTTAGTGCTGTAAATGGATGGTCATGTTGACATTGTCGATGGTCACGCTGCTCCACTGGCGCATGAAGTCGATGCCCAGACGGCCGTAGCCCTGGGTAAGACGGTTGTGGGGCGAGAGCGCCGTCACCGCCACACGGTGAAGGGTGAAGGGGGTGTCGCCGATGCTGAGGGCGACGGCTGGCATGCGGAAGACGCTGTTGTAGCTGATGCCCCCGACGCCCATGGTCGCCGCCAGCTCCCACTTGCCCTCGCGCGCCACGTCGGCGGCGAACGCCTTGTAGTAGGCGTTGTCGAGCGAACTGGTCGCGGCGCCGGTGTCTAAAGCCATAGCCATGCGCAGGCTGTCGCGGGTGACGGCGACATAAGGCACCTTGTTGAAGAAGAGGTTGGGGGCTGCGCCAGAGCGATGGCTCTGATGCGTGAGGTGTATCTGCTGTGAGGCAAAGTCTATGGTGTAGCTGCCAAAGAGTTGCAGCAGCGGCTGACCTATGATGAGCGAAATCTGCTGTGCGGTACGGCGGGCGCGCTCGTTGCCGGCAGTCATGTCGAGCACGGCAAAGACCACATTGCGCACGGTGAGCGAGCCGATGGTGAGCACGTCGGCCACAGCCATCTTGCCGCCCATGAGTCGCGTGCCGCTCACCTGGATGTCAGCGTCGATGATGCGCAGCCGATAGCGGCGCGCCAGCTCGGGGGTGATGACATTGTAGGCTGCGCCGGTATCGAATATCAGCCCCGCCTTGCGCCCGTTGACGCTGCCGCCGACCACCATGAGCTGCTGGGCGGTGTCGCCGAGCTCGGTATAGGTGAAGGGCAACGTGTGGCTGGCGGTGTCGGTCTCGTTGACACGCAGTGCAGAGAGCGCAGAGTAGAGCCGCTCCTTGCCGCGCATCTGGGCTACGGTGGCGCTGTCTGCCTTGCCTTCCATCTGGTCTGCCAGACTCCTGACGGTGGCTGCTGCACGTGCATTGTCGCCCATGCGGCTGTAGTTGTCGGCGAGCAAGAGCAGCATCGAACAGGCGTTGGTGCCACCCATCTGCTGCTGATAGCCGCGCACCAGGGTGAGGATGTCGTCGCAGGCCTGCTGCGGACGGTTGAACATCTGGTTGACCATGGTGCGGGCAAACTGGCGGATGAAAGGCGACATCTGCGCGCTGTCGGCGGCATAGACATCATGCAGGTCGAACCACCGGCTCTCGCCTATACAGGCTGCGGCACGCTCGTCGGCGCTCTGCGCCCAAGCCGAGAGGCTGCACACGATGCCGACGACGATGGCTGTCAGTCGGTGTGTCATCCTTCCTTGGTCTTGTAGGCCAGTGCGTAAGCCTTAATCTGCTTGACCATAGCCAGCAGACCATTGCTGCGCGTGGGCGACAGGTGTTCGCGCAGACCGATGCGGTCTATAAAGTAGAGGTCGGTATCAAGAATTTCCTGAGGGGTATGGCCGCTGAGCACCTGCACCAGAAGAGCGATGATACCCTTGACGATAAGGGCGTCGCTATCGGCAGAGAGATAGAGGCGGCCATCGCGGTAGTCGCACTGCACCCATACACGGCTCTGGCATCCGTCTATCAGGTTCTGGGGGGTCTTATACTGTTCGTCGAGCGCATCCAGTTCGTTGCCCATATCGATGAGCAGCTGGTAGCGGTCCATCCAGTCGTCCATATCGACAAACTCGTCGATGATGGCATCTTGTTGTTGGTTGATGGTCATGTCTTATTTTATTTCCTTGATTTCGTTTACGGTGACGAGCTTGAACAGCTTGTCGTTGGGGCGCACCTTGCCGCTCACGGGGATAGACACGCGCCATCCCTGCTGGGCAGTATCTACCGGGTGGAGGTCGTAGCGTATCTCTGTAGCGTCGAGATACATCACACCAGTGGTGGGACCGGTGATGAGCAGACGGTCGCCACGGTCGAAGGTGGTCGCCTCGACAGCCACTTCGGCCACGCTGAGCTTGGAGAAATACTTCATCACCTTGCCCACGAGCACCTTCTTCTCGGTAGCAGCCGAACCGTAGTGCTTATTCCACTCTCCCAGAGTCTGTCCCTGGTAGTATCCGTCCCAGAAGCCACGGTTGAAGACGGTGGCGAGACGCTCGTCCCAGCCATCCTTGCGCTCCTCGGTGAAGGTGCCGTCTATCACGCTGCCGATGGCCTCGCGGTAGCAGCTCACCACGGTGTAGACATACTCTGGGCCACGGGCTCGGCCCTCAATCTTGAACACTCTCACTCCGCTCTCCATCATGCGGTCGATGAAGCGTATGGTCTTGAGGTCCTTGGGGCTCATGATGTACTTGTTGTCTATCTCGAGCTGGTTGCCGGTCTCGTTGTCGGTGACTGTATACGAACGGCGGCATATCTGTACACACTCGCCACGGTTGGCAGAGCGGTTGGCGTTGTGCAGACTCATGTAGCACTTGCCGCTGACAGCCATGCAGAGGGCGCCGTGGCAGAACATCTCGATGCGTATGAGCTCGCCCTTGGGTCCGCAGATGTGCTGCTCTTCTATCTGGCGATAGATGGCTACCACCTGGTCCATATTGAGTTCGCGGGCAAGCACCACGACATCGGCAAACTGGGCATAGAAACGCAGCGCCTCGATGTTGGAGATATTGAGCTGGGTGGAGAGATGCACCTCTACGCCGATGCGGTTGCAATAGGTCATCACCGCCACATCTGAGGCTATCACCGCCGAGATGTGGGCTTCCTTGGCGGCGTCGACTATCTCGTGCATCGTGTCTATATCGCCGTCGTAGATGATGGTATTGACGGTAAGATAGGTCTTGATGCCATGGCTGTTGCACGTAGATGCGATGTCGCGCAGGTCATCTATGGTGAAATGATTGGCAGAGTGGGACCGCATGTTCAACTGTCCTATGCCGAAATACACCGAGTTGGCTCCGGCTTGTATGGCTGCGACCAAACTTTCACGCGAGCCGACAGGTGCCATAATCTCAAAATCAGATAATTTTGCATTCATGGTTGCAAAGTTACTGAAAGTCGAGGGCAGAACAAAATAAGTTCACTTATTTTTTATGCAGAGACACTCCGTTACTTGACAAAAACTGCTGAAAGTCGTGGAGTTGGCTCTTTTTGGCCTCCGAGACGATGATATAACCGCCAAAGTGGCTGGTAAACATCCGGGGGGCGCTCCCACCGCATCAGAACCTGATGTAGAGGCGGGCGGAGAGCACCAGGTGGTCGCCCTCATCATTGGTGATATACTGCAGGGCGGGCTGCACATCGATGTGATGGTCAATGTGTCGGCGCCAAGTGGCCTCGACCGAATACTCGCGGCCCTGATGGAATCGGGCATACTGCGCAGAAAGTCCGCAGGCGCTGCTGCTGTCGGTGTAGACACATCCCACCTCGCCGTAACGGTAGCAACCGCTGGACTTACAGGTGTTGGCAGAGAGCTGGACCATGCAGGAGACATCGCCACCACCCTCACGCCACAGCGACTGTTCGCCATAAGCCCACCAGGCACAGCTCACCCCGCTGCGCGAACCGTCGGCATCGGCCATAGTGCCCTCGTCGTCGACGGGAAAGCGGCGGGTGTGGACGGCAGCACCCACATAATAGCGGCCGCCGCGCCAGGCATACTCCAGTTGGGAAATATTGAAGACGCCATCGTGGGCAGGACTGAGGCGGAAAGGGTTGTCGTGACGGTTCCAGCCATTGTGGCCCACGCCATTGTACACGCTGTTGCGAAACAACCACCCCGCTCTGCCCACATCCATATACAGCGTGAGGCCAGAGAAGGGATAGTTGGCTATAGGATAGCTCGCCGCGATGGTGGGGAAGAGGCCGCACGAGCTGTTGGTGAAGAGCGATGTAAGGGGAGAGGTGAAGAAGTCTTCGTTGACATTGCGCACGCCGACGAAGAGGCTCGCATTGCGCCACGCGTGCCTGTAGCCCAGCACGGCGATGGCTGCGGCGAGATTGGAGGTCTCGATATTGGAGAAGGTCTGCCAGTCGCCGACGATGGGGTCATGGGTCTTGAACGCATGGATGGTGGCAGCCTCGATCGAACCGGCTCCGTGGGCCAGCGGCATGCTGAAATCGAGTCTGAGGAGGTTGACCCAGTTGGCAGAGCCCCTCACGGCGTACTGCCCCTCGGTGGTAAAACAGCCGCCAAAGCTCTGGGGCTGCACGCCGACGCAGTATGCGACGGCAAGGATAAGGGTCATGATAGTCTTGTTCATCATTGTCATGTCTTAGGTTGTGGCGACGCCCGGCAGAGACTCTCTGCGACCGTCATCGCCGTGGCGGCGGTGCATGATGCGGCACCCTCGGCCCACTTTTCTGCTCCCGCCGTGCTGCTGTTGTGGCTCTCTGGCCACAGCCTACACCTCTATCTTATACACATTGGTCTCCTTGCTGCCGAAGCCCATGTGGCGGTAGAGCCTGTTGGCAGCCACGCGCGAGGGGCGCGAGGTGAGCATCACCGTGCAGGGCGACACCCTCCGCGCCTGGTCTATGGCACTCTCCACCAGGCGTGTGGCTATGCCGCGGCCACGCCATCGGGCATCGACTACCACATCCTCTATCCAGGCACGGCGGCCCGTGGGGATGGTGTAGATACACACCGACGCCATACCCACGATGCGCTCTCCGGCGCGAGCCACCAGCAGATGGCAGTGGGGCAAGGCAAGCATCTCGGAGATACGGGCAGAGTCGGCCGAAGCCTCATCGGTGAGTTGGGCCAGAAGCCGCGAGATGTCGGCTTCGGCATCGGGAGTAAGCTCGACGAGCCTACCCACCACGGGGGATATGTCGCTACTTGTGGTCATTGGCTTTGATTTTCATTGTTCTGAGCACAGCCTTCTGCCCGGCAGTGATACGGTAGCTCTCACAGGCTTTCTGGATGGTCTTGTTGTGTACCCAGACGCCGAGCCTGCGCTGCTGCAGATAGGGGATGGCGGCATCCCACTGCTTGGCAAGCGCCGTGGCAAAAAACCATGCCTCCATCATCCTCACGTAATACTCGTCACTCTCCACGGCGGCGGCGGTGTCGAGCACCGATGGGCTGAAACGGCTGTCGAGGAAGTGGGTCATCAGCATCGCCAGCCCGAAGCGGCAGGTGTAGACATGTGGTGAGCGGCTCCACTCCACGGCCTTGTCCATCAGCCTCGCGGGATGACGGCCGAAGACCTTGGGCGACATGATGTCGCACACCGCCCAGTTGTCTACATAGGGCAGAAACTCTTCGACCCTCGCCACACACTCGTCCATGTCCTTCAACTGCGACAGAAGCAGCGCATGCAGCATGTTCTCGTCATAATAGCGATGGGGCAGCAGGCTGAGGAAGCGGCTGCAGTCGGCCTCGCGGGCAAAGTCCTTGGCAAAGGCGCGCAGCAAGGGCACCCGTATGCCGATGATGCTGTCGGGAGCAACACCGGGCACCAGCCGCGCCTGAAACTCGGCATACTGCCGGTCGCGCAGGGCAAGGAGGCGGGGATATAATGGCGTCATAATCACTGTTTGGTGTACAAATGTACAACAAAAAATCAATTCTGATAGAATGGTGACCCGAAAAACGCACACCGCCACCACATTTTTTGTGCCGGCACGTACAGACGGGCTGGCGGAGGGTAGGTTGGCGGAGAGGGCGACTATGGCTATGGGCAGCGTATCCGGCACCAAATGCAGAGAGACGACCATGGCAGTCATTGCGTGGTGGGAAATAGTGGATGCGTGGCTGGATAGCATGATTTCAGAGCCCGATTTTTACATTTCACAGTTTGCAACCAGTCTATAGGTGATGACTGACAGGATATCGGCAGCAGAGGACAGGATGGGAGGCAACCGCCTGGAAACGAGGATGACGGCCACGGGCGCCGGCGGCGGCGGGCGGGGCTCTGAAGGGGGCTCGGTGGCGGCGGCTGGTGCCTTCAGCCGTAGCCGATGCAAGGTCGGGGTGGGCGCAACGGACGCTCCCGCCGCCTCGGAAAGCCAAAAATATGTGTGATTTATAGACTCTTATGCGCCAAGTGTCGATATTTATTTGTACTTTTGCACCATTATTAATAATGTAATTACTATATTTATCCACATCATGAAGATAGAGAACCGCATAAACGAGTCGGTAAAGGCTGCCATCAATGCCCTTTACGGACAGGACGTACACGAGACGATGATACAGTTGCAGAAAACCAAGGCCAACTTTGAGGGGCACCTCACACTGGTGGTCTTTCCCTTTCTGAAGCTGTCGAAGAAGAAGCCCGAAGACACTGCGCAGGAGATAGGCGAATATCTGGTTGCCCACTGTGACGACGTGGCGCGTTTCAACGTGGTAAAGGGTTTCCTCAACCTGGTGGTAGCCCCCAAGGCTTGGGTGGCTCTGCTCAATGATATCAATGGCGACGAGCGCTTCGGCGAAAAGCCCGTGACCGAGAAGTCGCCTCTGGTGATGATAGAGTACTCTTCGCCCAATACCAACAAGCCTCTCCACCTGGGCCATGTGCGCAATAACCTGCTGGGATGGTCACTGGCACAGATTATGGAAGCCAACGGCAACCGCGTGGTGAAGACCAATATCGTAAACGACCGCGGTATACACATCTGCAAGAGCATGCTGGCATGGCTCAAGTGGGGCAACGGCGAGACTCCGGAGACCAGCGGCAAGAAGGGCGACCATCTGATAGGCGACTACTACGTGGCCTTCGACAAGCACTACCGCGAGGAGGTGGCCCAACTCAAGGCACAGTATCTGGCAGAGGGCATGGACGACGAGGCAGCCACCGAGAAGGCCAAGGCCGAAGCTCCCCTCATCAAGGAAGCCCACGAGATGCTCGTGAAGTGGGAACAGGGCGACGCCGAGGTGCGCAGCCTGTGGAAGAAGATGAACGACTGGGTCTATGCCGGTTTCGACGAGACCTACAAGGCACTGGGCGTGGGCTTCGACAAGATATACTACGAGTCCAACACTTATCTCGTGGGCAAGAAGAAGGTGGAGGAAGGTCTGGCCAAGGGCCTCTTCTTCCGCAAGGACGACGGCAGCGTGTGGGCCGACCTCACCCAGGACGGCCTGGACCAGAAGCTGCTGCTCCGCTCCGACGGCACCAGCGTCTACATGACCCAGGACATCGGTACAGCCGAAATGCGCTTCAATGACTTCCCCATCGACAAGATGATCTACGTGGTGGGCAACGAGCAGAACTATCACTTCCAGGTGCTCTCGCTGCTGCTCGACCGCCTGGGCTTCAAGTGGGGCAAGGACCTCGTACACTTCTCTTACGGCATGGTAGAGCTGCCCAACGGCAAGATGAAGAGCCGCGAGGGAACGGTGGTCGACGCCGACGACCTGGTGGCCGAGATGATTAAGGACGCACGCCAGACCAGCGACGAGCTGGGCAAGTTTAAGGACATGACCGAAGAGGAGCGCCAGGAGATAGCCCGCATCGTGGGCATGGGCGCGCTCAAGTACTTCATCCTCAAAGTCGACGCCCGCAAGAACATGCTCTTCAACCCAGAAGAGAGTATTGACTTCAACGGCAATACCGGCCCCTTCATCCAGTACACCTATGCCCGTATACGCAGCATCATGCGCCGCGCCCAGGCCGAGGGCATCGCGCTGCCCGCAGCCCTCGACGCCGACACTGAGCTCAACGCCAAGGAGATAGAGCTGGTGCAGAAGATGAACGACTTCGGTGTGGCTGTCGCCGACGCCGGCAACAACTACAACCCCGCAGGTATAGCCAACTACTGTTATGAGCTGACCAAGGAGTTCAACCAGTTCTACCACGACTACAGCATCCTCAATGCCGATACCGCCGAGCAGAAGAGCGCCCGTCTGGTGCTCGCTGCCAACGTGGCCAAGATACTCAAGAACGGTATGGCGCTGCTGGGCATCGAGGTGCCCGAGCGCATGTAAACAGATATCACCGCCAGCTATGACCGCAGTAACCAACCCACCCGACTGGCGCCACGACACGGTGCTGCCACTTCCTGCCGAAGTGGTGGCCAACGCGTGGGCGGTAGACGCCGCCTGCTCGGGCAACCCCGGACCCATGGAGTACCAGGCCATCGACCTCGCCACAGGCGCCCAGGTGTTCCACTTCGGCCCCATGCACGGCACCAACAACATCGGAGAGTTTCTCGCCATCGTACACGCCCTGGCGCTGATGGAGCAGCGGGGCATCCGCGACAGGGTAATCTACAGCGACTCCTACAACGCCATACTCTGGGTGCGCAAGAAGCAGTGCAAGACCAAGCTCGAGCGCAACGCGCAGACCGAGGGGCTCTACCGCATCATCCAGCGTGCCGAGAACTGGCTCCGCACCCACGCCGTAAGCGTGCCCATCATGCAGTGGGAGACCCGCAAGTGGGGCGACATTCCTGCCGATTTCGGCCGTAAGTAATACAATAACATCAATCACATACACAATCATGGACACTATAAAGAAAGACTTCGCTTCCAAACTCTTGGAGATTAAAGCCATCAAGTTGCAGCCACAGAACCCGTTCACATGGGCATCGGGATGGAAATCACCCTTCTACTGTGACAACCGCAAGACACTGTCGTTTACCGACGTGCGCAGCTATGTAAAACTCGAGCTGGCCCACGCCATCCTCGCCCATTTCCCCCAGGCCACAGCCGTGGCTGGCGTGGCCACAGGAGCCATCGCCCAGGGCGCCATGGTAGCCGACGAGCTCAATATGCCTTTCTGCTACGTGCGCTCCAAGGCCAAGGACCACGGCATGGGCAACCTCATTGAGGGCGAACTGCCCGTAGGTGCCAAGGTGGTGGTCGTAGAAGACCTCATCTCTACCGGAGGCAGCTCGCTCAAGGCAGTAGAAGTACTGCGACAGGCTGGATTTGAGGTAGTAGGCATGGTAGCCTCATACACCTATGGCTTCGCCGTAGCCGAGGAAGCCTTCGCCCAGGCTGGTGTCAAGCTCATCACCCTCACCGACTACGAGCACGTGGTGGAGCGTGCCCTCGAGACAGGATACATCCAGGACAGCGACGTAGAGCTGCTGCACCGCTGGCGCAAAGACCCCGCCCACTATCAGGTATAGCCGCCCATAATCACATCAAGACCTATGAGCAGCAAATTTGAAAGCAGCATACGCGAGATACCTTATGCCCAGCAGAAGGTATACGACGCCCTGAGCGACCTGTCCAACCTCGAGCGCATACGCGACCGCATCCCCCAAGACAAGCTCGAAGACTTCTCCTTCGACGCCGACCACATAGCCGTCAAGGCGCCTATGGTGGGCGAGATAAGACTGCACATCATCGAGCGCGAAGAGCCCAAGACCATCAAGTTTGAGACCGAGCAGAGCCCTGTGCCCTTCACCTTCTGGATACAGCTGCTGCCCGTGACAGACACCACGTGCAAGATGAAGCTCACCATCAAGGCCGAGCTCAACCCCTTTATCAAGGGAATGGTACAGAAGCCGCTGCAGGAAGGCATCGAGAAGATAGCCGACGCGCTGCAGGCAATCAGATATGAATAAGTGACCGCAATGAACAAACTCTGGGAAAAGGATTTTGAAGTAAACAAGGAGATAGAGCGCTTCACCGTGGGCCGCGACCGCGAGCTCGACCTCTATCTCGCCAAGTACGACGTGCTGGGCTCGATGGCCCACATCGCCATGTTGGAGTCGATAGGTCTGCTCGCCCACGACGAGCTCGTGGCGCTTACCGCCGAACTCAAGCACATCTACCACGTGGCCGACAAGGGCCGGTTTGTCATCGAAGACGGCGTCGAGGACGTACACTCGCAGGTGGAGCTGATGCTCACCCGCAAGCTCGGCGACATGGGCAAGAAGATACACTCGGGCCGCTCGCGCAACGACCAGGTGCTGGTAGACCTCAAGCTCTTCACCCGCCACCAGCTGATGGACGTGGTGGAGCTTACCCACAGCCTCTTCGACGAGCTGATACAGAAGAGCAACCAGTATCGCCACGTGCTGATGCCGGGCTATACCCATCTGCAGATAGCCATGCCGTCGAGCTTCGGTCTGTGGTTTGGAGCCTACGCCGAGTCGCTGGCCGACGACATGCTGTATCTGCAAGCCGCCTATCGCATGACTAACCGCAACCCATTGGGTTCGGCAGCGGGCTATGGCTCTTCATTCCCCCTGGACCGCTCGATGACCACGCGGCTGCTGGGTTTTGACTCGATGGACTACAACGTGGTCTATGCCCAGATGGGCCGAGGCAAGATGGAGCGCAACGTGGCCTTCGCCCTCGCCACAGTGGCGGGCACGGTGGCCAAGATGGCGTTCGACGCATGTATGTTCAACTGCCAGAACTTCAACTTCGTGAAACTCCCCAAGGAGTGTACCACAGGCTCGAGCATCATGCCGCACAAGAAGAATCCGGATGTGTTTGAGCTAATCCGTGCCAAGTGCAACAAGCTGCAGAGCCTGCCGCAGCAGATCATGATGATTATGAACAATCTGCCTGTGGGCTACTTCCGCGACCTGCAGATTATCAAGGAGGTGTTTATCCCCGCGTTCGACGAACTCAAAGACTGTCTGCAGATGGCCGCCTATATCATCAACCGCATGGAGGTCAACGAGCATATACTCGACAACGCCATGTACGACCCCATGTTCTCGGTCGAGGAGGTCAACCGGCTGGCAGCCCAAGGCATGCCCTTCCGCGACGCCTACAAGAAGGTGGGACTGGAGATCGAGGCGGGCACTTTCAGCGCCGACCGCAACATACACCACACCCACGAGGGCTCGATGGGCAATCTCTGCAACGACCGGATAACCCAACTCATGGAAGATACGCTCAGCGGCTTCCACTTCGAGCGTGTCGCCGAAGCCGAACGATTACTCCTGGAAGGATGAAGCATATACATTATTATATAATAGCAATCGTGATGACGGTTGTCCTTGTGGCCTGTGGCGACGAGGGCAACCGTTTTAGCAGCTACCACTGCAATCTGACCATCGACAACAGCAAGCACCTCAACGCCGTGCTCGCCTCGGCGATGGACGCCAACAACGCCGGCACGTTCTGCATCATCGGCTTCACCCTCAAGGGCGGCGCCAAGCACTACACGTTCAAGAACAGCCAGGGTCTCACCAGTACCAGCATCTTCAACGCCATCGACGACAGGATGAAGATGCAGGAGCACATAGGCATGAACGGCCGCCTCATCGTGGGATACAGCAATATGGAATACCCACCCGTCTTCTACGCCTACGACGGTGAGTGCCCCAACTGCTTTGACCTCAACGCGCTGCCCATGCGTTCCTACCCGCTCAGCATAGACAGCAAGGGCACAGCCACCTGCGCCCACTGCCACCGCCAGTACCGCCTCAACCAGGGAGGCTTTGTGGCCAACAACACCGGCAACCACCTCACCGAATACCGCGCCGACCCTCCCCAGCCCCACGGCGTGCTCCGCGTCTACTGACGGCACCTCTGGGCGAAAGCCATCTATTTTGCCCAAAGTGTCAAAGAAAGTGGGAGAAATGTTTGATTATCCACCCACAAAAGCGTACCTTTGCGAAGTTAATGCACTTATTATGATGACACTTTCTCACATAACTGCTGCCGAAGCGGCGGCGATGATTAAGGACGGCGACAATCTCGCCCTGTCCGGATTTACCCCCAATGGCAACCCCAAGGCCATCTTCCGCGAACTGTCGCAGCGCGCCATCCGTGAGCACGAGGCCGGCAACCCCTTTGCCATAGGCATCTTCACCGGAGCCTCGTCGTGCCAGAGCGTGGAGGGCGACATGGCCAACGCCCATGCCATCAAGTTCAGGGCACCCTTCTCTACCAATGCCGACTTCCGCAACCACGTCAACCTCGAGGAGATTGACTACGAAGACATGCACCTGGGCCACATGGCAGAGCGCATGCGCCACGGCTTCTACGGCGGGATGGACTGGGCAGTCATCGAAGTGTCTCACTATGAAATCGTGGGCAACACCTGCCGCGCCTACCTCACCTCGGCAGGCGGCATCGTGACCACCGCCGCGAGATTAGCCAAGCGCGTGATACTCGAGCACAACACCTTCCACAACCCCAACTCACGTTTCCTCCACGACACCTACGAGCCAGCCGACTGCGGATTCGGGCGGAAGCCCATCCCCGTGCTCGCGCCTTACGACCGCGTGGGCCACGACTATGTGGCCATCGACGTCGACAAGATAGTGGGTGTCATAGACAGCTGTATACCCGAAGAGGCACGCGCCTTCAAGGACGTCGACGAGTTTACCTCAAAGATGGGTCACTATGTGGCCGAATTTCTGGTCGACGACATGAAGCACGGCCGCATACCGCCACAGTTCCTGCCCATACAGAGCGGCGTGGGAGCCACCGGCAACGCCGTGCTGGCAGCCCTCGGTGCCAACGAGCACATACCACGCTTCAATGTCTACTCCGAAGTGGTACAGGACGCCGCCATCAAGTGGATGCTCGAAGGCAAAATCATCGACGCCTCGGCCACAGCCATGACCGTCACCAACGAGTGTCTGCACACGGTCTACGACAATATGGACTACTTCTCCAAGCACCTCACCATACGCCAGAGCGAGGTGGCCAACAGCCCCGAAGTCATCAGGCGACTGGGCGTGATAGCCCTCAACACCGCCATCGAGTGCGACCTCTACGGCAACGAGAACTCCAGCCACATCTGCGGTTCCAAACTCATGAACGGCATAGGCGGAAGCTGCGACTACGAGCGCAACGGATACATAAGCGTATTCACCACACCATCGATAGCCAAGGGAGGCAGGATAAGTGCCATCGTGCCGATGTGCACCCACGTAGACTCGACCGAACACGACGTAGACGTCATCGTGACCGAACAGGGCGTGGCCGACCTGCGCGGCAAGGGACCCCGCCGCCGCGCCGAGGAAATCATCAACCACTGCGCCCACCCCGACTACCGCCCGCTGCTGCGCGAGTATCTGCGCATAGCCGACAAGGGCCACGAGCCACAGTCGATGACCGCCGCCTTCGCCATGCACGACACGCTGAGGAAGAAGGGCGACATGAGACTTACCGACTTCAGCGAATATCTCAAGTAGACTCCATTGGACAAGATAACCCAAGAGAAACAGACAGTAGAGCTCATGGTAAGGCTCTACTGTCTGCATTATGAAGGCCACGAGCAGCTCTGCCCCCGCTGCCGTGCGCTGATAGACTATGCCCACCAGCGCCTCGACCATTGTCCGTCTGGCAATGGCAAAGGCTCGTGCCGCCGCTGCCCCATCCACTGCTACCGCCCCGATATGCGTAGCCTCATGCGACAAGTGATGCGCTATTCGGGCCCGCGCATGCTGCTGCGCCACCCCTGGGCCACGCTGCGCCACTGGCTGTCGTGACTTCCGCCTCGGGCACCACTCTTCCCGCTGTCAGCACCACTCTTCCCGCCTCGGGCATCATTCTACCCACCGCCAGCACCACTCTTCCCGCTACTGGGGCAAGCCCATAGCGCTTCGCCGCCACCACAGTCGCTGCGCTGCCCACGGCCTTGGCCGACTCGTATCATAAGTCACGAGCCCGCGTATCTTATGTCACGTGCCCACGTATCGTATGGCACGAGGACTCGTATCTTCCGTCACGAGCCGACGGCGATGCTCAGCGCCCCCCCCCCCGCCATTGCCGCTGCCGTCGCGACGCCCTTTCTGCCAAGCCTCGATGCTCAGCGCAGCTGGCTTCCTACCCCCGCCCGCCACAGCGCCACACAGGAGCTCCACATATATTATAAATAAACCTTAATATATACCTGTCTCTTTTAAACAACTCCCCGCCCCCTTTGCATATATCAATTATTTGGCTTATCTTTGCACCGTTTCTAAATGCGGCAATAGCTCAGTTGGTAGAGCACGACCTTGCCAAGGTCGGGGTCGCGAGTTCGAGTCTCGTTTGCCGCTCTTTTACGGATATACATGTAGCCGCAATGGTGGAATTGGTAGACACGAGGGACTTAAAATCCCTTGGCCAGTAATGGCTGTGCGGGTTCGAGTCCCGCTCGCGGCACCTCTATAATTATTTATTTCTAAAACATTATGCGTAAAACTCTTTTATTTTCGTTAACCGCAGGCTCATTCCTCATGATGACATCTTGCTCTAAGATGGGACCCCTGTCTGCAGACAATTTCACAGTTACTCCCAAACCTCTCGAGACTCAGGCCGGCGTGGTATCAGCCACTGTCAACGGCGCATTCCCCGAGAAGTATATGAAGAAGAAGGCCGTGGTAACAGTCACCCCCGAGCTGCGCTTTGGCGACGGCAAGGTGGTCAAGGGCGAAGCCGCCACATTCCAGGGCGAAAAGGTAATGGGCAACGACCAGGTTATCTCTTACCGCATGGGTGGTCACTACACCATGAAGACTGCTTTTGCATACAACCCAGAGATGCAGAAGAGCGATATGTATCTGACATTCGACGCCCGTCGTGGCAAGAAGGTATACAATGTTCCCGCCGTTAAGGTCAACTATGGCATCATCGCCACTTCAGAGCTCTATCGTCAGGCCCTCACCAATGGCGGTGGCTGTCTGGCTCTCGACTCTTTCCAGCGCGTTAAAGCCAAGAAGCAGGAAGCCAACATCAAGTTCCTCATCAACCAGGCCAATCTGCGCAAGAGCGAGCTCAAGAACAACTCTGTAGGCGAGTTTGTCAAGCTGCTCAAGGAAATCAACAAGGACCGTGAAGGCCTGAACCTCCAGAACGTGGAAATCCAGGCTTACGCTTCTCCCGAGGGTGGTTTCAAGTTCAACGACAAGCTGGCCAACAAGCGCCAGAACGTATCAGAGAAGTACGTACGCAAGGAGATGAAGTCTGCCGGTGTTGAGGGCAACCTCGACGCTCACTACACAGCCCAGGACTGGGAAGGCTTCCAGCAGCTGGTACAGGCCAGCAACATCCAGGACAAGGATGTTATCCTGCGCGTGCTGTCTATGTATAAGGACCCCCAGGAGCGCGAGCAGCAGATTCGCAACATGAGCGAGGGCTTCCGCGAGCTGGCTGACGCCATCCTGCCCGAGCTGCGTCGTTCACGCCTCATCATCCACTACGAGACCATCGGCCGCAACGACGAGCAGATTAAGGCTCAGTACAACGAGGACGCTGCCAAGCTGTCTGCCGACGAGCTGCTCTACTACGCTACTCTCGAGGAAGATGCTGCCAAGAAGGAAGAAATCTATGCCAAGACTGCTCAGCTCTACACCAACGACTATCGTCCGCTGAACAACCAGGCTGTCATGGCATTCAACAGAGGCGACGAGGCCAAGGCCAAGGAACTGCTGGCACAGGCTATCACCAAGAGCAACAACGCTGCCGAGGCTAACGCCACACTGGGTCTGATTGCCCTCAAGAACGGCAACGTGGCAGAGGCTGAGAACCTCATCGCCAAGGCTGCCGACGCCAACGCTCTCAACGAGGCTCTGGGCAATCTGAGCATCGCCAAGGGCAACTACGCTCAGGCTGAGGAGTACTTCAAGGACTCTTACAACAACAGCGCCGCTCTGGCTCAGCTGCTCAACAAGAACTATGCTGCTGCCAAGGCTACTCTGAACAATATCAAGAACCCCAACGGTCTTACCTCTTATCTGCACGCCATCGTCAGCGCTCGTCAGGGCAACAAGTATGCTGCCAACTCCTACCTGAAGGAGGCTCTGCAGAAGGACCCAAGTCTGAAGGCTTATGCCGAGAATGACCTGGAGTTTACCAATATGAAATGATAAACAGAACAACACTCTTTATACTGCTCACCTTAGTCCTTGCAGGGTGTGGCTCGGCTGGAGACCGATTCAAAATCGAAGGCCGACTACTCAACATGGACCAAGGTGAGTTTTACGTTTATAGCCCCGAGGGCGGCATCAACGGCATCGACACCATCCGTCTGCAAGGCGGACGCATGAGCTACGAAGTGATGTGCACTGCTCCCACCACGCTGGTAATGGTTTTCCCCAACTTCTCCGAACAGCCCATCTTTGCCGAGCCCGGCAAGAGCGTCAAGATAGAAGGCGACGCCTCGCATCTGAAAGAGATGAAGGTCAAAGGCACCAAGACCAACGAGCTGATGAACGACTTCAGAGAGCAGATAGCCACCGCCAACCCGCCACAGGTGTTGGAACGCGCTGAGCAGTTCATAGGCGACCACCCCGAATCGGTGGTAAGCAACTATCTGCTGCGCCGCTACTTCATCTCCGGCGCCACGCCCGACTATGCCAAGGCGCTGCAGCTGTGTCGCACCATGCGCAAGGCTCAGCCCAAGAACGCGCTGCTGGCACACTATGAGCAGCAGCTCAAGCAGCTGTCGCGCGTGACGGTGGGCAAACGCCTGCCACGCTTCTCTACAGTCGATGTCGACAACAAGAAGATAGACAACGCTACCCTCGGCAAGGGGCTGGCCGTAATCATGGCCTATGCCACCTGGAGCTACGATGCCCAACGCATGCTGCAAGACATGCGCACGCTCGCCAAGAGCAGCAAGGGCAAACTGAAGATTATAGGATTCTGCGTCGACCCCAACCGCAACCAATGCAGGGCCATCGCCAAGCGCGACTCGATACCCTGGCCCGTGATATGCGACGGCAAGATGCTCGAAAGCCCTACTCTACACTCGCTCTCTCTCTTTGATATCCCCGACAACATACTGGTCAACAATGGCGTGGTGATAGCAAAGGGACTGACCAACGACGAACTCAAACAGCGCATCGAGCGAATGCTCTGATGCGCCGTTTTTTTATAACATCCACACTGTCATCTACCGCTTAAATCAATAACACTATTATGCTGGTCAAAACCTATTGTGCTGCCGTCAACGGCATGGAAGTCACCACTATCACCGTAGAAGTCAACGTAACGCGAGGTGTGATGTATCATCTCACCGGACTGGGCGACTCGGCGGTGAAGGAGGGCAAAGACCGTATCGCCGCCGCACTGCAGAACAACGGCTACAAGTTTCCGATAGCCGACCTCACCATCAACCTCGCTCCCGCCGACCTGCGCAAGGAGGGCAGCAGTTTCGACCTGCCTCTGGCTATCGGCATACTGGCTGCCAGCGGAGGCATAGAGAGCCACTGCCTGGACCAGTATATGATGGTAGGCGAGCTGAGTCTCGACGGCCATCTGCAGCCCATCAAGGGCGCCCTGCCCATAGCCATCCGCGCCCGTGCCGAGAAGTTCAAAGGCCTCATCGTGCCACGGCAGAACGTGATGGAGGCAGCCGTGGTCAACAACCTCGAGGTCTATGGTATGGACACCATCATGGACGTCATCCAGCTCGTCACCGGGCTGAAGGACTTTGACCCCACCGTCATCGACACACGCAAGAAATTCTATGAAAGCCAGTACCAGTTTGACATCGACTTTGCCGATGTGCGCGGACAGGAGAACGTGAAGCGCGCTCTCGAAGTGGCAGCGGCAGGCTCTCACAACGTGATACTCATCGGGCCTCCCGGCTCGGGCAAGTCTATGATGGCCAAGCGTTTCCCTACCATCATGCCGCCACTCACGCTGGCAGAGAGTCTGGAGACCACGCAGATACACTCCATCGCCGGCAAGCTGGGCGGCAACACGTCGCTCATCACCCAGCGCCCCTTCCGCAGTCCGCACCACACCATCTCCGAGGTGGCACTCGTGGGCGGCGGCTCCAACCCCATGCCCGGCGAGATAAGCCTGGCCCACAATGGTGTGCTCTTTGCCGACGAGTTGCCCGAGTTCAACAAGCACACCCTCGAGGTGCTGCGCCAGCCGCTCGAGGACAACCGCATCACCATCAGCCGTGCCAAATACAGCATCGAATATCCCTGCAATTTCCAGTTTATCGCCTCGATGAACCCCTGTCCCTGCGGATATTACGGCGACCCCACTCACCACTGTGTCTGCAGCCCAGGGCAGATAACCAAGTATCTCGGCCGCATCAGCGGTCCGCTGCTCGACCGCATCGACATCCAGTGCGAGATTACGCCCGTACCCTTCAAGGACATCTCCAAGGTGGAGCCGGGCGAACCCAGCGCCGTCATCCGCGAACGCGTCATCAAGGCCCGCGACATCCAGACCGCTCGCTACAAGGACTTCAAGGGCATCCACTGCAATGCCCAAATGACCGAGCGCATGATACACCAGTTTGCCGAGCCCGATGAAGCCTCCATCGCACTCCTGCGCACCGCCATGGAGCGTCTCTCCCTCTCCGCCCGCGCCTACAACCGCATCCTCAAAGTAGCCCGCACCATCGCCGACCTCGATGGCTCCGAACGTGTAGAGGTACAGCACATCAGCGAAGCCATCGGATACCGCAACCTGGACCGTGGCGATTGGGCTGAGAGAGGACTGTAAACTGACAATAACAAGTTTGAGAGTCCACTATAAGAAAAGAACTAATTGAGAAATATCACCATTCAATGACAACAGTTTCAGAATTGTTGTATCGTGAAATTGATAACACCTAATAATGTATAAGATGGAAAAAAAACTTATCTTCTCATGGGCAGAAAATGCAGATGGAAAAATTGTGCATGTTGACGAGGTGCCAAGAGGCCTCCAGTGTGGTTGCAGTTGTCCTCATTGTCATGAAAGGCTAATGGCTCGGCATGGTGATGTTAGAGAACATGGATTCGCTCATCATAGTGATAACCGTGGAGCAAACCTTGAGATTTGTTACATGGTCACCTTGTATAAATTAGCAGAGCAGATTGTTCAAACAAAGAAGAGAATTTATGCTCCTTCTTATTATGATATCTTCCATCCCAAACATATAGAATTTGTTAGTGTCAAGATTGATAGTAGTTACGAAAGGGAGGATAAACAACCTGATGTAATAGCAACGACATCGGAAGGTAAGCAATTCATGATAGAGTTTACATTTAAAGATAAAGTTAAGCACAAACAAGTTATTGATTATAATAATCTTACATGTCTCGAAATTAATTTGTCTAACCAAACCCTTGAGTCTTTAGAAGATTTTCTTCTTACAACAGAAGACGATAGAAAATGGATAAATAATGAGACTTACTTTAACAGTATTGAAGAGAGATATGCCAAGGCAAACAAGAAAGTTAGAGTAGTTGAAGTATCAGAATGTGATATTTGCCCAATAAGTAATAACTGCTGTGGCGTTAGGAAGAAAGATGCTTCGTCTCCACTTACTCTAAAGAACAATGATAGACAATATCGAATTTGCAAACCTGATGAGAAAGAACTGCGAATAAAAAATGAAGAGGAAGATGAAAGGCAAGCTACATTAATACGTAGGCGCAAAGAAGAACAAAAACAAAAAGAATACTTGAGAAGACAGCAAACCAAATGTGAACAACGGCAACATATATTAGACGAACAAGAAAGTTCACAAGATTCTTCTGAAAGGAGTTGTTTCGATTGTACCACTAATCTCTCATGGCTTAATAGAAATGATGGAATTGCTCATTGTGGAGCCTTTAAGAGTATGGGAGTTCCTCAAAACACCCCACCATCATACGCACAAACATGCAAGAATTTCAAAAGAAAAGCAAAGTAATTATTATGATTTAATCGAATTATATAAATTAGTGGGCGAGGCTATTTGTTACCGTAGTCTTGACCGTGGCGACGGGGCAGAGAATAAAAATAGTATTGTCTCTATGATATTCTCTACAAAACATAAAAGGATTTCATGACCACAATGAGAACGATAAAAATATTGTTGCTGCTTGTACTGACAACCTCACAATCAGCATTGGCATATAACCTGAAGATAGATACAGTGGTAGTAACTAACGACAGCTGCAGAACGCTTCAATTGATAGCTACAATTGATAACACTGACAATGAGGTTTTGTGGATATGGCTTGACAACAATGACTATGGGCGTGACCATAGAAAGGCCATTAGACGATATTTGATGAAGCGCAGAGGAGACTTCTCTATTTTTGACATCGGTGCCGACCCCAATATGATAGGGGATTGGTGGCATCCTTCTGCGCCGAAATACTGCTTTGTCAAATACTTGGAACCTGGCAAAACCTTCACAATTATTTTCTATAATGAGAAGACATTGATGCCTGAACGCTGGAATAGCAAAAACATCATCAATGACATTAAGATTTTCAGTAATCGGCAAATCAACGAATACTGCCCAGGATTAGAGCAGCCATATAGTATTAAACGTATTTCATATCCACATAATGCTATTGCATTTCCAATAAATGCTGATAAATTATCCGATACAATATCAAAGTAGCATAAAATATGCGGTCTGCATTTTCTTAGACCGCATAGACATACAGTGCGAGATAAGCCCCGTGCCGTTCAAAGACATATCAAAGGCGGCGCCAGGCGAGGCGAGTGCCACCATACGCCAGCGCGTCATCAAGGCACGCGACATACAGGCGGAGCGATATCGCACACACAAAGGCATACACTGCAACGCGCAGATGACGGAGCGCATGATTCACCAATACGCCGAACCCGACAACACCGGGATGGACCTCCTACGCATGGCGATGGAGCGCTTCTCACTGTCTGCACGCGCCTACAGTCGCATACTGAAGGTGGCGCGCACCATCGCCGACCTTGACGCCAGCGACAGCGTGCAGCAACACCACCTCGCCGAGGCTATAGGCTACCGCAACCTCGACCGTGGCGATTGGGCGGAGAGGTAGTCAGCTGAACCTTAAGGACCTCACGAACGTGCGTCCCCCCAGTCCGTCCGAAAACATTAGTTTGGGGAATATCACAGAGGGCAGAGTCGCTATCGCAACTTCACCTAAACCCATCTAA
Organism: Prevotella sp. P5-108; assembly: GCF_002251385.1. Lineage (GTDB taxonomy): Bacteria > Bacteroidota > Bacteroidia > Bacteroidales > Bacteroidaceae > Prevotella. The sequence goes on from NZ_NPJJ01000018.1 coordinate 129,646, forward strand.
GGGCATACAAGTTTTCATATTAAAATTTCAGTTTATGTTAAACAAATTGTCATAAGGGCCAAGAAAAGCCGATATGAGTAATAATTATGCGTGTTTTTCGATGGTAATAGTCTTTATATAAGAGATGCTATAAGTGCTGGCACCCCTTTGAGGGATATGGCACGACGAAGGTTGTAAGATAGGCAGAATAGACCCATCTCAGCCATTACTTTCAGTTTGCCTTTCAGTAAAAAATAGTATTGTCCAAGTGCCCGCTTCATGGTTCCAAAAGGATGTTCGGAGAGACACTTACGATTATCCATCTTGTTCTGATCGAGATGCAAAATGTAACAAACAACTTTCTTTATAACCTTCGTTCTTGGAGGTTTCGGTTTGTCATCGTTCTCATCTTTAAGTTGCTTACGCTTTGCTTTGGTTGTTCTAATCAAGGTATCCTTACCAAAGTCAGCCTCCTTGAATTTCTGTACGGTACACTTACACTTGCATTTCTTGCAAGCGAGCTTGTTGCAGTATCGTATCATGCCGTTTCTCTTGGTTGACTTCTGTCTCAGTATTTCCCCTTGAGGACAATAGGCAAGGTTACGTTCGGCATCCCTTACAAAGTATCCCTCAAGAGCCTTAGCACGCATTTGTTCTGGTGTCATCTGAAGTACTGCAGAATCAGCCACATCAGATGAGTATTCCTTGATTTCTGCGATATGGACATCGGTTAGGATATCCTTGTATGTATCTGGGATAACACCTGCTTCAAGGCAAGCCTTCATATCTTCGGGCTTTGTGCTTGCCTTCTGTGCGTCAGTTATAGTCGCCTCATTGTAGTTAAACTGAACTTGCTCTGTGCATCCGCCATCACGCTGTATAACATTTGGTATAATACCATTAGCCAATGCATCAGCATGATCCTCAGGACATTCATATCCCTTATCTGCTGTAGTTTCAAGAACCTCTACGCCATAATCGGCTTTCACCTCTGATGCAACGCTTGTAATTAGACCATAGTCGGTAGGACTGTCTGTTACTTGAAAGCCGGCTATCATGTGGCTTCCTGCATCAACGGCGGTCTGCACATTATAGCCGACACAAAAGCCTTCGTTAGCTTTCATTAGTCGGGAGCCTGGGTCGGTTAGGGAAATCTGACTTTCGCCACTCTTTTCAAGAGTATCACAATAGCCCTCATAACGTTCCTTGCGCTCCTTACAAACATCGAGTTTACGTTGCAACTCGTCTTTTGAGAGCTTGCGCCCTTCTTCATGGTCGTATGCATCAAGCTCTTCCATGTAGATTGAAATATGCTCATCAAGACGCTTGATTCGATCATCGAGTTTGTTAAGAGTTAGGTTGTTGTCCTTGGCATTTACAGCCTTGAACTTGTTTCCGTCAATGGAGATATATGACTTGGAGAAGAGCTTCAGTCCCATGTAGAACTTGTTGAACTCCTTATATACTTTAGTTATAGCCTTTTTGTTATCCTTGCGGAAATCAGAGATTGTACGAAAGTCGGGAGTCAGCTTGTTAAGCAGCCACATAACCTCTACGTTACACTTGCATTCACGGGCTAGTTTACGAGAGGAACGTACCTGATAGAAGTAATCATAAATATAGAGTTTGAGCAGATCGCGAGGATCATATCCAGGAGTGCCAGTCTCAGCCGGAGTACTGCGAATAAATTCAAGTTCATCCATTTTGAGGCTGTCAACGAAAGCATCAAACAAGCGAACCGGGGCGTCTGACTCTACATACTCGTCAATGCAATCTGGGAAAAGAACCCTCTGACGTCTATCTTGACCTTTTTTATATGCCATATTTTAGTGAATTATATACTATAAATATAAGCAAAATGATTGATTTTCAAGAATATACAAAGTTAAAACAAATATAACAAGCATAATGAATAGTAACCATTATCAGCTGTTCACTATCCTAATAGGTTTTCGGACAGCCTCCCCCCAAAAAAACTTTGTGATGCCACGATGCTTCCCTTAGCAAGGATAAAGAATAATCACTATAAAACAGTAAAATTTACAAATTAAACGAGAATGATAGCCTCTCTATAATTAGTCGAGCCTTAAAAACTTCGCACATGCGCGCATGTGAATGCATTATATGTGATAACCGACCATTGTCCCTCTGTCATGAGCCTCCTAATGACCCATTTGAAAAGGCACAAAAGAGCCTCATGGCTCTTTTGAGGTTATATGCGGCAGCAGCGAGCATGACATTTATAGAGTCTCCGAAAAGACCCTTGTAGAAGTTCCGTCCCAGACGATGGTCGCTCTTGCGTCCATGACCGTCCTTTCCCTTATTCCTGTCATCCTCCTCCTTCTTCTTGTCCTCCATGGCAAGATTGATGTGGATGCTTTCCTTGAGGATAAGCTCCACGCCCTCCTCTCCGATACGGTGACGGAAATGTACAAGCTCGGATGAGGCGCAAGGTGCAGATATACTGAAAGCCTCAAGACCGCAAAAGTACTGATAGTAGGCAGACAGGTAATAATCCCTCTAAACCCATCGGCTTTGCATTGGTTACCTGAGCGAAACGGATGCAAGCCGAGCCAAAAGGTGTTTGAACTGACTATATTGGGAGTATGTAACAGGTATCTTAAAAAAATGACTGCGGATGCAGAGATTACGAAAAATGTCAGTTTCCATACGAGCCGTCACACATTTGCCGTGCTGACACTGGCTGCCGGAAGTGACTTGTACACAGTAGGCAAGTTGCTCGGACATACGAGCATAAATTCAACACAGGTGTATGCCGATGTGGTTATGGAAACAAAGGTTGAAGCCATTAGCCGAATTTCAAATTATTTTTCTAACTTGTAAAATACGAGGCTGCGCCGTAAACCTTAATTACAACACAGCCCCATATTTTCATCATTACTTTATTTTATATGCAGCTTTACGTGGATTATTTTTTCCGATAACCACATTTTGGGCATACTCCATCCGCATTGAGGGCGACACCGCAAAGAGGACAGCGGTCGATGTTATTCTTTGTGGTAAACTCGGCAGACCCGGCATTCACACCGCTTGTGAAAGTGATTTTAACGATGTTCAGTTTGTCTTTCAACAAGTCATATACAATCTTAATCATACCTTCCACTGTCATGGTTTCTTTGGTAACAACCAGACGGGCATCGGGGTAAGCCGTTGCCAATTCGGTCTTGAAGGCCTCTCCTTTCATTTTGTTTTGCGGATGGCCGTTTTTGATGCCTTGCTTTTCATACACATCAAGAATGGCAGGAAGCAAAGGGTCATCTTCGCGGAGCACCAAGGCATGGTCAAAATTCTTCAACAGGCTCCATGCCACCTTTTGGATTTCATTACAAGGGTACACCATGTTTACACCTTCTTCAACCGTATCTTCCACCTCAATGGTCAGTGTGCCAGTGTGACCGTGAAGATACTGGGCTTCGCCTTGGAAGCCATAGAACCGATGTGCATACTGCAAATCGAAAGTCGTGATACTTCTCATACTTTTTACTTTTTAGAGTTTAACTTTGGGTTATTTATCGTTATCTGCACCTGTATTCGGCTAATGTCAACCGATGCAAAATTCTTTTCTTTCAAATACTGTCGTATCAATTCCGTAAGCCCTTCATCCATATAATCCAAGATGCTCTCTCCCTCGAATATGTGGTGATGCTCTGTCACGGTAATGTCATAATAGCTTTTCCCCACTTCGGGATGGAACACAAGTGATAACAGATTAGCCTTGCAAAACGAATCAAGAATGCGATAGATGGTTGAGATGGTTATCTCATTATCTTTGGATTGCACACACTTGATTATTTCATCAATGGCAGCATGACGCAATTCCATCATAACCTCATAAACCACTTTACGTTGCGGAGTGATTTTTAGGCCTGCGTTCTTTATAATCTCCGTACTTTCCATTCTTCTCGTATTTTGATGCAACAAAGTTAATGATAATATTTCGCATTTGCAATTTTTTTATCAACAAAATTGCTGCTTTTTGAAGAATAAAACCGCATCACCTATTTATCTGTTCGAAGATAGTGGCATACTGGTGGGGGTTCACATATAATGATGTGGTTCCCGAGTGTTATATTATCACTATGGATGGTCTTGAATCGGAACCTTTCGCCGACGTTGCGCCCTACATTTTTGAGGATCTGGGACGCGCCTATGCTGTCGTAAAGAAGCAATACCGCAATACAGACCTCAAAAAACATGTTATCGGACTCAACCTCGTCGAAATACATTCCTTAGATTCTGTCTATCAGAAATTCACCTGGCCCATGTGGGAATGTATAGAGTCTATGCACAATGGAGCAATTCTAATCAAAAAGGCTCGACTAATTAAACAAAAAGTGTTATCTTTACATCGTGAACATAAACAATGGCCATTCACCTATGTCCTTGATAAATCATCGTAGGCGTAGTGCTAGATGGCATGGAGCGAGCCAAAAAGTGGGACAATCAGCGGCCCCTCTTTTCTTAGACCGAATAGACATCCAATGCAAGATTACGCCCGTACCCTTCAAGGACATCTCCAAGGTGGAGCCGGGCGAGCCCATCGCCCCGACCTCGATGGCTCAGAACGTGTAGAGGTGCAGCACATCAGCGAAGCCATCGGATACCGCAACCTCGATAGAGGCGATTGGGCTGAGAGAGGACTGTAAGGCAATGGATGGGCTAACACACAACAGAGACTAAATGAGCAATTCTATAGAAATATACCGTTCGGAAGACGGAAGTGTGCAGCTGAATGTAAAGCTGGAAAATGAGACCGTATGGCTGACACAAAACCAGATGGCTGAGTTGTTTAATCGCGATAGAACTAAGAGGGAATAACCATTTTTACCATCAAATGCCAACCAAGACTACACATTATCTGAAATTTATCCAAATAAGTTTTCCTCTCTGAACAATTAGCAGTATCTTTGTGACAGCGATTATCTTACATAAACATAGGGAACCTATGACCGGTCTTCATCCAGAGGGGCATGCGGCAACCGACGACGCTCCCCGCTCCAGCCGTAGATGAAGAACAGCGCATGGAGTCTCTACATATAATAACTACTGCAAACCACATTACTACAGATGTCACGCCTATTGAAACACGGAAGAGTATGGCTCGCCACAGCCCTGTGTCTGCTTGCCACCCTACACATATCTGCCCAGTCGCGCCAGCCCTGGGAGGAATATCTGATGCAGTCGGGGCTGATAGAAGACATCGAGAACGAGGATATCAGCGAGCGCTACGACGAGCTGTGCGAACTCGCTGCCAACCCCATCAACCTCAATCACTCTACTCCCGAGCAACTCAGACAGTTGCCCTTTATCACACCCGAAGAGTATCTGCGACTGGTGGAATATATAGATAAGGTGGGCGAGGTGCATACATGGGCCGAGCTGCTGGTGGCCGACATCACCGACAAACGGCGGATGCGGCTCCTGCAATACTTTGCCTATCTCGGTGAACCGGCGAGCAGCAAGAAGGCGTTCTCGCTCAACAATATCCTGAAATACGGCAAGCACGAGGCTATGGGCTACTTCAAACTGCCCTGCTATGACCGTCGCGGTGACGACCATGGCTATCTGGGTTATCCCTACCGCCACTGGGTGAGATATACCTTCAACTACGGACAGGATGTCAAGGTGGGACTTGTGGGCGCGCAGGACGCGGGCGAACCCTTCTTCAGTCAGCCCAACTCTATGGGATACGACTATTACAGTTTCTACATCCAACTGCAGAACCGGGGATGGCTGCGCTCACTGGTGGTGGGACGCTACCGGCTGCGGATAGGGTCGGGACTGGTGATGAACACCAATTACAGCTTCGGCAAACTGTCGGCACTCAACGGCCTGGGGCGCCAGAGTACCGTGATAAGCGGACACTCGTCGCGCTCGGAAGCCAACTATCTGCAGGGAGCCGCTGCCACGATAGACATGAGCAGTCGCATCGAAGCCACCCTCTTTGCCTCTCACCGCCTCGTCGATGCTACGCTCAACTCTGACTCGCTCACCGTGGCCACCCTGCTCAAGAGCGGCTACCACCGCACCCAGAGCGAGATAGACCGACGCCACAACACCGCCCAGACGCTATGGGGAGCCAATGTGGCTTATCACCACGGCGGACTGCGACTGGGGCTGACGGGAGTCTACAACAGCTACAACCGACTGCTGCGCCCCGACACCACTGCCCTCTACCGCCGATATGCTCCCACGGGCGACAGGTTCTGGAATATCGGCGCCGAGTACAGCTGGCTGTCACCCCAGTGGGCTTTCTCCGGAGAGACAGCCACGGGCGACGGCGGCGGCATAGCCACCATCAACCGCCTCAGCTTCTCCCCCACCCAGTCGCTGTCGCTCATAGCCATCCAGCGCTTCTACAGCTACCGCTACCATGCCCTCATGGGCCGCTCGTTTGCCGAAGGCACCCAGGTGAGCAATGAGAACGGACTCTACCTCTCTGCCATCTGGCACCTGGCGCGCCACTGGAACCTGCTCGCCTATACCGACTATGCCTACTTCACCTGGCCCCGCTACGGCGTGTCCTTCGCCTCCCACGCATCTGACAATCTCCTGCAGATAGAGTATCGCCGTCGACTGCTCACATGGCAGACGCGCTACCGCATCAAGCTGCGGCAGAAGGACAATGCCACCCATACGGCTCTCGACGACTATGCCACCCACCGCGCACAGACTACGCTCAGCATACAGAGCGGACGATGGACCTCGAAGACACAGATGGGCATGGCCTACAGCACCAAGGGCGAGAGCAGCATGGGATGGAGCGCCGCCGAGCAGATACGCTACGCCGGCAGTTGGCTGCAGCTCTCCGCTGCACTCTCCTACTTTGACACCGACGACTACGAAAGCCGCCTCTATGGCTACGAGTACGGACTGCTCTACTCGTTTGCCAATCCTGCATTCTACGGCCACGGCATACGCTACGCACTCACAGCCCGCGCCACACTGTCGCGCAGGGTGATGATAGCGCTCAAGGCAGCCACCACCGACTACTTCGATCGCGACCACATATCATCGGGCCTGCAGCAGATAGACGCCAGCTCGCAGACCGATATAGAAATGCAGTTGAGAATAAGGTTGTGACAAACAATAAGGAGTGCAATGATGTGGGGAGAAATGTGTGGTCGTGTTGGAGATTCGTACAAAATAAGCCTGTGGCTGTCTCAGCCATATATGGGTCAACAACACTGTGGAGAGATTTAATATAGGATTATCGTGGAGAGTATTTTCTTACGTCATCGTTTCCACATATTGCACTCCTTATGTATTCGTTTTCTTTAAGAGCAAGGCCCACTATTCAGCATAGTGTCCTTGCGTGTTTGTAACTCAGATAAAATATATTCCGATTAGTTAGCGTTTGCATAGGATAACATCATACATCTTTTGTAATTAACTCTTGTGACTGCAAATATACGAAAAACCGCAACACCTACCAACCCCCCTTTTCCGGCATTATGCCCTGAAAGGGTGAAAAGCCCGACAAGAGGCCGAAAACGGGGATAAAAGGGAAAAAATAACCGTGCAGGTCAAAAAAATCGTGGATAAAAGGTTTACTATTGTGATAAATGACTAACTTTGTATGGTTAAGACAGCCGCCGCACCGTCGCTTAGAGCCATCGGGAGCCATCGCCAAGTCGCTGTCTTGTAGCATCTTACTCTCAACCTGCCGAATATGAACCACGTGAAAAGACATATACACCTATTATCACTCATCGCTGCCTCTCTCCTCTTGGCAGCCTGCAACTGCAGACATACCGACGACACGTTTCAGCAGCAGCGCCACGCGATAGAAGACTCCATCGCCGCCGGCAACGACGACTATGCCATGAAGGCCATCGCCCGGAAGATGGCCGAAGCCGACGACAGCACCACCTACTATCTCTGGCTGTCCACCCTCAACAAGGCTTATTACACCGACATGAAGATAGACTCGATGACCGCCACCCTCGACCGCATAGGAGCCTATCTCGACCGCCATGCCGACCATCACGACCAGGCCACCGACCAGCTGCGCGCCGAGTGGTATCTGGGCAAGGGCGTCTACAACAGCGTGATACTGGGCCGCCCCGACTCGGCACAGGTCTACAACGGCCATGCCATCACCCTGCTGCGACAGACCGACAAGGAGCGCGAACAGATACTCACCGCACTGACCAACCAGGCCGACTATTACCGCCAGATGGGAAGGCTCGACCTCAGCGCCGACTCGTATCTGCAGGCACTCGCGCTCGCCGACTCGATGCAGACCAATCCCAACGCACGCATCGTGGTGATGCTCGGCATCAGCACCGCCTATACCTTCATGGCCGACTACACCAACAGCGACTTGTGGTGGAAGCGCACAGCCAGACTGCTGCCCCACATGCAGCAGGGCGACCGCTTCATCTACTACAACAACCGGGGCAATGACTATTATCTGCAGGACAACTACCGACGGGCTCTGCCCTACTTCCTCAAGGCTGCCCAGCTGGTCAAGGACGACCCCAAGCGAGAGTGGGACTACTACACCGTGCAGGCCAACCTGGGCGAGACCTATGCCTGTCTGGGCAAGGCAGCGCCCGCCAAAGCCGCCATACACCAGGCCGACAGCTTCTTCCGCAAGGTGGGCTTTGACATCGGCCTCTACTACACCCACACCTCGCAGATGAACATCGCCATGCTCGAAGGCCATCACGCCCTGGCGCTGGGCATAGCCCGCGAGAGCGACACGCCACAATACATGATACCCGCCGCCATCGTGCAGAGGCTCAAGGCCAAGGAGAATGTGTTCCAGCAGATGGGCAGATACGACGAAGCCTACACCGCCCACCGACAGATGCACACCATCAACGACTCTCTGCAGACCGCCAACATCCAGATGCGTATGAATGCCAATATGCTCAGATACCGCCACGACAAGCAGATAGCCGAGCAACAGCACATCATAGACCACCAGCGCTATCTCGGCGCACTGGCATGGGGACTCTTCCTCTTCGCCGTAGTGGTCATCCTCGCCATGTGCTTCGCCATCGTGCTGCTGCGCCGACGCCGACAGATGCGCGAGATGAAGGCACGCCAGGAGATGCTGAAGCTGCGCATGAAGAACACCCGCAACCGCATATCGCCCCACTTCATCTACAACGCGCTCAACCACGAGATGCTCGCCCAGATGAACGGACACGAGGTCAACCTCAACACCCTCACCCAGCTGCTGCGCCGAGGCGTGGAGCGTGCCGACGCACTCATGAGCACCCTCAACGAGGAGATGGAGTTTGTGGGCTACTACGTCAACATCGAAGCCAAGCAGATGGGCGACAACTTCAGCTACACCACCCACGTGGCACCCGATGTGGATGCCGACCGCGTGCGGCTGCCAGCCATGGTGATACAGATATTCGCCGAAAACGCCATCAAGCACGGACTGCGCCCGCTCAAGGCCGACTCTCCCCGACTGCTCGACATCAGCGTGACACGCGAGCAGACCATGACCCGCATCGAGGTCAAGGACAACGGAGTGGGACTCACCGCCGGCAGCGTGGGCGAGCATACCGGCATGAAGGTGGTGCGCCAGACCATACAGATACTCAACGACCACAACCGCGAGAAGATTACCTTCGGCGTGACCAATTATAAGGACGACAACGGCATGTCGGGCTGCCGCTCATGGATAATGGTGCCCGACGAGTACAACTATAACTTATAACAGCCATACACTATGTTCGGACGCAAACAGCTCACCTCCGTATACATCGTCGACGACAACAGCGACGCCATCGAAGTGCTGCGCCGCATGCTGGAAAGCCAGTATTCGGTCAAGGTGATAGGCACCAGCACCGATGCCGACACAGCCATAGAAGAAATCATACAGCTGGCTCCCGACCTCATCTTCACCGATGTCGAGATGCCCACCATGACGGGCATACAGCTCTGCCAGCTGCTCCACCAGGAGGTAGACCCCAACACCAAGGTGGTATTCTACACCGGCCACGACAAGTATATGATAGACGCCATACGCCAGAAGGCGTTCGACTATCTGCTCAAGCCGCCATCGCCCCAGGACCTGGCCCAGACCATGACCCGCTTCTATGAAGACAAGCTCGCCAGTCTGCCCCAGGCGGCAGGCCCCGCAGAGCAGCGCCAGCCACGCATACTCGTGGTCAACGCCATGAACGAGCACATAGCCCTGCGCGACGCCGATGTGGCTTTCTTCCGCTTCGACGCCGACGGCAAGCACTGGGAAGCGGTATGCACCAACGGCAGCACCTACATCCTGCGCAGCCGCACCAACAGCGACTTCATCCTGCGTTATTCGCCGTCGTTTGTGCAAATCCACAAGCGATATATCGTCAACGTGAGCCACATCATGATGATACAAGACAACACCTGCATACTGGGCTATCCTTACGAAGACAACCGCGAGCTCAAGGTGAGCAAGAACTACCGCCGCGACCTCATGGATGCCTTCTATACCTTATAATATATAGTATATCCGCAATCCTACTTACGATTATGGGCAGCCATGGACTTGGCTGCTCATAATCGTAAGTAGGGCCGACATGTTTTTCCACGAATCAAAGGGCATTACCGGGGATAAACGACATAATTCATACTTCTTTGTTCGATTTTTGGGATAATACAAGTGTATAACGAAAAAAAATATTATCTTTGCAAAAGTTTTCTATGGCAATAGTATGAAGGCTTTGATTATCATAGGAATGTTACTGGCCGTCCACACCCCGATTTGGGCGCAGGATAGCATTGCAGCCCCACTCGACACATTGGCCATACAGCCCAAACGCAGTCTGGTAGCCCGACTATTGCAGTATTTTTCCGAGTCCGACAAGCCAAAGCCCGATAAGAAGATAGACTTTGGCATCATTGGCGGTCCGCACTACGCCTCTGACACAGGACTGGGCGTGGGCCTGGTGGCATCGGCACTTTATTCCACCAACCGCTCCGACAGCACCCTCAAACTCTCCAACGCCTCTCTCTATAGCGACGTTTCCACCAAGGGATTTCTGATGATAGGCCTACGAGGCAACACCTTCCTGCCCCACAGACACTATCGGATCGACTACCGACTCTATGTCTACACCTTCCCTTCCTACCTATGGGGCTTTAACTTTCCGCAGAGCGACAACAACGACAACAAGAGCAAGTACAACCGGACCAAGTTTGAGGTGATGGCACGTTTTCTTGTGCCGCTCAACCGTTACACCTATCTCGGTCCCATTGTGCGTTACCAATACGTACACGCCTACAAGCTCAAGAACCGCGCTCCTCAACTGCTGGCCGGACAACCGCTCACGGTGAGCGACGTGTCGGTGGGATTGAGCTATACGTTTGACTCGCGCGACTTCATGCTCAACGCTTCTCGAGGCTGGTTTGTCCAGGCCGACCTCACAGCCAACCCTACATTCCTGGGCAACAACGACACCTACTGGTCGGGCGAGTTGCAAGTGTCGACCTATCGCCGTGCCTGGAGAGGTGCCGTCATTGCGGGCGAATTTCACACACGACAATCGGCAGGCCACGTGCCCTGGCCCATGCTCTCTGATGTGGGGTCGAGCAATCGTATGCGCGGCTACTACGAGGGGCGCTATCGCGACAAGAATATCATCGACGCCCAAGTGGAGCTACGCCAGCATATCTGGCATCGCAATGGCATGGTGGTATGGTTGGGCGCCGCCGAAGTGTTTCCCGACTATAGTAGCCTGCGATTCCGACAGATTCTGCCCAACGCTGGCATCGGTTACCGCTGGCAGTTCAAAAAAGGTGTCAACGTGCGACTCGACTATGGGTTCAGCCGCAGAGGCACAGGTTTTATATTCAATATCAATGAGGCATTCTAAGGGTAGCGCAGGATGCCCGGCTTGAGGCTCAATAAAACCAATGTTTATGAAAAAAACATTCTTTCTCATATTTCTTGGGGTACTCATCCTTCCCAACCTGATATTGGCCGTTACCGAGTCGCTCTCATGGAGCGGACGCCTGCTGAATGTGGTGACGCCTCTGGCTGCCTACTGGTTGGTGCTGACTCTCTCGCGCAAGGTGGGGCGCACCATCATCCTGCTCTTTCCTCTGCTATTCTTAGGCGCCTTTCAGATGGTACTCACCTATCTCTATGGGCGCGGACCTATCGCCGTCGACATGTGGCTCAACCTCGTCACCACAAACCCGGGCGAGGTGGGCGAACTGCTCTCACAACTGATGCCTGCCATCGTATGGGTGGTAATCATCTATATCCCCACGCTCACGCTGGCAGCCATACTGTGGCGGCGACACCTATATCTGGACAAGACACTCCTGCGCCGACAGCGCCGACCAGCACTCATAGCCACCGCAAGCACAGCAGTGATCACCACAGTACTCGCGGGAGTCACCCCTTATGCGCCCACGACCGACCTGTTCCCTCTCAATGCCGTATACAACTTTGGCATCGCGCTCACCCGGCAGAAAGCCACCACCGACTATCCCTCGGCATCGGCATCCTTCAGCTACCACGCCCATTACACCTTCACCGACTCCGTGCCTGAGACGCTGGTGCTGGTCATCGGCGAGACCAGCCGTGCCGACAACTGGCAACTGTATGGCTACCACCGACCTACCAACCCACTACTGTCCAAAGCACACGGACTGACAGTCTTCACCGACTACATGAGCCAAAGCAATACCACACACAAGAGCGTACCCATCCTGTTGTCGATGGCCGATGCCGACAACTACGACATACTCTACCACACCAAGGGCATCATGCAGGCATTCAGAGAGGCGGGTTATCACACCGTATTTCTGAGCAACCAACAGCGCAACCACTCCTTGATCGACTACCTCGGCGAGCAGGCCGACTACTGTCTGTTCCTGCGCGACCGTCATCCCGAGACTACCGACGACACCTATCTGCTGACACCACTGCAGCAACAACTGACAGCACATCGAGGCCAACGCCTGTTTGTGGTACTCCATACCTATGGCTCTCATTTCAACTACGCAGACCGCTACCCCAAGGCCGCACGCATCTTTACCCCCGACCATTATGACGGCGCCAAACGGTCATACCGACAGCAGCTCATCAACGCCTACGACAACACCATTCGCCATACCGACCTGCTGCTCAGCCAGGTGATGACGGCGCTCGAAGGTACAGGCGGCTGTGCGGCGATGATGTATACGTCAGACCATGGCGAAGACATCTTCGACGACCATCGCAATCTCTTCCTCCACGCCTCACCGTTCCCATCCTACTGGCAGCTCCATGTGCCTCTCGTGGTGTGGACCTCACCCGTCTACCAGCAGCACCATGCCGACATCGTGACACACCTTGCCGCCAACAGGCATCGCCCTGCCGAGAGCAACAGCGTGTTTCATACTCTGCTATCTATGGGCGGTGTAGCCACACGCTACCGCAACGACTCACTGTCGTTGGCCAGCCAGTCATATACAGACCATCCCCGCCTCTTCATCGACGATCACAACCAGCCACGCACCTACGATGCGTGTATGCAACCCATCGACATGGAGCAGATGAAGAAGAGGATGAAATAACAAGCACCCGTCGCCATGAGCGAGCCAACCATAGACAACTCTAAAATGAAAGGAAAACAGAGTATGAAGAAAATAATTCTTGGAGTCACCCTCATCATGGGAATGGCCGTTGTGGTAAAGGCCGACTATAGAAGTGAACAAGACACGCTACAGACAGACTACGATAGCGCTCTGTACTCCAAAACCGTACTCATCAAGTACGGCGATATGAACCAATGGGTCACACGCCAAGTGAAAGAGAGCGCCATCATCGGCGGACAACTGAAGACACTCTATGAGATTGCACCCGCAAAGGCATGGAAGCGAAATACACCTTATGTCAACTGGGCTGGTTCGCCATGGGGCACATCCAATGTCATGGCCAAGGTGTCGGGCATCATCAAGACCAATCAGTCAGTTTACCGCGACACCCACCCTGGACATGGCTATTGCGCCAAGCTCGTCACCCATATCGAGACGTGCAAGGTGCTGGGTATCGTCAATATCAAGGTGTTGGCTGCCGGAAGCATCTACCTCGGACAGATGCTCGAACCCATCACCTCTACCTCCAACCCCATGGCCAAACTCGATGCGGGCATGCGCTTCACGGCAAGACCCAAGGCGCTGATGTTTGATTATAAGGTGAAGCTCGCAGGCCAGCCCAACCGCATCAAGGAGACAGGTTTCTCTAAGGTGAAGACCGTGCCAGGCATAGACATGTGCGACTGCATCTGCCTGCTGCAGAAACGATGGGAAGACGCCAAGGGCAACCTCTACGCCAAGCGCGTGGGCACCATGGTGGTGCGCTTTGACAACAACACCAACGGATGGGTAGAAGACGCCTCCTTCCCCATCCACTATGGCGACATCACCCACCAGCCGTTCTACAAACCTTACATGGGGCTGATTACTGGCGATGACACCAAGTGGGCCAAGAACTCCAAGGGCAAGATGGTGCCTGTCAAAGAAATAGGATGGGCACACGCCGACGACATCCCTACCCACCTTATTCTGCAGTTTGACTCCAGTCACGGCGGAGCCTACATAGGCTCCATCGGCAACACGCTATGGGTAGACAATGTCAGAATGGCTTATTAACCCAAATAGGTCATAACATAACACCTCAAACGGCCTAATGACTGTTTTGGGGCTTAATATAGCTGGCAATAGTCACCATTCAATTCCTTTATAGAGTGCCATTTTTGTGGTATTATGGTAGATGGGCTTGACAATTATACTGATATTTACAAGAATTGAACGTTAAAGTATACAATTTGCACTGAAAACAATTATGATTTTAGTATCTTTACACTCAAATTATAATGGGCTACCCCTCCCATAGTTAAGCAAGAACATTAAAACAGTATATAGCAAAGAAAGTAAATCAAAAAACCGAAGTAGTTCGAGAAGAAATGCTTGATTTTCAGACTATGACAGATACCTATAATAATCAAGAGAAACAATTGGTAGAAGAACAAGCCCCTATTAATAAGTGGGACAAATCTGTACCAGTAGAAGAAAACCCTTATTATTGGAAAGGTAATCCTATTCGCGGCTTTCTATCTCATAATAGCAGTCATTTGCCTTGTTCCAATGCGGGCTGCCACATCCATAGTCAATATCATGGCCTTGCACATAAACAGGGATGTGCATGGAAAGCACCACAGGAAGTCCCCTTTCCACCTGCTTCTTGAAGAACTTCAGTTGCTCTTCTGTGATTTCAAAGAGAGAATTGTCAATCGTGACAAAATTGATTCCGTTAATGACCTGAGCAGAATAGAGAGGATTCTGGCCTTGGTAGAGAGGCTTCAGGTTGGCCTGCTACCATTTCTCCCTTTGGGCAAAGGACGTTCCTGGTTCGCCCTCATAATGCCAATCATGATTGCCTGCCGTATAAGTCCAATTCAGCCCCGAAGCATCCAGCATGGCTTTGAGATGCTCTACAGAAGCCAGCGCGGGGAAGTTGACAATGTCGCCTCCCAATATGACCAGCGCAGCCTGTTCCTTTTTTGCTTTATCCAACGAACGCAAAAGAGCCCGTTCCCGCCCATTGCTTTTGCCATAATTCTGAGGTTGAACAGCAGCTCCACCCATCCGTCGGGTGTTATCATAGAACTCACGTCCCCGTTCATCCTCAATAGTAAAATGCGTGTCAGCCAAGAACATTACCGTAAAAGTCTTCTCCATGCCTCTCAGATAATAATACACATAGCCGTCCTGAACCGTAATGCTCTCCAACTTCGAACTACGCACTTTACCTTGAGCGCCTGTCAAAAGGCAAGCCACAAGAGAGAGAATACACACCAATGCTCTTTTTATAATTTTCTGTTTTACGTTTGACTTTCGTATATCAAAGATTTCTATCTGCTGTTTCCGTTCTGTTGTAAAGTCGAATTCTGCCTACCTTAACAATGACATTATCGTGTCGGGCTTCATCTCCAGCCTTGTTATGGCACAAAGGCTTGTGCCCATGTCCTTTATGCTGGCACCCATGAGATACACATCATCATCTATAATAAGGAAACGGTCGTGGGATTTGTGAGGCGTCTGCACAAACTCAATCGGCTCGTATTGCCCGTTGTGCTTCTCCAGATCCAACAGGAATTGCTGTGTGTAGCGAGAAGTGGATGGTTGCCGAAACCCCTTCAGCCCTCTTGGTCAACAGCAGGAGCACTCTTTCGTCCACAAAGTTATCAATAAGGATGATGCGTTGCTTGGCACTACGAACCAGCTGGGACACATAGCTCCAAGCGTCCCACACGCAACCTGTGGCGAAGACTTGTTCAGGAGTGATGGCAGGAGCAAGCTCGTCCATACGCTTCAGCACCTGTTCCATCTTCTGGTCAGTCAGCATCTGATGATGTTCCAGCCTCTCTATACGCTGAAACATACCGGCATTGGCCGAGAGGAAGCGACGCATGGCTACGAAAGCACGCATGATGCGGATATTCACCTCTATAGCATATTCACTCCTCAAGATACCCGACAACTGGGAGACTCCCTGCTCAGTAAAGACAAAAGGAAGATACTTTGAATGCTGCCCCCTACCGCTCTCTATGGTGCCATTTTGGCACCTTAAAGATTCATACTCTTCTGATGTCAGTTCAAACATGAAGTCGTCGGGGAAACGTTCTATATTACGCTTCACCTGACGTTTCAACTGTTTGGTTTCCACACCATACATGGCTGCAAGGTCAGCATCGACCATTACATTTACCCCTCGTATAGTATAAATATGAGAACGCACATAGTCCATGCTGAGCCGGTCACCGCATGTCATCACCTTCACCACCTCTGCCTGTCCATCCACAGGAGCACTATTTGTGGCCTTGCATTCTGTATCGCAGACATCACCATTAGCGACCTCCGCATGAGATGTTATATCTTTCTTTGCCATTATTTCCCAACTTTATTGCAAAGATAACACTTTTAATCCACACCTGTCAGCGGACGGGGAGGAAAAAATGGTTCACTATATAACACCCTCTTGTCTTATGTCTGCGTATCTCAGGTAGACAGCACTATGGCGCGCACGCGGTCGAAGCGGCGGGCGGCGAGGTCGGCAGGGTCTATCAGGAAGTCGAGCACGCCGCAGTCCATGAAGTTGAGCGCAAAGTCACTGCCCTCACACGAGTCTATCTGCAGGAGTATCTGCCAGTCCTCGTAGGGATGGTCCCAGGTCTCCCACTCACGGTAGGTAGGCTCGGCCATCACAAAGTGGTCTTCCATACTCTCCTCCATCGTACACTCAATCTTCATCTCATGAAACGCCATGGGGATATCATCGTCGTCGATGAGCACCACCTGCTCCATGTCGCGGGTATCTTCAAAGTAGAAGACCCTCACATCGTCGGTATCGCTGATGGCGCTGCCTATGCTGTCGGTGTCAAAGTAGTTGCCCGTGTAGTGGTCTATCTTGGCAAAAAACGACAGCAGTCCCTTGTGGGGCAGCACCCCTTCGGCGTCCATCTGGGCCAGCTCGCTCAGGTCCAGCTGGCACACAAACACATAGGGCACGTCGTCGCCCTCAAAGTCCTTGTACATGGGATAGTCAAATCCGCGTGGAAGGTCGGGGTTGCCCCAGAAGCGCGATGCGCCGGTGGGCAAGGCTTGGTCAACGGTAGATAATTTGAGTCTTACAGGTTTCATTGCGCGTATAATATAATAAGGTGAAACTTGGGTTATATCTTCGAGGCGATGTGCCGACGGTAGACAGACATGCCGGCACGGTCGAGCACCTGGGCTATGTGGTCCAAACGCTGGCGCTGGGTGGTGGCAGGGTCTTCGCGGCTGTTGTCTTCCTGCATGTGCATACTGCCCTGACCCGTCACGGGCAGATACTCGTCCCAGTAGACAGGCACCTGATGGGTGCGACCGTCGCCGCCCCACTTGCTCACATAGGTCACGCGCTTCTCTACGCGGTAGCCATGGGCAAAGACGGTGACGCGGGTATTGCCGTCGGCTTCGCTCTTGGACTGGGTCTTCAGGATGCAGTCGGTCACACAGCGAGGATGCTTGAAGCGGTCCTGACCCCAGAAGTTGGCCAGCGCCTCGTGCTCCCAGAAGGCGCTGCGGCGCTGCATATCGCGGCCATAGATGTCTTGCTGCGAGCGTATCTGCTGATACATAGGCACACAGAGCAGCGGAGCCAGACAGAAATAGATAGCACGGAAGTAGCCGGCATTGAGGGTGTAGAAGTCGCGCTCGGCCTGGTCGTAGTTGTAGTTGTGATACCTGCGGGGGTCCATGTCGAGATCCATGCTCTGGATATGGTCAGAGATGATGGTATTGATCATGCAGTTTTTGCCGAAATCGAAATCATCACCATATCCCACCTCCTGGTCTCTGAGCAGCTTGAGCATGCTGGACTGGGCGAGAGGCGTGAAAAGCATCGCATATTGCTGGTTGTTGTTGCGGTTGCTGGTGTCAAAGGCCACCTCAAACTCCTCATTGGTGAGCATGGCAAAGTCGCTGTTGTCCAGGTCGCGTGCCTTGTTTCTCAGTTTGCGCCGCTTCCACTTGTAGGAGAGCGAGCCCTCGCGGTTGGCCATACCGCTCTGCTGGCGGTAGAACTTCAGGTCGGGGGCAGCTGTGTTGCCATAGATGAGACGGGTCTTCTCGTAGTATTCGGGATAGGGCGCGGTGACGGTGGCTATGAGAGTCTGAGAGTGGTGCACGGTTTGCATCTTGCCGTCCGACCCTCGCTCACGGGTGGTCCAGTGTATGGTCTTCGAGCCCTGATAGGTCTTGCTGCCCATCTCCATCTTGCGCGTACGGCAGAGCACAAAGGGGTTGCCGTTGATGAGTCCGGAGTGGGAGTAGATGACCGAGCGCTCCTTGTTGAACGAGCCGTCCCAGCCATATATCTCCTGCAGGTCGGCGAGCCGCTGGGTGGTGAAGTAAGGGTCAAACTCCAGTCTGGGCACCGTCTGGGTCATCATGCGCATCAGCACATCCCAGTCGTAGAGCCGGTTGAGGGGCTCCATCTGGCGCCACGCCTCAGCCTTGTACTGCTCAGCCTTGTCCTGCAGATTGTCGCGCTCGTCCTTCAGCTGCGACAGTCGGGGATGCACCTTGGCCAGCAGCAGTATCAATGCCACCACCATGGCCAGACCTATGCCCACCACATACCACGAGTCTATCACCTGCCACTGGGAGTAGAGCACCCATCCGCCTACGGCCAGTCCGCACCAGAGGACGACGCATAAGAAGGTGGTCCAGTTGATGCTCGACTTCACCGAACCCAGTTCGTCCTCGGTCATATCCAGCAGACGACAGGTCTCACGGTTGGCAGCCACGTTCACATTGGCCTCGCGGGCGAGCTGGGCAAAGGTCTCCTTGGCTACCTGCTCAAAGCGCGGACGGAACTTGCCTGCATACTCGTCCAGGGGGTCATAGATATCCTCTGTCATAGCCCCCGGCTTAGAAGAACTTGCTGCGGGCCATCTCGCGGGTCTCTGCCGACGCGGTGAAAGGTATACGTGTGGTATATCCCTGTCGTGCAGCCACTATCATCTTGGTAGGCCAGGAGAAGAGGTCGGTGTTCCACTGGGTCACACGGCTGTTGTAGACCGTGCGGGCAGCCGTAATCTCACGCTGCAGATAGTTGTTCTGCTGCATGGCGTCGGCTATGGCCTGGTGGGCCTTCAGGTCGGGATAAGCCTCAACCTGGGGGAAGAGACGGCCACAAGCCATATTGAGCTGGCTGTTGACGTCGCTGCGGTTGGCCTCGTTAACCTTGCCGCCACGCAGGGCAGCAACGGCCTTCATCACGTCCTTGTCCAGGTCTATGGCGCGGTTTACCAGTCCCACCACGTTCTGCAGTATCTGCACGCGCTGCTCCAGATAGTTGTCTATATTGGATGCCTCGGCCTGGATGCGCTGCTCGAGCTTGAGAAAATAGTTGCGCGCCGAAATCTTCATGAAGATGAATACCACTCCTGGCAGCACGCCTGCCACGCAGCCGCCGATGGCCACGGTGGTGGGGTCGGCCAGCTGGTCGCCCATAGCCAGCACGTAGATGAGGGTGAGCAGCGGGAGGGTCACCCACAAGGCTATCTCGAAGAGGGTGGAACGGAAAGTGATGGTCACTGGGAGCTGACGGTCTATCACATGTACATCACGGCCATTGTCGTTGACCGGACCTTGGGTCTCGTCTAATAAGTTTGCCATAATCGTTGAAGGTTATTTAATGATTTTAATTTACGGTTTCTATACCTTATATAATATATTCACTCCTTGATTTCGGTAGATAACAGTTGCAAATATAGCTCTAATCGCCCATAATACAAAACAAATCGGTCGATTTCGTTCCGGCGGCGCCGTTTTTCTACTTCTTGCGGATGATGGTGAGTCCGTCGCGTATGGGCAGAATGACCTTTTCCACACGGGTGTCGCGGGCTATATAGTCGTTGAAGGTGTCTATGCCGTGGGTCTGGCTGTCGTTGGCGTAGGCGGGGTCTACCACATGTCCGTCCCACAGGGTGTTGTCGGCGATGATGTAGCCGCCCTGCCTGATGATGGGCAGCAGCGTGTCGAAGGTATCGCGGTAGGTGCGCTTGTCGCCGTCGACAAAGGCCATGTCGAACATGATGCCCAGTCGGGGTGCCTCGACATTGGCGTCGCCTATGCGGAAGTCTATGTGGTCGGCCACGGGCGACCCTTCTATCCACTGTCGGGTGAAGTCTTCCATCTCGTCGTTGATTTCAAAGGTATATACCTTGCCGCCCTCACCCAGTCCCTCTGCCATGCAGATGGCGCTGTAGCCGCTGAATGTGCCCACCTCAAGTATGCGCTGCGGGCGTATCATCTCTACGAGCATCTTGAGCAGACGGCCCTGGAGATGGCCCGAGGCCATGCGGCCGTGCACGGTATGGATGTTGGTGGCACGCCAGAGGCGGTAGAGATAGTCTCCCTCGGGGTCTATATGCTGTCGGATATACTGGTCTATGGTCATTTGGCTTTCAAGGCTTCGATGGCGAGACGATAGGAGTCGAGTCCGAACCCTGCTATCACTCCCCGGCAGGCTGAGGATATCATGGAGTGGTGGCGGAACTCTTCGCGCTGGTGTACATTGCTGATATGCACCTCGACGACGGGTGCCTGGATGGAGCGGATGCAGTCGTGCAGAGCCACACTGGTGTGGGTATAGGCGCCGGCATTGAGCACGATGCCGTCACAGTCGAAGCCCACTTCCTGCATACGGTCTATGAGATAGCCCTCGACATTGCTCTGATAGTAGTCTATCTCTATCTCGGGATAGAGGGTACGCAGATGGGCAAGATAGTCGTCAAAGGAGTCGTGGCCGTAGATGCCTGGCTCTCTGATACCGAGCAGATTGAGGTTGGGGCCATTGATAATTTGTATTTTCATCGTCGTAGCGTATTGGGGGATGATGTTTTTTTTAGAAAAAACCGTTTGATTTGTTTTGACACCATCCCAATTCGTATTAACTTTGTAAACGGCATAGCCGCAAGGCTGTATGCTTGTTGCAAAATTAGCTTAAATCGGGCTAAGTACAAAATAAATCATCCCCTTTTTTCATGTACCACGCCCCATATTGATGCCCATACCTATGACAGAAGACATGCACAGCGCCACTCCAGCTTCGGGCTCACTGACAAGGGCCTATGCCAGGTATCTCAAACTGGAGAAGAACTACTCGCCCAACACCGTGGCTGCCTATCTCACCGATATCGGCCATCTGGTCACCTTCAGCCATGAGCGGGGGGTGAGCATCGACCGCATCGAGCTCTCCGACCTGCAGCAGTTTGTCTGCACGCTGAGAGACATGGGCATCGGGCCGGCGTCGCAGGCAAGGATGATTAGCGGGCTGCGCTCGTTCTACAGGTTCATGCTCGTCGACGGACGCATGGACAACGACCCCACCGAGCTGCTCGAGTCGCCACAGACGGGAGAGCGGCTGCCCGAGGTGCTCACGCCCGAAGAGGTAGACAGGATGAAGGCAAGCATAGACATGAGCACCGCCGAGGGACAGCGCAACAGGGCCATCATCGAGGTGCTCTTCTCCTGCGGACTGCGTGTGAGCGAACTGGTCAACATGAAGCTATCGGCGATATATACCGAGGAGCGGTTTGTGCGCATCATGGGCAAGGGCAGCAAGGAGCGGCTGGTGCCCATCTCCGACACGGCGCTCCACGAGCTCGGGCTGTGGTATGCCGACCGCTGCCATCTACGCATCAAGCCCGGCGAAGAAGACTATGTGTTTCTCTCGCGGCGCGGCAGCCACCTTACCCGCATCATGGTGTTCTACATCATACGCCAGGCGGCACTCGCGGCAGGCATCCACAAGCCCATTTCGCCCCACACGCTGCGCCACAGTTTTGCCACAGCGCTGCTCAAGGGAGGGGCCGACCTGAGAGCCATCCAGGCCATGCTGGGGCATGAGAATATAGCCACCACCGAAATCTATACGCACATCGACACCACCACCCTGCGCGAACAGATACTCAACCATCACCCCCGAAACATCAAGTAAATGAGACACGACAAACTGCAGCGCGAGCTCGACCTGCTGCTACTGATGACCGAGAACAAGAACTACACCGCCGCACAGCTCTGCGACCGTGTAGGCATCTCGCTGCGCAATCTGTATTACTACTTCGACTTCTTCCGCGATGCCGGTTTCAGACTCGTCAAGTCGGGCACCTACTACAGGCTCGACCGCCACTCGCCCTTCTTCCGCAAACTCCACGAGAGCATAGACTTCACCGAGCAGGAGGCTGTGCTGCTGAGACGGCTCATCAGCGGCACCGACGACAACAATGCCCTCGCCGAGAGCATACGCCACAAGCTCGACAAGTTCTACGACCTGCGCATACTCACCGACATCACCGCCAACCAGCAGCTCTCCCACAATATAGACAGGCTCTACGAAGCCATCAAGTTCAAGCAGATGGTCAAGATATGCAACTACTCGTCGCCCCACAGCCAGACTGTGACCGACCGCATAGTAGAACCCTTCGCCTTCATGAACGACAATATGGACGTGCGCTGCTACGAGCCCAGCACCGGCCTCAATAAGACCTTCAAGATAGCCCGCATGGGCGACGTGGAAATCATAGACATGTTGTGGAGCTACGAAGACCGCCACCGGCAGATGTTTACCGACGCATTCATGTTCTGTGCCGAAGAGCGCCACCCGGTCAGCATGATACTGGGGCAGCTCTCTGCCAATCTGCTGCGCGAAGAGGTGCCCCGCGCCGCAGACTGTATGACACCTCATGATGAGCGACACTTCAGGCTCGACCTCGACGTATGCAGCTACATTGGTATAGGCCGCTTTGTGTTAGGTCTCTACGACGACATCGAGGTGCTGGGCAACGACGAGTTCAAGGAATATCTGCGCCAGCACATAGAGCGCATGTACAGCAAGAGCCACTGACGACCGGGAGGCAATCCCCACTCTCTCTGCCATACTACGCAGAGATATCCTGACAACCGATAAAGAGTCAACCTATCCATAAACCGTTAATACATCAATCTGTTTATTTATGCTCAATGTCTTAGTAATATTAGCTGCCATCGCGCCAGTAGCAGTTGTGATTTGGTACATCTACCGTAAGGACCGCAAGCAACCCGAACCGACGAAGTTGCTCATAAAGGCATTCATCTATGGCATACTCTCGGCACTGCTTACTCTGTTGATAGTCATACCATTTGAAGCAATTGCCGAATTTGACAATGACGAGGTTTCAACCATAGGCAGCGCCATATCCAATGCCTTTTTTATGGCTGCGATACCAGAAGAGGTGGCAAAGTTGGTGATGCTGTGGCTGCTGTTGAGAAACAACCCATACTTCGACGAGCACTTCGACGGCATCGTGTATGCCGTATGTATAGGTATGGGATTTGCCGCTATCGAGAATGTTCTCTACCTTTTCGACAACTACGAGTCATGGATAAGCGTCGGCATAGCAAGAGCCTTGTTTGCCGTTCCAGGTCATTTCCTCGATGCTGTCATCATGGGATTCTATTACTCGCTATGGCATTTCCGAATCGTGCGCAACTGGCAGACATGCGCATTGATACTCGTCGGTCCTATTTTGGCCCACGGCATATACGACAGCATAGTATTCTCCATGAATATAAACGACTCATTAAGCGGCATTCTCCTCCTGCTGTTCCTCCTGTTCCTCAACAAACTCAAGAATATATGCAAAAAGCACATCGCTGATTTGGTAAACCACTAAGGTAACAATGACTATAACAATATGAACACACATTACAATCTCGAGCGTTTCTCCTAAATCACAATTCAGCATCTGCGTCCTTGTGTAAGATGCTATGACAGTTGGAGAAAGGAGTCACCCGGATATCGCCTATACTGATGCTTTCGGCGATGACATCCGACGGCGTATGCTTCCAGACCCTCATCCTGTCGACCAACCTGCATTTGCGCTCGGCCTCTTCGCGATGGCGCAAAGCATCGCTGCGCTCTTGCGGGTCACATTCCCGTGCAAGGAGTTCATGGGCTTTAAGGTCTGCAGCCTGACGGATGACATCATAATAGATGAAGGTATCTGCAAATATACTGGCAATTATCTGGATTTCAACATTCTTACCCAAGTTTTTTTATAGGATGGCAAACACAGTGACCATAGATAGCCATCCCGAGACCACCTTTGGCGATGAGTATCGGACGGCGCGGATGCTCGTATCGGATGAAACGCGGATACGTATCGGAAGATACGGAAGCCCGTACCTTCCGATACGAGCCGACAAACATCATCCCGGCGTCGGCCGATGTCGTTATGCGATGACCGGTGGTGTCTTCACTATATATTTTATATATAGTTATATGCACCGACAGCGCTGTGGATAACCATGTGGAAAACCTATGTATAACCGCGTGCATAACCTATGCAGATATCCACACTATAGGGGTGCGCGGAGTTCAGGGTGGGATATCCACAGAGAAATTAGACAGTTTTCAGCAAGTTTTCCATACTTTTATATGGTCAAAAGATATAAACTTATTAACTTTGCAAGATATACGCAGATGGTGTATAACTACATTTACTGTTGTCATTCAGCCGATTAATATTAGACACAGGTGTGTATAAGTGACTACCAAATGTGTATAATGCAAATCTGCAAACAATAAGGCTATAAGTTATCCACTTTTCCACAGTGTATTTAGTTATAGTTTAAGAATAAGGAAATAAGATATAAATAAAAAATATAATAATGATGGTGAACAAAGAGTGGATTGACAAGGGTTGTATAGACGAACCTGTCGAGCAAGGTCTGAATCTCAAACAGGAGATACGCCGCATGTGTAAGGAGAAGGATGCCATCATCCTGGCACATTATTATACAGTAGGCGAGATACAGGAGATAGCCGACTTTGTGGGCGACTCGTTGGCTCTGGCGCGCAAGGCGGCAGAGACCGATGCCAAGGTGATGGTGATGTGTGGCGTACACTTTATGGCAGAGACTTGTAAACTGCTCTCGCCCGAAAAGACAGTGATATGCCCCGACCTCACGGCTGGCTGCTCGCTCGCCGACAGCTGCAAGGCAGAAGACCTGAAGAAGTTCAAGGACGAGCATCCGGGCTATAAAGTGGTGTCGTATGTCAACACCACGGCTGCCGTCAAAGCGCTCACCGACTGTGTGGTGACCAGCGGCAATGCCAAGAAGGTGATAGACGCCTTCCCCAAGGACGAGAAGATTATCTTCGGCCCCGACTACAATCTGGGCAACTATATCAACAGCGTCACCGGTCGCCAGATGCTGCTCTGGAACGGCGGCTGCCACGTGCATGAGAAATTCTCTGTCGACGCCATCGTACGCCTCAAGGCCGAGCACCCCGACGCCGTGGTTATGGCCCACCTCGAGTGCAAGGCTCCAGTGCTGGCTGTAGCCGATGTCAAGGGCAGCACAGCCACCATGCTCACCTACGCCCAGCAGAGCGACAAGCAGGAGTTTATCGTGGCCACCGAGGCTGGCATTCTGCACGAGCTGGAGCGTACCTGTCCCGACAAGCGCTTCTACCCCGTTCCGCCCGAGATGAGCGAGGGTGTGGGCTGCAGCTGCAACGAGTGCGAATACATGAAGAAGAATACGCTGCTCAAAATCTATAACTCTCTGCGCTACGGATGGCCTACTGTAGAGATAGACCCAGCCATCGCGCGCGACGCCGTCAAGCCCATCGAGAAGATGCTCTCGCTGAGCTGATGCAGCAAGTCACGCTGGGAGACAAAAGATGCGCCAGAATAGCTCGTAAGGGCTGTTCTGGCGCATTTCCATTATATAGGTGGTAGGCGGAACTGTACAGGTGGTAGACCGAATGCCACTCACGCCTTGATGCCCAAGCACAGGCGCACGAGGCGGTAAGGCTGTCGCTGTGCCAACCGCGCCACGAGGGTGGGCAGATAGATGCCTGCAAGGATATTGAGGGCATAGAAGACCAGGAAAAGGCGCTCGTCGTAGAAGAGACGCTTCCACAGCACCAGCTCGACAAATGCCTGGAAAAACATCGACATGAGATAAATCTGGTAGATATAGTCGCGGAAACTGCCGAAGAGGCCCGGCTGACGGCGCGCCACGCTCTGCCCCACAGCCACGCACATCACGATGCCTGCAATGGATGTGGCGAGTCCGCCCACGACGCAGTAGGACGCGGCATAGACTGCCACGGCCGCCACGGCGACCAGTGGACTGTCGGTGAAACGGTAGAGACGGTATCTGAAGAAGAAGATGCCGAAGTAGAAATAGACCAGATAGCGGTGCAAGTGATTGATGTAGAACACGTCGGGCAGCACGTTCTCCAAGTCGGCATGATAGATGCCCACGCTGAAGAGCAGCATCGCCACCGAGGCGGTATGGTTGCGGCATACCGCTACAAAGAGGGGATAGAGCGCCATGAGCATGAGCAGCGTGGCGAGAAACCACAGATGGGCAGAGGGATGCCCTGTAAACCGGTAGAAGCACTCGGCATAGTAGGAGAGCGACAGGGGCACGGGAGTCTTGGCCCAGGCGCCAGCGAGGAGCTTGAACAGATAGTAGAAGGTGACGAAGAAGACAAAGGGGATGGCTATGCGCCGCAGCTTGTCGGCATAGAGTGCCCGGGTGGTCCACTCGCGGCGTATGCGGCTCAGGTAGAGCAGCCCGCCCGAGGTGAAGATGAAGAAGGGCATGCGTATGGGAGTGAAAATGGTGGGCAGGGTGGTGCAGAGGCTATGGTTCTCGCCGGTGGCCATATCGACCAGCTGCACATGAAACATCACCACCAGCACGATGCTCAGCCCGCGCATCAGGCTCAGCCACTCCAGTCGTTCAGAAGGATGGTTGCTCGGCGGCATAGACACCTCAGTTTACGATGGCTATCTTGCACACGGTGCCCTTGCTGCCGTCGGCAGTGGCAGTCTGCACCATATACACTCCGCTCGCCACGCGGCGACCCTTGAGGTCGCATCCGTTCCACTCGAAGGTACCGCCATTGCTGCGGCCCTGGGCTACGAGCGTGCCCGAGGCGGTGACTATCTTGACATCGGCATTGTAGCTCAGCCCCACGATGGTGATAGGGCCGGTATAGTCTGGGTTCACGGGGTTGGGATAGGCATAGGTGTTGTCCTTGTTCATCTCGTCCACGGGCTCGGTGGCTCCGCTGCTGTAGGAGCAGAGTCCCTTGTCGGTGCCGATAAACACCTCGCCGGTGGCGGGATTGATGGCCATCGCCTGGATATTGTCAGAGAGCAGCTTGCTGTTGGTCTCGGTGAAGTGGGCTATCTGGGTCATGCAGTCGGCACTGATGAGATAGATGCCGTTGCCGTAGGTGCCCATCCACTTGCGTCCGCCGCCGTCGATGACGATGCACGAGATGTTGACGCCATCGAGCAGATAGTCGGCATAGTTGGTGCCATCGTTGCGGGGCACCTTGACCTGCTCGAATACGGGCGACTGCGAGGTTATCTCGCTGGGCGAGAGTCGCAGAGGGCCCACATTGGTGCCTATCCACATCTGATGGTCCTTGTCTTCGGCCACGCAGTGTACGTATTCCACGTTGACCGTGGTGCCGTCTTGGTTGACGAAGGAGGTATAGCTGTTGATGGCATCGCTCGAGGGCTGGTAGCAGAAGAGGCCGGTCTTCTTCCAGCTGTCGTTGACAAACCACATGAGGCTGCGGCTATCAAAGGTGATATCGCGCAGGTTGGTCAGCGACTTCAGAGGTTCCTTGTAGAGTGATGTCCACTGTCCGTCGGTGCCCAGACGTATGATGTTCTTCTCCTTGTTGATGCTGTTGAGCGCCCAGAGATTACCCTCGGTGTCGAACTTGACATCATGCACCACTACATACATCTTGTCGTCGGGATAGGTGGGCGAGAGGGCGCTGTTGTCATAACTGTAGTGACGCACAAACCGCCGGTCGCTGAACTCGTAGATACCCGTACGGCCCGAGACAAACACGTGGTTGGCATCGCGTGGGTCTACATCGATGGCATTGATGTCTTCAAAGTAGCCGTCGCCCAGTTGGCTGTTGATATCGTCCTGATAGACCTCCCAGTTGCTACCGTCGTAGACCTGGATGCCACCAGGCAGATGCAGGTCTTGGCTCACGGTGTAGCCTCCGCCCACGGTGTAGAGACGGCCGTCATAGAAGCGCAGACAGCCGAAGTTGTTGTACTTGAGTCCGCCACGGTTTAGGTCTTTCACCATGTCGAGCAGCTTGCTGTCGGGCGTCTCCCAGATATCGCTGTAAGCCCGGGCGTAGGTCCAGTTGGCTGGGTCCATCATGTTAGTGCCGAGTGCGGCGCGGTAGATGCCCTTACCGCGCTGGGCAGCATAGAGATAGCCGCCTTCTACATAACTGTATGCCACGGGGGTATGCAGATTGTAGGTCTCGCTGACCTCGGCGTTCTTCACATTGACCTTGACGATGCCGAAACCGGTGGAGAGATAGGCGTAGACGCCGTCGATACATACGTGGTTGATGGTCTTGTCCTCGGTCATGGCCTTGCGGTAGTAGTCGGGCAGATTGGTGATGTCGTCGTTGTTGCGCCCGCTCATCAGGTCGATGTTCTGGTTGCTGTAGACGATGACCAGCCTTGCTGCCTGCTGGCACCAGGCGATATGGCTGATGGCGCAGTCGCTCAGTCCGTTGCACTTGTCAAAGGTGCGCACCTCGCCGTCGGCGGTATTGTAGGTGAAGAGATTGCCCGAGGCAAGCACATAGAGTCTCTTGCCGCCCTGCTCTATCCGGGTGATGTCGTGATAGGCCATATATGCCTTCCACAGACTGTTGTCGGCATGGGCGAAGACTGCCGCGATGGCAAGGAGCATGGTGAGGATATAGCGTTTCATAACCGAGAGTGTCGAGGGTGAGTTACTGTTTGAGATAATCGGCGAGTTTGGCCACGGCTCTGGCGCGGTGTGATATGCGGTTCTTGACCTCGTCGCCCAGGGCGGCAAAGCTCTCGTCGTAGCCTTCGGGGACGAAGATGGGGTCGTAGCCGAAACCGCTGCTGCCCTGCTTCTCCTTGGCGATGGTGCCGCGCACGATGCCTTCGAAGAGGGTGTAGTCGGCTATGTCGCTCTTGCGGGCCAGACAGATGACGGTGCGGAACTGCGCCCTGCGGTCGTCTTTGTCCTTGAGTCGGGCGAGCAGCTTCTGCATGTTGGCCTCTGAGTCGTGGTCGGTGCCGTCGGCATAGCGCGCCGAGTGTACGCCGGGTTCGCCGCCGAGGGCAGTGACCTCCAGACCGGTATCGTCGGCAAAGCAGTCGTAGCCGTAGTGCTCGGCTATGTAGCGTGCCTTCTGGATGGCGTTGCCCTCCAGGGTATTGGCGGTCTCGGGTATGTCTACGTGGCAGTCGATGTCCCGGAGCGACAGTACCTTGAACCTGTCGCCGAGGATGGCACGTATCTCGTCGAGCTTGTGTGAGTTGTTGGTGGCAAAGACTATCGCCCTACCCTGCTGCTCCACCTCGGCAGCGCTGTGGGCGGTGTGTGATGATGGGTTCATATCATTCATTTTCTTGTTGCTGCTGTTGCAGTTCTTGCTCGTGTTCCTTATTCTTCTTGATCTTGACCTTGATGGGGTCAAAGCCCTCGCCATAGACACCGATGACGCTGCTCTGGCTGACGAAGGCGCGTGGGTCTATCATCTTGATGAGTCGGAAGATGAGCACACTCTCGCGCTTCTTGGCCAGGAGACAGATGACCTTCATCTCCTTGCCCGTATACCATCCGTGACCGTCGAGGATGGTCAGCGTGTGGTCGGTCTTGCGCGTGATGGCTTCGGCTATCTTCTTGTAGTCCTTGGAGAAAATCATAAACTGTACCGACTGGCGCTGTACGTTCATCACGTAGTCTATCATAGTACACTCGATGACCATCGTGCATAGACCGAAGACCACCATCTGGCATCGCTGTGGAAACTCACCAAAGGTATCGATGGCAAGACAGCTGCTGATGATGACGAGGTCGACCATGATGAGTCCCTTGCCGAGCGAGACATTGAAGTGCTTGTTGACTACAGCGGCAATGATGTCGGTGCCGCCGGTGCTGCCGTTGTTCAGGAAGACTATGGCAAGTGCCGTACCGGTGAGCATACAGCCGATGATGAGCGACATGAAATCGTTGCCTTCGCCCATGAGCTTGTAGAACGTGCCGTCGGGCTGTTCCACTACCTTCTGAGCCAGGTCGAGCATCACGGTTATCACCACCGTGGCATAGATGGTCTTGGTGAGAAACTTGATACCCAGCTCCTTCAGTGCCGCCACGATGAGCAGGGCGTTGATGATGAAGAATGTCCACTGCACTGGGAACTTGGTGGCATAGAAGATGATGGCTCCGATACCCGCGATGCCTCCGGTCACGATTTGATAGGGAAGCAGGAATACGGTGAAACCGAAGGTGTAGAGCATGAGTCCGAGGGTGATGTTGAAGTAGTCCTTCGTCTCCTGCCAGATCATATTACGGTCGATTGTCATAGGAGTTATAGTTGCATTGTTGTTTACTGTTTGTCTCTAAGCAAAAGAAGTCGTCGTCTTGCACACGCCGGGTTGTGGTGTGTGCAAGCGGCAACTTCCTCTGATGTAGTATTCTTGGTGTGCGTTGCCGCCCGATTACTTCACGACGACATTCACAATCTTCTTGGGCACTACGATTACCTTCACCACCTGCTTGCCGTCGATATACTTCTGGCTCAGCTCGTCGGCGAGCACTGCCTGCTGTATGGCGTCGTTGGTGGCATCGGCGGCAAACTTCTTCTGGAAGCGGGCCTTGCCGTTGAAGGAGATGGTGAGCTGCACCTCGCTCTCTACCAGGTATTGCTCGTTGCATACGGGCCACTGGGCGTCGCATACGCTGCCCTTCATGTTGAGCCGGCTCCACAGTTCTTCGGCGATATGGGGCGCGAAGGGAGCGATGAGCACGGTCAGGATGGTGAGCAGCTCGCGGTTGTAGCACTTCTGCTGTCCCAGCTCGTTGACGCAAATCATAAAGGCAGAGATGGCAGTGTTGTATGAGAAGTTTTCGATGTCGGCGGTCACCTTCTTGATGAGCTTGTGCACACTTTTAAGGCTCTCTTTCGAGGGCTCGTCGTCGTTGACGCGGAACTCGTCGGTGTGGGGGTCGAAGTAGAGGTTCCACAGCTTCTTGAGGAAGCGGTGGCAGCCGTCGATACCATTGGTATCCCAGGGCTTGCTCTGCTCTACAGGACCGAGGAACATCTCGTAGAGACGCAGCGTGTCGGCGCCGTACTGCTCGACGATCATGTCGGGGTTGACCACATTGAACATGGACTTCGACATCTTCTCTATGGCCCATCCGCAGACGTACTTGCCGTCTTCGAGCACAAACTCGGCGTTGGCAAACTCGGGGCGCCATGCCTTGAAGGCTTCGGTGTCGAGCACGTCGCCATGCACGATGTTGACATCGACGTGGATAGGTGTGACGTCATACTGGTCCTTCAGGCCGAGCGACACAAAGCGCGGAGCGGCACTGTGGTCGTCGCTGTTGATGCGGTATACGAAGTTGGAGCGACCCTGTATCATACCCTGGTTGATGAGTTTCTGATAGGGCTCTTCCTTGCAGGTCACATTGTAGTCGTGCAGGAACTTGTTCCAGAAGCGCGAGTAGATGAGGTGGCCTGTGGCGTGCTCGGTACCACCCACATAGAGGTCCACATTCTGCCAGTAGTCGTTGGCTTCACGGCTTACCAGCTCGTGGTCGTTGTGGGGGTCCATGTAGCGCAGATAGTAGGCGCTCGAACCGGCAAATCCGGGCATGGTGTAGAGCTCGATGGGGAATACGGTCTTGCCGTCGATGAGCTCCTTGTCGACCACCTGGTTGTTCTGGGTGTCCCAAGCCCATTTTCTGGCGCGGCCCAATGGAGGCTCGCCGCTCTCGGTGGGCTCGTACTTGTCTATCTCGGGCAGCTCGATGGGCAGATACTGCTCGGGTATCATGTAGGGAATGTCGTCCTTATAGTACACGGGGAAGGGTTCGCCCCAGTAGCGCTGGCGAGAGAAGATGGCATCGCGCAGACGGTAGTTGACCTTGACGCGGCCCAGACCCTTTTCGGTCACATAGCGCTTGGTGGCGGCGATGGCCTCCTTGACGGTGAGTCCGTTGAGCGAGAACTCGGTCTGCTTGCCCTCTACGGGCGAGTTGCACACGATGCCCTCCTTGGCGTCGTAGCTCTGCTCGCTCACGTCGGCACCCTCTATCAGTGGGATGATGGGCAGCGAGAAGTGCTTGGCAAAGGCGTAGTCGCGAGAGTCGTGGGCGGGAACTGCCATGATGGCGCCGGTGCCATAGCCCGCCAGCACATACTCCGAAACCCAGATGGGCAGAGCGTCGCCTGTCAATGGGTTGATGGCATACGAACCGGTAAACACGCCAGTGACCTTGCGGTCTGACATACGCTCCAGTTCGGTGCGCTTCTTCACATAGGCGAGATACTCCTCGACCTCGGCCTGCTGCTCGGGGGTGGTCACCTGGGCCACATATTCGCTCTCGGGAGCAAGCACCATAAAGGTGACGCCAAACATGGTGTCGGCACGGGTGGTGAAGATGGTGAAGCGTACATTGCTGTCCTTGACGCTGAACTGGACTTCGGTTCCTTCCGAACGGCCTATCCAGTTGCGCTGCGTTTCCTTCATCGAGTCGGTCCAGTCTACAGTCTCCAGACCGTCGAGCAGACGCTGGGCGTAGGCCGACACGCGCAGACACCACTGGCGCATCTTCTTCTGCACCACGGGATAGCCGCCGCGCACGCTCACACCCTCTACCACCTCGTCGTTGGCCAGCACGGTGCCCAGTCCGGCACACCAGTTGACCATAGTCTCGCCCAGGTAGGCTATGCGGTAGTTCATGAGCGTCTTCTGCTGCTCGTGCTCGTTCATGCTCTTCCAGTCGCGGGCAGAGAAGACAAGCTCTTCAGAGCAGGCCACATCCATGCCCAGTGTGCCGTTGTCCTCGAAGTGCTCGATGAGCTTGCTGATGGGCTGGGCCTTCTGCAGGGTGTTGGAGTAGTAAGAGTTGAACATCTTCTCAAAGGCCCACTGGGTCCAGTGGTAATATCCGGGGTCGCAGGTGCGCACCTCGCGGTCCCAGTCGAAGCAGAAACCTATCTTGTCGAGCTGCTGGCGGTAGCGGGCAATATTGTTGACGGTTGTGATGGCAGGATGCTGACCCGTCTGGATGGCATACTGCTCGGCGGGCAGACCGTAGGCGTCGTAGCCCATAGGGTTGAGCACGTTGAAGCCCTGCAGACGCTTGTAGCGGGCAAAGATGTCGGAGGCTATATAGCCCAAGGGATGGCCCACGTGGAGTCCGGCGCCCGAGGGATAGGGGAACATGTTGAGCACATAGAACTTCTTGCGGTTCTCGTCCTCAGTTACCTTGTAGGTGTTCATCTCCACCCAGTTTTTCTGCCACTTCTGCTCTATTTCTCTGAAGTTATATTCCATGTCGTTATCCAGTTTGTGTTACTTGTTCAGTTTCCAGGTCACACCGTCTTTGGTGTCTTTGATTTCAAAACCGTCGGCGGCAAGCTCGTCGCGTATCTTGTCGCTCGTGGCCCAGTCCTTATCGGCCTTGGCCTTGGCGCGCAGCTCGAGCACCATGTCGACCACCTTGCCATAGGCTTCCTCGCGGGCATCGTTGTTCATGCCCTTCTCGCTCTTCAGACCCAGCAGGTCGAAGGCGAAGAGCCGCATCGTAGACGAGAGCTCGGCGAGGTCGTCTGCAGAGATGGCAGCCTTGTGGTCGATGAGGGTATTGATGACGTGGCAAGCCTCGAAGAGATAGCTTATCACGAGGGGAGTCATGAAGTCGTCGTTCATGGCGTCGTAGCACTTCTGCCGCAGCGCAGCCACAAACTTGTGGGTCTCGGCGTCGCTCTCCTTGCCAGCCTGGATGCGCTCCATGTCGGTAATACCGTTGATGAGTCGCTCCAGACCCTTCTCCGAAGCCTTCAGAGCCTCGTTGGAGAAGTCTACAGTGCCACGATAGTGGGCAGAGAGGATAAAGAAGCGGATGGTCATCGGCGAGTAGGCCTGGTCGAGCGAAGCGTGGTCGCCGGTGAAGAACTGCTCGAGGGTGATGAAGTTGCCCAGCGACTTGCCCATCTTCTGGCCGTTGATGGTAATCATGTTGTTGTGCATCCAGTAGTGCACCATCTGGTCGCCCTGACTGGCCACAGCCTGGGCTATCTCACACTCGTGGTGGGGGAAGATGAGGTCCATGCCGCCACCGTGGATGTCGAAGTGGTCGCCCAGATACTTGCGGCCCATGGCGGTACACTCGCAGTGCCAGCCGGGGAATCCGTCGCTCCAGGGACTGGGCCAGCGCATGATGTGCTCGGGCTGGGCCTTCTTCCACAGGGCAAAGTCCACCTGGTTGTGCTTCTCGTCGGTGCCGGCGAGGTCGCGCGAGTGGTTGATGACATCCTCCAGATTGCGGCCCGAGAGGATGCCGTATTTATGGTCTTTGTTGTATTTTTCTACATCGAAGTATACAGAGCCGTTGCTCACGTAGGCATAGCCGTTGTCAAGAATCTGCTGCACCAGCTGCTCCTGCTCGATGATATGGCCCGTGGCGTGGGGTTCGATCGAGGGAGGAAGCACGTTGAGCATATCCATAGCCTGGTGGTAGCGGTTGGTATAGTGCTGGGCTATCTCCATAGGCTCGAGCTGCTCCAGTCGGGCCTTCTTCTCTATCTTGTCGTCGCCCTCATCGGCGTCGTGCTCCAGATGGCCCACGTCGGTGATGTTGCGCACATAGCGCACCTTGTAGCCCAGATGCTTCAGATATCTGAAGAGGATATCAAACGTGATGGCGGGGCGGGCGTGGCCCAGATGGGGGTCGCCATATACGGTGGGGCCGCACACATACATGCCCACGTTGGGGGCATGCAGAGGCTTGAAGGCCTCCTTCTTGCGCGTCAGCGTGTTATAAATCAATAATGTTTGTTCCATTTTAGCTAAAATATTGTTGACTGCAAAGTTACTGATAAATGCCGATAAATACGAATAAACTCCCCTTTAATTTAATAAGGTGTACCGCATAAGCGCAATTCCCCTACCCCACAGCCGCCCTCAAAGCCATCCCGCTGCGCACATCATCCCTCACGCCTGCCGTACCCACCACTCCGCTGCGCACCACATATCTCTCGCTGCGCATCCACATATCTCTCGTTGCTTACCGCCATCGTGCCCTCTGCCGTGCCCATCCGCTCTGCTTGCCATACTCTTCATTCAACTTACTGTGCCAATCATCCAGCTGCGCGCACCGACCCTGCCACTATCCATTCCATTCCCTCCACTATGCGCACTGACCGTACCTCCATCCATCCCATCCGTACCGCTGCTCGCACCGACCCTGTCTGTCGTTATGATATCAGTACCACTGCACATACCAACCATCCCCGTAGGTGTGCCCACCACTCCGCAGCGCACCCCATCCCTCACGCCTGCAGTGCCCACCACCCCGCTGCGCACCTCTTTAATCTTGTTTCCGCGCTTTATTTTCACTAATTCAGGGCATGATAATATCATAGCGAACACAGATATCCATATTTCGCGCCCCCATTTCCCCACCAAGCTGCTCTCCACCTCTCCCGAAACAAGGGAAAAAACGAAAAAAGTGGCGATAACGTGCGAAAAGGGTACTTTTTTGATGCCTTTTCGCACACTATCGCCACTTTTTAGACCATTTCAGTCGTTGTCAAACATATCGTTCATATCCAGTTTCACCGTCATTTGGTCGCTGTAAGCTCCTTGCGTCATGCCAAACGTGGTTATCATAGTGGGTATAATCGACTTGTGGGTTTCGGTCTCTGCACGGAAAGCGTCGCGGCGGTGCATGATTCGCAGATATTCGTCCTTGTCCAGGGTGTATAGTGCCTCACTGTATTTGACTTCACACAGATTAATCATGCTGTCGGCCCTGTCGATGATGATATCTATCTGTGCCGCATCTTTATTCTTCCTGCTGCGCCATGAGTAGTATTCGGTGGCAACGCTCGCGATGCCCAGTGCCCTCTTTATCTGTGGTATATGGGCTTTGCATATACGCTCATAGGCGAGCCCGTACCATGTATTCACTTCGGGCGTGCCCACATGCTGGCTCCAGTAGTGCTGGTTGGTGTGGCCTTTAGTCACAAAAGTATTGTAGAAGATGGTGTAGAAGTCTGTGAGCTGATAGAGGGCCGAGTTGGTGTTGACCTTCTTCTCTCTGACATTGTTTTTGGAAATGAAGTCACAGTACACCAGGTCGTTGAGCATATCCCCTAACCTTCCGTTGTTGCTTTGCTTCAGTTCTTTGGCCATCTGAGCGCGCGTCATGCCCTGCGGATGCTTGGCGAGGATATTGATGATTTCCACATAGGGTGTGCTGTTGCGAAACAACGAGGCAAAGAGGCGTCTGAATTCTTTGGCCAGTTCTGCATTCTCACCGAAGAAGAGTCTGTCGATGCCTATTGCCGGACTCTCGTTCTTCTCAAAGAGGCTCATATAGTAAGGTACACCGCCCACAGCCATGTAAGCCTGCAGGATACTTAGTCGCTGCCATGGGAATCCATTGGTATGGAAGTATTCTTCGGTTTCGGCGAGGGTAAAGGGATGCAAGGGCATTTCATGGGTAATCCGGTCGTGCAGGCCGCCATGATTGTCTATCACATTGCGCACCATCCACGACGTGGCGCTGCCACATATAATCAGCATAATCTCTGATTGCCAGTTGGCCCAACTGTTCCAGAAATGCCCGAGGGCATTTACAAAACCGGCTTTGGGCGTGTCGAGACACGGGAGTTCGTCGATAAATATCAGGCAGCGCCTTCCGGGCGTTATCTTCTCGGCAAGCAGCTGGCGCAGAGCCACAAAGGCATCCATCCAGTTGGTGTTCTTCCTTCCTTTATATCCATTCAACTTCATTGCAGCATGAAAAGCGGTCATCTGTTCGGCCTTGCTGCCTTCCAGCACGCCCGTCATGTCAAAGTCAAACTGTCCATTGAAGCGCTGACGGATAAGAAAAGTCTTTCCCACACGTCTTCTGCCATAGAGAGCCACAAACTCGGCTTTGCCCGAATGGTAGTATCTATCCAGCAGGTCAAGTTCCTTCTTTCTACCGATGATATTGACTGTTGCCATATTGCTCGTTTTAGGTTAAAACTATGTTTCTGACGGTGCTAAGTTACGTAAAAAAAACGGAAAAAGTGGCGATAGTGTGCGAAAATGGTACTTTTCAGCTGCCTTTTCGCACACTATCGCCACTTTTTTGCCATTTCCATCCTATTTTGGGCATATTCCCCACCCCCCTCCTTTAGCTTTGCGTTGAGCCGGGAAGCAGAGGGCTTGCGCCAGAGAAAGGTCGGGATAATTCGGGCTGACCATATCAACTCCGGGGGTGACAAAAGAGAAGAGGTGTATCTGCCTGATAGTTGCAGATACACCTCCAATATCGATGAGAGATGGCTCTTACTTCACAGTGACAAGATAGTAATTCTTCTTGCCGCGCTGTACGAGGAGGTACTTGCCGTCAATGACCTAATGAGGGAAAATCAATAATATTCAGCATCAAATCATAGCTGTCTCTCATACCATGATAATTAATGTAATTGCCACATATTTCTCCTAAAAAAGCCTCCAAAAATGTTATGTTTCTATCTAAAAGACAAGAAATCGTTGTTGGAAAGTTTTTTTCTCGACTTAATGCTTGCACAATTCATATTATCTTTCTATATTTGCAGTGCTAGAACCCGCCAAGCCTCTCAACGATGCTCAAATGTGCGGGTCGTTTTTTTTATTAACCATATGTCAAATACTATACCGTTCACCAAGGGCTATTCATCGCCACATGACCTCGTCTCGTTGCTGCAATCAAGAGGTCTTTCCATTTCCGACACATCGAAGGCGGAACATTACTTGGAGCATATCGGCTATTACCGTCTCTCTGCTTATATGTATCCATTGCTCAAGATGCCGAAAGAGCGTCATATATATAAACCCGATGCGACATTCAGCAAGGTAATGATGTTGTATCGATTTGATAAAAAGCTGCGTCTATTATTGTTTAATGATCTTGAGAAGATTGAAATTGCTGTGCGTAGTGCGATAGTCAACATCGGTAGTTCAATGACAGGTGCCCCCTTCTGGATAACAGATTCCGCTAACTTTGTCAGCTCCACAAAGTTTCAAAAGACAATAGATTTGATAGACCATGAGCTTCGCAAATCAAAAGAGGAATTCATTATCCATTTCAAGGAGACATATTCTGACCCATATCCACCAGCATGGATTGTTTCAGAAATACTTCCTTTCGGTATCATCACAAACATATACAGCAACATCAAGGATAAGAAGATAAAGAAAAGAATCTCTCAATCATTTGGGCTGCAAATAGCGCCATTTGAATCTTGGCTGACTATTGTGACACTGACAAGGAATGCATGTTGCCATCACTCGAGAGTTTGGAACAAGCACAATACTATCCGTCCAATGGTACCTAATAGGATGGTCTATCCTTGGATTACGCTTCAGACGGATTCGCTTCGCATCTACTATAATATATGTATCATTAAGTATTTCTTGGATGTCATATCTCCAAACAATGATATGCTTCAGAAGATGAAGACGTTATTTGCAGATTATCCAGAGGTAGATTTGAATGCACTTGGTTTCCCTCAAGGATGGGAAAATGAGCCACTCTGGAGATAACAATATTAGGATAAAGCCTGCTGTCTGTGATGTCTTCACCGTCAGTAGGCTTTACTTTTCATAGATTCGGCATTTACTCATCAAAAAAGCGTGGCTCGGAGACTCCGGACCACGCTTTGGGCTATCTATATTTATGTTCTTACTTCACAGTGACAAGATAGTAGTTTTTCTTGCCGCGCTGTACGAGGAGGTACTTGCCGTCGATGAGGTCGTCGGCGGTGATGACCTGGTCAAAGGCTGCGAGCTTCTCCTTGTTGAGCGATACGCCGCCGCCCTGTACGAGCTTGCGCATCTCGCCCTTGCTGGCGAAAATCTTGACATCGTCGCGGGTGAAGAGCTCTACGGCGGGCTGACCCAGCTGGTCCTTGGCGAGGGTGAAGTGGGGCACTCCGGCGAAGACATCGAGCAGTGTGGCCTCGTCGAGCTTCTGCAGGTTCTCCTTGGTGGCTTTGCCGAAGAGGATGTTGCTGGCCTCGATAGCCATCTGCAGGTCTTCCTCTGAGTGTACCATTACGGTAACCTCTTCTGCCAGACGACGCTGCAGCACGCGGCGGCCTGGGTCCTGACGGTGCTCGTCGATGAGCGCCTCGATGGTATCGCGCTCGAGCGAGGTGAATATCTTGATGTACTTCTCGGCTTCTTCGTCGCCCACGTTGAGCCAGAACTGGTAGAAGGCGTAAGGCGTGGTGCGGTTGCGGTCGAGCCAGATGTTGCCGCTCTCGGTCTTGCCAAACTTCTTGCCGTCGGCCTTGGTGATGAGCGGGCAGGTGAGGCAGTAGGCTTCGGCCTCTGAGCCGAGGGTGCGACGTATGAGCTCGGTGCCTGTGGTCATGTTGCCCCACTGGTCGTTACCGCCGAGCTGGAGCTGCACTCCGTGTCTCTGGTAGAGGTAGAGGAAGTCGTAGCCTTGGAGCAGCTGGTAGGTGAACTCGGTGAATGAGAGTCCGTCGCGAGCCTCTCCGTTGAGTCGCTTCTGCACGCTGTCCTTGGCCATCATATAGTTGACGGTGATGTGCTTGCCCACCTCGCGAGCGAAGTCGAGGAAGGTGAAGTCCTTCATCCAGTCGTAGTTGTTGACCATCTCTGCCTTGTTGGGCTCGTTGCCGTCGAAGTCGAGGAACTTGGATACCTGGTTCTTGATGGCTTCCTGGTTGTGGTAGAGGGTGTCGGCGTCGAGCAGATTGCGCTCCTGGCTCTTGCCCGATGGGTCTCCAATCATACCCGTGGCACCTCCCACGAGCAGGTAGGGCTTGTGGCCGCAGCGCTGCAGGTGTCGCAGCATCATGATGCCACAGAGGTGGCCTATATGGAGTGAGTCGGCGGTGGGGTCGGTGCCCAGGTATGCCGATACCATCTGCTTCTGCAGAAACTCTTCGGTACCTGGCATTATCTGCGCCAGCATACCGCGCCATTTCAGTTCTTCTACAAAGTTTTTCATTCTGTTTATGTTTTTGTTCGTTGTTTCTGTCTTGGTCTCTAAGGCACGGGGTCGTAGCCCGAACCGCCCCAGGGATGGCATCTCAGTATGCGACGCACGGCGAGCCAGAGTCCGCGTATGGGCCCGTGCTTGACGATGGCTTGTCGCGCATATTCAGAGCATGTGGGGGTAAATCGGCATGATGCCGGAGTGAATGGGGTGATACATTTCTGGTAGAAAAGTATGGGTAAAAGCAGGAGCCATGTCAGCACCTTTACCATCCAGCGGCCTATAGACTTGAGGGCGTTCATAGACATTCGCTGATACGGGTCAGGAGTCTGACCATACGGTTTTCTACCTCAGAGGAAGGAAATTTCTCGTCGGTGAGCCACACGAAGGCCATGGCTACGGCTTCGTGGTCGTCGGTGAGGTTCTGGGTAATCATCGACTTGTTGCGTCGGAAAGCCTCGCGCACCTGTCTCTTCACCCTGTTGCGGTCTACGGCATGCTTGAAGTAGCGCTTGGGAACGCTCACGAGCATCGCGGCACGGGGCTGGTCGTCGACGATGGTGCGCTTCATAAACACAACTCTCAGCGGAAACGCCGTCATCGAACGTCCGTTTCCTGTAAAGAGCTCGTTTATCAGCTTCTTGCTGCATATACGCTCTTCCTTGGATAGCGTGAATCTTTCAGCAGCCGACATGGGTGTGGTTGTGCTTATTTGCTGTTGCTGAGATATGCCTTGAGGGCGCTGGTCATTGACGGATGTTCCTTGCTGGGGGCTGCCAGATCGAGGCGCAGACCCTCATCGGTGATGGTCTTGGCGGTGGCAGGACCGAAGGCGGCTATCTTGATGTCGCCCTGCTCGAAGTCGGGGAAATTGCTCTTGAGCGCCTTGACGCCGGTAGGACTGAAGAACACCAGCATGTCAAAGTCAAACTTCTTCTTCTCCTCCTCGCTGAAGTCGTTGCTCACGGTGCGATACATCACACACTCCTGGTGGTGCAGCTTCTTCTCGTTGAGCATCTTCTCGACGTCGTCGTTGTGTACGTCGCTCATCGGCACGAGATACTTTTCGGTCTTGTGCTTTACCATGAGAGGGATGAGGTCCTTGATTTTACCAGTATTGGTGAAGAATACCTTGCGCTTGCGATACTGCACATATTTCTGTATGTACAGGGCTATAGTCTCGAGCACGCAGAAGTACTTCATGTCCTCGGGGATGGTGATGCGCATCTCCTTGGCCAGCTTGAAATAGTTGTCTATGGCATGGCGCGAGGTGAAGACCACAGCTGTATAATCGAGGAGGTTTATTTTCTGCTGACGAAACTCTTTTGCGGTTAATCCCTCAACCTTGAAGAATGGGCGAAAGACACACTCTACTCCATAGTCTTTCTCTATGTCGTAATAAGGGGATTTTTCACTGGATGGTTTTGGCTGTGAGATTAAAATTTTCTTCATTATTTTGTCCTAAAAATTTATTTTCAAATACCCGTTGATTATCGTCAGTCCTCCCCAAAGCATCAGTAGAGGTACTATTTCAAGGGCACAAAAGTACAAAATTATTTGGAAACTAAGGGAATTCTTACTGAAAAAAATGATAAACTGCTTGCAAAGAGTCAGTATTTTGGCAGATGCGATGGTCAAGCCTACATAAAAGAGCGTGAAATAGACGGGCATTTCAAAGAAAGTCTGCAGCATGACTACAGGGAATAACACCACGCCTTCGGTGGCTGCCACGAAGAGGTTGGACTTCTGAATCTGTAAATTTTCTTTA
The DNA here is from genome assembly GCF_002251385.1 of Prevotella sp. P5-108. Taxonomy (GTDB): domain Bacteria; phylum Bacteroidota; class Bacteroidia; order Bacteroidales; family Bacteroidaceae; genus Prevotella. The sequence continues at coordinate 172,031 of NZ_NPJJ01000018.1, forward strand.
CTGCCGAAGAACGTCCAGTTGACCACCCACGACAGGGCGGTTTTGACCAGAAAATAGGCCATGATTACTGCCACATAAATGGCTATCACCTGATAGGTTTCTATCATGAATGTTTCGCCTATTCGGGTGCGGGTGTAGAAGAAGAAGCTCAGTGCCAGCATCAGGCAGGTCTGTATCATCAGCGCCACCTGGAATCTTATCTCGCTGGAGGTCTCGGGGATGACGGTGGTGTTGTCGCTGTGATTGGTGTAGAAGAATTTCTTTACCTGGCGCATAAAGAAACCCTTGCTCTGGGTGAAGGCTACCATGATGAGTACGAACCCACCCAGGAGGATGCTCACGAAGAAGTCGTCGTTGGCGATGGTGTAGGGCACAGGCGTGCCTGCCACTCCCAGTCGGCCTCCCCGCAGCTCGGGATGAAAAAGGGAATCCTTCGCGAAGAAGGATTCCTTATAATATTGTGGCAGACTGAACTTCTTGTAGCTCTTCCCCGCAGGCCAGCCAGGCAGATGGAGCGTATCGGGACACTGGCTCCATGTGATTTTGCATGGCTTGATGTTGGCCCTGATGGCAGAATCCATCTGGGCGGGCGTAGCCGTGCGCGGCAGCCAGCTCAGCACCTCGGCGGGGGTGAGCTCGTGATGGGCCGCGGGCTGCTGTGTGGCAGCCGCGTCCATCGTGTGGGTCAGCGTGTCAGTCTGCTGTTGCATCATTTCAGGTCGAACGCTTTACGGATGTTGTCCACGCTGTCGAGCTTTTCCCATGTGAAGAGCTCCACATCGATGGTACGTGTCTCGTGATAGTGGCTGGTGAAGGTCTTGGTCACCACCTCGTTCTTGCGACCCATGTGTCCGTAGGCTGCAGTCTCCAGATACATGGGCTGGCGCAGCTTTAACTTGCGCTCGATGGCCTTGGGGCGCAGGTCAAACATCTCCTTGATTTTGGCGGCTATCTCTCCGTCGCTCATAGCCACGTGGCTGCGTCCGTAGGTGTTTACATATACGCTCACGGGCTCTGCCACGCCGATGGCGTAAGCCAGCTGCACGAGCATCTCATCGGCCACTCCGGCAGCCACCATGTTCTTGGCGATGTAGCGGGCGGCATAGGCAGCCGAGCGGTCTACCTTGCTCGAGTCTTTGCCAGAGAATGCGCCACCGCCGTGGCCGCCCTTGCCACCATAGGTGTCGACGATAATCTTGCGGCCGGTAAGACCGGTGTCGCCGTGGGGACCGCCGATGACAAACTTGCCGGTGGGGTTGACGTAGTACTTGATGTCGTCGCCGAAGAGCGCCAGCACCTTCTCGCTGTGTATCTGGGCCTTGACGCGGGGCATGAGTATATGGAGTACATCTTCCTTGATGCGGGCCAGCATGCGGTCGTCGTCATCGTCGAACTCGTCGTGCTGGGTGCTCACCACGATGGTGTCGATGCGCTGGGGCACGTTGTCGTCGCTGTATTCCACGGTGACCTGACTCTTGGAGTCGGGGCGCAGATAGGTCATCTCCTTGCCTTCCTTGCGTATGTCGGCGAGAGTGGTCATGATGAGGTGGGCCAGGTCGAGCGAAACGGGCATGTAGTTTTCGGTCTCGTTGCAAGCGTAGCCGAACATCATGCCCTGGTCGCCGGCACCCTGGTTGTCTTCCTCCTCACGGCTCACGCCGCGGTTGATGTCGGCGCTCTGCTCGTGGATGGCGCTCAGTATGCCGCATGAGTTGCCGTCAAACTGGTATTCGGCTTTGGTGTAGCCGATATTCTTGATGGTCTTGCGGGCGATGGCCTGCAGGTCGATGTAAGCCTCAGAGGTCACCTCGCCCATGATGACCACCTGTCCGGTGGTCACAAAGGTCTCGATGGCGCAGTGTGCCTTGTCGTCGTAAGCCAGGAACTGGTCGAGCAAAGCGTCTGATATCTGGTCGGAAACCTTGTCGGGATGTCCTTCGGATACCGACTCAGATGAAAATAGATATGACATGTCTTTTTTCTTTGTATTTAGTTTATTCCTTAAAGTCGGCAGGGAGCATAACCACCTCGATGCGGTTGCCCTGCTTTACAAATTCCTTCATGAAGTTGCAGATGTCCTCGGGCTTGATGCTCTTGAGCACATCGGCATAGCGTGTGTGCCATTCCACACCATACTTGTTGTAGGTGTTGATGGTGTTCATCCAGTAGCCATTGGTCTTGACGGCGAGTTCAAACTGCTTGCCCATCTGCTCCTTGACCTTGTTCAGCTTCTCGGCGTCGCAGGTCTTGGTCAGAGCCTCTACCTCGCCCAGCAGGATGGTGCGGGCGGTGTCGGCCTTGGCGGGCTTCACGGGGCACTGAGCCATAATCTGTGCCAGGGTATAGCCGTCTTCTTCGTGGCTCTGTCCGCCGTAGGCACCTACAGAGTAGGCAGCGCTGGCTTCCTCGCGTATCTTCTCCAGATAAATCATGGAGAGCACCTGACCTACCACCTGGCTGTTGATGCTGTTTTCGAGTGTCCAGGGCATCTGGTCGTTGTACCACATGGTGACGTTCATGGCCTTGGGAGTCTCCATCTTGCGTGTGAAGTTGTTGACTACCTCGCCCTTGACCAGCTGGCCCAGACGGTGCCCCTTCTTGGCTTTCTTCTTAGAGGGCAGCGAGCCGAGATACTGGCACACCAGCTGGCGCAGAGCCGCCTCGTCGAAGTTGCCCACGAAGGTGAAGGTGAAGTTGCCTGTGTTGGCGGTCATCTCTTTGGCTATCTGCAGGATGCGGTCATAGTTCACGTGCTGCAGGTCGCTCTCCTTGACGGCGCGATGGCGTGGGTTGTGGCCATAGAGTGTGGCGGTGAGCGAGTCAGAGTATGCCGACATGGGGTCCGAGGCGCGGTTCTTGAGCGTCAGAGCCATGGTGGTCATCAGGTTCTGGTATGCGTCCTGGTCCTTGTTGATGTGGGTGAGATAGAGGTATGTGAGCTGTAGCATGGTCTCCACGTCCTGAGGTGTGGAGCTGCCGGTCACGTTGACCGAGGTCTGTCCCAGACTCAGGTCAGCATTGGCTATCTTGCCTGCCAGAGCCTTGTCGAGCTCGGTACTGCTGAAGTTGCCCAGTCCGCTTACGCCGATGACCTCGTCGAAGAGCTGCAGATTGGCCCAGTCTTCCATGCCGTAGAGCGAGCTGCCGCCTGCACATTCGCCGGTCATGCGTACCTCGTCCTTCTTGTAGTCGGTCTTCTTCAGCACCACCTTGATGCCGTTGCTCAGAGTGAGCTCCTTGAAGCCCAGAGTCTTGTTTTCGGTCTCTTTCTTTATCTTTCCTGCCTTGGGGAGCTTCTGGATGAGAGGCTCGTTCTTCACGTTGTCCACGTAGGCAGTCACTTCAGCCTTGCGGGCAGCCTCGACGGCGGCGAGCAGAGACTCCTGGGTGGGATAGGCAGCGCCTTCCTTCTCCACGTTGAAGTTCATGATGACCATATTGCTGTCGTTCATGGTGATATACTCCTTGAACATGGCGTTGATCATGTCTACGTTGAGTGTGGGCAGCACCTGCTTCATCACCGCATAGCTGAAGTCGATAGAGGGCAGACAGTCGTTGTTGAGGTAGTTGCCCAGTATCTGGTTGAAGAGTTGGGTGTTGGTGCGCTTGTCGCGGTTGGTATACTGCTTTTCGAGCATGCTCAGCGCGTCTTTGCGTGCGCGGTCAAACTCGGAGGCTGTAAATCCGAACTCTGCCACGCGTCGTGCCTCTACGAGAGCGGCTGTCAGAGCGGCTTCTGTCTGTCCCTCCTTGGGAATGATGCCAATGGTGAAGGCGTCCTTGGTCTTGGCAAAGATGTAGTTGCCATCGTTGCCCGAAGCGGCCACGTAGGGGCAGTCGGCCTTCTGCACCGCCTCGTTGTAGCGAGTTGCCAGCATAGCCTCTCCCAGTGCCTGGGCCTCGCGGCTTATCATGTACATGAGTGTAGAGCGCAGACTGTCGGGGGTGGCGTCGTGCTTGAACATCACCTGGACCACGTTGCTGTTCTGTTCCTTGTCCTTGTCTATCACTACGATTGGTTTCGCGTTGTCGGGCACGGGCTCCTCTGTCACCTTACCGGCTTCGGGGCTGGCCTGGATGCCGCTGAAGAGCTTCTTGATGAGCGCTTCGGTGTGGGCCACATCCACGTCGCCCACCACGATGATGCCCTGGTTCTCGGGGTTGTACCACTTCTCATAGTAGTCGCGCAGCTCCTGATACTTGAAATTGTCTATCACGCTCATCAGACCGATGGGCATGCGCTGGCCATACTTGCTGCCAGGATAGAGGGCAGGCAGGGCGCGCTCAAACATGCGCTGCGAAGCGCTCGAGCGCAGTCGCCACTCCTCGTGTATCACTCCGCGCTCCTTGTCTATCTCCTTGGGAGCCAGAGTCAGGGCGTTGGCCCAGTCGTAGAGTATCAGCATGCACGAGTCGAGTGCAGACTGGCGCGCGGTGGGCACGTTGTCGATGTTGTACACCGTCTGGTCAATGCTGGTATAGGCGTTGAGGTCGGCTCCAAATCTTACACCCAGAGTCTCCAGATAGCGTATCAGGCCGTTGTCGGGGAAGTGCTCGGTGCCGTTGAAGCACATGTGCTCGAGGAAGTGGGCCAGACCGCGCTGGCTCTCATTTTCCTGCAGCGAGCCTACCTTCTGGGCGATGTAGAAGTTGGCACGATGTTCGGGCCATCCGTTGTGGCGGATGTAGTAAGTCAGACCGTTATCCAGCTTACCCATGCGTACTGCGGTATCCATAGGTACCGTCATGTTCATTTGGGCTTGCGCCATCACTACTGTCAAGAGTAGCAGCGCCAGCGTAAGAGACTTTTTCATCATAGTCGTGTTATTGTTATAATTACGTGTTATCTATATAAATAATGTGCAAAGTTACGTATTATTTCCGACACGAGGCTTATCCCGAGGTTAAAATCTCTTGTAAAAGAGATAAATTAGCCCTTCCCGCCACCACTTCAGCCACTCTCGGGGCGCAGCTCGCCCGGCGCCCTACCCTCTCCACGACCGCTGCGATGACTTCCGGCGGTCGTGGAGAGCCGTGAGCATCAGCGGGATGTACCTCGGCTGGCTCGTGCCTTCCGATACGTGGTCACGTGCCTTATGATACGCGGTCACGTAACTTACGATACGAGTCCTCGTGACTATTGATACGAGCCAGCAAGGGCGGTCACGGTGTGGCTGTAGCTGTCTTCCTGTGCGCTTGGGTTAGACTGTGGGCTGACGAGGATGGTCGGGGGATGGCGTATAAAAAAACATAAGTTTTTCCTTTGCATTGTCTTCGACTTGCACTACCTCTACGGCTGTCGCCGTGAAGGTAGGCGGCGGTTCGGAAATAAAAATAAAAGATTTTATTTTGTATTTCTCTCACCTTGCACTACCTTTGCAGCATGAAAGAAATGATGTGTGTATGTGTGGGAAGCTGCTTCGGCGGCTGTCTGCGTTATCTAGTGGGCCGATGGATGGAACTCTGGGTGCCGGCAGCGTCGTTTCCCTATGCCACATTGGCGGTCAATGTGGTGGGGTGCTTCCTGATAGGCGTGCTGGCGGCGATGGCCAATGTCGGCGGAATATCGCCTATGGCCAAGCTCCTGCTGGTGACGGGGTTCTGTGGAGCCTTCACCACCTTCTCTACATTCATGAACGACAACCTGCTGATGGCCCGCGACGGACAGATGCTGGCGGCGCTGCTCTACACCGTGCTGAGCATGGTGTTGGGCATGGCGGCGGTGGTGGCTGGCTATCAGGTGGTAAAATAATGAACTATAACGCGCCCCAGGGCGACAACAATCGATACTGATGAACCAAATCTGCTGTATAGGACATATCACTCACGACCGTATTATCACTCCCCAGCGCACCATGGAGATGGCGGGAGGTACGGCACTTTACTTCTCGTGGGCGCTCCACGCCATAGACCCTACATTCGACTTCAGTCTGGTCACCAAGGTGGGCAACGAGTCGATGGACGAGGTACAGAGGCTCCGCGAGGCTGGTGTCGATGTGACCCGATACGGCTGCCCCCACTCCGTGTTCTTCGAGAATGTCTACGGCTCCAACCTCGACGACCGCCGGCAGCGCGTGCTCGCCAAGGCAGAGCCATTCACCATCGACGAGCTGATGCACACCTCTGCCCGTGTCTATCATCTCGGCACGCTGCTTCCCGATGATTTCTCGCTCGACACCATTGCCTGGCTCCGCCAACGTGGCATCGTGTCTATCGACGTCCAGGGCTATCTGCGCCAGGTGGTGGGCGAGGACGTGGTGCCCATAGACTGGGACCAGAGCCGCTCGCTGCTTTCTCAGGTCGATGTGGTGAAGCTCAACGAGATGGAGATGCAGGTGGTGACGGGCATGACAGATGCCCACGAGGCGGCCCGCTACATCGCATCGATGGGCGTAAGCGAGGTGGTGCTCACCTTTGGCAGCATGGGCTCTATGATTTATGCCGGCGGCAGCTTCTACGATGTTCCGGCTTACGCTCCACGAGAGGTGGTCGATGTCACGGGCTGTGGCGACACCTACTCGGCGGGTTATCTCTATGGTCGCTCTATGGGCATGGATTATGGCGAGGCGGGCCGGTTGGCTGCCGCCATGTGCACACTCAAGATAGAGCGTGCCGGAGTCTTCACGGGCAGTCGTGAAGATGTAGACAGAATATTGCAGGGTTAGCCGCGCAACAGCCGTCCGATGATGCGGCTCACCTCATCGGCGGTGATTTTTCGGATATGCTTGTTCTCTATTTTCATCAGTTCGTCGCCCAGTTGTGCGGCGAGCTCCAGGTCGTGTGTGCTCATGAGTATGGTCTTGCCCTCGTCGTGGGCGAGTCGGGCAAGAGTCTTCATTACGGCCACCTTGCTGGGATAATCGAGAAAGGCGGTAGGCTCGTCGAGCACGATGACGGGCGTGTGCTGTGCCAGGGCTTTGGCTATCATCACCTTCTGGCGCTCGCCGTCGCTCAGTCTGCCCATGCGTCGGGTGGCGAGCGGGGCTATGCCTACCGTCTGCATTGCCTCGCTGATGAGGCGGCGGTCGTCATCGCTCAGCCTGCCCCAGAACCCCGTGTAGGGGGCTCGGCCCATGCCCACCATCTCTGCGGCGGTGAGCGAGGGGGTGAGCGGACGGTCGGTGAGCACCACGCTCACGTGGCGTGCCACCTCGGCGGCGCTCATGGTGGTGATGTCGCTTCCGGAGATGGTCACCGTGCCCGCTATGGGTGGCTGAAATCCGCACAGCGTGCGCAGTAGGGTCGACTTGCCTGCACCATTGGGACCGAGCAGACATACCAGACGGCCACAGGGCAGCGAGAGGCTGATGTCCTCGACTACTCTGTGGCCGCGATATCCTACGGTGAGACGGTTGGTCGTGATGGCTGTCATGGCGGGGGTCATTTCCGGTGGCGTATGTCGCGCTCGGCGTTTTTCGACTCTATCACCTTGGCGATGGTGATAAACCGATAATAGGCGTCGAGCGACGCATTGATGAATCCGGGCACGCCTTTGCATATCTGTCCTTTGAAGAAATAAGCCTTGACGAAGCGAAATAGGGGGTCAAAGACCAGCTTGAAGGCGCCATAGTGCTTGCCGCGCTTCTTCTCGACCTCGTTGTCGGTATACTCATTGGTCTTGTAGACTCGTGTGCGTATCGAGTCGTCGGCCAGATGTATCAACGCCAGTTCGCGGCGACGCCTCGGGATATACTCTATGCGGCCCTGGACGGTGGGGAATGTGTGTACATAAGGCGGCCAGACGGTTCCCTCGCGGATGAAGAAGCGCAACTGGTAGTCGGGATAGGCAAAGAGGCGGTGCATGAAGTATCCCTTTCGCGGTATATACAGTCCTTGCGGGCAGTCGGGTTGGCTGATGCGCTGGTAGAGATAGTCGCGCAACTCGGCGGTGATAATCTCGTCGGCATCGACGACCAGCACCCAAGGACATAGAGCTGACTGTATGGCAAAGGTTCGGGCTGGTTCGGCACTCTTATGGTCAGCTTTAGGGAATGTAACCACGCGTGCTCCCAGTCGCTCGGCTATGGCCACGGTGTCGTCGGTGCTCTCCATGTCGCACACCAGCACCTCGTCAAATCCCTCTGCGGCTCGGATGACCTCTTCGAGCATGGCGGCGGCGTTGTAGGTGTTGATGACCACCGAAATCTTGTGTTCGTTATTCTCCATGACGTGCTGTGTTATTTTCGGGTGATACGGCGCCACAGTTTCTGCAGTTTCTCCTTGACCGAGGGATGCCAGCTGTGGGCGCAGTAGTGTATGCAGTAAGATGCGGGGGTGACCTCGTGGCGGTTGCCGGCGAATATCTCTGAGCGGTAGATCATGATGTTGTCGCTGAGCTGCTGGTCGCGGTCGGCATAGATAAATCCGTATTTCTCGGCGACACGGGCATAGATCTGCGGCGATACCACGTCGGTGGCGAGGGTACCGTCGGGCTTGATGAATGGCTTGTCCTTATACCAGTCGAGCACATCCTTGATGAAGGGAGAGCCTGGCTCGGCGCCCATCACGGCTGCCTGTATCTGGATACCCGACACAAATCCCTCCTTGATGCGTTTGCCCTCGCTGTCTATCATCGCCATCGCTCCATCGCGCTCTATCTGGATGGGGTGATACTCCAATGACGACATGAAAGAGTGGTTGAGCAGGTCGTCGAAGGGCTTCAGAACCAGCACATCGGAGTCAAGATAGATGCCACCCTCATGGTAGAGGGCGTACATGCGTATGTAGTCGGCGGCGAAGGCCCACTTGCGCTGGCGGATGGCCTCGCGCACATAGTCGGGAGCACCCTCGACATCAAAGTTCTGGGCGTTCCACAGCTTTATCTCGTAATCGGGCATCACCCGACGCCATGTCTTCATGCACCGTTTAATCTTGGCTGGGTACGGGTCGCCGCTCATCCAGCAGAAATGTATCTTCTTAGGTATCATAGTAATACAGTATGTGTCTATATATAAACTTGGTAATTACAAAGTTAAGCCAAATAATCAATTCCCACAAGCATTTTGATGCTTATTTTCATGAGAGTTGTCTTTATTCTCATTCCAGATTTCTTCAGCCAGGTATTTGTCACTGCGGCAGTGCAAATCGGCAACTCCATCTTCAAGGAGCGTCAGCATATCAGAGTCATAAAACATATCCATCGCCTCCTTCAGCGTGATGTCGTGCATCTCGCTTATCTCCTTGATGATTCGCGCATACTTGGCCTCAAGTATAGCATGAAAGGAATCGTCGTGTACGTTCATAATCGGATACTGCTTTTATAAGTAAGACATCTGTCAATAACGCTTGATGCATGATATACTTCCATTAGCCAATTACTCCTTTTTCTTTCATATAGTCAACCAGGTCTTCGACAAGGTAATCTTTGCCGAAGGTATGGAGGACGTCGTAACTTGGAATGATGTAATCGCTCAATATGCCAGAAGACTTCAGTCGATGATAGACTTCTTTGGGGCATAGGTTCAGCTTGCGCGAAAGGTTACCTATGCAGTAAGTGATAAAGTCTACGGTGTCGATATTCATACTCTTGCTGTTTATTTCCAGTTCCAAAGTTAAGCCATTATTTTCTATTAGCCAAGCAATTTCCATGATTATTTCGCTGCTTATGTTGTATTTATTGTGTAACTTTGTTCCTATATTTATTAATAATGTATATACGAATAAAGTATTTAGTCTTGGCGGCGCTGGTGATGATGGCCTGCGAGAGGCCAGCCAACCCGGCAGCCGACAGTGAATTCACCGACGAGCTGCGGCTTGCCACCACACCTGTCAAGAACCAGGGGGCGAGCAGCGTGTGCTGGATGTATGCCATGCTCTCGACCATTGAGACCGACCGGCTCAGCCAGGGCGACTCCGTCAATCTCTCTGTGGCGTTCCCGTTGCGCCGCTATATAGAGGAAGGGGCTGCCGAGGCCATGCTCGGTGGCAGGCGCCACGCCATCACGATGCGCGGCACAGCCTGTATGGCTCTGAGTCTGCTCGACACCTATGGTGCCGCGCCCTATGACAGCTATCCCGCCGAGGGAGTGAACTATGACGCCTTGGCACGTGGTGTCAACGCGATGGCACGCCGTTCACAGTCTCTCAGCCACTTGCGCCGGCAGGTGGGCGATATGCTCGACAGCCGTATGGGCGCTCTCCCCCAGCGTGTCTATATGCTCCATGCCCAATACAGTTTCGGCGAGTTTGCCCGAAGCGTATATGCACAAGACTACCAGGCTCTCACCAGCTTCACCCATCATCCCTTCGGACGCAGGGTGGTGCTCGAGCTGCCCGACAACCACCGCCGCGACAGCTTCCTCAATGTGCCTCTCGACACGCTGATGCACGCCATAGACCGGGCGCTCGACCAGGGCTACGCCGTGTGCTGGGAGGGCGACATCTCTGAGCCCGGTTTCTCCTTCAGCCGTGGTGTTGCCACCCTACCCCACTCTCCACGCTACGACCAGCAGTTGCGACAGCGCTGGTTTGAGCGCCGACAGACCACCGACGACCACTGCATGTGCATCATAGGCCGTGCCCACGACCGCCAGGGCCATCCCTACTACATCGCCAAGAACTCCTGGGGCACGGACAATCCGTTCGGAGGCATGATGTACATCTCCCGCGACTATATCAGAATGAAAACCATAGCAATAGTAATCAACAATGAAACTTGTCATATTCGACTTTGACGGCACCTTAGCCGACACCGAGACACTCATCACCCAGACGATGATGAAGACCATCGAGGCCATGCACCTCGAGCCCCGCAGCCGCGAGGAGATAAGGGCTATGATAGGGCTGCCGCTCAAGGAGACCTTCACGCGGCTTATTCCTATGACCGACGCCACCGGAGATGCCTGCGCCCAACTCTACCAGGAGATATTCGCACGCGATAACCAGCCCGGAGTGGTCCAGCTCTTCCCCCACGTGAGGGAGACGCTGCAGAAGCTCTATGACGCCGGACTCACGCTGACCATCGCCACCTCGCGCCAACGCTTCTCGCTCATGGTCTTCCTCAGAGATATGCAGATAGAGCATCTCTTCAGCCACATTGTCACCGTCAACGATGTGGAGCATGCCAAGCCCGCACCCGACATGGTCGTCCAGACTATGGAGCGCATGGGAGCGACGCCCGACGAGACCATGATGGTGGGCGACGCCGTCTACGACATACAGATGGGAGTCAACGCCGGAGTACACACCACCGCCGTGACCTACGGCAACGGTTCGCGCGAGGAGATGGAGGCGTGCGGTGCGCAGCATGTCATCGACGACTTCGCCGACCTGTATCAAGTAATCGTATAAATGTAGCAAGATATGAGAAAACTCTTAGTTATCATCGCGCTGCTGTCGCTGACAGTGTGCGCAGAGGCGCAGAACGCGCGTCAGGAAATCAAGAAGAACCCCCGCGTATCGGCCAGTGGCTATCTGGCTTACCCCGGGCCGCAACACCGGCTTACCCCCGCGCCCAAGGGATACAAGCCTTTCTATCTGAGTCATTATGGACGCCACGGCTCGCGTTACCTTATCGGTACTGCCGACTACGACCGTGCCTATCTTACCCTCATGCGCGCCGACAGTCTGGGTCAGCTCACCGCCAAGGGACGTGAGGTGCTTGGCAAGGTGGCACAGATACGTCAGGAAGCCATGCACCGCGACGGCGAGCTCACCCAGCGCGGAGCCGAGCAGCACCGACAGATAGCCCGAAGGATGTGGGAGAGGTTTCCCGAGGTATTTGAGGGCAAGACCAATGTAGACGCCAAGAGCACCGTGGTGATACGCTGCATCCTGTCGATGGAGAACGCGCTGCAGGAGCTGGTGAGCATCAATCCCCAGCTCAACATCACCCACGACGCCAGCCAGCACGACATGTACTACATGAACCAGGACGACAAGGTGCTCTACAAGCAGAAGATGGCGGGTGGCACCAAGGAGCTGCTCGACAGCTTCAAGCGCCGCCACCGTGACGACAGCCACATGCTGGGTCTCATCTTCCGCGACCCCAACTGGCTCGGCAAGGCTAAAGCTGACAAACTGGCCGACCGACTCTTCAAGCTGGCAAGCAATGTACAGAGTACCGAGCTGCGCCACCAACTCTCGCTCTACGACATCTTCACCGACGAGGAACTCTACCAGCACTGGCTCTGCAACAATGCCTTCTGGTATCTCACCTATGGCCCCAGCACCGTCAATGGCGGCAACCAGCCCTTCTCTCAGCGCAATCTGCTCCACAAGATTATATCCCAGGCCGACAGCTGCATAGCTCTGCCCCACCCCGGTGCCACGCTGCGCTACGGCCACGATACGATGGTGATGCCGCTGGTATGTCTGCTCGACCTCAATGGCTACGGACGCCCCGTGAGCGACATCGAGCAGCTGCCCGCAGTGGGATGGTGCGACTACCGCATATTCCCCATGGCATGCAATGTGCAGTTGATATTCTACCGACGCTCTGTAGATGACAAGGACGTGCTGGTCAAGATACTGCTCAATGAAGACGAGGCGCGCCTGCCTATCTCTACCGACTGCGCACCTTATTACCACTGGAGCGATGTGCGCCGCTACTATCTCGACAAGCTCGCTTCCTACAAGCCGCAGCCACTCCAGAAGTAACCCCCGCCCCCACCCCGATAATGCCAATCGCCGCCATGTCTCTGCTGACATGGCGGCGATTGCTGTCTATGGCCCCGGCCTACTGCGCCGTGGGCTTGGCGGTCCACGCCGTGGGACTTACGCCCGTCACCGTGCGGAACACCTTGGCAAAGTGTGAGTAGTCGGTGAAGCCGCATGCCAGCGCCACGCTCTTGAGCGGCATCTCGGGCTTGGCGGCCATGATGGTCTTGGCGCAGTTGATGCGCGTGATGCGTATGAGTGCCGCCGGCGACTGGTTGATGAGCCCCGTCACCTTGCGGTGCAGCTGTCGGGCGGTGATGTTGAGGTCGTCGGCCACCATGGTCACGGTGATGTCTTCGCCCTTGTTGATATGGGCCACTATGACCTGCTCCACGCGGGCGAGGAAGTGGTCTTCGATGGCGTCGTCGCTCACGGGAGCCTGGGTGATGGTCTGCGCATACTTGTCTCTGAGCATGATGCGCTGTTCGAGCAGCTTGGCCACGCGGGTGAGCAGCTCTTCGGTGTTGAAGGGCTTGACCAGATAGGCGTCGGCACCTGCCTTGATACCCTCGATGCGGTCTTGCTCGGTCACGCGGGCAGTCACCATGATGATGGGTATGTGGGCGGTGAGGTCGTTGGCGCGTATGGCGCGCGCGAGGGCCATGCCGTCCATGTTGGGCATCATCACGTCGGTGATTACGAGGTCGGGAATTATCTCTCCGGCGCGCTTGAGTGCCTCGACGCCGTCGCGCGCAGCCACCACTTCATAGAAGGGTTCGAGCTGGCTGCAGAGCAGGTCGGCCACATCGGCATTGTCTTCGGCCACCACGATGATGGGCTTGCCCGAGTTGCCTATCTCGGTCTCGGTCACCGGGTCGGCAGAGCGGTTCTGTATCGGCATGACGATGTGGAATGTGGTGCCCTTGCCCACCTGGCTCTCGGCGGTGATGGTACCGTTGAGATGGGATATTATCTCTTGTGTTAGTGCCAGTCCTATGCCCGTTCCCTTGGCTTCGCCCATGTCGCCGGTGGTGTAGAACGGCTCGAAGATATGGGCGAGCTTGTCGCTGCTGATGCCATGACCCGTGTCGCTCACGTCGATGTGCAGCCGGTCGCCGCGCTGATAGAGATTGACGCTGATAGTGCCCCCGTTGGGTGTGAATTTCAGTGCATTCGACACCAGGTTGCTCATCACCTTGTTCACGTAATCGGGCACAAAGTCCATCTCGATGGCCTTGTCGTAATGATACTTGAGCGTCACGCCGCGGTTGGCGGCATAGTCTATATAGGTCTCGAGCAGCATGGCGACCTGGGCGCAGATGTTGCCGTGCTGCCAGTTGGGCTCGCCGATTACCGACTTGACCTTGCTGATGTCCAGCAGTTGGGTGACGAGCGTGAGCAGGCGGTTGCCCTGCCGCTCTATGGTCGACGCCTTGTCGCTGACCGACTGTGGCACCTCCGTGTTTTCCCTGATTTTGCGGCTCAGTCCGAGTATCACCGTCAGAGGCGTTCGGAACTCATGGGTAATGTTGGTAAAGAAGTCTTCGCGCAGCCTGCTGGCTTCTCTCATCATCTCCATGCTGCGGTGGCGCATGCGTTGCACGTAGAGCAGTGCGCTGATGACCGCCAGGAGCAGTATCACCGTGAGCCCGAAGAGCCATGCGCTCTGCTGGCGTATGCGCTTCTCGGTCTGCAGCTCGTTCTGCGCCATGTCTACCATCTTCTGCTGTCGCGTGCGCTCGATGTTGATGCCGATATTGTGTATGCGGTCCAGCTTCTCGTTGTCCAGGATGCTGTCCTGATAGGCGGTGGCGATGAGATGGTGGTCGAGCGCCTCGCGGTAGCGGCCCTGGCGCTGCATGAGCAGGAAGTAGAGATGGTGTACCTCGACGATATGCTCCCACGAGTTGATTTGGCGAGCCGTGGCGTCGGCCCTGTCGAGCAGCGCCAGTGCCTTGGCGTCCTCGTGGGTGTGATAATAGACCGAAGCCAGTGCCAGACGCGGCTCGAGAGCGTGCCAGAGGTCTTTCAGGTCGGTCATCATGCGGTCTGACTGTTCGTATTCGCGCAGCGCGAGGTCGTACTGCTGGCGTCTCTCATAGATATTGCCGAAGTAGAGGTGGCAGAGAGCCATGCCCAGCAGATTGCTGTCCTTCTTGTTGTAGAACATGGACTGGCGGTAGTAGTCGAGCGCCTTCTCGTCATCGCCGCGGGCACTGTAGATGGAGCCCAGATTGGCATAGTTGATGGCCTGGCCCGTGGCGCTGCCCAGCTGGTGCTCGCCCTCGAGCGCCTGGCGGAACACGCTGTCGGCGTCGTCGTAGCTGTAGATAGAGAGGTAGATGTTGCCCAGTCCGTTGAGCGCCTTCACGCGGTTCTTGCGCATCTGGTAGGTAGTGTCGGACGACTCGTCGCAGAGGCTGAGCGCCTGGTAGTGGTAGCTCTGCGCCACGTCGAGCATGCCCATGCGGCGGTAGTCGGTGGCAATGTTGTTGAGCGCCTGTATCCACTCGCTGCTGTCGCCCACAGCGCGGGCCATGTCGAGTCCGCGTATGTGGAGTCTGAGAGCCTCGTCGTAGCGGCTGGCGTCGCGCTCCTTCTTGCCCTGCTGGCGCAGCGTGGCAAGGCTGTCGCGTATACTTTGGGTCTCGCTCTCGCTCGGGCTGCCGTGTTGGCAGCAAGTCAGGATAAAGGCGAGTGCCGTGGCCCATAGCAGTCTGGTCAGAGTGTGTAGCATATAGGTCATGGAGTTATCAGATGACAGTATTCTCTTCCTTGCTGCAATATTCGGAAAAAATCGTGAAATGACCAAGCATTTCGTTAGATTTTTCGCAAATTGACACCGAAAAGGTGCAGATTTATTATAAATGTCCGATTCATACCACTTATTGTCCGAAATATACCAGTGGTTTGGTTAATATTTGTCGACCTTTGCAGCAGAGTAATGACAGTGGTCATAGAGGTAATTGATAATCTCTTTCCTTATGTGGTTTCAACATCCGTAAATTTTTGCAGGCAATCGTGAGATAACCCTATACAAAATCCATCAGATGACGCAAAGGCCCTCTTTACCTTCGACCGAAGGTAAGGGGGGCTGATTTTTTTGCCCATCAAGGTTGGGGGAGTTGAGCTACCCTTTTGCTCGCATGGGTCTACCTTTCTGTTCGCACCGAGCGTGCCTTGATAGAGCAAGAACTACCCTTTGCGCGCACCGATGGTCACCCCAACAGCATGGAAATTCCCATTTGCTCGCACCGAGGGTGCCTTGATAGAGCATAGAGCTACCCTTTTGCTCGCACCGAGGGCGTCTTGGCTGGCTCGTAACATACGATACGTGAGCTCGTGCCTTATGGTACGCAGCCTCGTGACATAAGAAACGTGGTCACGTGACTTCCGTTACGAGCCGCCCGATGCCCTCTCTCCGCTTGCCTGGCGTCTCTCCGGCTGCAGCAGCTGCTCTGCCTACACGCTGAGCGTCACTCCCGCTTTGCGGGTCGACCTTCTCCGCTTGCCTGAGCATCTCTCCGGCTTTGCCGACCGACCCTTTCCTACACGCCGGGCGTCACTCCCACCCCACCCCGCCCGTTGCGGGCGCGCGTATATATAATAAGGTGTTGTCCGGCGAGGCATCCAGACGCGACAAGCCCCTGCATGCCGTGTCGGATGGATGCAGGGGCTTGTCTTATGTCTTGTTGCTTGAGTCTACAGTAGCTCTACCGGCGCTCTGCGGTCGCCACGATGCGCGCCACGATGGTTTCGGGCTCTATCTGCTTCATGCAGGGATAGTTGCCGTGTATGCAGGGCTTGTTGCCGTAGATGCTGCACGGACGGCAGTCCATGTCGAACTGCACGGCGTTGTCCTCGCTCTGCCTCCAGCCCATGAAGCCGGCGTAGGGATGGGTGGCGCCCCAAACGCTCACCACGGGGGTGGCTACGAGCGAAGCCAGGTGCATGTTGGCAGAGTCCATCGAAACCATCACATCGAGCATGCTCATCAGCGCGAGCTCCTGGCGGAGTCCCTTGACCACGGCCGATGCCACGGTGCAGCCGGGGGTCTGCTCGGCGATGTGGTTGAGCTGTTCGGTCTCCGTCTTTCCGCCTCCGAAGAGGAATATGCGGTAGTCGGGGTGCTGCTCGGTGAGCAGGGCGACCACCTGCTTCATCTGTCCCAGTGGATATACCTTGCCCTGATGGGCTGCAAAGGGCGCTATGCCTATCCAGCGCTGGTTCTCGGGCTTGTCGCCTACCCTCTCAGAACGGTCTGCCGCCGGCGCTTTGCCGTCGGGATAGATGGAGGTGAAGTCGGGCTTGATGGGATAGCCCAACTCGGCGAGCACATCGGCGTAGTTCTGGAACGACGTGGGCTGCTGCACGCGCTGTTTCCCCTCCTGCTGAGTGAGCAGACGCTTGCCGCGGCGGTGCTTGTCTATATGCGCCACGTGGAAACGCCCCATGCAGAAGCGCAGACGCAGATACTTGGTGCGCAAGACGTCGTGGAAATCGGCGACAGCGGTGAAGTGCTTGGCTACAAGTCGGCGGTAGAGGCTATTGAGGCCATGCAGATTGTGCAGCTCTTCGGTCGAGGCTTCCATGAACCCGACATTGGGCGCGAGGTCGTCAAAGAAGGCGCGCGCGAAAGGTCGGCTCAGCACCGTGATGTGGGTGTGAGGGTACTGGGTGGCGAGCGAATAGACTATAGGCACGGTCATCGCCACGTCGCCCATCGCTGAGAGACGTATGATGAGTATGTGGTCGGTCTTCACTTCTTGCCGTAGAGTATCGGATTGGTTGATGGGTCGTTGTACATCTTCATCTGGCGATATACCTTCATATACTTGCGGCCGGCGGCGATGTCGTCGAGCAGCTGGTTGATGGCAGTGCCGAGGTCTACCTGCTGCTCGAGCAGCACGTTGAGCTTGGCCTGACACTTGGCGCGGTGCTCGGCGTCGGCGTCGGTACGCTCGGCCTGCTCGCGCATATGGTATATCTTGAGGGCGAGGATGCTCAGACGGTCGATGGCCCATGCGGGGCTCTCGGTGTTGATGGTAGCGTCGGGGGCTATGGTCACGTCGGAGTACTGCTGACGGAAATAAGAGTCAATCTGCTCTACCAGGTCCGTGCGGTCCTGGTTGCTGCGGTCAATGCGGCGCTTCAGCTGCAGGGCTTCCATCGGGTCAATGTGGGGGTCACGGATAATGTCTTCCAGATGCCACTGTACTGTGTCTATCCAGCACTTCAGATAGAGCCGGTTGTCGATAGACTCGCGGTCGTAAGGGTTATTAATGGGTGTATCTACATCGTTCTTAATGTGGTAATCACTAATCGCTTGATTGAAGATGTGATTGCACTGCTCAGTAAATGATGCCATGTTTTTAGTTGTTTATATTATTATACTTGTATCGTTGTTTAGGGGCGTAAACCTTAATTTTGCAAAGATAATGTAAAATGAAGACAGCGCCAAGCAAAACCCCGACTTTTTATATTTTTCCCCCGTTTTTGCCCAAGCCCCCACCTCAATGCTGGCGTCCATCACGCCATAAGTATCGCTATATATGCTTTATGTGTCAATGGATATCTGCCGTCTGTCCACCCATGATGCGCTGCCCGACAGCCCATCTACTATGTCCGTCTGCCTTTATATTCTATCCATGCACCTATATATTATTTCCACAGCCATATATATTCTATCCATGCACCTATATATTATTTCCATAGCCATATATATTTCATCCATGCACCTATATATTATATATAAGGTGTAAAAGTCTGCCGCCCAGGGTAAGGCCGGTTGGGGTAGGGGTGCTTCCGCCACACGCGAAGGCCTTAAATATTGGTTATAAAGGGCTATGGCTTGGTCGTGAAGATGAAAGTTGCCGTTTTGGAACTTGTCTGCGCTCTTCTGGCGGTCATCTCCCCGCGTTTTTAACAAATTCATTTTGTCCGATTTGTGTCATCAAAAGGTGGTTAATTATCAAAAGAATAGCCATTTTATTGCACAAACATAGGGGTAGTGTGCATGCGAATGTCGTTTTTATACGAAAAAATTTGCCAGAATGATAAAAAATGTGTTCCTTTGCAGCCAGAATTTTTAATAATACGTATTTTTAACAATTTAAATTTTACAATTATGTCAGAAATTGAAAGCAAAGTTAAAGAGATTATCGTTGACAAACTCGGTGTTGAGGAAGAGAATGTAACTCCAGAAGCAAGCTTCACCAACGACCTGGGTGCCGACTCTCTGGATACCGTTGAGTTGATTATGGAATTTGAAAAGGAGTTCGGTATCAATATCCCCGACGACAAGGCTGAGACCATCCAGACTGTAGGCGACGCCATCAAGTACATCGAGGAGAACGCAAAATAAATGGAGCTTAAGAGAGTAGTAGTAACAGGTCTTGGTGCCGTTACCCCATTGGGCAACACCCCCGAAGAGACATGGGCTGCCATGGTCGAGGGTAAAAGCGGCGCCGCACCTATTACACAGTTTGACGCGTCTCTGTTCAAAACCCAGTTTGCTTGCGAGGTAAAGAACCTTAACGTCAATGATTGGATTGACCGCAAGGAGGCCCGCAAGCTCGACCGTTACACCCAGCTGGCACTTATCGCCGCCATGCAGGGTGTAAAGGACTGTGGTCTTGACCTTGAGACTGCCAACAAGAACCGCATCGGAGTAGTATTTGGTGTGGGTATCGGTGGTATCAAGACTTTTGAAGAAGAGGTGACTTACTATGGTAAGCACCCTGAGAATGGACCTAAGTTCAATCCTTTCTTCATCCCCAAGATGATAGCCGATATCGCATCAGGACATATCTCTATCCACTTCGGTTTCCACGGTCCCAACTACACCACAACATCAGCGTGCGCTTCTTCGACCAATGCGTTGGCTGATGCGTTCAACCTTATCCGTCTGGGTAAGGCCGATATGATAGTAAGCGGCGGCGCCGAGAGCGCCATCTGCGCTTGCGGTGTAGGCGGTTTCAACGCCATGAAGGCGCTGTCAACCCGCAACGACGACCCTGAGCACGCTTCGCGTCCGTTCAGCGCCAGCCGTGATGGATTTGTGATGGGCGAGGGCGCCGGCTGTCTCATACTCGAGGAGCTGGAGCATGCCAAGGCCCGTGGTGCCAAGATATATGCTGAGATGGTAGGCGAGGGCGAAAGCGCCGACGCATATCATATCACCGCATCGCACCCCGAGGGACTGGGCGCCAAGCTCGTTATGGAAGCCGCTCTTGAAGATGCGGGTCTGAAGCCCGAGGATATCGACTACATCAATGTACACGGTACATCGACCCACGTGGGAGATATCTCTGAAGCCAAAGCCATCAAGGAAGTGTTCGGCGATGCAGCCTTCAAGCTCAACATCTCATCGACCAAGTCGATGACGGGTCACTTGCTGGGTGCTGCCGGTGCTGTAGAGGCTATGGCATGTGTACTGAGTGTCATGAACGACATCGTGCCTCCTACCATCAATCACGAGGAGGGCGACGAAGATCCTGAACTCGATTATTCGCTGAACTTTACGTTCAACAAGGCACAGAAGCGTGAGGTACGTGCTGCTCTGAGCAATACGTTCGGATTTGGCGGCCACAACGCTTGTGTTATCTTCAAGAAATATGCTGAATAATTTAATTGACCGAATAAAGCTCTCTTTCCGCAAGGACAAGGAGCTTTATTCGTCTTTATACGCCATTCTCGGCTTTTATCCCCGCCACATCGACAACTACAAGATGGCGCTCATGCACAAGAGCATCATGCACCGCAACAGCAAGGGCAAGCCCGTCAACAACGAGCGGCTCGAGTTTCTCGGCGATGCCATTCTCGATGCCATTGTGGGCGACATCGTGTACCATCATTTCCCCGGCAAGCGCGAGGGATTTCTTACCAATACCCGTTCCAAACTCGTTCAGCGTGACACCCTCAACAAGCTGTCGCAAGAAATGGGCATCGATCAGCTCATCCTCTCCAACGGTCATAGTGCCTCGCACAACAGCTATCTGGGCGGCAACGCTTTTGAAGCACTCGTCGGTGCCATCTATCTCGACAAGGGTTACAAGGGATGTATGGACTTCATGCAACAGCGTATCCTCGGCAAGATGATTAACATCGACAAGCTGGCTTATAAAGAGGTGAACTTCAAGAGCAAGCTCCTCGAATGGAGTCAGAAGAACAGGGTCAACGTGAGTTTCGAACTGCTCAGCCAGAAGGTTGACAGCAACGGCAGTCCTATGTTTGACTACCGCGTGGTTATCGAGGGCGTCAACGGATGCAACGGCCAGGGCTACAGCAAGAAGGAGAGCCAGCAGCTCGCCTCCAAGCTCACGCTCGAGAAGCTGCGCCGTGAGCCTCAGTTTATCGACCAAATCTTCGCGGCCAAGACCAATCGCACCAAGATGGAAGAGGAGCCTGTAGAGACTGTGCCCGACACCGCCGAGAAGCAGGATTTCATCATCACCGTCGAGTCGGCCCCCGCCGAGCCTCGTCAGCGAAAGTCCAGGAAGCCAACCGTTTCCAAGGAGCAGCCCGTCAAGGAAGCTGCCGATGACTCCGACGAGTTTGACTTGAGCGACATCTCTGCGCGAGCCATGAGCCGCGAGGAGATAATAGCCGCCGCCGAAGCCGAAGCCTTCGGAGGAGAGTAGGGGAGTGCCCGCTCCACTTCTGCCATCAGTCACAGGGTGGAAAACGATTACTTATGGGGGAGAGTTGATTACCATAAGGTTGAAATCAATTACTCACGAAGGGATGCTAATCTCCATGATGCAGTAGTCTGCCATCCCGAGGCAGTAGCCTGTCATCCTGATGCTGTAGATTGACATCTCGATGCAGTATCCGATTGCCAGAAAAAGGATGGCAGCCACCCCCAGGCAGAAGCCAATGACAATAGCCCCAGGACAGACGATAATCGTCGCTGTCCTGGGGCTATTGGCGTAGATGGAGGTGACTCCCACGCCCAAAGTCCCTCATAAAAATGTAGCAATAGCCATAAAAGTCCCTCATAAAAGTGTGGCGGTATGCGCAAAAGTCCCTCATAAAAGTGTGGTGATGCGCTCCAAAGTCCCTCATAAAAGTGCGAGCAGCCCATAGACTATCCAGTCTCTCTTCATGATACTCACGGCACTTGTCCTGTTCACTTCCCCACGTTTATTTTATATTAAAAATGGTAAATAATTGTGCTATGTGAAAGAAATCGGTTAACTTTGTATGATTAATTGGCAATTACATACACATGAGTTTAACCCGTATAGCAAGCATGGCTTTTTTGCCGCGACAGAAGAGTCTTGAGAAGCATTTTACCACTCCTGACGAGCTGCAGGAACGTGTACTCAGATATCTTATCTCCAAGGGAAAGAATACCGAATATGGCGCCAGCCATCACTTCGATGAGATAAGAACTTATACAGATTTTGCCGCCAATATTCCCGTCAATACTTACGAAGAGCTGAAAGGCGATATAGACCGTATGCGTCATGGTGAGAAGAACGTGCTGTGGCCCGGTACCGTCAAGTGGTACGCCAAGTCATCCGGAACCACCAACGACAAGAGCAAGTTCATCCCCGTCTCTGCCGACGGACTCAAGAACGTCCATTATCAGGGCGGCACCGACGTCGTGGCCATGTATCTCCAGAACAACCCCAACTCCCGCCTCTTCGACGGCAAGGGCCTGATACTCGGAGGCAGCCACTCACCCAACTACAATCTCAGCGGATCGCTCGTGGGCGACCTCTCCGCCATACTGATTGAGAATATCAATCCTCTGGTCAACCTCGTGCGAGTGCCCCAGAAGAAGACGGCGCTGCTGTCCGACTTCGAGGTGAAGCGCGACCTCATCGCCCGCGAGACGATGCACAAGAATGTCACCAACCTTTCGGGCGTGCCCAGCTGGATGATGTCTGTGCTGGTGCGCGTGCTCGAGCTTACCGGCAAGCAGCACATCAACGAAGTATGGCCCAACCTTGAGGTCTTTTTCCATGGCGGCATAGCCTTTACCCCTTACCGCAAGCAGTACGAGCAGATTATCACATCGCCCGGCATGCACTATATGGAGACTTACAACGCCAGTGAGGGATTTTTTGGCATCCAGAACGACCCCTCCGACCCATCGATGCTGCTCATGCTCGACTACGGCGTCTATTACGAGTTTATCCCCATGGACGAGTTTGGCACCGACCGCCCCACCGTCCTGCCATTGAGTGGGGTAGAGGTAGGCCGCAACTACGCCATGCTTATCTCCACCTCCTGCGGACTGTGGCGTTACCTCATCGGCGATACCGTCCAGTTCACCTCCACACGCCCTTACAAGTTTGTCATCACCGGCCGCACCAAGTATTTCATCAATGCCTTCGGCGAGGAGCTTATCATGGACAATGCCGAGAAGGGCCTCCAGTATGCCTGCGAGCAGACTGGCGCCCAGGTGAGCGAGTATACCGCCGCCCCAGTCTATATGGACGCCCGTGCCAAGTGCCGCCACCAGTGGCTCATCGAGTTCAGCCGTCAGCCCGACAGCCTCGACCATTTCGCCCATGCCCTCGACGAGCGTCTGCAGCAGCTCAACAGCGACTATGAGGCCAAGCGCTTCCACGACATCACCCTCCAGCATCTCGAGGTCATCGAGGCGCGCCAGGGACTCTTCAACGACTGGCTCAAGGCCAAAGGCAAGCTGGGCGGACAGCACAAGGTGCCCCGTCTGAGCAACAGCCGCAAAAATCTCGACGAACTGCTTCAACTTAACGGTAACAACAAGTCAAACGACAATGATAAATAAGAGGTTTACGCCTGTCAGCCGCTGCGCCTTTGCCGCGGTTGTCGCCATAGTGCTTCTGACGGTCATGGCGGCGTGTGCCCGCATGGGCCAGCCCGACGGCGGATGGTACGACGAGACCCCGCCCCGCATACTCTCTGCCAGCCCCGCAGACAAGTCGGTCAATGTCAGCAGCAAGAAGATATACATCAACTTCGACGAGTATATCCAGATAGAGAACGCACAGGAGAAGGTCATCGTGTCGCCGCCCCAGATGGAGCAGCCCGACATCAAGAGCCAGGGCAAGCGCATCATGGTACAGCTCCGCGACACGCTCCAGCCCAATGTCACCTACACCGTAGACTTCTCTGATGCCATCACCGACATTACCGAGAACAATCCTCTGGGCAACTACACCTACAGCTTCTCCACCGGCGAGGCCATCGACACCATGGAGGTCGCTGGCTATGTGGTCGATGCCCAGAACCTCGAGCCCGTCAAGGGCATCCTCGTGGGCCTCTATGCCAACCTGGCCGACAGCGCCTTCACCACGCTGCCTATGGCGCGCGTGGCCCGCACCGACGCCACCGGACGCTTTGTCGTCAAGGGTGTAGCCCCCGGCAGCTACCGTGTCTACGCCCTCGAAGACGCCGACGGCAACTTCCTTTACAACCAGAAGAGCGAGAAGATGGCCTTCGACACCGCAGTTGTGGTGCCCACCTTCAAGCAGGACATCCGCCAGGATACCATCTGGCGCGACTCGCTCCACATCGACTCCATCATCCAGGTCGGCTACACCCATTTCCTCCCCGACGACCTGGTGCTCCGGGCCTTCACCACCACCCTTACCGACCGCTATCTGGTCAAGACCGACCGTACCCAGGCCGACCGTTTCACCCTCTTCTTCAGCTACGGCGACAGCCTGCTGCCCCGCGTGCGTGGCCTCAATTTCGACGCTACCCACTCGCTCATAACCGAGGCCAGCGAGCGCCGCGACACCGTCACCTACTGGCTACGCGACACCGCTCTCGTCAATCAGGACACCCTGCGCATGGAGCTCCAGTACCAGATGACCGACACCACCGGCGTGCTCACCCTCCAGACCGATACCCTCGAGCTGCTCGCCAAGACCCCCTATGCCCAGCGCATCAAGGACAAGCAGAAGAAGCGCGACGACTGGCAGAAGGTGCAGGACAAGGCCAAGAAGCGGGGCAAGCCCTATCTCGAGGTGATGCCCCCCGAGGCCCTCGAGGTCAAGTATGAAAGCGTATCGCAGACCGACCCCGACCGCAATATCCGCTTCACCCTCGCCGCGCCTGTAGCCCGCATCGATACCAGCCTCATCCATCTCTACGCCAAGGTCGACACCGCCTGGTATCAGTCGCGCTTCATGCTCAGAGAGGTTCAGGGCGAGCCCCGTACCTACGAGATAGTGGGCGAGTGGCGCCCCGACCGCGAGTACAGCCTCGAGGTCGACAGCATCGCCTTCACCGACATCTACGGGCGTGTCTCCACGTCCAAGAAGATAGGCTTCAAGGTCCATTCGCTCGACGACTACGGCTCGCTCTTCGTCAACATCGCAGGCATGGAGGGCCGCAGCGTCATCTGTCAGCTCCTCAATATGCAGGACGCCCCGGTCAAGGAGGTCACCACCACCACCGGCACCGCCGAGTTCTTCTATGTCAAGCCCGATACCTACTATCTGCGCATGATAGTCGATGCCAACGCCAACGGGCGCTGGGACACCGGCGACTACGCCACCCTCCAGCAGCCCGACGAGGTCTACTACTATCCCGAAGAGATAGTCTGCAAGGCCAAGTGGGACATCACCCAAGCCTGGAACCCCACTGCGCGCGAGCTCTACCGCCAGAAGCCCGCCAAGCTCATCAAGCAGCGCAGCGAGACCCGCCGCAAGACTGTAGGCCGCAATGCCCAGCGTGCCAAGAATATGGGCATACCCTATAATCCCAATATGTGATAACAATATGAAAAAGTATAGAATCCTTATGGCATCACTGATGATGGTCATGGCTGTAGCAGCCCATGCCCAGTGTGCCTTCCACAACGACGCCTTCAAGTCGGGTGAGTTCCTCACCTACAACCTCTACTACAACTGGCAGTTTGTATGGGTCAAGGCCGGCAACGCCTCGATGTCTACCGTCCAGAGCCGCTACAACGGCCACCCCGCCTATCGTGCCAGCCTCACTACGCGTGGCAACAACCGTGTCGACCAGATGTTTGTGCTCCGCGACACGCTTCTCTGCTACAGTTCGCTCGACATGGAGCCCCTCTACTTCCGCAAGGGAGCCCGCGAGGGCAAGCGCTACGGCGTAGATGAGGTCTTCTACTCCTACCACGACGGCAAGGTCAAGCTGCGCCAGCACCAGCTCACCAGCAGTGGCGAGCACCTATGGGCCCACCGCACCGTCTCCCACTGTGTCTACGATATGCTCAATATCTTCCTGCGTGCCCGCTCGTTCAATCCCGAGGGCTGGAAGTCTGGCCACGAGATAGATTTCCCCATTGCCGACGGCAAGAACATCAGCCCCGCGCGTCTGCGCTATTCGGGCAAGGTCAAAATCAAGGCCGACAATGGTATCAAATACCGCTGTCTCAAGCTCTCTTACCTCGAGAAGGAAGACGGCAAGTACAAGCGCATCGTAGACTTCTATGTTTCCGATGACAAGAACCACATCCCCGTGCGCCTCGACATGTTTCTCAAGTTCGGTGCAGCCAAGGCGTTCCTCGTGAGCATGAAGGGACTGCGCAATCCGGTCACCTCAGTCGTAAGATAACCGCTATGGCAAAAGACGACAAGGGGCTCACCCCGATGATGAAGCAGTTCTTCTCCCTCAAGGCCAAGCACCCTGAGGCGCTGATGCTCTTCCGCTGCGGCGACTTCTACGAGACCTACTGCGAAGACGCCGTCACCGCCTCGCGCATACTGGGCATCACCCTCACGCGCCGCAACAACGGCGGCCAGGCAGGCAGCATGGAGATGGCAGGCTTCCCCCATCATGCCCTTGATACCTATCTGCCCAAACTCATCCGAGCCGGCAAGCGCGTGGCCATCTGCGACCAGCTCGAAGACCCCAAGAAGAAGCGTGAACAGCTCAAGGGAAAGAAGGGACTCACCGAGATGGACAAGATGGTGAAGCGTGGCATCACTGAGCTCGTCACCCCAGGTGTGGCGATGGGCGACAACGTGCTCAACTATCGCGAAAACAACTTCCTGGCTGCAGTCCACTTCGGCAAGACATCATGTGGAGTCAGCTTTCTCGATATCTCTACCGGCGAGTTCCTTACCGGCGAGGGCAATTATGACTATGTAGAGAAACTCTTGGGCAACTTCCAGCCCAAGGAGGTGCTCTACGACCGCGCCCGCAAGACCGACTTCGAGACGCGGTTTGGCAACCGCTACTGCGTCTTCGAGCTCGACGACTGGGTGTTTACCGAGCAGACTGCCCGGCAGAAGCTCCTGGGCCATTTTGCCACCAAGTCGCTCAAGGGATTTGGCGTAGACCATCTCCACAACGGCGTCATAGCCGCCGGAGCCATCATGCAGTATCTCGAGATTACCCAGCACACCCATATCGGCCACATCACCTCTCTGGCCCGCCTCGAGGAAGAGAAGTATGTGCGCCTCGACGGCTTCACCATACGCTCGCTCGAACTGCTCCAGCCCATGCAGGAAGACGGGCGTTCGCTGCTCGATGTCATCGACCGCACCGTCACCCCTATGGGCAGCCGCATGCTGCGACGCTGGCTGGTCTTCCCGCTCCGCAATATCGACCCCATACGCAAGCGGCTCGACATGGTCGACTGCTTCTTCCGTTCCCCCGACTTCCGCATGCTGGTCAATGACCAGCTCCATCGCATAGGCGACCTCGAGCGCATCGTCTCCAAGGTGGCAGTGGGCCGCGTATCGCCCCGCGAGGTGGTCCAGCTCAAGCACGCCCTCGTGGCGATCGAGCCCATCAAGGACGCCTGCTCCCACTCCGACAATGTCACCCTGCAGCGCATCGGCGAGCAGCTCAATCTCTGCGAGAGCCTGCGACAGCGCATAGAGAGCGAGATACAGCCCGACCCGCCACAGCTCGTGGCCAAGGGCGACGTGATAGCCACTGGCTACAGCGCCGAGCTCGACGACCTGCGCAACATATCGCACAACGGCAAGGAGTATCTCATGCAGATTCAGGAGCGCGAGATTGAGCAGACGGGCATCACCTCGCTCAAGGTGGGCTACAACAATGTGTTCGGCTACTACCTCGAGGTGCGCAACACCTTCAAGGACCGCGTGCCTGCCGAGTGGGTGCGCAAGCAGACGCTGGCACAGGCTGAGCGCTACATTACCCAGGAGCTCAAGGAGTACGAAGAGAAGATTCTGGGCGCCGACGAGAAGATTCTCGCCCTCGAGCAGCAGCTCTTCGCCGAGCTCATCTCGGCCATGCAGGAGTTCATCCCCCAGATACAGATCAACGCCAACCTCATCGCCCAGCTCGACTGCCTCATGGGCTTTGCCAAGGTGGCCGAAGACAATCACTACGTGCGCCCGGTGGTCGACGACAGCCTGGAGCTCGACATACGCCAGGGCCGACACCCCGTGATAGAGCAGCAACTGCCCGTGGGCGAGCGCTTCGTGCCCAACGATATCTATCTCGACGACGACAAGCAGCAGATAATCATCATCACCGGACCCAATATGGCCGGAAAAAGCGCTCTGCTGCGTCAAACCGCCCTCATAGTACTGTTGGCCCAGGTGGGATGCTACGTGCCCGCAGAGAGCGCGAAAATAGGCTTGGTGGACAAAATTTTCACCCGAGTGGGTGCGTCAGACAATATTTCGCTCGGCGAGTCCACTTTTATGGTCGAAATGACCGAGGCTGCCAACATACTCAACAATGTCACCGAGCGCTCGCTGGTGCTCTTCGACGAACTGGGGCGTGGCACCTCTACCTACGACGGCATCAGCATAGCCTGGGCCATCGTCGAGTACCTCAACCAGAATGCCAAGGGACGCCCACGCACGCTCTTTGCCACCCACTATCATGAGCTCAACGAGATGGAGCGCCAGCTCCCCGCCATACGCAACTACAATGTGAGCGTCAAGGAGGTCGGCGACAAGGTTATCTTCCTGCGCAAGCTCGTGCCCGGTGGCAGCGAGCACTCCTTCGGTATCCATGTGGCAGAGATAGCCGGCATGCCCAAGAGCATCGTGCGCCGCGCCAAGGTTATCCTCAAGCAGCTCGAAGCCGACGGGGCAAGCGTGGGCAACGCCGATGCCGCCGCCATCAAGCACATAGGCGATGACCGCGAGGGCATGCAGCTCAGCTTCTTCCAGCTCGACGACCCGGTGCTCTCGCAAATCCGCGACGAGATACTGGGGCTCGACATCAACAACCTTACGCCCGTCGAGGCGCTCAACAAGCTCAACGAAATCAAGAAGATACTCAAGGGCAAGTAGATTTGCCCCATCCAGAAAGGCAGTGCTCAGAGGCGCTGCCTCTTTTCTGCCCCTCTCCCGATGGGTCGCTGTCTCCACCGCTCTGCCCGTTTCTGCCGTCGTGCAGACTGCCATCGACACCATCCTTCTCTCTATATCCACCGCTCAGCCCACCATCGCCCCATCCCTTCTCTCTATCTCCACCGCTCTGCCCACCATCGTCACCATTTTTCTTTCATTCTCCACCACTCTGCTATCCATCTCTGTGGGCATGGGAATGGCCTCTGCTGCGCCCGAGGGCGTCTTGGCGCGGCTGGAGACCATGTCTGTCGGCTTCTGTTAACAATCTTTCACCCCCCCCGTTAACTCTATTTCACTTAATTGGTTTGGTGGTGTCGCTGTTAACCACTTACTTTGCAAATGTCATCATCTTCATCGGGTTAGTCGTTACCGATGCCGAGACGGAGATGGACTCGGCTGGCTCGTGACGTATGATACGAGGCCACGTGCCTATTGATACGAGCGCTCGTAACAAATGATACGTGAGCACGTGACGTAAGGCACGAGCCGCCAGCGGTGGTCAGCACGCGGGCCAAAGCCCTTACGCCGGCGCCGTCTGTCATGGCGCGCCCCGCAGACCATGAAGCGCGGGGCATGGAAGTCATTGGAAAGGTTATCCTAATATTCACCCTTAAAACTGAAACAACAATGAAAAAGTCGATTTTGTGTTTGCTGTTTGCCATTGCCGCTATGGCGTGGGCAAACGATGCTGCGGCGCAGCAGTGTAAGAAAAAGGTGACTCTCAGAGTGGAGTCGACTGTAGCCCAAGGGCAAGATGCCCCCACGGTGGCTGCTCAACAAGGTGACGCCGGCGCAGTATGACACGCTCGTGGCGCTCAACCGCCTCTGCATGGTAGACTACTCGATGCTCAAGGGCTATAAGGTGACGCCACAGATGGTGGAGAAGGTGATGGGCCAGGCACGCAAATATATACGCGAGGCTATGGACCGCCATGATGGCGTGGTGCCTCGCGTGGGGTGGACGGCCCTCGTCACGAAGACGCTCACTACGTGGAGCGACAAGACAGAAAAGGGCACCCGCACGGTGGAATATCTGGTAGGCTCGTCGGCCGACGGCTATGATGTCCATCTGCTGCTGCGTGCCACCCTGCAGCGCGACCGCCAGACGGGTGGTTACCGCTCTGTGGCTTACGAACTGGTGCCTTACAGCGTGCAGGGCATGCCTGTCGATGTCAAGAGTCCTCGCGTCTATGCTGGCGGAACCACTCCCGCCGCTCAGCTGGAGTGGGGCAAGGATGGCAAGTCTCCTTACTATGCCGTTAACGCCATTCTGGACTTTACCGACCCTCTCGGAGCCAAACACCGTGAGCAGATAAACGTAAGCGTCGCTCTCTGTCTTGGCAGATAGGCTGCTGCAACGAGCCACGGGGGCGCCACATCGGCAGCCTGCCCTTGCCGAGGCGCTCAACAAGCTCAACGAAATCAAGAAGATACTCAAGGGGAAGTAACTATCGGCTCCCCATATACGCCAAAATCCCATACCTTGGAAGTAAGGTATGGGATTTTTGGCATATATTGCGCGGCCCGTCATCGCTGTATATGCGAGGCAGCCAGCCGCAATCCTGTCAGATTATTGGCCTGAGCGCAATAGTCACGGCCATTATACCATCTGAGACACCTGAAGTTTCCGCCACGTACTACATGCCTATGGTCGGGCTTATTGCTGACGCAGGGCGATGGATTAGGGCCCTGTGGATTAACTTGAGCCTTCTTGCTGTGCGATGTGCGCCATATATCACTGCATATCTCATCAACATTGCCCGTCATGTCGTACAGGCCCAGTACATTGGGAATGAGCTGACCCACAGCCTGAGGATGGCGTAGGTCGTCGCCCCACCAGGCAACCACTTTGGCAGATCCGTCAACCTGTTCGTGTCCGCTATAACGCTCTACAGGCTCGCCCCGACCACCTATACACGCATACTCCCACTCTGCCTCGGTGGGCAGACGGAACTGCTGACCGCTAAGGGCATTGAGCTTACTGATAAACAGCTTGATGTCGCTACAGCCTACATTAGTTACAGGCTGGTTAGCATCGTCTTGGTTCTCCGAAGGGTTCACGCCCATTATAGCTTGCCACAATGCCTGGGTTACTTCGTACTTACACAGATAGTAACTGTCTAACGTTACCTGGTGGGGAGCCATCTCCTTTGGCGGTATATAGTACTGACGTAGTTCGGGAAAGACAAAACCCATAGTAAAGGTACCTGCGGGCACCTGTACCATGTCGTTGACCACCTTAGCTATCAGCTCGCTGCGGGATGATGGCTGCGGGGATTTGTCCAGATGGATGCTGACAGACTTAGGCAACTGGCTTAGAGCCAGGCGGATGCCTGTTCTGGTAGGACGTCTGGTATTGTCCCCGATGTAGAAGCCTGTACGCTCGTAACTGCCCAGGTCAGTAATGTCGTAGAAACAGCCACGGTCCACGCGGTAGTCCTTCTGCGATTTAGCATCCAGATACTCTGCACCACCCTGATTTGCACAGAGTTCACTTACGTTGCCCGTCATGTCGTAGAGACCCAGGGCATTGGGCTTGAGCATACCTACCGCGTGCGCACGGAGGTCGCTGTTCCAGTAGATCCACCCTACCTCCTTGGCGTCATCGCTGCCACTGTACTTATAACGGCGTGGCGATTTGCCCTCATCGTAAGCCCACTGCCATTCCTCCTCGGTAGGCAAACGGAACTTGAGTCCAGTTATCTGGTTGAGGCGATAGATGAACAGCTGGGCCTCGTCCCAATAAAAACCCTCTACGGGCCGATTGCCCACAGTATGCTGCGAGGGATTGGAGCCCATCACGGCCTGCCACAACTGCTGCGTCACCTCGTACCGACACAGATAGTAACCGGCCACCGTGGCGCTATAGGCTGCCGGACATTTGCCGGTATAACCAGGATAGAAGTTGCGGTCGTACATAGTGAACGTTCCGCCAGGGATATACACCATGTCGGCTATCAGCTTCTCTATTACCTGGGTGGGAGTCATCTCCACTGGGGGCGGGTCTTCCCTCTTTGTCACCTGGTTTTTTACTTCAACAGGCTCCTTGGGCTCGGGCTTAGGTTCCGCCTTTCGCTCTACCCGTTTCTTGGGCTTGGGGGCTGTCTTGGCTTTAGCCTTGGCGGTATGCTCAGTCTTGTCCTTTGGCTTCTTCACCTGAGTCTGCTGTCGGATAATGCCCTGCGCATCCATACTGATGGTCCATGCCAGTGCCAGCATGATGAGAATACATTGTTTCATACGTGTTTTAAGTTATAGGAATATAGATAGTCCAAACCGAAGGCCATAAGCTCGCTTAATGGCTGAGGTGCAGCCTATCTTCTACAAAGGTACATCTTTTTTGAATACCGACAGCCTTTTTTCCGTTTTTTCTGACATGGTGAGAGTCATTTACTTCCATCACGATGAAAATGAAAATCGCCGCGGCTATCCTGTTAACAAGATAACCGCGGCGACGGGGTACTTATATCAGTGGGCTGATGGCTGCCGGCTTACTGCCGTGCCTTGCGCAGAGCGCGGCGCATGCACACGATGCCTATGATGATGAATGGCACAGAGAGCAGTTGGCCCATATTGAACAGCATGTCGTGCTCGAAAGCCTCCTGCACGTCCTTGGTATACTCTATCACAAAGCGGAAGCAGAAGATAAGCGTCAGACAGAGTCCGAAGAAGAAGCCCGTGCCTGCCCACTCTTTGTGCTTCTTGTAGAAATGCCATCCCACAAAGAAGAAGAGGAAGTAGGCGATGGCCTCATAGAGCTGTCCGGGGTGGCGGGGCATCTGGTCTACGCGCTCGAAGATGAACGCCCAGGGCACATCGGTAACCTTGCCGACTATCTCTGAGTTCATCAGGTTGCCCAGGCGTATGAAGCAGGCGGTGATGGGGGTGGCTATGGCTATGTCGTCGAGCACCTGCCACAGGTTCATGTGGGTGCGACGGTAGTAGCACCACAGCGCCAGCATCAGTCCCAGCGTGCCTCCGTGGGAAGCCAGTCCCTCGTAGCCCGTGAAGATGACGGTGCCGCCGGTGAGGCTGTAGAGCATGCCGCCATGGGCGAGGGGAGCGCCATCGACAAACTTGATGGGCAGCAACATCTCTATCACGTGCTGCCAAGAGGAAAGGAAATAGTGGGGTTCGTAGAAGATACAGTGACCAAGACGAGCTCCCATGATGATACCCACAAAGCAATAGAGGAAGAGTGGGTCAAAATACTCGTCCTTGACGCGCTGGTCGTGGTAGAGCCATCTCACGAGGAAGTAGGCGAGGGCCAGTCCGGTAATCCAGCACAGTCCGTACCAGCGCACATCAAACGGCCCGAGATGCAGCGCTGTCGTATCGGGGTTCCAGAGGATAAAGTTGAGCAGACTTGTCATAGCTTGATGCGTTATACGTTGAACCGGAAGTGCATGATGTCGCCGTCCTGGACCACATACTCCTTGCCCTCGATGCCCAGCTTGCCGGCTTCGCGTACGGCAGCCTCAGAGCCATACTGGATGTAGTCGTCGTACTTGATGACCTCGGCACGGATGAATCCCTTTTCAAAGTCGGTGTGTATCACGCCGGCACACTGGGGTGCCTTCCAACCCTTGTGATAGGTCCATGCCTTGACCTCCATCTCTCCGGCGGTGATGAATGTCTCGAGGTTGAGCAGACTGTAGGCCTTCTTGATGAGACGGTTTACGCCGCTCTCCTCCAGTCCCAGCTCGTCGAGAAACATCTTCTTGTCGTCATAGGTCTCGAGCGACGCGATGTCTTCCTCTGTCTTGGCGGCTATCACCATGGCCTCGGCGCCCTCTGAAGCGGCTATCTCTTCTATCTGGCGTGAGTACTGGTTGCCCTCCTTGGCGCTGGCCTCGTCTACGTTGCACACATAGAGCACGGGCTTGGTGGTAAGCAGGAACAGGTCGTGGGCGGCCTGCTGCTCCTCCTTGCTCTCAAAGGTCACCGAGCGGGCGTTGCGGCCCTGCTCCAGCGCCTCCTTGTAGGCTTCGAGCACGGTCACCAGCACCTTGGCGTCCTTGTTGTTGCCTATGGCTGCTATCTTCTGGTTCTTGGCGAGCTGGGCCTCGATGGTGTCGAGGTCTTTGAGCTGCAGCTCGGTGTCGATAATCTCCTTGTCCTGCACGGGATTGACGGGAGCACCGCCCTCGCGCACCACATTGTCGTCGTCGAAACAGCGGATGACATGGATGATGGCGTCGCACTCACGGATGTTGCCCAAAAACTTGTTGCCCAGTCCCTCGCCCTTGGAGGCACCCTTCACCAGACCGGCTATATCTACAATCTCGCAGGTGGCGGGCACAATGCGGCCGGGGTGTACTATCTCTGCCAGACGGGTGAGTCGGTCGTCGGGGACGGTGATGACACCTAAGTTAGGTTCTATCGTACAGAAAGGGAAGTTGGCTGCCTGTGCCTTGGCACTGGACAGGCAATTGAACAGCGTAGATTTTCCCACATTAGGAAGACCTACGATACCACATTTTAATGACATATCTTATTATAAACGTTTATTTCCAGAGTACAAAGGTAGTGCAAACCGAAGACAATGCAAAGAAAAAACGCATGTTTTTTCATTTGGCATTGTTGAGGTGCAGCCTATCTTATCCAAAGGTAATGCAAACCGAAGAGATTACAAAATAAATTTATTTATTTTTAATCTTGAGGTGCCGCCTACCTTCACGGCGCAGCCGTAGTGGTAGTGCAAACCGCAGACAATGCAAAGAAAAAACGCATGTTTTTTCGTTTCGCATTGTTGAGGTGCAGCCTATGCTCTACAAGTGTAAGCTGAAATATGGGTAGGTTTGCTATGCGAGGCCAATGGGGTGACTTCTGCTACCCCATCAGTAATCCCACAGCGCGCGGCGGTCTTCAGCGTATCAGTCATATACATATACCCACTTTCCATTGCGCAGCACCCATCTTCCATTTTTCGTGTGCTGGTATTTGCCGATGATGGTCGACAGGAGGAAAGCTATCAGCGGCGAGGCGAGGGCCATGGCCATCATAATCCACAGCGAAACCTGGACCACCGTGGTCAATGCCACTACAAAGGTGTGGATGGCGACCAGCGTGACGAGGGTCATGACGACACCATAGAGGCGTAGGCGCAAACCATTGATAAGCACGGGGATGCCATAGCATACCAATAGGGCGGGCCAGATGCTTCCCGTGAAGTGGGCAGACACCAACATGGCGGGCCACTGCAGTATATAGCCTATCACGAGGGGCCATATCAGCAGCGGTGCTTTGATAAAAATAGTCACACACAAGAGATACATGAGCGCCAACGCCATAAACAGCGCCACGGGGATGATGCCGACGATGGCATTTTCTATGCCTACATAGTCGGGGTTGCACCACCACAGCGCATCCCAGTCTATCATCAGCGCCATATAGATGACTATGCCCACGGCGGCGAAGAAGGGCAGCGCCGAAAGCACCAGAAAGCGGGTGCGGAGGGGCATCCATACCGCCAGAAGCATGAGCAGCAATGCCATGAAGGGCAGCCATCGGCTGTAGAGCATCCGTGTGGAGGCAGAGTGGACGTCCAAGTGGGGCATAGCCAGCCAGGAGGTGAGCTGTAGGCGCGGGCGGAAGTTGTCGGAAGCAAATCTGTCGGTCGCCGAGGGTGGGTTTTCGTCAGCGAACTTCAGCCAACGGGCTTCCACAAGGTATCTCCTGCCGTCGTAATGGATGATGCCTTTAATCTGTCTTACATCTACAGAGTCGCCCACATCTCCAAAATGGGAGGCGGTGCGGCCATCGGGGCCGGTAACTGTGCGCCCTACGACATCGACGAGGGTGCCGTTGGCGATGTAAAGCACTGTGCGTGAGCCGTCGTACTCGGTGGGCTTTTCGACTGGGGTGGCTTTGATTTCGGGGCCGACGAGGCAGTCGACCTCATACTTCTGCGCCATGACGAGGGTAGTCAGTCTCAGGAAGAAGAGCAGTGACAGAATTCTGAAGGCTTTCATATCTACTGGGTTTAGGATTGGGAGAGTGAGGGTGTGGGTCAGGCTGTGGGGCTCTATGCGGGAGAGGATGCAGGGGTGGCGTACTCTATCCGCGTCTTACGATGATAGGAATGTAGAAATAGGCCCGGTTGTTGGTAAACTGGGTGTAGCCTATCTGTTGGGCAATGCGGTAGTAGGGGTCGTGGTCCAGCAGATTGCCGGGGTCATCATCGTACTCTACGCGGGTGATGACGGGGCGGCTGTTGCTCACCTGGCAGTAGAGGCGCAGCTGGTGCAGCTGGTCGTCGCCATAGATGGCTCGGCTGGCGATGCTTATCTCGTAGCATTCAGTATAATTCTTCTTTCCCACGTTGGCGTCGAAGTCGTCTATAAGCAGACTTATTGTGGTTCCAACCTTCCAGTTGATGTAGCCCTGCAGGTTGGCGTCGCCCTTATTGCCGTTGCCTTGGGTCGGGTTGTAGTGGCTCATGTCCTGGACCAGGTTCTGCGCGGGGTGGCTTACCCTGAAATTGGAGTAGGGCAGGGTGGGGTTGCCCTTGTCTATGAAGTCGGCAGTCTTGCCGTCGCTCTTCCGTCTGCACAGGATGCTGATGCGGTCGTCGCAGAAGTAGTCCTGTGCGGTCTTATAGCCCTTGCTGTAGTCGGCAAACGCATTGGCATCAAGCAGATTGTTGCCCTCGGGGGTGACGAAGTCGAGATAAATGCGTTGGGTAAAGATGTTGGCAGATGAGTCATTGTCATCTTTGTCGCACGAGGCGCACATGGCAAGCGTGGCGATACATGCCACCAAGACCAAGATATTCTTCCTGAGTTTCATATTGATGCGGATATTAATGATGTACTGTTTGCAAATGTAGTGCATATTCATTAATCTTCCAAGGAAAAACGCAATTATTGTTGTAGCTTGGTCTACAAAAGTATTCAGCCAAGCCTATGGTCGCGCAAGAAGTGGCGCGTCTCAGCCTATGTATCCTCGGCTGCATTTCCAGCCCTCAGAGGCTGCCGTACTGCTGGTTACGACCAGGCAGAATGTTACCAATATGCGAAGCCGAATGATGCCGAAGGTCTTTGGCGAAGAGGGCAGTGCCGCCGACTTCGGTTTGCGTATCGCGGAGATATAATAGGAGGCAGCGGATGGCCAAAAGGCTTCAGCAAGGGAACGGGCAGTCTCTTGCTGAAGCCTTTTGGCATTGTGTAGGGAGGAAGGGTGGAGTGGGGGCAACTCGCTCTGGTGCTCTGACCGTGGCAGCGGGTCGCTCAAGCAGCCTCTCAGGCCTCGCTATCGCAGGGATAATCGTCGTCATCGGCTACGTGTCTCAGCCATTCATCGTATTTGGGCAGCCAGATTTCCTCAATCTTAGCCTTGTGGTGGTCGAGGAAGCCCTGTCTGTAACCTCTGATTACTGTCTGGAGCAGGTCGCTACAGCCAAGCATAAGCCCCTTGTAGGCATACTCGTAGGCGAAGCTCTCGCCGCAGCCAGCGGGCGCGGTGGAGTCGTCCAGTATCATGCGGGTAAGGGCTGCATAACCGTGGGGACTGCGCAGACGGGCGGCACGGCCATACCAGAGCCAAGCCTGCTGATAGTCTTGGGCGAAGCCATAGAGCCCTTCCTCGTAGTAGAAGCCGAGGTAATAGGGGCATACGCAGTCGCCGAGGCACCATCCTGCCTGGAGGTCGTCGCTGAGACAGGCGCTGAGTTCGCGCCGGGCGTCGGGGTCGAGGGCATCGTAGGTGGCGTCGTCGGTGAGCATGGTGTACATGAGGTAGCAGTCGCGAGCATCGACAGCCCTGCCTTTCTGCATGATTTCGGCGAAGCCATCACGGTCGACGACGATGCCGTCGCGGTCGCAGCAGTCGGTGACAGCCCACCAGAAGAAGGCTGCGCTGCCACCATGTTCGGTGGCCAGTTCATAGTTGGTCACGGCGTTGCCGATGCGGCCCAATTCCCTGTCGGCGTTGCCCATGAGCATATAGTATTCGGGGTCATGAAAGTCCTGCTGATGGACATGGTTTTCGGCGAGTTCATAGCCTTTTAGCGCATCGCGTGGGCTGCCGTTGGTGCCATAGATGATGTCGCGGATGTGCTGCTGCATGGCTTTCTCGCTGTGGTTGTCCAATGCCTTCTGCATCAGGTCATTGTAGGCATCGTAGTCGCACTCTCCCAGGTCGCCGTCCTTGTGCATGTAGGCGAGTTGGGCATAGGCGTCGCCGATACCGTGGCTGGCAGCGAGCTTGTAGAAATCGTGCTTGATGCTGTCGGAGTCGTTGTCGTATTGGAGCACATCGTGCAGCCTGGCATAGGCGTACATCATGTATGGATTGCCCTGCCAGGCCATCATCTCGATTTTCTTCACATCATCGAAGAGCAGCGGCACGTTGTTGTTCTGGCGGAGCAGCAGCAGGAAGAGCATCTGCGCTTCGCTGTCGTAGGCCACGGTTTCTGCGGTGGTCCAGAATGCTTCCTGCACCCTGAACTCCCTGAAAAGTTGTCTGGTTAGGGCTGTCATACACATTAATATTCAAGTTGTTTGGCGTATCTCTGTCGCCGTGGCGGCGGTGGCGTCAATGGGCTTCGAGCCAGTTGGCGCCCCAGCCTGCATCGGCGGTAAGCGGGATGCTGAGTCGGCAGGCGTTTTCCATCTCCTCGATGACGATACGCTCTACCTGCTCGCGCTCCTCGGGATAGACGCTGAAGTTGAGTTCATCGTGTACCTGCAGTATCATCCTCGAGCGCAGTCCTTCGGTGGCGAACCGCTTGAATATGTGTATCATTGCCACCTTGATGATGTCGGCCTCCGAGCCCTGGATGGGCGCGTTGATGGCGTTGCGTTCGGCGAAGCCTCTCACGGTGGCGTTGCGCGATGCTATATCGGGCAGATAGCGTCGGCGGTGGTAGATGGTCTCGGCGTAGCCCTTCTCGCGGCAGGTGGCGATGGCCTCGTCCATGTATGCCTTGACGCGTGGGAAGGTGGCGAAATAGTCGTCGATGAGCTGGCGCGCCTCGGAGTTGCTGATATTCATACGCTGCGCCAGTCCGTAGGTGCTGATGCCATAGATGATGCCGAAGTTGGCTTGCTTGGCTTTCTTGCGCTGCTCGGGCGTGACCTCTTCGACCGGCACGTGCCATATCTTGGCGGCTGTGGCGGCATGGATGTCGGTGCCGCTGCGGAAGGCGTCGAGCATGTGTTCGTCCTGCGAGAGATGGGCCATGATGCGGAGCTCTATCTGCGAGTAGTCGGCAGAGAAGAAGAGGCATCCCGGCTCGGGCACGAAGCTCTTGCGTATCTCCTTGCCGTCATCGTCGCGGATAGGGATATTCTGCAGGTTGGGGTCAGACGAACTGAGGCGCCCCGTGGCGGTGATGGCCTGGTTGAAGCAGGTGTGGATGTGGCCCGTGCGGGGGTTGATGAGTCGGGGAAGTGCCTCGACATAGGTGCCGAGCAACTTCTTCAACCCTCTGTAACTCAGTATGTCGTCGACGATGGGCGCGCGGCTGCGCAACTGGGTCAGCACCTCTTCCGAGGTGACATACTGGCCCGTCTTGGTCTTCTTTGGCTTGTCTACAATCTTCATCTTGCCAAAGAGAATATCTCCCAC
Source organism: Prevotella sp. P5-108 (assembly GCF_002251385.1). Classification (GTDB taxonomy): domain Bacteria; phylum Bacteroidota; class Bacteroidia; order Bacteroidales; family Bacteroidaceae; genus Prevotella. The sequence goes on from NZ_NPJJ01000018.1 coordinate 211,465, forward strand.
CTGCTTGGGACTGGATATATTGAATGTCTCGCCAGCCTCGGCATATATCTTCTGTTCGTATTCGGCGAGTCGGCGGTTGAAGTTCTTGCCTGTCTCTGCCAGTGCGGCGGTGTCCAAGCATACTCCGGTGAGCTCCATCTCGGCCAGTACGGGCACCAGTGGCATCTCGATGTCGTAGAAGAGGCGTTCGCCGTCGACCTCCTTGAGCTTCTGCTCGAGCACGTTCTTCAGTCTGAGCGTCACGTCGGCATCTTCGGCAGCATACTCATATACTTCCTGGGGCTGGAGGTCACGCATAGACCGCTGACCTTTACCTCGGGGTCCGATGAGCTGGTCGATGTGTATCGTCTGGTAGCCCAGCAGCGTCTCGGCCATGTAGTCCATGTTGTGGTGAAGCTCGGGCTGCACGATGTAGTGGGCGAGCATGGTGTCGAACATTGGTCCGCGCACCTCTATCCCATAACGACGCAACACTTCGTAGTCGTACTTGACGTTCTGTCCTACCTTCATGATGTGCTCGTCTTCGTAGAGCGGACGAAAAATGTCGACCATGCGCTGCGCCGCTTCCCTCTCTGCGGGCACGGCGACATAGACGGCCTTGAATTCTTCGACCGCGAAGCTCAGACCGACCAATTCGGCGTCGATGGCGTTGGTCGATGTCGTTTCTGTATCAAAACTCAAGATTTCTTTTGTCAAGAAATAATCACGTATTTTTCGTGCTTCTTCTTCTGATTCAATAAGTTGGTAATCGTGGTGGGTCTCTTTGAGGCCCAAAATACTCGCATTTTTTGGCTCGCCTTGGCTCTCGGCCGCAAATTCGCCAAACAAATCGAGCTGTAAATCGTCCTTTTTGGGCGTATTTTTAACTTTTTTAATAATTTTGTCGGTCAGGGCTCTGAACTCGAGTTCCTGGAAGATTTTCTCGAGTCGCTCCTCGTCGGGCGAGGTCATCTTCATTTTTTCCAAATCGAGCGCTATGGGCACGTCGGTCCTTATGGTCGCCAGGAACTGGCTCATCCGTATGTCGTCGACGGCACCTTCAACTTTCTCTCTCAACTTGCCTTTGATTTCGTCGGTATGTGCGAGCATGTTGTCGATACTCCCAAACTGTGTGATGAGTTTCGCGGCAGTCTTCTCTCCCACTCCCGGACATCCGGGGAAGTTGTCGGCAGAGTCGCCCATAAGCGCCAGCAGGTCGATGACCTGTGCGGTGGTCGCTATACCATACTTCTGCGTCACCTCGCTTTCGCCCAGCGTGTCGTAACCGCCACCATGACGGGGTCGGTAGATATAGACATTGCCCCCCACGAGCTGTCCGTAGTCCTTGTCGGGGGTGAGCATGTAGGTCTCGATGCCCTCGTGTCCGGCAGCGGTGGCAAGGGTGCCTATCACATCGTCGGCCTCGAAGCCGTCGGCCTGGAGCACGGGTATATGGTAAGCCTCGAGGATGTCCTTGATGATGGGCACGCTCGCCCGGATGTCCTCGGGCGTCTCCTCGCGCTGTGCCTTGTAGGCGGGAAAAGCCTCGTGACGGAAGGTCTTGCCGTGGTCGAAAGCCACAGCCATGTATGTGGGCTGCTCCTTGGTTATCACCTCGTTGAGGGTATTGACGAACCCCATTATAGCCGATGTATTGAGTCCCTTGGAGTTGATGCGTGGGTTTTTGAGGAATGCGTAGTACGACCTATATATAAGTGCATAGGCGTCCAATAGAAAGAGTCTGTCCATAGTTCTAATTGCTTTAGGTGTGTAAAATTACGAAAATAAATTAGATAATGACAGAAAATATCTGTAATTTTGCAACAAAATACTCATAGTCATGGATTATCAAACAGTTATCAAGGCGCCGATATCTGCAGAATTGGCCGATTTCATCGAGATGTTCAACCGCTCGCTCGACCACGAGGATGGCATGCTGGCGCAAGCCCTGAACCATATCCGCCAGCGCGGCGGCAAGCGTATGCGACCCATTCTCATCCTGCTGATAGCCAAAAGTTTCGGAGCCGTAACCGAGGTAACCCAGCATGCAGCCATAGGACTGGAGTTGCTGCACACAGCGTCGCTGGTGCACGACGATGTGGTCGATGAAAGCGCCGAAAGACGCGGCCAGGCTTCTGTCAACGCCATCTATGACAACAAGGTGAGTGTGCTTGTGGGCGACTATATTCTCTCTACCGCTCTGCTCCATGTCTCTTACACTCATCGTGAGCGCATTATCCGTTATCTGGCGCAGTTGGGGCGTACACTCTCAGACGGTGAAATTCTGCAGCTTTCCAACATATCCAACCATGACATCTCGGAGGACGTCTACTATAATATAATAAAAGGTAAGACCGCTGCGCTCTTCGAGGCGTGTGCCTCCATTGGTGCGCTGGCGTCGGGAGCCACCGACGAGGAGATTGAGGCTGCTGCCCGCTTCGGCCAGAACCTCGGTATAGTCTTCCAGATACGCGACGACATCTTCGACTATTACGACAGCGCGGACATAGGCAAACCCACCGGCAACGACATGGCTGAAGGCAAGCTCACGCTGCCCGCTATCTACGCTGTGAACCACGATGCGCCCGCCGAAATCAGAGAGCTGGCTTACAAGGTGAAAGACCGCAGCATCAGCACCGATGAAATCGGCAAACTTGTGGCCTATACCAAGGCCAACGGCGGTATAGAATATGCCGAGCGCCGCATGTGGGAGTTTCACGATGAAGCCTGCCACTTCATCGATACCTATATCCATCAGGACGATATACGCCAGGCACTTAGAGCCTATCTCGACTACGTCATCAAGCGCAACAAATAATCCCCAATTCATCGCGATTTTCCCCTCGTCAGTGCATCATATAGCCATCCACGTGCAATATGATGCACTGATTGTTTTCGGCCGTATTTCGGGGCGTGAAACCGTGGTTGCGGGGCGTGATATATGTAATGCAAGCCATGAAAACACCGTTTCGCGCCATGCACTCAGCGTTTCGCACCCTAAAATTATCGCCAACGTGACCTCCGCCGAGTTGTCGGGATGGTCGAAATGGCTCTGGATGAACGGGAAACGCGCGCAGAGGCGGATGAAAAAAGGGCGATGCAGACTGCGCGGTCTGCATCGCCCTTAGGCGTTATGCCATCCCTCGTGGGGAAGGCTGTGGGGTTAGAAGTATTTTACCTCTTTGCCTTCGATTGTGCTGATAAGCAGGTTGGTAAGACGGCTGGTGCCCAAGCGGAACCACTTGTTGGTGAGCCACTTCTCGCCCAGCACCTCCTTGACGATGGTGTAGTAGGTCACAGCGTCCATCACGGTATTGATACCGCCTGCGGGCTTCAAGCCAATCTGGATGCCGGTCTCGTCGTAGTACTCCTTGATGGCCTGGCACATCACGTAGACAGCCTCTGGAGTGGCAGAAACCTTCTCCTTGCCTGTAGATGTCTTGATATAGTCGGCACCGGCATACATGGCGATGATAGAAGCACGCTTCACGTCGGCCATCGATGGCAGGTCGCCTGTCTCGAGGATTACCTTGAGTGGCACTTCACCACAAATATCCTTGATTTCGCTGATTTCATCGGCCACAGTCTCATAGTCGCCCGACAGATACTTGCCCACCGACTGCACGATGTCAATCTCGGTGGCGCCATCCTTGACTGCGAGCGCAGTCTCGGCAATCTTGACCTCGATGAAGGTCTGAGAAGAGGGGAACGAGGCACATACGTTGGTTATCTCTACACCGTCTACCTCCAGGCTCTCGCTCACCAGTTTGGCGAAGCAGGGATAGGTGCATACGGCAGCCACGTGGGGCAGTTCCTTGTAGTCCTTGGCAAAGTTGTTAACACGCTCTACCATAGCCAGAATTTCCTCTTCGGTGTCGGTGGTACGGAGCGAGGTAAGCTCGATGCTGCCCAGGAGGAAGCGGTGAACCTCGTCGGTATTGTTCTCAGCTGCTTTTTCTACGATTTTCTTTACTTCTTCGGCAACTTCAGCATCGGTGATGTTGAGGTTGTACTTGTTCAGCGCCTGCTGATACTTGTCAACGTTCTTAATGTCTGTCATATTGTTTGGGTTATTAATGATTGTCCTAAAGTTACAGTTTGCTGTTGTTGATATGGCGCGTGGCGTCGCGGCGGGTCTTCTTTTCAAAGCTCTTTTCGAGCTCGGCGGTGAGGTCTATGCCCGTCTGGTTGGCGAGGCAGATGAGCACCCACAGCACATCGGCCATCTCTTCGCCCAGGTTGGGCTTTTCGCCCGCCTTGAAGCTCTGGTCGCCATAGGTGCGCGCCATGACGCGTGCCAGTTCGCCCACCTCTTCGGTGAGGCAAGCCATATTGGTCAGCTCAGAGAAGTAGCGCACTCCATACTGCCTTATCCATTCGTCTACTCGTTGTTGTGCTTCCTGTATAGTCATAATCAGTGGGTTAGGAGGTATGCTGCGATTATGCCCAAGAGCGTCAGGGCCATGATGAGGTAGACCACGGCGCTTCGGCGCTTGTCCTTCCAGTTGCGCAGGGCGGTGATGGTGTAGTAGATGGTACACATGATGCCGCCTATGATGAGCCACGTGGCGCTCTTCATCAAGATTCCGCCCACCACGATGGCGAGCATGCCCAGGATGTTGATGAGCCAGATGGCCGTTTCCTTTATTTCGTTCATATCTTTCACTTAGTTGAAGGCAATTGTGGTTCAGACGGTTACGCCGTCTATCATAACCCGCATGGCGAGCATCACGGTCAAGAAGGCGAAGATGAGGGTAATCACCGCATAGTAGGCGAGCATGCCCTTGTGCCACACGCCCGTTGCGATGCCGGTGCGGAGAATCTGGATGAGCGTCTGGAGCAATATGCCGAACATGATGGCGGCGCCCACCCACGCCACGGCTGCTGCCGAGAGGTGGAGCAGGCGCTCCAGAGTCTTGCTGAGCAGTATGATGGCAAGCGCCACAATTTTTGCGATAGTCTTGATATTCATGTTGTTCATTGCTATAGTTTACTCTTTGTTCTTGGTGTCCATACAGATGGTCACAGGGCCGTCGTTGACCAGTTCTACCTTCATGTCGGCGCCAAACTCGCCCGTGCCTACCTGCTTGCCGAGCGCCTCGCTCATTCGGGTGCAGAAGTAGTTGTACAGGGGCACCGATACGTCGTGCGTAGCGGCTCGGAACCATGCCGGGCGGTTGCCCTTCTTGTAACTCGCGAAGAGCGTGAACTGTGATACCACGAGTATCTCGCCCTGTACCGACAGGATATCACGGTTCATGACTCCCTGTTCGTCCTCAAAGACGCGCAGACCTATAACCTTGTGTACCAGCCAGTCGGCATCCTCGTGCGTGTCGGCGCCTTCTATGCCTACAAGGATAAGGTAGCCTTTGCCGATGGATGATTTGACCTCGCTGTCTATGGTGACCGATGCGCGCGAAACGCGCTGTATGACAATTCTCATAGTGACTATCGTTGTGCTATAATCTGCAAATATACTAAATTTGCCATAATTTAACCCATCATTTGTTTTATTTTTACTCGCGAGGGTAGAAATATCGTCTGCAACAGCCATTCTGAGCCCTCTGAGAGCCTCTGTGGCGGCGTTTTGGGCTGCCATGGGTGTGGAGATACCCTCCAGCCTCGCAGAAGGGCTCTCCAGCTTCGCAGAGGTACCCTCCAGCTTTGTAAAGGTACCCTCCATGATTGTAGACGCGAACAGCATGGTTTCCTATGTAAACTGCATGGTTTTGATGTAAACTGCATGGCTGGCGATGTAATCGCTATGATTGCTGTGAAGGTCGGAAAGGTGGTCGTGGTGGGCTGTTGTTATATGTAATACAGTACCGCTGATGCTGTCACTGACGGCGGGACATAAAAAGACTATCAGCGCAGCGGCGGAGGCTACTGCGCTGATAGTCAATGGGTTAACGAGTGGAGTGGGAGAGAGCTACTCGCTTGCGGGGTGGAAATGGTCGTAAATCACCTTGGCCTTGGCGTTACCCACTGAGGCAGCGAGGGTTGGGAGCGAAGCCTCGCGGATGGCCTTGACCGTCTTGAACTGTTTCAGGAGCGCCTCGCGCGTCTTGGGGCCTATGCCTCGGATGTCGTCGAGCTGAGAGTGGAGCGCGTGCTTGGACCGCTTGTCGCGGTGGAAGGTGATGGCGTAGCGGTGAACCTCGTCCTGGATGCGCGTGAGGGCATGGAACAGCTCGCTCTTGACATCGAGCGCCACCGTGCAAATGGGGTCGCCGAAGAGCAGTTCATTGGTGCGGTGGCGGTCGTCCTTGGCGAGTCCAGCCACGGCAATATTGAGTCCCATCTCGCCATTGACGACAGCCGATACGACATCCATCTGGCCCTTGCCGCCATCGGTGATAATCAGGTCGGGCAACGGCTGGTGTTCGTCGGTCATGCGCTGATAGCGGCGGCGCACTACCTCCTGCATAGACGCATAATCGTCGGGTCCGACGACGGTCTTGATGTTGTATTTGCGGTATTCCTTCTTGGCAGGGCTCATGCCCTTGAACACCACGCAACCCGCCACGGCGTCGGAGCCAGAGATATTGGAGTTGTCGAAACACTCGATGTGGTAGGGGAGCTTGGGCAGCTTCAGTTTGGCCTGCAGCTCCTTCATCAGGCGCGTTTGCTTCTGCTCAGGGTTGAGTTTTTCTGCCTGTTTGAGCCTGTCGAACTTGTACTGACGGCTGTTCATTTCAGACAACTCGAGCAGATGGCGCTTGTCGCCCCGTTGCGGCACCGTGAAGGTGACGTTGCTGAGCTGCCACGACAGTTCGAACGGCACTATCACCTCGCGCGCCGTGCTCTGGAAGCGGTCGCGAATCTCGGGAATGGCGTCAATGAGCAGCTCTTCGCACGTTTCATCGAGCTTACGCTTATATTCAAAGGTGAAACTCTGGTTGATGGTACCGTTTTTCACGTGAATATAGTTGATATATGCATTCCGTGACGCCTCGTCGTCAATAATGCTGAAAACATCGACATCGGTAATGGTGTGGCTCACTACCTCGCTGCGGCTCACGAAGCCCTGGAGCAGCATATAGCGCTGCTTGACCTGCTCGGCCTCCTCGAACTTGAGCGCTGCAGACAGTTGCTGCATCTGCTGATACAGCAACTTGCTCAACTCGCGCGTATTGCCCTTGAGAATTTCACGTGCTTGGCGGATACATTCCATATAATCATCGTAGCTCTGACGACCACAGCACGGCGCACCACAATTATGAATGTGGTATTCGAGGCAAGGCTTGTACTTACCGGCAGCGATGCCTTCGGCGGAAATAGGGAAATGACACTTGCGCGGCTTGTAAATTTTGCCGATTAGGTCGAGAATGTTGTACATGCTACTGATGTGGCTGTAGGGACCAAAGTATTGCCCGCCCTTGCGGTTGATGGTACGCGTCTTGAAAATTCGGGGCAGATACTCCTTGGTGATACAGATGCTGGGGTAGGTCTTGCTGTCCTTGAGCAGCACATTATAGCGCGGGTTGTAACGCTTGATAAGGCTATTCTCGAGCAGCAGCGCGTCTTCTTCGGTGTTGACCACAGTGTAGGTGATGTCGCAGATTTTGGACACCAGCACCTTGGTCTTGAACCTATCGACCTCGGTATGGAAGTAAGACGAAACACGGCTCTTCAGCCTCTTGGCTTTTCCCACGTAAATGATGGTGTGGTCCTTGTCATAGAACTGATAACTGCCCGGTTTCTCCGGCATATTGAGGACAATGTTTTTGAGTCTTGCCAATAGTTCCTCTTTCTCTTTCTTCATGCTTAAACCTATTGGAAACAAATGAAATAGCCGCTTAAAGTTTCACGTGAAACTTTAAGCGGCCTTTAATCTTTGCCGTCATTGTTTCATGCTCGCCGCCGATGGTTCCGACAGTTGTCGGGATGGTGGAGTGGGGCACGGGAATGATGCAAAGCCTAAAGGCCGCTCTCGCTAAAATATTAAACCTGTATGAGAGATGTCACTTCGATATCGTCGTCGAAAGCATCTCGGCCATTGAGACCCTCATTGACAAGCTCGATGATGAAGTTGCAGTACACCTTTTTGGGGTTGAACTTCTTGACCAGGTCACAGGCAGCCTTCATGGTTCCGCCGGTAGCGAGCAGGTCGTCGTGGAGCAACACCACATCGTTCTCGTTGATGGCGTCCTTGTGGATTTCGATGGTGTCGATGCCATACTCCTTGGCGTAGCTCTCCTGTACGGTCTCGCAGGGCAGCTTGCCCGGCTTGCGGCAGAGCACGATACCTGCGTTGAGCTGGAGTGCCACTGCCGACGACATCACAAAACCTCGGCTCTCGATACCCACAATCTTGGTAATGCCCTTGTCCTTGTAGAGGTCTACCATCTCATTGGTAATAATCTTAAGACATTCGGCGCTCTTGAAGAGTGTGGTTACATCTCTGAAATTTACGCCCTTGATTGGCCAGTCGGGAATGCAGCGTAAATTCTTCATCAATACTTCGTTGTTCATTGCAATTATAATATTTATAGATTTATCCTTGTTTCACGTGAAACTATCTTCCCATAAGTACCAGCAGCACATTGATGTCGCTGGGTGACACTCCAGGGATGCGGCTTGCCTGTGCCAGGGTCTCGGGGTTAATCTTCTCGAGCTTCTGGCGACCCTCGGTCGAGATTTCGTGGAGCTCGCTGTACTTGAAGCGGCCCCTAATCTTGATATTCTCCAGTCGGTGCATCTTGTCGGCAATGATGCGTTCGCGCTCGATGTAACCCTTATACTTGATTTTGATTTCTGCTGCCTCGCTGGTTTCCTCCTTGCGGTTGGGCAGACCCTCTATCAGTGCGCGGAGCTGGGGCACGGCGTCGGCCATCTGCTGGATGCTCACCTGGGGACGGCTGACGAGGTCGGCGACCTTGCATCCCATGCGGAGTGGGGTAGTGCCGATGCTCTCGAGCCACGGGTTGATGTCGGCGGGCTTGACGCTGGTGCTGGCGCAGAAGTCAATGATGCGCTCTATGCCCTCGCGCTTCTGCAACCACCAGTCGTAGCGCTCGCGCGATGCCACTCCGAGGTGGTAGGCACGCTCAGTGAGTCGGGCGTCGGCATCATCCTGCCGCAGAAGTATACGGTATTCTGCGCGCGAGGTAAACATGCGGTAAGGCTCGTCGACCCCCTTGGTGGTGAGGTCGTCGATGAGCACACCTATATAACTCTCGTCGCGCGCCATGACAAACGGCTGGCCTCCGCCACACTTGATGGCAGCGTTGATGCCCGCCACGAGACCCTGACCTGCAGCCTCCTCGTAGCCCGTGGTGCCGTTGACCTGTCCGGCGAGGAAGAGTCCGCTGACGACCTTGGACTCCAGCGAGTGGTCGAGCTGGGTGGGGTCGAAGTAGTCGTACTCGATGGCGTAGCCCGGGCGATAGAAGCGCGCGTCGCGCAGTGCGGGGATGGCGTGGAGCGCCTGCAGCTGTATGTCGATAGGCATGCTCGACGAGAAGCCATTGAGATACATCTCGTTGGTATTCTCCCCTTCAGGCTCGAGAAACAGCGGGTGCTGCTCCTTGCCGGGAAAGGTGACGAGTTTGGTCTCTATCGACGGGCAGTAGCGCGGTCCGGTGCTCTGTATCTGCCCGTTGAAGAGCGGCGAGTCTGCCAGTCCGCTGCGGAGTATGTCGTGAGATTGCTTGTTGGTATAACAGGTCCAACAAGGCAGTTGCTGCAGTGTGCGGAGAGGAGCCATATAACTGAACTGATGAAATCCCTGTTCGCCGGGTTGCTCCTCTGTGTCTTCGAAGTGTACACTTCGTCGGTCGATGCGTACGGGTGTGCCCGTCTTCATACGCCCTACGCGTATGCCGTGGCTGGCTATGCTCTCGCTGAAGTTCAGGACAGCCGGCTCGGCGCATCTGCCACCCGGCACCTTATGCTTGCCGATGTGCATGAGTCCGTTGAGGAATGTGCCTGCCGTCACCACCACCGCGCGGGCATGGAATGTTACTCCCCAGATGGTGGTAACTCCCACAGCCACACCGTCTTTGACGATGAGTGTGTCTGCCTGGTCCTGCCAGATATCCAGATTGTCGGTGTGGTCAAGTATTTCGCGCCATTTCCAGATGAACTTTCCCCTGTCGCATTGCGCCCTTGGCGACCAAACGGCTGGGCCTTTTCCCTGATTGAGCATTCTGAACTGTATGGCAGTGGCGTCGGTGACGATTCCGGTCTGACCGCCGAGAGCATCAATCTCCCTGACTATCTGTCCTTTAGCTATGCCACCGATGGCCGGGTTACAGCTCATCTGTCCAATCTTGTTCATGTCCATAGTAATCAGGCACGTCCGAGCGCCCATCCGGGCAGCTGCGGCAGCGGCTTCGCAGCCTGCGTGTCCGCCTCCGATTACTATCACATCATAATCAAATTTCATTATGTTGTAATATTTTCCGCAAAAGTAAGAAATTAAATCCAATTTTTTGATGGTTTTGCTTTGAATTATAATAAAAATATAGTATTTTTGCATCCGCTGAGCCTCTATCATACCTTATAATAATGTGCGAGCAGTCATTTTAGGGTCTATGATAGTGGCTCCCGGTAGTATTGTCATGATATACATTACTAACAATTAAATAATTAAATTACAATCATTTATGTGGTTAATCAATTCATCTATTGGTAGAAAGGTAGTGATGTCTGTAACCGGCATTGCGCTTATCCTTTTTCTGACGTTCCATTGCTGTATGAACGTTGTAGCCCTATTTTCGGGTAAAGCCTACAACATGATTTGTGAGTTGCTTGGTGCCAACTGGTATGCCCTCGTGGCTACTCTTGGTCTGGCTGCTCTCGCAGTGTGTCACATCGTGTACGCGTTTATCCTCACCGCACAGAACCGTCGTGCGCGTGGCGCTTCACGCTACGAGGTAACCGTCAAGCCCGAGAAGGTAGAGTGGGCTTCGCAGAACATGCTCGTGCTGGGTATCATCATCCTGCTGGGTCTGCTGCTCCACCTCTTCAACTTCTGGTACAACATGATGTTTGCCGAGCTTACCGGCATGGCTGTTGGTCATCTGCCCTCTGACGGCTTCGCCTTCATCCAGGACACCTTCAAGAATCCTGTTTATGTAGTGCTGTATCTCGTGTGGCTTGCCGCTCTGTGGTTCCACCTCGCTCACGGTTTCTGGAGTTCTATGCAGACACTCGGCGTAAGTGGCAAGGTATGGTTCAAGCGTTGGCAGTGCATCAGCGTGGTTTACACCAGTCTGCTCATGCTCGCCTTTGTAGTAGTGGTTCTGGCTTTTGCCTTCAATTGTGCCCCCAGCCTCTGCTGAATCGCCTAAGTAATTAATTCATGTAACAATCGAAAAAGTAATAGTAATTATGGCTAAGACTTTAAATTCAAGAATACCCGAGGGTCCAGTAGCTGAGAAATGGACCAATTACAAGGCTCATCAGCGCCTGGTTAACCCCAAGAACAAACTCAAGCTCGATGTCATCGTCGTAGGTACAGGTCTGGCTGGTGCCAGTGCTGCCGCCTCACTCGGCGAGATGGGATTCAACGTGCTCAACTTCTGCATCCAGGACTCTCCCCGTCGTGCTCACTCTATCGCCGCCCAGGGTGGTATCAATGCCGCCAAGAACTATCAGAACGACGGCGACTCTGTATATCGCCTTTTCTATGACACCGTAAAGGGTGGTGACTATCGTGCCCGCGAGGCCAACGTCTACCGTCTGGCTGAGGTGTCTAACAATATCATCGACCAGTGTGTAGCCCAGGGTGTACCTTTCGCCCGCGAGTATGGTGGTATGCTTGCCAACCGCTCTTTTGGTGGTGCCCAGGTTTCACGTACCTTCTATGCCAAGGGTCAGACCGGCCAGCAGCTGCTGCTCGGTGCCTACTCTTCTCTGAGCCGCATGGTTCAGGCTGGCAAGGTGAAGCTCTACACCCGCTACGAGATGGAGGATGTGGTAATCGTTGACGGCCACGCCCGTGGTATCATCGCCAAGAACCTGGTGAGCGGCGAGCTCGAGCGCTTCTCTGCCAATGCTGTGGTTATCGCCACCGGTGGTTATGGCAACACCTACTTCCTCTCTACCAATGCCATGGGCTGCAACTGTACAGCTGCTGTACAGTGTTATCGTAAGGGTGCCTACTTCGCTAACCCCTGCTACGTACAGATACACCCCACCTGTATCCCTGTTCACGGTGACAAGCAGAGCAAACTTACCCTAATGTCTGAGTCGCTGCGTAACGACGGCCGTATCTGGGTGCCCAAGAAGCTCGAAGACGCCAAGAAGCTGCAGGCTGGCGAGATCAAGGGTTCTGATATACCCGAGGAAGACCGCGACTATTACTTGGAGCGTCGCTATCCTGCCTTCGGTAACCTCGTTCCGCGCGACGTGGCCTCACGTGCAGCCAAGGAGCGCTGCGACAAGGGCTATGGCGTTAACAACACTGGCCTGGCCGTGTTCCTCGACTTCTCTGAGTCTATCAACCGCCTCGGTATCGACGTTATCCTCCAGCGTTACGGCAACCTCTTCGACATGTACGAGGAGATTACAGACGTTAATCCTGGTGAAGTGGCCCGCGAGATTGACGGTGTGAAGTACTACAATCCTATGATGATCTTCCCCGCTATCCACTACACCATGGGTGGTATCTGGGTTGACTACGAGCTGCAGACCACAGTTCCCGGCCTCTTTGCCATTGGCGAGTGCAACTTCTCTGACCACGGTGCCAACCGTTTGGGCGCTTCTGCCCTTATGCAGGGTCTGGCTGACGGTTACTTCGTACTGCCTTACACCATCCAGAACTACCTGGCCAACCAGGATCTCTGGCCCCGTCTCTCTACCGACCTGCCCGAGTTTGCTGAAGCTGAGAAAGGCGTTCAGGCTGAGATTGACCGCCTGATGAACATCCATGGCAAGCGTTCTGTCGACTCTATCCACAAGGAGCTGGGCCACATTATGTGGGAGCATGTGGGCATGGGCCGCACCAAGGAGGGCCTTGAGAAAGGTCTGCAGCTGCTCAAAGGCATCCGCGACGAGTTCAATACCAACCTCTTCATCCCTGGCACCAAGGAAGGGCTTAACGTCGAGCTCGACAAGGCCATCCATCTGCGCGACTTCATCCTCATGGGCGAGCTTATCGCCTACGACGCCCTGCACCGCGAGGAGAGCTGCGGCGGTCACTTCCGTGAGGAGTACCAGACTGAGGAAGGTGAGGCCAAGCGCGACGACGAAAACTTCTTCTATGTAGGCTGCTGGGAATACCAGGGCGACGACACCAAGGCTCCTGAACTCATCAAGGAACCGCTGGAGTATGAGGCAATTAAGGTTCAAACACGTAACTATAAGAATTAATAATCATGGCTAAGAATATATCATTCACACTTAAGTATTGGAAACAGAACGGCCCCAAAGACAAGGGTCATTTCGATACACACGAGATGAAGAACATCCCCGATGATACCTCGTTCCTTGAGATGCTCGACATCCTCAACGAGGAGCTTATCGAGGCTGGTCAGGAGCCTTTCGTTTTCGATCACGACTGCCGCGAGGGTATCTGCGGTATGTGCTCACTCTACATTAACGGTGTGCCCCACGGCAAGACCGAGCGTGGCGCTACCACCTGTCAGCTCTACATGCGCCGCTTCAACGATGGCGATGTCATCACCGTAGAGCCCTGGCGCTCGGCCGGTTTCCCTGTTATCAAGGACTGTATGGTAGACCGTGGTGCCTTTGACAAGATTATCCAGGCTGGTGGCTACACCTCTGTCCGCACAGGTCAGGCTCAGGATGCCAACGCCATCCTTATCTCTAAGGAGGCTGCCGACGAGGCCATGGACTGCGCTACCTGTATCGGCTGCGGTGCCTGTGTGGCTGCCTGCAAGAACGGCTCGGCCATGCTCTTCGTCAGCTCTAAGGTAAGTCAGCTCGCACTGCTGCCCCAGGGCCGTCCGGAGGCTGCCAAGCGTGCCAAGGCCATGATAGCCAAGATGGATGAACTCGGATTTGGTAACTGTACCAACACCCGCGCCTGCGAGGCCGTGTGTCCTAAGAACGAGACTATCGCTAACATAGCTCGCCTTAACCGCGAGTTTATCAGCGCCAAGCTCAGCGACTAACACGTCGCCACAGCATACAGCTAAAGAGCCCTGCAAGCACCCTCACCGGGTAGCCTTGCAGGGCTCTTTTTTAGTCTGTCGTCATCGCGGGTTTAGCAGTGGTCTCCCTCGTCCGCCCCCTTATAACTTGCTTTCTGCATAAGGCTTTTCCATGATTTATAACTGCCACTGTTTTAGTTGGTTATAAATCTCTCTCTTCATACAGGTACACTTTTATGAGGGAATAATTGCTGCAAATATACACTTTTATGAGGGAATAATCAAGTCCTCGGTACACTTTTATGAGGGAATGATGGCTCCCGTCACCTTCGGATCCCTTGTCCGTGGCCCCGCCATGTCCTCTCTGTCCAGGCCCTTATCCCCCTCCGCCCCCCTTATTCTCCGCAAAAATGGGGTGAATATGCGGAGAATAGCGCAGATAATCGTCGCAAAACTTGCGCGGGCTGCCGAAGAGTAGAGCTTTACTCCCGTGCTCGTCCGAGTGGTAATTGTCCTTATCCTGATACGCATAGGTGTATTAATAGCCGTTACCGGATGAAAAGTAAAAAGGTAAAAAGGTAAAAGGGTAAAAAGCGCTGGACAGGTTACTTCCCTAATGTTAGGGATAGTAATCATACTAATCGTAGAAACCGACCTTTACGTTTCCCGGAGCCGTCATTAGCGAGCTGGGAGCCGTCATTAGAAACGTGGAGACCGGTCTTTTCATTTTCCGTGGTTCCTGCCTTGGCAGCGCTTGCCATTTTTGCATCCCTCTTGGGGGCTTGGGGCCATTTATCTTTTTGTTTTTCTTTGAAGTTGGGCGTTAGTTGGTTGGTCGGAGCCGTCTCAAGGTCTGCTTTTAGTGTTATTTAACTATCGTTGCGTGCAGTTTTAACATTTATATTGCTTTTTTGTAACATTACCGCTGTAATTTTGCAAATGAAGTCTAAAATATTTGAAGTAACGACCATCGCTTTGTCCATCGCAGTATGCTTGTGGGTTCGTGGTGCTCATCATCTTCTTACCCCGTCAACCAACTATGGCCCTGAGGACGGTCATCGCCCCACCGCCTATTAACCATATAGTGCTAACATATATATCGCAAACTCTAATAAACATCTGGAATTATAAACTATTAAATAATTAATTTTATGACAAAACATTTACGATTATTAATGCTGGCTCTCCTTGCAATAATTTGTACGGGGGGGGTAAAGGCAGCTGTAGGTGATACCTACAAGTTAGTTACACCTACCGATGAACTTAAAGCTGGTGATGTGATAGTAATAGGATGTAAACAGTATGCTAAAGCTATGGGTGCTCAAAAAACAAACAATCGAGCTGCAGTTGACATTACTATTACTAATGGCGTCTTCTCTTTTGTAGATGGTATTGAAGAACTTACTTTGAAGAAAGTAAATGAGAAATGGCAACTTGTTACTTCTGATGGAAAATATCTTTATCAACCTGACAAAAACAAGCTACAGTCAACTGATGATGCTTCTAACACAAATACCCAAGCCTCTATCTCGTTTACGTCTGTTGGAAATTCTACAATTTGTTTTGGTAAATTTACTTCGTTCATCAAACTGAATATAAACCCATACTGTTTCTCTTGTTATGCTTCCTCTACTAGTAACACATATATTGTACAAATCTACAAGAAACAAGATTCTGGTAAGACAGCTACTACTATTGCTTTTGCTGAAGGGATAGAGAACGCTACAGTTACCGTGAAAGACGGTGAGACTTTTAAGGGCTATACAGCTACATGTACTACCGAGGGAGCTAAAGGTGACATCAAATATAGTAGCAGCAATACAGATGTGGCTACCGTAGACAAAAGCACCGGTGCTGTAACCATGGGTAGCAAATATGGGAAGACAGTTATCACTGCTCAGTTTATCGGAACAGGCGGTTATGCCAACTCTAACAAGATTAGCTATACTATAGAACATAAAGGTGCCTATGCTTTCTATGAGTCGTTTGATAAATGTGATGGAAAAGCTGGATGGTCAGGTGGTGCTGCTGCTGCAGGTGCATGGGACCAAGATAAATTAGATAATGCTTGGACTAGAAATGGAACAGTACTCTTGGGTGATGGCTGCATCAGAATAGGAAAGAATGCATCATCTGTCTCCACACCTACCATCAAGGTGGCTGGAAAGGCTAAATTAACGTTTAAAGCAGGTGCTTGGCAAGGAGATAATACCAAAGTTAAAATTGAAATTTCAGAAGGAACATTAACTTATGGTGATAACACACCTGCTAAATCGGTTACGATATCTCCAACTCAAGGAAAATGGGATGATTATGAGATGATAATTACAGGTGCTACTTCTTTTACATTGACATTTAGTAATTCCACGAAAAGTTATCGTTTCTTCCTTGATGAGGTGATGGTTAAGGAGATAGCTGCTGCTGATGTTACACTTGATGAGGAAAGGGATAATGTTGTAGAGGCAGCAGAAAATGCTAATGTAACCTTGAAGCGTACCCTCTATGCAGATGGAGGATGGAATACCCTTTGCCTGCCGTTCTCTCTTACCGATGAACAGACCAAAGCTGCGTTTGGCGATGATGTGGAGCTGCGTACATTAGAGTCTGTCAGTGGCAACACTTTGACCTTTGCCAAAGCTACGGGTATAACAGCAGGTGTGCCTTGTCTTATAAAGGTTAGCAAAGTAGCCAAGGATAACACCTATACATTCACAGGTGTATCAGTCAAGGCTATTAAAGCAGATGCCAAAAAATATGTTATGGATGAAAGTCGTACATTTGTAGGCATTTATGCCCCTATGGATGTAGCAACGAAGTTTGAGAAAGATGGAAATGCGCTTTTCCTTGGCGAGGCCAACAAGTTCTACAAGGCTAAGGCTGGTACTACGATGAATGCTTTCCGTGCTTTCTTCCTTGTCCCTGCAAGCACCGATACCCAGGCGCTTAGGGCTGTTATTGACGGAACCACTACGGGTATAGACGACCTGAATATAGACACGGTCAAGGCCGATGGCCGCGTGTATAACCTGAATGGGCAGTGTGTAGGCTATAGCCTTGAGGGCCTCAAGGCTGGTATATATATCCAGAATGGTAAGAAGGTAATTAAGAAATAACATAATCTAAAAGATATTACGACTATGAACAAGAAATCATATATCACCCCACAGACTGAGCAAATAATAATAGCAAATGATGCCATCCTGGCTGGTTCTCTCTCTGGTAATGGCATGTCGGGTACTTATGGTGATGAACCCGAAGCAGACCAGGGCTATGCCCGTGCTCCCCGTTTCAACCAGTGGGAAGACATTGACGAGACCAACGGGTACGCGGAAAAGTAAATATAAGGTAACGTGAGCTACCCTTAGTGGGTGCCCCGATATATGGCAGACGCGCTGTAAGGTGTGGGAGTGGTTCCCAGCCTTGCAGCGCGTTTTTTATAGGAAACAGCCCTAACCGTTCCGATGGGGGAGTGCTGTTTTAGTTTTGGGGCGATAGCTCCCACAGGGCTGTATCTCCATAAAAATATGGAAATTGCTTGTTTTATTGCTAAATAAAAATTAACTTTGCGACCCGTGTGGGCAACGTGCAAGCCTGTGTGGCCAGCGCGTGCTGGTTGCGGAGGCATCCCCGTCACATCCGAAGTTCCCGCAAATATTCCCGCAACCATCGTGAGAAATACAAAGACCGACCTCCACGAAGCAAAGTAAAAAGATAAAATGGTGAAAAAGGACTTTGAAAAGTAAAAAAGTAAAAAGGTAGAAAAGTAAAAAGGGTGGTCTGCTTGCTGATGCCGGCTGCCTGCACGCCCGTGGTAGCTATGGGAGAAGAAAAGACCGACCTTTGGCCGTCTCATGACGGCTCCCAGCTCGCTAAAGACGGCTCCCAGAATAGAAACGAGCGGTCTTTCGTAAATTGCGAGGACTTCTATGACCGCGAAAGTAGCTGATTTCTCCTTTGGAGGACTTAGTGGACTTTAGGATGGTATCTGTCTCTGTGCTTTTTGCCATCTTGCTTTTTGCTTTTTTACTTTTAGGGGGCTTTCAGGCTGTCTTTCGGCCGCGCGGTGATGGTGGCTACGGCCCTACGAATGACTATGATGAAGAACGAAGATACAATACGGTTTGTGCGCGAGCACGCCTCAGACGATGTGCGGGCCTTAGCCCTTATGGGCGACCGCCAGGGCACGGTAGACATGCCCTGGGCGCTTAACCAGATACGCGGCCGGCAGACGGCGATGAAGAAACTGCCCACGCTGGCCATGACGGAGGGTATAGTGTATCCTCCCCACCTGTCTATGGAGCAGTGCTCGAGCGAGCAGACGGCCGCGTGGAAGGCCGCGGTGTGCGCCTCGGGCGACCATGAGTCCATGGCAGACCTCACGGGCGGCTTTGGCATAGACTTCATGGCCATCTCTAAGGGTTATGCCCATGCCACCTACGTAGAGGCCAACAGCGAGCTGTGCGACACCGTGCGCCACAACCTGGGCGTGCTGCACCGCAGCGCTAACGTGGTGTGTGCCGATGCCACCAACTATCTGCACACCATGGGCCACGTGTCGCTGATATACATAGACCCAGCCCGGCGCAGCCAGAGTGGTGCGCGCACCTATGCCATAGCCGATTGCAGTCCCGACGTGACGGCGCTGTGCGATGAGTTGTTGGCCAAGGCCGACAGGGTACTCGTCAAGCTGTCGCCCATGCTCGACTGGCACGAGGCCGTGCGCCAGCTCCGTGGCGTGCGCGAGGTACACATCGTGTCGGTCGACAATGAGTGCAAGGAGCTGTTGCTCCTGCTGTCGGGCCAGTCGAGTGCTGAGGCTGAGGCCCAACCGATGCCCCCAGGCCAGGCGGCCCCCTTGGTGCGATGTGTAGACTTCACGACGCGGAGCGCGGAGCCCCTGGTCGAAACTTTCAGCGCCGCTGAGGCCACTGAGTCCCCCGCTATCCTGACCGGTGCCGTCGCCCCTGGTGCCTACCTCTACGAACCCTCTGCTTCGGTGATGAAGGGCGGATGCTTTGGCCCCCTCTGCCGCCGCTATGGCCTGCGGATGGTGGCCCCTAACTCGCACCTGTTCGTGGGCGACGCCCCCGGCGATTTCCGCTCGGGCCGCTGTTTCCGCGTCGTGGCCGTCAGCACCCTCAACCGCAAGCAGCAGCGCCGCGCCCTTGGCGGCATAGAACGTGCCAACGTCTCCGTGCGCAATTTTCCCCTGTCGGCCGACCAGCTCCGCCGTCGCCTCGGCCTGCGCGATGGTGGCCCCGTATATATCTTTGGCACAACCCTTTCGGACGGAGGTCACGTAGTGCTTATCTGTGAAAAAATCCGCTGATTTCTGCCGTTGTCTCCGTTTTATTTGCTATTTTTGCACTCTTAAAGAGTTTTTTTGTTAATATGTCAGACATACGTATCAAGCGTGTGGAAACCAAGAAAGACCTCAAAGCCTTTATTGAGTTCCATTACGATTTATATGAAGGCAACGCATACGATGTGCCCAATCTTTATAGCGACGAACTGAACACGTTGAGCCCTGAGCGCAATGCTGCCTTTGACTTCTGCGAGGCCGAATACTATCTGGCCTACCGCGACGGTAAGTTGGCCGGTCGCGTGGCAGCCATTATCAATCACCGCGCCAATGAGAAGTGGAACCGCCGCGATGTACGCTTCGGCTGGATAGACTTCGTAGACGACATCGAGGTGTCCAGGGCGCTGCTCCAGGCCGTAGAGGACTACGGGCGGGCCAAGGGCATGTACAGCGTGGTGGGCCCCTTAGGCTTTACCGACATGGATCCCGAGGGCATGCTTACCTTCGGCTTTGACAAGTTGGGCACCATGCCCACCATCTATAACTACCCCTACTACCCCGAGCACATGGAGCGCCTGGGAGGCTGGAGTAAGGACAACGACTACGTGGAGTACTACCTGGAAGTGCCCGAAACCATACCCGAGAAGTACACCAAGATAGCCCGGATGATAGAGCAGCGCTACAATCTGCACGTGCGCAAACTTACTAAGAAAGACGTGTTCGAGGGAGGCTATGGCCGTAAGCTCTTTGACCTGGTCAACGCCACCTATAAGGACCTCTACGGTTTCTCCGAGCTCACCGACAGGCAGATAGACCAGTACGTCAACATGTACTTCCCTCTGGCCGACCTCAGTCTTATCACCGTCATCGAGGATGGCAATGCCGACAACCGCCTGGCAGGCATGGGCATCACCATCCCTTCGCTCTCGCGCGCCCTGCAGAAGTGCCACCGCGGCCGCTCTGTGGCAGTGAGGCGTCGTCGAGTCCGATGGCACTGGCTGATGCGTCCTTTCCAGACATCTCCTTCACGAGCAGTGTCATGATGGAGCGCAGCTGTTTGCGGGTCACGGGTTTGGTGTAGTCGTTGCCGAGCACGGCGTCGTCGATGAGGTTGTCGCACAGGGCGCGGTTTACGCCGTCCTGCGCCCACACGCTCATCTTGGCTTCCGACTTGCGTGGCAGTATGAACATCTGGTCGCTCGGCAGCTCCGTCTCCAGCAGGCATATATCTTCCTCGCTCTTCATACTTTCGAGCGTTGAGACTTTGAAATCTTCGAAAGAGCCTTCCATACCCATCATTTTCTGGTCTCTGGGTGTGAGGTGTCTCATGTGATAGCTGTGTGAGATGCCGCAATAGATGCAGCTCTTCCAGTAGAGGTGCTCACCGGCTGCGTTTACGCCGATGTATGCCTGGTCGTTGGCTATGTTCTCGTTCATGTCGTGCCATTCCAGTACTTCGGCTGCCGGTCTGGCGCTGAAGGTGTGCGCTTTGTTTCGTTCGCACTTGCCGCAAACCTTGCATGAGTAGTACCATTTGAACGGTTGCTTGCATGTGTTGTACTGGCACACGCGGTCGGCAGCCTCTATCTTGGCTGTGAACACATGCTTGGTGCAGGTGAGAAGTTTGGTGGCTGCCACGCCAGCCTTCTGTGCCTCAAACACATCGCCGCGGTATGTGCGTATGGTGTATGTCGGCTCGGTGGCGTCGAGAGCCAGACAGTCGAGCACAGCCTTGCCTGCGTTCTCGGGGATGAACAATGTGCCCTTGGCGGTGTAGAGCTTTGTGCTCTGTTCCATATAATTGCGTCCCCATTTTGACAGCCGCTCGACGGTGGCCTCGTTGAGGTCTTTTACGTATTTCACGGCATCCACCTTGGGGCTAAGCCACACCTCTTTCAGATTGAATGTGGTGGAGAATGGGGCACCGAGTGTATTTGCGAATTCTGAGATGTTGTAGTTTTCCGCCCCGTTGCTTACGTCGATTATCAACTTGGTCATCAGCAGGGTGTTGTGATTTTTGTATGCATGTCCGCTCGACGAGATGTATTTCTCATGCATGAATTCGTAGAGCTGATCGATCTTGTCGACTACGAGCACATCCAGCGGGTGGTGGTGTGGATACACTTCGTCGGCCTCTTTGCGCGATATGTAGGGCAGGGTGGAGCGGTATTCCTTCTTCAGCACGTCGTAGTCGGAGAAATTGTCATCTTTCTCCTGCGGTCCGGCCTTGCCGCCAGGTATGGTGAATTTCACTTCCATAATGGGGAAGTAAGGGGCGCTTGTGAGCACGCGTGCCGGTATCCCGTTCACCGTGGCCTTGAAGTTTTCGGTCGACAGAACGTTGGAACCGTCTCTCTTTACCCATTCGGTCTGGTAATCTCCGTCCGGGTCTATCACTATCTCAATTGTGGCTATGTAGGGGTATCCAGCCTTCAGTGTGGGGATGCCCTCCTTGTTCTCGCCGAACTCGCCATCCCATGAGATGTCGCGCATTGTGATGACACCGCTCTTGAACAGGTCGCCGTAGGCGGTGTTCACCGCTTTCAGGGCGAGTTTTTCGGCTTTCTCTAAGTCCATTCCTGGAGTAGGGGCGTCTATCGTTATCTCCACCGATTTTATTTTCTTCTTGGCTGTGTCGGCCCACAGCGTGGCTGGTAGCAGAAGCAGAGCCGCTGCAAATGTCAAAAACAGCTGTTTCATATTGTGATTAATTTGATTGTGTTATGTTGAATTGTTATTTATGGTGTTTGGTTACTGTTAGTTCTTGATGGATACTGGTCGCATATGCAAACTTATCCTTAATTCCGCAACACTATTACAAATTAAACTCTTTAAGTACCTGAGCAACAAAAAGTTCTCAGACAAGCCAAGCGGCAGAGCCGAGCGCCCCAGGAGTTTGCCATGTCAAAGACTTCACTTATTTTAGTGTTGCAAAAATAAACAAGAGAATCTGACGATAGACATGGTAAAAATACAAATTAAATCTGAGAAACTCATTCTTTTTGGAGGAATGTTTTCAAGTAGGAAACTTTTTTAATCGTTTTTTCAAAACTGATAGACACATTGTGGCTGTCTGCTTGCTGTCTCCACTCCATATACTATCGATAACCGAGCCGATGACAAAACCGGCGATGGCTCCCAGCACACTCTGTGTCTGGGCAAATCCGCTAAAGAGTCCTATCCATTTGATAAATCCCATAGTTGTACTTATTTTGCCTGCAATTATATCGGTTTCTCATGTCATATCCAAACAAATCACCCGAAATCGTCCTTTCCCCGTGCCTTTAGGCCCCGTGTCGGCGCCCGTTTATCCTTGTTTTGGCGCCGATTGCGGTCTCGCCGACGCCCCCTGGCTCCGTATTCATTGCTCCGCCGATGGCGCAAGTCGATGGATAATAGTTAAATAATGAAAGAAAAGTCCCTTTTTGTTTGTTATTATGTTCCGAAAACATTATTTTTGCAAAACATAATAATTGTAGTCAGATATAAAGAGCGTAGAGTTATGAAGTTTGTAGACAGAATTGACGAACAGCGACGTCTCCACGACGCCCTCCATGGCGACCATCCATCTGCCCTTGTCGTGGTGTATGGCAGGCGAAGGCTCGGCAAATCCACCCTCATCAAGAAGGTGCTCCGAGATGATGATGTCTATTTTATGGCCGACAACTCCGAGTCCGTTCAGCAGCGCAGGCTGTTGGCCAAGGCTTTGAGTTATCATTTAGCGGGATTTGACAAGGTCGAATATCCTGACTGGGAATCGTTGTTCCAGCAGCTTAACTACCGCACTACTGGGCATTTCACCCTCTGTATTGATGAGTTCCCCTTTTTAGTGAAGGTAGATAGTACCTTGCCGTCTGTCCTTCAGAAGCTCATCGATACCAAGGCTCTGAAATACTCCATACTCCTTTGCGGTTCGTCGCAGCAGATGATGCAAGGGCTGGTGCTCGCCGCCGCCGAGCCACTCTATGGCCGCGCCGACACCATCATTCAGCTGACACCCATCAAGATTCGGTTCTTGCAGGAAATCCTGCAGAGCGACGCCGTGGCCACCATCGAGGAATATGCCGTATGGGGAGGTGTTCCCCGTTATTGGGAGCTTCGCGAACGCGAACTTTCGCTGATGGAGGCGGTGCGTTATCATATCCTTGACGTCAACGGCACACTCTATGAGGAACCTTCCCGCCTCTTTATGGATGACCTCACCCAGACCACGCTCTCTTCCACGCTTCTTTCTCTTATCGGCAACGGCGTCAATCGCTTGTCCGAGATAGCCGGCAAGATGGGTAAGCCTTCCACGGAACTGAGTCGGCCTCTGGGCAAGCTCATCAACCTGGGATTTGTAGAGCGCGACATCCCCTTCGGGGAAAGTCCGCGCAGCACCAAGCGTAGCATCTACAAGGTCGCCGACCCGTTTATGAACTTCTTCTACCATTATGTCATCCCCAATCGTTCGTTGATAGCTTTGGGCAGGTCAGAGATGGTCTGCCGGATGATACAGTCGGGCCTGTCCGATTATGTGGCAGCCTGTTGGGAGATGCTCTGCCGTCGTGCCGTGAGCGGAAATGTCATTGACGGAACGATATGGAATGTCGCCGGAAGATGGTGGGGTAGCGTTTCCCGCGACAAGAGTGTGGAACTCGATATCGTGGCCGAGTCGCAAGACAAGAAGCGCGTGCTTATAGGCGAATGTAAATGGACCGAGGGCGAATATGCCGAGCGCCTGTTTGATGACCTTAAGGAGCGCGCTCGTCTCTGTCCTTTCATCAAGGGTCGGCAGGTGGTTTATGTCCTGTTCCTCAAGCGTCCGGCTAAGGATGGCATCACCACCAACGTGTTCCTGCCCCAGGATGTAATCAACGACGAGTTCTAATAAGTGTCTCGTTACTTGTAGACGCTATGCCCGTCGCCCCCACGGCTATCACCGTGAAGTTAGGCTGCGTCTCTGCAATAAAAATAAACGAGTTTATTTTGTATTTCGCTCGACTTGCGCACTTTACGGCTGTCGCCGTGAAGTTAGGCTGCGTCTCTGCAATAAAAATAAACGAGTTTATTTTGTATTTCGCTCGACTTGCGCACTTTACGGCTGTCGCCGTGAAGTTAGGCTTCGTCTCGGCAATAAAAATAAACGAGTTTATTTTGTATTTCGCTCGACTTGCACTAACTTTGCACCATACATTATTAATTATTAAAATAAGACTATACATTGAGAGACGATTTTGATATACGGGAGGAGTCGATGTCTTCTTCTGAGAAGGAGTTCGAGAACGCGCTCCGACCACTTCGCTTCGGCGATTTCTCTGGCCAGAAGAAGGTAGTCGAGAACCTTGAAGTTTTTGTCGAGGCAGCCAAGTACCGCGGCGAGCCCCTCGACCACACCCTCTTGCACGGCCCTCCCGGACTGGGTAAGACCACGCTGAGCAACATCATCGCCAATGAGTTGGGAGTGGGATTCAAGATTACCAGCGGCCCCGTGCTCGACAAGCCAGGCGACCTTGCCGGCATACTCACCTCTCTCGAACCCAACGATGTGCTCTTTATCGACGAGATTCACCGCCTTTCGCCCGTGGTCGAGGAGTATCTGTACTCGGCGATGGAAGACTACCGCATCGACATCATGATAGACAAGGGTCCCTCAGCCCGCTCCATACAGATAGACCTCAATCCCTTCACCCTCGTGGGAGCCACCACCCGCAGCGGCATGCTCACTGCCCCGCTGCGCGCCCGCTTTGGCATCAACGCCCACCTGGAGTATTACGACCCCGAGACCCTGAAGCGTATCATCAGCCGCTCGGCGGGCATCCTGCGTGTGCCCATCGACGATGATGCCGCCCTGGAGATCAGCCGACGCTCGCGCGGAACGCCCCGTATCGCCAACGCCCTGCTGCGGCGTGTGCGCGACTTCGCCCAGGTCAAGGGCAACGGACGCATCACCACCGAGATTACCCGCTTTGCCCTCAGTGCGCTCAATATCGACCAGTATGGTCTCGACGAGATTGACAACAAGATACTCCTCACCATCATCGACAAGTTCCGCGGCGGACCCGTGGGACTCTCCACCATCGCCACCGCCATCGGCGAAGACATGGGCACCGTCGAGGAGGTCTACGAGCCCTTCCTCATCATGGAGGGATTCATCAAGCGTACTCCCCGTGGCCGCGTAGCCACTCCATTAGCTTACCAGCATCTGGGCCGCAACCCTCTGGGTGGCGAACCCCTCATGCAAGACTTGTTCGGACAATGAAGACAGCACTATTCACAGGCACTTTCGACCCCTTCACCATCGGCCATCACTCTGTGGTGACGCGCGCCCTGCCCCTCTTCGACCGCATCGTCATCGGTGTGGGCGTCAATGAGCGCAAGCAGACCCGGCTCAGCGCCCAGGAGCGTCGCGAGGCCATCGAGCGCCTCTATGCCGATGACTCCCGAGTCGAGGTAGTCACCTACACCGGTCTCACCGTCGAGCTCGCCCATAGCGTGGGCGCCTCGTGCATCCTCCGCGGCGTGCGCTCTGTCGCCGACTTCGAGTATGAGCGCCAGCAGGCCGACCTCAACCGCCGCATCGGCCACATCGAGACCCTCCTGCTCTATGCCGAGCCCGGTATGGACAGCATCTCGTCGAGCGCCGTGCGCGAACTCGAGCATTTCGGTTATCCTACAGACTCTTTTATTCCCCATAAGCAATGATTACATACAATGTAGAGGGCGTGCGCATGCCCGCCATAAAGAAGCGCGCCACCAATGCCTGGATCAGGGCCGTAGCTGCCAGCCACGGACGTCGTGTGGGCGAGGTGGGATATATGTTTGTTGACGACGAGAAGATACTCGAGGTCAACAATGAGTACCTCGGTCACAACTATTATACCGATGTCATCACCTTCGACTACGATGAAGACGACGTCATCAACGGCGACATTGTCATCAGCCTCGACACCGTGCGCTCCAATGCCGAACTCTTCGGCAAGACCTACGACGACGAGCTCCACCGTGTCATCATCCATGGCATCCTCCACCTCTGTGGCATCGATGACAAGGGTCCCGGCGAGCGCGAGCTGATGGAAGCCGCCGAAAACCGTGCCCTCGCCCTGCTCAGCGACATGCAGCGTCAGGGCAGAGGCTCCCAGCCCCGCTCTGGCTTGCTTTATCCTTCTTCCATGAAACGACAGTTTCTCCCCATCCTGCTGGCGGCATTTCTTGCAGCCTCCGGCGTCCAGGCCCAGCCATCCGCCAAGGGCCCCGAATGGCTTTCACGCGCCATTTTCTATCAGATATACCCTTCTTCCTTCCAGGATAGCGACGGCAACGGCATCGGCGACCTGCCCGGCATCATCTCCCGCCTCGATTACATCCAGTCTCTTGGCGTCAATGCCCTTTGGCTCAATCCTGTCTATGAGTCCGGGTGGTTTGATGGTGGCTACGACATCATCGACTTTTACCGTATAGACCCCCGATTCGGTACCAACAGTGACATGGTGCGTCTCATCGACGAAGCCCACAAGCGCGGCCTGCGCGTGTGCCTTGACCTGGTAGCCGGCCACACCTCCGACCGTTGCCGGTGGTTTGTCGAGTCGGCCACCGCCGACCCCAACAGCCGCTACAGCGATTACTACATCTGGCCCGACTCCATCTCTGCCGACGAGCGCGAGCAGATACGCCTCCGCCATGCTTCTGCCCATCCCGCCAGCGACACCCGTGGCCACTATGTCGAGAGCCCCTATCCCCGTGCCCGCTACTATATGAAGAATTACTTTGAGTGCCAGCCCGCCCTCAACTATGGCTACGCCCACCCCGACCCCTCCTGTCCCTGGGAGCAGGCCGTCACCGCGCCCGGTCCGCAGGCTGTGCGCCGCGAGCTGCGCAACATCATGGCGTTCTGGTTTGACAAGGGAATCGACGGGTTCCGTGTCGACATGGCGTCGTCGCTCGTCAAGAACGACCCCGACCGCTCTGCCATCCGCCAGTTGTGGCAGGAGATGCGGCAGTGGCGCGACAGCCACTACCCCCATTGCGCCCTCATCGCCGAGTGGGCCAACCCCGCCATGTCCATCCCCGCTGGCTTCGATGTCGACTTCTTCATGCACTTCAACCGCCCCGGTTACCCCTCTCTCTTCTTCGACCGCGACACCCCTGCCGGCAGCCGTTCGCCCTTTGAGTACAGTTACTTCAACCGCAACGGCCGTGGGCGCATCGACCAGTTCATCGACAATTTCTCCGAGTGCTACCGCCTCACCCGCGACCGTGGCTACATCGGTCTGCCCACCGCCAACCACGACTTCCAGCGCCTCCGTGCCGGCAGCCGCAATACCCCCGACCAGCTGCGCGTGGCCATGACCTTCCTGCTCACCATGCCCGGCATACCCTTTGTCTACTATGGCGACGAGATAGGCATGCGCTACCAGCCCGACGCCCCCGATGTCGAGGGAGCCACCGACCGTGCCGGTAGCCGCACCCCCATGCAGTGGGAGCCAGGCCCCACTGCCGGCTTCTCCACCTGCGCCGTCGACAGCCTCTATCTGCCTGTCTCTACCGATGGCGGTCTCCTCACCGTCAGAACCCAGGAGGCCGATCCCCGCTCGCTGCTCCACTACGTGCGCCATCTGCTTCGTCTGCGCCGCGATGTGCCTGCGCTGGGCAATGATGCCGGCTGGACGCTGCTCAGCGACAAGATGCGCCCTTACCCCATGGTCTACCGCCGCTCCACAGCCGACGATGTCTGCATCGTCGCCGTCAACCCCTCTGCCGCCAGTGTGAGCGCCTCCATCCCCACGCTCTCGGCGCCAGTCGAGGCCATCGCCCAGAGCGGCAAGGTCAAGTACAAGCGCGGCGCCACCACCGACCGCATCGTTATGGGCCCCGTCTCGGCTGTCGTCTACCGTCTTTCCCGCCCTTAGCCACCGTCACCATACAAGTATGGGGGATGACAAACCGCCTTTTCTGGCGAGGATGTCATCCCCCATATTCTTTTCGTAAGTTTTGCTGTCGTTGAGGCTCCAGCCGCTTGTCGCTTCAGTCCTCCGCCGGAGACCACTGGTGGTACTGGCTGTTGTCTTTCCTTTTCTTAGGGGCGGTTTTTACCCCCCCCCGTCGGCCTCGCTCTGCAGGTTAATTCTGTATTCACTCGGCGACATGCCCGTCTGCTCACCGAATACACGGTAGAAGGTCTGCACGCTTGCCATTCCGCACTCCTGCGATATCGCCTCTATCGTGTAGTCAGGGTGCAGTTGCATCAGTTCGATGGCTGCATCTATGCGCAGAGAGTTGATATAGTTCTTGAAATTGGTGTGTACGTAAGTCTTGAACAGGTTGGCAAACTTGTTTTTGGGCACATAGACCTCTTTGATTATGTCTTCGCGCGAGAGGTTGGGGTTCAGATACATTTTCTTTTCCACGATAGCCTTCATAATCTGGGCAAACAGATGGTCTTCTTCTGTCGCCCCCGGGCGCATCAGCCACAGTTGCACAGCCGACTGGTCGCGTGGCGCTTCCACCAGTTCACCTCTCTCATAGCCGTAGAGCAGTCGCTTGTAGCGCTGCAGTCGTCCCAGTATCTGCATCTGCGCCTTGTCCTTGCGGCGGGCCCTGTGTATGTAGTACGAGAGGAAGCCTGTGGCCATCACAGCGTAGATGAGCGCCAGCGCGCAAGCCACGGCGAGCACATAGTCGATGTCGTAGTCGTCGCCCTCGTCCTCTGCCGCCTTTACCGGTGCTTTCGTCACCGCTTCGGTCTTCCTTTGTCGTGTCTCCCTATTGTTGGGCTGAATTTCCGACCGTGTTGCCTTCTTGCGGTTAATCATCATGATGCGGTAGCTTATGTAGGTGGCTTCCTCGTAACGCTTCATCATGCGGTAACACTCAAATTGAGGAGCCAGAAACACTACGATGAAGCTCGCTGTCAGCGTGTCGTTGTTTGCCGCATACGTCTTCTCGGCTTTCTGAAGCAGCTTCAGCGCCTCTTCATACTCCCCCCTCTCGATGAGTCGGTTGGCCTGGCTGCTCATAATCACGCTGTTGGCCTTGTCGTCCTCGCGTTGCTGCGCATACAGGTTGTTGGCAGTCATGAGGAAGATTATAATCAGTAGTCTCAGAGTGTACATGTGTGTTCTATTACGGATAAACAGTTCTCTTTGGATTGTAATTCTTACAAAATTAGAAAAAGATATCCTATAAACCGTTGTTTTTACATTATTTAAGAGTATCTCCTTCTGTTTTGCAGTCATCTTCATGTTTTTTGCGAGACTTGAAACCATCATTTCGCGTCGTGCAATACTGGTTTCGCATCGTGCATTATCCGTTTCGTGCCTTGAAATATAGATTCAGACCATCCCGGCGCAGCCCGCGGCGACCCCGCCCGTATCGCGCGTGCCCGCCCTGCTTCCGACAAGGGTCATCGTCGGCGCCCGAATTCACACTTTTTGTATGAAAAGTCGATAAATAATCAAGAAATGTACATAAAAACGGCGAAAATCTAACAAAAAATCATAAAAGTGCGTGAAATTATGTATCTTTGCATGGTCAATAGCAACTACAGGCATATGGAAAAGCTACCCGAGAGTAACAGTAACCGTTGGCCGAGGCCCGTCCAGATGCGCGGTGAGACACCTCGCACAGGATTGTTGGCGCTTCGCCGAGGCTGTAGGTGCATCGCTTTTCTTGCCGCTTGCTGTTTCGGTCTTACGGCTACAGCCCAGAACCCTTCAAGTTATGTTCCCACGAAGGGCGAGATAGTCTTCAGCCTCTACCAGTCGTCAGAGGGAAAGCCTATCCACACCCGGCCGAGCAACCCCTTCACCTCCCATCGCCGTGCCAACCAGTTCTACATAGACCTGGACAACGCCCAGGTCATGCAGACCTACGACGGGCTGGGCATAAGCCTTACCGACGCGTCGTGCTGGCACCTCTCGCAGTTGCCCCAAGCCCGTCGCGACAGCCTGTTGCGTATGGTCTTCACCGCCGACGGGCTCAATATGTCGATGATACGCCTCAACTGCGGTTCGAGCGACTATGCCACCCAGCCCTACAACTATGACGACCATGCCGGCGACGAGCGCATGCGCCACTTCAGTATCGGCCGCGACGCCATCTACATGATACCCGTC
Organism: Prevotella sp. P5-108; assembly: GCF_002251385.1. GTDB lineage: Bacteria > Bacteroidota > Bacteroidia > Bacteroidales > Bacteroidaceae > Prevotella. Next base: position 241,902 of record NZ_NPJJ01000018.1, read on the forward strand.
ATCAGAGAGGTGCAGCGGCTGCGCCCCGACATCTTCACCTTCTCCTCGATGTGGAGTGCACCGGGGTGGATGAAGGACTCGGGGCTCATGTATGGCGGCAGCCTGCTCGACCGCTGGCTTCCCGCCTTTGCCAACTACTGGGCCAGCTATCTCAACGCCTATCGTGCCGCCGGCGTCAGGGTCGATGCCATCACCGTGCAGAACGAACCTATGACCGACCAGCAGGGCTTGAGCGTAGCCACCCTCGTGTCGGCTGCGCAGGAGGCCAAGCTCATCTCCCGCCTGCTCCCCGACGCCTTTGCCCGCTATGGTCTCACTCCCCAGATATGGATGCTCGACCACGACTACGACTATGCCGACAGAGTCTTGCAGACCCTCGCCGCCCCGGGCGTGCTGGAGCATACCGGCGCTGTGGCATGGCACCCGTACACGGGCAATGCCCGCGAGATACTGGCTGTGCGTGAGCGTTATCCCGACCTCAAGTTCCATCTCACCGAACGCGGGCCCGCCATCAATGAGCGCGACGTGCGCGACGAGAAGTGGTGGACCGACATGGTCTTCGACGCCTTCAACTGCGGTTGCAGTTCGTTCAGTGGCTGGAACCTCCTGCTCGACGAAAACGGCACCCCCAATATCGGTCCCTTCGGCTGTGGCGGCCTTGTCACCGTCGACAGTTCCACCGGCGCCCTCACGCCCGACTGTATGTGGACGGTGCTGCGCCATATCGGCCCTTACGTGAGCCGTGGTGCCCGGGTCCTCGACATAACCCCCACCCAGGCCGAGCACTGGGTAAGGATGGCGGGCGAGAAAGACGCCCATATGCGAAAATACAACGTACTGGCTTTCCGCAATCCCGATGGCAGCCATGTCATCGTTATCGGCGGCGGACACTACAAGTGGCCCCGCCAGGTCAATGTCAAGTATCGTGACCAGTATATGACCGTGCAGCTGCCTATGGGCACATGGTCCCTGACCACCATCGTCATCCCCGCTGCTGGGGACATGGCGTCGTGACACTTAGCACAATTAATGTATGACCCTGCATCGACGAGCGTCGGTGTATGGTCCAAGTCGAATTCAGTTTATATAATGTTATGAAGAAGATTGTTTATTTATTCTTGCTTCTCATGCTTGCTCTGGCATACCCGTCGGTATCGATGGCGTCGCCCACAGGCATGGAGACAGGCACCGACCAGGATGGCAACAATTCCATCTCGGGTATCGTGACCGACCAGAATGGCGAGCCGCTTGCCGGCGTTACCGTGCTGCAGCGTGGCACCCAGAACAAGACCATCACCGACCTCGAAGGCCGCTACACCATCCGTCTCAAGGCGGGTAGCGGGCGTACTCTCGTCTTTACCTATATCGGTATGGTGTCGCAGACCATCCCTGTCAAGGGCAGCGTGGCGCGTGTGATGATGAAGGAAGACGCCACCGCTCTGCAGGATGTGGTGGTAATCGGCGCCTATGGTACCGCCCAGAAGCGCAGCGACCTCGTGGGTAGTGCCTACCAGGTCAACGCCGACCAGCTCAAGGGCTTGCCCCAGCAGCGCCTCGACGTGATGCTCGACGGACTCATCCCCGGTGTCAAGATAGACCCCAATACCGCCGACCCCGGCAGCCCCCGTACCCGCTACGAGGTTCGTGTGCGCGGTGAGGCTTCGCTCAACGCCTCCAACGAGCCCCTCTGGGTTGTCGACGGCACGCCCATGTACACCGGCGACCGCACCAACCTGATGCCCGGTACCAGTTATACCGTGAGTCCGCTGTCATTCCTCAACCCCGAAGACATCGCCTCTGTGACCGTGCTCAAGGACGCCACCGCCACCTCTATCTACGGTGCCGACGGAGCCAATGGCGTAATCCTCGTCACCACCAAGAAGGGCCGTCAGGGCAAGATGCGCATTACCGTCAATACCCAGTATGGCATCGCCCATATCGACGAGAGCACTGCCCCCAAGGTGCTTGGCGCCAAGGAGTGGCTCTCGCTGGCTCGCGAAGCCTACGCCAACTCGGGCAAGGACATGCGCACCTTCCCCTTCCAGGACAATGAGCTCAACCAGTACTCCACCACCGATACCGATTGGCGCGACGTCTTCTACGACACTGGTACCACCTTCCTTACCAATGTGGGTGTAAGCGGCGGCAACCAGAAGTCAGACTACTACGTCTCGGGCCAGTACTACCAGAACGACAAGACCGTCAAGGGCAATACCCAGCAGCGTCTGTCGCTCGCCACCAACATCAACCTCAAGCTCAACAAGCGCCTCAAGGTGGGTGTCGACATCTCAGCCTCTTACAACAACAACGACCTCTTCGCCCTCGGCCGCGAGTATTATGAGCTGCTGCCCATCTATTCGCCCTACAATGCCGACGGCACTCTGCGCCTCTACAATATGGAGGTCGACGGTCTCAATGCCGACGGCACTCCCCACTTCACCAAGAAGCGCTTCATCAGCAACTCAGTCCTCGAGCGCGAGCAGAACGACAACAACCAGAAGACCTGGTACCTGCGTTCCAACTTCACGCTCAAGTATGAAATCCTCAAGGGCCTCACCTATACAGGCCAGTTTGCCTACGACTACAACAGCACCCTCGAAGAGACCTACAGTTCGCAGAAGAACTGGACCGGTATGGACTCCGACGGCACGCCCATCGGCTATGCCCGCCGCTCATCCGTAGACATCACCAACTGGAATACCATCCACCGTCTCAACTTCAACCGCACCTTCGGCCGTCACTCCGTGTCAGCCCTCGCCGGTTTTGAGGCCGGTTCGCGCGACTACACCACTATGTATGTCACCGGTTCGGGTTTCATCAACGACAATATCCGCGACGTGAGCCAGGCCAACACCACCAAGGGCTACAACTCGAGCAGCCGTCGACGCAAGGTGTCGCTGCTGGGTCAGGCCACTTACTCCTACGACCACCGCTACTACCTCACTGTCAACGCCCGTAAGGACGGTAACTCCCAGTTTGGCAGCGATGTGCGCTGGGCCAACTTCGCCTCTGTCGGCGCTTCGTGGAACGTGCACAACGAGAAGTTCTTCAACATCCCATGGGTCAACGTCCTCAAGCTCAAGGCCAGCTATGGTGCCAACGGTAACTCACGCCTCGGCTCTCAGGAGTCGCAGGGTACCTACGTCTACAGCAGCTCCTACTCCTACAACGGCGAGCTCGGCGGTGTGCTCGGCACTATCCCCAACAGCCGTCTGAGCTGGGAGACCACCTATATGACCAACCTCGGTCTGCGCCTGGCTGTGCTCAACCGCATCGACTTTGAAATCGAGTATTACCACAACCAGACCAAGAACCTCCTGAGCCGTCTGCCCATCTCGCTCCTTACCGGCGACACCCGTGCCTACCGCAATGTGGGCGAGATCGTCAACAAGGGTATCGAGATCAACCTCACCACCCGCAACTTCGTGCCCAAGAAGGACGGCGACTTTGCCTGGACCACCGACTTCAACCTCGCCCACAACCAGAACCGTCTCACCAAGTCGTACAACGGCACCCAGGTCAACTTCGGCGAAATCTCCTGGATAGAGGGACAGGACACCAAGACCTACTACATGGTGCGCTGGGCAGGTGTAGACCCCCTCGACGGCAGCCCCATGTGGTACGATGCCAACGGCAACATCACCAAGGTCTATGACAGCACCAACAACCGCGTGCGTGGCAAGAGTGCCAATCCTACCGTCACCGGAGGTATGACCAATACCCTCAGCTACAAGAACTTCTCGCTCCGCTTCCTGCTCAACTACCAGTTTGGCGGCTACGCCTACAGTTCGTTTGCCAGCATCATGAACTCCGACGGTTACAATGTGCTGAGCTACAACCAGGCCATCGAGCAGCGCAACTACTGGCGCAATCCCGGCGACATCGCCATGAACACCCGTCCTCAGGCGGGCGTCTCTACCGGTTCGTCGCGCACCTCTACGCGCTATCTCTACAAGAAGGATCTGGTGCGCCTGCAGAACGTGGTGTTCACCTACCAGCTGCCCCGCAGCCTCGTCAATGGCTGGAAACTCTCCAATGCCTCGGTATCGCTCATCGCCGACAACCTGTTGGCCTACAGCCCCTACTCAGGCAGCGACCACAACTCCTACAAGACGCTCATGAGCGGCTATCCGCTCGAGCGCACCTTCACCCTGTCACTCAATGTCGGATTCTAAACCCAGTATCACAATGAAGAAAACTATTATATATGTCGCTTTAGCGATGGTCACTCTGCTCACCTCGTGCGACGGCTTCCTGACCGTCGATGAGAAGGGCAAGGCCACCATACCGTCGTTCCTTTCCGACCCACGCGGTCTGCGTGCCGGTCTGTTGGGTGCCTACACCCAGTACTACAACAGCTACGACAACGAGTTCTTGAAGTATCCCGAGGTAGCAGGCAATATGACTTCGCTCAACCTCTCCTCCGGATCGTCCATGCTCGACCAGTACAACTATGTGCCCAACCCCGTGTCGGCTACTACCTCCTATTACATCTGGTACCGTATCGGCGAGGCTGTAGCCAATGCCAACAACATCATCAAGTATGCCCCTGCCGTGGCTGCCGACTATCCCACCCAGAAAGATGCCATCGACAATATCCTGGGTCAGGCCCTCGTGCTGCGCGCGCTCTGCCACTTTGACCTCGTGCGTGTCTACGGCCAGCCCTACAACTACAGCGCCGATGCCTCTCATCTCGGTGTACCCAAGGTAGACCGTCCCCTCGGCCCCAACGACATCCTCGGCCGCAGTTCGGTCAAGGACATCTACGCCTTCATCCTCGAAGACCTCGGCAAGGCTGCCGCCCTGCTCAGCGACAGTCACGCCGCCGATGTACACTACGTGTCGCTCCAGGCTGTCAATGCCATGTACTCGCGCGTCTATCTCTATATGGAAGACTGGGACAACGCCCTCAGGTATGCCCAGCTCGCCCTCAACGGCGAGAGTCTGGCGCAGGGTGCCGACTATATCAATATGTATGACAACCTGAGCACCCGTGGCGAGGCCATCCTGCGCCTGAGCGGTGCCGACCTCACCGGCCGTCAGAAGGAGTTCTATGCCAGCGAGTGTCTGCCCGCCGACACGCTGCTCTCGCTCTACGACGCTGCCGACCTGCGCCTGCAGCTCATCCACAAGGACGGTGTGAAGCAGTGTGTCAAGTACACCGCCACCACCATCCCCGACAATCAGCCCAAGCGCGAAGACCCCATCGTCTTCCGTCTCTCCGAGATGGTGCTCAATGCGGCTGAGGCTGCCTGCCACATCAGCGGCAAGCAGGGCGATGCCCGCCAGTATCTGCGCCAGTTGCTCGAGCGCAACGTGGGTGCCGAGAAGGCTGCCCAGGTGCTCGACGCCACCGCCGATGGCGACCTGCTCGCCCTCGTGCAGCGCGAGCGCGTCAAGGAGCTTTGCTTCGAGGGCCACAACTTCTTCGACATCACCCGCTGGAAGCAGAACCTCGTGCGCGAGCACAACACCAACTCTACCGTGCGCTCGCTCGCTTACCCCAACGATCTCTTTGTGCTGCCCATCCCTCAGTATGAGCTCGACGCCAATGAGAATATGAAGCCCAACCCCACTGTAAACAAGTAGAAACGTCATGAAGAAAATCATAGTAATGCTCCTGGCTCTTGTCGCCCTGTGCGGCTGCCAGAAAGAAGAGTTCGAAGGCTTTGATATGCCCTTCGTCAAGGTGACAACCACTACCGGCGCTTCACAGACGGTGGTGCTCTCCAATGTAAACAATATCAATACCTACGTGGTGTCGGTAAGCAGCAAGATGCTTACCACCGCCCTCGTGGTCAACTACGAGATTGTGGTGGGTGACGGTCTGCAGGAAGGTGTCGACTACGAACTCGTCACCACCGGCAACCAGCTCACCTTCGAGCCCGGTATCTACGACATGCCCATCCGCATCAAGTGGCTTGCCCATCCCGTCGATGAGACCAAGGACAATACCCTCACCATCCGTCTCACCGGCAACAGCCAGAACCTCCATTTGGGTGTTCCCGGTCCCGATGGTCTCCAGAAACAACTTGTAATCGAAAAAAAGAACTGATATGAAACACTTAGGATATATCATAGCGCTGCTGGTGGTGATGCTTGTCCCCGCCGCCTGTACAGACAGCAACAATTATGTATATAATGATGTCAACGCCCCCGCGATGCTCAGCTTCGGTTTCTACAAGGCCGACAACCCCGGTGTGCTTGGCTCCGACTATGTGGTAGAGCTCACTGCCGACCAGACAGGTGGCGCCGCCACCCAGACCGTAAGCGTGGCGCTGCCTCCCACGGTAGAGAAGGACAACCTCGTGGCACGCTTCACCACCAGCGAGGGCACCACCGTCAAGGTGGGTGGCGCCGAGCAGGTAAGCCAGACCACCGCCAACGACTTCAGCCAGCCCATCGACTACATCCTCACCCGTGGCAGCGTGAGCCGCCGCTGCGAGGTCACCGTCACCAAGGCTTCGCTCCGCTGGGTTGAGACTGCCCAGGTGGCAGGCATCACCACCTACGGCAACCCCGTGCTCAAGATTAGCCCCGTAGACCAGAAGCCCTACATCGGCTTCAAGACCCGTGCCGGCAACTCTGCCACCGCTGCCAACCACAGCACCGTGCTCACCCTGGGCGACGACGGCGAGTGGACAGCCGTGGGCGGCGAAGGTTTCGGCCACACTGTCAACTCTTCTTACTTCGACTTCGACATCGCCCCCGACGGCACACTCTATGTGGCTTATGCCGACCAGCAGGCCACCGTGCTCAAGAACGGTATGAGCGTGATGAAGTATAACGGCAGCGACTGGGAGTTTGTAGGCACCGACAAGGGCCTGCTCAAGGCAGTGTCCAACTATGTGGGCTTCTGTGCCCTCGACGGCGAGCTTGTGGGCGCCCAGGTCAACAACTCTTCCAAGGCCGACTATCCCAACCGTACCCTCGTCGTGTCCAACTATAAGGACGGAGCCTGGAACAGTCAGGTGCCCGGCGCCATCACCAACCAGGTGTATATGGCCAATGTGGCTGGCGGCAAGGACGCTGCCTATGTCATCAGCATCAACCGCGGCGCTGTCAATGGCGTCAACTATGGCTACAACGTGCTGCGATACCAGGGCGGAGAGTGGACACCGATGATTGTCAACTATCTCGAGCCCGGCAATGCCACCAACAACATCGCCATGATAGGCGTCACCGTGACCGCCGACGGCACCCCCTACATCTGGACTATGGACGACGCCAGCGGACAGCTCGGCGTGCGCGTCAAGTATTATGACAAGACTCAGGACGCCTGGCTCACCCTCGGCGGCAACGTGCTGCCCCTCGGATTCACCCCCGACCGCCATACCGAGGTGGCCCTCGACACAGCCCCCAACGGCACGCCCTATGTGGTCTATACCAACACGCTCGACCAGGGCTTCCCCTACATGATGTATCTTGACCCCGACACCCGCCAGTGGAGCAATCCTGCCAAGCTCGCCGACCTGGACGCTTCTGGACTTAACCTCAAGTTTACCTCCGACGGTGTGGGCTATGTCACCTTTACCAACAGCAATCACTTGCATACATTACGTACCGAATGACAAAGACTTTTTCAACCTTATTGATACTCGTGCTCTCGGTAGTGGAGGCTGCGGCGCAGCCCACTGCCGGGGGCAGAGTGTTTATAGACGCCAATGGCAACGGGCGCTACGACCGTGGTGAGACGCTGCTTGCCGGTATTCCCGTCTCCGACGGCTGCCGTGTGGTCACTACCGACGCCAAGGGCCGTTACCGCATCGAGGTGGGCGAGGGGAGCAGCCTCTTTCCCATCCTGCCTGCCGGCTACACCATGCAGGGCCACCGCCTGGTCAACAGTGCCTTCGTCTATCCCGCCGTTGCCGGCTCCCGCCACGACTTCGCCCTCGTCACCAAGCCCGTGAGACAGCGCTTCAGACTCAACGCTATCGGCGACATCCAGGTAGGCAACTCCCAGGAGCTGGAGTTTGCCTCGCGCACCATCCTGCCCGAGCTCATGACCAAGGACAGCACCGATGTCAATATTTTCCTTGGTGACCTGGTCAACAACAACCTCGCCCTCTATCCCCACCTGCAGCGCATGATAGCCCAGTTGCCCTCGCGCTCCTATACCGTGGTGGGCAATCACGACCGTGACGCCGACAGCCTGCTCTGGCGCCAGACCGCCACCTACAGCGCCTCCTTCGGCTCGCCGGTCTATGCCTTCAACGAGGGCGACGTGCACTTCATCGTGCTCAACAATGTCTATGGCCGTGGCGCCCGTGGCTATGAGGACCGTGTGAGCGAGCGCCAGCTCCAGTTTGTGCGTGCAGACCTCGCCCATGTCAGCCCTTCACGCCTGGTAGTGCTGGTGATGCACATCCCCCTCGCCGTGACCCGCAACCGCGACGAGCTCTTCGCCGCCGTGGGAGCGCGCCCCGTGCTGGCCCTCACCGCCCATCTCCACCGCGTGATGCGCGACTTCCACCGCTACGACGGCCGCACCATTCCCGAGTTGGGCGTCGGCGCCACCTGCGGCTTCTGGTGGGTCGGCGAGCGCGACTGGGAAGGCGTGCCTATGGCACTCCAGCAGGGCGGCACTCCCCGCAACTACTTTGTGCTCGACTTCGACGGTCCCCGCTACACCTTCCGCTGCAAGGGCGTGGGCCTCGACGACCACCGGCAGATGACGGTGCATGTCGTGGGCATAGACAGCCTCGACCACCGTCTGCGCGACCTTCGCGATGTGGCTCCCCGCCAGGCCCTCATCACCGTATGGGGCGGCTGCGACTCCACCCGCGTGCGCTGTCGCGTCGATGGTGGCGCCTGGACGCTCTGCCAGCGTGCCGACGTGCTCGACCCCAATGCTGCCCGTGTGCGCGAGCAGAACCTCTCCAAGGGTTATCCCACCCCCTACAGCCGCCGCAACCCCATCCGCCATCTCTCTTCGCCCCAGATATGGTCGCTGCCCCTCAGCGAGGCTCAGTGTAAGGGTGCCCATGTCATCGAGGTCCAGGCCGACGACAGCTACGGACTCCGGGCCCACGCCCTGCGCCCCTACTGCTATGTAGAGCCCGCCCGCTGACGCCGCTGCCGAAAAAACAAGCTGAAAAGTTTTGTCCTTTGGGCCTTTTCCACTAATTTTGTCGTATCAATCAATTCACAGCTATGACACAAGAAGAGAAAACCCAAATAGAGGAGCGCATCGTGGAGGTGCTCAAGACCGTGTACGACCCCGAGATACCCGTAGACATCTGGAACCTCGGCATGATATACAAGATAGATGTCAAGGACGACTACACCGTAGACCTCGACATGACCTTCACCGCCCCCTCGTGCCCCGCCGCCGACTTCATCCTCGAAGACGTGCGCACCAAGGTCGAGAGCCTCGACCAGGTCAAGACCGCCAATGTCAATCTGGTCTTCGACCCCGCTTGGGACCAAAGCATGATGAGCGAGGAGGCGAGGGTTGAGCTCGGCTTCGATTAAAACGGAATGGTTATGAAGAACGTCTATTTCCTCTCCGATGCCCACCTGGGCTCGCTCGCCATCCCCCACGCCCGTATGCAAGAGCGCAGGCTGGTGCGGTTTCTTGACAGCATCAAGGACAAGGCTGCTGCCATCTACCTCTTGGGCGATATGTTTGATTTCTGGAACGAGTACCGCTACGTGGTGCCCAAGGGCTACACCCGATTTCTCGGCAAGCTCTCCGAACTCACCGACAGCGGCGTAGAGATACACTATTTTACCGGCAACCACGACCTCTGGACCTACGGCTACCTCGAGCAGGAGTGTGGCGTCAAGGTTCACAAGTCGCCCATGACCACCGAGATTTACGACAGCGTCTTCTACATGGCCCATGGCGACGGTCTGGGCGACCCAGACCCCAAATACCGCTTCCTGAGACGCGTTTTCCACAGCCCTCTGTGCCAGCGGCTGCTCAATATGATGCATCCGCGCTGGGGCATGTGGCTCGGGCTCAACTGGGCCAAGCACAGCCGACTCAAGCGAGCCGACGGCCACGAGCCCCCGTATATGGGTGAAGACCGCGAGTATCTCGTGCGCTATGCCAAGGACTACCTCGCCACCCACAAGGATATAGACTACTTCATGTTCGGCCACCGCCACATCGAGCTCGACCTGATGCTCTCGCGCAAGACCCGCCTCATGATACTCGGCGACTGGATATGGCAGTTTACCTATGCCGTCTTTGATGGCGAGCACATGTTTATGGAGACCTATGTTGAGGGCGAGAGCCAGCCTTGACCCTTCCCCGAGAATTACATTTAACCAGATGCGCCATATATGCAGCGTGGTAACTGTTGCCACTGCATATATGGCGCATTTTCATTATACAAACCTTATTATAAAGCTGTGGATGCCTTCATGGTATTGGTATTCCACGCTCCAGCCATGATAGTCGCATATCGCCTTGACGATGGCGAGCCCCAGCCCGTTGCCGCCCTTCTTCTGCGTAGGGCGGTAGAACCGGTCGAAGATATGTTGGCCCGACAGTTTGGGTTCGTCCGACGTGTTGGATATGTACAAGGTGCCAGCGCCGATGCAGATGGTGATTTTCCCGTTTTCGTTGCAGTGCCTTACAGCGTTTACTATCAGATTGCTCATCATGCTCTCCAGCAGCGCACTGTTGGCCTGGACATACAGAGGTTGTGGCGAATACTGCCGTATGATATGCAGGTGGCCCGATATGCTCTCGAGCAGAGGCAGCAGGTTGTCGATAAAGGTGTCGAGTCTTATGCACTCGCGGGTGTCAAACTGTTCGTTGTCTATCTTTGCCAGCAACAGCAGATTGCGGTTCAGTCTTGACAGCCTCGAAATCATGTGGAAGAGGTCTTGTATTATCTCTGCCTGTTCGGCTGTCAACTCTGGCTGCTGCATGAGCAGCTCGAGTTTTGCCTGGAATATGGCTATGGGTGTCTGCAGTTCATGCGAAGCGTTCTCGGTGAACTCTTTTTGAGCCTGATAGCTGTCTATGTTCTTCTTCATCAGCCGCTGCAGCGACTCGTTGAGTTCTGCAAACTCCTTTATGTCTGTCTTTGGCAGTTCTATCAGCTTGGCCTGTTCCAGCTTGAAGGGCTCTATACTTCTGAGAGTGGCCTCGAATGGACGCCACAAGTTCTTGGATACGACTCGCATGGTCAGCACCACGCCCACGCTCAGCAGCACTGTGATGAGTATATACTGCAGCATGATGCCCGTCACGATGTCTTCTTCCAGGTCGAACGCCGGTAGGCTCTCTCCGGATTTGACTGCCTCGATGAGGTCTTCCATGTCCTCGGCGTAATAGTTCTTGGTGAGGTAGTAGAACGCAGGTGCAGCCAGTGCAAACAGTACGGCGATGCACAAGATGAACTGCGTCATAGACTTTCTGAGCAGACTTGTCATAATTCTATCCATTTATAGCCCATGCCATAGACATTCTGTATGCAGTTGGGCATACCTGTCTGAGCGAGTTTGGCCTTAAGGTTCTTGATGTGAGTGTATACGAAGTCGAAGTTGTCCATCATGTCGGCAAAATCACCGCTGAGATGCTCGGCTATTGCTCCTTTGGACAGCACCCTGTTGCGGTTGCCGATAAAGAAGAGCAGCAGGTCGTACTCCGACTTGGTGAGCGTCACAGGCCGACCGTTGGCCTCGACGCTCTTTTCGAGCAGATTAATTTTTATGCCATTGTTCTCGAGCGTATTGCTGGCTCCAAACTCCTTGCGGCGTATGATGGCGTAGACACGCATACCGAGTTCGGCCAGATGGAAAGGCTTGGGCAGATAGTCGTCAGCCCCAATCTCCAGCCCCTTGACCTTGTCGTCGAGCGAGTCCTTTGCCGACACGATGATGACGCCGGCAGGGTTGTTACGACGCTTGATGTCGCGCAGTATGTCGAGTCCGCTGCCGCCGGGCAGCATCAGGTCCAGCAGCACACAGTCGTAGTCGTAGCCGCGCACCTTTTCCAGAGCTTCGTTGTAGTCGAAGGCCTGCTCGCACAGGTATTTCTCAGATTTCAGATAAGTCACAATGCTGTCAGACAGCTTGTGCTCGTCTTCTACTATCAGTATTTTCATCTTCTTTATTGTTTATCCTTATTTGTAAAGCATCATTATGCTGCCCGCCGTTATGAACAGGGCGCCCACGATGACCCTCGCGCTGACGGTCTCCTTGAGAAATATCAGCGCCAGGCCGATGGTGATGACCACACTCAACTTGTCTATCGGCGCCACCCGCGCCACATCGCCCGTCTGCAGCGCCTTGAAGTAGAAGAGCCACGACAGCCCCGTGGCTGCTCCCGATAGTACGAGAAACAGCCACGTATGGGCCGTTATGCCTTTAGCCTCGCCGACATGGTTGCCAGCTACGACGATGCCCCATGTGATGCACAGCACTACACTGGTGCGGATGGCGGTGGCCAGGTCCGAGTTGATGTCCTTTACTCCTATCTTGGCGAAGATTGCCGTAAGCGCGGCAAACAGGGCCGACAGCAGTGCATAATATTTCCACATAGTCTATGTCATTAATTGTTATTGACAAATATACGGCGCAATTTTGGGGAAAGTCTGTAGAACCTCCCATTTTTCTGCTATTTGCCGTTCTCTGCCGGTTGGGCCAGGAAGTACACGCGCGAGTTGGCCGCTCCGTCCCTTCTCAGTACCCCCGTCTCGGTGAAGTGGCGCAGCCATTTCTGCGCAGTCGTCTCCCTCAACTTGAATTCCGTCTTCAGTACGCGCGCCGTGATGGAGCCGTTGGTGGCGATATAGTCCTTGATTTTTGCCAGCAGTTCGGCTTCGGTGTACTGCCGCGACCGGGTGGAGTATCGGGCACGTTCAAATCGCGCGTTGCGCTTCACGCGGGCGAGCAGTCTGGCTTCGGGGCGAAACTTGATGCCGTCTACCTTGATTTGGTTGCCCCTGACCTTGTCGTCGGCAGCGTCGTCGGCCTTGTCGAGCCTTGCGCCCAGCGAGAAGTAGCCTATGCCGGGCAGATGGAACCGCGTGCCCCCGGAGAGAGCGTGGGCCATGCAGTCGCCGAGGGTGTCGAGCACGCCATGCAGCGCTCCCGGAGTCAGCATGGTGTGGTTGCGGATGTGTTCTTCCAGTTGGTTAGGGTTCAAGGGCGCATTCTCATAGAGGCGTACATATCTGCGGTCTCTTCCGGTGCCCTCCGAGTTTTTGATAGATTCGATGTTGTACTTTATGTTCATTGTAATAGGTATTAATTGCCGCCAAAGTTAACAATTAATACCCAATCCACCAAATTGTCGATGGCCGTAAGAGCCGTTTTCTGTCATCGTTGCCGATGCGCTTCGGCCGGCATCGGCATCGCCGTTGTCCGACAGCGACATTGATACCGTCTGAAGCGGATGTCGATACCGTCCGATACTCATCGACGGGCGTAGTCGCCGTGGCGGCGATGCTGGTGGCAGCAGTCTGCGCTGCGGCTCACGCTGTCTTCAAAGTCTGCCACTCTTGTCGTGTGGGGCGTGGCTGTCGGCGTGTTGCCGGCTGCCGTGTCCATAGGGCTGTGGCCCACCGACTTGTCGGCGGTCAGGGCTTGTCGGCTTTATATTCCTGAAAAACTATTAACCTTTGCTAAAACCGCCAAATCTTCAATATTTCCACAAAGTCTGTTCCCAACTTTGCCGGCAGAACATAAAAATGACAAGTATGCAATCCAAAGGGCGACTTCTACTCTTTCTGGCTTTCCTGTCGGCCATCATTCCTGTAATGCTGATGCGCGATTTCACTCCCGGCGACGAACTGCGCTATCTCAGCATTGCCGACGAGGCGCTGCGCGACCATCATTTCTTCGCCTTCTACAATCACGGCTTAGCCTATGCCGACAAGCCCCCTCTCTATATGTGGCTCGTCATGCTCTCCCGTGTGGTCTTTGGCACCCACTCCATACTGGCCCTGTCACTGCTGTCGGTGGTTCCGGCGCTGGGCGTGGTCTGCGTGATGGACTCCTGGACCCGCAACGAGATGGACGGCCCCACCCGCAGCCTGGCGCGCATGATGCTGCTCACCTCGGGCCTCTTTACCGGAGTGGCTCTCATCGTGAGGATGGATATGCTCATGTGCCTCTTCATCGTCCTCGCTCTACGGTCGTTCTGGCGCATGTATACCGAGGAGTCTGCCTATGCCGGCGAGCGATGGCTGTTTCCGGTCTATCTGTTTCTTGCCGTGTTTACCAAGGGGCCGCTGGGCCTGCTCATCCCGCTGTGCTCCATCTGCACCTATCTCGTCATAGTGCGTCGGCCGCGGCTCATCCCCGTCGTATGGGGATGGCGCACCTGGAGCGTGCTGGTCGCGGGCTGCGCCCTGTGGTGGGGGCTCACCTGCCATGAGGCTGGTACCGCCTATCTGCGCAATCTCCTGTTTCACCAGACCATAGACCGTGCCATCCATGCCTTCCACCACGAGGAGCCGTTCTACTACTATGCACGCTGTATATGGTTCTGCATGGCTCCCTGGGTGCTCTTTGTCGTGGCGTCGATAGCCAGCGCGTTGCGCCGTGGGGTGGTGCGCAGCCGGCTCCACACCTTTCTCATCGTCGCCTCGCTGTCATCGCTGGTGATGATATCCTCTCTCAGCGGCAAACTCGAGATATACATGCTGCCGGTCATCCCCCTTATGGTCTATGCCGCCGCCATCTACATGCCACGGGCTTCTGACGAGTGGTGGTACAGGCCGGCGCTCGCCATCCCTGCCGCCATCCTGACCTTGGCTTTTCCCGCTTTGGCTCTGACCCATTGTGCCGGACTGCTGGGGCAGGCCCTGTCGCAGCAGAGCGACATCGTGCTGATATATCTGGCTGCGCTGGTACTGACTCTCTGCGGCATCGCCTCACTCAGACGCGTCTCGCACGCCATACCGCTCATCACGCGCGGTGTGTTGGCGGCGATATTCATCGCCTCGTTTGCCCTGCCCGCGTTCAACAGCCGCATAGGCTACCGCGCCGTATGCGCACAGGTGCAGGCCATGAGCTGTCGCACGGGCATCACCCATATTGCGGCATGGAGAGTGAAGAATGCTGCCGACATGGATGTCTATCTGCATAGGTCGCCCGACGTGGTACCCCAGGAGGCCGACCCCATGACCTACTACACTACGCCCACCCTGATGGTGGTACCCGGTGGCGGGCGAGGCGTCTATACTGTCCGCGTGTGTCGTGGCGGCGGTCGCTCAGAGCGGTCGGTAGCCCAGTCTGGACCCCTTAACCCACAGAGATAAGATATGAAACCTACAACTATCGATATGCACCCCAAGACCATCCTGGTCACCGGTGCGGCTGGATTTATAGGCAGCCGTCTCGTAGAGCGCCTCCTCCGCGGCAGCCATTGCTCGGAAACAGGCGGCGGTTCACGGTTGCGCGTCATAGGCGTCGACAATATGAACCACTATTATGATGTGGCGCTCAAGGAGCAGCGCCTCAAGCCGCTGCTTGCCCATAGTGGTTTCACCTTTGTCCATGCCGACATTGCCGACCGTGACGCCGTAGACCGCATCTTTGACAGCTGTTCGCCCGACATCGTCGTCAATCTTGCCGCCCAAGCCGGGGTAAGATACAGCATCGATTCGCCCGAGAGCTATATCCACAGCAACATCATCGGCTTCTTCAATATCCTCGAGGCTGCCCGCCACAGTTATGACCACGGGCGCCACGGTGTAGAGCATCTCGTCTATGCCAGTTCGAGCAGCGTCTATGGCATGGACAGGCACACTCCGTTCTCGACATCCGACCCTATAGACAGTCCGGTGAGCCTCTATGCAGCCACCAAGAAGAGCGACGAGCTGATGGCTCATGCCTATGCCAAACTCTACGACATACCCTGTACGGGTCTGAGGTTCTTTACCGTCTATGGTCCCGCTGGCCGTCCCGATATGGCTTACTTCAGTTTTGCTGAGAAGTGGCGCCGTGGCGACAAAATCCAACTGTACAACTATGGGCGCTGTCGCCGCGACTTCACCTATATCGACGATATCGTCGAGGGCATCGTCCAGGTGATGGCCCATGCCCCCGCCCGCTGTGTAGGCAGCGATGGTCTGCCGCTGCCTCCCTACAGGATTTACAATATCGGCAACGGACATCCCGAGAGCCTGCTCACCTTTGTCCATACTCTGTGCGACGAATTGGTAAGGGCTGGAGCACTGCCGTCGGGGTTTGATTTGGACAGCCATTGTGTGCTGGCGCCCATGCAACCGGGCGATGTGGTGGAGACCTATGCCGACACGGCGCCGCTGGAGCACGACCTTGGCTACAGGCCCACGACTCCCCTGGGCGTAGGGCTACGCCGCTTTGCCGAGTGGTTTGCCGCCAACCGTACAGACCAGCCTCTATAGCCAGCCTCAACCGATGGCGGCAGCCCATATCATGACAGCCTGCCACTATAGATTATCATGATAACAATCAATATAAAGATAACGACAATGAACAAGACATCAGCCTACAAGATGACCATCATCGTACCCGTGTACAATGAAGAAGACAATATAGACGCCCTCAACCAGCGTCTTGGAGATTACCTCAAGAGCAGCGCGTGCAAGTCGTGTGTGCTCTTTGTCAATGACGGTTCGAGAGACAACAGTCTGGCATATATCAAAGAGGTGTGCCGCCACAACCCCGACTTCTACTATATCTCTCTGGGCAAGAACAGCGGACTGAGCGCAGCCCTGAAAGCCGGCATCGATGAGGCCTGCTCGGAGTATGTGGGTTATATCGATGCCGACCTGCAGACCGACCCCGACGACTTTGACCTGCTACTCGCCCAGATTCATGACCATGCTCTCGTGACGGGCATCAGGGCCAATCGCAAGGACACCGCCTTCAAGCGACTGCAGTCGCGCATCGCCAACGGCTTCCGCCGCATGATGACCGATGATGGCGCTGCCGACACAGGTTGTCCGCTCAAGGTGATGCGTACCGACTATGCCAAGCGCATACCCTTCTTCAAGGGTCTGCACCGATTCCTGCCCGCCATGATACTGCTGCAGGGTGGCACCTACGCACAGGTGGCTGTAAGACACTATCCCCGTACGGCTGGTGTGTCCAAGTATCATCTTGCCAACCGTCTCGTGGCGCCCTTTGTCGACTGCTTTGCCTACCGCTGGATGCGCAGCAGGTATATCAACTATACTATAGCCCAGAGCAACGTCGGCGACAACGACTGAGGTGCTCTCGGGTATAAACGGATAATAGATAAAACACATGAAAGTACAACTCTTAGTCACGGCGATAGGATTACTGGCGCAGGGGTTCTTCTCGGCACGAATCCTGGTGCAATGGGCCATGTCGGAGAAGGCCCGGCGGGTGCTGTCTCCCTCTCTCTTCTGGATATTCAGCATTGCGGGGTCTTACCTGTTGTGCCTCTATGGATGGCTCCGTGATGACTTTGCTATCGTCTTTGGACAACTTGTGTCCTATTACATCTATCTGTGGAATCTCAAGACCAAGGATGTGTGGCTGTACATACCCAAAATAGTGAGGTGGACGCTGGTGGCTACACCCATAGTGCTGTTAGGTGTAGTGGGAGAGTATGCCGACGAGTATATAGGGCGGTTCCTGCACAATAGCGACGTGCCGCTGGGTCTCCTGCTGTTCGGCTCGGCGGGCCAACTGGTCTTTACCATGCGCTTTGTGTGCCAGTGGTACTGCTCGCGCAAGGCAGGAGAGTCGCGGTTGCCCCTGGTGTTTTGGCTGTTGAGCCTTGTGGGGTCGGTATCCATCATCGCCTATGGCGTCATGCGCTGTGACGTGGTGCTCATACTTGGTCAGTCGTTTGGCATCGTGGCGTATGTGAGAAACATCATGCTGCTGGCAAAGACTGACGTTTTGCCCCATGGCAGAACGCTGGCTGCCGGCAAGCGTTAGCCCACCGATACCGACGGCGAAGATAGTCGGGCTTGCCCTCCCGATACCCTCGGCGTCGGTATTTTGTTCTTTTAACATTAAAAAGGGTATGAAAGACAAAAAAAATGGCTACTTTTGTTTCCATCTACACAAGAGTAGCCATTGCCGTGTCACCGAGGGTGGTAGCGTCGATGGTCTCTCTGCTAAAGACCGGTAAATCGTTTAACATTATAATACATAAAAACCATGAAGTATCCTAAAATTGGAATCCGCCCCACCATCGACGGTCGTCAGGGTGGCGTTCGCGAGAGTCTTGAAGACAAGACTATGGCCCTGGCTCAGGCTGTGGCTGATCTCATTTCGACTAATCTTAAGAATGGCGACGGTTCGCCAGTAGAGTGTGTCATCGCCGACAGCACCATAGGCCGTGTGGCTGAGAGCGCCGCTTGTGCCGAGAAGTTTGAGCGCGAGGGCGTGGGCAGTACCATCACCGTTACCTCATGCTGGTGCTATGGTTCGGAGACCATGGATATGAACCCCCATTATCCTAAGGCTGTCTGGGGCTTCAACGGTACCGAGCGCCCCGGCGCCGTGTATCTGGCTGCCGTTCTGGCTGCCCATGCCCAGAAGGGTCTGCCTGCTTTCGGCATCTACGGCCATGATGTGCAGGACCTCGACGACAACACTATCCCTGCCGACGTGGCAGAAAAGATACTGCGCTTTGCCCGCGCCGCACAGGCTGTGGCTACGATGCGCGGCAAGAGCTATCTGAGCATGGGTAACACCTGTATGGGTATTGCCGGAAGTATCGTCGACGCCGACTTCTTCCAGGACTATCTCGGCATGCGTACCGAGTATGTGGACCTGGTCGAAATCCTGCGCCGTGTGGACGAGGGTATCTATGACCCCGAGGAGTACAAGAAGGCCATGGCTTGGACCGAGAAGTACTGCAAGGCCAATGAGGGCCACGACTACAACGAGGAGATAGGCAAGGCCAAGACCCGCGAGCAGAAGGACAAGGACTGGGAGTTCACCGTAAAGAATATGCTTATCATCAACGACCTGATGCACGGCAACCCTCGTCTCGAGGAGCTGGGCTTCAAGGAGGAGAGTCTGGGCCACAACGCCATCGCTGCCGGTGTGCAGGGCCAGCGCCAGTGGACCGACTATATCCCCAACTTTGACTTCCCCGAGTCGCTGATGTGTACCTCGTTTGACTGGAACGGCACACGCGAGGCCAACGTGCTGGCCACCGAGAACGACTCGCTCAACGGCGTGGCTATGCTCTTCGGTCATCTGCTTACCAACAAGGGTGTGATGTTCTCTGACATCCGTACCTACTGGAGCCCCGAGGCTGTGAAGCGCGTCACCGGCAAGGAAGCCACCGGTCTGGCTGCTGGCGGTTTCATCCACCTCATCAACTCGGGTGCCACGACGCTCGACGCCACTGGTGCGATGACCGATGCCGAGGGCAACCCCACCATGAAGCATCACTGGGAGATGACCCAGGAAGATGTTGAGGCTTGCCTCAAGGCCACGACATGGTATCCTGCCTGCCGCGACTACTTCCGTGGCGGTGGCTATTCAAGCAACTTCCTCACCCGTGGTGGTATGCCTATGACCATGATACGCGTGAACAGAGTCAAGGGCTTGGGTCCCGTCATCCAGCTCGCCGAGGGTTGGAGCGTAGACCTCGACCCCGAAATCCATGACATCCTCAACAAGCGCACCGACAAGACCTGGCCTACCACATGGTTTGTGCCACGCCTCGACGCTTCGCGCGACGCCTTCAAGGATGTATACTCAGTGATGAACAACTGGGGCGCCAACCACGGTGCCATCGCCTATGGCCACATCGGTGCCGACATCATCACCCTCGCCTCTATCCTGCGCATCCCCGTATGTATGCACAACGTGGCCGACGACCAGGTGTTCCGTCCATCGGCATGGAATGCCTTCGGTATGGACAAGGAGGGTGCCGACTATCGCGCCTGCCAGAACTTCGGTCCTGTGTACAAATAATGGGTCAATGAACAATAAGTAGACAATCATAGAGAGAGGAGAGACGCCGTGGGGCATCTGGTCTGTAACGGCCACGGTGCCGGTGGCGGCTCCCCTCTCTCTGTCGTTTTAATCGTGTAATAGAAATTGAAGCAATGAACAAACCTCGATTAGTGGAGAAGAAGTATCTCTTGCCCTTCGTGCTCCTGACCACCCTCTTTGCCCTCTGGGGATTTGCCAATGATATCACCAACCCCATGGTGGCAGCCTTCCAGACGGTGATGGAGCTCAAGGCCAGCGAGGCGTCGCTTGTGCAGTTTGCCTTCTATGGCGGCTATGCCACCATGGCGGTGCCTGCGGCGCTCTTCATACGCCGCTACAGCTACAAGAGCGGCATCATGCTGGGTCTGGCGCTCTACGCGTTGGGCGCATTCCTGTTTATACCGGCTGCGGCGTATCAGGAGTTCTCTTTCTTCTGCATCTCGCTCTATGTGCTTACCTTCGGACTGGCGTTTCTGGAGACCACGGCCAATCCCTTTGTGCTCTCGCTGGGCAGCAAGGAGACGTCGACACGCCGTCTGAATCTGGCGCAGGCGTTCAACCCCCTCGGTTCGCTCATGGGCATGGGCGTGGCGTCGTTTATTGTGCTGCCCCACCTGTGGTCTGACCGTCGCGACGCCGCCGGTGCCATCATCTTCCCGACCCTCACCGAGGCAGAGAAGTCTGGCATACGTCTGCACGACCTGGTGGTGATACGCGACCCCTATGTGGCTATCGGACTGGTGGTGCTCATCATGCTGGTGGTCTTCGCCCTCACGCGGATGCCACGCACGGAGAGCACCGGTGAGCATGCCCGCGTGGGCGACACCATGCGCCGGCTGCTGGACAACAAGCCCTACATGGCCGGCGTGGTCACACAGATGTTTTATGTGGCTGCGCAGATTATGGTGTGGACCTTTATCATCCAGTATGCCGACCGTCTGGGCATCAACAAGGCTACGGCGCAGATCTACAACATCGTGGCGATGGTGCTCTTCCTCAGCGGACGATTTATCAGCACCTTCCTGATGCGCTATGTCAACACCCGACTGCTGCTGGCTATCTTTGCCACCGGCGCCGCCCTCTGCACGCTCGGCACCATCTTCATCCAGGACATCGTGGGCCTCTACTCGCTGGTAGGCATCAGCGTATTCATGTCGCTCATGTTCCCCACCATCTACGGTATAGCCCTGGAGAATGTCAATGCCGAAGACGCCAGTCTGGGTGCCGCCTTCCTGGTGATGGCCATCGTGGGCGGAGCCATCATGCCTCCGCTCCAGGGTATGATCATAGACCGGGGCGTGGTGATGGGTCTTCCCGCCGTCAACGCCTCGTTTGTGCTGCCTCTCATCAGCTTTGTAGTGGTTTTCACCTACGGTTTCTGCCAGTATCAACTGAGCCGCAAGCATGGCGGTGTGTAACCGTGTGACACTATAAATAACGACAAGGGCCATCCACACCAGCGGATGGCCCTTGCTGTTGATGGCGGGCGGAGGGGGCGATGGTTAAAAACGATTAACGGTATTGATTTTTAACGGAAAAGACTTGCTCCGTATCTTCCATTTTCCCTATCTTTGGGCTGTAATCTATCAAGAGAGAGTTATCCCAATGTGTAACATCCAATGTATTTGCCTATGAGAAAGTGTTTGATGACCGGCATCCTCCTGATGGTGGCATGCCTGGCGTTTGGGCAGACGCCCAAAGTGTTGGTGTATAATCCGTATACGAAGAAGGGCGACTTGCCGCCCGAGTGGTTGAAGAACAAGGTGACCCAGCAGCAGTATGACTCGCTGGCACGCCTGTCGCAGCATTATGCCGTGAGCTATGACCACTTCAAGGCGCGTGGGCTGACTCAGGACGACATACGTCGGTATGTGAAGCGTACGGAGGTGCTGCTCAGCGAAGCGCAGCTCAAGAACATCACCGGTGGCTCTGGTCCTGAAGAGTGGAGGAAGAAAGGCATAACGCTGACCGACACCTGTCATTTCAAAGTGCAGCCTCTGCCGGTGGGTGTGGAGCCTCTGATGCAGGCCAAGAATGACGAGGGCGACGAGGTGGTGCGCTACATCCTCTATTCTGACATCGACGGCTATGACGCTCACGTGATGGTCGAGGTAAAGCTCTCCAAGGACGATAAAGGCAATACGCAGTTTGTGGTGAGCAGGCTGCTTCCCTACAGCGTGTCGGGACTCAGAGTAGAAAACCGTGCTACGCTGAGGCGTTCCGGTGGCGGTGCCATGCGTGAAGTCAGCAGCGGAACCTTTGATGCCGGTGGCTGTACGCCCGTCTACTTCCTGCAGGGCTTCTTCAGTTTTGATGATGCCAAGGGCTACAAGCACATGTGCAGCCTCAACCATCAGTTCTTCCTGAAGCTGGGCCCCGACAGTGACTCCCGTCCTGCCAATGTTGCTCCCACGGAAGGCTGGGGTGCCGGCGGCAGTTAGCGGTCTGCCTCTGGGTGTGGGCAAGGGAAGTGTGAGTGACCTCTATATAATATAATGTATAGGTATAGACTTGCTCCCGCTTTAGAAAGATTGGGATAGGGTCTTCCCGTGGCATCTCCCTGCCTATCAGCTTTGTGCCGGTTGCCTCCGATTTAGAATTATTGCTGGGAGAGTGGCTCCTAAAAGCCCCTCTCCCAGACGCATCTCAAGAGAAACGGAGTCATACTCTCGGACTTCGTACCACGCCCTGCGCCGTGTGTCATCTGCGGTGGCTCAGATATGACCAATGCAGTCGTAAACGGAGAGAAACAGTAGACAACCGCAGTGTTATTGATTATGTAGACTTGCATAACCACTATGAAAACATTTTTCTATCACTGACAAGAAAACCACAAAGTGTCTTTCGTGGACTCACTATAGTATAACTCTCCAAATGAAAGATGCCGGCGCGCACTCTTGGCATGAGAATGAAACTGCCAACGAGATGTAGAACACTTACACTTTAGAGCTCAACGTATTCTCTCAGTACAATCATCGTCTCTTGAAGTTGCAGAACTTGTAATGCAGAGTATCAGTAAAATAAGGGAAAAATCCAATAAATGCATAAACTTAGTGCTAATTACATTCTCTTTACATAAGAGTAACAGCCTCAGTTTCTTGTTTTGTACTGACACCATGTAATTAACAAAAGATAATGCGACTATTAATGGTTTCTATCGTTAATAAAGCATAAATAATGGAGCCTTTATACTTTTTTTCATGCGTTGCGCCTTATCTTTGTTTCTTGGAAATCATCCTTAACCTAAATAATAGAAATAGAAAATGGCAAATGGCAAAAAAACCACATTACTTCTTCTATTGCTCTTTTGCAGTTCTTTGGCTCATGCACAAAAGCAAGTTCCTATAGAACGGAAAGATACCATTGCCAATGAAAGTAATATAATAAAGATAGTTGGAAATCATTCCAACAAGGGTGCTGCCAACAACGCCCTCGACGTGTTGAGTGGTCAGGCTGCTGGTGTCAATGTGACATCCAACGGTCTGGATCGTATGGCTATGCTCAATAGTGTGCGAGTACGTGGTACAACCTCCATCATCGGAGGTAACGACCCTTTGGTGCTGATTGATGGTGTCACATCCGATGTGTTTACACTTTCTACCATCTATCCTGCAGACATCGAGAGTTTTCGTATATTGAAGAATGCTGCGGAGACCGCCATGTATGGTTCACGAGGAGCTTCGGGTGTCATAGAGGTGAAAACCAAGAAAGGCACAGGAAGAGGATTCCAAATCTCGTATGAGGGTAATGTGGGGTTTGAGCAGATGTACAAACACCTGGAGATGCTCAATGCTGCTGAATATGTTGCAACGGCAAAGGCATTGGGTATCTATTGCAACAACGGAGGTTTCAATACCGATAACTACAAGGTGATAACACGCACGGGTATGGTGAACAATCATTACCTTGCATTCAGCGGAGGTACGCCACAGTCTAACTATCGTGCATCTTTCGGAGTGATGGACCACAACACCATCATCAAGAAGATGGACTATAACGTTTTTGTTGCCAAGGTTGATGTAACCCAGAAAGCCTTCAATGACAGACTAACCGGAGAATTCGGAGTTTTTGGCTATTCATTCAAGAACCATGACATCTTTGATACGCAGATGCTGTTCTATTCCGCAGCATGCCAGAACCCAACTTTCCCTGCTGGTACTGACGAGCATGGAAACTGGCTGAAAAACGAATCGGCAACGCATGTCAACCCACCCGGAATATTGCTTGAAGAGAAAAACGACTCCAAGGATTTGAACTTTGACGCACACATAAAGCTGAGCTATGACTTCAATCCAAACTGGCGCATTTCCACATTCGCATCATATCTGTATGGTTCTACGGAAAACGGAATGTTCTGCCCTACATGGGTATGGGCACAGGGCAACGTGTACCGTGGCGAGTTCAAGAAGGAGGAATGGCTGGGCAATGTGGCCCTCAGTTTCAACAAGCAGATAGGCATACACAGAATATCCGCAGAGGCAAGCAGCGAATACCGAAAATTGACAAAGACAGCCTTTTGGATGTATGCCAAGGGCATTCCGACAAATGATTTCGGTTACAACAATCTGGGTGCTACCGCAGCCCGACCTTATGGCGGTACAGAAAGTACATACGAAGATCAGTCCTTGGCTTCCGTGATGGGAAGCGTCACCTACTCTTTGCTTGACCGCTACCTGCTGTCGGTTAATGCACGTGGTGACGGTTCTTCAATGGTTGGCGACGACAATACATGGGGATTTTTCCCGTCCGTATCATTCACTTGGGATATGAAGAAGGAGAATTTTCTTGCCAACGTGAAGCCGTTGTCCATGCTCAAACTCTGCACAGGTTTGGGACAGGCTGGCAACCTTGGCGGTATCTCTGCCTACACAACCATGAACACCGTAAGGCAGACGGGTATAGTACCTGTAAAGAGCTCGCCAACAGTGACACTCGGAATGGTGAGAAACAACAATCCTGACTTGAGGTGGGAAACAAAGACCACCTTCAACATCGGTGCTGACTTCGGTTTCTTTGCCAACCGCATTATGCTCACGGCAGAGTACTACTATTCAAAAACCTCCGACATGCTCTATGCCTACGAGGTTCCCGTTCCACCATTCGCTTATAACACATTGCTGGCAAACATCGGTTCCATGTCCAATCGCGGATTGGAGCTTGGCTTGTCAGTACAGCCCATAAGCAAGAAAGACATGGAACTGAACATCAATATGAATCTGTCGTTCCAAAGTAACAAACTTATCTCTCTGAGCGGAGATTACAAGGGAATGAGCATGACGGCAGCAAACATCACCGCTATTGGATCATTGGATGGTGCTGGTCAAAACGGCGGCGACAACAATGTGGTCTATCAGATAGTAGGACAGCCGCTTGGCGTTTTCTACCTGCCACATTGCAAGGGACTCGTCAAGAATGAGAATGGCAGTTATTTTTATGACATTGAGGACCTTGATCACAACGGTAAGGTTGACTTGAGCGATGGTGGCGACCGATACATTGCCGGACAAGCCACACCAAAGGTGACTCTTGGTTCAAATATTAGTTTCAGATACAAGGACATCTATGTCGCGTTGCAGATGAACGGTGCATTCGGGCACAATATCTTCAACGGAACAGGACTGGCTTACACAAGTATGGCGTGCTTCCCGGACTACAATGTCTTGAAGGATGCTCCAAAGAAGAACATCGTAGACCAGAGAGTCTCAGACTATTGGCTCGAAAAAGGCGATTATCTGAACTTTGAACACTTGACATTAGGATATAATGTACCTTTGAAAAGCAAGTTTGTACGTTCCTTGCGTTTATCATGCAACATTAGCAACCTTGGAACAATCACAGGCTATAGAGGTTTGACCCCAATGATAAACAGCTATGTTGTTAACAGCACGATGGGTATTGACGACAAACGCAACTATCCATTATACCGTACTTACTCATTGGGATTGAGTGTACAATTTTAAAACGAAAAGAGCATGAAGACGATTATTAAATACATATTAGCAGTACCGCTAATGCTTTGCTTCAGTAGCTGTCTGGATGAGCATCCCAAAGACCAGCTGGACCAGGAGGCAATCTACAATAATGCAGATAATATATACAAAAACGCAGTAGCTTCCCTGTACAACTACATAGGGAGCAATCAGGAGTCTGAAGGGCTTCAAGGAACTTGCCGGGGTATTTACGACTACAATACTTTGACTACCGATGAGGCTATGATTCCGATTCGTGGAGGAGACTGGTATGATGGCGGTTTGTGGGAGAATATGTACCAGCACAAGTGGACTGCCAATGATATTAACTTATATAATGTATGGAAATACCTCTTCAAGGTAATAGTTATATCTAACCAGTCGCTTTCTATCATTGATAGCCATAAGAGTCTGCTTTCTACAGAACAGACAAGAAATTTCACGGCCGAGGTAAGAGCTGTACGAGCCTTGTTCTACTATTATGCGATGGATATGTTCGGCCGTGTTCCTATTGTGGCATCATACGACGTGAAATTGGAGCAAGTGGTGCAAAGCGAAAGAAGCGAGGTATTCAAGTTTATTGTTGACGAGTTGCAGGATGTTGCCCCACAGCTCGCCGATGAGCATTCCAACAAGGAGGGGAACTATTACGGACATGTGACACGCCCCGTCGTAAACTTCCTGCTTGCAAAACTTGCCTTGAATGCGGAAATATATACGGATGACAATTGGACCGACGGCAAGCGACAGGATGGGAAAAGCATTTACTTCAATGTGAATGGCGAGAAGAAGAACGCTTGGGAAACCTGCATCTGGTATTGTGAGCAACTGCGGCAAGAAGGCTATGAATTAGAAGGCGATTACGCTTCAAACTTCGCTGTTCACAACGAAAGTTCAAAGGAGAATATTTTTACTATTCCGTTGGACAAGAACCTATATTTGAATGAATATCACTATCTTTTCCGCTCACGCCACTACAAACATGGTGGGGCTTATGGTGGTTCTTCCGAAAACGGCACATGTGCAACAGTCTCAACCGTCAAGGCTTTCGGTTACGGAACGGACAATGTTGACAATAGATTCAAGACAAACTTCTATGCTGACACCGTGCTTGTTGATGGAAAGAAGATATATCTGGACAACGGGAAGCCGTTGGTGTACATGCCGCTTGAGCTGAAACTGAACCTCAGTGACAGTCCATATAAACAGACGGCAGGTGCCCGTGTGGGCAAATACGAGGTTGACCGAACCGCCTATTCGGACGGACGGCAGGTTGACAACGACATCGTCCTTTTCAGATATGGTGACGCACTGTTGATGGAAGCCGAGGCGAAAGTACGCAATGGTGAGGACGGTTCAAGGGAGCTGAACGCTATAAGAGATCGAGTTGGAATGCCTCATGTGGAAGCTAATTTGGACAACATTCTAAAGGAGCGTCTGCTGGAATTGGTTTGGGAAGGTTGGAGACGTCAAGATCTCATCCGTTTTGGTGAATATACCAAGGCATATGATCAAAGAACTCCATTAGAAAAGGAGTTTACTGGGTTTACAACGGTTTTTCCAATACCACAAAGATGTTTAGATTTAAACAAGAAATTAAAACAGAATCCAAGTTATTAATATAATGGTTTTTGATTAAGTAACTTTATATGCCAAGCGGGGTATCGACATCCATCGATACCCCGCTTGGTTTGTGGCTGTTGATGACTTTATGCCTTCTTGAGCCTTACTGCCAACTGGAAGAGGGCAGGGATGAAGAGGCAGAGGCTGAATCCCACAGCCATCCATACGTGCTGCTGGGTGCCGAAGACGTCGATGAGGCGCGCTTCGGGATTGGCGGTCACGAGATTGGTAATGATATATACGGCAGAATTGTTGATGGAGTGCATGATGACG
This sequence comes from Prevotella sp. P5-108, assembly GCF_002251385.1. Classification (GTDB taxonomy): domain Bacteria; phylum Bacteroidota; class Bacteroidia; order Bacteroidales; family Bacteroidaceae; genus Prevotella. The sequence continues at coordinate 269,654 of NZ_NPJJ01000018.1, forward strand.
CCGGGCACGATGCTGTCGGTGCGATAGTAGAGCCAGCCGAGCAACAGTCCCATGGGTACCACGTGGAGCATTTGGGCGAGGTTGCCGTGGACGGCGGCGAAGAGCACTGCCGAGATGGCTATAGCCACCCAGTGGTAGCGGCGATGGGTGAGGGTGAGCAGGGTGCGGAGGATGGCGCCGCGGAAGACCAGCTCTTCGGCAAGCGGCACGAGTACGCCCAGGACGGCGTAGCTCACGGGTTCGCGCAACATGGCCGAGAAGGCGCGGAGGGTGGCTTCGGGCATCTGTACATCGGTCAGCTCTTCGATAAAAGCGAAGGGGATGAGGGTACCCAGAGAGAGGATGACTACCCAGAAGAGCACGGCCCACGGACGTGACTGCAGGTAGCTGCGAGAGACGGGCGCCCAGCCTCGGCGCACAAAGAGCAGCGAGGCGAGCACGGCATTGATGGCGAAGAAGATGCAGAGCGTCTTGCCGTCGGACAGCATGCTGCCGTCGTTCATACGGGTGATAATCTCTGAGGCGTTGAAGCCCTGGGCCAGAAGCGAGCAGATGCCTACCACCTGCATGACCACAATCTGGATGACTATAAATACGAGCAGATAGATGCCTATCTGAATCAGTCCTTTGGCTATTTTCTTGTTCATATCGTGTGAGTTAAAAGTTGTCGGGCTTGGCGCTCGTCGTCGGCGAGCTGGGCAGCGAGGGCGGCTTCGTCGGCAAAGCGCTGTTCGTCGCGCAGCCGATGGCAGAAGGCCACCTCAAGGCTGTGGCCATAGAGGCTGGCGTCGAAATCGAAGATGTAGGTCTCTATGGTGGTGTCGGTGCGGCCGAAGGTGGGGCGGCATCCCACATTGGTCATGGCGGGGAGCCATGCGCCGGTATCGTCGATGCGCACGCGGGTGGCATAGACGCCACGGGCAGGCAGCATCTTGGAGATGTGGGTCATGTCGAGATTGGCGGTGCGGAACCCCATGCGCCGGCCTTCGGCATATCCGCTTACGATGGGGGCTCGGAGCGAGTAGGTGTAACCCAATGCCTGTCGGGCGCTGTCGACATCGCCCTCGGAGAGACATCGCCGTATGAGCGACGAGCTCACCCTCATGCCCTCATGCTCGAAAGGCGTGCCAGCCATCACGTCGATGTCCAGCTGTCGGCCGTAGGTTACGTAGTCGTCGAACCCCTCGGCACGGTTGTGTCCGAAGCGGTTGTCGTAGCCGGTGACGAGTACTCGCGCGTGGACTTGCTCGCGTAGCACCTGGCGCATAAATTCGTAGGCAGAGAGTGCGGCGAGACTGCGGTCGAAGTGGAGCAGTACGCAATAGTCGACGCCTGTGGCTGCGAGCATCTCCAGTTTCTCGTCGGTGGTGCTGAGCAGTTGGGGGATGAAGTCCTGCTGCAGCACCTGGCGCGGATGAGCATCGAAGGTCACCACCGCTGTGGCCAGCTTGCGCTCGGCGGCAATGGCGCGCACGTCGTCGATGAGGTGGCGGTGGCCCAGATGCACGCCGTCGAAGAAGCCTATCGTGGCTACTGTGGGCTGGGGTATGGTGTCGGTATGGGTGATGATTTTCATAAGCGTTGCATCCAGTCGTTGGCCGCAGACTGCAGCAGTGTGTGTATGCCCAAGGACTGGGCTGCGCGGCAGTTGTCGGCATTGTCATCGATAAAGAGCGTCTCGTCGGCCTGTAGACCGGCGTCGGCGAGCACATAGCTGAAGATGGCGGGGTCGGGCTTGGCCAGATGCAGCCGGTAGGAGAGATAGATGCGCTCAAACATGTCGTCGGCACGCCAGGGGCCATAGTTGAAGAGATGGTCGGCGCAGAGTCGCCAGTGCATATCGTTGGTATTGCTGAGTAGGAACAAGCGGTAGTCGCGGCGCAGACTGAGCAGGCGTTGTTTCTTCTCGTCGGCGATGGTGGTGAGCAGCGCGTTCCAGGCTCCGACAATCTCGGCGTCGGTGGCTGGCACAGCGGTGATGCGTCTCACCTCACGGCAGAACTCGGCGGTGGTGGTGTGGCCTATCTCTATGTCGTAAAACAAGTCTTCGGTGCGGTGGAGGCGCACGTAGTCGCTGATGGCGTGGCAGCCGATGGCATCGAAGGCATCGATGCAGCGCTTTCCGTCGAGGTCGACGAGCACGCCGCCCAGGTCGAAGACTATATTCTTAATCCCTGTTAGCATCATTATTATAATATTGTGGTGCAAAATTACTGAAAGTATAGAGCAGAACAAAGCAAGTTACCCTATTTTTTTGCTCGGGCGCACTGTAATTTGTTCAAAATTAACCAAAGTCACTGATTCCGGGCGTCGGCATACCCCTGCCACAGCCCGCGTTGGCTATCATTTTGTCAACCATCGTCTTAATGGTTGATACCAAATGCGGAAAGTAGATGCCCTTTTCAACTTTTTTGCCGAAAAATTTGGTAAATTCCATCCAAAGCAGTATCTTTGCAACCACAAAAGCGAGTACGTATCTACGTATGAGCCCCGGACTTGTAGCTCAGTTGGTTAGAGCAACAGACTCATAATCTGGAGGTCCCAGGTTCAAGCCCTGGCTGGTCCACGCTGAAAATCAAGGAGTTACATCAAAAATGTAGCTCCTTTTTTTTGTTTTGCGAACAATTTGCGAACAAAATTGCATTTCGCGAACACCAATATAATCTTTCTGCAATAATAGATTCTCTCATTTTGTTCGCAAATCCCATTATTTTTGTTCGCAAAGCATTTTTCGGCATATTATTCGGTAATATCAGTAATACGAGTAAGACTATTTTTTCATCAACTTATCCTTCCTCGTTGGCATCAACTTCCCAATGGCCACTATAACCACTACCCACATATCGAACGTGTGGCATTTTTGCAATATGGCGCTTGATTGTTCTAAGTCCCTTTTTACTCATTTTGGCCAGTTCCTCTGTTGTAATTTGAGGATTCTCTCTGATTTGGTTTTCTATCCATTTATCAAGATTTTCTTCTTGAGTGCCACCTTGAGTGCCATCTTGAGTGCCATCTTGAGTGTCACTTTGGTTATCACCCTTTATTGGTCTCATAAATGTTACCACAACAAAGCCACCATTGATAGACCATGTAGGTGCAGCTACACCTCTCTTTTGGCAAGCCTCCATGATGCGTTTCACACCCGAACCCCAGTTCTCAATATAGGTTGTACTATACAGTACATTAGCTATTAGCGGATTGTATGGATATGATATGTGGGGCTGGCGAATATTCTCTGGAGTAATCTGCGGAGGCAGAATGCCAGGATTCTCAATCTCAATGCGGTCATCGTAGATAGCGATACCTATGGTCAGGTTATACCGTTCGTACTGACGATGGCAAAGTGCATTCAGAACAGCTTCACGTAAGGCTTCTGCGGGCACTTCCAAATACTCATCACGTACCAGTCCGACTATTTTCCCGTGCATATTCAAGTGTTTGCGGAAGAAGTTCATTGCCTCATTGAGCAGTACGAAGATGTTCCCCTCTACTCGTTGATTGTCGATAAACTCATTTTTGTCAGTTCCTCGGAAACGAGCTAGACGCATTATAAACTGCGTGTACATGCCAGTATCATTCGTAAAGAGTGCCGTAGCGGCATTCAGAGGTCTTTCACCTGTGGTCAACTTCCATTTACCCAGCACATCTTCGATAGGTTCAGTGAGAGCCAGTTCTGACAATCTGCCCCTCTCAACGCCAAGACGCACGACGCCACGTATCAGTTTCTCATCCAGGGAACTTATATCTGTAAACTCCGAAGGTTGCCGTTCCCATGCGAACAAATTAGGCTTACTCCTACGTAACCGCTCCTCATACATGTCACGCGGCATCTCCTTCGTCGTACTCTCCACTTTGTAGTAAGGACAGCCATGATAAGTATAAGGTACCATGCCCCAAGCCCATCCATCAAAGTGCATGGCAATCACCTTATGGCCTGGCCGATTAGGAACATCGATATACTCTACTCTCACATCAACCTGCGGCTCCATATAACTCAGAGCCTGGGCAATCTCCCTTTGGGTGTTGTCTGTAACTTGCTGGCCCAAAATCTTCAGTGATGTTGGAGCAATGCCAAAAAAGAGCCAGCCACCTTCGGTATTCAAGAAAGCACAAGCAGAATGCATGCCATCCTTCAGCTCACCCGTGGTTTTCTTCAACTCCAACTGACGATGTTCATCAGTCTGTATCAGTACTTTTAGTTCATCTATTGTAAGTGCCATATACTTATAACGCCTTTACTCGTCTTATATTATTGCTTATATTATTTCGCATCTCACTTTCTCTATTACCTTCAAATCCGCTGGCAACCAGTTGACGCTCTCCAGTTCATCCTTGTTGAGCCACTTCGCTGCCTCGTGTTCTTTCAGTTCCAGATGTCCGCTCTCCACATGACAGAGGTAGCAATGCATAGAAAGATGAAATTGAGGATAATCCCATTCCACCGTCTCCACGAATTTCTCTACCACAATCCGCGTTTCCAGCTCTTCCCATATCTCACGCCTCAACGCCTCTTCTGGTGTCTCACCCGCTTCCATCTTCCCACCAGGAAACTCCCACCAATCCTTATAGTCGCCATATCCCCGCTGCGTAGCAAAGATACGACCTTCGGAATCGTAGATGATTGCCGCTACTACTTCTATCTGTTTCATATTTCCTCTAATCCTAGAGATTTCAAGTAACTGTATATTCCATCATACCATTCGGGCTTGCGCGTCTCATCTGGAGGAACGCTATTGTCACCATTGGGTACGACAATCACCATTCCCTGTCTTGCCCTGGTCAGTAACACGCGATAAGCATTTATCTGATATTCCTTGTTTATCTCTTTATTGATTTTCTGCCATTGGGTGCCACTACGGAGTTGGAAGTGCTGCCAAGACATCCCATCTTTACTCAATCGTAAATCTGCATCCCATGTTACACAGGCCCAATCTATTTCCAGCCCTTGTACCTTAAACTCTGTCAGTGTATCTTCCAGACAGTTGCTGCTCCTGATGTCAGAGTCGTCCTCCAGGAACCAATGCACGAAGTCAGGCTGATACCTCACATTTATGCCGATGGCTTTCAACCTTTCCGCTTTACTGCTGGCCAAAAGTCCAAACCTTTCGCTCCCTCGTGCATGACTACGCAACCATTGCTTTGCAGTATCCAGACTTCGGGTCAGCACTATAGGGTATTTCTCCAGTTCGCACAATGTTGCGGCGGCCTCTTCCTTCTGTAAGTCCAGTAGCTGATTCACAAATAGGCTTACCTTTTCAGAGCGGAACGAACGCATCGACATTGTTAGGTGCAACTCTTCTTTTGCTATCAGTTGCTTATGTATCAGTGCCAGATCCTCCTTGCTTACGTCATTAGATGTCACCAGAAAGTCTGACATGTACACATCCCAACTTGGATAACTGCGATGCACAGATTCTATCCACTCCTTCAGGCCAGCTTCGCCTTTGTTAATGGCCTGTCCGTTGCCAACCAGACAAACTACAAGTCCCCAGTCCGTCTGCCGGTCCATACATGAAATCAGGTATTCCGGTTCCGAATACGGGAAATCCTTTATACCTTTCTTCTCGCGCATGAAGCGCTTCAGTTCCGCCTGTGTCCAGGCTCGTTGTGCCTCATCGAAGATCGCCACGTGTTCAACAGGAATATATGCCTTGTCAGTATGACTTTGAAAATACCCTTCTATCGGCACAATCCTTCCATCTTTTACTTCTGTACCTTCCAAATATAAATCACGGTAGTGGTGAATCATCTGTATGAAAGCTTTCACCTTGCTTTTTGCCTCTGCTTTAGTGTAAGCCTTGCGCTTCTCAGCCTTAGCTCTAATCTTGTCTCGTCGCACATAGTCGCGTGTCAGAGCCTCTTGCAACACCTCCACCAAAGGAAAGTTGCCTGAAAGATAAACAGCCTTCTCTCCTCTGTTGAATTGGTCGATAGCTGTGTTGAGACCTATCAGTGTTTTTCCAGCACCTGGTACACCTGTGATGAAACAGATGGCCTTACGCTTTTTCTCCCTGCAATGGTCGATAATATGGCATAACTCCTCCGAAGCCTTGTCGATATCTCCACCATGCTTTGTGATCTCCTCCACTGTATTCTCTTCATACAGAGCGATTGCCGCCTCTATGATAGTAGGTGTGGGCGAGTATCCACTCTTAGCCCACTGGTCGTCGTCAAGTGTTGGTTTATCTTTGTATACTACTCCTTCAAGAACTGACTCAAACACCTCTGATAACTTTTTTCTGTTTACCATCAGTGGTTCATATACCATATCCTCGAAATGCTTCAGCGTAAGGTGGCAATGTGAGTCCTTTTCCTTCGGAGCCACTAAGATGGGAATCAGAATTCTGTCCAGACACCCTTCCTGAAAGTTCTTAAGATCAAGTGCATAGTCCCACACCTGCACCATCGCTTCGCGTGTGAATCGCTGCTCAGCTGTTTTGTATTCCACGACAAACACGATGCCGTCTATCAGCACTATTACATCCGCCCTGCGACCCATTCTTGGGATATTGTACTCAAAGTATAAACTCCCACGCCCAGAATATGCCTCCAGCGCTTCGCGTAGCGTATCGATTTCCTCCACCCATGACTGCGCTGTTTCATCGTTAATATCGTGTTGTGATGCCAGAGTCAAATCTCCTACTATCTCGTTTGTACTACGAGACAGGAAGTCTGTGATGGAGTCAGAATAATAATATCTTTGTGCAGCCATAATACATAATATTTTTTACGGCATAATATATCCCTTTTCTTCTGCTTTTTCTACGATTTTCAGGAGCCTACGGCATTGAGCAGGACTTGGCAGAGAACCTCTTCCGATATAAGATGCTATGCTCCTAATAAAATCACAATCACCATAGGAGAGGAGTTCTTCTTTTGCTAGAGCATTATAGACTCCCATCCAATACGGTGCGCCAAGTTTGAAAATCTCAACTGAAGCGTCAATCTTGGAGTTGAACTTGTGAGCACGTTTGGCCGCCTTTTCTGTTGCCTTTGTTTCTTCTTTCGAAATTAACGAACTAATGAAGGCATCCGACAAAGTAAATTCTACTGACTTGAAGTCGTTCCATGTTCCGACAAGACGAGACAAGCTACGCACAAGTCCCCCATCAGCTTTTTTCTCTAAATAGCGATGTGTAAAGTATGCTAGGCGAAGAAGCTCTGTTGCTAAAGCAGGATAAAGAGTTTGCTTATTCCAAATGCTCACCCAATCTAGGTCAGAGCCTTTGGGCAGAAGCGTCATCAGTTTGGATATGGTATATGGCGTAATCTGAGCTTTGTTACCGCCTTTTGGATACCACTCTTCCTTGCTGATGAGTTTGTCAAGTTTGTCAAAGATGATAATCGAACAGACACATTTCTTGAAAAATTCGTCATTGATGCTATCACGGTCATTCTCATAAATGCCATCAATAAAAGGAGCAAATATTTTGAAGTTATCAGCAGAACTCTTGCAAACTTGGTCAGGGTGCATGAGAATCGCATTATAGCATTTTGCTAGTTTCTCTTTTGTAATTAGTTGGTCTTTGGGATTCTTCTGCTTGAACAGGTCTCTTTGATGTGCGTTCAACTTCATCTGCTCTTGCTCCCACTTACCACGAGAACGCTCATAGAACCATACGGTTTGATAAGGATTGCCACCGACTGGTGGAGCCATAACTTTGCGAGATAACTGCTCCATCTTTACGTGGAACGGATGATTTGAGAAGAAGTCAGCTGGTTTAACCGCATTCTGACTGTTAGCACATTCTGAGATGGTCTTTGTCAGTTCATTGTAGTTTTGTACCTGTTCTTCCGACATGTCATCTTCAACATTCAGCACAGTTAACTTCATTGGTACAAATAGGTTATCCATACCTTTTGGAGCCTCATTCTTAATGATGGCACTCGCTAATGCAGCTGTGGTTTGTCCTCCATTGATTATTTGCAAATCCTTGAAATAAGTTATTTTAGAACCATCTGTAGAAAATTTTACGGAACGGGCAACAATAGCAATACCATTATTATATGTAAAGAAGTTCTCTGGTTGCTTCATAATGGTACTTCGTATGCCCTTATTTACATTACCTCTAAAACTCAAGAACGCACGTACATTTCCTTGAAGTAATCTACTTCCGTAGTCATAATATATTTTTGCAAGGAATTCTCCAGGAACAATTCCCAGATATGCATCATAATTACTCAAATTACCCAAATCAGCTTTCAGACATGGAATGCCCTCACAGTTATAATCCTTTGTCTCAATCTCTAGAATTTCACTGGAGTTAGAAACAAATGTCTGAAAGAATCGCTCTAATGTCCATACGTTCAATTCTACAGGTCTTCCCAAAAAATCTGGACGTTTTAGATTCTTAACCTGTTTACTCAGAGTATAGTTTGATATGATGATAAACTTAAAACGCAAGATTTCTGTTGCCGTCATTCCCTTGCCTATCTTCTTCTTAAACTCGCTGGCAATGTTTACAGCAGGGTCAGAATCATCACAGAAATTGCGAATGTTTCCATTGACAGCTTCTTCTATGAATCTCTGCATATACGATAGCAATTCCTCAATACGTGTATTTGTCAAAGTTGGAGCACTATCGCGCTGATTGGTAAATTCACTTACAATAAGAACCAATGCTCCGTCTGCTTCATCATATGAATATCCATCAAAGGCTAGAATTTGCCTTCTTGTATTCCTGATTTCAATTGACATAGGAATAGGATCGCTAAGTTCCCCAATATCTTCAAGATCTGTAAGGACACGCTCGATGAAGTAGCTTTCAGGATCAGAGCCTTCCAAGCTAGCATCATTTCTTATCTCATCTATAAACTGCTTGCGATATTCTTCAATTTCCATATCAGTTGAGTTTAAATGGTTCTATTTCTGTTAAAAGCAAATCATATTGAGCACGTGCAATTGCATTCGATAGCAAAGACCGATGCAATCGAGGGAAGTCTTTGGTGTCGACCTTGTATTTGTACATATTCTTCAACGCAAAAACTAGATTATCATTTTCGTTGGAGAATTCAAATCCAAACAATTGTAGCTTTGCCATAAAGGTCTCACGCTGATGAGCATTCACTAACAAAGCTATAATACTGTTGACGAGTTGATTTATCCTAATACCGTCAAAAGATGGACTCATTTTCTCCAGTTCATAAACGACCAATGTTCCATCAATGTCGCTGTCAAGTTGCTCAATGGAAGAAATACGGACACTCTCTTTGCCAAAACTGATGGTTTTCACTTCAAACCAGTCTTGCTGGTCTGAAAAATCTTTGTGTGTTTTCTCAGGCCCCATCCAACTATCAAGAGCGACGTCTATTCCTCTATCAGGTATCATGTAGTCTTTCAAAAAAAGGAGCTCGCCTATCAAGCCCATCATCTCGGTTTCTGTCATACGGGCATTGTCAGGTCGGAACAGTTGCCTCCATGAATAGTAACGTGACCTTAGAGTATGATATGCCGTTTCATCATCATTCGTCACGCGAACAGAATCCAAAAGGTCTTGGCAGAAGGTGCAAAAATACTCTAGTAGGTTATTGTCTTCAAGTGAGAATCGCAGAGTCAACATGTCTCCGTCTTTATACTGTTCAACAAAAATCACATCAGAACTGGAAATCCTGACAGGTTTGTACTTCCCTCTGAAATCAAAGGAATAGCGTGCATCATCATCACGCCCGATATAGAGACTCAGGTAACGATTATCACCAAATCTTATAAAGTGGCGGCTGGGAAAATCCTCCCTAAATGTTTTATAAATCTCGTTATTACTCATCGTCATCCTCCTCTTCGGGTTCTTCACCCTCTATGTTCAATTGTTGGAATATTTTGTTGACTTGATATTTTACAGCCTTGCCCTCTTCTTTAACGCCGGGGCATCCCACGGCAAAAGCCACGATACAATCATCACCAAGTGCTTCTCTGTATTTATGCAACATCTCTTCTTCCTCGCCGTCTGCCTCTTTTGGCTTGATGAACATAATAATCAACATGGGCTTTCGCTTGGGAAGAAATCGGAAATATGCCTTCACGGGGATGTCTCTGCCCAGGCTGTTCTCACCATCTTTCTCCCACTGGTTACGCTGAGCATCTTCTGCACTTTCAATATCTTCTTTTGACAGAGCAAAACGCCCCTCCATACTACCTGTCATTACACGACGACGTGTACTAATTTGTATGATGTTGCGAGTTGTACTACAGATGGAACGTTCCATACATTTTATCTGTCGAAGCCCTTTCACATTATAATGTGTTGTAGATTTGCCACTTTCAAATACAACATCCCACAAATCAACTCCTTCTGTATCCTCATCTTCCAAAAAATTGATGATGTTTTTCGCATCAAAACGAGGATTCGCCATTGAATATTTGATGCCACGCAAAAACTCAACCACAACTTCTTTAGGAACGTCGGCAAAGTATCGCGAACTGCCATCAGAAGTGTCGTTCACATCCTTATTAACTTTCTTGTAATCTGTAAACCTGAGCGAATATCCTTGTGCAAAAAGTTCTGAAGCAAGTTCCTGAACCCTTTGCATGTTAATCTTGTTATGCTCTATTTTTGATGTTATATATGGAGTATCATAGATATTACCATAGAAAGAATACATCATGTCTTTGCTGACAGCTGTCCTCATTTTGTTTGAAGCTGTGATTTGCAACTCATCACAGTTATCGCGAACTTTAATACCAAAATCCTTGGGAGTCAGTTGCTGGTCAAACATTTCACGAATGTCGTTCTTCAGTTCTGCAGAAGCTTTTGCGACTTCGGCATACCACAAGGCGCTTGTGTGGCTTGTCCATATCTGGAAAAGGTCTTCATATCCACGTCTATATCCAAACCACCGGCCCATTTGCATCAGTACATCAAAGGTGGCTGTATTCCGATAGAAATAGCTAACCATCAATCCTTCAAGAGTCAATCCACGAGACAGAGCAAGACCACCAATAGCAATTACCCGCAGCGATGGATTCTCTTTGTAATTAAGCGAAGCACTTTGTTTGGAACCGTTGACCATTTTAACCTCTATCTTCTCCAATGCTGCCAGAAGAGTAGCTTTCTGCGAAACACGAGCAAATGTTACATCATTGACTTGGCTAAAATGCTTCTCCCATAGTGAGCGCAATTCACCATAGAGCGGTAGATGATGGTTTTTGCTAGCATCTTCATTGAAGTTGACACGAATATCGTTGAATACTGCTTCGAACCATTCAGCGACATGTCCTGTTATCACTTTCTGAACATGAATAAAGCGGGACATGTTGACCAGCATGCTTCTTGGTTCTTTGCTTTGGCCACGCAAATCACGGACAACATTCGCCAAACAGAAACAAAGAATGGACTCACGCAAGGAGTCGGGCAAAATGCCGTCCCATTCCTTTTTGTGCTTATAATAGAAAGTTCCGGAATTAAGAACTTCAAGATTGTTTTGAACAAGGTCTTTATACTCCTCTGAGGCATAATCCGGTTCTGTGATGTCGGTAATATAACGTAGATTGTGATAGAAAGTCCCTTCAGGATAGAATATTTTGTCTGCACCCACATAGTTAGACGGTGCCTCTAACGCGTATATGAAATGTTCGGGGAAGAGATCTGCATGCTGCATAGCATCTACAGAGTCAGGATCAATAAACACGTTTGCAAATGGGGTGGCCGTAAATCCCACGTATGTGGAATTCATGAATAGGTTACAGATTTGCCGTATAAGCTTATTGGTACGAGTGGGATCTGTCTCATCTTTGCGAGTATTCACAGACGCATTGTCTGCCTCGTCGTCAATAAGTAGCATGGGTACATTCACATATCCTTTTACCGGGTCGATATTTTGTTCTCTCAACCAATTGAAAAGTCGCTGAAGTACCGAAACGTTCTTCTTTATGACAAACAACACCAGAGAGTTGCTTGCTAACGACATCGTTATCTTGTTACAGTTGCCAACAAAATCGTTAAGCGTAGACGTTACAGATGTGGCCTTTATTTGCTTGTTGTCTAAGCCAACACCGACTCGTGGATACTTCTCGATCTTGCCTTCTTTTTTTAGGGTAATACCAACAATGCCCTCATCTATTCGTTCCTGTGTCTGTCTGCGTAGGTTTTCCGTGATGCCGGTAAGCAGAATAACAACCTTGTATCCTGCATCTGCAGCCTTGCATATCAACCCCGTATAGGTTGCTGTTTTGCCAGATTGTACGTCACCGATAATGAGACCCCGACGAAGTCTAGGCTTATCCAGAGCATCGTTGGGATTGCCAAGACAATTCATAATGTCTGGTAATGTTATATCGTCAAGCAAGTTGATGCTAATACGGCTGATAGAAGAATGGTTGATAAGATAATCCTTGTATCTTGACCAAAAGAAATTGTCCTGTATTTTCAAGTTGGAGTACCATTCACGCTTTTCGCCATAATCGTTGAATATCGCTTGCCCTTTGTTGTGTACAATCTTATACTCATACTCCATATCGATGAAGAGGCGTGTTTTTGCGGCTTCGTCACAGTCCAGTTTGGAGAGCATGACAGCCTGATTGATATAGGAGTCTATATCTTCAAGTTTGAGTTCTTTTCCTTGTGATAAGGATAAATCAATGAAAGTCCTCGTAAACTGTTTTAGGATAGTATATTGGCTTTCTGTCATGTTATTACATTTTTTCTTTGAGTAGTTTCTCTTTTATAGCAGGATATTTACACCAAGGTTCTGAATTCATTAAATCATTGACAATAGCTTCCCATCCATCGGTACGAATATTCATCATGGTTGAAGCTAATGTGACCGCCATCTGGTAGACATCGTCGAGTCGTTCATTGGTCTCTTCTGGTACCGAGATGGACTCGTTACTCTTGTCTATATACAACTGCTGGATTGGTAAATTGTTCTCTATCTCGTTGAGAAGCATTTCCATATATCCATAATCTTCATCGCTCATTTTGTCACGAACGAACTGGTAAAGCTTGCTTTCACGATTTATCTGATAGAAGAATGTGTTGTTTCTACCTCTTTTCCTATCCCAGATGTAATCAAGATTCTCGTTTACCTTCTCCGTTCTTCCTCGGTATGTCTGTTGACGGACGGAGAATTCAAGCGCCTCCTCCACTGCCTTTTTCAGTCTATGAAGTATTTGCTTGGGGATAGAAGCCTGCTGCTTCTTAATGTCGATAGACCAAATATCATCAAGAGAATTGGGTATGTCAACACGAATACGGGCGTTCTTTGTCAATTCCGCACGTTGCTTCATGCCAAACCATGTACCCCAGATTATCAACCTCTTGTTGCGATAGATGTAGAATCCTTGTTTTGCTCGAAGGTTCTCAACACCACCGATGAGTTGCTTGTCCTTTTCTTTTAGCTCTGTTGCAAAAGGCAGAATAAAAGGGCGTATTTTTATCATTCTTTCAATTCCAGAACTGTCCATTATATCTAGCTCGATTTCCTTTTTGACGGTAGTCTTCGGATGCTGTTCAAGGAATGGATCTAATGGATTTATGTCGAGCTCATTGATAAAGATATGAAGGCGTTGTGTTCCAATGCCGGAGAGATAACGATGGTAAATTAAAGCAAGAGTATTTTCCAATGAGGAACGCAAATCGATCAATGTCGAATAAACTTGTCCGCCACTTGAATTGGACAATACATCGAAGTCCTGCCAGATAACAATAGTACCCTTATTTTGCTCCTTTAATTTCGCGATATAGGGTAGTGTGTCGATTTCTTTTGCCTCCAATTCTTTTATCATCCAGTCCTGAGTCTCAAGAATGTGATTGTAATCCCAGGTATATCCATTTAAAGTCTTGCCTTCATAGCTTACTACGGTAAGGCAACGACATTGTGATAGTGATGCTGACTTCATTCCCATCCCAAAGCGGCCCAAGTCTTCTTCTGCGCGTTCTTCCTCTGCCGACAAACATCCATAACGCATGGCTTCAAATAGGACATCAGCTGCCATTCCGTCACCATCATCAAGAATGCCAAGAGCCAATTCATCCATAGGATTAGACGGAAACAGTATACGGACATTCTGCGCGTGTGCACTGATACTGTTGTCAACGACATCTGCTACTGCAGACTCAAAAGAGTATCCCATAGAGCGCAGAGACCCCATTAAGGTAGAGGCTTTGGGAATATGTCTTCTATCTTTGCTCATGTTCTTTGGTTTGTTTGATTATTTGTTGGAAAACAGCTTTAGCCAACAGGGGTGGTACTGCATTGCCTATCTGCTGTTGGATGTGCATAAGCGGACCCTCAAAGATGAAAGTATCTGGAAAACTCTGAAGTCTTGCGGCCTCTCTCACTGAAATGCCCCTATCTTCGTAAGGATGTATGAGCATACTCTTTCTGTAATTCGAGATTACGACCGAAGGCTGGTCAGCTCTCAGACGCTTGTAGATTCCACTATGGCATCGACCTTTGTCCGCATAGTTCTGCATAAGGTGGTCTGGAATGGCTCGCCAGTTCTGACCCTGTCCAATGTATTTATAGCGCTCTATAACTAAATCATTATTTCTCGAGACATAGTTTTGACGCGCTTTGTCTGAACCTTCACGCATCAACCGTTCATATTCGCTTGCTTCTTCTAGCGACAGAGTATATGCTGCTTCCTCAAGCATCTCTCCATTTTGCAAGGAAGGAAGGTCACTTATGGCTTCATCTACAGTGACTTTTGTGGTGTGTTTCTCCGGGAATTTAAAGTCAATGCCCAGCCTGTTGCCAACCATAAAGAATCGATTCCTATTTTGAGGAACGCCATAATCTGAAGCCCAAAGGACAGAAGAAGTGATATTGTCATAACCCTCAATGGATCGGAAACAATCCTCAATCATTGATTGGGTCTTACCCTCGTTGATATTGGTTATGCCCCATACATTCTCCAGAACAAACCATTCAGGCCTTATCTCCTGCACAAAGCGTACGAACTCCAAGAACAAAAAGTTCTTTTCGTTCTTCATATTCCTTGTTCTTGTATTTGACATTGAGAATCCTTGGCATGGAGGCCCACCCATTATTACAAAGACTGACTTCCCTTTTCCATGCAACGCCTTCGGATCTATCTTTTGAATATCTCCCTGTAGAACCTTTGCTCCTTTATGGTTGCGCTGGAACGTTTTTGCCGCGTGCGGATTAATCTCAATGGCAGAGCTAATCCTTATCCCTGCCATCTCTGCCCCAAGGCTCAAGCCTCCAGCACCAGAAAATATGTCTATACCATATCTCATTTTATTCTTTTTACTACCTTATTTTATTCGTTTCAAAGAACGTTCTCTCGAATGTATCAGCCTACCTTACCCCACTTTAACATCACGTTCCTTTATTTCCTATTAGTTCCTGATATAAAGCCGCAGGTCCGAGGTGCCACATCTTGGTAGATTCATCTTCCAGTCGTTTGTACATATCGGAAGAGTATATCATCTTTATCGCTTCTACGATGCTGACATTCTTGTCTTCTGAAAGCAATTCGGCCATCCATGCCACCTTTGATGGCAGGAGCAGATAGAGATTGCTTTGGGTTATTTCTTCCATTATTGACGCCCCTCCTTTTCTCGGATGTTAATGAACTCATCTATATCCTCCAGAAGCCATTGGTAACTTTGGGTATGAAGCACTTCAAAATGCTCTTCGAGATATTCAAGCACGCCATAATAGTCAAGTTCCTTTGCTGCTTCTGCACCTGTCAGTCCTTTAGCATTCTTGTATTGTTCGATGCAGAACGATACGAAGTAGGCGATATCTTGTTTCCTCTTGTCCATGATAATCTATTATTCCAAAGGTCTCACCAAGTCGTTTACATTTACTTCAAGCACTTTTGCTATTTGCAGCAACATCTCCAGATTGGGTTGGGTCGTATTCGTGACCCATTTGGAAATAGTCGCAGGATCCTTACCCACTTGTTCTGCGAGCCACTTGTTGCTCTTCTGCTTGTCAACCAGAACGACTTTGATTCTGTTTAATCGTCTATTCTCCATTATTCTTAAAGTTATATTCTGTTTGCAAAGGTAGTGAATTGTTCGCAAAATCAATGAGATTTGCACCCTATTTTTCAATAAATTCACCTTTTTGATTGCGATTTTATCAATTATGGCTCGTAAGTATGACTATTCCTAAAATTAGTTGACAGAATTGGATGCGATTAACTAATTAGGTTTACTACTTTTATTCAGTTCTCTGTTTTACTTTACAAGTTCTGTTAGTTGAACTGATTTGTTTTACAAGATTTCA
>NZ_NPJJ01000019.1 GCF_002251385.1 Prevotella sp. P5-108
AGCCTCAGTCACTGTCGTGACCAAGGCTCTTCGTGAAAAAGGGCGGCTACCTACTCTCCCGCATTGCATTGCAGTACCATCGGCGCAAGTGGGCTTAACTTCTCTGTTCGGAATGGGAAGAGGTGGGACCCCACCGCAATAACCGCCTGATTGATATCGTTCCTGACTCTACTGCCATCATACGCGGCGCGCATGCCGCTGGCAGGAAGCCGGTATTGGGTTGACTTACCGCACAAGCAAAACCTCGAACTCTTTGTCCAATTTCCTCGCAACCGTCCCATCGCTGGGACCGAAAACTCAAAGTATCAGCCCGTGGAAAGTTTCGGGCAATTAGTAGCGCTCGGCTTTGACGTCACCGTCTTTACACCTGCGCCCTATCGACGTCCTCGTCTCGGACGACCCTGTAAGGAGTTCTAATCTCGCGGCTGGCTTCGCACTTAGATGCTTTCAGCGCTTATCCGTTCCAGACTCAGCTACCCGGCGGTGCACCTGGCGGCACAACCGGCAAACCGGAGGTCTGTCCATCACGGTCCTCTCGTACTAGTGACGGCACCGCTCAAAACTCCAACGCCCACGATAGATAGAGACCGAACTGTCTCACGACGTTCTGAACCCAGCTCGCGTGCCACTTTAATGGGCGAACAGCCCAACCCTTGGGACCTTCTCCAGCCCCAGGATGTGACGAGCCGACATCGAGGTGCCAAACCACCCCGTCGATATGAGCTCTTGGGGGGGATCAGCCTGTTATCCCCGGAGTACCTTTTATCCTTTGAGCGACGGAGTTTCCATACACGTCCGCCGGATCACTATGCCCCAGTTTCCTGCCTGCTCGGCATGTCTGCCTCCCAGTCAAGCGCCCTTATGCCATTGCACTCTGTAAGGCCGGTTACCAATCGGCCCGAGGGCACCTTTGGAAGCCTCCGTTACGCTTTTGGAGGCGACCACCCCAGTCAAACTACCCACCAAGCAGTGTCCGCGCTGAGCGCGTTAGACCTCAGACAGCCAAAGGGCCGTATTTCAAGGATGGCTCCACACAGGCTGGCGCCCGCGCTTCAAAGCCTCCGGCCTATCCTACACATCGGATGACCAAGGTCAATGCTAAGCTGTAGTAAAGGTTCACGGGGTCTTTTCGTCCCATCGCGGGTAATCGGCATCTTCACCGATACTACAATTTCACTGGGCTCATGGTTGAGACAGCGTCCGGATCATTACACCATTCGTGCAGGTCGGAACTTACCCGACAAGGAATTTCGCTACCTTAGGACCGTTATAGTTACGGCCGCCGTTTACCGGGGCTTCAATTCAATGCTTCGCCTTACGGTTGACATCTCCTCTTAACCTTCCGGCACCGGGCAGGTGTCAGGCTGTATACTTCATCTTTCGAGTTCGCACAGCCCTGTGTTTTTGTTAAACAGTTGCCTGGACCTATTCTCTGCGCCTCACTCGACGTGAGGACCCCTTATCCCGAAGTTACGGGGTCAGTTTGCCTAGTTCCTTAACCATGAATCTCCCAACGCCTTAGTATGTTCTACTCGTCTACCTGTGTCGGTTTGCGGTACGGGTGCCGTACGGATTAAGCTTAGCGGATTTTCTCGGCAGCATGCTTACCGGCGCTCGGCCCCTTCCGGAGAAGAGGCCCTACTGATCAGGTTCGACTCGGATTGTGGATTTGCCTGCAACCCTCATAATCTACACCCTTCAGCGCACAATTCCGTCTGTGCGCGGCCGTTTCACTACTGCGTCTCCACGTCGCTCCGTACGGCAGTAACGGAATATTAACCGTTTCTGCCATCGCCCTCGCCCTTCGGCTGAGACTTAGGACCCGACTGACCCCGGGATGACGGGCATTGCCCGGGAAACCTTAGACTTATGGCGGGAGGGAATCTCACCCTCCTTATCGTTACTTATACCTACATTTGCTTTTCCCTGCGCTCCAGCGGACATCACCATCCGCATTCAACGCACAGGGAATGCTCCCCTACCGATACTTTTACAATTGCTATCCCGCGCCTTCGGTATCTGCCTTATACCCGATTATTATCCATGCGCGGACCCTCGACCAGTGAGCTGTTACGCACTCTTTGAATGAATGGCTGCTTCCAAGCCAACATCCTGGCTGTCGTTGGGACCACACTTCGTTAGACTAACTCAGGCAGAATTCCGGGACCTTAGACGGCGGTCTGGATTCTTCTCCTCTCGGGGACGGACCTTAGCACCCGCCCCCTTACTGCACAGCTGCAGAACGTGAGCATTCGGAGTTCGTCAGGTCTCGATAGGCGGTGAAGCCCTCTCGACCTATCGGTCGCTCTACCTCTCACGCTGAACACTGCACGCGGCACCTAAATGCCTTTCGGGGAGTACGAGCTATCTCCAAGTTTGATTGGCCTTTCACTCCTACACACACCTCATCCGGAAGCTTTTCAACGCTTATCGGTGCGGACCTCCATCCGGTGTTACCCGGACTTCATCCTGGACATGTGTAGATCACTTGGTTTCGCGTCTACCCCCTCCGACTATACGCCCTCTTCAGGCTCGCTTTCACTGCGGGTGCGGGTCTCATGGCCCTTACCCTTGCCGGAGATGGTAACTCGTAGGTTCATTATGCAAAAGGCACGCCGTCACATGCTAAGCATGCTCCGACCGCTTGTAGGCGGATGGTTTCAGGAACTATTTCACTCCTCTTGTCGAGGTGCTTTTCACCTTTCCTTCACAGTACTCGTACGCTATCGGTCTCACTCGAGTATTTAGCCTTACCGGATGGTCCCGGCGGATTCGCGCAGAATTCCTCGTGTTCCGCGTTACTCAGGATACCACTAGGCCGGAGCAGGATTCGTGTAAGGGACTTTCACCCGCTATGGTCTGCCTTTCCAGGCAATTCCACTCTCCGTTACCGTACCACAACGTGGTCCTACAACCCCTGCGAGGCGTTGCCACAACGCAGGTTTGGGCTCTTCCCCGTTCGCTCGCCACTACTGGGGGAATCATTGTTTATTTTCTCTTCCTGCGGGTACTAAGATGTTTCAGTTCCCCGCGTTGGCCTCTGCACTGAGCAGATGTCATGCCTTCAGCATGACGGGTTGTCCCATTCGGAAATCGGAGGATCAAAGGTCATTTGCACCTACCCCCCGCTTATCGCAGCTTATCACGTCCTTCATCGCCTGAGTGAGCCAAGGCATCCACCATCCGCCCTTATCTACTTTCTCACGATCGTAGATAGGACAAATAAATATATTCGCCTGTCTTTCGCTCATACTTTCAGCTTTCTGTTTGTTGTTAGAAGTCTTGAACTTCTGTTCTACAGTCTTGCTTGTGTCAATATGTCAAAGATCTTTTCG
>NZ_NPJJ01000002.1 GCF_002251385.1 Prevotella sp. P5-108
GGGTGCGGTCGTCGTAGACGGGGCGTACAAGGATGCCGCGCGCGGGGAAGTCGCATGTGTCGATGCGGGGCTCTATCTTGCCTTTGGGGTTGTTGTTACACCAGAAGGAGATAATCTCGGCGGGGCCATAGCCATAGTTCATGACCTCGCTCGACCAATAGTAGCTCACCTTGCCTATATAGTATTTCTTCAGCTTGTTGTTGTCGCTATCCAGCCATCCGCCGTTGGTGAGGAAGATGTGGTTGCCGTTGGGGCCGGTCACCTTGATACACTTCCTGCCATTGACTCTGTCCCACTCAAACTTGCACTTCTCTATCAGTTCGGTCCAGTCTGCCTTGTTGGGCATGCGCCAGTGGCTGCGCAGAATGACTCTGGCGGCATCGTATTGGGGCAGAAGGATGTTGTCTTTGCCCACTCGCTCGGCCAGTTGGCTACTTATCTGGCTTCTGTATATGGTCTTGTTGGGGTCCAGCTTGGCTTGGATGGCAGGGGGATAGGCAGAGGCCTTGTAATCCTGCATCCATACTCCCTTGGGCTCACCCCATTGGAAGTAGTACTTGCTCTCCCCGTCGGCGCTGCCAAGGTCGGCATCGGCCCACTTGACCGACAGACCCAGGTCTACGGCCTTGATGTTCTGCGCCTGCAGCGCGATGGCTACCAGGGCAAGAAGTGTGGTGATGATGTATCTCTTCATCGTTGTGCGGATAGTGGATAGTTACTTTTGGGTTGGTATACAGTCTCTCCGGAGCAGCAACTGGAGCACCGGGGCGGCGGCTGACGGCTGGCGGGGTGAACACACTGGCGGCTGGCAGGGCTGACAGGGCGGGGCTGATCGGCGCTGCGGCTCTGCTCATGACCCTTCTGCTCGCGTCAGGGTAAGCGAAAAGCCTCATGAGCCTTAGACTTCCCGAGGGAATGGAAGGTACATGAGGCTCTACAGTCTATATTTATCCTACCTGGCTTCCAGGCTTGACATCCTTTGATGTGGTGGTCACAGAGAGTGTGCCGTCGTAGTTGACAGCCGAGAGTATCATGCCCTGGCTTTCCTCGCCCATCATCTTGCGTGGCGCGAAGTTGGCTACAAACAACACCTGCTTGCCCACGAGTTCCTGTGGGTCTTCATAGTAGGCAGCGATGCCGCTGAGGATGGTGCGGCCGTCCTTGGTGCCGTCGTCGATGTGGAACTTGAGCAGCTTCTTCGACTTCTTCACCTTCTCGCACGATGTGACGAGACCTACGCGGATGTCCAGCTTCTCAAAGGTGTCGAAGTCCACGGTGTCCTTGATAGGCTCGGGCTCATAGTTGGCAGCCTCGTTGGCCTTCTTGGTGTTCTCGAGCTTGAGCAGCTGAGCGTCGATGACGCTGTCTTCCAACTTCTCGAAGAGCAGCGAAGCCTCTCCCAGCTGAGTGCCGGCGGCGAGGATGTCCATGCTGCCCAGCTGTTCCCACTCGAAGCTGTCCATATTGAGCATGGCGCGCAGCTTCTTGGAAGAGAACGGCAGGAAGGGCTCGAAGGCGATGGCGAGGTTGGCGCAGAGCTGCAAGCACACGTAGAGGATGGTCTCCACACGCTTGGGGTCGGTCTTCCACACCTTCCAGGGCTCACACTCGGTGATATAGCGGTTGCCGATACGCGCCAGGTTCATGGCCTCTTTCTGCGCGTCGCGGAACTTGAAGCCGTCGAGCAGCTCCTCGACCTTGGCCTTGACGTCCTTGAACTCGGCGATAGTCTGGCGGTCAACCTCGGCCAGCTCGCCACAGGCGGGAACCACGCCGCCCCAGTATTTCTTGGTGAGCTGCAGCGCGCGGTTGACAAAGTTGCCATAGATGGCCACCAGCTCAGAGTTGTTGCGCTCCTGGAAGTCCTTCCAGGTGAAGTTGTTGTCCTTGGTCTCGGGAGCATTGGCTGTGAGGACATAGCGGAGCACGTCCTGCTTGCCGGGGAAATCGACGAGATACTCGTGGAGCCACACCGCCCAGTTGCGCGAGGTGGAAATCTTGTCGTTCTCCAGATTGAGGAACTCATTGGCAGGCACGTTGTCGGGCAGGATATATCCGCCGTGGGCTTTGAGCATGGTGGGGAAGATGAGGCAGTGGAACACGATGTTGTCCTTGCCGATGAAGTGGATGAGGCGGGTATCGTCGTCCTTCCACCACTTCTCCCAGTTGCCCCAGCGGGCCGGGTCGCTATCGCAGAGCTCCTTGGTGTTGGAGATATAGCCGATGGGCGCGTCGAACCACACGTAGAGCACTTTGCCATCGGCACCCTCTACGGGCACGGGGATACCCCAGTCCAGGTCGCGGGTCATCGCGCGTGGCTGCAAGTCCATGTCGAGCCACGACTTACACTGTCCATACACGTTGGGACGCCACTCCTTGTGTCCTTCCAGTATCCAGTCCTTGAGCCACTGCTGATAGTCGCCCAGCGGGAGATACCAGTTCTTGGTGGGACGCTTCACGAGGCCGTGGCCAGGGTTGTTCTTGTTGGTGGGGTTGATAAGCTCCTCGGGCGAGAGCGTGGCTCCGCACTTCTCGCACTGGTCACCGTAGGCACCCTCGGCACCACAGCGCGGACAGGTGCCCACGATATTGCGGTCGGTGAGGAACTCGCCGGTCACCTCGTCACAGTACTGCTCCTCGGTTATCTCTTCGAGCTTGCCGTCGTCATAGAGCTTGCGGAAGAAGTCGGATGCAAACTTGTGGTGTATCTTGCTGGTGGTGCGGCTGTAGATGTCGAACGAGATGCCGAACTCTGCAAACGAGTCCTTGATGAGCTTGTGATAGCGGTCTACCACCTCCTGCACGCTGATGCCCTCCTTGCGGGCACGTATGGTCACGGGTACGCCGTGCTCGTCGCTTCCGCCGATGAATATCACATCCTTTTTCTTCAGTCTGAGATATCTTACATAGATGTCGGCAGGCACATATACGCCGGCGAGATGGCCGATATGCACACCGCCGTTGGCGTAAGGAAGCGCCGCAGTCACGGTAGTACGCTTGAAATTCTTCTCCATATTTGTTGTGATTGTATTTATTTTGGTGCAAAGTTACAAAATTATTATTAAGTAATGTGTTTGTTTACAAACAATTGCACCCCGCCGCTGCAATTATTTGCGCTGTCGCCACCCTCACGATTGCCCCCGACGCCGCCCCACATCCCCATTCCATCGCCCATGACTCCGACCAAGATAGCCCCCGCTGGCAATATACCCGAGTCCGTTGCCGCCATGCCCGAGTCCGTTGCCGCCATACCCATACCCGCAGTCGTCATGCCAGAGGCCACAGCCATCTTGTCAGCGACCATCCCCATCTCGCTCGAGTCCATCCCCATCTCGTCCGAGCCCCATCTCATCTCGTCCGAGCCCAAGCCCATCTCGCCCGAGCCCCATCTCATCCCGTCGGAGCCCACAGTAAAGTTGGGTTCGTGGCACGAAATAGTGATTGCCAAGCCCGCAATAATGACTGCAAACCCCGCAATCACTATTTCCCACCCCGCATTCAGAATAATCACCATCTCCACCCATACAGCAAGGGTCTCAGCCTTTGCTGCATGGGTGGAGAAGGTGATGAAGGTAATGGCTGTGGCACCGCTATCGGCTTATGTATATCCTTTGTCTTAACAAATTCGAGCTATCTTTACAATATCGTTGCATAGAAATCGTTAGTTAAAGAAAGGAGTATTGAATAACTGTGACAGATGTGGCAGCTATGCTTTGTAGACGCCGTAATATAGAATGATGAACAAATAACGATACATATATGACCAAAGAAGAGTTGATGGATTGGGGCAAGGCGACCATTAAAGTTTATAATGGCATTGCTGACGAGTTGGGCAGAAATAATGTCCCTGCTTTCTATTCACAATCGGACCTAAACAATATTGTTGGCACCGACTCCGTTGATGTCTTGATAGCCGGCATCAATCCTGGCTCTGGTGGTAATTATGAAGACATGATAGCCAATCCCAACTGGGGCATTGACCCTCAACGTGGAATGACCGCCGAGCAATTGGTATCGGGTAATTTCTGCAAGAACCCTAAACATGGGAATTGCACAAGCTGGAGCCTGCATTACACATGGAATTATTTCAGAAATCTTAAAATCTATTTCAGTGGTTTAGGTCATCCCAATGTTCTGGATGATGAAAGCAGATTTGTTATGGCTAATGCTACATTCTTCAATACAGCAACAGCTGCGGAATTAAACCGATCTTTATTGACCCAGACCTTTCCTCAGACATTGGAACTGATAAGACTATGCAATCCCAAGATGATTGTTTTTCTAAGTGGAAAAGATGCCTTTAGCCGATTGGCTTCTATAAATGTTGCCGGCTTCTCATTTAGATACGACAAGGACAATAATCCCGTTTTGGGTCGCATCCTTATGGGCGAGTTTAATGACATCCCCTGTTATGGCGTCCCTCATCCTGCCGCTTACTTGACCAAGGAAGAAAAGGCACTAATAGCCAGGTTCTTTGCGTATGTATATAAAAAAGACATAGACCATATCAATATCGGCGAATTAAGAGACTTTTGTGCTAAAGAAAATCAGGCATATCACAATAAGCATGAGGTTAAACGTGAAAGAAAGGACAAATTGGATTACTGCCAGATAGAGCAAGCTGTCCTTGGCAAACTATCGTCTTATATCTATGCGCATGGAACGAGAATCAGAAAGAACGAAAATGCGCAATACGGTATAACTATAGCCAAAAGCCATTTGTACATACGCCAGGCTTATGAAGACAAATATAAGACGCCTCAATATAATCCCAATGATGACAAGGTTGCAGGTATGTTGGGAGAGAGAGGTTACGCAAAAGACCATGTCTGGCTTGGAAAGAAGCACCTTTCTGAATTTGGCAAATCAGAAGAGGAGATAATACATAATGTAATCGTCGAGATAGTAACTCTTTTCGATTTACTTGACCACTCTGCATCATTTTAATACCCTATTAAAACGATGCAAAACGCATTAAAACGAACTGACATTGAATGAGTTTTTTTTGAATAATATGCAAAGATAGTACGTTGACAAGGATTATGCCGGCGGCGACAATAGCGAGGCTGCCGGCGGCAGCGAACGGTGGCGCAGCCTACGCCTTGCCAGTCGCAGCCTTACTAAAATGTATCGTTTCATCATCATGCCGCAAAATTACCACTTCCGCGCAAGCACAGGAAACAATCACAATTAGAACCCTATCATCCAGCATTAAAGATTTCTAATCGACGGCAGGCAACGGGAAACCTGGCATCCACCCCTTCACCATCTCCATGTTTCCTGGACGGGTGGGGGACGACCGGTAGACAGCCATGTGGCAGCCCTTATATATAATAATAGGTGTAAGGGTGAATGAGGTAAAGATGGCGGGGGTGATGTAGGATATGTCTTAGTGCCGCAGTGGCAATGCGGAAAAGAGAAAGAGCTGGAGTCCTCTTGCGAGAATTCCAGCCCTAATCATGGTTATGTCAGCGGCGGTCAGGCGGCAGATGCCAATCTGCTATTTTTCTTTATTTCCACATAATCTTGCGACTGGTGCCGTCGGTATAGCGCACGATGTAAATCTGGTGGCTTTCGGGAGTGGTCACTTGTTGGCCGCAGAGGTTATAGATGGCCTTTATTTCATGCTTGGTGGAGCCAGAGGCTACAGTGTTGTCTATGCCGTTGGCTACAGATGTGTAGTTGACCACTGGGCCCATCGCCATAGAGCAATAGCCTGAGACGTTGGCTATCCATCGGTCCGAATACTGTGCCAGATCCCATGTGGCGCAGAGTCCTCCCTGGTTGCGGGTCACGCAGTAGAGGGCTATCTGGTCCTCATAGCTGCTGACACCCTGATAGGGGAATGGGCCAATGGCCACGAAGAAAGGTTTGCCTTTTGCGATGGCTACAGGTTCGGCAAACTCGAAGGTGGTCTGTACGTATTCGGAGGCATTGCTCTTGAGCTCGCTTGCTTTGAGCGATGTCTTGGCGAGCACCTTGCCAGGTCCGCCATCGGCAGCCATATCGTATATCGCCAGCTCGATGGCGGCGTCGGGTTCACGAGTCTTGGTTGAGGCGATGTAGGCGTCGACGGTCTTCACGGTAGCATCGGCCAATGGTGCAGGATATTTCTCGGCAAAGCGGTCGAGGCCGAACATATTGCTGCCAGCATAGAAGCCAAAGCTGTCGTAGCTGATGGGTTTGAGATTGTCTATCTCCTGCTCGGTGATGTTCCATATCATCATTTCGCCGCCAACCTGCAGGCACTCCGCCTTGTATGCCTGATTGGAGCCGATGGCATTGGCAGTGGTGAGAGTCACATCATAGCGACCTTCCTTGGTAAAGGTAACGGTGGGGTTCTGCTCGGTGCTGGTCAAGGTCTCGCTGTCGCTGGTGAACTTCCATTCCCAAGAGGTGGGCGCCCCCTCGCTCTTGTCGGTGAACTGTACGGGTACTCCGGCGGGAACAAATGCCATGTCGGCTGCAGTGGTGTAGGTGTCGGAGGTGATGGCAAAGGCTGAGGTGGGTGCCTTACCGATGATTTCGACAAACTGCTTGATTTCCTTCACATCCTTCTCGCTCTTGCGACTGATGGTAAGGGTGACGTCGTAGATGCCCTCTTTGGGGTAAGTCACTGTGACGCTGTTGCCGGCATACTCGTTGTTCTCGCTGCCAGGGAGCGTCCATATCGTCTTGGTGGGCTCGCCCTGGCAACGGCTGATGAAGGTGATAGGCTCGTCGACGGAGGCTGTGATGCGTGTGGCAGCCTCGGGGTTGTCGCGTACCAGACGGAAGGCGTCGATGGCCAGGTTCTCACCGTCAAAGTTGTAGTTGAGCACTATCTGCACTTTGTGTCAAGCATAGGCGGCGAGGTCTATGTCTATCTTCTTCCACTGCATGATGTCGTCGGAGACAAAGTTGTTTTCCAACGTCCAGCGATAGATGTTGAACAGGGTGGTTGTCTGTCCTGTAGTAAAGTCGGTAACGTCAATCGTCCATGGCGCCCAGTTCAAATTTTTGGTCTTGAAGTAAGCGTAGAATTCCAGACGTTGCCCCTCTTTGATGTCGAAAACGGGCGAGGTGAGCGGTGCGGCGCCGTCTCCGGCTGCGTGGGTAATGGAGATAGATTTCTTGTCGCCGTCTCTGACCTCATCGAACTTCATATCGTCTATGTGCCACTCGCTGGGTACCGTCCAGTCGGCGAGGTCCTTGCAGGACTCGAAATACTGGGCGTAGTCTGCCATCACCGACTTGTCGGTAGTGAAGTCGGCCTTGAGCGGCATGCTGATGGTGAAGTCGGCTTCTATCACGGGGCTCTTGGTGCCTCTGCCGCGCGTCATCACATAGAGCTTGCAGGAGCGGTCGATACGGATGGTTCCAGTCTGCCCAGTTATCATGTAACTGGTGTTGGTGTCGCTGTTCTTGAACTCTTCGGCGCTCTTGGCCACGGTGGAGTACCATATCTCCGTGGCGGCAGCGTCATCGGTGGTGACCTGTACCTCTACGGCGTGGTCAAAGGTGCCGCCCATAGGAGTCATCTCGGGAATCTTGAGCGGCGAGCGGGGAATGATGCCTACCTCGAGGGTGGCTGTGCCGGGGCGGTATTCGTCGTTGCCGGCAAACGAGGCGGTCACAGTCACCGTGGTGGTGGTCTCGACGAGTGCCGTGCTTATCTTACCACTCTCATCCACCTGGCAGATGGACTTGTCTGATGAGGTGTAGACTATGGGCATGAGTCCGTGGGGGTTACGCAATGGGGCTTCGAGAGCCGTGCCGGCGAGGATGCCGACAGAAGAACTGTAGAACGAGAGCTCGGGGTCTTTGCGTGTGTCTTCATCGGCAAATGCAGAAAGACCGGTGAAGATAAAGGCCATGAGGAGTAAGAGGGTCTGTTTTATAATTGTTGTTGAGTTAAAGTGAAAAAGGATGCGCCACAACTTGAGTGACGCATCCTTTGATGTATTGTTGGTTGGTTTATCTCTTGACAAACTTCATGCTTACACCGTTCTTTCTTACGATGTAGATGCCAGGAGCCAGATTGCTTTCAGACACCTTGACACCGTTCAGGGTGTAGATGCCGTCGGCAACCTTGGATGTATGTCCTGCTTCGATATTGCCGATGCCATCAACGGTGCCTTCTACGATATTGGTGAAATACTTCCAGTAGGACGCGCCCCTGTAGTTGTCGACTGAGCCAGCAGGAACATGCACTGTACATGTGGGATAGATGCCGTCTTCGAAAGTACCATAGTTGGCTGTTGGTGCCTTTTCTCTCTTGGCGAAGATGTGGGCCAGCTTCTTGCAGCCTTTGAATACGTCGCCGTCGATGTAGGTCACTGTTGTGGGGAGGGTCACCTTGGTAAGTTCGAAGCAGTCTCTGAAGGCGTTGGTTCTGATACGGGTCACACCTTCGGGGATGACGATGTCCTTCAGGGCATGGCAGCCAGAGAATACATTGGATCCGAGTTCTGGCTTGGAGAAGCTCTCATACTTCAGAGCGGCAGGCAGCACGACGTGCTCAAGAGACACGCAAGCCTCGAAAGCATAGTTACCGATGCGGGTGATGTTGTCGGGGATAGTCAGAGTGCCCTTGAGGTTGTAGCAAGAACCGAATGCTCCACCCTCGATGGCTGTAGCTGTAGCGGGGAATACGAAAGACTCCAGCTTGCAGTGGTCAAACATATACTCGCTGATGATATTGGCGGTAGTAGTGAACTCGAGATTGGTGGTAGAGTTTTTGTAGTAGCTGTCTCCACCTGCCACAATGTTGGCACCAGAGAGGTCGAGGCTGACGAGCTTGCCCGATGTCTCAACATTCATCTTGTCACGTCCAGCCATCTCGCGGAGGCAGAGAATGTCGGAACTGTTGATGTCGCCAGTAACCTTGATTTCGGTCAGGTTGAACTTGTCTGCGCCTACGAGAGTAGACAGGGTGCCGGCGGTCTTGACGTCGATGGTCTTGACACCAGTCTCGGGAGTGGTGGTGCCACCCTCTTCCTTGATTTCCTTGAAGAGACTCCAGTCGGTATCGGCCTTATACATATCTGCACAGCCTGCGGGCACATAGAGAGTGATGTTTCGCTGGTCGATGCCGTTGAAAGGCTTATACCCCTTGGGCAGAGTGGTAGCAGCGATATGTATCTCGGTAACTGATGAACAGCCGCTGAACATGCCGAAGCTCAGTTCGGTAACAGTAGCGGGGATGGTTATCTTGGTCAGTGCAGTACAGTTGGCGAGTACTGAGCCGGCAATCTTTGTTACTTTGGGGAAGTCGAAAGTGACGAGTGACGAGCAGCCTTCGAATGCGTTGTCGCCCACCTCGGTAACCTCTTCGGGGATGGTGATGGCGGTCAGCTTGTTGGACTGCTTGAACGACTCGCTCTTGATGGCGCGCAGCGACTTGGGCAGCTTGATTTCCTTCAGTGTGGTCATCTCAAAGCAGTGGCTCTGCACGGTGTTCTCTGCAGCGGCAGCGTAGTTCCACTTGTCTTTCTCATAGAAGTTACCACCTCCGGCTACGAAGTTGGCGTCGGTCAGGTCGAGTATTTCGAGCTTGCCGCTGGTGGGGTCGCTCTTGATGTCGCGGCCAGCCATCTCGCGGATGTAGAGCAGGTCGTCACCGTTGATGTCGCCCTTGATGGTAAGCGAAGTGATGGTGAGTTTCTCAGCTGCATCGATGGTCGTAGAGAGTGTGCCAGCTGCGGTGAGTTCTACAGAGCGTACTACCTCGGTAGTACCGGGCTCTCCAGGATTGACGGTGGGATCATACTCTGACTCCTTCTTTACTTCCTTGAACAATTTGCAGTTATAGTCGTCCTGATACTTCTTCAGACTCTCGTCGGGTACATACAGGGTGATGTCACTCTGGGTGATGCCGCTGAAGGCAGAATAATTTATCGAGGGAACGTTGGCAGCAGCGATGTGAATCTCGGTGAGAGCAGAGCAGTTCTTGAAGATGTAGCCCTTGAGGTCGGTCACTGTCTCGGGGATGACAACCTTGGTCAGAGCGGTACAGCCAGAAAGAACGTAGGCAGAAACTATCTTGACCTTGGGGAACTCGAATGATTTGAGTGAGGTGCATCCGCTGAAAGCGCTGGCGCCAACCTCTGTCACATCCTTGGAGAAGGTAACACTGGTAAGAGCGGCGCACTTCTCGAAGGCACTGTCCTTAATCTTGGTAACAGAGTTGGGCAGTTTTACCTCTTTTAATATGGTACCGGCAAAGCAGTAGGAGCCTACAGTGGCATCGGCGGGTGAGCCCTTCTCGGTGAAGCTCTTGTCGTAGTAGTCTCCGCCGCCAGCCACAAAGTTGGCTTCGGTCAGGTCGAGCACTTCGAGTTTGCCTTCGGTGGCTACGCCCTTCTTGTCACTGCCAGCCATCTCGCGGAGAAACAGTATGTCGGCTCCGTTGAGGTCGCCCTTGACGACAAGTGAGGTTGTGGTAAACTTCTGGTCAGAGGTGACCAGTGTGTTGAGGGTTCCAGCAGTAGTCACATTGACGGTTACTGGAGTCTGTTCGCCTGCTTTGGCCTGGGCAAACGCATCGGTAGGTGCAACAGCGAGAATGCTGGCTGCCACCATACCCAAAAGGTGAAAATTGTGTTGCATAAGCATGTATTATGTAAGTTAATTATCTCTCTCCGTGGTTAACATACCTCTTAGTCAGGGTGCATAGCATAGATACAGGATGGCTCAGAAGGCGTGTTGTAACATTAATTTGCCACAAAGGTAATGGATATATTTATAATATGTATCGTTTTTTCCTTATTTTTTTTGAGTGGCGCAATATTTTTCATGATTTTTCCAACGTTTACGCATTATTTGTGTATCTTTACGCTGAAAAATGCCCGTTTTTGGGCACTTGCCTGCAACAAAGATGCAAGATTATTCATTAAAACTCATCTATATGAAAAAACATCTACTTACGTTGGTATTAATCACATTGGTATCATTGACAGCCAATGCGCAGACCGTCTACGAGTCGCTCAAGGGGCAGCCCGTGCATGTCGTTTCGGGCAACGGGACGATTGACCATTCTCTATCTGCAGCTCAGATTTCCGTGGCGGCACCTATGTGCAAGGCTGAGGGCGAGGGCGGTACAAAGGTTCCGTTGGAGTATCTCTTCGTCAATGGCGCCGATGTTCCCTTTGGCGCCGACGGCTTCCCGAAGCTCCTGGCTCTAATGCGGTCTTTGGTCGTATCACCGCCGATAAACTCAAACCCTATGCCGATTATAGCATTGTGGGTATCGCATTTATAGTGGCTTCAGACTTGGGCTCCGTTCCCAGTATCATAGCGATGGAGCGCCGTACTGATGGATAACATACTGTAGCTGGTGGAAACATCGAGAGTTATGATGTGACCAATGCCACCAATGGCATCGTGCTCAATGAGGTGGGATGTACACAGACTTATGTCATTCCCAAGGAGCCCAAGGACATTCTCTTCGGATATGGTTATACCCAGTCGGCCACTGGTACTAATGCCGACAAACCTATCTTCCTGGGCAAGACCACTGATACGGCCAACGGATATCTGGTACTGGGTACCCTCAATGCAGCCTATGGTCGTGGCATCTATACGGTGAGTAGCGCCAAGTTCCCTTATGCCGCTTGCGTGCAACTCATTCTCTCCAATGGCAGCACGACAGAAATCGTTGGCGTTGACGGCAAGCGCGACGTCAAAGTCGTAGAGCGCTATACTCCCGACGGGCAGCGTGTTTCTGCCCCTGTGAACGGCATCAATATAGAAAAACTAAGCGACGGCACTACGCGTAAGGTGTTTGTGCAGAAGTAAAGCCATACGGATAAAGGCCCCGAAGAACGCGACACTGATGGTCGTATCTTCGGGGCTTATAGTGTCCATACTTGTTCTCCATGTCTTTCTGTTGATGTCATCGGAAGGTCGGCAGACAGCCATGTGGTCACCCCTATATATAATAATAGGTGTGAAGGTGATGGGTGGTCGTACATGGCGCATCGCTTTCTCCATATTTCTTTGGAGGGTCGCGATAAATCTCATAATTTTACCGATGTTTACACATTATTTGTGTACCTTTGCGCCGTCAAAAGTGTGTTTGGGGGTATGTTTATGCGACAACCATGCACAAGTATACATAAAAAGTTAGTCTATATGAAAAGAAATTTACTCACGTTAGTATTCATTACATTGATATCATTGACAGCCGGTGCGCAGGCCGTTTGCAAGTCGCACAAAGAGCTGCCCAAAAGGATTGATTCGGAGATAGTGGACATCGCCCCGCGCTATTTAAGACTCAGCGTATCCAGTCGGCACCAGTATGCAAGGCTATGGATGATGATAGCTATCTGTCCAAGCAGAAACATCTCTTTGTCAAGGGTGCCGACTCTCCCTATATGAAAATATGCATCGGAAATAACTTGGATGCCCGGGTCTTGGGACACCTCACTCCCGAGATGCTCAAGCCCTATGCCGGTTACAAAATAGTGGGTATATCATTCGCGGTGGGTTCGACCTTGGGTAATTCCCCCCTACGTCGTAGCCTATGAATCATACGGATATGGGTACGAATTGATAGGAGAATCAATTGTCAAGGACTATATGACAGAACCTCTGTCCTACGTGTTCAACGAGGTGGAATGTACATGGAATTATGTCATTCCTAAGGAGCCCGGACATATAATCTTCGGATATACGTTTAAGCCGATAAATTTTAGTCCTATTGAAAATAATCCTACTAATGATAACGATGTCACAGTGGGTCTTACCGTTGATACGGCCAACGGCTTTCTGGTTTGGGGTGAGTTGATAAAAGACGAAGGCTATAAGCTATATCGGTTAAGCTCTAACGAGCTTCCATATGCCGCTTGCGTGCAACTCATTCTCTCCAATGGCAGCTCGACAGAAATCGTGGGCGTCGACGGCAAGCGCGATGTCAAAGTCGTAGAGCGCTATACTCCCGACGGGCGGCGTGTCTCTGCTCCTGTGAGCGGCATCAATATAGAAAAACTAAGTGACGGCACTACGCGCAAGGTGTTTGTGCAGAAGTAAAGCCATACGGATAAAGGCCCCGAAGAACGCGACTCTGATAGTCGTATCTTCGGGGTTTATTGTGTCTATCCTTGTGCTTCCCGTCTTTAGGTTGGTGTCATCGGATGATGGTCTCCTGTCAGCCCCTATATATAATAATAGGTGTAATGGTGGCCCAGATGGGGGTGAAAGCGGTCGTGACGGCGGTGGAGATGGCGACGGGCTCGGAAGGGGTGTACTACAGGGCGTTAGAGATGACTGTGGCGATGGCGTTAACTAAAGTTGGCAGGAATGGCGGCGGCTGTTAACAAAATTTTGCAGGTTATGGCGTGCGCAGATTTGGTATCGACGAAGTGCGTGACTACCTTTGCATTGTCAAAAGTACCGGAACGGATGACAACAAGCGAACACACAAACACAATGTCAAACTAACAAAAATCAATCATTATGTTGAAGTACAAATTGTATCAAGACAATCGCAGCAATGCGCAGCACAAGGGCAACTGGTATGCCCACATGAATCTCGACGGCACTATGGGCCTTGACGAATTGGCCGCTCACATGTCTGACCATGGCACCCCTTACTCCAAAGGTGTAATCTGCGGTGTGCTGAACGATATGGTGGGATGTATCAAGGAACTTGTGCTCGAGGGCAATGCCGTGAAGCTCGACAACCTTGCCATCTTCTCGGTAGGAATTGAGAGCAAGCCTGCCAACACCAAGGAGGAATTTAATGCCCGCACCCATATCACCGGTTACAAGTTGCGGGCGCGAGCCACTGGTGGCAGTATCAATGCCCGATTGAGCCAACTTGCATCCATCAATCAGATGGGCGAGTACAGCCATGACGAGGCAGAGACGGCAGAGAACAGCCAGGACGCCAATAACGGCGAATGATGACACAGGAGGCGACGCTGCCGGTCAGGCATCATGGATGACATAGGAAGAGAGGCAGACTAACCTCACTGAGACCCAAGAGTCCCCGAGGAAGGCGAAGGATGAGAATCCTACCCTGACTCGGGGATTTTTGTTGTCCTCCCTTACCGTCGCCGCGACAAGCCGGCTGATGGCGATGAGAGTCTGGGAAGGAATGGCGACCAGAGATGGGCGCAGCAGGATGATGGCTGCCGTTGGCGCGACTTTTTGCAGCCGGACAGCAAATTATAACACAATTTTTTTGAGACTTCGGATAAATATCACTACTTTTGCGGTCATGATGAAGATGTATCGTATCATAGGTATGGTGTGCCTGATGGTGGCGGCGATAACTGCTGACGCTCAGACCGCTAAGCGGGCGGGCATAAATCCAGAAGACCGACAGGTGGACATGGACAACCCCACCTTTGTGCCTATGGTCAAGGTGGGCAAGGTGCTGCTGGGCCGCGACTCGGTGCAGTATGTCGAGCTCAATAACATCTATGTATATCCCAAGCCCGTCTTCAAGAACGAGCGGCAGATGATGGCGTACAACAGACTGGTCTATAACGTGAAAAAGGTGCTGCCTATAGCCAAGGAATGTCGTGGCATCATCCTCGAGACCTATGACTATCTGCAGACATTGCCCAACAAGGAAGCGCGCGACCGCCACCTGAAACTCGTGGAGAAGGGCATCAAGGCCGAGTATACTCCCCGCATGAAGCGGCTTACCTACCAGCAGGGCAAACTGCTCATCAAACTGATTTACCGTGAGTGCAACTCGTCGTCCTACAATCTTATCCAGTCGTTCTTTGGTCCCACCCGCGCTGGCGTCTATCAGGCCTTTGCCTGGGTCTTCGGAGCCAGTCTGCGCAAGGGCTACGAGCCCGAGGGAGTAGACCGTTTCACCGAGCGCATCGTGCGCCAGGTAGAGAGCGGGCAAATCTGACGCCGCCACGCATTGCTTCAGAAAATCTTATGCTATCAATAATGCCATGGGCACCATCTTGACGGATGGTGCCCATGGCGTTTTATCGCTTGATGTGGCCCTGCAGCGTGGTATAGAACTGGTCGACTATTTCGAGCATATCTGCGGGCAGGTATTCATAGGCTTTGGTAATCATCTCTTCGGGTATCTCGTAGTAGGCTTCGGCTATGCTGCCGCAGATGGCACCCTTGGTGTCGGTGTCGCCCTGGGCGAGGATGGCTGTGCGTATGGCGTCTTCGAAGTTGTTGCTGTCGAGAAAACAGCTGATGGCCGCCGGCACCGTCTCCTGGCAGGTGGCGTCGAAGTGGCCCTCGTTGCCGAGTCTGTAGACCTCCTTGAGGTCGGGGATGTCGTAGCCGAAAGTCTGCTTGACGGTGCCTATCACCTCGTCTTTGGTGATGCGCACCGTGCGCAGCCAGTAGATGAGCGTAGCCACACACTGTGCTCCGCGTATGCCTTCCCTGTGGCAGTGGCTGGGCAGCGCCGTCTTCATCGCCTCGTCCTGCATCTGGTGGAAGTCGTCGTAGAGCCATCCTATCGGGCTCACCCGCATCGCCGAACCGTTGCCATACGAGGCCTGGGGCAGATGGTCGGCGCTCTGCAGCCACTTCAGGAACCTCCCTCCATAGCCTCCCATGGGGTCGGGATAGCGGCTGCACCAGTCTACCAGTGCGTCCTTGTACTCCCGATGGTTCATCGCCGCATCGGCTATGGCGATGGTGCAGATGGTGTCATCGGTGTAGCTGCAGTCGGGGCTGAAGAGCTTGAAGCCCGGTGTAGCCACATTTTCAAACTCGAATCGCGACCCTACGATGTCGCCAATGATAGCTCCTAACATAATGGATAGATTTAGGTGGATGATAGTTTACTCTTCGGTGTAGATGACCTGAATCATCGTCTGTCCCACGGCTTTGAGGGTGTTGCGGCTGATGTGCTCCATGTTGTCGTTCAGCGTGTGCCACGTGGGTCCGAAACTGCTCTGGGCGCAGTCGGGGTAGAAGGGGATGATGTCTATCGTGGGTATACGTGCCGTCTGGTTGAGTGGGATGTGGTCGTCGGTGACCATACCTCCCTCCTGACGGGGGAAGAAGTTGCCATAGCCGGCCTTGCGGGCTGCCCGCCATACCTTCTTGACTATCTCCGGCGCAAACTGCATTGACATTCCCTCCTTGTAGAAGCGTGCTCCCTCGCCGCCTACCATGTCGAGCAGGATGGCGTAGCGCACCTCGAAGCCGTCGGGGAGATGGCTGGCGAAGTGCTGGGCACCCAGCGCCCATGTACTCTCGCTGTCGCCGCTGTTGATCCACTGCGGGGTGCCCCAGTCTTCGGCGTCGAAGCACACGAAGTCTACTCCGATGTTGAGGGTGGTGTCGCGGTGGATGAGGCGAGCCACCTCGAGCATCACAGCCACACCGCTGGCGGCGTCGTTGGCAGCGAGGATGGGCTTGCGCCAATTGGTGGAGTCGGGGTCATTGTCTGCCCACGGACGGCTGTCCCAGTGGGCGCAGAGCATGATGCGTGTGGAGCGCTCGGGATGCGACCGGGCTATGATATTGCGGCATTTGAGCGTGGTGCCGTCATATCCCGTCACGTCGGCTTGCTGTATCTCCAGTTGGCAGCCATACTCTTCAAACTTCTTCTCTATCCACTGCGCGCAGCGGTCATGCCCCTCGGTGTTCATGGCTCTTGGGCCAAAGTCACACTGGGCCTGGGTGAAGGCGTAGGCACTGTCGGCGCTGAACGCGGGACCCACGGGGTCTATCTTGTCCATACTTTCTTCCATGTCTATGCTGTCGGCATGTCCCCATCCGGTGTTCATGCCGACGGCAGCGATGGCAACCACCACGGCGGCGGTCGCTCCTCCTATTATCATCTTCATTTTTCTGGTCATCATTGTCCTTTGTTGTATTGTTGTACTTGGTTCATCACGCGCAGCCAGTTGCCGCCCCATATCTTGGCGATGTCTTCGCGGCTGAAGCGCTTGGCGAGCAGCTGCTCGGTGAAGAGTATCGCCTCTGAGGCATCGGCTATGCCTCTCACTCCGCCGTCGCCGTCGAAGTCGGTGCCTATGCCCACGTGGTCTATGCCCATCACGTCGATGGCGTGTTGCAGATGGGCTACGGCGTCGGTGATGGTGGCTTCGGCGTCGTTGCGCAGAAATCCGTGGTACAGCGTAATCTGTGCCACGCCACCCTTGCGGGCGAGGGCACGCAGCTGGTCGTCGGTCAGGTTGCGCGGCACGTCGCAGAGGGCCTTGCAGTTGCTGTGGCTGCACACGATGGGCGTGGCGCTGAGGTCGAGGGCGTCGTAGAAGCTGGTCTCGGCAGCGTGGGAGAGGTCGACCATAAGCCCCAGGCGGTTCATCTCGGCTATCACCTCTGCTCCCCAGGGGCTCACGCCGCCATGGGTGGCTGTGCCGCGGGCAGAGTCGCAGATGTCGTTGTCGCCGTTGTGGCAGAGGGTGACATAGACGATGCCACGGTGGGCAAAGTGGCGCAGATGGCAGAGGTCGTGCTCGATGGCGAGACCGTTTTCGATGCCCGTCATGATAGATTTCACCCCGTCTTGCTTGTTCTGCCACAGTTCTTGTGGGTTTCTGGCGCGGCGTACGGCGTCGGGATGGGCGCCGAGGATTTCGTCGATGCGGTCGAATATCATGTCGGCATACTCTTGGGGCGAACCGGCAGGCAGCGGGGCTATCTCGGCAAAACTCTGTCCAGGCTTGGGTTGGGGCAGATAAGCCACCATGGTGGTGGCGTCGAGCCGTCCGTCGGTCATCTTGTGCAGGTCTACGAGGATGCGAGGGTCGCGGGTGCCGAAGTCCACCCCTTGCGGGAAGAACATGGGCGTGTCGCAGTGGGAGTCGAGGGTGAGAGTGCGTCGGTGTACGCTCTTGGCTTCGGCGAAGAGGCTTGCCCGGCAGGTGAGCCATTGGAAAAGCGGCAGTCCGTCGGCTCCGAGCCATTCGGGATGCCACTGCACGCCGATGATGCCTTTCTGCTCGCTGCTCTCTATGGCCTCTACCACTCCGTCGGCCGCTGTCGCCGTGACGGTCATGTGGGGTCCGCCGGCTATCACCGCCTGGTGGTGGAACGAGTTGACATATATCCGCTCTTCAGAGTAGATGGCGCTGAGCATCGAGCCCTTCCCGATGGTCACCGAGTGGGTGGGCTCCTGTCGGTCGGCGTCTTGCGAGTGCTTGAGCTGCATCTCGGCATGCTGCGCTACACTTCCACCGAGGGCGATGGCGAGTGTCTGCATGCCGCGGCAGATGCCGAGCATGGGTAGCTGGCGGTTGAACGCCAGGCGGGTGATGAGCAGTTCGGGCAGGTCGCGCTCGGCGTTGATGTTGCCCAGCTGCGGCTGCGGCTCTTTGCCCGTCCAGAGCGGGTTGTAGTCTCCGCCACCCGTGAGCAACAGTCCGTCGATGCGGTCCAGCGTTCCCGCGAGGATATGGCGGTCGGCGATGGGCGGGATGATGACGGGAATGCCGCCGGCAGCCTCTACCTGGCGGTAGTAGCGGTCGCGCAGCGTGGCGTCGCCCTGACTATAATTTGCAGTAATGCCTATCACCGGACGGCTTTCACCCTCGGGATAGGCAGTATATATCTTCTGGAGATGGGCCTCCAAATCGAAATGTTCCATTATTATCAGATAGGCATAAACAAATACTTACTGTGGCTGTGGCACCACTGTCGGGACTGTCGGGTCAGACCTCGTCGGGCTGGATGGTTATCTCGCGCTTGATGCTCTGCTCGAGCGAGATGAGGGTCTCTGTCGACACCACGCCGGGGATGGTCTGCAGCTTGTTGTTGAGCAGGTCCATGAGCTGCTCGTTGTCGCGGGCGTAGAGTTTCAGCAACATGGTGTATGAGCCAGTGGTGAAGTGACACTCCACAATCTCGGGTATGCACAGCAGGCGCGACACTACCTCCTTGTACATGCTTCCGCGCTCGAGGTTGATGCCCACGTAGGTGCAGGTGGTATAGCCCAGACTCTTGGGGTTGACATAGAAACCGCTGCCGGTAATCACTCCGTTGTCTATCAGATGCTGTACGCGCTGGTGAACGGCTGCACGCGACACGCCGCACTCGGCTGCCACATCCTTGAAGGGCATACGGGCGTTGGTGGATAAGATACCCAGTATCTTTTTATCCAGTTTATCTACTTTCTCCATATCTTGTAAAAGTGTTGGTTACGATTAACTCAACAAAATTACGCTTTTCTATTGATACTGGCAAACAAAATGCACGATATTTTACCCAATATCGTGCATTTTGTCAGTAATTGCCCTCTCCGAGGGGCTAATCATCGAATGGTAGGGGCAGTTCCTGCCCGGTGAGGTTGTAACTGCGACGGTGATAGGGGGTGATGCCGTGCTGGCGTATGGCCTCGCGGTGCTCGCGGGTGGGGTAGCCCTTGTTGCGTCGCCAGCCATACTGCGGGCACTCGTCGTCGAGGGCGTCCATATAGTCGTCGCGGAAGGTCTTGGCCAGGATGCTGGCGGCGGCGATGGCCTGGTATTTGCCGTCGCCCTTGACGATGGTGGTGTAGGGCAGATCGCCGTAGGGCTTGAAGCGGTTGCCGTCGACGATGACGGCTTCGGGTCTCACGCCGAGCTGGTCCAGGGCGCGGTGCATAGCCAGGATGCTGGCGTTGAGGATGTTGATTTGGTCTATTTCCTCTGGGGTGACCACGCCCACAGCCCAGGCCACGGCGTCGTCCATAATCTGCTGGCGCAGTGCATACCTACGGCTGTGGCTCATCTGCTTCGAGTCGTTGAGGTCGGGATTGTCATAGTCGGCAGGCAGTATCACCGCAGCGGCATAGACACTGCCGGCAAGGCAGCCACGGCCAGCCTCGTCGCAGCCGGCCTCGATGCAGTCTTTATAATAATGTGGGAGGAGTGGATGGCGTTTGGTCATAGGATAATCTGTTCTTGCTACAGGCTGCAAAATTACAAAAAAAAAGTGATTATCGTTTTGATACTCATTATTTTTTAGTAGCTTTGTGGTGATTAAAGATTAAGGAGGACTTGATTATGTACAATCGCAGATTTACCCCACATTTCATTACCCGACTCGAGGATAATGAGATTTTTGTTTTTGGCAGCAATCTTTCTGGTTTTCATGGTGGAGGCGCAGCCCGCACTGCCCTCGACGCCTTCGGAGCCGTATGGGGCCAGGGCGTAGGCCTGCAGGGACAGAGCTATGCCATACCCACCATGCAGGGAGGTGCCGAGACCATCAAGCCTTATGTAGACCAGTTTATTGCCTTTGCCGCCGAGCACAGCGAGCTTACCTTCCTGGTCACCCGCATAGCCTGTGGCATAGCCGGGCTCCCTGTCAGCGAGATAGCGCCCCTCTTTGCCGCAGCCATAGACATGGAGAACGTGATACTGCCCAAGGACTTTGTAGATGTCATCCACGCCACCTGCACCCCCGACCACGGATGGCAGGCCGAGACCGACTTCCTCCAGTCTTACCGCCATCTCAAGGGGTGTATGAAGAACGGCGACCGTGAGGCATACTACCAGATTAAGGGTCTGCGCACCAAGGTCTATCGCAACACCATCGACCTGGTGACCCAGGGCCACTACACCACCGAGGACGGCAAGCGCGTGGAGCTTGGCGACGGAGCGGAGATGATGAACGCCACGGTCTACTATGACCACGAGATAGAGACCGATGCGCCCACTGCCGACGAGACCTGCATCGAGGTGGTCAACGACGACTGCCTCGCCGTAGCCATGCGCCTCAAGGCCGACGGCTATACCCCCGCCGTGCTCAATATGGCCAACCGCCACCATCCCGGCGGTGGGGTAGACAATGGTGCCGCTGCCCAGGAAGAGACGCTCTTCCGCCGTACCGACCTCTATCGTTCGCTCTACCGTTTCTCGCCGCTTGCCAAGGTCTATGGTCTGCCGCCTTCGTCCCATCACTATCCCCTCGACAGTCACTTTGGCGGCATCTATACTCCCGGTGC
Source organism: Prevotella sp. P5-108 (assembly GCF_002251385.1). GTDB lineage: Bacteria > Bacteroidota > Bacteroidia > Bacteroidales > Bacteroidaceae > Prevotella. The sequence goes on from NZ_NPJJ01000002.1 coordinate 20,879, forward strand.
TACCATCTTCCGCGAGAGCGAAGACCAGGGCTACCGCCTCATGGCAGAGCCTGTGAGCATGGACTTCATCTCTGTGGCAGGCAAGAACCGCCCCGACCTCACCCCCGACGGACTGATAGCGCCCCACCATGTGTCTGCCATCTGCGACAAGATACGTACCATCCTGCGCATAGGACTTGCGCATCATCACGATGCCCTTGTGCTGGGCGCTTTGGGCTGCGGAGCCTTCTGCAATCCGCCTGCCCATGTGGCGCGACTCTTCCACGAGGTGCTCTCAGAACCTGAGTTCTACCAGAAGTTCCGCTACATCACCTTTGCCATCATCGACGACCACAACGCCCACCGTCCCCACAATCCCGAGGGCAACTACCGTCCCTTCTTCGCTGAGTTCAAGGACGGAGCAAGTGCCTTGCCTCTTTGACAGTCCAGCTGCGGCTGCCGGCGAGCCCTCGCGGCATAAGTCTCGGCTGTCGGCACCGATACGCATAGCCAACGGCAACACCAGAGCCTCCAGAGCTACTGGTGTTGCCGTTGATGCTTTATCCCTGTTGACCCAGCAAAAAAATACGGCATCTGCCATGGAGACAGATGCCGTAAACCTTGAAGATTATAAGTGTCTTGTATTACAAGATGCTCTTGTAGAGGGCCACAATGTCGTCGCGTGTCACCTCGCGGGGGTTGCCCGGAGTACATACGTCGGCGATAGCCTGGTCGGCGAGTGCGTCGATGTCGGCCTCGGTGATACCCAGATCAGACAGATGGGCGGGGATGCCCACGCGGCGGCTCAGGTTCTCAATCTCGGTGCATGCAGCGTCGGCAGCCTCTTCCTTGGTCATACCCGGAGTGTATACATCGAGCGCCTTGGCGATGTCTACATACTTGTCGAGAGCGGCAGGAGCGTTGAAACGCATTACTGTAGGCAACAGGATGGCACAAGCCACACCGTGGGGCACATCGTGCAGAGCCGACATGGGGTGAGCCATGCCGTGGTCTACACCCAGACCTACGTTAGAGAAAGCCATACCAGCCACATACTGGGCTACGGCCATACCGTTGCGGCCCTCGGGGTTGGTGGGGTCTTCTACGGCTACGGGCAGGTAGCGGTGAATCATATTGATGGCTTTGATTTCAAACATATCGCTCAGTTCCCAGGCACCCTTGGTGATTAGACCTTCGATGGCGTGGGTCATAGCGTCCATACCGGTAGCGGCGGTGAGGCTCTTGGGGAGCGAGTACATCAGCTCGGCATCAACGATAGCTACACAGGGAATGTCGTTGGGGTCTACGCAGACCATCTTCTTCTGCTTGGTTTCGTCGATGATTACGTAGTTGATGGTAGTCTCGGCAGCAGTACCGGCTGTGGTGGGCAGGGCGATGATTGGCACGGTCTTCTTCTTGGTGTCGGCCACGCCTTCGAGCGATACCACGTCGGCAAATTCGGGGTTGTTGCTTACAATACCGATACCCTTAGCGGTGTCCATGGCACTACCGCCACCGATAGCCACGATGAAATCGGCCTGGGCAGCCTTGAGGGCTTCTACACCCATCTTCACGTTGGTCACAGTGGGGTTGGGTTTTACGTCGTCATACACAGCGTAAGGAATGTTAGCCTCGTCGAGCACGTCGAGCACCATCTTGGCAACGCCAAACTTCATCAGACCCTTGTCTGTTACTACCAATGCTTTGGTGAAACCCAGTCGGGCAACTACTCCAGGCAGCTCCTTGCGAGCACCGGGACCGAAGTAAGACACTTCGTTAAGGATAAATCTATTTACCATAAGTGTTTTTGTTGATAAATTGGTTAATGTTATATATATAATAATGTGTACTGGTACAGGTATCGGTAGAGACACGAGGCGGAGGGCAAAGCAACAAACTTGTTTTTTGATTTATGCTTCCTGCCCGTAGCCTATCTTTTGCAAAGATAGTGCAAACCCGAGTGCCATAAGCTCGCTTAATGGCCGAGGTGCCGCCTATCTTATGCAAAGATAGTGCAAGTCGAAGACAATGCCAAGAAAAACACGAAGTTTTTTTCAATTGGCATTGTTGAGGCGCCGCCTATCTTATGGAAAGATAGTGCAAGTCGAAGACAATGCCAAGAAAAACACGAAGTGATAAATAAGAGGTCAAAAGAAACATAGATTATGGCTATACGCACGTTAAATAACTCAAAAACACATGATATACACCCTGTTTCTGTTAAATGTTACAAACAGGAAGTGGAGGGTATTGATTTTTTAGATACATTTACAGCACCTAATATAAGGAAGGATACTACTATGGTAAGTCTAACACTCAGAAACACAGTCTATGCACTACGCTGTATGGCGCTCACCCTAATGGTGACCATGCTGGCTACGATGCAGACAATGGCGCAGGACACCAAGTCGCCCACGTGCCAGGTGACCGGAACCATACGCGACAAGGCTACCCACGAGCCCGAGCTGGCAGCCACCATCATCGTGGCAAAGCAGTCGCAGCCTAAAGTGGCGTTCAAGAAAGGCGTGACCGACACGGGCGGAGTCTTCTCGCTGACGCTCCCTGCCACCGACGCCCGATACATCCTCACCGCCTCGGTACTGGGCAAGAAGGCGGCATAGGTGAAACTGACCATGACGCCTGCCGACACGCTTATCGACCTGGGCGATATTCTGCTCGCAGACGACGCCCGGCTGCTCGACGAGGTACAGGTGCTCGCCCAGAAACCCCTCGTGACCATGGATGTGGACAAGCTGACATACGATGTGGCTTCCGACCCTGACGCCAAATACATGATGACCTCGGAGATACTCAACAAGGTGCCTCTGCTCGATGTCGACGGCATGGGAAACATCAAGATGAATGGCACCACCAACTTCCTCATCCTGCAAAACGGGCGCCGCACCGCCGTGACGCGCCATCCCAAGGAAATCCTGCGCTCGCTGCCCACCGAACTTATCAAGAGCATAGAGGTCATCACCTCGCCGGGAGCCAAATACGATGCCGAGGGCATAGGCGGCATCATCAACATCGTCATGCAGCGCCGCTACGAAGGCCACCTTACCAACCTCAACGGGGCAGTCAACAACATGGGCTTCGTCACCGGACTCTCGACCACTACCAAGATAGGCCGTTTCTCGATAGACGGATATATGAACTATAACCGCATACTCACACCCACCGGAAGCAACACCAGCCATACCTACAACTACGCCTCGGACTCCCGCGCTTACCAGCAGACCGCCAGCAGGCACAAGAGCAGAGGCAGCACGGAGTTTGCCAACATCAATGCCAGTTACGAGATAGATACTCTCCAACTGCTCACCCTCTCGCTGTCGGGGATGGGAAGCCAGCAGCGGCTGCCCGTATGGGGCAGCACCGAGATGTGGAACCGCGACCGCTCGCAGCTCGCCTACTCATATCTGCGCAGCAGCTTGGCGAAGGAGTCGTTTCTCAATGGAACGGCGGGCATAGACTATCAGCGTACAGGGCGATACAACAAGCAGCGACTTACCACGCTGTCATACCAGATAAGCACCAATCCACAGTGGATTAAGAACAACACCCAGTACGATGAGATAGTCTACAATACGCCTTCTGACATAATAGAGGAACTACAGCTCTATGCCAACCGCACCGACGCCGACAACAAGAGCGTAGAGCACACCCTCCAGGCCGACTATACCACGCCCATAGACAAACACAACACCATAGAGACCGGACTCAAATACATCGTGCGCAACAACGAGAGCACCAATGACATCTACGATGCCCGCATTGTCGTCGGCGACTTTGTCTACAACGACCAGCGCAGCAACCACTACAAGAACCGCAACGACATTCTGGCTGCCTATCTCAGTTATACTTACCACAGCGCGGCTGTCTCCCTCATGCCCGGTCTGCGCTACGAATACACCTACCAGGACATACGCTACCTCTCGGGAGCTATGGGTGCCGACGCCGATTATAGCGGACACTATGCCTATCTGGTGCCCTCGATGAAGGTCAACTTCAAGGTAGGACCCCACCAGTCGCTGCGCCTCGAATATGGCATGCGCCTGTCGCGCCCCAGCATCTATTATCTGAACCCCTACTTCAATGACCTCAACCCGCAGCGCATCACCCAGGGCAACGGAAAGCTCGATGCCGAGCGCAGCCACAACTTCGGCATCACCTATGGCAACTTCACCCGCCGGCTGAACCTCAACATGTCGCTCGGATACCGTCGTCTCGACAACGGCATCGAGCAGGTGAGCCGTATCATAGGCGACGGGGGCGAATACTTTGACGAAGGCAAGCACTATGCAGCCCCGGGCGCGCTCTACAGCACCTATATGAATATAGGCCGCACCCAGCGCACGGCTCTCGATGTGTATCTTAGATGGAATATGAACAGCCGCATCAGCTGGACCATCAATTCCAACCTGTCTTATCTGGACCTCTCTGATCCCGCGCGCCAACTGCGCAACCACGGATGGCAGACCTCGCTCAGCGGCAGCACCTTGGTGAGACTGCCTGGTGACCTGAGACTCATGGGCAGAGTGGCATACAGCAGCCGCAGTGTGATGTTGCAGGGCAACAACAATTCAATGTTGACCTATAACATCGGACTTACCCGCTCTTTCCTCAAAGACAAGAGGCTCACCTTGTCGCTCATGGCAACCGAGTTTGCCCGCAGTTGGATGACACGTAGCACCACCACCTACGGCACCAACTTCTATATGCAAAGGGATAACCAGGTGAAGCGCCAGTATTTCGGTCTGACAGTTATGTACCGCTTCGGCACGCTCCGCCAGTCGGCTACCAAGCGCGCAAGCCACGGTATACACAACGATGACCTCAAGGCGGGAGACCGCTGAAGGGATATTGGAATCTTTGTGTTAATTATTATCTGGGTCACATACCGCATAAAAGTAAATCCTAATCGGGTTGGATTCCTCTCTTGGTATCCAACCCGATTAGGATTTGCTCAATATGGATTCAGCTGATAGTAAATGATGATTATCAGGTCGTAATTAGAGCGTATGTATATGTTCTGGAGATTGCTGCTATTTATGACATTCCTTTTCTGATGGCAAAATCACGTTTCCTGTTTTACCATCCAGTTGAAGGAGTGTGCTTCGTCAAGTTGAAGTATAGACTAATAGCTATGATTACTCTCCCAGTAAAATTCTTTTTGTGTGTTTTGTCTTTTATAGACGATAATTTTATGTCGATAATGTCGTTTATAAAAGATAAAATAGGTATCTATAGGTTTGATCTTGGTCAGCACCCATATGTGCAAATTTTGCACATGTGATATTTTCATCCAATTCACATTCCTTGAAAATGTTTCTTATATGGCGCATTATTACAGTACGATCTCTTCCGAATAATTCAGCCATTTAGTTTTGTGTAAGCCACACGGTATCCTTTTCCAACTTTACTTCAAGTTGGGTATTGCCATCATCAGTCGTATATAGGACGATGGACGAACTATTATTTGCAACAATTTTATTCTCAGTCATATTCATCCTTGCTCCTTATATAGAATCCACATCTTCTTTATCTTACCAGCAATCTGTTACGTTTTTACATACATGATTACGTTGATAAAAAATAGAAGCTTAATACAGAATAATTCAGTAACTTATTTTTGGCTTAGAAAAATACTTCCTATCGCTTCTCTTTCACGGGGCGCTTGCGCCAGTCGTCCTTGACATAGCTGTCGGGATAGACGGTGACGTTCTGGCGGTCGCCCTTGAGGGTGCGTATCCAGGTGTCAAAGCGGCGCTGGCCCTCGTGGAGCACGATGACGCGTGCGCCCACGGGCAGATGGTTGTACTCGGTGTTGCCGCCCGAGAAGCGGCCGTAGCCCAACAGAATGTCGTGGTAGAGGGTAGTGTAGTCGTTGTCGTGGTCGTGACCGCAGAAGATGCCCATCACGTCGCCTCCCTCGCGCATGGCGCAGAACATGCCGCTATTGAGCAGCGGGGGGCACGATTTCTCCATACGGGTGCCTATCAGCACGTTGGCCTCGGTGGTGGCGGCTTGGGCAAACTCGGGCAGAGGGATGTGGAAGAAGGAGAGGGCTGGGAGCGGGCGCCCGCCGTTGGCTGCGGTGTAGGCACGGCTGCGCTCGCGATACCACTGCACCTGGTCGAGCGTGAGCCAGGCGTAGGTGCCGAGGCGCTTGGTGGCGGGGTAGCTGTGGGAGTCGAGGCAGTAGAGTAGGGCAGCGGGGGCGGAGCTCTTGCTGCCGGCAATCTCGAGCACATAGTCGGGCGACTCTACGCTGCCACGGTCGGGCTGTAGACAGTGGCGTCCGTGCCGGATGATGTCGTAGAGCTGGGCGCGGGTCATGCCCTGCTCGTGGTCGTGGTTGCCGAAGAGGATGACGTATGGCACGCCGTGGCGCTCGATGCGGTCTACGATGTGCGTCATGGCGGTGTCGGCAGGACGCGCGTAGATGTTGTCGCCGGTGAAGACCACCAGGTCGGGACGCTCGGCGCCGACCACGGCGTCGATGCACTCCAAGGCGGTGGCAGAGCGTGGGTTGCGGCTCTGGTAGTGGAGGTCGGTAAACTGGACTATCTTGAACTCGCCACGGGCGTCAAACTTCAGGGTCTGGGCGGTGGCATCGGTGCCGGCGGCGAGGGTAAGGAGCGCGGCGGCAGTAAGCTGCATGATACGTTTTAGCATGATCGGGTATGGTTTTGGGGGTTACAGTTGTCGTTGGAGTTGGTTGAGCAGACGGCGGCAGCCCTGCTCGATGAGGTCGAGTGCCAGTTCGAAGTCGCGGTCGCCGCCATAGTAGGGGTCGGGCACGGAGTCGTAGCCGCAGTCGGCGTCGAGGTAGTCGCTCATGCGTAGGATGCGGTCGGCCTGGGCCTGGGTGCGCGCCTTGGCGCTGATGGCGCGGTAGTTGCCCTCGTCCATCACGATGATATAGTCGAAGCGGTCGAAGTCGGCTGCCGAGAACTGGCGGGCATGATGGTCTACACGGTAGCCGCGGCGGGCTCCGTGGCGGCGCATACGGCTGTCGGGCAGCTGGCCCACATGCCAGTCGCCGACGCCACACGAGTCGACCTCAATCTGGTCGTTCAGACCGGCTTCGGCTACCATCGCTTCCATTACGGCATGGGCGGCGGGCGAACGGCAGATGTTGCCGAGACATACGAAGAGAAGCCTCTTGGGCTTGGGGGCGTCAACAGATGCTGGTGTCATAGTCTATATATATAATAATGTATATAGATATAACGCCAGCAGTGTGGTTTTATTGCCATAGGGTGGTCATAAATCGCATGGCAGCCGCTGTTGCAGCCCTTGTTGCTAAGTTGGCGCATCGTCGCTGCGCTCTTGCGCCGTGTTAGATGTTGTTTGATAAGGTCGAGTTGTAATACGCATAGTATCAATGAGTTCAGCGGAGCTGTTGTGGCGTCGTTGGCGGGAGGTCTCTTTGCTGATCATGAGGAAAGCAACTAAATAGAATATGAAAAAAATGATATTCGTACGCATTTTTATTATATTTCCAGCCTTTGTGGGCGCCAAGAGAAAAAACGAGATAGGCGCGCGTGAAAAAGTCTTGGCAGTGGGCGCGACAGTCTGTAATTTTGCAATCGCTGAGGTCGAAAGCCCAGCAAGAAAAGTATCAGACATAAAGATAAAAATCAAGCAAAACAGGGTAGGAACCCACTTTAAGGAAATGTATTCTAAATTTGATAATCTGGACATTACAGTCGACTCGTCGATTAAGAAGATTACACGTAAGGCGTGCATGTACCTTTCTGAGGCCATCGAGAATGGCATCATGCTGTCGGAGAATCCAACTGCCAACATCGTAATCTACGACGACCGCATTGATTTTGGTATGTGCCTCAATCCCACCATGGATATGATGAACGCCGCTTACTTCCCCAACTTCTATGAGGAGAACGGCAATATCGTATACCGCTTCGCTGGCAATGCCTGTTGCGAGGTCGAAGACCAAACCATCAACTATGTAGGTCACACAGACCCCATCACTGCAGATGATAACAAGGTTTTTAATATGATTTATTCGAAATACGCATAAGCAGATAGATATTCTTTACACATTCTCAACAAAAATCATACACATTAATACAATAACTTAGTAATTTTTTTGAAGCAAGAGCACGAACCCGAGGAATCTGGATGAAGACCCCCTCACGGTTCGTGTTTTTATTATCCTCACATTGGGCGTCATAATCCTCGGTTTGTGCTTTGCTTTTCTCGTGTCGTTCTTTGCCACATTCGGTTCATGCTTTGCCATCCTCGAATTGTGCTTCGCCATCAAGTTAACCCGCTCCCCAAGTTTTTTCCATATCCCCACAACCTCCGCAGGCACATGCGCCAGCGTTGGGCAGACGGCGGCATATCCCGTCGTTGCAGCCGCCAGTCCCGCCATTACAAATAATGTAGTGGTGATTGTGGTGGCTGGCTCGTGCCTATTGATACGTGGGCTCGTATCATAAGTCACGCGGCCACGTATCATAAGTTACGAGCCCTCGTATCAAATGACACGAACCAGTAGGGTTGGTCACGACATGGCGGAACATGCTGAATTACATAGTTATAGTTGATTCCCCCTTCGTTGACAATACTTTCCTGCGGTGGATGCACAATGATAAAAATCTACAAAAAGATTAGTGGCTGTTGTCGTCATGCCGTGCATGGCGTTGGAGGGTATGGCTAAAACGGTGTAGGACAATAATGACAGATTGAGTATAACGCCTTCGGCTAAGCGCAACTCTTACAGAGTAGCTAAGTAGGGTGGTGTTCATACCCAGGGTAGAGGTGCTTCGCCCCTCAACCCTGGGCTGTGTAATCGCAACTCCTTCAGAGTTGCTGCTGCTTGTGGGCCATAATTCATCGTTGATGATGCGCCCCCAAGGGTTATACATAATTGGTTTGTTGTCGATGATGTGCGCCCCTACAACCATGTATGGCTATCCCATCGTGGACGGTGCGCACCCCTGGCAATTCCTCCAGAGTTGCTGCTGCTTGCGGGCCATAATTCATCGTTGATGATGCGCCCCCAAGGGTTATACATAATTGGTTTGTTGTCGATGATGTGCGCCCCTACAACCATGTATGCCTATACCATCGTTGATGATGCGCCCCCAAGGGTTATACATAATTGGTTTGTTGTCGATGATGTGCGCCCCTACAACCATGTATGGTTATCCCATCGTGGACGGTGCGCACCCCTGGCAACTCTGAAGGAGTTGCGTTTTCCCAGCCCAGGGTTGCGGGCGAAGCTCGCTACCCTGGGTAAGCGACCTACTAATCTTGCAACTCTGACGGAGTTGCGCTTAGCCGTAGGCGTTACTTGTAATGTATATGTCAATATTCCTTGAATATACTATCGCAAGAATACACAAAAAGATTTGTGGCTTTTCCGGGCTATGCCCTATGCGTCCGTGTGTGTCGGTAAATATCTCGAGAGCATGCTCTCGGATATTCCCCGCCACCCCCATCCGCGCCTGCCTGATGGCAGGCTGAAAAGCCGCAAATACAAAAAGTCCGCCGTTGGCGGTAAAAAAAAGTCCGGCTACGCCGGTACAAAAAAGGATTACCTTATTTTCTAACGGCAGTCGTCATATAGATGGAATACACAAGCTGCTGTTTTTTTACCGCCAACGGCGGCCTTTTTTTACGGCCGCCAGCCGCTTTTTGAACCATGGTGGCTGTTGTCGTCATGCCGTGCATGGCGTTGGGGGTGACGGCGACGAGAAGGAGGAAAACTTGTTTTCCGACTGGCGTCACCGCCAACCCCCAAAAGGCGAAGCCGACAACAGTCGCCATGGATTTTTGTGTTTATATCAACCTCTAATTGAGGCAGTTATTAATTGATTAACCCCGCAATTGAAACCTTGTTTCCTGCCGTGGTAACGCCTTCGGCTAATCGCAACTCTTACAGAGTAGCAAGTAGGGTGGTTTTCTTACCCAGGGTAGAGGTGCTTCGCCCCTCAACCCTGGGCTATGTAATCGCAACTCCTTCAGAGTTGCTGCTGCTTGTGGGCCATAATTCATCGTTGATGATGCGCCTCCCATGGCTATGCATGTTTAGTCCGTTGGCGATGATGTGCGCCTTTACCGCCATGTATGTTTATCCCATCGTGGATGAAGTGCTCCCCAAAAGTTATGCATAATTAGTCCGCTGTCGATGAAGTGCGCCCCTACAACCATGTATGGCTATCCCATCGTGGACGGTACGCACCCCTGGCAACTCTGTAGGAGTTGCGTTTTCCCAGCCCAGGGTTGCGGGCGAAGCTCGCTACCCTGGGTAAGCGACACACTAACCAGGCAACTCTGTCGGAGTTGCGCTTAGCCGTAGGCGTTACTTGTAATGTATATGTCAATATTCCTTGAATATACTATCGCAAGAATACACAAAAAGATTTGTGGCTTTTCCGGGCTATGCCCTATGCGTCCGTGTGTGTCGGTAAATATCTCGAGAGCATGCTCTCGGATATTTCCCGACACCTCCATCTGCGCCTGCCTGATGGCAGGCTGAATAGCCGCAAATACAATAAGCCCGCCGTTGGTGGTAAAAAAAGTCCGGCTACGCCGGTACAAAAAAGGATTACCTTATTTTCTAACGGCAGACGTCATATAGGTGAAATACACAAACTGCTGTTTTTTTACCGCCACCGGCGGCTTTTTTTTACGGCAGACGGCCGCTTTTTGAACCGTGGTGGCTGTTGTCGTCATGCCGTGCATGGCGTTGGGGGTGACGGCGACGACACGGAGGAAAACTTGTTTTCCGACTGGCGTCACCGCCAACCCCCAAAAGGCGAAGCCGACAACAGTCGTCATGGCTTTTTGGGTTTATATCAACCATTAATTGAGGAAGCTAATAATGGATTAACCCCGCAATTGAAGTCTTGTTTCCTGCCGTGGTAACGCCTTCGGCTAATCGCAACTCTTACAGAGTAGCTAAGTAGGGTGTGGTTCATACCCAGGGTAGAGGCGCTTCGCCCCTCAACCCTGGGCTGTGTAATCGCAACTCCTTCAGAGTTGCTGCTGCTTGTGGGCCATAATTCATCGTTGATGATGCGCCTCCCATGGCTATGCATGTTTAGTCCGTTGGCGATGATGTGCGCCTTTACCGCCATGTATGTTTATCCCATCGTGGATGAAGTGCTCCCCAAAAGTTATGCATTATTAGTCCGCTGTCGATGATGTGTGCCCCTACAACCATGTATGGCTATCCCATCGTGGACGGTACGCACCCCTGGCAACTCTGTAGGAGTTGCGTTTTCCCAGCCCAGGGTTGCGGGCGAAGCTCGCTACCCTGGGTAAGCGACCAACTAATATAGCTACTCTGTAAGAGTTGCGCTTAGCCGTAGGCGTTAATCCTTTGTCGAGGTATATACGACCTACAACTGTCCATTCGCTGCTGCTCAGGCTACGGATAACCTAATGCAACGCCCTCTCCAAACAAAAAATGGCGACTCCGGATGGAGCCACCATTAATGATAAAAATCTTTTACAATATTATTACTTCACAGCGTTAGCAAGCTCTGCGCCAGCCTTGAATTTTACCACCTTCTTGGCAGCAATAGCGAGCTTCTCGCCTGTTCTGGGGTTGACACCTTCGCGAGCGGGACGCTCGGTAACGGAGTATGTGCCAAAGCCAACGAGCTGTACGTTATCACCTGCTACGAGAGCTTCCTTAACAGCCTCTACAGTAGCGTCGAGAGCCTTCTTTGCATCTGCCTTGCTCAGACCGGCAACTTCTGCGATCTTTGCAACCAATTCAGTCTTGTTCATAATGTGGATATTAAATGGTTAAAAATTATAAGAAATAATCGTTTTTACGTGACAAATATAGAGTAAAGTTTTCAATCAACAAACAAAAAAAGCAGAAAAGTGAACTTTTTCCATAAAAAAACACGTTTAAGGCCCGTTTTTGAAGCCATAACAGATATTTTTCGTAATTTTGTGACGCTAAAGAGCACTATATTCACAATTATATATAATAGAAAACGAAACAGTATGATACGCAATATTCCGCTGATTACAAAGAACTTGTTAATCATCAACCTCATAGCCTTCCTGGCTATGCTCGGGCTTAGGGGTTGGGGCATTGATCTCAACGATGTGCTGGGCCTTCACTTCTTCCTTGCAGGCAATTTCCACGTGTACCAGCTCTTTACCTATATGTTTATGCACGGAGGTTGGGAACACATCCTCTTTAATATGTTCGCCCTATGGATGTTCGGCTCAGCTGTCGAATACCGATGGGGAGCCAAACGTTTCTTGTTTTTTTACATTTTCTGTGGCGTCGGAGCTGGTCTGCTGCAGGAAATGGCGCAGCTCGGGCGCTTCTATATGATGGCTTATGACCAGATACCCCAGTTCTCGCTGAGCGACACGATGGCCTTGGCTTACAACAGCCGCGACTATCTGAACTTGTTGACCACGGTGGGCGCCTCGGGAGCCATCTATGCGGTGATGCTCGCCTTTGGCATGACGTTCCCCAACGAGCGCATTTTCATCTTCCCCATTCCTTTCCCCATCAAGAGCAAGTGGTTTGTGGTAATCTGCGTTGCCATCGAGCTGATTTCATCCATCGCTTCGTCTAACGACGGCGTGGCGCATCTCGCCCACCTCGGCGGTATGCTCTTCGGCTATATCCTCATACGCTACTGGCGTCGCCGCCCCTATGTCAACCCGCGCGGATTTACCGGTCATGAGATGTTTGACAACATGCGCCGCAAGTGGAGCCGCGACAGGAGCCACTACCAGCGTCGCCCCAAGAACCAGGCGAGCCGAGAGACCGACTGGGAATACAACGCGCGGCAGAAAGCCAACCAGGCCGAGATAGACCGCATCCTTGACAAAATCAGGAAGAGCGGCTATGAGAGTCTCACCGCCGAAGAGAAGCACCGCCTCTTCGACTTAGGCAAATAAATATGGCGAAGACGATAACCAAGATAATGCTGCAGATGATTGCCGGCGCCAATGTGGCAACCATTGTAGCGATGCTGGCCACGGGATATTCGGGGTATATCAACCCCGCGGTGTCGCCGTGGCTTGCCAATGCAGCGCTGGTCTTCCCCGTCTTCCTCTTTCTCAATTTCGCTTTCCTCATATTCTGGCTGTTCTTCAAGCCCCTCTACGCCATCATCCCCTTTGTGGGAATGGTGATAGGCTTCACGCCCATACGCACCTACTGCCCCTTCAACATCCCCAGCGCGGCACCCGAGGGCGCCATCAAGGTGATGTCGTACAACGTGTGGGGCTACGGCACCGACAAGAATGTGGACGGCACCAATATCGTGGTGCAGTATATCGCCGACAGCGATGCCGACATCGTGTGCCTGCAAGAGGCCAACGCCTCGGCTGAAGTGCAGGCGCAGATAGACTCGCTGCTCTACACCAAGTATGCCTATCACGACACCCTGCAGCGCAAGGACAAGGGCGGGCTGGCCATACTGAGCCGCTTCCCTATACGCCACAAGGAGATCATCGACTATCCCTCGGCAGGCAATCTCTCGGGCGCCTTCGAGCTCGATGTCGATGGCGACGACGTGGTGGTTATCTGCAACCACCTGGAAACGACGGGGCTCACGCTGGAAGAGCGCGAGAACTTCAAGGACATGCTCAAGGGCAATCTGGAAAGCCACACCGTCAAGACCGAATCCAAGCGGCTCATAGACCAGCTGGGCGAGTCGGCACGTACGCGCGCTCCGCAGGCACAGGCTGTGGCGCGCTATATCCGCAAGCACGCCTATCAGAGCATCATCTGCATGGGCGACTTCAACGACAGTCCGCTCTCCTATGCCCACCACACGATAGACAAGGAGCTCACCGACTGCTATGTGGCGTCGGGCAACGGCCCTGGCATCAGCTACCATCTCTCGGGATTTTACGTGAGGATAGACAACATCTTCTGCTCTGACGACTGGGAGCCATACGGTTGCACCGTAGACCGCAGCATCAAGGCCAGCGACCATTATCCCATCATGGGATGGCTGAAGAAAAAGGGCGGAAATAACCCCGAAAACCACTGAAAAACCAACAGCGTCAACGGGAACAAGCCTTTATCCCACCTTTTTATATAAAAAGTCGTTTATTCTCTTTAATAATGTAAAAAAAATAACTATCTTTGCAAGGTGATAGGCTGCGCTTAGGTGCAGCAAGGATGAGTGGGGCTATCGGCTAACGCCGTGGAGACCAGAAGAACAAGATTACAATCTAAAAATCAAATAAAAATGCAAAACAAAGGAATCGTAATTTTTACGGCCGTCATGCTGACACTTGCCAGCATTTTCTACCTGTCATTCTCAGGAGCTACACGCTACTATGACGCACAGGCAGCAAAGCTCGACGACCCAATTGCCCAGCAAGATTACAAGGACTCTGTCAAGTACCTCGGCATCTACTCTTACCAGAAGTGCCTCGAGACTCAGATTGGCCTTGGTCTTGACTTGAAGGGAGGTATGAACGTAATCCTCGAGATTTCAGTACCTGACGTGGTAGACAACCTGGCTGACCACAAGACAGACGCAGCCTACACCAAGTCAATGAAGGAAGCTCGGACAGAGGAAGAGACCAGTCAGTCAGACTTCATCACTCTCTTCATCAAGGCTTATCACAAGAACGCCCCCGGTCATCATCTGGCCGAGATCTTCGCTACACAGCAGCTCCAGGGCAAAGTAAGTCCGCAGAGCAGCGACTCAGAGGTAGAGAAGGTACTGCGCAGCGAGGTGCAGTTGGCTATCGACAACTCATTCAACGTAGTGCGCAACCGTATCGATAAGTTCGGCGTAGTACAGCCCAACATCCAGAAGCTGGAAGGTCAGGCTGGCCGCATCATGGTGGAAATGCCTGGTGTGAAGGAGCCCGAGCGTATGCGCAAGCTGTTGCAGGGTAGCGCCAACCTGGAGTTCTGGGAGACTTACAACTCTGACGAGATTGTGCCCTACCTCATCCAGATAGACCAGCACCTGGCCAACAATGGCGCCGATACCACCGCTGTGAAGGAAGAGAAGGCCGCTGCCGACAAGGCTGCTGCCAAGGCTGCTGCCGACAAACCCAAGTTCCAGCTCAAGGACAACGACGCCAAGAAGCCTGCCAAGCTCAACGACGAGGCACAGGTTGAGGCTCTCAAGAAGCAGCACCCCCTCACCGCCATGCTTCAGACTACTGGCAACGGCCAGCTGAGCCTTGTTGGTTTCGCCAGCGTGCGCGATACCGCAGCCATCGACAAGATTATCTACTCTGCTGCAGCCAAGCAGATACTTCCCTCAGACGTGAAACTGCTGTGGAGTGCTACTCCTACAGACATGTACGGCGAGCAGGTGAAGAACGTATTTGAGCTCCACGCCATCAAGGTGACATCTACCAGTGGTCGCGCTCCTCTCGAGGGTGACGTAGTAACCGACGCCAGCGACGAGTTCAACCACATGACCGGTGCTCCTGAGGTGAGCATGAAGATGAACCCCGAAGGCGCACGCCGTTGGGCAGCGCTCACCAAGGCCAACGTAGGCAAGGCCATTGCCATCGTGCTTGACAACGCCGTCTATTCGGCTCCCCGCGTAAACTCTGAAATCGACGGTGGCCAGTCTTCAATCTCAGGTAACTTCACCGTAGAGATGACCAAGGACTTGGCCAATACACTGAAGTCTGGTCGTATGCCCGCTCCCGCCCGCATCGTGCAGGAAGAGGTGGTAGGTCCTACACTGGGTGCCCAGTCTATCCAGCAGGGTATCATCTCATTCGTAATCGCCTTCGTGCTGCTGATTGTCTACATGGTGATGATGTACAACCTCATCCCCGGTATGATTGCCAACTGCGCGCTGGTCATCAACGTATTCTTCACCCTCGGTATCCTTACCTCGTTCCAGGCTGCGCTCACCATGAGCGGTATCGCCGGTATGGTATTGTCACTGGGTACTGCCGTCGACGCCAACGTGCTCATCTATGAGCGTATCAAGGAAGAGCTGCGCGCCGGCAAGATGATGAAGGAAGCCATCAAGGCAGGTTACAGCAACGCCTTCAGCGCTATCTTCGACTCTAACTTGACTTCATTGATTACCGGTGTCATCCTGCTGGCCTTCGGTACAGGTCCTATCCAGGGCTTCGCCACCACATGGATTATCGGTATCTTCTGCTCGTTCTTCACCGCTGTCTTCCTGACACGTCTGGTTTACGAGCGTCAGCTCAACCACGACAAGTGGACAAGCCTCAAGTTCTGGACTCCCATCTCCAAGAACCTCGTGCAGGGCACCAACTTCAAGTTCATGTCTATGTACAAGCTCACCTTCATCATCGCTGGTGCAGCAGTGGTAATCTTTGGTGCCAGCCTTGGTGTACGCGGTCTCGACAAGAGCATCGACTTCACCGGTGGTCGCAACTACGTGGTACAGTTTGAGAAGTCTATCGAGCCCGAGCAGGTTCGCGAAATTCTCGACCAGGCCTTCCCTGGCTGCACCAACAGCGCCCTCTCTCTGGGTACCGACAACAAGACTATCCGTATCTCTACCAACTATAAGATAGAGTCTAACAGCCCCACCGTGGACGACGAGGCTGAGACCATGCTCTACAAGACTCTGAAGGCTAACGGTCTGGTAAGCCAGACTTCTGTCAAGGACTTCAAGAACCCCGACATCCGTCAGGGTGGTTCTATCATCAGTTCTTCTAAGGTAGGTCCTTCGGTAGCCAAGGATGTTACCAATGGCGCTTTCATCAGCGTGGGTATTGCCCTTGTCGCTATCTTCCTCTACATCCTGCTCCGCTTCCGCAACCTCGCCTTCTCTGTAGGTTCTACCGTTGCGCTGGCGTTCGACGCCCTCACCGTTATCGGCCTGTTCTCTGTGCTCAAGGGGATGCTGCCCTTCTCGCTCGAGGTCGACCAGACCTTCATCGGTGCTGTGCTTACGGTTATCGGTTACTCTATCAACGATAAGGTGGTAGTATTCGACCGTATCCGTGAGAACCTGAAGCTGCACCCCAAGCAGGACTATCAGATACTGTTCAACAACTCTATCAACCAGACTCTGGCCCGTACCATCAACACCTCTGTTTCTACACTGATTGTGTTGCTGTGTATCCTGTTCCTCGGCGGTAAGAGCATCCAGCCCTTCGCCTTCGCCATGACTCTGGGTGTTGTATTCGGAACTCTGTCGTCTATCTTCATCGCATCACCTATCGCTTACCTCACACTGGGACGCAAGATTCGTGACCGCCGCATTGAAGCAGACCCTGAATAAAGCATAATCACCAATCTCTATACGAGCCGCAACACTTGCCAACAGGTGTTGCGGCTTTTTCTTTGTCCGCCGCCAAGCCCCGCCCGCCTCCCGCAGGTCGCAGACAGGGCTTAGCCACCTCCCTCCATCCCATCGCGCACGCACGCGTATATATATAAAGGTGGAGTAGGGGACTTTTGCCGATGCCTTTAGCCCCCTCCCATGTCCTTGGCGGCGCTCTGCGCTGCCTCCGTGTGCAGTCACATCGGTGGTGCGACAGCCCCTGTGGGTCCAAAAGTATGGCGAAAGATTATTTTTGCGGCAAAAACGCATTTTTTAGACCATTCATAGCCATTACATCGTTTTTTTTGACTAATTTTGAATAGGTTTAGCCGTTTCCTATGGATATCATTACCTCCACGGCGACAGCGACGGTCAAGCCATAAAGCCCAAATACGACAACAACCATACGACAATATGAAATACTACCACTATCTGATTGCGTTGATAGGCATGATGTGCCTCGTCACGGGATGCAAGAAGACGCCCCAGCAAATCTTCAGCGAGCAGAAGTCGGGCGTAGTGCTCATCTGCAATAAGTTCTACTACGAGATTACGCTCAACGACACCCATTTCTATTTCTCCGGCCTCGACGAGGATGGCGATTTCAGCAACCTCACCGCCGACCTCAGCGAGATAAGGCAGAACGCCGGCGTGCTCAACGGCACCGGGTTCTTCATCGACAACAAGGGCAGCATCCTGACCAACCGCCACGTGGTGGCGCCCGAGGTCGACAAGGCCACCGTGCGCAAGAACATGAACGCCATCATCATGGGCTATGCCCAGTATATCGAGGTGCTGCAAGACTCGATGAACCAGCGTTACCAGGCGCTCCAGGCCTACGCCCAGGACCAGGTCTACACCGACTACGACGGCAACAGCTACACCAGCATGAGCCAGGAAGAGTATTTTACCATCAACTCCGAGCTCGAGAGCCTCAAGGAGCAGTATCGGCAGGCCCAGGAAATCAAGCAGCAGCTCCAGGAGAACATCCTGAACTACAACTTCGATGTCAAGCTCCACTCCCAGTTCGGCATTGCCTATGACGGCAGCAGCGTGGCTTCGTGGGACGACTTCATGAAGACGCCCTGCACCCTGAAGCGCGTCTCCCAAGACGCCAACTCCGACCTCGCTCTGCTCCAGCTCGACCGCGGCGTCACCCCCGATGGCAAGTACATCTTCACCATCGACGAGACCAACATCAAGGTGGGCGACAAGCTCGAAATCAACCAACCCCTCTACATGATAGGTTACAACCATGGCGTGACCCTTGCCCAGACCACCAGCGGCATCAGTGCCCAGTTTACCAGCGGCACCGTCACCCAGCAGCCCGATGGCAACCGCGTGATGTACAGCATCCCCGCCATGCATGGCTCCAGCGGCTCGCCCGTTGTCGATGACCACGGCCGCGTGGTAGCCGTCAATTTCGCCGGCACCAATGGCAGCGACAACTTCAACTTCGGCATCCCCGTGCTGCGCGTGGCCACATTCCTGAAATAACAATAACCCAATACAAGTTTTTTAATACAACTATGGCAACAGTTGACGACAAGAAGATTATTTTCTCTATGGTGGGAGTATCCAAGATTATCCCACAAAACCGAAAGCAAATCCTCAAGGACATTTACCTTTCATTCTTCTATGGTGCCAAGATAGGTATCATCGGTCTGAATGGCGCCGGTAAATCTACCCTGATGAAGATTATCGCCGGACTGGAACAGCCCACACAGGGCGAGGTGGTATGGAGCCCCGGCTACAGCGTGGGCTATCTGCCACAGGACCCACCACTCGACGAGACCAAGACCGTCAAGCAAAACGTGATGGAAGGCGTGCAGCAGGTCTATGACGCGCTCGCCGAATACGAAGAAATCAACCGCAAGTTTGGCGAAGAGGAGTACTACAGCGACGCCGACAAGATGGACAAGCTCATGCAGCGTCAGGCCGAGGTCCAGGACATCATCGACGCCACCGACGCGTGGAATATGGACTCCAAGCTCGACCGCGCCATGGCTGCCCTGCGCTGTCCGGCTGGCGACCTGCCCGTCACCAACCTCTCTGGTGGTGAGCGCCGCCGCGTGGCTCTCTGCCGCCTGCTCCTTCAGAAGCCCGATGTGCTGCTCCTCGACGAGCCCACCAACCACCTCGACGCCGAGAGCATCGACTGGCTCGAGCAGCATCTGCAGCAGTATGAGGGTACCGTCATCGCCGTGACCCACGACCGCTACTTCCTCGACGACGTGAGCGAGTGGATACTCGAGCTCGACCGTGGCGAGGGCATCCCATGGCACGGCAACTACTCTTCATGGCTCGACCAGAAGACCAAGCGTATGATGCAGGAAGAGAAGCAGGCCTCCAAGCGACGCAAGGCTCTCGAGCGCGAGCTCGAATGGGCACACATGGCTCCCAAGGCGCGTCAGGCCAAGGGTAAGGCCCGTCTCAACGCCTACGAGCAGATGCTGGGCGAAGAGCAGAAGGAGCGCGAGGAGAAACTCGAAATCTTCATCCCCAACGGACCCCGCCTCGGCAACAAGGTCATCGAGGCACAGCATGTCAGCAAGGCCTTTGGCGACAAGGTGCTCTTCTCCGACCTCAACTTCATGCTGCCTCCTAACGGCATCGTGGGCGTCATCGGCCCCAACGGCGCCGGCAAGACCACCCTCTTCCGTCTCATCATGGGACTGGAGCAGGTCGACGGCGGTACCTTTGAGGTGGGCGAGACCGTCAAGCTCGCCTACGTAGACCAGCAGCACAAGGACATCGACCCCAACAAGAGCGTATACGACACTATAGCCCAGGGCAACGAGACCATCCGTATGGGAGGCCGTGATGTCAACGCCCGTGCCTATATCTCGCGCTTCAACTTCTCCGGAACCGACCAGAGCAAGCTCTGCGGAACCCTCTCCGGCGGTGAGCGCAACCGTCTGCAGCTCGCTATGGCGCTCAAGCAGGAGGGCAACGTGCTGCTCCTCGACGAGCCTACCAATGACATCGATGTCAACACCCTGCGTGCCCTCGAGGAAGGTCTCGAGAGTTTCGCCGGTTGCGCCGTGGTCATCAGCCACGACCGCTGGTTCCTCGACCGTATCTGTACCCACATCCTCGCTTTCGAGGGCAATGGCGAAGTGTTCTACTTCGAGGGCAGCTACTCCGATTACGAGATCAACAAGGCACGCCGTCTCGGCAACGAGGAAATCAAGAAGGGCCGCTATCGCAAGCTGATGGAGGACTAATCCTCCCTCCTTGCGCCGTCGCGCCCCCTACGGCGAGAGCCGCGCCATCCCCGTCGCCCCTCGCCGTATAGTCCACCATAGATTACGCCCTGAATGGGAAGAGAGCAGTCTCTGTCACTGCCTTTCCCCATTCAGGGCGTAGCTTTTGTTTGTTTGCCAGTGCTGTTTGTGGTCTATCCAGAAGAGCAGAATGGCAGCGCCTCCTTATAGTCCGCTGTTTGTAAATCGTCCGCCATCGGCGGGCGATTTATCATTCTGCACAGTTGCTCTTTTCGGCCTACTGACCAGCTGCTGTTTATGGCTGCGGGCCACAAGAGCCGCCCTGCGGCATCGGGCATTGCGACCGATGCCGCAGGCGGCCTATTTCTTCTTGTAGACCACGATGCCGTAGACGCGGCTTTTCACGTTGTCTTGCGGGTTTACGCGGCGCAGCGTGATGGTGTGGTCGCCGTCCTCGAGGTCAAAGTTGCAGTAGATTTCGTTGGCACGACTGTGCTTCGAGGCAGGCATCTTGACGGTCTTCACCACCTTGCCGTCGAGCGTCACTTCGACCAGACCCACATAGTCCTGGTCGTCGGCAGTGAGTTCGCCACGCACCACCACGCCGTTGCCGTTGAAGCGTATGGCGCCCACACGGTCGATGGGCTTGTTGCCCAGTCCGCGCTTGCCCACGGCCTGCATGCCCTCAAACGATTGCTCCAGACGCACGGGTTTCACCCCTTGGGTCTTTATCTTCACCGTCTTGGCGGTTGTTTTGCCCCCGTTGAGGGCTATCACCTTTAGCGCATGGCGGGTCGAGAGTTCGGTGGCGCGGCGCAGCGAGATGTCGGTATACTCGAACGGACGGTCTTCGACGAGGTCTATGCAGCGTTTCCAGTTGTCGGGGATATTGCTGTAGCCCAGCATGGTACCCAGGATGCCGCCGGCGGTCGATGGGTTGCAGTCAGAGTCCTGTCCGCAACGGGTAGATATGTCGATAGTGCGCCCGAAGTCGCCCTTGCCGTAGAGCAGACCCATGATGACGTATGCGCTGTTTACGGTGGCGTCTATGCTGGCCTTACCCCTGAAGTTGTCGGGGCAAGCCTTGTGGCGGCCATACGTGTTTTCTATCTCGCGCCATGTGTCGCGCCAGTCGGCGTTGGTCCTGCAGAGTTTTATCACGTCGCTCATGAACTTGTGGTAGTACGACTGCTCGGGGATGGCCTTGAGCGCCTCGGTCACGATGTAGTCTACATCGTTGGAGATGAATGCCAGCGAGAACATCGTTGCCACATACACGCCGCCATACCATCCGTCGCCGTAGCTCATGATGTGCCCTATGCTGTCGGTGTAGTAGGCGGCAGCCTGGGGCATGCCCGGCGCCATCAGTCCGGCATAGTCGGCCTCGATCTGGAAGTCTATGTCATCGGCATGGGGATTGTTCTTCCAGTAGCCCGTAGCCGGAGGCTCCATACCCTGCAGGATATTGTAGCGTGCGCCCTGGTTGGCAGCCCAGAGGGGATAGCCCGCATGGGCGAAGGCATGGGCAAACGCCGAGGTGGGCGCGTTGAGCCCCAGCCGTTCATAGACCTCCACAAAGGTCAGGTCCATGTAGATGTCGTCATACAGTCCGGGGAACGTGTCGAAGTAGTGGCGCACCAGGGTGTCGTTCCAGGCTATGGCCACCGAGTCGGGAATCATGCGGCCGGGATATTTGAACTCAGTGGGTCCGCCATAGGCTACGCCGATGGTCTTGCCAGCCCATCCGCCCCTGATTTTGTCTGTCAGGGCCGAGCGGCTCAGCGTCACGGTCTTGGCTCCTGCCCCCACGGCCACAGCCGTCATTAGGGCGATGAGCGCTATTCTCATTTTGTTTGTCATAATTGGTGTTATTAAGGATGTCGTCTGAAATGAAAAGACGGAATGTAACGCCCCTCTCATCAGGATAGAGCATCACACCCCGTCTTTGGGAAATATTAAGATAAAAACTACTTAGCCTTCTTCTTGAAAGTGAGATAGCTGTATACATTGCTCTCCACGTTGTCTTCGGGGTTGAGACGCTTCATGGTGAGCACGTGGTCGCCGTCCTCAAGGTCAAAGTTCCAGTAGAGGTCGTTAGAGCGTGCGTGGTTGTTGCCAGGCAGCTTGACGATAGGCATCTTCTTGCCGTCGATGGTTATCTCCACCTCGCCCACGTAGTTGGGGTCCTTGGTGCGCAGATGACCGCGGATGACGATGCCACAGCCGTTGAACTTGATGGCGCCTACCTTGTCGATGCCCTTGTTGCCGAGTCCTATCTTGCGTACAAACTCCATGCCCTCAAACGACTGCTCCAAGCGTACGGTCTTGATGGGCTGTGCCTTGATCTTCACAGCTTTGGCTGTCACCTTGCCGCCGTTCTTGGCTATCACCTGGAGCGCGTGCTTCATGCCCAGCTCATACACCTTGTTCAGTGAGATGTCGGTGTAGATGAAGGGGATGTCCTCTACAGACTTGAGCGAGTTTTTCCAGTAGTCGGGGATGTTGCTGTAGCCCAGCATGGTACCCAGGATGCCGCCTGCGGTCGAGGGGTTGCAGTCTGAGTCCTGTCCGCAGCGTGTCGATACCTCCATAGTCTTGGTATAGTCGCCGCCGCCATAGAGCAGACCCATGATGACATAGGCGCAGTTGATCTTGGCGTCGATGTTGAAGGCGGCCTTGACACCGTCGGGGCAGAGGTCGGTGGTTCCCCACTTCTTCTGCATCTCGTGCCAGAGGGTCTTCCAGTCCTTGCCAGCCTTGAAACCGGCGATGACGTCGGCCTGGCACTGGTAGAAGGTAGACTGCTCGGGGATAGACTTGAGGGCTTCGGTCACGATGTAGTTGACATCGTTGGAGAGAAACGCCAGCGAGTACATGGTAGCTACATAGACACCGCCGTACCAGCCGTCACCATAGCACATCATGTGGCCGATGGCGTCGCTGTAGTGTGCGGCTGCCTGGGGCATACCGGGAGCCATCAGACCGGCATAGTCGGCCTCAATCTGGAAGTCGATGTCGTCGGCATGAGGATTGTTCTTCCAGTGGCCCGAGGCGGGAGACTCCATACCCTGCAGGATATTGTAGCGGGCACTCTGGTTGGCGTGCCACAAGGGGTATTTGGCATTGGCGAAGGCGTGGGCAAACTCGCTGATGGGAGCGTCCAGCCCTTTCTTCTCAAATACCTCTACGAAGGTGAGGTCCATGTAGATGTCGTCATACAGACCGGGGAACGTGTCGTAGTAGTGTTTCACCCGGGTGTCGTCCCATACTATCTTGGTCTCGTCGGGGATTATCTTTCCGTTGTACTTGAACTCTGTCGGACCACCAAAGGCGCAGCCTATGGTCTGTCCTGCCCAGCCACCCTTGATTTTGTCCTGCAGGGTGGCACGGCTCATGGTTACGGTCTTTGCCGAGGCTGCGACAGCGAGAAGCGACGCAAATGCGAGGGTGCAGACTTTCATTGTTTTCATGCGTTATATATTAATGTGTTTAGTTTATGACTTGGCTACGGCGATCATGCCCAGACCCACGATGAAGAGCACGAACATGAGAGAGAGCAGGATGTTGACGATGCTCTTGCTGCCCTTGAACTCCTTCCAGATAAATACGCCCCAGAGAGCGGCAATCATAGGAGCGCCCTGGCCGAGAGCGTAAGAGATAGAGGCACCTATCTTGCCACTGGCGATATAGCTGAGCACAGTACCCAGGCCCCAAACGCAACCGCCGAGCACACCTACCATGTGGGTCGACAGCTTGCCCTTGAAGTAGGTGTCATAACCTACAGGCTCGCCCTCGAAAGGCTTCTTCATCACGATGGTGTTGAAGAGGAAGTTGCTCACAAAGATACCCACTGCGAAGAGGAAGAAGGCGGTATAGGGAGTAGCCAGACCCTCGGCGGGGTTCTCAAAGTTGGTCACGTCCATAGCGCGGGCCACGAGTGCATAGAAGGTAGACATCAGCACACCGGCGATGATGGCGAGCACCACACCCTTCTTGGCTGTCGAAGCCGCATTGCCAGTCTCCTTGGATGCTTCGCCGTTGCCCTTCTTGGCAGCAGCTACGCCGTTGAGTATCAGGGCTACCATAACGAGAGCCACACCCGAGAAGATGAGCACGGGGTCGCCCTGGTCACCACCTACGAAGAGGTAGTTGTTGACTACACCCAGCACCAGAGCCAGACCGCAACCCACGGGGAAGGCGATAGACAGGCCGGCAAGCGAGGTAGAAGCCGAGAGAAGGATATTGGACAGGTTGAAGATGATACCACCGGCAACGGCAGAGAGCACGCTGGCCGAAGATACCTGCTTCAGGTCGTCGACAAAGCTGCGGCCACCCTCACCAAAGCTACCCAGAGTGAAGCCGATAAGGAGAGAGAAGAGCAGAATACCGATGACATAGTCCCAGTAGAAGAGTTCGTAACGCCAGGTCTTGCCGGCAAGTTTCTGGGTGTTACCCCACGAGCCCCAACAGAGCATCGTAACGACGCAGAGCACCAGGGCTACTGCATAACTGCTTACTATAAACATATTTGTATAAGATTTAGATTGTTAATAATTGCGCGATTGACTGATTAGAGTTCCACTTCGTCGAGATGAGGCATAGACATCTGGGCGCCACGACGGGTCACAGAGATGGATGCGGCCTTGTTGCCGAAGAGGATGGCATCGGGCAGCGACTTACCCTGCGACAGAGCCACACAGAGCGCACCACAGAAGGTGTCGCCGGCAGCGGTGGTGTCGACAGCCTTCACCTTGAAGGCAGGCACACGGATGAGCTCGCCGTCGAGACGGGCACACACGCCCTTGCTGCCCACGGTGATGATGACGTCCTTGACGCCCAGCTTCTGTATCTCGTCCATAGCGGCGGGGATGTCATCTTCGCCCTTGACCTCGATGCCCGCGATGTAAGAGGCTTCGGTCTCGTTGGGGATGAGCAGGTCCACATTCTTCAGCAGAGCCTCGGGCAGCGGTTCCTTGGGAGCCGGAGCCGGATTGAGCACCACATAGGCTCCCGCCTTCTTGCCCAGCGCGGCAACCTCGACGAGCGCCTCGACAGGGGTCTCCAGCTGCATCAGCACGATGCTGGCATCGGCAAACAGCGCCTCGGCCTCGCGCACATCAGCAGCGGTCAGACAGGCATTGGCGCCCGAGTCGAGCACAATGTTGTTTTCACCTGAGTCGATGGTGGTGATGATGGCCACTCCCGAGGGTGCCTCGGCAGTCACCTTGAGTGCCGATACGTCGATGCCCTCGCCTCGCAGCATGTCGATGGTGGAGTTGCCAAACTGGTCGTCGCCCACCTTACCTATAAATGCGGTGTCTCCACCCAAGCGGGCTGCGGCTACAGCCTGGTTGGCACCTTTACCGCCATGATTGGTCATAAATCCATGGCCAAACATAGTCTCGCCAGGTAGTGGGAAGTGGTCGGCTGAAATCACTAAGTCCGTGTTGGCACTGCCCACGACGAGAATTTTTTTGTTTTCTTTCATTATCATGGTAAACCTGGTTATAATTTGCAAATTGACAGTGCTAAAGTAAAAAAAAATTAACCAAGCGCAAAATAATTATGGCTATTTTTTCGCAAGAGGCAAAAAAAGCGTATCTTTGGGCAGTCAAAACCATAACGTCTATAAGGCTCATGAAAAAAGAAACATTGGAAGACCTGTCCCGGATAACCGGATACTCGAAAACCACTATTTCTCGGGTACTCAACGGAAAAGGCAAGGAATTCCGCATCAATGACGAGACGTGCCAGCAGATAATTCAGGCTGCCAAGGAGCTCAATTATCGGCCATATCTCGTTGCGCAATTTTTGCGCAAGTCCGAGGGCCGAACGCTCGGAATTGCCGTACCGTTTCTCAGCAATCTCTTCTTTGCCCAACTGGTGTCGACCATCACCATCGAGGCCAAGAAGAACAACTATAGCGTCATGCTCTTTGACACCCAGGAAGACGCCAACATCGAGAAGAAGTGCATCTCGGCGATGGTAGAGTACGAGGTCAACGGCATCATCATCGCCCCATGCTCCGAGACGCCCGACCTGCTCGAAATCATCAGCAAGAACATACCCGTAATCCTCATCGACCGATATTTCAGAGACTCCTTCCTGCCCTATGTCTCGACCAACAACTACAAGGGTGCCTACGACGCCATGATGACGCTCCTCAACGCCGGCCACCGTGACATCCTCTGCATACGCGGTCCAGAGACAGCCGTGACTACCCAGGAGAGAGTCAAGGGATGTCGCAAGGCGGTGATAGACTTCGGACAGCCCGTGCGCCTGCAGATGCTGGGCAACGAGTTTTCCATCCAGAACGGATATACCGAGACCAAGGTGGCGCTCATAGGTCCCCGCGTGCCCACAGCCATCTTTGCCATGAGCACCAATATCCTGTTGGGCACCATCAAGGCGCTCCGCGAGCAGAACATGGACATCCCCAACGACATCTCGGTAATCTCCTTCGACGACAGCGTCTTCCTCGACTACATGAACCCGCCCATCACGCGCGTGGCACAGCCCACTGAGCACATGGCGCTGGCTGCCGTCAAGATGATGATCAACTGCATCAACGAGGGGAAGCAGTTGCAGTCGCGCATATTCATGGCGCCCACCGTCATCGCCAAGGAGTCGGTCAAAATCATCAACCCCCTTGTCGTCCCCACCGACAACAGAGAGAAATAACCCCAAGACTGGCCGGAAATGGTTCCGGTCAGAACCCTTAAAACTATAATGAATATGGACAAGTATGTATGTGATGTCTGCGGATACATCTACGACCCCGCCGTAGGCGATCCCGACAATGGCATCGAACCAGGTACAGCATTTGAAGACCTGCCCGAAGACTGGCTCTGCCCTCTCTGCGGTGTAGGCAAAGACGAATTCAGCAAGGTGGATTGACTCCGCCTCTCTATCGGATCAAGACCGACGGCCGGCGACCCTATATACAGGGCTGCCGACCGTCGGTCTTTCTGTTGCGGTATGCGTATTGTTCAATATGGATTACTCCAGCACTCTGCTGATGACCTCCGGCAATTTTCTGACCATCTCCAGCACTCTGCTGATGACCTCCAGCAATTTTCTGACCATCTCCAGCACTCTGCTGATTATCATCGTCGGCTCGTGCCTATTGATACGAGCCCTCGTGCCTATTGTTACGTGGCTTCGTGCCTATTGATACGTGGTCTCGTGACTTCCGTTACGAGCCGCCGACGATGCCTCCGGTGTCGCCAAATGTGGTGACGGCGAGCGCTGTGGCCCACACTGGCCTTGGCTTCGTGCCCGCGTCAGAAACGGATGCCCATTCCTATCGACACGGGATAGCACTTGGGGGCGTTGGCGGTCTTGAGCAGCGGGGTGAGCGCCGTGCGGGTGTAGACGACTATGGCTCCGTAGCCGGCGCGCAGGTCGAGGCTCAGTCCCACGGGATTGAGATTGATGTCTGAAGCCGATGTGCGCTTGTCGCCATTGACCACATAGCGCGACCGCTCGTGCCAGCGCAGTTCGAGCGATGGTCCCACGGCCACGAAGGCATTAAGACCGAGCCGCTTCTGCCATTCCAGCATCACGGGCAACCGCACAAAGTCGTACATGAGATAACTCTTCTCCACGTTTTCGTCATCGGGGCGGGTGGCAAACGAGGTCTTGCCGTCGCTGGTGGCAAGCACGGTGTTGCCCTTGAGGTGGTTGAAGACCTGTCCCACTGACAGCGACGAGGTCAAAGCCAGGTTCTGGTGCATGCGGAAGCCTACGCTGGTGAGCGTGATGCCCCATTCCCACGACTTGGCGTCGCGTGTGGGCAGATTGTCGCCACTGCTCAGCGACATGGCGCTGCTGCCCAGGAGATTGTAGCCGAAGTAGAGCCACGGGTAGTTGTTGACGATGCGCCCCTTCTTCTTGCCCAGCGACGAGGGGATAAACGGCGAGGTCACGTAGACCTGCTCGATGTCCTGGCCGTCGACAAAGCGGGTCTCCGACACCTTCTTCATCTCCTTCTGGTCTTTGCCGTAGACGGTGACGGTGGTGTTGGCGTCGGTGCCGCTTACTACGATTTGTCTGTTGCCCACCACGATGGTGGTGTCTTTCTGTTGTGCTGCGGCATAGTGGGGCATAGCCATGAGCGCCACTGCCGCGATGATGTGCTTGATATTCATTGTCGTGTGTATTTATGTCTTATTTTCTTCTGGAGTAGCACAGCGTCATGATATCGTCGGGCGAGAGGCGCCCCTCGATGTAGATGACCGTGCCGCGCTGCCCTGCGCCGTTGCTGAAGAGTATGTAGCGGTTCAGCCCTTCAGCTGTGGGTTGCATCATGTAGTATCCGCCGGTGACGAGTCCGTCTTCGACCACCTCGCGTATCTTCCTGGCGCGCTTGCGGTCGGCCTGCAGATAGGGCGCCACGTCGTCGGCGAGGTGCTTGTACACCAGACTCTTGTATATGTTGAGCTTGTAGCCCTTCAGGGTGGCGTTGCGCATGGATACCATCTTGCATCCCTTGGCGTGGCCGTACCTCGTAAAGACCTCGTTGACGCTCAGCCCCGTCTGGGCGATGGCTGCGAGGTGCATCATCAGCGCAAGCGCCACCGCCATGAGGGTGCGCCGGGCTGTAGTCGTTATGTGATATTGTGCCATAGTCGTATTGTTTGTTCTCTATTGTCTTTCCATCATGCCGAGAGCCGCAAAGGCATCGTCGTCGTCCTCGAGCTGTATGGTCTGCAGGGCGCTGAGCGCCTCGGCTCTCACCTCGCTGCGGTCGGTGCATACCTTGCCGTCGATGACGGCATAGGTAGAGGCGCTGGGGCGTGGCCATACCATCACTGCCACCGCCACGACGGCTGCCGCCGCTGCAGCCCCTATCCACAGGCGGCGCACCATCGGCGTCGGGCGCCGGGCGGTGTGTCGGGGCGCGGTGGGGGCAGTCGAGAGAGAGTGGGCTGTCTCCATCCGTTGGCCATCGACGTAGCCGAAGAGCGCCTTGTATATCGCCCATTCGGCGGGGATGTCGCTGGCTGTGGCGAAGTAGGCGCGCAGTCGGGCTTCCTCGTCGTTGGTGGTGGCGCCTGCCATGTAGCGGTCTATCAGCCGGGTTATGTCTTGATGATTGTTCATATACTGTTACCTCCTTGTCGTGTGATATGGATAAACTGGGTGCGGATGGCGATACGTGCCCGAGAGAGGTTCTTGCGCAGATTGGCTGCCGAGCATCCCGTGATGCGCATAATCTCGTCGGCGGTGTAGCCTTCAATCTCCTTCATACGGAAGAGTCGCTGCTGCAGAGGCGGCAGGTGGTCGATGATGTCGCTCACCAGACCTATCTGGTCGCGCGCCTCGACCCGCAGGTCTTCGTGCCCCATGTCGTCAGCGGTAGAGAGCCGTCGGCTGTGGCTGGCGTGGCGCTGCTGGTCGTAGAACCTGTTGCGCAGCATGGTCACGGCCATCGCCCTGAGGTTGTCGCCGGCATCGAGACGCTCGCGCATGTCCCAGAGTCGCAGCAGGGTCTTCTGGGCCAGGTCGTCGGCGTCGTCGCTGCTGGCCGTCAGACTGACGGCGTATCGCAACAGGTCGTCGCGCAGCGGTATGATCGTATGATAGAAGTCTTCTGTAGTCATATCCTTTCACACTAATAACGTATGAAAAGCCAAAATAGGACATAACAAGCGTGAAAAAAACTGAAAAAAGCGGGAAAATCGTCGCCGCCATGCAATCTTTCGTCACCTTATACATTATATATATAATAAAACGAACAAAGATGAACAAGACAACCAATGTAATAGCCGCCGCCGTCATGGTGATGACCGGCCTCGGCTCGTGTGCCACCAGCAAGCAGCCCGCTGCCAAAGACGCAGACATGAACGCAAGTAAGATCGTGGAAATAGAAAAACTCGACAGCGAGTATCTCGTACTCTCCGACGCCCAGCAGTCGGCTCTGCGGAGCATCAACGGCATGGCGTTCGACCTGATGCGTACCCAGGCGGGCATGGACTCCAAGGTGGTTTCGCCCATCAGCGTGTCGTATCTCATGGCGATGCTCGCCAACGGCGCCAACGGCACTACCCGTGCCGAAATCATGAAGACCCTCGGCGTAGACGACAGTCAGATGGATGCGCTCAACGAGGTCTGCAAGTCTCTCATTGACAAGGCGTCGCGTCTGGACAGCCAGACCCGCATCAATGTGGCCAACTGCATCGCCGTAGACCGGCAGGCGAGTCTCAACCCCGACTATGTGACCACGATGAAGAACTTCTACGACGCCGAGGTGACCAGCCGCGACTTTGGCAAGGCTTCGACGGTAGACTATCTTAACGGCTGGTGTCAGCGACAGACCCACGGCATGATACCGCGCATCATCGACCAGCTCAGCGCCGATGATGTGGCTGTGCTGATGAATGCCATCTACTTCAACGGTACCTGGGCCGACAAGTTTGATAAAGCCGACACCCGCGTAGAGCCTTTCCACGGCTATACCCGCGACATCAAGCGGGCACCGATGATGCACCGAGAGGGCAGGATGTACTATGCACGCATGCAGGGATATGGTGCAGTGGTGCTGCCCTATGGCAACGGCAACTTCACGATGACCGTAATGCTGCCCTATGAGGGCAAGTCGGTGACCGAGGTGATGAACTCTCTCGACGCCAGCGTCATGGACAGCATCTGGCGCGCTGCCGAAGAGTGCAGGGTAGACCTGAAACTGCCACGCTTCACTATAGCCACCGAGACCCGGCTCAACGAGCCTATGGCACAGCTCGGCGCCGCCACCATGTTTACCCCCGGTCAGGCAGACTTCAGCCAGATGACCGCCCAGCCCATCTACATCTCGGGCATGCTGCAGAAAGCCAAAATCGAGGTGAGCGAAGAGGGTACCAAGGCTGCCGCCGTGACCTCGGTGATGGTGCGCACCACCGCGCTGGAGCCTCAGGAGCCCTGGTACGTCAACTTCCACGCCGACCGCCCCTTCATCTACATGATTACCCATCGCCCCACGGGAGCCATCTTCTTCGTGGGCCAGTACACAGGCGACGACCTGTAACCTTCGTCATACCCAATGTAGTCTCTGGGCTTGTCTCCGCGAAGGAGGCAAGCCTTTTTTCGTTCCCGTCGACCCGTGCAAAAACCGAGAGGTTGGCCCAAAAAACCATAAAAAATGCTCTGCGCCGTTTTTTTGTCCACTCCGATACGGCCTATCTTGATAATTATCAGTATCTTTGTGGCAGAAACAATCACAATGCTACAAATCATGAAAAAACTGTTTATCTTCCTGCTGTTGCTGACAGCCATCCCCATGATGGCGCAGAACACCACCGAGTACGAGGTAAAGCTGAAGAACAAGATGCACATGAACGTACAGGTATGTACGGACGGCATCTTCCGCGTACGCTTCTCGCCTCGTGACAAGTATGCCGAAAATCTCATGCTGCGCTACAATGTGCAGAAGAAAGACTGGCAGCGCGTCGACTGCAATACCACCGACAAGGGTGGAGTGATGACTATCACCACCGGACTCTACTCCCTGACCATCGACAAGAAGGACGGCTCTATCAGCGTAGCCGACAAGTCGGGCAAGAAGATAGTGGACCGCGTCAACTACCTCAAGGGCACCGACCCGCTGCTCGCCTCGCTGGGCAAAGACATCAATGTGAAGTTTGCCGACATGAAGGTGGCAAAGAATAATGGTATTATCGGCGACGTCAAGACCTCGGCTGCCGCCAAGGATACTGCCGAGACCGGCGAATACAAGAAGTGCAGCATCATCAACTTCACCCTGCGTGAGGGAGAGCGCTTCTACGGCGGTGGCAGCACCAGTCGCGAGCACATCCAGCACCGAGGAGAGTTGCTGCGTATGTGGACAACATACCAGCACACCGAGATACCACAGCCCATGCTCATCAGCAGCAACGGCTGGGGCGTCTTCAACAACACCACACTGAAGCACTTCTTCGACATCGGCCGTCACCAGAAGGACATCATGTCGGTCTACAACACCACCGACGAAGCCGACTTCTACCTGATGCTCGGCAAGGATATGCCCGCCATCATCGACGCCTACACCCTCATCACCGGCCGTCCTTACCTGCAGCCCAAGTGGGCCTACGGTCTCTGCTTCGGTCCCAACATGCTCGAAAACCAGTTTGACATCCTGCGCGACGCCGTCGAGTTCCGTCGTATGGAGGTGCCTTGCGACCTGCTCTGGCTCGAACCCCAGTGGATGGAGAAGCGATACGACTTCTCTACGAAGAAGAAATGGAACTACAAGCTCTTCTCGGCAGAGGCTTACTGGGACTCATGCAAATACCCGAAGAAGGAAAACCATCGCCTGCTCGTCGGACGCCTCAAGAACATGGGCTTCAAGCTCGGCCTCTGGCTCTGTGAGGAATACGACCTGAGTATCGCCGAAGAGGACGCGCTGGCAAAGGCTGCCGGCAAGCCCGAAAGCGGCAAGGAACACTGGATGGACCACCTGCGCAACTTTGTAGACAATGGCGTGCGCGGCTTCAAGATGGACCCCGCCCGTACTATCGATGAGCATCCCACACGCGACTACTACAACGGTTACACTGACAAGGTGATGCACAACCTCAACCAGATACTGCTGCCCAAGCAGATGGAGGTGATGATGCGCGACCATACCGGCCGACGCAACTGGCATCACTACACCGCCGGATGGGCTGGTACACAGCACTGGGGTGCATCGACCAGCGGCGACAATGGTGGCGGCAAGACTGCGCTCTTCGACCAGCTCAACCTGGGTATGAGCGGCTTCCTCAACACATCGTGCGACGTGATGTCAGTGCCCAAGGAGCAGGAGATGCAGAGTCTGCACTTCGGTCTCTTCCTCCCCTGGGTACAGATAAATAGTTGGTACTCGCTCCTGCAGCCCTTCTACTTCTCTACCCATGACAAGGCTATCTACAAGTATTATGTGCAGCTGCGCTACCGTCTGCTGCCTTACATCTACACTGCCGCCATCGAGGGTGCGCAGACTGGTATGCCTATTGTAAGGTCGATGCCGCTCGAGTTCCCTGCCGACCGCAATGTCGACGATGCCTGCTATCAGTATATGTTTGGCAAGAACTTCCTCGTAGGAATATTCAGCAATGAGGTTTATCTGCCCAAGGGCGAATGGACCGACTTCTGGAATGGTGAACGCGTACAGGGTGGACGCACCGTGAAGCGCGATATCCCTGAAGGTCGTGCCGGTCTGCTCTTCGTGCGTGAGGGCTCTATCATCCCCATGCAGCGCGACATGAACTTCGTGGGCGAATATCCCATCGATACCCTTACCGTCAAGGTATTCCCCAAGGGCAAGTCTTCTTATACCCTCATGGAAGACGATGGCGAGAGCTATGACTACGAGAAGGGTGCCGTGGCTCGTACCACTTTCGACTGCGCCCAGAACGGTCAGCGCGTCGACTTCACCGTGCAGCCCGTCAAGGGTCAGTACAAGGGTATGTACACCAGCCGTACCTATAAACTCGAGGTCTATACCCACCGCCGTCCTACCGCTGTCAAGGTCAACGGAGTGGCTACCAAGGACTTCACCTATAGCCCCGAGGGCATCGTCAGCGTTACCCTCCCTCAGAAGGACGTCCATGCCAAGGCTACTGTAAGCATCCAGTAAGTCTGCCGGCATAACCCATATCTCCGTAGGGATACCCGCTTCTGGTGCAGAGTCAGAGGCGATGCCCTCCGGAACACCGATTATCCATATACACTACGCCCTGAAGGGACCGAAGCAGCCGTTTGGCTCAGCTCTCATCCCTTCAGGGCGTAGTGTGTATCATGGCGTGAGTCGCCTAATCCTCCAGATACCCCTTGGTGAAAAGGTCGTAGGAGATAGCTTCAAGTTCGGCTACGCTCCGCTGGCTCAGCGCGCGCTCTATCTTGTCTATGAGTTCGCGGCGCCGCATCTCGTCGTCGCCGTCCAGCCGTCGTGTATATCTATTGGTCATGGAGTTTCAGGAGTGAATGGTTATGGTAAATGCGATAGTCATTGTTGCTTGTCTATTGGTCGTGGAGTTTCAGGAGTGAATGGTTATGGTAAATGCGATAGTCATTGTTGCCATACATGCGGTTGATGTCGAGCCGTGCCGTGGCTGGCACCTGTGGTGCCTTGGTGCCTTCGCCTACCACCGCAGTACCCGTCTCTACTCGCAGTTCATCCCAGAGGTCGCGGTCTATGAATGACTTGAGCGTAGAGGCACCCCCTTCCACGATGAGGCTCTGCCGCTGCTCGGTGTAGAGACGCTCCAGAATAGCGTCGATAGTCGTGTTGTGGCTCAAGACAATCCGCTCGGGCGCCGGGCCAACCCAGTGGCGCACATTGAGCTGTGGCTTGTCGCGCTCGGCAGTCACCCTGCCCACGAGGATGGCGTCGCTCTCTGCCCGCAGACGGTGCGAGACCATCTGGGTCATGGCGTTGGATATCATCGTGGGCTTGTAGTGGTCGTCGAGGAAGCCATCAGCAGTCTGCGCCCACTTCAGGATGATGTAGGGACGATGATGGGTGTGCATAGTGATAAAACGGCGGTTGAGCCAACGACATTCGCGCTCGAGCACACCCACTCTGACCTCGATACCGGCGTCGCGGAGACGCTGGATGCCACGTCCGCTCACACGGGCGAAAGGGTCGATGCAGCCCACCACAACGCGCTTGACGCCCTTGGTCACGATGAGGTCGGCGCAGGGAGGAGTACGGCCGTAGTGGGAGCATGGCTCCAGGCTGACATAGAGTGTGGCGCGGCCGAGGAGCCCTTCGTCTTCGGGCTTGACCGATGCAAAGCAGTTGACTTCGGCATGGCCCTCGCCGCAACGCACGTGGTAACCTTCGCCGATGATGCGGTCGTCGGCCACGAGCACCGCGCCCACCATGGGGTTAGGCTTGGCGTTCTGTTGTCCACACGCTGCCAGTTGCAGACAGCGTTTCATGTATCTTTCGTCTATATCCAGTGTTGTCATCATTGTCTTATTTATGCCAGTATTTCACTTCCACCTTCTTGCCATGCTTGTCCTTGACGGTGAGTCTCAAGTCGCCGCCGTTGTGGTCAAAGTAAGTGGCGCGTAGGGGGTGCAGACCAGCCTTCATGGCGTGTTGGCCAGTCACTTCCATAATGTCGTGCATGCCGTCGCTGTCTACCACCATCTTGTCGTCGATGATGAGTTGGCTGCCGTCATCCGAGTAGAGCGCGAAGGAGTAGATGCCGTCGTGGGGCACCTCGATATACCCCGTGATGACCAGTCCGATATTCTCACGGGCCTCGCGAGGAATGACCACGCCATCGGTGACATATTCGCCCTTAATCTGAGCTTTCTCGATGCCGGCACAGTTGTCGCCGCCATAGTCATACCACACATTGCGCAGCCCAGGCAGCAGTTTGCCGTCCACGCCTACCGCCTCTGCCATAATCGTCTTGACCAGCGAGGTGCTCACGGCGTCGCCTTTGCGTCCGTCGGCGCCAAAGGGCCTGAAGATGAAGTGCGTGGTCTGGCTCACCGCAATCGGACCGGTATATTTGGGCGACGATACCTGTGGCATGGTGCCGTCGGTGGTATAGTGTATGCTCACCGAGGGGTCTATGCAAGCCACGCTCACCGTGTCGCTGTCGGTGAAGACGGCGGTGCGGATGAGTCCGGTCACATCGGGCAACCTGTACTGTATGCCCATCGCCTCCAGACGGGGCAGATGCTTGAGCATACGACGGCTGAAGTCTTCGTAGTCCATACGTTCAGGACGGCTCCAGGCGCGCTCTGCCACCGCCATAAACCGTGGAAAGAGCTGGTACCACATGCGTTCGGCGCTCGCTATGCGCTCTCCCCACAGACAGGAGTGGATGCCACGCACGTGCTGACTCTCTTCGGCGTTGAGGGTGGCGTAGGGGTCAAAGCGGTAGATACCTTCCATCTTGCTGGGGTCATCGCGGCCACTGAGATAGAAGTAGGAGACGGGCACGTCGATAAGGTCGTTGCCGTGGCTGGTAGCCCGCTTGGGCCCCTTGGGCAGCCACGAGCGCCACCACATCACGGTGGTGTAGGGCGAGAGACCTCCGTCGACGACGTCGTCCCAAGCAATCATCTTGCGACCATGTGCGCGGAAGAAGTCTTCCATATAGTGGTTGAACCAGGTC
This sequence comes from Prevotella sp. P5-108, assembly GCF_002251385.1. Classification (GTDB taxonomy): domain Bacteria; phylum Bacteroidota; class Bacteroidia; order Bacteroidales; family Bacteroidaceae; genus Prevotella. Next base: position 57,470 of record NZ_NPJJ01000002.1, read on the forward strand.
TGCAGTTGAGGCTCCGAACTGAGTCCGTTGTCCTTCATGCGACGCTGGCAGTCGGCGCAGGCACGCCAGTTCTTCATATCCACCTCGTCGCCACCGATGTGTACGTATTCATAGGGGAAGAGACCAAAGACCTCGGTCCAAACGTTCTTGCAGAACTCCAGCATGGTGTCCTTGCCGGGGCACATAGGTGTCGAGAAGAGTCGTCCCCACCGCGTATCTTCCGAGCAGGAGAGGCCGCCCACACACTGGATGGCAGCCAGACTGTGGCCGGGCATGTCCAACTCGGGTATCACGTCGATGCCACGCTCGGCGGCATAAGCCACGACGCGTCTCACGTCGTCCTGGGTGTAGTAGCCGCCATACTCGCGCGAGCCGTCATCAGCGGTGCGCATCTTCTCTTCGGGCAGCAGCAGATTGGGCATGTCCTCCTGCTCCGCGCGCTTGAGGCAGAGCGAGTCCTGACCGTTGAGCCGGCGCCAGCCACCCTTGAGCGTGAGCGCGGGATAACGCTTGATTTCGATACGCCAGCCCTGGTCGTCGGTGAGATGCCAGTGGAAGCGGTTCATCTTGTAGTATGCCATCATGTCGAGCACCCGCTCTATCTCGCCCACCGTGTAGAAGTGGCGCGAGCAGTCTATCATGAATCCTCTCCAGCCAAACTGCGGCGCGTCGCTTACCTTCACGCCAGCCACCGTCGCTCCTGTGTCCGGTGCAGCAGGCATCAGTTGGCGCAGAGTGGCTATGCCGTTGACCACTCCGGCATAGTCGCCGCCCTCGATGGTGGCTCCCTTGGCGCCGACGCTCAGCCAGTAGGCTCCGCTGCCGAGACTGCGGTCGAGCCCCAGCCTTATGTCGCCCTTCTTGCCGCCAGTCCTTACCTTGCGACCCGTCTGCTGCGTCAGGGCATCAGCCAGATATGTCGCGGCGTGGCCAAGAGCCTTGTCGGTGGTGCCTACGGTGAGCGTGGCGGGCAGAGTCCACGTGGTGCCCACGGTCTCCATCTCTACGGGTTGCGGGATGATGGCCGTCTGCTGTGCCCGGGCGCTGCCGGCGAGCCACAATGCGGCTGCCGCGACCCACATTCGGCCCGCGATAGCGGCTATTCTGGCGCCTGCTGATTTTTTATAACCCTCTTTCCGTTTCATATCCATATTTTTTTATAACTTTGTGCGTATGACATACAATGAGTTGTGCCGAAGGCTTTCGCCTCTGTATGGCGAAGGCGAGGCTCGCGCCATCGTGCGCATGGTGGTCGAAGACGAGTTCGGCCTTTCGCCCACCGATATATATATGGGCAAAGTTAACCAATTATCCGCAGACGAGCGAGCAAATCTGGAGGAAATTGTGGCAAGGATAGCCAACTATGAGCCCGTCCAGTATGTGCTGGGCCATGCCGATTTCAGCGGACGCCGCTTTGCCGTGGCGCCGGGAGTGCTTATTCCCCGCCCCGAGACGGCTCTGCTCATCCCCATGATAGGCAGCGCCGCCGCCCGCCCCTTCACCCTGCTCGACATCGGCACCGGCTCGGGCTGCATCGCCATCACCGCCGCGCTCGACTATCCCGACGCCACGGTCACGGCGTGGGACATCTCCGACGACGCGCTTCGCATAGCCCGCGCCAATGCCACCCGCCTGGGTGCCCAGGTGTGCTTTGAGCGACAGGATGCCCTGGCGCCGCCCGCCGACACCGCCCTTTGGGATGTCATCGTGAGCAATCCGCCCTATATCTGCATGAGCGAGCGAGCCGAGATGAGCCCCCATGTGCTCGACCACGAACCTGCCACGGCGCTCTTTGTGCCCGACAGCGACCCACTGCTCTTCTATCGCGCCATAGCCCGCTATGCCACCCGCGCGCTCAAGCCCGGCGGCACCCTGCTTTTCGAGATCAACGCCCTCTACGCCTCCGAGACCAGCGCCATGCTCCACGCACTGGGCTTTGCCGCCTCCGTAGAGCGCGACCAGTACGACCGTCCACGTTTTATCATCGCCCGACTATGAAACCACTGTCCGAAGAACAGGCACTCAAACGCCTCGCCGCCCTGTGTTCCCAAGCCGAATACTGCCAGGGCGACATGATGAAGAAGATGGAGCAGTGGGGACTCGCCGACGATGCCTGCAGCCGCATCATCGACTATCTCGTCGACAACCGCTACGTAGACGACAGCCGCTACTGCCGCTGTTTTGTCGAAGACAAGATAAGGTACAACGGCTGGGGACGACGCAAGATAGAACAGGCACTGTATGCCAAGCAGGTATCTGCCAGCATCTATCGCCCCATCCTCGACGAGGTGCCCGCCGAGACCTATGTCGACATCCTGCGGCCTATGCTCACCCAGAAGTGGCGCACCATTACCGGTCGCAATGACTACGAACGCAGTCAGAAACTCATCCGTTTTGCTCTTGGTCGTGGCTTCGACTACGACATCATCCGTCGTTGCATCGACGGCATCACCTCTCTGCCCGATGATTGACCTCTCCGCCCGACTCCACGACCTGCTCTGCACACGCCACTGCGCCATGTGCGGCGAGCGACTCTCTTCCGGCGAGCACGCGCTCTGCTCGGTCTGCAACGCCTGCCTGCCCCGCACGGGCTACGACGCCTCTCCCGCCGACAATGATATGGCCCACATGTTCTGGGGCCGCATCCCCATCGAGCGCTGTGGCGCCCTGTTCTTCTACAAGGGCGGCAGCGGAGCCAGCCAGTTGGTCTACGACCTCAAGTACAACGACTCGCCCGACACCGCCGAAGCCCTTGGCGCCATGCTTGCCACCGAGTATGGTGCAGCGTCCTTCTTCGACGGCATCGATGTCATCGTGCCCGTTCCCCTGAGCCGCGACCGCATCCGCGAGCGTGGCTACAACCAGAGCGTCGAGATTGCCCGCGGCATAAGCCATGTCACGGGCATCGCCGTCGATGCCGGTGCCGTGGGGCGCATGCACTTTGAGTCGAGCCAGACCCACAAGCAGCGCTGGGACCGCAACGACAACGTAGCCCATGTCTTCCGCACCATTCACCCCGAGCGCTTCAGCCACCGCCACATACTCCTCGTCGACGACGTGGCCACCACCGGCGCCACCCTTTGCGCCTGCGCCCAGGAGATAGAGAAGGCGGGCGATGTTACCTTCTCCATCCTCACCTTGGGCTTTGTCAAGGCCTGACCAGCCACCGTCTCCGCTTCTGCGCCATCGGTCTGCAGAAGCGCCCCCATACCCTTACCTTATTATATAGTCATCTCTCTGCCGCCAAAATCATTATTTTTGGGTATTGTGCAGTCCTCTGAACCTCGCTAACTTTGTAGCGGTGATACAATCATCGACTACAGACTCATTATTATCAATTCAAAAACCAAGAAGATTATGAAGAAAACAGTGATTATCTACGGCTCAAGCACCGGCACCTGCGAGGAACTCGCCGGCAGAATAGGCGCCCGACTGGGGGTAGACGATGTCATCGGCGTCGGTGACCTCGACGACAGCGTCATAGCCTCCAACGACAACCTCATCCTGGGTACATCTACGTGGGGTGCCGGCGAGATGCAGGACGACTGGTACGACGGCGTGCGCACCCTCCGCGGTGCCGACCTCTCGGGCAAGACCGTGGCCCTCTTTGGCTGCGGCGACTCCGAGTCTTATCCCGACACCTTTGCGGGTGGTATGGGCGAACTCTACCAGGCTGTCGTCGGTGCCGGAGCCCACGTGGTGGGAGCGGTGCCAGTCGACGGCTACACCTTTGATGCCTCCGACGCCGTGGTCGACGGCCACTTTGTGGGCCTTGCCCTCGACGAGGTCAACGAGTCCGACAAGACCGACGCGCGCATCGACGCCTGGGCAGCCGCCATCACCCCCAGTCTCTGACCAGACCATCCCCGTTTCGCCATTCTCCACATTAAAAGTCACAATCATGCAGCAAACCACGCTATTACCCGTAGATATGAAGGTACTGATGAACCATATCTACGAATACAAGAAGGGAGTGCGCCGTATGGTGCTCTTCACGTTCAACAAGAAGTATGAGGAATTTGCCCGGCGCGTCTGGAGAGCCAGCACATCCACTACATCATCCAGCCCGTGGGCAACGACCGCCTCAATCTTTACTTCGGGCGCGAGGAGTGTCTCAACGCCATACGCATGATGGTGACGCGCTCGCTCAATCTGCTCACCCCCGAAGAGGACTTCATGCTCGGCGCCATGCTGGGTTATGATATCTGCACCCAGTGTGAGCGCTACTGCGAGCGCAAGGGCCGCTGCGCGCAGGGCGATGCCCATTGCGCTAGAGGCGATACCCTCTGCGCCCGTGGCGATGCCCTCCAGTCGTGTGGCTGATGCCTTGGCTGGCTCGTAACGTAAGTCACGAGGGCTCGTATCAATAGGCACGGGCTTACGTATCAAATGTCACGAGGGCTCGTATCAATAGGCACGAGCCGCTGGAGGTCATCAGCAGGTTGCTGGAGGTCATCATAATTCTGCTGGAGGTCATCATAATTCTGCTGGAGGTCATCAGCAGATTGGTGGAGATGGTTGCGGGATATACCACAAGAGAGAGCGTAATGCCCATGACGGGCTTTACGCTCTCTCTCGTTGTTGTATTATGCTCTCTTGCCGCAGCCTTGCGTCCTATAGTCGCAGCCTTGCGCTCTTTTGTCGTCGCGGGCGCAGCGGCGGGCGGCTACTTGATTATTATCTTCTTGTCGCGGGTGATGTAGACACCGGGCTTGAGTCCGCTGAGCGACTCGCCGGGCTGTCTCACCATCACGCCGTTGAGGTCGTAGACGGCGTTGCGGCTGTCGGTGATGCTCACGGGTGGGGTGATGCCGGTGGCGCTGCCTATACCCAGTGATATGGGCGACGCCGAGCCGTTGTCGGCATGGAAATAGCCACGGAAGCGGGTGGTATAGACACTCGCGGCGGCGTCGACATAGTAGAACTTGTCGCTGCTGATGTAGTAGTTGCCGTCGTCGGTGGCTATGGGATAGATGCTATAGGCGCCTATGAAGCTGTAGCCGTCCTTGCTGTCGGCGGGCACGCCCCGCTCGGGTTTCTGGGTAGTGGTGACGCCCAGGTCGTAGAGCATGGTGGGGTTCTCGTCATGGGCATACGCCGGACTGTTAATCTTGGTGGGCTTGATGAGGTAGGGCGTGTTGGCCTCCATCGTGTTGACGGGGGCAAACATGAGCGTGGTGCCGCTCACGCCAGTCATCTGTGCCACCAGGGTACCCTGTCCGAACACTGCCTCTGGGTTGTCTACCGCGCAGGGCAGACAGATGGTGTTCCATGTGCCCTTATGGAATGAGCGGTAGAGGCTCACCTTAGCTGCCTCGACATCTTCGGGGGTGTAGTCGGCACCCTCGTTGAGCAGCACGTTGACGGGCGTCATGTCGCGATAGACCACCTCGACCTCGGTGGGACCCTCGACGGTTAGGGTGTAGGGCGTCATCTCCTTGAGGGTACCGTTGATGCGATAGCCCACCAACCGGAAGTTGTCCTTTGCCCTGGCGTCGAGCACCAGCTTGGTATTGTAGTCGTAGTAGCCGGTCGAGACGTCGATGTCGCCTTCTGCGCTGTTGCAGTTTACGTCGACCTTGTACGACTCGGCCTGGAATACCGCCGAGAAGTCCTTGGTGCTGCGCGCCTCGGTGGTGAATACCTCGTCGGTCGATACTATCTGGTCGTCGGCATTGCTCTTCCAGTGTACAAACTTATATCCCGTGTTGGGCGTGGCGGTGAAGGTCATCGTGCGTCCATAGGGCGCTGTGCTGGCTATGGCTGCGGTGCCCGCCTTGAGCGGTGCCTTACGCGTGGTGACCTTGCGGCCCTCCTCGCCCTCGATGACGCAGTCTACGTTGCCACACTCGGGCAGCGGCAGCACCTTGACATTGAAGTGCACCAGACCGTCCTTGAAGAGCATCCATCTCACCTGCTTGCCCTCGGCCCCCATGAAGCCTTCGGCATCGCGTATGTTCTCGCTCTTGACCTGCAGCGCGTAGAAGCCGTTGTCGGTGAGGGCTGCGGTGTTGATCTTGAACTCGCGCTTGTTGTCGGCGGTGGCTGGGGTGATGGGCAGCGCTGTGGTCTGGGGCTTGCCCTCGAGTCGCAGCACGATGTCGTCGCGGGTGAAGGTCTGGGTGTCTATGTCCTTGTTGAACTTGACCGTAAGCTCGGTGATGGGCTTTTCGGCTATCTGGTCGTCTTCGGGCACGGTCTCGATGCTTACCACATCGAGGCGCAGCTCGGGCATCGGCTCAAACTCCACTATGTACTTCACTGTACCTGGGCCGCTGCTCAGGTCGGCTATGTGCAGACGGTAGTCGAGCAGTGGGTCTATGCCGTCCTGCAGCGTGTAGTCGGTGGTCCAGAAGTTGTCGGAATCGAGGGTCTCGCCCGTGGTCTCGTTCTTGATGCTCAGTATCTTGGCATACTTGCCCGCCGGGTTGGCCACCGAGGTGTAGAACCACTGCCTCTGCGCCACATCGACGGTGATGCGGTACTTGCTGTCGCCGAGCGCCTCTATCCTGGTGGCATCGCGCAGCGCCACGAGGTCTTCGTCGGTGCCGTTGGCGAAGTAGATATGGTCTGGGTCGTCGAACGCGTCGGGATAGTCGTTGGTTATCCATGCGCGGTAGGTCTTCTCGCCTATTCTGGCATTGATGCTGTGTATCAGCTCGTGTATGGATACGCGGTCAAGGAGCGAGAGGTCGGGGTTGCCATAGTCTGTGACGTGGGTCACGCTCACATCGTACTGGGTGAAGTGGCCGAGCAGCGACGAGGTGAGCTCCCATGTGGCATACGACGCCTCGCCCGCCTTGATGGTGCCAAACTGTGTGGCGACATCGCTGGAGAGCGCCATGGTCTTCTCGCCTCCGTTGAGGCTCGAGCTGAGTATGGCAAAGTCTATCATGAGTCCCTTCTGGTTGTCCACGATTTGTGGCTGCTGGGTAATCATGCGCACGTTGTTGGCGTCGCCGTTGCCCTTGTTGTGTATGAGCACGGAGAACTCGGCTGGCACCACGGGCTCTATGACATCCTCGGTAAGCGGGTTGTCGCCATAGATGTCGCGCTGCATGAAATACGTGAGGTCGAGGTCGGGCGATGGCTTCACCTGCAGGCTCACGGGGAAGAGCGAGCGGGTCTGGTCGGTGGCGCCGTCGTTGAATGCGAGCGTTCCGCCAAAGCTGTAGGTGGTCACATTCTCGGGTGCGGCATACTTGGTGGGTATGAAGAGGAATGTGGCTACACCCTTCTTGCCTGCGGGCAGGGTCCACTCGCCGTCCTTTTCGCCTCCGAAGCCTTCTATCTTCTCTACCTGTATTTCCATCTCGTGTCGGGTGGCTATAGCTCCGGTCTCCATGTTGGTGGCGTTGACATTGACCATGATGTGGCTCATGTCAGAGTTGGAGCCGTTGTCGATGGTCAGCGTGCCGCGGAATGCCTGTCGGGTGAGCACCAGCTTCTGCTTGATTTCGAGCTTCACCTCGGCGCAGGTGTTCTGCGAGGCAGTCTCCTGGTAGAGCAGCCAGTCCTTGCGGGCGCTGTTCATCAGGTCGTCGAGGGTGGCAAAGCCCATGTCGACCATCTGTGCCACGATGTCGTCTCTCTCTCGTACTATGCGGGCGAGCTTGTCTTCGTCGGGATGGTTGTCGCTGTCGTAGTCCATGCCTTCGAGCTTGCGCCACTTGTTGCGGATGCGCTCCACATAACTGCGCAGCGAGAAGTCGGCCACGTTGGCGCGCTTGTTGGGCATGAGCGAGGTGAGGTAGGCGCCCAGTCCCTGCGACTTGTCGTCGACGGTGGTGGTGGCGGGGATAGTGTTGAGGTCAAAGTCCCAGAGGTCGCCGTCGGCCTGCATCTTCTTCAGGGCGAAGTCGATGTCGGCGAGTGCGCTCACGAGTTCGTCGTAGAAGCCCTCGGTGGCGAGCGCCTCGCGGGCACCAGTGAGCTCGGCATTGTAGTTGAAGAACGACTCATAGTAACGCCAGTACATCACCTGCTTTCTGCCCGACGACTCGAGCAGGGCGGGCAGCACGGTGGGCTTGGAGTCGTCGTCGGCAGAAGCCTTTGCCATCGGCGCCTTGTCGGGGTCGAAGGGCTTGATCAGACACGACAGCTTGCCGGCAGGGCCGAGCGCCATGCTTACACCCCACTGCACGAGCTCATTGCCACAACCCTTGGCACCCTGGACGCCGTCCCATGAACCTTGGGCTACCATGATGCCGCTGGTGGCACAGGGCAGCCATGCCACGGGGTCTACGCATACGCAGTTGCAGACCTCGCACATGAGCGTGATGACGGCTTTTGCCACAGCCTCGCCACCGGGATTGATGGTGACGGTGGCATTGTGGCCGGGGCCGCCCGGTCCGCCTGGGCGTCCCATCTGCGTGGGTGGAGTCCATTCTACGCCTTCGTTGGTGGTGTTCTTACAGTCGCTGTCGTTGCCGTAAGCCCACTGGATGGGCTTCTCCAGATACGAGTACTTGCTTCCGGCGCCGCAGGGCCACTTGTAGTCGGTGCCCATCTTGCCCTTGCAGTTCTTCTCCGACGACGAGGCGCGTCGTGGCATCAGTCGCTTCACGTGGGGCGCAAACTGCGGGTTGTCGAAGTCTTCGGTGTGCATCACCAGGACGGGTATCACGTAGCTCTGTTCGGGCGCCAGGGTCAGTCCGGTGTGCTCGACCATCGGCATGAAGGTAAACCCGTGGGCGGTGGGGGGATAGTAGTTTACATCCTGGGCGGCTATGAGTCCGCGGTTGCGCAGCACCACGTTCATGAGCGTGGTGGTGCCGGGCTGGATGTCCTTCAGGATGAGCATGTCGGGCGCGGTGATGTCTACCACGGGCACCGGCACGTAGGTCTCAAAGGTCACCTTGGTCACCACCTCGTACTCGTCTTCCACCTCGGTCTCTTCGACATCCCAGTTGACGGTGATGGCCTGATAGCTGATGGTGGCGAGATGGGTGGTCACATCGCCGGGGCTTACCAGCACGTTCTGGCTGTAGGAGTCGTGCTTCTCGGCGGTCACATTGAGATGATAATATCCCTCGTTGAGATGCTCGAAGAGCACGTAGCCGTCGTCGCCCGTCACGTCGCTCATCACCAGCGCGCCGGTGTTGTAGTCGGTGAGTCTGACGGTGGCTCCGCTCACATAGGGCCGCTCTCCGTTCTTGTTGCCGTAGATGGTGTTTTCGTCCTGTACACGCACCTTGAGGCTGCCCTTGTCTTCGCTTACCACCTTGACATTGAAGAAGACCTGCTTGCCGTCTCCCTTCTCGCAGTTGATGGCTATGCTGCCTTTCTGGATGATGTTGACATCGAAGTCGGCGGCATTGAACCTCAGCATCACCGTGGCGCTGTCGCCGGTGGCCATCGACGGCATGGTGGCGGGTGTGGCGAGGCTGATGAACTTAGACAGAGCCTTGGGCAGGTCTACGGTAATCTTGCCCGTAGGCGCCAGTCCGGTATTGGTGATGACGAGCGGGTAGAGTCGGGTCTTGTTCTTGGTCACCGTGGTGTTGATACTGTTGGTCTCGACCACCAGCGTGGGCGTGTGCTCATTGGTGTAGTTGTAGGTGGTCACATCGAGGCGTGCGCCCTCATCGGTGGTGATGGCGAAGACCAGCTTGTCCCAGTCCTTGGTCTCGGACAGCGCCGTGGAGAGCAGGGTATAGGTAATCTCGGCTGTGCCGTTGCCCGGCAATACAGCCACCGTGCTGAAGCTGACGGTGTAGGCTCCAGCATCGGCACAGGCCACGCGAACATTGTGCAGGTCGAGGTCGGACATGTTCTTCAGCATGATTTTGCCCACAAAGGGCTCGCCCACGAAGAGCTTGTTGGTGATATAGTCGGTGGTGGTACGGCTGAAGCCATAGACCTTGAAGTTGCCCTGCTCGGTGGCGAGGTTCTCACCAGGGGTGCATACGCCGAAGCCGAACTCTCCGCCCATACCCGCGGGTATGGTATAGTCGATGGAGAAGTTGCCGGCGGCGTCGCTCACGGCTGCCAGTCGGGTGCGCGAACGTGCGTAGACGATGTAGGGCTCTACCTCTATGCCGGCAGCGGCTGTGCCGTCGGTGCGCTTGACACTACCGGTGAGCACCACCTTGTCGCCGAAGAGATACTTGTCCTTGGCTGCGGCGATGGTGAAGGTATAGGCAGCCACCACCTTGACGTCTATCGTGCTGCTGTTGTTCATCGTCTGCAGCTCGGTCACTTTGCCGTCGGGGTTGATGTGGGCTGTCACGCGGTAGGTTCCGGGCACAGCGGGTGCCTTGACCTCTGCCCACGTGTCATAGGTCTGTCCCGGGGCGATGGGCTTGTCGGTCTGCAGGGTCGTGGTGGCGTCGGCCAGAGTCACGGTGATGGGCGTGGACTGAGGCATGGCTATGGCGCCCACGTTCTTGATGTGGAGCATCACCTTGACCTGTGAGCCAGCCTCGATACCGACTGCTACTTCGGGCTTTTGCATCTCGGCGTCGGGCAGCGTCTGGTCGGAGATGAGCAGCCACACGGTGCCGGGGCTATAGCCCTCGCTGCTCGCCATGACCGAGATGGTGCGGTTGCCCTCGGTGGTCGAGTTGCTCAGCGCCACAAACGGGGTGGTGACGCTCTCCTTGCCGGCGGGTATGGTGACGGTCTGGGCAAAGTCGAGGTCGTTGCCCTTGGCAGAGAGCGCCACGGTGAGCGGCTGGGAGGTGTCGTCGTTGCGGCTTATGGTGAGCTGTGCGCCGGTGGCGTCGCCCTCGAGAATGGTGGTCTTGTCTGAGGTGATGTTCAGCGTGGGACCGTCATTGTCGGTGATGGTGATGGTCTCTGTCACGGTGGTCTGCTTGTTGCCTATGGCCGAGCAGCCACAGTCGGTGATGTAGACGGCAGCGGTAAACTTGACCGTGCGTGTGCCGTCGACCTTCTGGTTGTCCTTGACGCCGATGGGGAAGGTCACCTCTTCCACGCCCTCGTTCATGGTGATGGTCTGGGTGTAGTAGAGTTCGTTGTTGCTGTCGTCGCTCAGTTTCAGCGTAATCTTGCTGTTCACCGCGCTGTTGCGGGTTATGGTGGCGTAGACGGCATTGTATCCCGCCGCCTCGCTTACCGTGGTGGGCTGCAGCGTCATGCTGATGGCTGGCACGTCGTCGTCGTGGAGGATGAAGAGCGTGCTGGCCGTGAGATGGTGGTCGGCAGAGACGATAATCTTGATGGTCTCGTCGTTGGCAGGCAGATTGTCCTGGACGATGGGAATGTCTATCACCGCCTCGGTGGCACCGGCGGGGAAGGTGAAGGTCTGTGGCAGTCGGAAGCGGCGTGGCTTCTCTATGCTCAGGCTCACGGTCAGTTCCTCGCCCTCGATACGATAGGGCACGCTCACTCTGAGCTTGATGGACTCGCCCTCGTTGTACTCGCTCTTGTCGAGCTGCAGACTGAGGGGAAGCAACTCGTTGTCCTCGATGTCGAAGCTGACAGCCACGTCGGCGGGATAGCCGTGGGCCTTGGTCACCGTCACGCTGGCAGCCTTGTAGGAGTTGACGTAGTCATTGTCGGGTACCGTCACATCGAAGGTGGCCGTAGACTGTCCGGCTCTTATCGTCACCTGGGTAGTCACGCTCACGTGGTCGGGCTGCGAGGTGGCCACGCTGTAGGTCTCGTCGGTAGCGCGGTTACCACTGCGCTTCAGCTGGAGACGCATGCTCTGGCCTTCCTTCAACCGGGTGGCTGGGGCGGTCAGGAAGAGCATTTTTTCGACCGTTGCCTTGCCTCCGATGGCGGTGTTGTTGAGCCTGTCGGTGGCATACTCGCCCGTGTTGCTGTTGGGCTCGACCACCACCTTGGCAGCCACTTCACCGTCGACACCCACCGTCTGTGAGAGCACAAACTCGGCGCTGCGCGCGGTGTGTCCGCCCTGCAGCATGGTGTTGTTGAAGTACACATTGCCAATGTATACAGCCTCCTCGGTCTCGGTGTTGACGAGGTAAACCTTCTCGGTCCATCCGCTGCGCGTGTCGGCATTGCCCACGTTGCTCACCTTCCAGCTGACGCTGATCCTCTCGCCCGGCGTGAGCGTGGTCTGCCTGATGGCCACATCGCTCACTTCGAGGTCGGGGCTCGGCGCGCGCTGGATGGTATAACTACCGTTGGTAGAGCCAGTCTGGATATTGTCGCCGTTGCGGTTGGTTATCACCACATCGCTCAGCGTGATGGCGTGGACGCTCTCGGGGTTGAGCCCCGTGGGCACCGTCATGGGGAAGTTGAGCAGCACGCCGCCGCTTCCGGCGATGGGCTTGTTGCTCATATTCACGATTACCACCCTGTAGCGGTTGCTGCCCATGCCCCTCACCGATACGGTGTGGCCGTTGGTGTTGCGGTTGGTCAGCGTGGGCTGCTTGCCCGAGGTCTTGGCGAAGGGCAGCTGCAGGTCGAACTGCAGCGCCACTACGTCCTCGTTGTTGTCCATGCTTATGGGTATCATCACATCCTTGCCCTGTCCGCCCGTGAGGTGGGCCACAGAGATGGTGTTCTGTGCCTTGGCGCCTAAGGTCATGGCCACCAGCAACAGCAGGATATATATTGCTTTTTCTTTCATCTTCATGGTCTTCAGTTTCACTTACAAATCATTTTCTTTCCGTTCACGATATAAATGCCGTGGCCTTGGGTCTGCTCGAGCTTGCGGCCCTGGATGTCGTAGAGTTTGCGGTCGTGGCTGTCGGCATCTATGGTGTCTATGCCAGTGGCGGTACCGTCGCCTATCTCCACAGCTATGGGCTGGGCATCAGTGTCGGCAGCCGCTACGCGGGCGACACGTGCCGGGCGGGTGGTCCTGAGCAGACAGCGGTGTCCGCTCATGCTGTCGCCCGTGGGGCTGATGATGACTATGCGCACTCCGTCGCGGGTGTTGCGGGTCACCATCTGGTAGCGCATCGAGCCGAGTGCCAGTTTGACATCGGTAGCAGCGACGCCCTTGAGCGTGATGTCGATGGCGCCCACATTGTCGGCGGCATCTATCCACAGCTCGCCGTCGGCCATAGCCAGCCTGTTGGCGGGAGCCGCTCCGCGAGCCTTGATGCGTGACATGCGCACAGCCATAGCCTCGCTGCTCTCTTCGGTGCCTATAAACAGGTTGATGGTAGCCACCACGTCCTGCACATTGATAGAGTTGCTGGCGTAGGTGTCGGCAGCCATGAAGTTGAATGAGCCACTCTGCGTACCCATAATATAGTTGAGCGTATGCTGGGCATCGAGTACATCGATGCCGCCGTCGGCATTGGCGTCGCCCTTGGCCCAAGCCAGCGTCGCCCTCATGCGGGTTCCGGCCGCCGGACAGTACTGCGGGCGTACGACAAACTCGGTGCCGCTCGGCTGGCGGTAGTCTCCGCCCAAGTCGTAGCGGTAAGCGCCGTCGCGATAGACCATCTCGCCCACATAGTTCTCGCCCTTCACGGTGTAGAAGCGCAGCGTGGGACGGCCGTTGAAGTGCTGCCCAGCGTGGCTGTATGCCAACAGCGAGTTGAGAGTCACCCCTGCGCCCTGGTCACCTACGGTCCACGCCTGTAGAGGTATGGTCTGCAGGCTCTTGCCTTCGTTCTGATAACTCAGGTCGACCGATGTGATGGTGGCGGGAAGCAGGTCGGTGATTTCCGTGATTTGGTTGTAGCTCAGGTCGAGCCTCTCCAGCTTGGGCAACTGTCGGCAGAAGGCAGATACGTTGCCCCTCAGACTGTTGCGACTCAGGTTGAGAGAGGTGAGATGGTCCATCTGGAAACCCTCTACGGGCAGTTCGCCCTGGAGATTGTTGTTGCTGAGACTGATGGAGGTGACGTGGCCGTCGGTATCGAAGGTTACGCCGGGCCAGCCCGTCGCGGTTATCGCACTGGAGTTTATCTTCCACGTCTTTATCCATACCTCGCCGTTGGTGGCTTGCCATAGTTTCTTCAACGCCAGATAGTCGGCGTCGGCGATATATCTGTCTACGATGGCTACGGGGTCGGCATCCATACAGTTGTTGCTGCGGTTGTTCTCTCTCTCACCCGAGTGGACATTGGCGTAGACATTGTAGTAGGCGGTGCCCACCGATGCCTCGGGGCTTCTCACCGTGAATGTGACTTCGTATTCGCCTCCTGGCTCCACCGTGCCGTAGTGGGTCTGATAAGCCACTGCCTTGATGCCCGAGAAGTCGGCATTGGGGCTGTAGTGTACTGCGTCGTTCCACGCGTTGGTGGTGGCGCCGCGACCCACATTGCGTATCACGGCCTTGATGGTGAAGTCGGTATTGGCTTTGACCTCCTCGGGCACCGTGATTGATACCACTTCGAGGTCGGCAAGATACCTGATGTTGAACGTGCGTTTCTCGCTGTCTACGGTTTCACCACATTCGCCGTGGGCGGTGACATACCACTCATACGTAGCACCCTCTGCCACCTCAAGCGAGATGGCGGTGCCGGTGGTACGTTTGACTACCTCGTCGGCCTCGATGTCGGTGCGACGCAGATGGATGGTATAGCCCTCGACGCCTGCACCCATGTCGGTCCAGGTAAAGTAGACAGGCGCAAAGTTTCTCAGCGCGTTGTTGTCGGGCACGCCGAGAGAGAGCTTGCGACCCGTGATGACGGGCTTCACGTACACCTTATATATATATGTATATATGGGCGTGCCGTCGAGGGTCACCTCTACGTGGTAGGTCACGAGGTCTTTGGCGGTGCCCTTGTTGGTGAGCGTCATGGCGGGCAGATTGCCGGTGCCTATGGCCTGATAGCCCTCGACCTGGCAACCCTCTGCCACGCTGGCAGTCCACTTTACCTTTACCTTGTCGCTGGTGCTGATAGAGGTGAATGTCTCGGGCTGGGTCTGAGTGCCCGAACAGATGGTCTGGCTGCTGTATCGGTCTATCTCCGAGGCCAGGATGACGGCACCGTTGATAGCCATGTCGGCATTGACACCCTCCAGATGGGGCAGCAGCGCCATGAGCTGTTGCAGACGGGCCTGGTTGGAACCCGCGCTGAAGTTGATGGTAATCTTGCGCGGGGCTTCGTTGCAGAAGGTCATCTTGACCTTGGCGGCAGCCAGCTTGTCGGCAAGCGTCTTGACGAGAGCCAGCGTGGCGGCATCGGTCGCGTCGAGCGTGTGGTCCTTGGCGCCAGCCACGCGGATGCTGATGGCGCCGTCGGGAGTACACTGTGACAGCAGGCTGAACGCCTCGTGGAGCGAGGTGAAGTTGCGCGCACCCACCGCCGTGGCGTCCAGCGTGTAGTCGCCATTGGCTGTCCACGTGTTGGCGGGGTTTATCACGATGGTCTGCTCTGCCTCGGCGGTCTTGATGACGCCTCGGGCGGTGAGCTTGACCGTGTAGCTGCCAGCCTCGGCATAGATGTGCATGGGGTTGCGCTCGGTGCTGGTGGTGCCGTCGCCGAAGTCCCACGCGAAGCTGCGTGCATTGTCGGTACTCAGGTTGGTAAACTGGGCGCGGTTCATGTAGCGGTCTACGGAGAACTGTGCCTGCAGGTCGCCCTCCTCGAGGGTGACGACGCTTATCTTGCCAGGACGAGAACTGAAGGTGACGGCATTGTCGTTGGCATTGATGGCGCTGATGTCGGCAAAGCTCACGTCGTAGACGCCGTCTTCGATGGCACTGAGGGTGGTCACGGGGATGCGCACCACGGCTCCGTTGCTCTCGCTTATCTGCGTGCCTCCGCTGATGTTGACTGTGAGCCGCTGGCCGTCCTGACTGGCTGTCACGCTATACGCCGAGGTGCGCAGCGTGGTCTCTATCCGTGAGGCGTCGGCCTGGATGTTGTCGGGCAATACCAGCGTGAAGGTGAGCTGCTTGATGCCGAAGGTGTTCTCCATATAGATGGGCATCAGGGTGGTCTCGCCACGGTAGATGGAGGTCGATGTGGCGTAGAGCGCGAAGTGGTGGTTCTTGTCGGTCGACGGGTCTGCGGGCGACGGAGGCTGATAGACATAGTGGGCCACCAGCCTGATGTCTTCGGTGCCCATCGTGGCGCCATAGCCGCTGGTCGTGCCAACCACCTTGCCGTCCTGGGTCCACTGTTTGAGTACGTAGTTGTTGTTGTCATACGCCGAGATGCTGAACCAGCTGCCTTCCGACACCTGGAAACTCTTGCTCTGCGAGAACGAAGCAGCCGATGCCGGCTCGGCAGAGAAGTGTACCCAGTGGCGGGGCTTGGTCTCCGAGGGCTCGCCGGGGCTGCCGGGGGTGAAGCGGTAGTGGGCGGTGAGGGTCTCGTCGGCCGCGGTCACCTTGTAGTCGAAGTTGCGCTCGCGGCTCATCTCGTCGCCGGCACTGTTGGTCCAGTTGACGAAGGTGAAGTTGGAGTAGGTGCCAGCTTCGAGATGCACGATGGTGCCCTCCTTATACTCGCTGGTGCTCTCCTTGTCCACCGTCGAGGGGTCGTAGGCTATGGTGAGGCGGCTGGTAGCCATGCGCTCATAGTGGGCGGTGAGGGTCTCGTGGGCATTGGTCGTGGTGTAGGTAAACTTTGACCAGTCGCTCACGGGTTGGTCTTTGCTGTCGGTCCAGCCTCTGAACTGCCAGCACTCGGCGGTGGCGGTGGCAGAGACCGTCACCCGGGAGTTGACCGTATAGTGTCCGCTGCCCGAGGTGGTAGCCGCCTCGGCAGGCACAGCCTTGACGCTGAGCCTGTAGCGCGACGAGGGCTCGGCGGGGCTGTCGGGGTTCCATCCCTGACCACGCGCCCACAGACACATCATGAGCGCTACGATGGTCAGTATATATCTTGTAGTCCTCATCTTACTTCACGATTTTCTTGTGGTTCTGGATATAGATGCCCTTGGGGGCGGTAGTGCTCACGCGGATGCCGTCGAGCGTATAGATGGCACCGTCGGTCTGGGCGCCGGGCTTGATGGCGTCGATGCCGGTGGTGGTAGTGTCGAAACCTATGGTGAAGCGGTTGTCTTCCACGCCTTCATCGGCGGCGAAGGTGTAGGGCAGTTCGACCTCTACGCCGTAGTCGTAGAGGCGGGCGCGCACGTCGTTGCGGGGCATGGTGATGGTGTATGTGCCGCTATGGGCAATCTGCATACCCACCTTGACGCTGCCGCTCTGGTGGGCTCCCTCGTTGATGGCATAGATGTCGCCGGCAGCGTGGGTGTAGATTTGCGGCGTGGTGCCGTCGGCCATCATCTTGGTGGCGTCGTTGTCGGCACAGAAGTCATCTGAGGCTGCATGATTGACCACCACGCGGGTGAGGTCGGTGGTGCTGCCGTCGGTGATGGCCAGTTCTACGAAGTGGCGGCTTGCCACTACGGGCGTCATGCGTGGTGCGGCGGCAGAGCGGTCTATCGTCTTGGTAGCTTGGCGGCCGTCGGTGCGGAAGGTGAGTTCGCTGATGAGCGTGGGCTTCTGCACGAAGAATGCCTGGAAGGGGCGCAGCGCCACCTGGTCGTCGGCCACACTCTTGGCGGTGAAGGTGCGGTTGTCGGTGTCCCACAGGGTGATGGGGGCGGTATAGTCCATGTAGTAGATGTCAAAGAATGAGGGGTAGGGATTGCCCACGAGGTTCCAGTTGGCGTCGTTGCTCACCGACGAAGCATGCTCCTGCAGCGTCAGCGTCACGTCGTGGCTCTTGAAGATGTGGTTGCGGGTGTCGTCGCTGGCGGTAAACTGGCACCAGCTGTCGTCGCTGGCGCAGAAGATGTAGCCCTGGCCCTCGCGGAGGATGGCGTCGTCGGCCACGTCCTTCCAGTTGTTGCCGGCACCGTTCTGGGCGCGGCTGTCGGCATCGTAGTAGCGCACGGCCACAGCACCCTTAGAGATGGTTATGTCGCTGCGCTTCACGTCGAAGGGCATGGTGATGTAGTACCAGTAGTTGTTGGCCAGATAGTGGTTGACCTTGACCGAGGCTGCCGTCATCTGGTTGCAGCGGCTTATCGTCACGGGGCAGTTGTCGCTTGTGTTTGCCCAGTGGTAATAGTTGCCCAGCGACTGGGGATTGTTGCCATTGACGAAGAGGATGCCCTTGGTGGGATAAGAGCCGCCCTGGTAGTTCATCGTGATGTCGGGGTTGCCAGGGATGCGCGAGTTGGTGCTCAGCTCGAGCTTGCCGTAGAGGTCTATATAGCCAGCCGGGTTGGGGTTGCTGTCTACCGAGGTAAACTGGCTCCAGTAGCTGTGCTGCTTGTAGCTAATCATGGCGTAGTCGGGCACATAGAGCGTCACGCCCGAGAGGCTGTAGAATGGCGAGGTGTTGGTCGATGGGGGAGCCGGAGCGGCGAGGTAGACGCGCTTGAGGCTGCCTGAGCTGCTATAGAAACAGTAGCTGCCCAGTTCGCGTATAGAGCTGCCCAAGACCACTTCTTCCATACTCGAGCAGCCGTGGAATGCATCGCTTGGGATGTAGGTTATCTTGTCGCCCAGCTTCACCGTGGTAATCGAAGAGCAGTCGTTGAAACAATACCACGACATAGAGCTGATTTTGGGCAGCTCTACGCTCTTCAGGGCTTGGCAGTTTCTGAAAGCATATTCTCCCAGGTCGGTGATATCGGCAAAGTTGAATGATTGCAGCTTCTTTGCGCCTTCAAAGGCATTGCTCTTGACCTCACGGGGCTGCAGGTCGCTGGCGGTCTCCAAGGCTTCACAGTATTTGAAACAATCGCCATAGATGGTCTTGATATTGGCACCGCCGCTGACGGTCTTCAGGGCTTGGCAGTTGTAGAAGCTGCCGATGTTGAGAGAGGTGAGGCCTGTGCCCAACTTGGCGGTGATGAGTTTTTTGTTGTCTCTGAATACATGTGTATCCATAGAGGTCACATTGTCGGGTATCTCTACTTCGGTGATGTTGTTGAATGCGAAGGCTTCTTTGCCTATTGTCTCCAGCGTGGCGGGCAGTGTGAGCTTGCCGGTAAGGTATCGGTCGTAGAAAGCCTGAGCGCCGATGGTCTTGAGACTGGTAGGCAGGTCAACAAACCGCAGCTGGGAATTGCGGAAGGCGTTGTCGGGGATGTCGGTTATCTGTGCATTGGTGAGGTCAATGCATCTGAGTCCCGTCATGTTTTTGATGGAGTTCCAGTCGTCGGCATTGAGCTTGCCCGAGAGCCTCAGAAACTGCATCTCGGGGAGCGTGCTGACCAGATTGAGTGCCTCTACGCCCAGGGTGCCTGGTGCGGCGAGGTCTATGGTCATCATCTGGCTCTCGGCAGTGTAGAGTGCGATGTCGCTCACGGTCATTACCTGACTGTAGTTGTTGACGTTGCTGAGATGCTTGTGGGTAAAGGTGATGGTATGTTCGCCCTCGTCCAGAATGAAATAATGGGTGTAGTAC
This sequence comes from Prevotella sp. P5-108, assembly GCF_002251385.1. Classification (GTDB taxonomy): domain Bacteria; phylum Bacteroidota; class Bacteroidia; order Bacteroidales; family Bacteroidaceae; genus Prevotella. The sequence continues at coordinate 76,747 of NZ_NPJJ01000002.1, forward strand.
GACTTGGTCGTGTAACTGGAATAACTGCTGTACAGGGTGTTGTCGTCGAAGGTCACAATCTTGCAGTCATACTCTGCATAGGGATAGAAGTCGGCGGTGTAGCCGTAGGAGAATATGGTGCGTCCGGTAGCGCGAAACTTGATGGTGAAGGTCTGCGATGTGGTATTAGACGACTTGCCCACGGTGCTTGTCGCCACTCCGTCGGCTATGGCCCAGGGGTTGTTGGCATCGTTGGTCACTTCGGTCAGCTCGATGCCATCACTCTTGGTGATGATGGTGCGCAGCTCTTCGTCTATGGCTGCCATGGCACTGTTGAGCCCAGTCAGGATGAGGGCTACGGTGAGTAGGAGAGTTTTTTTCATATTGGTAAGGGTTAAGTTAATAATCAGTGTTGTCGGTATCCCAGAGATAGGTGCCTGAGTGCATGGGTGGGTTGCCACTGTCGCTTGCACTGCCACCGTTGCCGATGGAGCTTCCACCGGGACCGCTGACGGTGCCAGAAGTCACATTCATCAGCCGGGTGGAAACGCGTATGAGTTCCGCCACGGGCTTCACATAGTAGGTTTTCATCTTTTTCATTGTTATATCGGTTTAAGTGATTATCTCGCAAGTTATAATAATTCTCTCCAGACTGCAGGCCAAGGTAGGGGCGGGGCAGGATAGATGGATAGTCTGCTGCAAATATACCTATTAAAGATGTGACCGGCCATAAAAAATCGCAACATAAATTGGTATGAATCGGACATTCGCTGGTATAAATCGGACATTTTGGGAAAAATCACGATGAAATGGGCGTTTTTTGACAGTGCAGGGTTGGCGAAACCGAGGAAGCATAAGCGCGCCGCGGCTGCCCACAGGGAGCGCACGGGATGGCGGAGAGTGGCGGCGAAGACCATCGATGCGGGTAGCCCACGGGGCATACAGCGCGCCGGAAGCGCAGTGGGCGGCTCGTAACGGAAGGCACGAGCACGCGTATCGTAAGGCACGAGCCTTCGTATCAAATGTCACGTGGTCACGTATCATAAGTCACGAGCCACGCCAGATGGTCGCGGCGCCGCCGAAGTTGGTGAGCTGCAGAACAAAAACGGCAGCAGTGACACGTGTCGACTGCTGCCGTAGGGGTAGGGGGAAAGAGAGTGGCGGTGGGGGCACCGGGAGCGAGGTCAGCTGAGGCTCTCGCGATACCAGTCGAAGAGTCGGCGCACGCCGTCTTCTATCTCCACCTTGTGGGTCCAGCCCAGCGAGTGGAGTTTGGTCACGTCGATGAGCTTGCGCATGGTGCCGTCGGGGCGGGAAGCGTCGAAGTCGATGGTGCCTTCAAATCCTACAGCTTCGGCCACGAGATGGGCGAGCTGGCGGATGGTGAGCTCCTTGCCCGTGCCCACATTGATGTGGCAGTTGCGTATCTCGCCCAGTTCGGGGATGGCTCCGCCACGGCCCTCGGAGTTGTTGCGGTCTACGCGGCCGTCGGTCTTGGCGCCATAGAACACGGAGCTGTAGCGGTCTATGCCTATGATGTCGCTGAAGTCGACATGGAGCAGCACGTGGACGCTGGCGTCGGCCATGTCTTCGCTCCAGAGAAATTCGCGCAGGGGCGAGCCTGTGCCCCAGAGTACCACGCGGTTGTCGTAGATGCCGTAGTAGGCGAGCGCACGGAGAATGCGGTCGGGCTGGCTGTGGCCGTCTACGTTGCCCTCGCCGATGATGTCGCGCAGGGCGTCGGTGGGGTTGATGGGGCGCTTGTCCATATCGCGGGCAATGCTGTGCCAGTCGCCCTCGTGGATGAGCTTGGCGAGGTAGACCTTACGCATCATGGCTGGCATGACATGCGAATTTTCGAGGTGGAAGTTGTCGTTGGGTCCATAGAGATTGGTGGGCATCACAGCGATGAAGTTGGTGCCGTACTGGAGATTGTAGGACTCGCACATCTTGAGTCCGGCTATCTTGGCGATAGCATACTCCTCGTTGGTGTACTCCAAGGGCGAGGTGAGCAGGCAGTCCTCGCGCATGGGCTGGGGTGCCTGCTTGGGGTAGATGCAGGTGGAGCCGAGGAAGAGCAGCTTCTTGACGCCGTGGGTGTAAGCGTTTTCTATCACGTTGCACTGCATCTTCATGTTCTGCATGATGAAGTCGGCGCGGTAGAGCGAGTTGGCCATGATGCCGCCCACAAAGGCTGCGGCGAGGACTACGGCATCGGGGCGCTCCTGGTCGAAGAAGGCCTTGACAGCCTGCTGGTCGGTGAGGTCGAGCTCGCTGTGGGTGCGGCCCACCAGATTGTGGTAGCCGCGCGACTGGAGATTGTTCCAGATGGCCGAGCCCACGAGCCCGCGGTGCCCGGCGATGTATATCTTGGCGTTCTTGTCGAGTGTCATCGGTGTGTTATTTTACAATTCCCTTTTCCAGATATTCGGCGAGGTTCATGCGCACCTTGGCGGCGGCTCCCTCAGAGGCGACCTTGGCCATATCGTGGTCTACCATGATGCGCACCAGTTCCTCGAAAGGCGTGGTGTTGGGGTTCCAGCCCAGTCGGGCGCGTGCCTTGGTGGGGTCGCCCCAGAGGTTGACCACGTCGGTGGGGCGGTAGAAGTCGGGCGACACCTCGACGAGGGTCTTGCCCACGAGAGCCTCGGGTCCGCTCACGCAGATGCCCTTCTCGTTCTCGTCCTTGCCCTCCCACTTGAGCTCGATGCCGACATAGTGGAAGGCCAGCTCGGCAAACTCGCGCACGCTGTGCTGGACGCCGGTGGCGATGACATAGTCTTCGGGCTTGGAGGCCTGGAGGATGAGCCACATGCACTCCACGTAGTCCTTGGCGTAGCCCCAGTCGCGCAGCGAGTCGAGGTTGCCCAGATAGAGCTTGTCCTGGAGTCCCTGGGCAATGCGTGCTGCGGCGAGGGTAATCTTGCGCGTCACGAAAGTCTCGCCTCGGCGCTCGCTCTCGTGGTTGAAGAGGATGCCGTTGCAGCAGAACATGTTGTAGGCGTCACGATATTCCTTGATAATCCAGTATCCGTAGAGCTTGGCGACGGCATAGGGGCTGAAGGGGTGAAAGGGCGTGTTCTCATTCTGAGGCACTTCCTCTACCTTGCCGTAGAGCTCGGATGTCGAGGCCTGATATATCTTGCACGACTGGGCGAGTCCCACCTTGCGCACGGCTTCGATGATGCGCAGCACGCCCACGGCGTCTACATCGGCGGTGAACTCGGGTGAGTCGAAGCTCACCTGTACATGGCTCTGTGCTGCCAGGTTGTATATCTCAGTAGGGCGCACATCTGCCACTACGCCCACGATAGACATGGAGTCGCCCAGGTCGGCGTAATGGAGGTGGAAATGGGGCCGCCCTTCAAGGTGGGCTATGCGTTCACGATGGTCTACCGACGAGCGGCGGATGATGCCGTGCACGTCATAACCTTTGTCCAGCAGGAGCTCTGCCAGATACGAACCGTCTTGTCCTGTAACGCCCGTGATGAGGGCAATGTTCTGTTTGCTCATAATTACAATGTATTATTAGTTTGTTATTCCGTAGTCTCGGATGATTGCCTCCGCCGCGTCAGTGGCTTCGGCTGCGGGGTTGGGGTGCTTGGCTGTTGGGTTGGGGTACTTGGTTGCGGTGTTGGGGTGGTTTGCTGCGGGTTGGGGTGATTGGCTGTTGGGTTGGGATGGTTGGCTGCAGAGTGGGCAGGCCTCAGGTAGGGCTGGATGGTAGCTTTCTGCAGATAGGGTTTGCTTGGCTGCAGATTGGGCAGGCCTCCGGTAAGGCTGGATGGCAGCTTTCTGCAGATAGGGGTTGCTTGGCTGCAGAGTGGGCAGGCCTCCGGTAGGGCTGGAGGGCTTCTGCTCTCCGCCATCAGTGCTGGCCTTATCCACGAAAACCAGCCCACAGTGTGCAAAGGTAACGCTTTTAGTTGGAATAAGTATCAAAAATAAGAGGAAAATATCATTTTCCAAAGTTTTTGCAACCAGGAGAGGTAGGGAAAACACTCAGAGTAGCCCGTCTCTACGTTCTGCTCAAAGGGCTGGAGTGGCTATCATGTAGAGGGTTAGCTCATGGGAGTCCTGTTTAGCCTCTTTTGTCTTCGGGAGGGGAAAAAACAATGTGGAGGTCATAATAATGCGATAAACTTTTGTGATATTCAAAGAAAACACGTATATTTGCAAAAATATTACGAATATAATAGTTATCTTTATGATTATTCAGTTTTCAGTAGCCAATTATTTGTCGTTTAAGGAAATGTCTACCCTCTCTTTGGCGACCACTAATTTGAAGGAGACAGCGATATCCGAAACCGACTCTATGACGGAAATGGGAGGCGCTATCCCTGCGGTGCTTCATGGAGCTGCCATTTATGGAGCCAATGCCTCGGGCAAATCCAATTTTGCCAAGGCGTTTGCAACATTCAAGTGGCTTATCATCAATTCAATCAAAGAACTGCAAGCTGGAGACGCGTTGGATGTGGAGAGCTTCATGCTCAATGACACGACAGCCAAGGAGCCCTCTATGTTTGAAATTGTGTTTTGCAATGTAGACTATATTTTCCGCTATGGCTTTGAGGTTGACGGCGTTAAGGTGCATAAGGAGTGGCTGTATCGTAGAAACAACAAGAAGCGTGCTAAAGAAGTGGAGTTGTGGTATCGCGAGGGTGATATCTACAATGTCCATCTTTCGTGCGCAATAGCGAAAAGCGTTGTAGCCAACAAGATGGTGCGTGACAATGCGCTGCTTGTTTCGGTGGCTGCACAGTTCAATGATGAGACGGCCGTCAGCATCGTTGACTGGTTGAACGACACGTCAATCATCACCAGTCATGATGATGAAGTGATGTGGAAACGGGCTGCCATCAAACTGGATGACCAGAAGATGCGTAAGCGCATCGTTGACTTCTCGCGCTATGCCGACTTGGGTATAGAGGATATATATAAGGTGAATGATGAAGTGGTCAGCAGTCATATACAGTATGACGATGATGGTCGGGAAATGCAGAGAGTTTCATTCCCGTTTGAAAGCAACGAGTCGGAAGGAACGGTGAAGTATTTCCAGTTGGCGTATCCCATTATTGACGCGCTGGATAATGGTAAACGCCTGGTGATAGACGAGATAGACAGCAAGATGCACCCCATGTTGACGAGCAAAATCATAGAGTTGTTCAATACGAAGGCAACCAATCCTAATCATGCCCAGCTGATATTCACCATCCATGATACCAATATTCTGAGTGCCAAGATACTCAGAAGGGACCAGGTGTGGTTTGCGCAAAAAGATATGTACGGTGCTACCAAGCTATATTCCCTTGCCGACTACAAGGTGAGAAACAATGCGTCTTTCGAGAAGGAATATCTTGAGGGCAAATATGGTGGAACGCCCATTGTCGGTGACTTCTCCAAGTTGTTTGTCAATGAGGAGGACTGACAATGGCAAACTATAATCCGAGAAAGGAACGGTGACTTACCCTAAAAAAACTTGACACTTTTGGATGCCTAAAACAAAAGTGTATGAGAACAAAAGTAAAACGTGAAAGAGATCGTGTCCTAAATGAAGCGACAGGTCAGTATGAATGGGTATGGGTAG
>NZ_NPJJ01000020.1 GCF_002251385.1 Prevotella sp. P5-108
GATAGATCCTTTCTAATTACAGTTCGAGGGAAGATATGGTGTTCAAACAGGCGATTTATCCATGTTTAACCCAAATCGATCATTAGAACTTACTTGGATTTTGCTTTTAGAAGAGTGGATTTTGTTTGGGGTTAAAATGCGCGGAACAGGGGGCATACACGAAGATGGCCATATACTTGACCACATCGGGACTCGAGCAGGCTGCATCATACGATTTTCTCCCCCAGCCATCACTTTCCTGCCGATTTCCTTTGCGCGTGTGTACATTATTATTATATTTGCAATGTAAACATCTTAACCCCAGTCCATGCGCCGCCAGATTGTCATAATGCTGTTGGGGCTCATGACCACACTGAGCCTCTCTGCTTTCGCCATTGCCGGAAGCAGGGGGAATGACCACGCCACCCAACCCTACAAATACATAGGCAAAGAGCTCGACCGCACCCACGGCCTGGACTGGTTACATAAGGGAGGAGTGACTACACGAGAAGATTTTTTAGTGAATAATAAAGAGGTTATATCCGAGTTCAATATTTATATAACAGGAAATTCAAATGAAACATTAATCGGCAAAAACGGAAAGAAGATAGAAGATGGACCAGAATTAATTTTAGGACATGATTTTTTTGCCCATGTATTTCCTGTACTTTTTGGAAGTATAACTGGGAATGGCATTAAAAATGAGAATATTTTACGTCGAGAATTAGGAAAGGAAGAAAGGAAAGAAGATGAACACCCAGAGTAAATGTTTTGCAATAGTAATTTGTTGGTTGCTTTGCACGCCAGCACTAAGTAATTTGCAGACTATAGAGAATAGGAAATGCGAAATAACCAATGTTATATGGACAAAAGGCATGGATGTCGTAATAGAAAGAATGCCAAATGGCAGACAAAAAAAAACAACATATTATGTGGGAAATGGATGTTTCCCGACATTTATACTTTCCAATATTTTTATTGGAAAGTTTTGGAAGGAATCATGCCAGGATGAAGAGCCTATATTTTTTAAGTGGCATCACATTCCACCAGATTCTCTTTATATAGATGGAAAGGGGGATGCATCTTTCCCGAAAGGCAAATACAGATACAAACTGGTTCCCAAAAATAAGAAACAACACTATACTTATTTGTATTTGTATTCCAACCCATTTAACTATACTATATATATCACAAACGACTCCATTTTTAATCAGACACCAATATTCTCTTTACAAAGCCGGCAGCAGGGTCTATGACAACGGCGTGCTCAGCCGCCTGCTCTTCGACGGGGGATATGTGTCCTTCAGGGACTCCGTCCCCACATACCACTATTACATCAGGGACTACTTAGGCAACAACCGCATAGTGGCCGACGCCCACGGAAACGTGGAGGAGGTGAACCACTACTACCCATGGCGCGCTCATGGGCGACAGCCGCAACACCGGCCTGCAGCCCTACAAGTACATAGGAAAGGAGCTGGACCTCACTCACGGCCTGGACTGGTACGCCCACGGTGCCCGCCACTACGCCCCGTGCCCCCCTATCCCGCTTCTGAACTTCAGGCTCGCCAGACCACGCCACCGATGCACTCACGCTGACCAAAAATAAGGAAATGGAGATAAAAGAAAAAGTCAAGTCTTCCGACTTGACTTCTCTGTTGGGATACCCGGACTCGAACCAGGAAAGGCAGGACCAGAATCTGCAGTGTTACCATTACACCATATCCCAATTTGTTTCGAGCAATTGCCTCTTGCTCATTTGCGATTGCAAAGGTAGTGCTTTTTTTTCATACCCCAAAACTTTTTGCGCTTTTTTTCATAAAAAATTTCATTTTAGCGGTACTTTATACCATTATTCGGAGAATTAGGGTTAACTTTGCAGTATAAATCAAATTAGAAGACAACTGAATGACAACAACAAACAAATTGGTTGAGACCATTACTGAAGGTATACAGGAAAAGAAAGGTAAAAACATCGTGATAGCCGACCTCAGCGGCATCGACGGCGCCATCGCTCAATACTTCATCATCTGTCAGGGCAATTCACCCGCACAGGTAGAGGCTATAGCCGAGTCGGTGGGAGACATGGTGCGCGAGCGCATGGGCGAGAAGCCCGTAGGCGTGGTGGGTCTTGAGACCGACCAGTGGGTGGCTATCGACTTTGTCGATGCTTTGGTACATATCTTTCTGCCCGAGGTACGCGAGTTCTACGACCTTGAGCACCTCTGGGAAGATGCCCATCTTACCCGCATCCCCGACCTTGACTGATATATACACCTTATTATATATATAATATATAGCTATCATGAACAATTTCAATCCCAAAGATAAGCGACCCAACGACCAGCAACCCAAGATGCCCAAGTTCAACATGAACTGGCTCTACATATCGGTGCTTATCTTTATCGCCGTCATCGCCTTTAGCGGCGGAGGCAACCTGTTGGGCGTACAGGGCGTAAGCCAGGAGGCTACATACACCAAGTTCAAAGAATACGTAAGCAAGGGTTACGCCAGCAGGATTATCATCAACAACCAGGAGCACGAACTCAAGATGTATGTCAAGCCCCAAGCCCTCAAAGCCGTCTTCAACCAGCCGGCAGAGAAACTGGGCAAAGACCCATACGTCAAAGTCAACTATGGTTCGGTAGACAAGATAGAAGACTTCCTCTTGACAGCCCAGAAGAGCGGCAAGCTCAAGGACTATGACTACGAGAGACCCAATGAGAACACCCTGCTCAACCTGCTCTACAACTTCGGTCCCTTCCTGCTGCTCATCTTCGTATGGTTCTTCTTCATGAACCGCATGAACAGTGGCGGAGCCGGCGGCGGCGTATTCAATGTCGGCAAGAGCAAAGCCAAACTCTACGAGAAAGCCGGCGAGATGGGCGTCACATTCAAGGATGTGGCTGGTCAGGAAGGCGCCAAGCAAGAGGTGGAAGAAATCGTGGAGTTCCTGAAAAACCCAGAGAAGTTTACCGAGCTCGGAGGTAAAATCCCCAAGGGAGCGCTGCTTATCGGCCCTCCCGGAACCGGTAAGACGCTGCTGGCCAAAGCCGTGGCAGGCGAGGCCGACGTGCCCTTCTTCTCGATGAGCGGTTCCGACTTTGTCGAGATGTTTGTCGGCGTGGGAGCCAGCCGCGTGCGCGACGTATTCCGTCAGGCCAAGGAGAAGGCACCCTGCATCATCTTCATCGACGAGATCGACGCCGTAGGACGAGCCCGCAGCAAGAGCCCCGCCACCGGCGGCAACGACGAGCGAGAGAACACCCTCAACGCCCTGCTCACCGAGATGGACGGCTTCGGCACCAACTCGGGTGTCATCGTGCTTGCTGCCACCAACCGAGTAGACATGCTCGACAAGGCACTGCTCCGTGCAGGCCGTTTCGACCGTCAGATACACGTAGACCTGCCCGACCTGGCTGAGCGAAAGGCCATTTTCAATGTCCACCTGCGCCCGCTGAAGAAGGACGATACCGTAGACGTAGACTTCCTTGCCCGCCATACCCCTGGATTTTCCGGAGCCGACATCGCCAATGTCTGCAACGAGGCTGCCCTCATCGCCGCCCGGCACAACAGCACCCATGTGGGCAAGCAGGACTTCCTCAACGCCGTAGACCGCATCATCGGCGGTCTGGAGAAGAAGACCAAGGTTATGACCGCCGACGAGAAGCGCGCCATAGCCATCCACGAGGCCGGCCACGCCACCATCTCGTGGTTCTGCCAGTACGCCGACCCTCTGCTCAAGGTCACCATCGTACCCCGCGGCCAGGCCCTGGGCGCCGCATGGTATCTGCCCGAAGAGCGCGTCATCACCACCAAGGAGGAGATGCTCGACGAGATGTGCGCCCTGCTCGGAGGCCGCGCCGCAGAAGAGCTCTTCCGCGGTTCCATCTCCACTGGCGCCATGAACGACCTGGAGCGCGCCACCAAGAGTGCCTATGGCATGGTGGCTTATGCCGGTATGAGCGAAGCATTGCCCAATATCTGTTATTACAACAACCAGGAGTACCAGTTCCAGCGCCCCTACTCTGAGACCACAGCCAAGCTGATGGACGAGGAAGTGCTCAAGATGATAAACACCCAGTACGAGCGCGCCAAAAAACTGCTCAACGAGCACGCCGAGGGTCACCGCCAGCTGGCAGAGCTGCTCTTCCAGAAGGAGGTAATCTTCGCCGAAGATGTAGAGAAAATCTTCGGCAAGCGCCCATGGGTGAGCCGTTCCGAAGAAATCATCGAGGCCAACGAGGCCAATGCCCCCAAGCTCGAAGACATGCCCGAGGCGGTGAAGCAGGCCCAGGCCGAGCACGAGCGTGCCAAGGCTGAAGCCGAAGCCAACCACGACAACAAAGAAAATCAAGATAAAGAGGAGGAGTAAGACTATGAGTCCAAAAATGAAGAATTTTATCGTCCGCGCCATCACTGGCGCCCTGTTTGTTGCCATCATGGTCGCCGGACTTCTGGACCCCACCGCCATGATAGGGCTCTTCGCCCTCATCACAGGCCTTGCCCTGTGGGAATATACAGGTTTGGTCAACAACATTGAGAATGTCTGCATCAACCGGTTCATCTCTACCGTGGCAGGCGTCTATCTCTTTGTCGCCATCGCCGGCATCAACAGCGGCATCATCCAGACCAATGCCGTCTTTGTGCCCTATCTGCTCACGGTGGTCTATCTCTTTATCAGCGAGCTCTACACCCGCAACGCCAATGCCGTCAACGACTGGGCCTACACCATGCTCGGCCAGATGTATATCGCCCTGCCCCTGGCGTGCATCAATGTGCTGGCCTTCCGCCAGCAGCCCGACGGCACCATCTCCTTCTACTTCCTGCTGCCCCTGTCGGTCTACATCTTCCTGTGGGTCAACGACACCGGCGCCTACCTCAGCGGCTCACTCTTGGGACGCCACAAGCTCTTCCCCCGCATCAGCCCCGGCAAGTCGTGGGAAGGCTCCATCGGCGGCGGACTGTTGGTGCTCGTCGTAGCAGCCCTGCTCGGATGGTGGGAGAACAGCCACGAGTGTCTCTCCGGCCTCTCTGTCATCGAGTGGATGGGCCTCGGACTGGTAGTGGTATTCTTCGGCACCTGGGGCGACCTCGTCGAGAGTCTCTTCAAGCGCACCCTGGGCATCAAGGACAGCGGCAGCATCCTGCCGGGCCATGGTGGCATGCTCGACCGTTTTGACTCGTCGCTTATGGCCATCCCCGCATCTGTCATCTATATCTATTCACTCACCTTACTCTAAAAGATGAAGCAAGTAAAACCCAAGAAGAACTTAGGCCAGCACTTCCTGATAGATTTGGGCATAGCTCGGCGTATAGCCGACACGGTAGATGCCTGCCCCGACCTGCCCGTGCTCGAGATAGGACCCGGCATGGGCGTGCTCACCCAGTATCTGGTAGAGAAGCCACGCCCCGTCAAGGCCATCGAGATTGACCGCGAGTCGGTGGTATACCTCCACGACCGTTTCCCCAAGCTCCAGGACAACATCATCGGCGACGACTTCCTGCGCATGGACCTCACCACCATCTTCGACGGCCAGCCCTTTGTGCTCACGGGCAACTACCCCTACGACATATCCTCACAGATATTCTTCAAGATGCTCGACAACAAGGAGCTCATTCCCTGCTGCACCGGCATGATACAGCGCGAGGTGGCGCTGCGCATGGCGGCACAGCCCGGCAACAAGACCTACGGCATATTGTCGGTACTCATACAGGCATGGTACAATGTGGAATATCTCTTCACTGTAGATGAAGACGTGTTCAACCCACCGCCAAAGGTGAAGAGTGCGGTGATAAGAATGACGCGCAACGACGTGACCGCACTGGGCTGCGACGAGCGTCTCTTCAAGCGTCTGGTCAAGACGGTGTTCAACCAGCGCCGCAAGATGCTTCGCGTGAGCATCAAACAGATGTTCGGGGCGCAGAAGCCAGCAGACGAGTTCTTCACCCAGCCTATCATGACCCGACGCCCCGAACAGCTTGCTATCTCCGAGTTTGTCGACTTGACCAACCAGATAGCCCCCTACATGGGATAATCAATCAGTTTTTACAATTTTATACGAGACATTGCCTTTGCGGATGATATACACTCCCTTGGGCAATGTCTTTATCGTTTGCAGCGAGCCCAACCGCTTGCCATCGATGGCATACACGGCGGTAGAGGCGGCATCGTCGGTGCCCAGCTCGGGCATGGTGATGCCGTTGGCCGTATTGCCAAAGGAGAAGGAGCTCACCAGCGACTCGGCATAGCTTTTCACAACTTTTTCGCCTTTCTGCAGCACCACGGTGTTGCCCTTGAAGACGATGCGGTTTATGTCTGTGCCTATCTTGTAACTCACCTCACTGTTCACACCGTCGTTGAGGCGGAAGGTGAGCATCGAGTCTTCGGCCCATATGGTACAGCTGCAGCAGAGGGCCAGCAGAGATAAAACTGTCTTTTTCATCTTGATGTTTGTTTAGGTTGCAAATATAGGCAAAATTAGCGAATAAAAGCGACTTGCCCATGATTATTTCAGATTTTGTAAAGATTTCTGGCGATTTTCTTGTTGTTTCAGAACAAAAGCAGTATCTTTGAGGCGACTAAGAGGACGGAAACCGGCAGGACGAGCGAGTTTGTCAGGTCCGTCCAGACCAAAGTTTAAAGTGTATAACATAGTTAACAACGGTCCAAGTCTGTATTACGTGTCAGCGATGAGATGTCTGCAGATGCTAATTGGACTATGATATTTGCAAGCCTCCGAGATGTGATATCTCTGAGGCTTTTTTGTTTGCCTGCGGTGCTCCCCTGCCCTCGCCGCCGCCATCGCCAATACCGCGGAGTGCATCAACAAATTGGTTTCAGGGTTTGATTTATCGGTTGCAAGCCTTGCCATAACTATTGCAGAGCCTGCAACCGTCATTTCACGCCACAAACTGCATTTTCCGAGCATCTCTGGCTGGATGGTGGTCATTCACTGCGAGGCGAGGGACATCACCTGCGAGATGGTGGTCATTCCCTGCGAGGCGAGGGGCATCACCTGCGAGGCGAGGATCATTCCCTGCGAGACGAGGGGCATCACCTGCGAGGCGAGGGGCATCACCGCTCCCGGCGCCCTACCCTATGGCCCGCTATAGGCTGACTGCGGGGCTGACTATCAACCCTAAATGCTGGTAAATCACATAGAATAATGACACAAAAACAAGAAAAGGCGGGTTTTTCACGCAAAGGAAGGAAATAATTATTACATTTGCGATTGACTAATGTCAATCCCGTCAAGTTAACCGCGACGCCCGCCCTCACGCCGTTCTCCCAGGCTGCGACCGGGGGCATATAACTTACCACAATGAAAGATATGAAACTTAAAGACCATTACGATGTGATTATCATTGGTGGAGGCATCACAGGCGCAGGCACTGCCCGCGACTGTAGCATGCGTGGCCTGCGCGTACTGCTCGTCGAGCGCCACGACTTCACCCACGGCGCCACCGGCCGCAACCACGGTCTGCTGCACAGTGGTGCCCGCTATGCCGTCACCGACCAGGAGAGCGCTACCGAGTGTATCGTGGAGAACAAGATACTGCGACGCATTGCGCCCCACTGCGTGGAAGAGCACGACGGACTCTTCATCACGCTGCCCGAAGACGACCTGGCTTACCAGCAGCTCTTCGTCGACAGCTGTCTGCGTGCCGGCATCCGCGCCGAGATTATCGACCCCAAGCTGGCGCTCAAGCGCGAGCCCTCTGTCAACCCCGACCTGATAGGCGCTGTGGTGGTGCCCGACGGCAGCATCGACCCCTTCCTGCTCACGATGAGCAATGTGCTCGACGCCCGTCGTCATGGTGCCGACATGCTTACCTATCACGAAGCCTCAAGCCTCATCATACGCAACGGAAGGGTCGAAGGAGTAAACCTGCGCAACACCATAACCGGTGAGCGCATGGAGGCCCACGCCACCATCACCATCAATGCCGCCGGCATCTGGGGCATGGAGATAGCGCGCATGGCTGGGGTGACGGTCAACATGTTTCCCGCCAAGGGCTCGCTGCTGGTCTTCGGCCACCGCGTCAACAATATGGTCATCAACCGCTGCCGCAAGCCTGCCAACGCCGACATACTCGTGCCGGGCGACGTCATCACCGTGATAGGCACCACCTCCGAGCGCGTGCCTATGGAGGAAGTCGAGAACATGAGGGTAACCCCCGAAGAGGTCGACGTGCTGCTCAAGGAGGGATGCAAACTGGCGCCCTCGCTGGCGTCAACGCGAATTTTGCGAGCCTATGCCGGAGTGAGGCCACTCGTGGCAAGCGACCACGACGCCACGGGTCGCAGCATAAGCCGAGGCATCGTGTGTCTGGACCACGAGGTGCGAGACGGACTGGCGGGCTTCATCACCATCACCGGCGGCAAGCTCATGACCTACCGACTCATGGCCGAGATGGCTACCGACAAGGTGTGCGAGAAGCTCAACATACAGCGTGAGTGCGAGACTGCCATCACGCCGCTGCCCAACCCCGAAATGCGCAGCGACAAGGCGTTCCGCCACCATGGAACCATGACTCCAGAGCCGCTGGTGTGCGAGTGTGAGGGCGTATCGCGCCGCGATGTAAAGCAGCTCATAGACGACCATCAGGTCACCAGCCTCTCCCAGCTGCGCCGACGCACCCGCCTGGGCATGGGCACCTGTCAGGGACAGCTCTGCGCCTATCGTGCCGAGCGCATGCTCGAAGAACTCTGCCACAAAACCAAGGCCCAGAGCCGTCAGGACGTGATGCGTTTTCTCAACGAGCGCTGGAAGGGTATGGCAGCCGTAGCCTGGGGCCCCACACTGAGCGAATGTCAGCTCATGGGCTACATCTACCAGTCTATCTTGGGTATTAGGAAAGAGAAATAACAACGACAAGCAATCAGAATAACGTGAAATTTGATACTATTATAATAGGTGGAGGTCTCAGCGGACTCACTTGCGGCATCAGCCTCGCCGAGGGTGGGCAGCATGTGGCTATCATCAGTCGCGGACAGAGCAGCATGTTCTTCAGCGACGGTTCGTTCGGTCTCCTGGGCTACGACAACGACGGCAACGAAGTGGCGCACCCCGCTGAGGCTATGGGCCAGTTGGCCGCCACGCATCCCTACACCAAGATGGGTGCCGAGCGCACCCTCTCGCTTGCCCGTCGGGCGCAGTCACTGCTCCAGGCAGCCGGCGTAGAGATGGACGGCAGCTGCGACGCCAACCACACGCGCGTCACCCAGTTTGGCACCGCCATGCCGGCATGGCTCACCTTCGTGGGCCACGACAAAGACGGCGAAGCCACCTTCCCCTTCATCTACGGCAGAAGCATCCAGACCACACTGCAAAAGCGGTTTGAACTCCTCGGCGGAACCTATCTGCTGGGCGACGAGATAGTGGCTGCCAAGGCGTGGAGCGCCGATGGCACGAGGCTCATAAGCGTAACATCGAAGCACCTGAACGCCGAGCCGCTCGAAGCCGACCACTTCGTGCTGGCGGCAGGCTCGTTCTACAGCGGTGGCATCATGGCCGACTATGAGCACGTGTTCGAGCCCGTGTTCGACCTCCGTGTCGACGCACTCGACGACCGCAGCCAGTGGGCACTCGACGATGCCTTCGACGAGCAGCCCTTCATGGAGTTTGGCGTGGCTACCGACGCCACATTCAGGGTCACCAAAGACGACAAGACCATCGACAATCTCTTTGCCATCGGCAGCATACTGAGCGGACACAACTCCATCAGCCTCGCCGACAAGGAAGGCGTGTCGATGACCACTGCCCTGCACGTGGCAGAGACCATAAAACAATAAAGAGCTATGAGTAAAGATATACAGTTATACCAGGTCAGCGAGAACGACCTGGAGAAGTGTCTGAAATGTTCCATCTGCAACGCGTACTGCCCGGTGAGCGGCGTCACGCTCAAGTTTCCCGGCCCCAAGTGGGCGGGGCCTGACGGCGAGCGCCACCGTCTGAAAGACGAGACCTGCTTTGACGAGAAGACCATGAAGATGTGCCTCAACTGCAAGCGTTGCGAGATTGTCTGTCCGCAAGGCGTCAAGGTGGGCGACATCATCCAGAGCGCCCGCATCAAGTACAGCCTGCAGGGCATAGGCATCAGAGAGTTTATGCTCGCCAATACCGACCTCGTAGGTACGCTCGCCACCCACTCCTTCGGACTCGCCAACCGCGTGGTCAACATGGGACTTACCAAGTGGATGCTCCACAAGATGGTGGGCATACACCAGGGCCGCACCTTCCCTGCCTACGCCTCGCACACGTTTGAGGCGTGGTACCGCCGTGAAGCCGCCAAAGGCCAGCAGAGCTTCGACCGCAAGGTGGCTTACTTCCATGGTTGCTATGTCAACTACAACTTCCCCGAACTGGGCAAGCACCTCGTGCGGGTGCTCAACGCCATGGGCTATGGCGTATCACTCATCAAGGGAGAGCAGTGCTGCGGTCTGCCAGCCATAGCCAACGGCATGAGCGAGAAGGCGCGCGCCAACGGCCGCCACAACATAGCCGCCATGGAGCGGGCACTACGCGACGCCGAGTGCATCGTCACCACCTCGTCGTCGTGCACCTTCACCATGCGCAGCGAGTATGAGAGTCTGCTCAGACTCGACAACAGCAGCGTGGCAGAGAGCATCAACCTCGCCACCAAGTTTATCTACCAGCAACTCAAATCGGGCGCCGCCCAACTGCGTTTCAAGCCCGACTTCAAGCTGCGCGTGGCTTACCACTCGGCATGCCACATGGAGCGGTTGGGATGGACCATCTACAGCATCGAACTGCTG
This sequence comes from Prevotella sp. P5-108, assembly GCF_002251385.1. Taxonomy (GTDB): domain Bacteria; phylum Bacteroidota; class Bacteroidia; order Bacteroidales; family Bacteroidaceae; genus Prevotella. Next base: position 10,763 of record NZ_NPJJ01000020.1, read on the forward strand.
AAGATGATACCCGGCCTCGAGCTGGTCAAACTCGAAAGCCGCTGCTGTGGCATCGGTGGTACCTACGGCTTCAAGAAGGAGAATTACGATGTGTCGCAGTCTATCGGCGCCCCGCTCTTCAAGCAAATTGGCGAGGTAGACCCCGACGTGGTGGTCACCGACTGCGAGACCTGCAAGTGGCAGATAGAGATGAGCACACCCTACCGGGTAATGAACCCCATCTCAATCATCAACGACGCAATATTAGACTAAAACAAGACATATATGGAAAACAGAGTAACAATGGCATTGGACAATGCTACTACCACCAAGGCCCTGCAACTGGGATGTGGCGTGATAAGCACCGTGGGTGATATCTTCGCCCAGCAGTTTGCCGGCCGCAAGGCCATCATCGTCGCCGACAAGACCACATGGCACGTGGCTGGAGCCAAGGTAGCCGAAATCCTCGCCCGCGATGGCATCGCCACCTGCGAACCTTATATCTTCGACGAGCCAGAGATGCACGCCGAATGGAAATACATAGACCGCCTGGATGCCGTGCTGGCTCAGACCGACGCCGTGGCAATAGCCGTGGGCTCGGGCACCATCAACGACACCACCAAGCTCTGTTCGGCCCATCAGCAGCGACCCTACATGGTAGTGGCGACAGCCGCCTCGATGGACGGATATGTGGCGTCGGGCGCATCGATAACCAAGGACGGCAAGAAGCAGACCTTCGCCTGCCCCGCTCCCCAGGCTGTGGTGGCCGATGTCGACATCATAGCCGGCGCACCCGAAGCCATGACCGCCTCGGGCTACGGCGACCTCTTCGCCAAGGTTCCGGCTGGAGCCGACTGGATAGTGGCCGACGTGATAGGCAACGAGAAGATAGACCCGCTGTCGTGGAGCATCGTGCAGGACGGACTGCACAGCGCGCTCGCCGACCCCGAGGGTGCACGGCGTGGCGACAAGCACGCCATAGAGCAGCTCATAGAGGGCCTGTTGCTCGGCGGATTTGCCATGCAGGCCTACCCCAAGACCTCGAGGCCCGCCTCGGGTGCCGAACACCAAGTGAGCCACATGCTCAATATGGCCAATTTCACCATGGCCAACGGCAATATGCCATCGCATGGTTTCCAGGTGAGCATGGGTGTGCTGGTGTCGCTCTCGCTCTATGAGTATCTGCTCGAGATGGACATCGAGCATCTGGACATCGAAGCCTGTGTCGAGGCATGGCCCTCGCTCGAAGAGCAGGAGGCCCACACGCGCAACACCTTTGCTGGCTCGGGTCTGGAAGACTTCTGCGTGGGAGAGATACGTGCCAAATATGTAAGCCGCGACCAACTGCGCCAGGAGCTGACCGACATCCGCGACAACTGGAGCACACTGCGCGAGCGGCTGCAGCAGCAGCTGGTATCGGTGGCAGAGGCCAAACGCCGTCTGCAAATGGTGGGCGCGCCGACCGAGCCCGAAGATATCGACATCAGCCGCAGCTATCTCAAGGAAATCATCTACAAGTCGCAGTTTATACGCCGCCGCTACACCATCATGGATGTCGCCGTAAGGCTCAACCGCTATGAAGAGTGGCTCGATCGCCTCTTCTCAGAGCGCGGACTGTGGCCCATAGACCGCTAAGACCCAGACTATAACCCTATTAACTACTGACAGATATGACCAAGACATTCAAATACTGGCAATGGCGCACCATCTTCGCCACCATGATAGGCTATGCCATCTTCTACTTCGTGAGAAAGAACTTCTCGTTTGCCATCCCCGGACTCACCGCCGAATATGGCATCTCCAAGACCAGCTTCGGTATCATCATGACCCTGGTGACGGTGGTCTATGGTGCGTCGAGATTTCTCAACGGCTATCTCGCCGACCGCTTCAACGCCCGCTACCACATGGCGATAGGACTGCTGCTCTGTGCCGCAGCCAACTACGCCTTCGGTTTTGGCGCCGACCTGAGCTACCTCATCACCGGCGAAAGCTCGGGACCACAGTTTGTCAACACCATGGTGTTCATTTTCGGTCTGTTCCTGCTGCTGAACAACCTCTTCCAAGGCTCGGGATTCCCCCCGTGCAACCGCCTGCTCACCCACTGGATTCCCGCCAATGAACTGGCTACCAAGATGTCTATCTGGAACACCTCCCACTCGATAGGAGCCTCTATCGTGGCCATCCTCTGCGGCTACATCATGGCAACGATGGGCCATGGCGCGTGGAAGTGGTGCTTCTGGATACCCGCCACCATAGCCCTCGTGGGCGCGATAGGCATCTATGTCTTCCTGCGCGACACACCATCGTCGGTAGGACTGCCCGAGCTCCACACCATCAACAAGAAGGGCAAGGAGGGAGGCGCCGAGTACAAGGCGTTCCTGCGCAAGATGGTATTCCGCAACAAGTGGATATGGATACTGGCTATCGCCAACTTCATGGTCTACATCGTGCGCTTCGCTGTGCTCGACTGGGGTCCCACCTTCCTCAAGGAGGCTCGCGGCATGAGCCTTGCCAACGCCGGATGGACGGTAGCCATCTTTGAGATATTCGGCATCATCGGCATGATAGTCTCGGGCTGGCTCACCGACCACGTGTTCAAGGGCAAGGCCCATCGCACCTGCTTCTGGTTCATGGCGGGCGTGGCTGTGTTTATGACCATCTTCGTATCGCTGCCCACCGGCACATCGATGCCCGTGATGGTGGTAGTGCTCGCCATGGCAGGTTTCTTCATCTACGGCCCGCAGGCGCTGATAGGCATCGCCGCCTCTAACCAGGCCACCAACCGCGCCGCAGCCACCGCCAACGGACTCATCGGAATGTTTGGCTATGCCAGCGGCATCGTGAGCGGCATCGGCGTGGGTATGCTCGTCGACGCATGGGGTAACTGGGACTATGTATTCTATGGTATGATAGGTATCGCCGTGCTCTGCGTGGCTGTCTTCACGCTCATGTGGAACGCCAAGGCCGACGGCTATGCCGAAGAAGAAACCACTAAACAGTAAACTATGCAACTGGAAAAAATCAAGCATGTGGCGCTCGACATGGATGGCACCATCTATCTCGGCGACACGCTCTTTCCCTACACCATCGACTTCCTCGACAAGCTCAAGAGGATGGGTATAAGCTACTCGTTTCTGACCAACAACCCGTCGAAGTCGATAGAGGACTATCTGAAGAAGCTCGCACGCATGGGAATACATGCTACCGAGGAGGAGATATACAACACCACCGTGGCGACCATCGACTATATCAAGGCCCACTACCCCGAGGCGCGGCGCCTCTTCCTCTTGGGCACGCCCAGCATGATTTCCCAATTTGAGGCAGCCGGCTTCACATCCTGCGAGGACACCCCCGAAGACGTGCCGGATATCGTGGTGGCTGCCTTTGACATGACGCTCACCTACAAGAGGCTGTGCAGGGCGGCATGGTGGATAAGCAGGGGGCTGCCCTACATCGCCACAAACCCCGACCGGGTGTGCCCCACCAACGAGGAGACCGTGCTGGTAGACTGCGGCTCTATCTGCCGCTGCCTGGAGAGCGCCACCGGACGCAAGCCCGACATCACGCTGGGCAAGCCCGACCCCAATATGCTCATCGGAATACAGCAACAGCGCGGGCTCAAGCCCGAAGAGATACTCATGGTGGGCGACCGCATCTATACCGACATTGCGATGGCGTTCAATGCGGGCGCCATGGGTTGTCTGGTCCTCTCGGGCGAGACCACGATGGAGGTGGCGCAGGCAGCCGAACGCCAGCCCGACCTCATCGTAGACAGCATCGAGGTGCTCGGCAACATGTTACAACAAATCCACGACCGATGATGCGCAGACCTATATTGACTCTACTGCTCCTGGTGCTCTGCCTGGGCTGCGTGGCACAGGACTTCCCCAAGCGTATCTTCTCGGGGTATCAGGGCGACTTCCACGTTCAGGGCGCTGCCTATGACCGTCAGCGCCAGTGTGTGTACATGTCGTTTACCACCAAACTGATGAAATACGATCTCCAGGGCCGTCTCATCGCCAGCGTCAACGGACTCACGGGCCATCTGGGCTGCATCGGCATCAACCCCGATGACGGCAGACTCTACGGGTCGCTCGAGTACAAGCACGACGTGATAGGCACGGGCATCACGGGCAACCTGGGCGTGAAGAACGACGCCCGCACGGGCTTCTATGTGGCCATCTTCGACCTCGACAAGATAGACCGCATCGACATGAGCCCCGACGAGGTGATGACCACGGTGTATATCCCCGAAGTGGTGGCCGACTGCGAAGCCACCGTCGTCAACAACGGTCGCCAGGTGGCGCATCGCTACGGCGCATCGGGCATCGACGGCCTCACCTTTGCTCCGCAGTGGGGCAAGAGGTCAGGCCGCAACTACCTCTACCTGGGCTACGGTGTCTATGGTGACACCACGCGCACAGACAATGACTATCAGGTGTTGCTCTGCTATGATGTGCGCCAGTGGAGCAGGTATGCACGCAAGATAGACCCCACCCACATCCACGAGTCGGGTCCCGCGAAGCCGCGCGCCAAGTACTTTGTCTATACGGGCAACTCAGATTATGGCATCCAGAACCTGGAATACGACGCCTCGACGGGCTACATGTTCGCCGCGGTCTATCACGGCTACAAGAGCCAGTGGCCCCGCTATGAGATGTATGCCATCGACACGCGCGTCAAGCCTCACAAGGGTTGGCTGCGGGGTGTGGAGCCGAGAGAGAAGGCCCCTCTGCTCACCCTGGTGCATAGTGGCAAACCCTCAGCAGGCGGCGAGGTATGGGGATGGGAGCGTACGCGTGGCGCCACAGGCATGATAGCCCTCGGCAACGGCCTCTTCTATCTCTCCGAGAATGGTCTGGTGAAGACCAAGGGCAAAGGCAACTACACCAATCTGCGCCTCTATCGCTGGAGCGATGACAAAGGTTTTGTAAGACAATAGCGCGCTGCCAAGGCAGACAGCGGCCACAACCAACGGCCCGACGGACAGCTCCGTCGGGCCGTTGTTGGCTATGCTTGTGCTTATTTGCAGCGATGGCGTGACCACCGGTAGCGGTGACGAGGGTGGCAAGAAGCGGCAGGGAGGACGGCAAGAGAGTAAGGGTAGCAACCTCAAGCAGCCTTGCATCACGCACCACGAGTTCCGCAAGGTGCATCAAGTCATTGCAAACCATACGGATAGCAAGGCTATCCATGGTCATTGCCGGCTCGTATCATAAGGCACGAGTCCACGTATCAAACGGCACGAAAGCTCGTATCATACGACACGTGCACACGTAACATACGTCACGTGCCAGCCGAGTGGACTGCGGTGGAAGTCGAGGTGAAACCGGCAGCGGCGCAAGGGCACACTACTGCGCGAAAAGGTAACGTATAGCATGTAGCCGTAGACATTACACACAGCAGGAGAATGGAATGAATTATGAAGAGGAATACTATCAAGTCGAGAATAACTCCTTCGGCTAAGCGCAACACCTACAGCGTTGCTATCCTTTTCTGTATCAATACCCAGGGTTGGGAAATCGCAACTCCTACAGAGTTGCCGGGGGTGCGTACCATCCCACGACGGGCACCCCTTAATGCTTAGTGTCGCTGTCCGCTAAAAGTCTTTTGAGCATAAAGAATCAGGGCGGGATTCCTCGCATGGAATTCAGTGCTATCAGTTGCCTTGCTTCTTGAAATTCAATTCCAATATCTTTTCGACTATCGTATGCGCTTAGCTGTACTTTATCTACTCGATTCTGATATGACCATCAACGACATCGCCATAAAACTGGGCTACGACTACCAAAGCTACTTCTACACAGCCTTTAAGCGAAAATATGGCGTAAGTCCTATTGAATATAGAGCCATGCAGCATGCTCAAGATGCAAAACATGAGGATGTTTAGCGCGGACGTAAAGGAAAGGAATGTTATTCTGTTTCAGCCTTCGGTTAATATCATCTACATCAGTTCCTCGTTGGCTCTGTTGTTTACCGACGCATCCTTTACCTCAGAAAGATAGTCGAGTGTGGCAGAACATTCGCCTGTTATGTCTACGCCGATTACCTTCTCGTGGGCATATATGATGCGCAGCACGGCTTGGAGTTGCATGAGAGTCATGTCTCCATTACTCCAATCGGTAATGGCATCTTGCTTTCTAAGCACGTCCTTGTCTATGGAAATGTAGACAGGCTCATGTATCAACTTGCCTGCCTTTGAGGGCCATGCTTGATGATGGTCTATTTCTGCTTGGCTGTAGAACATCACTTTCTTCCTTAGATGCGCCGGCACCTGGGATATCAATTCGTCAGAAGCACCAACGATAATGATATTCCTTACAAAAGAATTCTTCTCCAATACATCCGTAACCCAACCGCCACATGAAACAACACCCTTCCATTGTGGCTGCTGCATGTCAGGATGGTGGTCAAGCACAATCAAAGAGAACGGCTCTTGTAGTTTGGAAACCCAATATTCTGTAAGATAATGATAGTCGCCCGAATCAATAAAGTGAAGCGCCTTTGCAGGATACGGAGCAAGCAGCTGGCGCAGCTCTTTCCTTCCATCCTCATCACAATAGCAGTCTACGCCATTAAGTTCACGACAGTCAACGTGGACAATCTCCTGACTTGAGGCAAACGACTCGTAATCGTATACATCAGAGAAATTGAGGAGTATAATAGGCAGTTTCTTTTTCATAAACGCAAGAATTTTGGCAACAGTATTGCTATTGGCACAAATGACCTATAAACAGCAGTCGGTAATGGCCGCATCGTTCGTATGTCATTAAGCAAATGGAGCACAAGTCTAAACCTGTGCTCCTTATCAATTTTTTCGTAATATCCAACATGCCTGTCATTACCTGTATGACAGCACGATTCATATTCATTATAATACCATTGGCATCTGCGCCTTCGGTATTTCTCCCTTTCCCGTGAGTTTATATCTTCGTGGGTGCGGACTTGATGATGGGCTTCTTGATGGTGATGGTTGCGCTGGTGCGGATATCCTCTACCGACGCCCCTATCTCCAGGGTGTATTTGCCGGCATCGGTTACCCATGCCATGCGCTTCTCGTTGAACGAGGCGAGGTCAGCCAGGGGGATTGACATTTCCACGACCTCTGTCTCTCCGGCTTTGAGCAGTCGGGTCTTGGCAAAGGCTTTCAGCTCGCGGCTGGGTTTCTCCATCGCGCCCTTGGGAGCGTTGACGTAGAGCTGTACCACCTCTTTGCCATCTACGCTGCCCACATTGGTCACCGGCACGCTGACGATATAGCGGCCCTTGACAAGGCGCACCTGTGGCTTGTCATATTTGAAAGAGGTGTATGACAGACCGTAGCCGAAGGGATAAGCCACGGCCTTCTTCTGCGTATTGAAATAGCGGTAGCCCACATAGATATCTTCCTCATAGTTGGTGTAGCCCAGGTCTTTCTTGGCGAGCACCACCGAGTCGGGGCGCAGCAGTTCGTCCCAGTTGAACTTGTAGTGCAGGGGGAAGTTCTTGGCAGATGGGTAGTCGAAGTAGTCGAGCGCAAAGGTCATCGGCAGTCTGCCCGAAGGACATACCTTGCCCGTGAGCACATCGGCCACAGCATTGCCGCCCTCTTCGCCGGGCTGCCAAGCCATGACGATGGCATCGACCTTGTCGCGCCATGACGCCACATCGATGACGCCACCCACGTTGAGCACTACAATCACAGGCTTCTTCTGCGCGTGGAAAGCCTTGCTAACCTGGTCTATCAGCGTCAGCTCAGCCTTGGTGAGCAGATAGTCGCCCTCCTTGTAGTCGCGGTCTTCGGCCTCGCCCGAGTTGCGGGCGATGGTGATGATGGCCTTAGTGCAGTCCTTGGCACGATAGCCGATGAAGGCGCTGTTGATGGCAGGCTCCTCGGGCTCACGCATACCGAAGAACCAGTTGCGGAAGGTGGGCGTATTCTGCTCGTCGAGCAGCAGATACTGGTTGTCCATATAGTGGGTGTAATAGGTATCGAGCGTAGAGTTGAGGTTTACCTTGCTGTTGTGCAGTCCCTCGACGAGGGTCACGGTGTAGGGCTTGTAGACATCAGCGGCGCCGCGTCCGTTGGCATAAAACTTATACGCGCCAAGTCCGAAGAGCGCCACCTGGTCGTCTTCCACGAGGGGCAGAGGGCGCGCCTTGGTCACCGCCTGCTTGGCAGCATCACCAGTGATGAGGGCAGGCTCGCTGTTCTTGAGCAGCACCACGCCCTCGGTGGCAGCCTCGCGTGCCAGCACGGCGTGGGCTTTGAGGTCGGGAGCGAAGGTGGCTTCGATGCCACGGTAGTGGGGTGTGCGCATGATGTATCGCAGCACACGCCGCACATTGTTGTTGATTTCAGCCATCGTCAGCGTACCTTTCTTCACGCAGTCCAGGATATCCTGCACCTGCTGCGGAGTACCACCCATGAGCAGGTCGTTGCCGGCATGTACCTGTGCGCGGGTGTCGCGTGCCTCCACCCAGTCGGTCATCACGATGCCGTTGAAGCGCCATTCCTTGCGCAGCAGGTCGGTGAGCAACTTGTGGCTGTACTGGGTGTGCAGGCCATTGATACGGTTGTATGACGACATCACAGCCCAAGGCTTAGCCTCGCGGATGGCTATCTCGAAGCCGCGGAGGTAGATTTCGCGGAGGGCGCGCTGCGACACACGGGCGTCGTTGAACATGCGCATCGTCTGCTGCGAGTTGGCGGCAAAGTGCTTGATGGTGGCGCCCACGCCCATAGACTGCAGACCCTTGGTGGCAGCCGCTGCCATATAGCCAGACAGCAACGGGTCTTCAGAGTAGTACTCGAAGTTGCGGCCGTTGAGCGGGTTGCGATGTACATTGAGACTCGGAGCCAACAGGATGTCGCCACCGTAGGCAAGCAGTTCGTCGCCCATTGTGGCACCCACGCGCTTTACCAGGTCGGTGTTCCATGTTGCAGCCAGCAGCGTAGCCACTGGGAAGCCGGTAGAATAGTAGGCTTTGCCGTCGCCTCTTACCAGCGTGTCCATGCGCACACCCGTGGCTCCATCCATCATGATGGTGTGGGTTATGCCCAGGCGGGGTATGGCGTAGGTGGTGCCGGCTCCGTTGGCGATGATATCCATGCCTTCAGCCGACTTGACTCCCACCAGCAGATGGGCTTTCTCTTCAAGGGTCATCGCTTTGACAATCTGGTCGATGGGCGCTTTGCCCAACTGGGGCAAGGGTTTTTGGGCGGTCATCGTCAGGCTACACGACGCCACGGCAAATAGTAGGAATATTCTTAATAATTTCATGATAATAATGATTTTCTGCAAAATTAATATAATTTCATTAGACTTCCACGCTTTTAGGGCAAAAAGTGTGAAGGTGGGCGTAAAAAAATGGATTGAGGGGCTGGTTATCGTTGGATGAATGAAAACACAAAAAGCCGTGGCGGTGGCTGTCGTGGTGTGAGTTATCTGCTGTGGTTGCACTGGCATTTAGTTGGTGCGGATAACGCCTTCGGCTAAGCGCAACTTCGATAGAGTTGCTACTGCTTACACAAACCATCTGCGAGTTACGCCTACGGCTAAGCGCAACTCCTACAGCGTTGTCGAGATGCACTCCATCCACTATGAACCAACCATACATGGCCTTAGTGAGAAGCTCCATCCCTACCTTACCCAAGGGAAAGAAGCTCGAGCCAACCGCCTCAAACACAGCAGGAATAAGATCCATCCCCTTGAGGAGGTCTGGGGAGGTGCGTCTGCTTTGGGGAGGGGCTTTGGGATAGACACAAAAAAAGGGCAGACTGTTTCTCATTACTGAGAGCAGCCTGCCCCATACTTTACTATTCACCTAATGCTTATTTGACTTCTATATGCTTAACGTCTTCCTTTTCCTCTTTCTTCTCGACCTTTGGCAGAACTACCTTGAGCACACCGTCGGCTACGTTGGCCTCAATCTTATCGGCATTTACGTTGTCTGGAAGAGCATAACTCTGACGATAGCTGGTGTAAGAGAACTCGCGGCGCAGATAGTGTTCCTTCTTGTTCTCGTCCTTCTGCTCATTCTTGTTCTCGATAGAGAGGGTAAGATAGCCGTCTTTGTCGATACTCATGTTGACTTGCTCCTTCTTCAGGCCTGGAACAGCGACTTCCATAACATACTGCTTGTTGTCTTCCTTAACGTTGACAGCCGGAGCTGTGGTTGTGGTCTGTGCCATTACGGGTGTATTGAAGAAATTGTCATCAAACCAATTGTTCAACCAATCAAAATCATTGTTTCTACGAACTAACAACATAATTATTACCTCCTAATTGTATTTTATATTCTTCTTTTATCTTGCCGGTGTGGGTCTCGTCAACCTTGCGATTGCCTTCGGCCTTCCGGCTTTCACTGATAGTTTTGCAAGTTACATACCAACGGCAAAGAAGTGACAATTTGTCAGTGCGACGGGGCGATTGTGGCAGCAATGTTGAAAATAATTGGCTTTTACTGCCATAATCGTGACAACAGCAAGGCATTATGGCATCATGGCAAAGATGGCGGTGATGGAGGTAAAGACAATGAGAGCGACAGGCATCGCTATGCTCAGGACAAAAAAAATGAAGGCCGCAACTATTCCCATAGTCGCGGCCCCCGGATTGTTGTTTTTAAACCAACGCTATATTATGAAACAACAAATTATTTGAACATATAGAGTTCTCCTACACATGTCTGGTTGTACTCTTCGCCAAAGAAGTAACCATAGTAGCAAGTGTAAGGAATGAACTTTACATACTTACATGTAATTGCTGAGTAGAAGTTGATGCAAACAACACCATCTGTATAACCAGTTTCCAAAGCTCCACCAGTCTGAGATGTCCAGTTCTGACCATCGTTACTGGTAAAGATTTCAAGGGTATAAGGACCGTAAGGTGCGTCATAACCATACTGGTAAGCAACACCAATCAGAGGCTGGGGAGTTTTGAACTCACAGTAAATTGGCTCTGGACCAGCATACATATCTGCCCATGTGCTGGTGTATGTATCCATGAGCTTTTCAGTATAGTCTTCTTCCTGGAAGGTGTAGGTCAGATCAGCTGCAGTAAGCTTGGTCTTGGTCAACAGATCGTCGCTGAAGCCCTTGAAGTTGGTTACCTTCTTGTCCAACAATGTATAATAAGCATTGTGGTCCTTACCCACAGCAACCTTAGAAGCAGACTTGACGTCAGTAATCTTGATGGCTGCAATAGCTTTGCCAGAAACGTTTCTGATGGCTTCGCTGTCAGTTACTTTGAACTTGACAGGCTCAGCAGATACATTCTTGCCAGCAGGGATGGTAACAGTATTGTTCTCAATAGCCATACAGCCAGGAGCAAGAGCACTGTTCTTGTCAGCACCATAAGCAGCGGCGCCAGCAGCGGCAGCCTCTGTATCCTCAGCCACAGTAACGACTACGTCATTCTCTACAGGAGTAGTAATACGTACATAGAACTCGTATGTATCCTCGGGTACAACAAATCCTGCAGGAGTCTGAACTACAGTTGCCTGTGTTGCATTGGCAGGTGCAGATACCTCATTGATATATACCTTGGGATCATTGCTTGTCTGCTCCTCGGGGTGAAGGAGCGAGCCCACCTCGGGCTCACCCTGACATGCCGTGAAGAGGGGCAATGCGGCTATCAGCGCAACGGCTGATTTAATTATCATTGATTTCATAATCTTCTTACGTTTTTACAGTTTATTATTTACCATCAATACGTACATCCTGAATCCAAGTGGGAACCAAATTGTCCTTAGTTGTGGCATCGTTGCCATTGCCAGACCAATCCTTGAACTTGAAGCCCTGACCCTCATTGAACTTGTAGTAGAAGATGAAGCCGGGAGTGGTGGGATCGCAAGAGTACATATTGTTCTGAATCTCCTTCTGTGAGCGTGCCTTCTTCCACAGACGAACCTCGCTGTAGTAAGAGTTACCCTTGTTATAGGTAGAGTTAGAGCTGATAGATACAGAAGAAACGCGGGTCTCCTTGCCAGGCAGGTCCATAGAGTTGTCGAGCTGACCGTTGACATAGAGATACAACTTGGCACCGGTGCATACGTAGGCGATGTGATACCATGTGTTGGCGTTGAAGAGCATCTGGCTGTTCATCTGTGTACCCTGGGTCTTGATCTGCAGACGGTTACCCTCGATAGGAGCATCACCGAAGCGTACATAAACCTCATCGGGACCAGTACTGTAGATAGCCTGGTTGTTCATTTCACCCACACGTGTACCGAGCTTATCCTTGTTGATATTCATCTCCATAGTCCACTCTGTAGTAGTATAAGTCTCGTTGAGATCCTGGCCGATATAATGTCTTACGTTGAACTGTACAACAGGCTGGATAACCACCTGGTCGAGAACGAATACCATAACGCTACCAGACTTGAGGACATTGGCGTTGCCGCTAACCTTCTCAAGACGGAAGGCGAGTGCATACTTCTTACCGCTATTCTTGAGCTCATCGTTGTAAGGATTGACGGTGAGTGTAGCGGGGTTAGATACAGAAGTACCGGGTTCAATGGTCACCTCATTGGCAGAGAGCGAGAATGTTCCCTCAGGCAGAGCTGTATAAGAAGTCTCGTTCTTGGAGTTGAACTGCTCGAGAGCCTGAGCATCGTACACCAGCTTGAAGCTGCTTGCCTCGGTAGCCTTTTCAGACAGACGTACGTTGATGTCTGTAGAGACAAACTCGTTGCCGACAGTAAGTTTCTGCGAGGAATTGGCATTAGTCGCTGTCTGCAGGATATATGCCTGATTGGTGAGCTGGTCGTATTCGGCATTCTCACAACCTGTGAGGGCTACGGCGCCGAGAAGGATGCCACCATATATGAATTTAGATATCTTTTTCATTATTGCAGTTTTTATGAATTAAATACTACTTGATTGCGGGATTCATAATCTGGATACCCTTGCGCAGAGCGGGATAAGAAGGCTGCTTGCCTGCCATATACTCATACTCCATGTGATAGGTACCGATACCACCCTTCTGGACTTTCTTGCCATTGATGATTGGCTGCCAGCGGGCCATACCCTCAAGACTCATCATAGAGTTGCCGTTGCGGTCGGTGAAATTAACACCACCTGCGAGGGCGTAGTTCTCGAAGTTCTCGGTAACGATATACTTTTTGGCTACAGCTTCGGGCTCAAGTATACCATCATAATGCTCTATAGTTTCACCCAGACGGTTGTCAAGGTCAAAATCGCCACCACATTGGTAAGCCTGAACGATGAAGTAGTTGAAGAGAGGACCGAGCTCAGCGTTGATGCTCTGGGGCTCACCGTCGATGACGAGCATCTTGTTGGTACCTGACTTCGGACCAAGACGGCGGCTGAGAGTCTCTACGAATACTTTTTCGGCAGCGGGAACACCAGAGATGTTACCACGGTGACCGTAGTGAGGCTCATAGTCATAGTCGAAACCATCGTAGCCATACTTGTCGATGGTATCACAGATGGCATTGGCATACTTCACAATAGCCTCGTCGCCTTCACCCCAGAATGTAGTGGCATCCTCGCCCTCGGGAGTGAGCTGGTCACCCACGTTTTGCACGATGAAGCAAACCAGGGCACGAGTACCGAGTACTGTCTGTGCATATTCGAGGTCGGCCTTGCGCTCGGGTGAGAGGTTACGCCAGTTACCCCATATTGAAACGAAGTCAACACTATCGGGGAGACCGCGGAGTGAATTCTCGAGAGAAGCACCGGCACCTACCCAGTTACCAAACCATCCGAAGGCTACGGGGTGGTCGCTCTTCTTGTATGCTCTCAGAGCCTCATAGTACTCTGGAGTGCGCGCAGGATCGGTGAGATTGACGGGATTCTTTGTCTCGACATCTGTGTCACAGGCAGCAAACATAAAGGCAACTACCGACACGAGCAGCATTTTGAATATTTTTTTCATTGCTTTTGTCAATTTATTAGTTGATATTATAGTGATTACTTCTGCCACCACATCTTGGTAGCATAGTCATCGGCACCACCGAGGAGCTGTACAGCCTTCTGATAGTTTACAGGGTTGTTGGTAGGCTCAGTGTAGTCGAAAGGAATACGGTTGGGCACCTCGATGCTGTAAGAAGTCGTCTGGGCTACAGGGAATACCTTAGGATAGCCTGTACGACGAATTTCGCACCATCCCTCCTGACCGTCGGGGAAGAGGGCAATCCACTTCTGGACGATAAGGCGCTCAAGTTTCTCAGCTGCAGAAGCGCTGTTGTCCCACTTGATAGTGATGGTAGACATCTTGCCATGTGAACCACCGTAACCATCGGTAGCATCCTTATAGTCGGCAGGAGTACTTGCATCGTCTTCGAGGTAAGCATCTACGTTCTTGGCACCCCACTGCTCGAAAGAGAGCTTGATGGCCTGCTTGTAGAGAGACTCTACGTCGCCACCCATACCAGACCAGTTGGCCAGCGCACCTTCGGCACGGCAGAATGTCATTTCAGCTGCTGTGAGCCATACGCCACGAGAGTCCTTCTCGATGTTGGCTGCAGAGTAGAGACCACCGGCAACAGACTTATTACCAATGTTGGCACCGGCACGACAACCGATGATGGCGCGGTCGCCCTCGGTAGTTGTAGCACTGAAGTACTTGCTGATACGTGGGTCACCATAACCGTTCATATAGCTCTCGATGTCGGCACATGCGCGGCTGTCGCCCCACTCTACAGAGGTCTTCCACTGACCGTTGGGGTTGTAGTTGATGGCGCAGTTGTCGTCGTTAGAGGTGATGACACCAGCGGCAACAGCTTCCTCACCTACCTTCTTGGCATAGTCGGGAGCCACGAAGCGCATACGGATAGCCATACGCAGTTTGAGAGAGTTGGCAAATTTCACCCACTTGGTGAAGTCGCCACCATAGACCTGGTCGGCGTCCTTGAACTGTACGAGGCTACCACCGTTGGCGGCGATCATACCGTTGATTACACCGAGGGCGTGGTCGAGGTCAGCCACGAGAGTCTTGTAGATGGTCTCCTGTGAAGAGTAGGCATTGGGATCTTCCTCAGCGCCGATTGGCAGAGGACCGTACATATCGGTAAGACGGAGGAATGACTGTGCGCGCAGGATCAGAGCCCATGCGTAAGGCAGACTCTCCTTGGTAGAGAGACGGGCAATCTCATTGAAAGCCGAAACGGTCTTCTTCATACTGTCGGCGAATGGATAACGTACCCATCCTACAGGAGCATTCATCTTGGCGAAGTTGCTACCAGCGAAACCGTTGTTGGCATAAGTCATGAAGCGGCCGAGGTAGTTACCGATAAGGTCTTGGTTCATCTGATAGGTATTCTCCTGCTCGGGGAAAGCCTCAGTCTCCATCTGAACCATGAAAGAACCGGTGCTATAGTTATCGCGGTTGATTTCTTCATTGTTGAGGGCACCACCGGGACGGTTGGCGTCTTCGAAGCCATCAGTACATGAAGCTGCGAGGCCCATTACTGCCACTGATGCAACAGCGAAGGTTATTGTCTTTATAATAGTTTTCATTTTGAAAGTCATTTAATGTAATTAGAACTTCAGTTTAACATTGAAACCTAACGAACGGAGACTTGGCTGCATGAAGTAGTCGAGAGCCTGGTAGAAGGTACCGGTAGAAGCTGTTGACTCGGGATCGAAAGGAGCCTTGCAGTAAATCATCCAGAGGTTGTTGGCTGTAAGACCGAGAGAGAGGTCGAGGCCAGCAAGCCACTTATTGGGAACATCGTAACTGATGTGGGCTTCCTGCAGACGTACGTTAGTAGCACTGTAGGTATATTCAGACCAGATGGGGTTGTCACCACCTACTACAGCATAGTACTTTTCAGCAGGTACGAGACCTGTATTGACTGGGATACCTCCATTCTCGCGGGCTGCGGCAGAAGTCTTTGACACACCGTAGTAGTCCATGATGGCCTGGGTCTGGCTCATTACGATACCACCGAGACGGGCGGTAAGGAGGAAGCCGAGGTTGATACCCTTCCAAGAGAATTCGTTAGAGAAACCGATGTTGCCCTTGGGCAATACGCTACCCAGATACTTGGGATTAGAGAGAGTCTTGCGGATTACGTTGCCGCTGGCGTCGAGAGCGATATTGCCTTCTCTGTCACGAGCAAAGTCGGTATAGCTGTACACGTCACCCATGGTACCACCCTTCTTCAGGATTACACCCACGCCGTTAAGACCGGTTGTGCTGATGGTCACCTCTGGATCGGCGAGCAGGTCGACAATCTTGTTGCGGTTCATACTGTAGGTAAGAGAGCTGCTCCAAGAGAGCTTGCCAAACTGGTGGTTGTAACCGATAGAAAGCTCAAGACCGCGGTTGCGTACGTTACCGGTCTGTACATACTCGTGATCATAACCCTCAGATACTGTGATAGGACGGAGGAAGGTCTGCTTGCGGGTATTAGACTGATAGAATGTCATATCCAGAGTCAGAGCGTTGTTGAAGAAGCGTGCGGTAAGACCGGCTTCCCATGAGTTGGTACGCTCAGGATAGAATGTCTTGGGGAACTTATAAGTTACAGTCTCATAGGTCTGAGTGTTGGGCTTGAAGTTGTAACGCCACTGAGAAGTGATGTTGGGGCTGATAGCCGAACCTACAGATGCCCAAGAGCCACGTACCTTCAGGTAGTCGATAAACTCGGGGAGCCTCACCATCTGAGAGATGATGGCAGAAGTACCTACTGAAGGATAGAAGAACGACTCGTTCTTGGTGCCTGCAAGGGCAGAATCCCAGTCGTTACGGCCTGTCAGAGTCAGGTAAACCATGCTGCGCCATCCCAGTTCGACGTTGGCGAATACCGAGTTGATGTTATGCTTGTTGAAAGCGTAGATAGGACGGTTGTCGTTGGTCGCATTGGCATAGTCAATGGCGTTGGGGCTGAAGATATTGGAAGGAGCACGCAGACCACCCTGGAAACCATTGTTGTCATACTGTGTGCGAGAGAACGAACCACCGACGTTGGCGCCGATAGAGAACTTGTCAAAGCTCTTGTTTACGTTGAACATCACGTCACCATAAACGCTCTGGTCTACAGCGTTAGAATAGGCGTAGAAGCCATAGTCAGAGTGAGCGAAGAGGTTGATGGTAGAAGCATAGCGCTTGTCCTCAGACTTGCTGGTGGCACGGTCGAAGCTGATACGGCCCACTACGTCCAACCAGTCGAAAATCTGGTACTTCAAGCTGCTGTTGATCATATAGCGATGCTTCTTGGTAGTACGGTTCATGCGATTGGCAATCCAGTAGGGGTTCTGCATAGACAGAGCGTCACCGAAGTTCCAGTTCTGAACATAGATACCACGAGACTGGTCAAAGACTTCAAAGGTACGGATAGCGTCAAAGCTCTCGCCACGTGGGAAGAGGTAGAGCGCTACCAGCGGGTTGAAGTACTGACCCTGAGCCATGAGGTTCATGTCGCTCTGCTTCACATAGTTGAGGTTGAAGTCGAGAGTCAACTTGTCGTTCAGGAAGCTGGTAGAGTTGCGGAATGTGAAGTTGTAACGGTCATAGCTGTTGTTGGGCATGATACCGTTGGCATTGGTAGTACCTACCGATGCGTAAGTCTGGTTCTTGCCGTTACCTACTGTCAGAGACACGTTGTTCTGAATGTTGGTACCGGTGTTGAAGAAGTTTTCAGGATCGAAACCTGTAAACTCAGAACCACCCTTCTCACCCCAAGAGCGAACCTCACCGGGACGGTTGGCATACTCGTTCTGGAACTCGGGCATCTTGAATACGTCTGAGAACTGGGTACTGTTGCTTACTACAACAGACACGCGGCCTTCCTTACCCTTCTTGGTAGTGATCATGATCACACCCTGAGCGGCAGCCGAACCGTAAAGAGCGGCAGCAGCAGGACCACTAAGTACGCTGATGCTCTCGATGTCCTCGGGGTTGATATCGGCGATACCTTCACCACCAGGCTGGCTGGCATAGATACCCTCAGCAGTACCGTTGTTGCGGTTGTTGATTGGCACACCGTCTACTACGTAGAGAGCAGAGTTGCTCTGGTTGATAGACTTGGGACCACGCATTACGACACGTGTGGCACCACCCATACCAGCAGAAGAGGCGTTGATGTTGACACCAGCCACCTTACCGGCGAGAGAGTTCATGAAGTTGGTGCTCTTTACAGTGGTCAGGTATTCGTTGCCCAACTGCTGTACATTGTAGCTAAGCGCCTTCTCCGAGCGCTTGATACCCAGAGCGGTAACGACTACTTCATCGAGAGTCTTCTCGTCCTGAGCCATGTTGATGGTCATACCTGTACCTGTGGCAGCCACTTCCTTGTCGGCATAGCCCAGATAGGTTACTACCAAGGTACTTCCGGCGGGAACTTTGAAAGAGAACTTACCGTCGATGTCAGTGACTACTGCGGTTTTTGTTCCTTTTACCGTTACGGTTGCACCAATGACAGGTTCGCCATTTTCATCGAGTACCTGTCCTCCGACTGTCTTCTCATTAGCCTGCTCCACCTTGTTGAAGGGAGCTTTCTCACTGGGCGCTCCTACTACAAATGCAGAAACGCTACCAAGGCACAATGCCGATGAGAAAAAATCTTAGCAAATTAGATTGCATTCTGTCCATAGGTTTTTTGTAAGTTATAAAATTAAACAATATGAGAATTTTCACTCAATATCTATGTTAGTTGTTTCCCTGTTGGGTCGCAATTGGTTTAATACCGCCCTGAGAGTGTCCCCTCTGGCTTGGGCGCGTCGCGGACGACGCACCTGCACCATAGTATGCTTTGTTCTGTTCACAAACTCATGCTTGAGGGTCTGTTATCATCAGGTTATGTTGTTTAGGTTGTATGTATCGTCTTTATTTCGATGCAAAGTTAAACCTTTTTTAGCAATTGCGCAATTATTTCTGCCATTTTTTATATGCTGGTGCCAAAAAATCAAGGTTGGCGACTATCTCGGCTGTCATTTTGCTTATTTTCCAAGGAATTAGCGTTAAAAAAAATTTCATTGCGACGCCCTCTGTCATGGGTGAAACTATCGCTCGCGTGCGCGCGTATATATTATATAAGGTATAAGCACCGGGCGTAGGCATGATGAACCCGACGGACAGAACGGGCGATGTCGCCACAGTCGCCGCGACGGTCATATTCTGCCGCGCCATCGCGTTTTTTTACGTTTCAAGGTACGAAATGAGTATTGCATGGGCTGATTTGTGCATTGCAAACCTTGAATTTCTGATATCATGCCGCGCCGTTCGCTTTTCTTGCATGGGTAGAGGGATGTCTTGCCCAAGCAGAGGGATGTCTTGCCACGCCAACAGAGAGCAGATGATGGTGGGCGCCCTCACTCGTTGCTCGTGGATGGCGGGCGAATGGCCGGACGATGCGAAGGAAGTGATGGCAGATGGCGAAGGAAGTGATGGCGGGTGGCGAAGGAAGTGATGGCGGGTGGCGAAAGGGGTTGGGGCTTTCGACGAGGGAGTGATGACAGGCTACGAGGGGTTGGCGACTTGCGGAGAAGGTGGCAACGGTGGGTGTCAAAGGGAGGGGCTTGGGCGCTGCAGACACGAAGAAAGGGACAAAAGCAACTGCTGGTGTTTGCTTTTGTCCCTTTGCGGCGACTGTGCTTGTCGGCTGTAGGCTGAGGGTATGGGCTACTGCGCTTCCCTGCCCTAATGCGCCGACACAGTTATGTGAGAAGGAGCTGCAGATTGTCGATGAGTTTGCCTACAGCGTGATGGTTGGCACGCAGATGGTCGAGCATCTCGCGGCGGGTAGGCATACGCTTTACCTCCTTCGCCTCTGCCACGCGCACGCTGAGCTTGAGGTCGGGGCAACCCAACGCAATTTGCAGCGTCTTCTCTATACGCGGCTTGATTTCGATGATTTCGTTGGCCAGGAAGGTATTGTCTGCCACCGCTTCGACAAGGGGATAGTCGGTGATGACGGGGTCGATGTTCTTCATACGCTGCGCCAGCGCGACATACTTCTTGGGCATACGGTTGCACATGCCACGCCACTCCAGTCCGAGCTGTGCGTCGTCGAAGGGCTTCCCCTCGGGCTGTGCGCTGTCGGCGTCGGTCTTGAAGGCGTCGTCCTCGTTCTGTGCCACTTTCTCCTCGCTTTTCAGTATCGAGCTGAACGAGAGCGACGACATGCCCAGAAGGGGATTAACCATAGGTTGCGCCGCCCGGGATGGGGTCTTGGGCGCTTCAGAAGGAGCCACAGCCTCTACTGTCTGCACCTCCTTCTGCGGGCGGCGGACAGGGGGCTCAGCCACGGCCACCTGTGCTGCCGCTTTAGGCTGAGACGCTGTGATAAGTCTGAACAGGGATTTCAATCGCTTGGGGCCAGGCCCCACGCCGGCGGCATCGTCGGGCTGGGTGATTTGTG
Source organism: Prevotella sp. P5-108 (assembly GCF_002251385.1). Taxonomy (GTDB): domain Bacteria; phylum Bacteroidota; class Bacteroidia; order Bacteroidales; family Bacteroidaceae; genus Prevotella. Next base: position 31,052 of record NZ_NPJJ01000020.1, read on the forward strand.
CCACCTCTATCAGGGTGATTTCAGTCAGCAGGCGCTTGTTGGAACTCTGCCTGTAGTTGACGTCACACTGGTTGAGGATGCGCAGCGCCTTATACAGGAACGGTACAGAGCAACGCTGTGCCTGCTCTTTGTAGCGCTGTTGGTGCTGTTCGCTCACCTCGAGCAGGGCTATGGTCTCGGCATCGCGCGCCATGAGCACGTTGCGCACATGGGTGGCAAGTCCGTTGACAAATCTGCCTGCGTCGAAGCCCTTGGAGAGTACCTGGTTGAACAGCACCATGATATCTGAGGCCTTGTTCTCGAGTGCCTGGTCGATGACCTTGAAGTAGTATTCGCTGTCGAGGATATTGAGGTCTTCGAGCACCTTCTTGTAGGTGATGTCGCCCTGGCTGAAGCTCGCCGCCTGGTCAAAGATTGACAGCGCGTCGCGCATACCGCCGTCGGCCTTCTCGGCTATCATGTGCAGCGCCTCGGGCTCTGCCTTGATGCCTTCGCGCTCTGCCACCATCTTGAGGTGGTTTACGATGCCGGGCACGGTCATGCGGTCGAAGTCATAAATCTGGCAACGGCTGATGATGGTGGGCAGTATCTTGTGCTTCTCGGTGGTGGCGAGGATGAAGATGACGTGGGCTGGCGGTTCCTCGAGCGTCTTGAGGAAGGCGTTGAAGGCAGCCGTAGAGAGCATGTGTACCTCGTCGATGATGAAGACCTTGTAGCGGCCGAGCTGGGGGGCGATGCGTGTCTGCTCCATGAGCGCCTTGATGTTTTCTACCGAGTTGTTGCTGGCGGCATCGAGCTCAAAGATGTTGTAGGAGCGCTGCTCGTTGAACGCCTGACAGCTCTCACACTCGTTGCACGCCTCTCCCTCGGCAGTGGGGTGCATGCAGTTGATGGCCTTGGCGAAGATACGCGCGCAGGTGGTCTTTCCCACACCTCTCGGACCGCAGAAGAGGTATGCGTGAGCGAGTTTGCCGCTCTTCACCGCATTCTTGAGCGTAGTGGTAAGCGCCGACTGTCCCACCACCGAGTCGAAGCTCATCGGGCGGTACTTGCGGGCGGATACAATGTATTCTTCCATACTTATAGGGATATAGTTTAATGTTGCAATGATAGCGACGCCCATCGTCTGGTCGACGAATATTGGCATCTCTATTGCAAAAGTAACTAAAAATGTCGAAAGTTTCGATGATATTTAGTATTTTTGCACGTGTAATACATATAAATATGTTTTTTCGTAAAGGTAATATAGGCAATCTGCTCGGTCATTACAAGTATCTCATCGTAATCGTACTGGGTACAATCATGGTGGGTGTGGTAGGCAACAACAGCTTCCGCAAGCGCATCCAGTATGAGCTGCAGATAGGCGACCTCAAGGACGAGATAGAGCGGTATAATGCCCAGAACGAACACGACACGAAGAAGCTGCAAGAGCTGACGCGCAATCCCAAAGCCATCGAGAAGGTAGCCCGCGAGCGTTATTTCATGAAGACCGATGACGAGGACATCTTTGTGCTCAGCGATGACCAAACGACAAATGACAATGATGAAAACAATGAATAAGTGGCAGAATGCCATCTATCTCTCAGGCGGTCTGCTCATGGTGGTGGGCGCCGGCTGTTACTGCTTCCTGCTCTGGCAGCAGGTGATGTGTTGGATATTCCTCTTCGGCGCGTGCATGTTTGCCATCATGCAGATGATGCAGACCTACGAGGGCAACGACCCGACCATCAAGCGGCTCAAGCGCATACAGAGCATTGCCGACATATTCTTCATTCTTTCGGGCATGCTCATGGTAGACACCGTGTATCATGTTCTGGTGTCGCTCTTCGACAGCAACATGAGCGCGGGGTACTACACCTATATAGAATATGTATACAACAAGTGGGTAGTGCTGCTGCTTATCGCCGCCATCCTTGAGGTTTACACTACACATCGCCTCGACAGCGAACTCAAGAAAACAAAAAATACTTAAAAGTAGGCGCTAATCTATAAATAAGCATTAAAAAAGTTCATAACTTCGATATTAGATATTACCTTTGTGCTAACAAGCCGGAGGCTGATACTGGCGAGCGAAAGCTCGGTCGTCACCGCTGGCACAACAACACAGAACTAAAAGCTATATATGAAGAAAGTAGTATTTTACTTTATCGCCCTGTTGACGCTGACATCTTGTGCAAAGTCGTTCGACATCCAAGGCACGTCCAATATTTCCACCTTGGATGGTCGCAAACTATATTTGAAGGTATTGGTAAACAATGAGATGAAGAACCTCGACTCGTGTGACGTCGTTCACGGCAAATTCTCGTTTACCGGCACTGTAGACACCGTGCGCATGGCCACCATATTCATGGAAGACGAAAGCGTGATGCCCGTAGTGCTCGAAGCCGGCGACATCGTGGTCAAGATAGACAACACCCAGCAGGTGGTAAGCGGCACTCCGCTCAACGACAAGCTGTTCCAGTTCTTCAACAAGTTCAACCAGCTCAAGAGCCAGCAGGCCGACCTCATCCACCAGCACGACCAGGCCATCATGAACGGCAACGACATGAACGTGGTGAACCAGCAGCTCGAGGCCACCGCCCAGAAGCTGTCGCAAGAAGAAGACCAGCTGGTTACCAGCTTTGTCACCGAGAATTTTGACAACGTGCTCGGTCCCGGCGTGTTCTTCATGGCTACCATCAACAACACCTACCCCATGCTCGACCCCTGGATAGAGGACATCATGAGCAAGGCTACCGACAATTTCAAGAACGACCCATACGTCAAGGACTACTACGCCAAGGCGCTCGAGAACCAGCAGATTATGACTGGCATGAAAGATGTGCCTGCACAGGAACAGGCGCCCGCCCAGCCCGTAGAGGCTGCGCCAACGCCCAACCAGATGGCCCAGCCTGGCGCAAGCAAATAAACAATGAACTCTATATGTCTACAATCATTTATGGAGGTACCATCGTCAACGAAGGCAGGAGCTTCCTCGGAAGTCTGGTCATCGACAACGACAGGATAACCGAAATTTACGAAGACAGCAGTACCCCCCGTGGCCTCTATTCGGAAGAGATAGACGCCACGGGGTGTCTCGTTATGCCCGGCGTGATAGACGAGCACGTCCACATGCGCGAGCCGGGACTCACCCAGAAAGCCGACATCGAGAGCGAGACCCGAGCCGCTGCCTGGGGTGGCGTGACATCGGTGATGGACATGCCCAACACCGTGCCCCAGACCACCACCCTCGAAGCCCTCAACGACAAGTTTGAGCGCGCGGCGCACGAGAGCCATGTCAACTACAGTTTCTTCCCCGGAGCCACAGCCTCCAACCTGTCGCTCATCGGCCATGCCGACGCCCACCGCATACCCGGCATCAAGCTGTTTATGGGTGCCTCGACCGGCAACATGCTGGTAGACGGCGACAGCGCCCTCGACGCCATCTTCGCCGCCTGCGCCGAGCGCGGTCTGCCCCTGATGACCCACTGCGAAGACTCTGCCATCATCAATGTCAACATGGCACGCGCCAAAGCCCTCTACGGCGACGACCCCGACATCAAATACCACCCCACCATACGCAGCGAGGAAGCCTGCTGGCAGTCTACGCACAAGGCAGTAAGCCTGGCACGCCGCCATCACACCCGTCTGCATGTGGCCCACATCACCACAGCCCGCGAGCTGGAGCTCTTCGGCGCCGACGACCACATCACCGCCGAAGCCGTGGCAGCCCATCTGCTCTTCAGCGACAGCGACTATGCGCAGCGGGGCGCACTCATCAAGTGCAACCCCGCCGTGAAGACCGCCCACGACCGCGATGCCCTGCGCCGTGGCCTCACCGACGGCCGCATCTACACCCTCGGCACCGACCACGCTCCCCATCTGCTGGCCGACAAGCAAGGAGGCTGCGCCCGTGCCGCTTCGGGCATGCCCATGGTGCAGTTTTCGCTGCCCGCCATGCTGGGACTCACCGACCAGGGAGTGCTCACGGTGGAGCGCATGGTGGAACTGATGTGCCACAACCCCGCCCGACTCTTCGGCGTGCGCGACCGCGGATTTCTGCGTCGTGGCTACAAGGCCGACATCGCCATCGTGGAACCCCACCAGCGCTGGACGATCACCGAAGACATCATACAGAGCAAGTGTAAATGGAGCCCGCTCATGGGCGACAGTTTCGACTGGCGGGTGCGTACCACCCTGTGCAACGGCCGCACCATCTACGACCGTGGACACTTCTGCACCGACAGTCGGGGCGAAGAGATAGCGTTCAGATGAAGACCGTCGTCACCTACAGTTTCAGCCAGCTCGAGCCCTACATCAACTGGGTCTACTTCTACCACGCCTGGAGCCTCAACGGCAAGCCCGAGAGCGAACGCCAGCGCATGAAAGCCGAGGCTCTCGACACGCTCCGCCAGACCGATGACCGCTTCAAGGCCCGCGCCATCATAGGGCTATACCCTGCCTGGGGCGACGGCGACGACATCGTGCTCGACGGCGGAGAGCGCATCCCCCTGCTGCGCCAGCAACATCCCGCCAAAGGATGCGACTACACGCTGTGTCTCTCTGACTTTGTGCGGCCTGCAGGCTATAGCGAGCCCGACCGTATAGGCGTCTTCGCCACCACCGTAGACAGCGGCATGGAGACCGACTGCCATGGCGACATCTACCAGCAGATGCTGAGACAGACCCTTGCCGACAGACTGGCAGAGGCTGCCGCCGAACGGCTGCACTACGAGGTGCGCACACAGCTCTGGGGCTACCAGCCCGACGAGCCCGAAGCCCCCGCCCGCATGCTGGCTTGCGACTATCAGGGCATAAGGCCCGCCATAGGCTACCCCTCAATGCCCGATACCAGCCTCAACTTTGTGCTCGACCGGCTGCTGCACTTCACCGATATAGGCATACGCCTCACCGAGAGCGGCATGATGACGCCTCACGCCAGCGTGTCGGGGCTCATGATAAGCCACCCCGAGGCACGCTACTTCGACCTGGGCAAGATAGGCGACGACCAGCTCGCCGACTACGCCCACCGACGCGGCATCCCCATCACGCTGATGCGCAAGTTTTTAGAATCCAACATGATACGCCAATGATAGCCCGTGTGTTCATCCCCCTGCTACTTATCATCATCCTGCCCGATGTATATCTCTGGCTGCACCGTCTGCGCCGCCCCGTCTACTCGTGGGCAGAGCGGCTGCTGTGGCTGGCACCTTCGGCGCTGATGATAGTCTTCAGCAGCATACTGGCAGTGTCGCCCAGCTTTGTGCCCGACGACATCTACTGGGCACGGCTCTACATCGCCCTGCTCGGGGTATGGGTAGTGCCCAAGCTGGTCTATGTGCTCTGCTCGGCCATAGGTCTGGCAATATGCCGCCTCGCCCACAGCCGCCGCAACTGGGGCCGCCTCGTGGGGATGGGGCTTGCGGGGTATATGGTCTACGCCTTTGTCTATGGCTATACCATAGGTTTCGCCGATATAGAGGTGAAGCACGTGACGCTGGCGGTAGACAATCTGCCGAAAGAGTTTGACGGACTGCGCGTGGCACATCTCTCCGACGCCCATGTGGGCACCTATACCGGCCGCCGCGCCCAGATACTGAGCCGTGCCGTCGACAGCACGCTCGCCCAGCACCCCGACCTCATCTGCTTCACGGGCGACATACAGAACGTGAAGCCCGCCGAGCTGGAGCCCGTGATGCCCATGCTCGCACGCCTCAAGGCTCCGCTGGGAGTCTACTCGGTACTGGGCAACCACGACTATGCCACCTATCTCGGCGGCACCGACGAGGAGCGCATCCGCGCCGAACAGCGGCTCTGCCAGATGGAGCGCGGACTGGGGTGGCATCTGCTGCTCAACGACAACTGCGTCATAAGGTGTGGCAGCGACTCTATCTTCATCGCCGGCATGGAGAACGACGGCGAGCCGCCCTTCCCCTCGCGAGGCGACGTGGGCAAGACCATGCGCGGAATACCTGCCGGGGCGTTTACCCTGATGCTCGAGCACGACCCGTCGTCGTGGACCCGCACCATACTGCCCCACTCTACCGCCCAAGTCACCCTGAGCGGACACACCCACGGCGGACAGATAGAGCTCTTCGGGCTGCGCTTCACTCAGCTGCGACAGCGCCACGACCTGGGGCTCTACCGCAAGGGACAGCGCTGGCTCTATGTCAATGCCGGACTGGGCGGCGTGGTACCCATGCGCTATCATGTAAATCCAGAGATAACCATCATTACACTGACAACGAACAAATCATAAAACCAATGAAGTATCTGTATCGACTCTATCAGCTCATCGTCGCACTACCCATATTCCTGGTAGCCAGCATCGTCACTTCGCTCACCACCATGATAGGCTGCCGACTGGGCAACGGCCACTTCTGGGGCTACTATCCCGGCAAGTGGTGGTCGCGACTCACCACCTTTATCCTCCTTCTCCCCGTCAAGGTCGAGGGGCGCGAGCATCTGCGCAAGGACGAGTCCTATGTATTCGTAAGCAATCATCAGGGAGCGTTTGACATCTTCCTCATCTACGGTTTCCTGAACCGCAACTTCAAGTGGATGATGAAGCGCAGCCTGCGCAATGTGCCTCTGGTGGGCGCCGCGTGCCACTATGCCCATCACATCTTTGTAGACAAGCGTGGGCCAAGCAAGATACGCGAGACCTATGACCATGCGCGCGACACGTTGCGCGAGGGCATGTCGCTGGTGGTATTTCCCGAGGGAGCCCGCTCATTTACCGGACACATGGGGGTATTCCGCCGCGGTGCCTTCATGCTCGCCGACGAACTCCAGTTGCCCGTAGTGCCGCTTACCATCAACGGTTCGTTCGACGTGCTGCCCCGTATGCGCGACGGGCGCTTCGTCGACTGGCATCAGCTCAAGCTCACCATCCATGCCCCCATCTATCCCCAAGGCAAAGGGCTGGAGTATGAGCGCAAGACGATGGACGAAGCATACCAGACCATCATGGCCGACCTGGACAAGAAGTACCAGGGATATGTAGAGAATCCCGACCAGTAACGACTGAGCCGACAACAGCCGCCATGGCTTTTTGTGTTTATATCATCCTATATTATGTCCTGCTGCAGGTAACGCCTGCGGCTAATCGCAACTCTTACAGAGTAGCATTAATTTGTAGTGATTTGCACCCAAGGTAGAAGCGCTGCGCACCTCAACCCTGGGCTATGTAAGCGCAACTCCTACAGAGTTGCCAAGGGTGCGTACCTTTCACGATGGGCTACCCCATCATTGTATGCGCACCACACACCATGGGCAAACACCATTCCAACATTGGGTGCGTACCGTCCATCATGGTTAGCCAATAACCGCCCAAATATATTTGACCATACTCATCGGAAGATAGTACGCACCCCCCGGCAACTCTGTAAGAGTTGCGCTTTCCCAGCCCAGGGTTGCGGGCGAAAGCACGCTACCCTGGGTAAGATACCCACCAACATAGCAACGCTGTAAGTGTTGCGTTTAGCCGTAGGCGTTACTTGTCTCATGCGCTTCCATGTTCTCTTGATATACTCGCATAAGAAGCTACAAAAAGTGATTAGCTTATTTCTTGTCAATATATAACACCTCTTCTTCATTGCTCTCTTTGATGAACCACTACAAGCAACTGTTTTTTTTACCGTCAACGGCGGACTTTTTGAACGGCCAACGGCCGCTTTTTTTACCATGCCGGCTGTTGTCGCCATGCAACGCATGGCGTTGGGGATGGTGGTGATGATAAGGAGGAAAACTCGTTTTCCGACTGGCGTCGCCACCGTCACCAAAAAGGCGAAGCCGACAACAGCCGCCATGGCTTTTTGTGTTTATATCATCCTATATTATGTCCTGCCCGGGTAACGCCTGCGGCTAATCGCAACTCTTACAGAGTAGCATTGATTTGTACTGATTTGCACCCAGGGTAGAGGCGCTGCGCCCCTCAACCCTGGGCTGGGAAAGCGCAACTCCTACAGAGTTGCCAAGGCTGCGTACCATCCACGATGGGATCATGACAGTCGGAGAGACCGGCTGCCGCATGACCGCCATACGCAAAGCGCCCTGCCAAGGTGAAAAAACTGCTTTTCATCCTGACAGGGCGCTTTGCGTGTAGATATACGAGGGTGACGGGCTGGCTCCCGACGGTCTTGGCCCACATAGCCAGACCGTCAGTCAGGACCGCGGCATCACTGCACAGACTGGCAGACCTCGGTCTTGATGATGGCGATGTCTTCGCAAGGACGGTCATCGGGGCTGGTGGCGGCAGACTGTATCTGCTCGACCACATCGAGGCCCTCTGTCACCTCGCCAAACACGGTGTACTGTCCGTCGAGATGGGGAGTGCCACCAAGGGTGCTGTAAGTCGCGGTCTGCTCCTCGGTAAAACCTACAGGGTTGGCCTTGCAGCTGTCCTGGGCTTCCTGAATCAGACGCTCCTGAAGGTCTTGCAGTCCGGCGCGGTCGCGGTTGCGGCGCATATCCATAATCTCGTCCTTATGGGCGGCCACAAGGTCGTTGAAGGCGATGGTCACCTGGTTCTGCTGCATCTGCTTCTCCATCTGCTTGAGTTGGGCAGGCTTGTAGACCGAGCCCCAGACGATGTAGAACTGGCTGCCGCTCGACTCGCGACCGGGATTGACCTCGTCACCAAGTCGGGCAGCGCAGAGCGCACCACGCTTATGGAAGAGACGGGCATTGATTTCGGCTTTGACGGTATAGCCTGGGCCGCCCATACCGAGGCGTTTGCCAGCTGGAGCGCCCTTGGAGTCGGGGTCTCCGCCCTGAACCATGAAGTCCTTGATGACACGGTGGAACAAGAGGCCGTCGTAATAGCCCTCGGCGGCGAGCTTGAGGAAATTGTCGCGGTGGAGGGGCGTCTCGTCATACAGGCTGACTACGATGTCGCCCAGAGTGGTTGTGATTTTTACTGTTGACATTGTCTATGTTTGTTGTGTTACTATGCTTATTCAGACAACCCGTGCGCCATGCGTCGCGATGGTTGCAACGCTTTGCGTCGTGGTTGCCAATCTTCTACACAAAGGTAATACTTTTTGCTCTACCATCCACACAACTGCTCTATCTTTTAGACTATGGCAGCAGAAAATAGTGGGAAACATGGGGACCTGGGCCGAAGGGGCATGATGGAGTAGTAGAAAAGTGATGTGGCAACAGATGTGCATGTTAGCTACTGCCAGACTATTGACATTATTTTCACCCCCAGCCATCACTTTTCCCCCAATTTCCTTGGCACGTGTGTACATTATTATTATATTTGCAATGTATACATCTTAACCCCTGTCCATGCGCCGCCTGATTGTCATAATGCTGTTGGGGCTCATGACCACTCTGAGCCTCCCTGCTTTCGCCATTGCCGGAAGCAGAGAGAGTGACCACGCCCCCCAACCCTACAAATACATAGGCAAGGAGCTCGACCGCACTCACGGACTGGACTGGTACGACCATGGTGCCCGCCACTACGACCCCGTCACGGGACGATGGAACGTAATGGATGCCTTGGCGGAGAAATACTACCCATGGTCGCCATACGTGTCGTGTGGGGACGACCCGGTGAATGCGGTTGGCCCGGATGGGAAGGATTATTGGAGCACAAGTGACCCTCTAATAATAATAGAATTCTTCAATAACGTAGAATCCAATAGGGCTTTCTTTTTCAAACCATTTTCTACGTTAACCTATTTCTTTAACTCCTTACATCCATACACCTATACCATCAATTCTATTGCTTACACAATAGATTCTGATGGGAGAATAGGGCGACCGGCACACATTCTTGGCATAGTTGACAATCCTGGCTTTCGGAAAGGTACTGTCAGAGGTAAGGTGAGAATGGGAAAAATAAAGGGAAAGCGCCAAGAGACCACGAGCGACAGAATGAACAAGTCAGAAGCCTTGCGCAGAAATATAAGTTAACAGAAGTGCAACAAGAGAAAGTACATCGAGAAATTTCTGGGCAGGGATATAGCTATAAAGAAATAGAAGAATTGATAATAGAAATGTTTTATGAATAGGCAAGAATTAGAAGGTATGATGCGCAAAGAGATAGGAAGAAATATCTGTTATTGCAGGGCTGGCGGAGGGGCCGGTTCTATTATTCTATTAGAATTGGATAACAAAGATAGCTATTGGATGAGTGGATACTGGTGGTTATTTTACAATAAGCGCATCATATGCACATACGAAGATGATTGTACGGCATTAATAGGTAAAGTTCCTAAAAACTTAATGAGAATGGAAGGCATGAAAGTAACAGACGTCCAAATAACTACAGATCTATTTCTATGTCTGACTATTGATAATAACTATATATTGGTTGCTGATGGATGGAACAAAGAGTATGCTGATGCAGACAATGAATATTATGATGGTGGTTGGCGATATTCTGTGCCCAGTTTAAATAAAAGTTATGAAATTACCAAAAATGGAGATTTCATAGAAACATGTTACGGATTAGTATAAAATATGGGGACATACAATGCAGGATATACCTACTATTATGGAAGACATGTGTTCACAAATGCACAATGTAGGCAACAACCGCATAGTGGCCGACGCCCATGGCAACGTGGAGGAGGTAAACCACTACTACCCCTACGGCGCGCTGATGGACGACAGCCGCAATGCCACCACCCAACCCTACAAATACATAGGCAAAGAGCTCGACCGCACCCACGGCCTCGACTGGTACGACCACGGTGCCCGCCACTACGACCCCGTCACGGGGAGGTGGAACGTAATGGATGCCTTGGCGGAGAAATATTACGCATGGTCGCCATACGTGTCGTGTGGGAATAATTCGATAAGCACCATTGACGATAATGGCATGGAATGGTATAGAGATATAGATAATACTATTCAGTACTCCCCGCAAGTTCATTCACAAAAAGACTTGAAGAAGAATCAGGTGTACATAGGGGCATATTTAACTACAGGGAAGGGTAAATCACTGGTAAGTTACCGTCGTGACGGCAGTATACTCTATGCCAATGAGACCAAAGCATATAACCGTATCTGGAATCAAGCCAGCGTACATTATCGAAGAATGGGAGAAAAGGGAGGAAGGGAAGTAGCTGCATTTATCCTTGTAGATAGTCGTGTACTGGTACTTCCAGATTATAAGAACACAAGTATGCAGTCTGAAATAGGAGACTATGGTTATCGAGTTGGACATGGAGTCATACGCAAAGGAAAGGAGAAGTTTAACATTTCAGCTCAGATTCATACTCACCAAGAGAGAATGAGCGATGAGCGTGCATCAGAAGCAGATGGTTTATTCTCAAAAAAGATGGGAGGACTACCTGTTCTTGTAATAGGAAAGGACAAGGTTACTCGTGGCTTCTATTATGACTTCAACGATGGAAAAAGTTTTGGATTCGGCGACAGCCTTAGATTCCATGAATTAAATAAATTATCATCATGGTTAAATCAACATCGAAGATTTTTTTTGCAGGTAAAGTGACATGCCTAATGGTAATTGGCTGCTTGTTCACACTCTCTTTAGGTATGTCTACAGCCCCCAAAGCATGTACGCCAGGAGAAGGTTTGGAAATAAAAGAGATTTTCTGTGATAGCTCTCTACGTGAAATTATCAAAACGTATACGGAAAGCCATTCCCGCTATGACACTTTTGTTGTTACCCGCCCCATC
>NZ_NPJJ01000021.1 GCF_002251385.1 Prevotella sp. P5-108
GATAGATCCTTTCTAATTACAGTTCGAGGGAAGATATGGTGTTCAAACAGGCGATTTATCCATGTTTAACCCAAATCGGTCATTAGGCTTGCTTGGATTTTGCTTTTAGAAGAGTGGATTTTGTTTTGGGTTAAAATGCGCGAAACAGGGGGCATACACGAAGATGGCCATATACTTGACCACATCGGGCCTCAAGCAGGCTGCATCATACGATTTTCTCCCCCAGCCATCACTTTCCTGCCGATTTCCTTGGCGCGTGTGTACATTATTATTATATTTGCAATGTAAACATCTTAACCCCAGTCCATGCGCCGCCAGATTGTCATAATGCTGTTGGGGCTCATGACCACTCTGAGCCTCCCTGCTTTCGCCAATGCCGGAAGCAGAAATACTAATGGTCACGAAACCAGGCGACAGGACTTCTTCGCCTATGACCGACGAGGCAATCTGCTGTCTACTGCCATTGGCGGTGGTATGCCTACTGCCTATCGTTGGAATACCGAATCATCTACTCTTGCTGCATCACTCGCTGGCGGTCGTGAAACTGCTTCTGAGAGGGCTGACAGTGTAATGACAACGTTCTACACCTATGAACCGCTGGTGGGTTGTACCGGTATCACACGACCCGACGGCAGGCATACAGGATACGACTATCAGGGTGGGCGGCTTAGTGAAATCACCAATAACAGAGGAGAACCTACCAACAGCTACGACTATTCGCTTTATGACGGAAACGGAACCAACCATATAAGGCAGACAACACACTTGGACTTGGCTCAGCATGCACTCATCACCGATAACTATTACGACGGATTTGGAGCCGAGGTCAACAACATACAGAGACATCATAGTCCTTCGGGCAAAGACATCGTTACTGTCATCGGATATGATGCTATAGGACGGAAAACCGAACAGTGGCTGCCTGTTCCGATGGCTGGTTGTGACGGCATTGTCACAAATGTAGGTCTGCATACTGCATCAGCACAGACTTATTCTGACAGCCATGCTGTGATGCGCTATCAATATGAGCCCCAATCGGGAGGTGAACTCACAGCCACTATCCCCGCGGGCGAAAGCTATTACAACCATCCGGCCACGGTACAGAAACTCTGCTCAGACCCGTCAAAGGCAGAACTCTGCTGTCGTCGTTTTATCCTTAGTGGCGACTACAAAGTCAAAGCGGAAAAAAACTATGAAGCTGGTGAACTGGATGTGGTTTTATCAACCGATGCCGATGGGCGCCGTCAATGGACATTTACCGATTGGCGCGGGCAGAAAGTGCTTGACCGTCGTGATACGGGGTCAGGTATGGCCGACACCTATTATATATATGACCCTGTTGGCAACCTGCGCATGGTGCTGCCACCCGCCGCATCGGCTGTACTCGCTGCCGGCAACGGCACGTATGACGCACGGACAGACCTGACGCTGAAGCGCTATGCCTATGTATATCGCTATGACGAGCGGCTCAACTGTGTAGAAAAGCGCATGCCTGGATGCGAACCGATACGCTACGCATACGACCGTACAGGGACCAAGGTCTTCTCGCAGGACGGTAACCAGCGGCAGCGCGGTGTATGGAGTTTTGTACTGCTTGACAGGTTTGGCCGTGAAGCCGTAACGGGTGAATGTCAGAATCCGGACTCTGTCGCCTTGGCAAAAAAATGGGTTCATGTGGATACGCCAGACTTTGCTGCGAGAGAGAGTACGCTCGGAGGAAGCGGGTATCGGAGTAATGTAAACTTAGGCAATGTCCGCCTGCTCACAGCCAACTATTATGACGATTATACATTCATATCTGCATTATGGCCCGACCACAATCTGCCTTTGCCGACAACCTCTGGACTGAGAGGCTTGCAGACAGGTAGCATCAAGGCAGTAGGCAACACCATGGACTACAATACGACGCTGATAGGTTACGATGATGAAGGGCGCATAAACTTCACACAATCGGCAATCGCAGGGCGCACTATGACAGAAGAAAAAAACTATACGCTGGATGGTCGTGTCAGCCAGATACGGAAAGAGACGACAGAAGCCGATGGCAACCGTCATACCGAGACATACAGCTACAGATACGATGCCCAGGCGCGGCTGCTCAAGGTTACACACTCGCTTGACGGAGGCGCAGAAATGACACTGTCGGACAACGAATATGACGAGCTTGGACGACTGCTAACAGACCGGCGTGAGGGCAGTGGGCTGCTCACCGCACGTTACAGCTATGACATCCACTCGCATATTCGAAAGATGGTATCTCCGCTCTTCTGCCAACGGCTGTTCTATGCCGAGCCCTCCGAAGGCGGCATACCTCTCTATGGCGGAGCGATATCGGGTATGGACTGGCAGACGATAGGAGACTCGGTGCGTAGTTACCGCTATCAGTACGACGGACTGGGCAGGCTTACGTCTGCCGACTATCTCGAGAGCGGACTTTCTTCAGACCGATATGTCACGGAGTACAGCTACGACCTGATGGGCAACATCCTTACCTTGAGTCGCAGCGGCAAGGTTTATGATGATATATATGGCGTCACCGATGACCTTACATATCAGTATGACGGCAACAGACTGATACGGGTCACCAATCATGCAGTCGACACTCCGGCTTACAAGGATGCCATGTATTATGCAGACGGAGCCGACCTTGACACAGAACGTACCTATGACGCCAATGGCAACATGACCAGCAATGCAGACAGCAGAATTTCGCGCATCAGTTACGATGCGCTCAATATGCCATGCAGGATAGACTACATTGACGGCAGCCACATAGACTATACCTATGCTGCCGACGGTGCGAAACAGCGCGTAGATTATTATCTCAACCCTTATACCAGCAGTTTGCCCGACGATGATTTGGGTACAGCCTGTGACAGTTCTCTGCTGGTCCATACCTGGCGCGAATATGCAGGCAACTGCGTATATGTCTGCGACACGCTCAGCATGATACTCATCGATGGAGGCTACATTACATTCGATTACACCACACATCAGCCCATCTATCACTACTATCTCAAGGACTATCTGGGCAACAACCGTATCACCGTCAGTCTTGCCGATGGCCGCATAGAGGAGGTGAACCATTATTATCCATTCGGCGGGCTGATGGGCGACAGCCGCAATGCCACCACCCAACCCTACAAATACATAGGCAAAGAGCTCGACCGCACCCACGGCCTCAACTGGTACGACCACGGCGCACGCCACTACGACCCCGTAACGGGAAGGTGGAACACCATGGACAAGATGTGCGAGAAGTACTACGATGTGTCACCCTACGCTTCGTGTGGGGATGACCCCGTGAACTATACTGATATTACTGGTGATACTATAGATATGAAGCACGTGCTAATTCTTGACAAAATCTACAATACGAATGTAAACGATAAAATAAACACAGACCTTTCTTTTTTAACAGGATTAACTATTTCCACTTCTCCAAATGGTGTTATGACATATGCTAAAGACAATGAAGGGCATCCCATTATTAACTCCGTAGAATCATCTAGTGCAATAGCCAGAGAACAAATTATAAAACTTATAAATGGAGGAAATATTTCAATAACATTTTCCATGGAAAAGAATTCCGCAACCCCGCATGATGGGAACTGGATTAATTTGGGCTTTTCGCAAATAACATCTTTTATAAAGAACTCTAACAATGTAGATTCTAGAACTTTGGGATGGGGAATGACTTTCTTACATGAAAGTTTTCACACCTCGGCTGGAGGGGCATTCCAAGATCTGTCAATACCTTTTCAAACGGGTGATGTAGTTGATAGGATGAATGCTATACGCCAAGAATTAAATACAGTGGGACTTAATATGGGCAATAGGGAAAGTTATCCAAGTATATCTATAGGGGGAATTAAGTATATTCCATTTGACAAATCATCTGCAAGACACCTTAAAGATGGTGATGTTCCACTAAGAAATAACAAATATATATCATACAAATGAATAGAACAATAGTTGTCACATCAATATTTCTGTTTTCTCTTTCGCTTTTTGGAAAAGGAAGAACAGAACTTATATATGGTAACATATACAAAAGTATTATCACAGACCTAAATTTACCACAGAACTCCATATATGTGACGGATACACTAATAAACCTAAAAGCAAGTGCTTTTTATTTTGAAAAAATAGTAAAAAAACATGCCGATATTAAAGATATCAAATACTTGCAGTGGGTTTGGTATTCTCCCAAATACAGCAAAGAATTAAACTATCTGCAACAAAAAGCAAGTTGTTCGAACGCATACATTGTTTTCTTTTCTAAATTGATAAAAAATATGGTAATGGCGGAAGTATATTTAAGAAATGACATAAGGGGAAATGTAGAGTATGAGAAATTCGTATTACCTTCAAAAAGGTACAAAAGACCTTATTATGCCTATCTTTTTTTTGTATCAAAAAGAGGAAAAGTGAAAAAGTTTTATAAATATGAGGAGGGGTATATAAAATGAAGTATCTGCTTGGCATAATAGTGCTAATAGCCATCGCCACTAATGCAAAGTGCTGCACTACCGATAGCGTATGCTACAAGAAGGCATATGATTGTATAATCAAGGATTTGAATCTATATCCGAACTCAGTATTCATATCGGACAAACTTGATGAAATGGCCAGTATTTTCTTTATAGAAGACAAGTCGCTAACCAAGGAAGAAAAAAAGACCTTATATGATGCAATGACGAGGATTAATACAAGTGAATTTTCGCCTGTGCTTCACACCATGCAACAACAGACTTGGATATATGCCAGGCCTATCGTTTTCTTTTCCATCATATATAACAACATATTGACAGCAACACTCTATATAAGAGATAATATAAATTATAAGAAATTAGAAGACTTTTCCTCAATTACAATTGGGCACAGGCCATATTACTATGTATATATGATGGTCTTTTCAGAAACAGGAGAACTAATGAAATACTACAGACATAAGGAATATGAATAATGCAGGCTAAACTAGCCAAGTCTACACGGCATGGCAATATGCAGTGTAGACTTTAATCCAGGAAGAAAGTTTGCACACCGATGGATCTTTTTCAAATAGGCATAATGAAGAGATATATGATAGGAACTATGTATGGTAGAAAAGGATAAGTCCCTCAATGAGAAAAATGACAAGAAGTAAGATGGCTACACAACCCTACAAATACATCGGCAAAGAGCTGGACCGCACTCACGGCCTGGACTGGTACGACCACGGAGCCCGCCACTACGCCCCCGTGACGGGAGATTGGTCTGACTCAACTATAGGAGGACTTAGATACAAGCCCGACACGAAGCATGTACACAGATGGATTTTTTCCAAATAAAGATAATTAATATGTGGAGATTATTAGTAATAGTTCTATACAGTATCCCCTCTTTTTGTACTACCCCTTTTGTACAATTAAGAACAGGAGAGTACAATATAGCGGATAGTGCTATAATAGATAGTATTTGCAAATTATATAACTCATATTCCTGTGAATTTATTATTTGTACATTAGGATATACAGAAGGACCTCATGCATATACATCAGTTGTCTTTGTCAAGAATGCTGACGCAACTGATTATTGGTGCATAGCACGCCCTAAAGGGATGTGTACAGAATGTTGCGAAAACAAAGAGAATAATCCATATATAAAAAGACATGGAAATATAGAAAGTGACGAGCTGTTTTCTTATAAGGAAAAAAGTCTATGTGGAGTTACTATGAAAGAAAATTGTTTATATTTCGTACCACCTCTATTTTTTGAGAAATTAATTATCTACAAAAAAAACAGCAGTACATTCTATTTTGAAATGGGGATAAGTCCTAAGAGCTACTCCCCCTCACAAAAAAGAGAAAGATACAGAAGAGAATGGGAGGCTATTATAATAAAGTATATCAATAAAGTATGCTTATGAATTCAGTGAAAGGCAGCACTAAAGCACAGGGTTTCCCACTAACTTTGCACGATGTTATGGGCGACAGCCGCAACACCGGCCTGCAACCCTATAAATACATAGGCAAAGAGCTCGACCGCACCCACGGACTGGACTGGTACGACCACGGTACCCGCCACTACGACCCCGTGACGGGAAGATGGAACGTAATGGATGCCTTGGCGGAGAAATATTACCCATGGTCGCCATACGCTTCGTGTGGGGATGACCCAGTAAATGCGGTTGACCCGGATGGGAAAGAAGATTATAGGGTAAATAAGCAAGGACAATTTTATAAACAAAAAAGTATGTGGGAACAAATAAAATCCTTTTTTGGATGTAATATGAAAAAAGATAGAGTGTTTATGGAAGATACCGATGAATTACTTGCTGAGTTTGAAGAGGGAACTATTATGGAGTTAGAAAAACAGGACATTGAATTTCAAAATGGCACTATAACGCAGACTTCTATGCATATAAAAAACAGACACAACTCGGAGAAACGTTTTAGAATATTAGGTGAACGAACAGAGGTGGAATGGGCACAAACAGAAATGGCCCAAGGGGATAATATCATACTAACGGATAAAGACAAAAGAGAAGTTTCCTCATCTCTTTTGTTGATAGATGCTATTGGAAGGAAAGGAGGAAAAGTTGCCGCATTAAAACACACCCATAAACCAACGTTAGAAGAGAGAAATGGAAATATGGGGGATTTTATAGATATAGGGCCGAGTCCAGCAGACTTACAACACGCGTCGAATCGGCATGGAACTATTTTCGTCGTTTATAATTACTATACAAATACTAAACAATATTATAATGGGAAAGGTATTTATAAGCAAGTGCGTTTTCGCTAATTTCATATTAGTCTATATTACTTATGTTACCTCTTTTATTATTATGTGCCCTGTTGGGACAACTCTGCAGCGTTTTGAGATAATAGATGCGAAATTGGATTCTGTCACAGAATATGTAATAAACGATGTCTATCCCGTGGAAAGACAAAGGAGAGACAGCATGGTAATGGAACTTAATATCAAAAATGACACGATGGAGTTTGTATATTCTTTTCATGATGATATTAACGACATTAGGACGAGGTTTGTAGAAATAGCCCATAAGCGTGTGATAGGGTATATAAGCCATGGCTCCTTTGATATTCTCCTGATGTCGAATATAGATGATTGGTGCGATGTGGAGAAAAAACTGGGAACACTCATTAAGCCAGTAGAAGGAACAAAAAGGGTAGATTACCTCTATTATTCGGTCCCCCAATGGGGATGTGGAAAATACATTATGTACGAGCCATTGTGCTGGCATTTCAAGTATGCAAATGGGAAAGTAAGCCACCCTATTGGGCGCCTTGGGTTTTACTAAGACTATGTTTTGCATGATAGATAATTATACACTACATGGCTATCATAAACGTGTGCATATAGTTACTATGCGCATAGCCACAGAGCGCAGTGGAGGGTTCCTGCCCAGCGCCTACGCCTACAACCTGCGCTCGTGGGTCACACACATCAGCAGTCCGCTGTTCAGCCAGAGGCTGTCCTATGGAGAGCCCTCTGACGGGGGACAGCCGCGCTACGGCGGCGGGGTCTCGGCCATGGACTGGCAGGCGGCAGGCGACTCGCTACGCGGATACCGCTACCAGTACGACGCGTTAGGCAGGCTCGCCGCGGCCGATTATAGGGAGGGCGGCCTGCCCTCAGACCGATATGTCACGGAGTACAGCTACGACCTGATGGGCAACATCCTTACCTTGAGTCGCAGCGGCAAGGTTTATGATGAGATATATGGCGTCACCGATGACCTCACATATCAGTATGACGGCAACAGACTGATACGGGTCACCAATCATGCAGCCGACACTCCGGCTTACAAGGATGCCATGTATTATGTAGACGGAGCCGACCTTGACACAGAACGCACCTATGATGCCAATGGCAACATGACCAGCAATGCAGACAGCAGAATTTCGCGCATCAGTTACGATGCGCTCAACATGCCATGCAGGATAGACTACATTGACGGCAGCCACATAGACTACACCTATGCTGCCGACGGCGTGAAGCAGCGCGTAGATTATTATCTCAACCCTTATACCAGCAGTTTGCCCGATGATGATTTGGGTACAGCCTGTGACAGTTCTCTGCTGGTCCATACCTGGCGCGAATATGCAGGCAACTGCGTATATGTCTGCGACACGCTCAGCATGATACTCATCAATGGAGGCTACATTACATTCGATTACACCACACATCAGCCCATCTATCACTACTATCTCAAGGACTATCTGGGCAACAACCGCATCACCGTCAGTCTTGCCGATGGCCGCATAGAGGAGGTGAACCATTATTATCCATTCGGCGGGCTGATGGGCGACAGCCGCAATGCCACCACCCAACCCTACAAATACATAGGCAAAGAGCTCGACCGCACCCATGGCCTCGACTGGTACGACCACGGTGCACGCCACTACGACCCCGTCACGGGAAGGTGGAACGTAATGGATGCCTTGGCGGAGAAATACTACCCATGGTCGCCATACGTGTCGTGTGGGAATAATTCGATAAGCACCATTGACGATAATGGCATGGAATGGTATAGAGATATAGATAATACTATTCAGTACTCCCCGCAAGTTCATTCACAAAAAGACTT
>NZ_NPJJ01000022.1 GCF_002251385.1 Prevotella sp. P5-108
CTGTAACTTTGTAATCGGTAGTCATATTAAATATTTTTGTAACTTATTGTAAATCACCTATAAAGGTACAAAATATTTGTGAGACTACCAACTTTTTTATGAACAAAATCTTATCCCGAACTGGGGTACATTATGAACAAAAAACAGGTAATGGACATACGTCCAAACTCTGATGGCATCAGCCAGGCAGAGAGTAACGAACAGCAACGAAACTGGAGTGAAGACTTCCTCCGGAAGAAATCAAACGACCCGATGGCGAACTATGACCCGACACGAACTCACTTGAATTTTGAGGTGGCTCGTGGTGGCATCGTCCAACCAATCGACAAGTCGAAGTCCATCATGCAGAAGATGGCAGACAATCTTGCAGCACGTGGAATAAAAGACCCTAATGCCCGAGAGAATGTCCGCCGTCGGCAGAACACGCTGGCCCAATTTATCTTTGGTGGGAGCCGAGAACGTATGAACGAACTCGCTTTCGGAAACCAGACATTGAGCCTTGACAAAGGTGCCGATAACTCCCACTTGACAAGGAACAATGACATCGAGGAATGGGCAAAAGATGTGTATGCTTTTGTTGCCCACCGCTTTGGCGAAGAGAACATCGTTAGCTTCTACGTCCATCTTGACGAGACCAATGTTCACGCACATTGTACACTTATTCCATTAGACCAGGAGAAGAACCGCATTTCTTGGCGTTCTATATTTGGCCAAAACAAGCATGAGATGGGGCAGCTATTCTCTCAACTGCATGACGAGTTCTCAAAAGAGGTCGGCATGAAGTGGGGACTGGAACGTGGCGACAGTATCAGAGAAACTGGTGCCCGTCACCGATCCACCTACGAATACAAGCGGGAACTTGTGAATGACGTGAACCGGCTTGAAAGCCGGAAGATAGGTTTAGCTGCCGAAATCAAACAAAAGGAACGTAAACTGAAAAGCCTGACAACAATGATGGCCAATCTTCAGGAGCGTCGTGCATCCATCCAAAGAGAGATAGAGGAAATCGCCCGTAGTTTAGGTGAGGAAGGCACGGACAACATTGTTCTGACAGCCCGTATTAAGAGCCTTCGTCAAGAGATGGAAAACATTGACAGTAAGATTGCTGAGCGTTCCAAGATGCTAGAAGAAACGAGTGTCAGCCTTAAGAATATTCGAGAAAAACTCTTTGATTTGAAACGAGAGCATCAAAGAGCCTTGGAAAGAGAAGGTGATGATATTGATAGGGAGGCAGCACGCATCCGTATGGGAATCACCAGTACTTACAATATGATGCTGGCTAAGACTATGCAGGAAATCATTCCGACTCTAAACGATAGGCAACGTGACATCTTACGAGAAAAGGGTTATTATGACCTTACCGAAAACGTTCAAAATATAGCCAACTGTGCCATGTTGCTGGCTGTCAACTATGTCAAGCTGGCCACCTCTTACGCAGAATCATGTGGTGGCGGTGGCGTGTCGAACTTGTCTGGATGGGAACAGAAGAAGGATGAGGATGATGAGCGATGGTGGGTACGCTGTATCGCTACGGCTTCTGCAATGGTTAAACCAAGAGGGAAAAAACGCTCTGCTGGAGTAGGAAGATAAAAAGTTACGCCCAAATGACTCTCTTATTGTTGGAATCATTCGGGCACGCAAACTTTTTTATACACAAGTGTATAAGTAATAACCTGAGTTCGGGATAAGAAAGTCTTTGTAAAAGTTGGTAATCTCAATAATTTTTAGTACCTTTATGGTTGTGAATCAATTAATTATAAAATTAAAGGATACTATAGTTATGGAGATTACCAAGAACAAAATTACGGAAATTTTCTGTATTATCGATGATTTTTGCCAAGAATATGATATGGAAATTGCCCGCATGTCCATTTGTGAGTCAGATGGGCGTAAGCACCGGAATG
>NZ_NPJJ01000023.1 GCF_002251385.1 Prevotella sp. P5-108
CCCACCTCTTCCCATTCCGAACAGAGAAGTTAAGCCCACTTGCGCCGATGGTACTGCAATGCAATGCGGGAGAGTAGGTAGCCGCCCTTTTTCACGAAGAGCCTTGGTCACGACAGTGACTGAGGCTCTTTTCGTTGGTACATGTGTCATAGTTGGGCAAAGATGATGATAGTTGCCATCCGATAATCAAATTGAACGTAACTTTTTTTGAATAAAAAGGTAAACAGTCTCGACAAAATGGAAAAGGCGGCTTGTTTCGGATGGTTACTTTTTTCTAATGCCGATTTGGGATAAATGATAGTTCTCCGGCGTCCATTCCCGTGTAACCCACCCGTCCACACGCTGCAACCACAACAACGCTACACTCCGCCTTGGGGATAGCTACTGACTAAACGATGCGGGTGGTCAAAATAATTGGTTGGTTCTTGATTTATATCGAAAAAAAATGGTACATTTGCATCATGAATATACCTGAAACAGGCAATATAAAATGGAGCGAGACGGTGATAATCGTCGATGCCGATTTCCTGGACCATGTGGCTTTTGACCTCATAGTCAACTTTGAACGTATGATAGGCCGCCGCATCCCCCAGGCCGATATGGCGCAGTGGGCTGTGTGTGCCGCTCTCGACGGCGGACTGCGCCCCGGAACCCACGAGACCCAGGTGGTGCTGATACACGATGCCGGCTCGCGCAAGATGGCCAACTTTGCGCCGGCAGACTATGAGGCTGAGCTCGACGGCAAAGCCTTTGCCGACGAGCAGTTGGGCGAGTTTGTCTTCAGCCACATCCCCTCGGGCGAGATGGCTGCCAAGCGCGACATCATCCTCGACCTGCTGAGCACGCTGCTCGGCCACGAGGAGGTAAAGCGGCTGGTAATAGTGCCCGACGACCAGGATGCCGAGCTGATGGACATCGTGAGGTCTACGCTGCGCAACGCCGATGATGACAAGCGCATCACCGTGATGGCCATGCAGCCCATGATGGGCGGCAACTTCCGCCAGGAAATCTTGGGCTACTCGTTGATGAAAGCCTTAGGAATAGAATCTAATGAAATAAAATAAAGTGAAATGAGCAGAGTATTGATGATTGGCGCCGGAGGCGTCGCAACGGTAGCGGCATTCAAGATCAACCAGAATGCCGACGTGTTTACTGATTTCATGATTGCCAGCCGTCGCAAGGAAAAGTGTGACAAGATAGTCAAGGCCATAGGCAATCCCAATATCAAGACAGCACAGGTGGATGCTGATGATGTGGAGCAGCTGAAGGCTCTCTTCAACGACTTCAAGCCCGAACTGGTAATCAACCTGGCCCTTCCCTATCAGGACCTCACCATCATGGAGGCCTGTCTGGCTTGTGGCTGCAACTACCTGGACACCGCCAACTATGAGCCCAAGGACGAGGCTCACTTCGAGTACAGCTGGCAGTGGGCTTACAAGGAGAAGTTTGAGCAGGCTGGCCTCACCGCCATCCTCGGTTGTGGTTTCGACCCCGGTGTGAGCGGCATCTATACCGCCTATGCTGCCAAGCACTACTTTGACGAGATACACTATCTGGACATCGTAGACTGCAACGCCGGCAACCACCACAAGGCTTTTGCCACCAACTTCAACCCCGAAATCAACATTCGTGAGATTACCCAGAAGGGTCTCTACTATAAGGACGGTGAGTGGCTCGAGACCGAACCCCTGGCCGTACACCAGCCCATCACCTATCCCAATGTGGGCCCGCGTGAGAGCTATCTGATGCACCATGAAGAGCTGGAGAGCCTGGTCAAGAACTATCCCACCATCAAGCAGGCACGCTTCTGGATGACCTTCGGCCAGCAGTATCTCACCTATCTCGACTGCATCCAGAACCTCGGCATGTCGCGTATCGACGAAATCGAATACGAGGCTCCGCTCGCCGACGGCTCGGGCAAGAACGTGAAGGTGAAGATAGTGCCCCTGCAGTTCCTCAAGGCTGTGCTGCCCAATCCTCAGGACCTGGGCGAGAACTACGACGGCGAGACCTCTATCGGCTGCCGCATACGTGGTATCAAGGACGGCAAGGAGCGCACATACTATGTATACAACAACTGCAAACACCAGGAAGCCTACAAGGAGACTGGCATGCAGGGAGTAAGCTACACCACCGGCGTGCCCGCCATGATTGGTGCCATGATGTTCTTCAAGGGACTCTGGCGCAAGCCCGGCGTGTGGAACGTGGAAGACTTCGACCCAGACCCATTCATGGAGCAGCTCAACAAGCAGGGACTGCCATGGAACGAGGTGTTTGACGGTGACCTGGAACTCTAAAACCTGAATAATCATTATGGCAAAGAAAGAAACAAACGAGGAAATGCAGCTGGCACAGGAGGGCAAACTCAAGGCGCTCCAGGCTGCCATGGCCAAGATAGAGAAGGACTTTGGCAAAGGCTCTATCATGAAACTGGGCGACCAGAACATCGAGAACGTAGAGGTGATTCCCACCGGCTCCATCACGCTCGACATCGCACTGGGCGTGGGCGGCTACCCCAAGGGCCGCATCATCGAAATCTATGGTCCCGAGTCGTCGGGTAAGACCACACTCGCCATCCATGCCATCGCCGAAGCACAGAAGCAGGGCGGCATAGCTGCCTTCATCGACGCCGAACACGCCTTCGACCGCTTCTATGCAGCCAAGCTGGGTGTGGATGTCGACAATCTGTGGATTTCGCAGCCCGACAACGGCGAGCAGGCACTGCAGATAGCCGACCAGCTCATCAGTTCGGCTGCGGTAGACATCGTGGTAATCGACTCGGTGGCAGCTCTTACGCCCAAGTCGGAAATCGAGGGCAGCATGGGCGACAACAAGGTAGGTCTGCAGGCACGCCTCATGAGTCAGGCGCTGCGCAAGCTCACCGCCACCATCTCAAAGACCAACACCACCTGTATCTTCATCAACCAGTTGAGAGAGAAAATCGGCGTGATGTTTGGCAACCCCGAGACCACCACCGGCGGCAACGCGCTGAAGTTTTATGCCTCGGTGCGTCTGGACATCCGCAAGGGCTCGGCCATCAAGGATGGCGACACCGTGATAGGCAACGAGACCCGCGTGAAGATTGTCAAGAACAAGGTGGCACCTCCCTTCCGCAAGGCCGAGTTTGAAATCATGTTTGGCGAAGGCATCTCCAAGACCGGAGAAATCCTGGACCTCGGCGTAGAGTATGACATCATCCAGAAGAGTGGCAGTTGGTTCTCCTACAATGGTGCCAAGCTCGCCCAGGGCCGCGACGCCACCAAGGCGCTGCTGCGCGACAACCCCGAACTGTGTGATGAACTCGAAGCCCTCATCAAGCAGGCTATCGAAGAGAAGAAAGACTAAGACCGCATAGACCATAAGGAAGCTCTCCCCGAGCAGGGAGGGCTTTTTTTGTGCCATTGCGCGCGTGCGCGCACGTACCTTTATATTATATATACCCCTGGGCGGCGCATCTGTGGCAAGGGCGAGGCTGGCGACTGTCACACTTTTGGCAGAAATGACCATCGCGGGAATGACACAACTGACATATTTGGCAGATATTTGGTGCGCAAGTCGTCTCTTGGCACACCTTTTGTATTAAGATGGTTGTAAAAATAATAACGTAGAATAAAAATAAAAAATATACAATTATGGGAAAGATTATTGGAATCGACTTAGGTACAACAAACTCTTGTGTATCTGTATTCGAAGGCTCAGAGCCTGTAGTTATCACCAACAGCGAAGGCAAGCGCACAACTCCTTCGGTAGTAGGTTTCGTCAAGGACGGCGAGCGTAAGGTGGGCGACCCCGCCAAGCGTCAGGCCATCACCAACCCTACCAACACGGTATTCTCTATCAAGCGTTTCATGGGTGAGACCTATGCACAGAGCCAGAAAGAGGCTGAGCGTGTGCCTTTCAACGTAGTCAACGAGAACGGTTATCCTCGTGTAGATATCGAAGGCCGCAAGTATACTCCTCAGGAGATTTCGGCCATCATCCTGCAGAAGATGAAGAAGACTGCCGAAGACTATCTGGGCCAGGAGGTTACCGACGCCGTAATCACCGTTCCTGCATACTTCTCTGACTCTCAGCGTCAGGCTACCAAGGAGGCTGGCCAGATAGCTGGTCTTAACGTGCAGCGTATCGTCAACGAGCCTACCGCAGCCGCTCTGGCTTACGGTGTAGACAAGGCCAACAAGGATATGAAGATTGCCGTATTCGACCTCGGTGGCGGTACATTCGATATCTCCATTCTGGAGTTCGGTGGCGGCGTGTTCGAGGTACTCTCTACCAACGGTGATACCCACCTCGGTGGTGATGACTTCGACCAGGTTATCATCGACTGGCTTGCCAACGGCTTCAAGGCCGACGAAGGCATCGACCTGACCAAGGATCCTATGGCTATGCAGCGTCTGAAGGAAGCTGCCGAGAAGGCTAAGATAGAGTTGTCAAGCTCTACCTCAACCGAAATCAACCTGCCTTACATCAGCGCCGAGGGCGGTGTGCCCAAGCACTTGGTTAAGACCCTCACCCGCTCGCAGTTTGAGCAGTTGGCCCACAACCTGATTCAGGCTTGTCTCGTACCTTGCCAGAACGCTATGCGCGATGCCGGTCTGCAGGCATCTGATATCGACGAGGTCATCCTCGTAGGTGGTTCAAGCCGTATTCCTGCCGTTCAGACTCTGGTAAAGAACTACTTTGGCAAGGAGCCTTCTAAGGGCGTAAACCCCGATGAGGTAGTAGCCATCGGTGCTGCCATCCAGGGTGCCATCCTCAACAAGGAGAGCGGCGTGGGCGACATCGTATTGCTCGACGTAACTCCTCTGACACTGGGTATCGAGACTATGGGTGGCGTAATGACCAAGCTCATCGACGCCAACACCACCATCCCCTGCAAGAAGAGCGAGGTGTTCTCTACCGCCGTTGACAACCAGACCGCTGTGACCATCCACGTACTCCAGGGCGAGCGTCCTATGGCTTCTCAGAACAAGAGCATCGGCCAGTTCAACCTCGAGGGAATCGCTCCCGCACGTCGTGGTGTGCCTCAGATTGAGGTAACCTTCGATATCGACGCCAACGGTATCCTCAACGTAAGTGCCAAGGATAAGGCCACCGGCAAGGAGCAGGCCATCCGTATCGAGGCTTCGTCTGGTCTGAGCCAGGAGGAAATCGACCGCATGAAGGCTGAGGCCGAGCAGAACGCTGCTGCCGACAAGGCTGAACGCGAAAAGGTCGACAAGATGAACCAGGCCGACTCGATGATTTTCACCACCGAGAACTTCCTCAAGGACAACGGTGACAAAATTCCTGCCGACCAGAAACCTGGCATCGAACAGGCTCTGCAGCAGCTCAAAGACGCTCACAAGGCCGCTGATGTAGCCGCTATCGACAGCGCCATCAACAACCTCAACCAGGTAATGCAGGCTGCCAGCGCCCAGATGTATCAGGGTGGAGCTCAGCCCGGCGCAGGTGCTCAGCCCGGCGCAGACCAGCAGACCAACAGCAAGCCAGATGACAACATCCAGGATGCTGACTTCGAGGAGGTGAAGTAATATTGACAACTATCAATAACGATAAATAATGAAATGGGTGTAGCTCAATGAGTTACACCCATTTTTATTTTGGTTAATCTTTGTATAATTACCGATTTCTTCCGATTTTTATCTTATATTTGTACCATATTTGGAACGCGACCTAATTTCTGACAAGGTGCGACTTATCCATACTTATACATACATAATCCCACTTAAAACGGTACAACATGCCATCTGCTAAGTTTGAGATTAAACGGAAGTGCCAGTATTGCGGTAATACATTCATCGCAAAGACACTTGATTCGAAGTACTGCTCTCGACGATGCTCTCAAAGGGCCTATGACCAAAGAGAGGCCGCCAAGAAGAGGATGAGCCAGCTGAATGACATCGTGGAGAATATATCCGAGGCCAGAGATTATATCTCTGTCCACGAAGCGGTAGCCATGTTTGGCATCAGTAGAGATACCATTTATCGGTTGATAAGGAAGGGAAACGTTCCTGCCATCAATATTGGGCAGCGACTTACAAGAATCAGCAAAAGTAAGTTGAGCGAAATGTTTCCGCTTCGCGCAGAACCTATTGACAGAAGTAGAGCATTGCCTAAGTCCTATCACCTTGAGCCAGAAGACTGCTACACCATTGGCGAAATCTCCAAGACTTATGGTATAGACGACAGTACGGTCTATGCCCATATTCGAAAATATTCCATACCAACAAGGCAGATAGGCAACTTCGTCTATGCGCCCAAAGAAGATATTGATCACCTTTATAAAGATGTTGTGAAGTCATGAAGAAACCACTCCCCAACACCAAGTGTACTGTAAAGCTCCGTAAATCGGAGTATCGTGAAGAATGGTATCTCATCATTGAGAGCTACCCAGTGTTTGCCTATCCTGGCGCTAAGCCGTCACGGCACAAAGAGGCGCTGAACCGTACCGTTACTACCCCGGTATGGGATAAGAGTCGACCATCACGGCCTAAAGCCGACGGCTCTGTGTCGTACAAGCCCAAGCGGGACATCAACGGAGTCATTGTATGCCGCTCGGATATGGATAATGAAGCGTGCCGCTATGCCGACAAGGTGAGAGCCTTGAGGCAACGTGAATACGACAATGCCGCACTCTATACGGACAACGAGGCTGAGCAGGCAGCACAAAACGAGCGGTCGATGCAAAACTTTATCCCTTACTTTAAGCAGGTATCGGAGAAGAGGCATAGAAACAGTTCCGATTCGATAATCATCAACTGGGGACGTGTCTATGAGCTACTGAAGATTTATGCCAATGGCGATACGATACTCTTCAGGGATATTGACCTGAGCATGATAGAGAACTTCAAGTTCTTCGTACTGTATGCTCCCAAGGGAGGCAATAAGTCGGGGACTATATCACAAAACACGGCTTCCACCTATTTTGCCATCTTCAAGGCAGGACTGAAGCAGGCTTTTGTGGACGGATACCTCACCGTGGACCTTTCTGCTAAGGTGAAGGGTATTCCCGAAGAGGAAAGTCGGCGCGAACATCTTACCATTGGGGAGCTCAACACCCTTGCACAGACACCTTGCGACTGTCCGGTCATCAAGCGGGCAGCCCTTTTCTCTGCTCTAACCGGTCTTCGTCATGTCGATATAAAACTGATGACGTGGCAGGAAGTGATAGAGGACGGAGAACACTACCGGCTCGATTTTACGCAGCGTAAGACGCATGGCGTGGAATACATGCCAATATCCTCTCAGGCTTATCAGCTATGCGGAGAGCGGTTGGATGGCAAACGACTGGTGTTTGAGGGGTTGCCGGACCCTTCATGGATTTCTAAGCCACTGCAACGGTGGATTCAATCGGCCGGTATCACTAAGCATATCACCTTCCATTGTTTTCGCCATACCTATGCTACGCTACAGTTGGCCAGTGGTACCGACATCTATACTGTGAGCAAGATGCTTGGACATACTAACGTGAGAACGACGCAAGTTTATACCAAGGTGGTCGATAAAAAGAAGGAGGATGCTGCTAATGCAATCAAGATCGACCTGGACTTAACAAAATCATAAAATTTACCGCACATGGCAAATCTTATTGAAGAGATAACCAATCGTCTGCTATTGGTAAACAAAACTATACCTTCCAAGAAAGCACCCGAAGAGATCGTATTCGAGGATGCTTCGGTTCTCGCAGAGTTCTTTGCTGATTTCCAATATACGAACCACCTGATTGATGCTGCGGAGAAACAGGCGCAAGAGAATATACATGCCCTTATCGAATGTAACGGTAAACTGCTGGATGCCATTTTCTCTTTCAAGTCATTGGACCTTCAAATTTGGAAACAGGTGGATTATATTCGTATGGCGAAGAAACATGATGACATCAATCTGAAAGAATTGAGAGTGGTGGAAGAGGCAGCAACTAAGCTTTGGAAACAATATCAGTCAGAGAGCAACCGACTGGGTATGATGCCTTTCGACACACCGGAATTCATCCAGTTGGACAAGAAATGCGATCAGAGTAGAGAAGATTATTACAAGGCTCATGAGTTGGCAGAAAAACAATTTGACATATACAGGAAAGTGATGAACAAGTGTGCCCATGTGTACTACTTTGAAATGCAGTTCCTGGAAATTTTGATTGATAAGATAGCGCACATAGCACAGTCGATTATGGCAGATGCTAAGCGAATGGAAAAGGAGGTTGGCACATGAACAACGAGATTCTCCTCTTGAAGGAAACAGCGAAGTTGAAAGACATCGTTGACTTGGGCGTTTGCGTTGCCATTTATCAAACTTGTAATGGTCGCCAGTTTCGGGACATGCCGGGAAGTGTCTTTGTCAACTTCATGAATTTGCAGGTGTCTAAAGATGTAGTGTGTCCGCTGCCCCGTGAGAATCAAAGAATCTGCTACATGATCTATGCGGTATCCCTCACCATCACTCCCGCCAATTATGCCCGTCATTGGGTCTTGGGAGTGCTGGAAGTATGTGGTATTACTGTCGACTACTATGATAAGCACCACAAGGATTTCCTTAGTGTTACAGCCTCAGAAAAGAACAAAATATACGTTGAACAGATTAAGGAGGCCATAAAGAGGGCCTTATAAGGACAAAAGCCACAGAAAAAAGGCATTCTTCCACAATCCTTACATACATTAACAAATATCGGATGTATTAACTGCTCATTATCAAGTAGTTGTCGCATCCTATATTTTTGTATTCCCACAAAATGCCACACAGAGCCACACGAGGGCTTTGCTAATTTTGCATACAGAGATTTACTAATTAAAAGGATAAAATCATGTTGCAAAACCAGATTACATTTAACGACATACCCCAGCTGATGGTGGATGTGCTTGCGAAGCTCAAGGAGTTAGACGAGAAGATGGACAGACTGGCGCCTTCCGTGAAAGCTGATGAACCACAGTGGTTCAACGTGTCCGCTTTGATAGATTATCTGCCCAACCATCCGGCCGAGCAGACCATCTATGGCTGGACGAGTGCGAAGAAGATTCCTTTCCACAAGAGAGGAAAGAGTATTCTCTTCAACAAAGCCGAGATTGACGAGTGGTTGAACGACAGCACTCATCATAAGTCGGTGCAAGAGTTGGAGCGTGATGCCATGTCTTACATCAGTAGCAAGCGAAATGGAGTCGCAAAGAAAGGAGGTTGGAGATGAACTTAAGAAACTGCATCAATGGACTCTACGACTTGGACAGCAAGCGCTATGTAGAGTATGTAGTTAAGAAGGAAAACGCAGAGTCTTCTTACTCATTAGCATCAAGCCGTGTGAAGATGCTTGGTATCGAGTTGGGGAAAGTCCAGCAGAATGCTGATGGCATACCTTCCAATGTAGGGGTGTTGTCCATCAAGAGTGTCAACCAAGCCATGAGCGAGGCCAGTCTGCGGAGCAACCCAAAGGAGTTGTTCGGACCGTTTTGGTTTGAAGGAGAAATAGGATGTCTCTTTGCCGACTCCAATGCCGGTAAGAGTATTCTTGCTGTGCAGATTGCAGAAGAGATAGCGAAGAGCTATAAGGTCCTCTACTTTGATTTTGAACTTTCCGACAAGCAGTTTCAACTACGCTATACAGACAATCAGGGCAACTTACACCATTTCCCGCCAACGCTGTATCGAGTGTCGCTGGAGCCTGACAATCTCGCTAATCTCGATATACCCTTTGAGGATGCTGTGATCCGAGATATTGAAAAGGCAGCCGTTGCTTGTGAGGCCAACATCATCATTATCGACAACATTTCCATCCTGTGCATGCAGATGGAGAAAGGTGATGACGCTGCCAAACTGGTTCAAAATCTCAGAGCATTGAAGAACAAATATGGCTTCTCCATACTGATTATAGCACACACGCCAAAGCGTGACATGAGCCGTATCATCACGCAGAACGATTTGGCAGGTTCGAAGAAGTTGTTTAACTTCATCGACAGTTGTTTCGCACTTGGTACCAGTGCCCAGGGCAACAGCATCCGTTATCTTAAGCAGATAAAGGTGCGTAATTGTGGAATCAAATTTGGAGCAGACAACGTGAGAGTTTACAGTATAGAGAAGGATGGTGCGCTCCTGCATTTCGTCTACCATCACGACTCGCCTGAGCATGATCATCTCAAAGAGCAGAATCGGGAGGATTTGAAAATGGAGGTGAAAAAGCGTGTCGGAGAAGGACAGACCGTTCGGGATATCAGCCGCGAGCTGGGCATCTCAAAATCAGCTGTTGGACGTATCAGACAGGAGGTTTGTCACAGCACGAATAAAGCTGTCCCAACAAAAGACATGGGACAGCAGGGACAGTCGGGACAGCAAACGACGCAATCGAGACGGGAGTGTCTCGCTAATGGCAACCTTATGTTTGATTCCGTTACGGAAGGAGGTGACGATGTGCCATTCTGATCTGATCCACTATCTTCCCTTCGACTATGTGGTTAGCTCATGGAGCATGGAAAATGATTTCTTCCGTTTCCTTCGTGAGAAGTGCCACGTCTGTACGGCTGAACTCGAACGGTTATTGTGTCGTTATCTTATCGGTTCTACCCGTGATGGAGGTATCATCTATTGGCAACTGGACTTCAACGGCAATGTCCGGACGGGAAAGGTTATGTATTATGACGCAAATAGCGGTCATCGAATCAAGACAGGCATGGCAGTTGATTGGATACATTCCCGATTGAAGCGAAAAGGCTTGTTACCCGAGAATTTTGCGATTACACAGTGTCTTTTTGGTGAACACTTGCTTCATAGTGATGACATTGGAAAGGCTGTTGCTTTGGTGGAATCTGAAAAGACGGCCTTGCTCGGCTCCCTCGTCTTCCCCGACTATATCTGGGTGGCGGTCGGTGGAAAAGCAAACTTCAAGCCTGAGCGTATGGTAGCACTATGCAACCGCACGGTGATTATCTTCCCTGATGTGGATGCCTATGACGAATGGAAGGAAAAGTCAAGAAGATTCTTCTTACCTAAACGCGTAATCGTGTGTGATTTGCTCGAACGCCAGTCTTCAGCAACAGAGCGTGGAGCCAAGATAGATATCGGCGATTGGCTGATAGCAAGTCTCATAGAACGGGCAAATTTCTCCTGAAGGCAAGCTACGAATGTGGTTGTGTAGTCGTTTTTGTTTACAGATAGAGGTCTTTATTCCGCCCTGAGCTTGCTCCACAAGAGCCTTCTTGTAAGGGCGAAAATTCCGTTAATGTAAGTTAACGGTAATTAGGCTTACCGATTTTGCAAACCGGCGGTTGCTTTAGGGCTGAGTCTTGGAAGATGCTACGAGATAAGCAAGCTTATCAGTTGGAAGAATAGTTTACATCAAGAAAGGACAAGGTTCATTACAAGGCCTTGCCTTTTCTAGTTGATTAGCCTGTTCCGTCACAACATCACTGTCCCACATGTCCCAGTCGTCCCCTGTCTCTATATGGGACAGCTCTATCATATATAGCTGTTCGATATCTACTTCCTTCAATAACCAATAAGAATAAACTATCACAATCGAAGACGTTCATCGTATCGAAGATAGAAACGTACAACTTCATGATTTGTAATATGTAAAAAATATTTTTTGTCTGGCGGCTTTGCTTGTAAAGATGTTCTTTATGAGAATTTGCTTCTATGCAACAGCGATTTTTTGAAATCGCTAAGCCTAATTAGCGTTAATATACATTAACGCAAAAATCAGCCTTGCAAATGAAGGCATATGTGGAGCAAGCTCATGGAAAAGATGAGATGTTTTGTAAATAAAAGAGAGAAGGGTGCGTGTACTATTGTAACGTGAGTTCGATGAATTTAGCATAGCCGTCCTCATGGATGTGTATTCCTTCAAGTTGTACATATTCCATAATTTGCCGAATCTCTTTCACATAATCTGGAAAAAAATTGGTGATACCAAATAAAAGTATTACCTTTGCAAAAAATTTATTGCAATCATGTAAGAAACGGAACTATACACATATCAGTAGTTGATGGTCGGAAGTGGTTCGACACATTAAGTATAGTGTATTTATCTATATCGTTTTTCTAACATTTTGGTAATTGCAATAATTATGAGCATTAAAGTTCATGGTTTGTCTTATATACATCCCAATAAAGACATTCTTTTCCAAAACATCAGTTTTTCCGTTTCCGAGGGAGAAAAATGTGCCATTGTTGGCAACAATGGCATAGGCAAATCAACACTTCTGTCAATAATAGCAGGCAACACCTCAGCAGCAACAGGTAGTGTATTATGTAGTACAACTCCTTATATTATACCCCAGCATTTCGGTCAGTTCAATAGCAAGACTGTCGCCGAGGCATTAGGCGTATCAGATAAGTTAAACGCCCTGTCTTCAATTTTAGGAGGGAATGCCTCAATGGATGACTTCACTGTGCTTAATGATGAGTGGGATATTAAAGAGAGACTGCAAGAAGCATTTGCCCGATGGGAAATAGGGTATGTGACCCCCGATATGTTTATGGGTGATCTCAGTGGTGGAGAAAAAACAAAGGTGTTTTTAGCCGGAATGTATTTTTTTCATCCCTCAATTATATTGATGGATGAACCTACCAACCATCTCGATATAAGAGGTCGCGCTTTGTTGAATGAGTTTGTTCGCCATACAAACGATACAGTTTTAATTGTCAGCCATGACAGGGTTTTGTTAAACATATTGTCCTCTATATATGAGTTGTCGCCATCCGGGATACAGTTCTATCCAATGTGCTACAGTGATTACAAAAAAACTGTTGACGCAAGGATAGCTTCAATTGAAGCCCGTGTGCAGAATCAACAGAAGGAATTGGCAAAAGCCGAGAAAGAAGCCCAAAAGGTAATGGAACGACAACAAAAACATGCTTCAAGGGGAGAGAAGCAAAGTTCAAAGAAGTGTCTTGCCCGTATTGCTCAGGGAAACCTGCGAGATAAATCGGAATCATCAACAAGCAGATTAAAGAAGATATATCAAGAAAGACTACAGGCTATGAAACAGAATGTCAATAACCTGCAGACATCAATTTCTAAACATTCTTCGATGCAGGTTGTGATTGGTAATTCACAACTTCCCGAAAACAAACGATTGTTGGAACTGGTAAATGTGACATATCAATATCCCGGCAGGACCATTATGTGGATAAACTCACCATTGAATCTGTCGATATATAGCTGTGAGCGGATTTGGCTTCAGGGAGACAACGGTTGCGGCAAGAGTACATTGCTTAAGCTTATAACGGGAGAATTGCATCCTACGGATGGGAAGATTAAGATGAA
Source organism: Prevotella sp. P5-108 (assembly GCF_002251385.1). Lineage (GTDB taxonomy): Bacteria > Bacteroidota > Bacteroidia > Bacteroidales > Bacteroidaceae > Prevotella. The sequence continues at coordinate 13,250 of NZ_NPJJ01000023.1, forward strand.
TATTCCTTTCAACGCGCTTTACCTTGATCAAGAGTATTCTTTCTTGAATGACAATATCACCGTATATGAACAACTTGAATCCTGCAATGGTAAAAAACCGGAACATGAGCTGAAAATGCTATTGAACCGTTTTCAATTTCCAGTGCATACGTGGGATAAGAAATGCTGTAATCTTAGTGGAGGCGAGAGAATGAAATTGGCTCTATGCTGCTTGCTGGTCTACGAAAAGGTTCCCGATATGATTATTCTGGATGAGCCAACGAATAACATAGATATATCAAGTATGGAGATTCTGGCTGATACTTTGAAGAATTACTCCGGAACACTTCTGATTGTCAGTCATGATGAGCAGTTTGTTCAGGATGTAGGAATAACGCGAATAATTAAACTGAAATGAGGATGTCAGCTGAACTGTGTCATAGACTAAGACAATAAAATTAACTATTGTTCAAGTCAGGCAAGCCCCTGTTTGGTAAGGATGGTGCCTTCCATCAAGTATTAGAAGATTTCCTAAACGACGCTCTGGAGGGTGAGATGCAGGGCCATCTTGAGGCAACGAAGCCCGAGAGTGGTAATCGGCGTAATGGTAAGATGCGCAAACAACTTCAGACCGAGTATGGCCCTGTAGAGATAGAGACACCTCGCGACCGCGACGGTCGTTTTGAACCCGAAACGGTAAAGAAGCGTCAGACCATTCTTGCCGAGGGACTTTCTGACAAGATTATCAGCCTTTACGCAAGTGGTCAAAGCCTGCAGCAGATCAGTGACTTCATAAAGGAGAACTATGGCAGCAGGATCTCAATGGAGACTATCAGCAACATCACCGATAAGGTATGGGATTAGATTAAGGCATGGCGCAACCGTCCCTTCGACGAGGTGTATCCAATCGTCTGGCTGGATGCCATTCATTATAACGCAACGACAAGGGTTCTGCTGAGTCGCGTGCTATCTATAATTTACTCATGAGGTTTCCGTAGAGTGAGCAACGGGAATGGACTAAATAACTATTGCATTATCTTGGAATCTATTATGAAAAGCCCCAAGTAAGAGTAAAATTTCCCAGTGTGTGGTGTTACCAAACGTTAACTACTTATTTGCCGTACACCTGTTAGAATCCACCTTATTGATGTTTATCTTTCTCTATTTATTCCTATCTTAGAAGCAATCCATATTTGTCCCAAGTAAAAGTAAGCGTCTGATAAGCAGTATGGTACATTTTCGAGGAGGTTAAGTAATGCCGAAAGGTAAACACATAATAGACTATAAGCAAAAGCGTGCAGCTCAATGAGTTGCACGCTTTTTGCATTTATGGGATTTTGTTACAACCATATCCACAGCAAGAAGAAACTTCTCTTTCCTTTGGTTAGACTGGATTGAACTATTAGACTCTATGGGAGACGCATGGAGAGGCACGTAGCGGGGGCTCTTTTGTTGTATCTGGTATGGGTCACGCATTACGCTCCTAACAACCCGATCCACAGCAGAGAGAGTCTGCTATCCCTTTGGGATGGCTGGGATAGGGCTTCTGGATAAGGCTTCTCATGTGGGCTTGGTGAGCGACTTATGCGCCTTTTCTGCCTTGATTACTGTGATTATTGTGTGTATTGTCGCGTTTTAATATAATTTAACCCACATGACCTTGCTTTTTAACACCTTTGTTGACCTTTTGTCATAAATATGCCGTATTTTTGCAGAAAATTAACGCTGTAATGGTTACTTTACGCTCCATCCACGCTCCATCCATTCCCCGCTCGCTGCTGCGAGTGGTGCGTTGCGTGTCGCTTGGCTGTGCTGAGTGCCATTTCTGTTTACACCTATTTTATATATAACCCATTCAACTACTGATATTCATTAACAATTAAAAACTATAAACATTATGACAAAACATTTACGATTAATCATGCTATCCCTATTCGCAATGATTTGCCTGGGGGGGGTATTCGCAGAGTGAAGTAATTATCTGGCAAGAGGATTGGACTGGTGCTAAAGCAGGCCAAAAGGTCAATAAAATTAATACTAATTATTCTGCCCAAAATGATGGAACTACAATTTATAATGAAAAACTTGCAGGAGGTGTAGCGCCTGAATTGCTCCTCAAAAAATCAGATACATTTGTAGTTACAATAGAGGATTTAAAAGGGTGTAGTGGCGAATTGACTCTTACTTATAAATCCAACAATAAGAATATTACCAGTATTAAGGCTAATGATAAACCTGTTACCTTTACCTTAAACGATAAGGATAGAACTGCAAAAATTACTATTAATGAAGGAACCACTTCTTTGAAGTTAGAGTTTTCTTGTAAGGAGAATACTCGTTTAGATAATTTCAAGTTAGTAGGCAATGCCGCTGGTGAAAGTCAGAAGAAGACATCCCTTTCTTTCCCAGGTGAAGGTGTCACCTTAATTAACGGCAAGTTGGCAAACGGCGACGATTTTAATGGATACACTGCAACTGAGAAGGATAAGGTGGCAGGTGACATCGTTTACGCCGCTTCAGGTGATGGCGTAGCCACAGTAGATAAAACTACTGGTGAAGTTACCGTCGATCCCAATGTATCTGGCACAACGAAAATTACCGCTACATTCACCCCTAACGAAGAAAAAACATACGCTGGGTCTACCGCTTCTTATACTATAACCAATACTAAGGTATACACATCAATTGCCGACCTCAAGAAAGATATTACGACAGTTAAAGAAAAATCTTTCGTTCTTAATCTAACCAATGCAATCGTTACTTATACTAATAGAAACAGTGCCTTTATTCAAGATGAATCTGCGGGTATTTTCATTTATATCAAGGGTGGTCACAAACTCGAAGCAGGAAATACTTTTACAGGTACAGTTAATGTCAAAGCGATGCTTTTCAACGACCTCGCCGAGATTACGAGTTGGACATCTACTGTAACACCTACTCAATCTGAGGTACCAGAACCTGTAGTAGTAACTCTTGCAGAACTCAAAGGTGACAACTATAGTAAATATGAAAGTGTACGTTGTAAGGTAGTGGGAGTTACCGTTACCAAAGGCATGAATGTCCAAGATGGAGAAATATCCCAAAATGGTACTATTATGCCTGTTCGTGGCGGAGTACAAGGCTTAACAATGAATGAAAGTGCGATCCTCGACATGATTGGTTATCCCAGCATTTACGATGGCATTAAGCAATTCCAGGTATGGAAGAATAGCGATATGACAGAGCATCAGACTGTCAAAGAAATCACCCTCTATGAGGATCGCGACAATACTGTAGAGGCGGCTGAGAATGTCAATGTTACCTTGAAGCGTACGCTGGTTGGTGATGGTGACTGGAACACACTGTGTGTGCCATTCTCTCTTACCGAGGCTCAGACCAAGGCTGCTTTCGGTGCCGACGTAGAGTTGCGCGAGCTTGAGAGCGTAGCGGGCAATACCCTTACATTCAAGACAGTCAACAGTGTGACAGCTAATGTTCCCTGTTTGATCAAGGTGACAGCGGCTGGCAATGAATATAAATTTGAAGGTGTTTCTACCACAGCTGTTAAAAATAACAGAGATTATACTCTCTCACTGGTTGAAGGAAATATACTGTTCCTCGGCATATATTCAGCTATGGATGTTGTAGAAGCAGATTTGGCAGGATCATCTACTAATGGCTATTACGCATTCCTCGGCGCTAACAATACGTTCTTCAAGGCCAAAGCAGGTTCTACGATGAAGGCATTCCGTGCATTCTTCTCCGTTCCTAATGATGTTAATACTAAACAGCTCAAGGCAGTCATCGACGGCACAACCACAGGTATCGAAGACCTGGTAATCGACGGCGTTAAGGCCAACGGTCGTGTGTACAACCTCAACGGACAGTATGTAGGCAACAGCCTCAACGGCCTACAGCCAGGCATCTATATCCAGAATGGCAAAAAGATAGTAGTAAAGTAATAAACATCTAAATATATATATGATCATGAAGCAAAAATATATCATGCCCAAAGCAGAGCTAATTGAAGTAAAAGCAAATGCCATCCTCGCAGGATCGAATACTTTCAACGGCAACTCCACAAATTTCAATAATTCCACTATAGTCGAAGGTGGCCAGGACGCAGCCCGCTCAATGCGTTTCGACGTGTGGGAAGACATCGACGAGACCAACGGTTATAAATAATCCATAGCCAAGGGCACGAGGGATATATAAGCCCCAGCCCACAGATAATGACCAAACCAGCCCCCATGCGACGAGCTAATCGCATGGGGGCTAACTGTTTTCAGCCAGAACCCATGGCGGAGCTGGTGGTAACTTAGGACTTTTGCCTGCAATAACCCAAAACGGTCATTAGGCAGTTTAGGTTTATCATTATTTCGTGGTGTGAAATGGCTGTTTCATGGTTTGCAACCATTGTTTCAAACCTTGAATTATGTAATTCATGCTTTGGCTTCAGAATGTTGTTGGACTCCTTGCTTTTGTCTTTTGTGACTATGAGCGCCATGTTGATGGGCTGGCGGTAGTGGATGCTGTCGCCGGGTGTCAGTAGGGTAGTTGAGGTAGTCTTGAGTGCTGCGCTGATGCGTGTCTGTGGTGAAATGTGACCTGTAGTAGTGGCTATTTGTGGTGTTTAGCATTATTTAACATGAGTACTGCATTCTTTCTCTGTGCTTTCTGCCCGATAGTCGTAGATTTGATGTAGCTTTGTAAGGCAAAACAGCGTTGCTGGCGGCGCCTGACTCGCTCTTCGGGATTCGGGACTATAGGCGGGCGGCTCAAGCTGTGGTGCAGGAAATGATATTCTACCATAATACTGAATCTAAAAACTATTAATGAGATGAACAATTATCTACGATGGCTTGTGGCTGTCCTGTTTGCTACGGTCTGCAACTTAGGATATGCGCAGAGCAATGAACCTGAAGTGACGTTGGATTTCACTTTGGCATCCAACCCTTGGCAACTGAAAGAGGGTAGCTATGAGATGAATAAGAAGGCATATACCTACGACGGATATACCATTGAAATCGAAGGTTCACACTATCTGAATAAATCTGAAAGCACTTACTTCCTGCAGTGTCAGGACGAGGCGTATGTAACATTGCCCAAGTTCAATTTCACCGTGTCACGGATAGTTCTGGAGATATATACTCCAGCCAATGCATTGAAGAACAGCGTGTATGTCGGTAACAAGGTTGTGGTCGCCGCTGCTGCAGGCGCGGCCACATGTGACTTTGCTATCCCTGAAGGTAATCAGAGTGCTGGCACTATCTATAAAATTCATAATACTGGCGGCGCAGTCTCAAGAATCAAACAGATAAAAATCTATGGACAGCCTGGCTCTGCCAAGACTCCGACATCAATCTCCTTCGACGGACTGATGGGCGAAGGCATCACGCTGACGGATGGAAAAACGTCGAGCGGCGAAGTTTTTACTGGCTATCAGGCTGTGGAGAAAAACAGCGTGCCTGGCAAGGTGAGCTATGAAACAAGCGGTGACAGAGTGGCTGAGGTCGATGCCTCTACGGGCGCCGTCGTGGTGCATGCCAACGTGTACGGAACGATGACAATCACGGCAACATTCCAGCCCGAGGATAAGGAAAAATATGCCAGTTCGACCGCCCAATATACCATCACCAATAAGCGCGTCGGCACCTATGCCTTCCACGAGTCGTTTGATCAGTGTGACGGCAAGGAGGGATGGTATGGCTTTGCTGCCAAAGGAGAGTGGGATGCCAGTAAGATGGATAATGTGTGGAAGCATACAGGCACTGTCTATCTGGGCAGCGGCTGTATCAGGATAGGTCCAGACCATGGCAGCGTGACCACGCCTGTCATAAGGGTCGATGGCAGCGCCGTGCTGACATTCAAGGCTGCCATGTGGAAAACCCAGAATGAGCAAACCGATGTGGTGGTCACTATCTCTGACGGCTCGCTGACCTATGGTGACAAAGCGCCAGCAAAGAAGGTGTCTGTGACTCCCATCAAGGCGCAATGGACTGACTATGAAATGGTGATAACAGGCACGGGAGAGTTCACGCTGACCTTCGCCAATGTCACCAACTCCAAGAACAAAGAAAACAACCGCTTCTTCCTCGACGAAGTGACAGTCACAGAGAGCGCAGCCCGTGAAATCACCCTCAATGAAGAGAAGGCCAATGTCATTGAGACAGAAGGCAAGGCCAATGTAACCCTCCGTCGCACGCTCTATGACGATGGGTGGAACACGCTCTGTCTGCCTTTCTCTCTCTCCGAGGCCCAGGCTAAGCTGGCTTTTGGCGACGGTGTGGAGCTACGCGAACTCGAGAAGGTTGAGGGCACTACCCTCATCTTCAAGGCGGTCAAGGGCCTGACAGCCGGCGTTCCCTGTCTCATCAGACCGTCGCGCGTGGCAGAAGACAATACCTATACCTTCTCTGGCGTGCAGACAACGGTCGTCACCGCCGACTCAAGGGCGAAGGATGCTGTGGGTGGAGCCATATCTTTCACGGGCATTTACTCTCCCGTCGACGTCACCGGTTGGGCCGATTCTCATAATGAGTATGTGGCTTTTCTCGGTGCTGGCAACAAGTTTTTCCGAGCCTTGTCAGGTAAGCCTATGAAGGCTTTTCGCGCCTTCTTCATAGTCCCTGAGACTACTTCGGTCGCAGCTGTAAAGGCAGTAATCGATGGCACTACCACCGCCATCGGCGAGCTGAACGTCGACGGTGACAAGACCGGCGGCCGTGTGTACAATCTCAATGGCCAGTGCGTGGGTACCAGCCTCGATGGTCTGCAGCCCGGCATCTATATCCGTCATGGCAGGAAAGTGATAATAACCAAGTAATAACCTCATGATACGTATGAAGATGAACAGACTCAGATACACGGCGCCCGTTGCCGAGAGAATATCCATCAGCCACAATGCCCTGTTGACAGGCTCGCTCAGCGACGATGGCACCAATGGCGACCTGTCTGGCAGCAAGGACAATGACTACCTCGACCAGGCCCGCACTCCCAGCAACTTCAACATCAGGGAAGAAATAGACGTGACCAACGGATATCGGTGAGTAGTATCTCTATCGACAATTAGACCTAAATACGAGTCTTGTGATTTCATGGCAACTCGTTGATGTTGGAAGTCAGCAAGAGAGTATGCCAGAAGATGGGTTCCATCCTCGTATAAGACTATGGGTTAGAGAAAGCGATAACCACCTTTCAGAAGAGACTGGTTGGCGGCTCATGAACAAGGCAAGAAGAGCTGCCCCAATCTTCTTCTGTGAAGAATAATATCTTATATTAGAAAAGGTATAGGTTATGAAAATGCTTGCGGACTTTGCCTTGACCATTATCGGCATCCCTTTAGCGATGCAGACGTACCAACCTGGGCGGCTCTGCCTTTTGCGGCTTGGCAAAGACGTTGACTTGCATATTAACCCCAATCGGTCTAATGACCAATTGGGGTTTAATTCGCAATAGCGCGCTATTCCTGCTATGAGTAACGCCTACGGCTAAGCGCAACACTTACAGTATTGCTATGATAGGTTCGGTGTAACCATCCGAAACAAGCCGCCTTTTCCATTTCGTCGAGACAGATTACCTTTGTCCTCAAAAAAAGCTATGTTCAATTTGAATGAGGACAACCGTATTGTTACGGCGCAGCATCATACTGATATGCGCATGGGCGTGAATGGTATGTGTGGGCAGGTCCGGCAAGTGGGTCTGTAACCGGCTAATGGTGACGTGTATATATTTGTGGGCAAGTCTCACACGACAATGAAGTTGCTCCATTGGGAACGTGGAGGAGATGTGATGTACTACAAATGTTTGGAGCAAGGCCGTTTCCACCCTCGCATATTACTTCGTCAGGGCATAGGCTTCAGGTCTATGCGCTGGGATGAGCATGTACTTCTGATGGAAGAAATGTTTGAATCGTACTTTTTGCCGTTCAAAAGAAATAAATTCCACCTTTTGCACTACCCTTTCGTCATTATATTCATAAAAATCATCAAATTATTGTTGATTGTGACGGTTATTTGAAATAAAAGCAGTACCTTTACAACTGATAACATTTTATCTATAAATAATCAACACAGAATACAATGAATAATATATTATCACTTTTAGATAATTTCACGCTTGATAATGCTGATGACATCGCCAAGTCATTGGCTAATGATTTCCGTAAACGTCGCATAGAGAAGAATCTTACTCGTGAGCAGGTTGCTGAGAAGTCGGGCGTTGCTGTAGCAAATATCGTGAGATTCGAGCAGAAAGGACTCATTTCGCTGAAGAACCTCATTGGCATTGCTATGGCTATGGAATACACGTCTGAGGTAAAGAATATATTTTCTGAGCCAAAGTACTCAACAATGGAGGAACTGACTCAGATACGCAAGAACACTGGTAAAACGAGAGCACATAAGCAATGAACAATATAGATAGACTAACTGTAAAATACCACGGTGAGATTGTAGGAGTAATCTCGCTGACCCCTGGCGACAAGTGTCTGGCTTTTGAGTATGATCCTCGCTGGCTTGCAGAGGGATTCAGCATTTCGCCATTGGAACTTCCGCTGAAGACTGGATTGTTTCTTGCAAAGCCAACAAGTCTGTATGGTGACTTCGGCATCTTTGAGGACAGTCTTCCCGATGGCTACGGTCGCTATCTCCTTCACAAGGCTTTGATGCGTGAAGGCATTGATGACAGGAAACTGACTGCCATTGAGCGACTGAGCATCGTAGGCAATAGCGGCATGGGAGCTTTGACATACGAGCCTGAGGCCATCATATCAACAGGAGAAGAGATTACCGACTTCGACTTACTCCAAGAGAAGGCTCTGGAAGTTCTCAAAGAACAGCAGGACACAGACGCTGGACTTCTGCTCTACAACAGCGGTAACAGTGGTGGTTGCCGTCCAAAGGCAGTGTTCTCAGACGCAGAAGGACATTGGCTTGTAAAATTCCGTCACACATACGATCCTAAAGACATGGGACTGCAGGAATACCATTACAATGAGATAGCACGCAAGTGTGGCATCGATGTTCCAGACTTCAAGCTTACCAATGGCAAGTACTTTACAACTAAGCGATTTGACCTTACCGACGATGGCGAGCGCATCCATACAGCTACTGCAGGTGGTTTGCTATGCCTTTCACTGTCTGAGCCTGTACTTGACTACAGCAACTTGCTTGCTTTGACTGGCTACATCACACAGAATCCAAAGTATGTGGAGGAAATATACCGTCGCATGGTATTCAACTACCTTACCGACAACAAGGATGACCACTGCAAGAACTTCAGTTACCAGGTTCGTAAGGATTCAAATGGCAAGTTCATCTGGCATCTTGCTCCTGCATACGACCTTACCCTATGCACAGAAGGCTACAATGGTCAGCACGCTACATCTGTCAACTCTACCGGCTACCCTACTCTTCAGGACTTCATAGCCGTTGGCACAAAGATTAAAATGAGCGAGAAGCGTTGCAGGGAAATCTTTGATGAGGTTTATCAGAAATGCGGTGACCTTCTGCTCAATGACATTACAAAGAAATAACAGGAATGGTATAAACAATTTTTGCCATCCAAAAGAAAGAGAGAACTATCACAATGATGGTTCTCTTTTTTTGCATAGCATTGAAGCAATGGCAAAGCACCTATAGGAGTTGTTGTCACTATGCAACTTCAGTAAATCGCAACCATCCGAAACAAGCCGCCTTTTCCATTTCATTGCTGTCCGCTAAAACTCTAAAGAGCACAACTTCCCCGCCCAAAGTCCTGAAATGGGACTCTGGGCTTGTTTTATAAAAAGTAAGCCCCTCTCTAATCACCTGAACCATTTTTGCCCAGTCTTTTTCTGGTTCCTCAAGAAAAGTATAACAGTTCACATAATACATGAGCATGATTCTTACCATTGATGCCAATCCAGAAAAGCTCCAAGAGCGTTTGATGCGTTTTTTTATGACCATCAGAAGGAGATTGGCTATTAGGGTGACCCAAATCTGTATCTTGATGGCGTTGGCGCTCTCCCCATAGAAGTATTTCAGCGGGAAATTTTGTTTCAACTGCTTGAACAGCAACTCTATTTCCCATCTTTGGCGGTATATGTCGATGATGTCTTCCACCTCCATGGTCATGTCGTTGGTGAGCAACGATATGACCTTCGCCTTTTTCTTCGCAGGATCGACATAGGTGACAATACGGGCCTTGTGTTTGATATTCTCTCCGCCCTTTATATGTTTCCTGAACTCCACGACCTGGACTCTACACTCCATGAGGCCACACGGCAACATGTACATTGTATCAGAAAGAGTATCATATACAAGATTCTTCTTCATCTTTGTCACGTATGTGACGCCACGATTGGTCAGTTCCTCAAACCTGGCATAGTCTATGTAGGCCCTGTCCATGGCAATGATATCTCCATCGTTATAATTCGCGGGCTTCAGCATAAAGCTGTCATTGGTTGCGGCTGACGTGAACTTGATGTCAGACGGCACGAACTCGTTAGCGTGGATATTGGTGTGCACTTTTATGCTACCCTTCTTTTTCCCGGTCTTGGGATGCCTGCCTACGCCTTTGAAAATGAGGTTGGAAAAAAGGCTTATTGTCGTGGAGTCGATAATCTGCAGGCGGTTGAACCATGCGGGCATCCGAAGTTTTTGACACAAAGATAATATAACGCATCTGCCTGCGGGCGCGCCAGCCCAGAGGTTGTATGAAATGGCAGGGGAAATGTATGAAGTGTGATATCCGTTGTGATTGGAGCCAGGGTGGGCCCCATCCCAACCTTCCCCAACGAAGAATGCGACAAAACCACCCCATCTTCAGTTCCATGGATTTGGTTTTGTCGCATCATCTGTCTTCCCGGACGGTTGTCAGGCCGCGCGATGCTTCCTTTTCCACCACAGGTAATAGCCGCTGATGACGCCGGCTGGTGCTGCGCCTTGCCCCTTACTTCTCATAGAGCTCTATGGGCAGACCGTCGGGGTCGCTGAAGAAGAGGAAGGGCTTGTGGGTGTACTCGTCGGTACGGACGGGCTCGTGGGCGATGTGGCGGGCGTCCAGCTCTGCTGCCGCCGCGGCTATGTCGTCGACCTCGAAGGCGAGGTGGCGCAGCCCCGTAGCTTCGGGATAGGAGAGACGCGCGGGTGGAGTGGGGAAGGAGAAGAGCTCTACGACATAGGTGTCGCCGAGGTAGCAGTCGGCCTTCCACGAGTCGCGCTCGCTGCGATAGTGTTCGCTACGGATTTCGAGCCCGAGCACTTCGGTGTAGAAGCGCTTGGACCGACAGTAGTCGCTACAGATTACGGCTACATGGTGTATGTGGTTGAGTTTCATCTCTTATGAGTTTGTATGTTTGCTGACCATGTTGCCCCCGGCCTGTTGTTCCTCTGGGCTGTATCGGTACACCCTGACCATCTGGCTGTCGCCACCGAGCAGTTGGCTGCATCGGTTGAGGCGGCCCGTGTCTACAAATCCGCACTTCTCCATGACCCTCCCCGACGCCGGATTGCCCGTGAAGTGGTCGGCGTAGATGTTGTCGAAGTGCATCACGTTGACGCAGTAGTCGACCATGAGCCGCAGCGCCTCGGTGCAGATGCCCCTGTTCCAGTAGGGGCGCCCCAGCCAGTAGCCCACCTCGCAGTCGTGGGTGCCGATGTCGATGTTGCTCATCGCGTGGGTGTAGTAGCCTATGCAGCCGATGGATTCGCCCGTCTCGCGGAGCACTATCGCCCAGGTCGAGTCGTTGGTGAAGACAGAGCGGATAATCTCCAGGCTCTCTTCGACCGACCGGTGGGCGGGCCAACCGGCTCGCGGCCCCACTTCGGGGTCTGAAGCGTACTTGTAGAGCGCCTCGGCGTCGGTCTCCCGCCATCGGCGGAGTAGTATTGTCGCTGTTTCCATATTGTCGTTGATGTGTGGTGTGGGTGAGGGGGCTCTGGCGCCGCCCTTGGTCATTGTGGCTGTAAAGTTACATAGGAAGATTAACACCGCCAAACTATTTGCCTATTTTCTCATCATCCCCAGCCCTTGCCTCACTGTCATGGTGACCGTGGGAGGCGTGGATAGCGGCTCGTAACGTATGACGCGGAGACTCGTAACGTAAGGCGCGGATGCACGTGTCGAACGATACGGATGCTCGTTTCGGACGATACGCGTCAGCCAAGTGGCCCTCGGTGTCGGTAGTGGTCATGAGAAAAGTTGCCGGGGTCATGAGAAAAGTTGCCAAGGTCATGAGAAAAGTCGCGGAGGTCATGAAATCAGTATTTTAGGTCATGAAAGGAGTGGGCGGGGGCACGAAATATGTGTATGGTGGCATGAAATAAGATATAAAGCCATCAAAAAAGGGCAAAAGCAATCTTGCGGTGGTTGCTTTTGCCCTTTCGGGTTGTTTGCCGATGGCAGGCCTGGTGGGCGCGGGCGCCTTACAGACGGTAGCCCACGCTGAAGGTGAACGAGCGGTTCTTGGAACCGAGGTCCTTGTGCACCTTGGAGAGTCCCAGGTTGTAGCGCGCGTCAAGCACCACGTTCATATACTCGTAGGAGATGCCCACGGGTATGCTGAAGTCGGTCTTGCTGTAGCCGTCCTTGGACTTGTCTTCATTTTTGGTGACCACCTGGCTGTAGGTGCGCACTCCCGTGGTGCGGTTCTGCGTGAAGTCGCATGTGGTGTAGCCGCTCTTGGCCGAGGTGAGCATGCCCACCTGTACGCCAGCCTTGAGCGCCAGTCCCTGAGCCACATATACATGCGCCATGACGGGCACGGCGATGTAGGTAGTCGTGGTAGAGTAGTCGGTGTAGGCAGTGTACTTGATTTCCTCATCGGTCTCTGCCGGCTCTGCGCGCAGCTCGTCGAAGTCGTGATACTTGCTGCCCAGCGAGGTGTAGACTACGCCCGCCGAGAGCGCCACCTGGTCGGTGAGCTGGTAGAAGGCGTCGGCGCCCACGGCAAATCCGGGCTTGGACTTAGACTTGATGGTTCCACCGCGCTCGAGCATCAGGTCGTTGTCGGTGAGGTTGGCGATGGTCACTCCCACGCGTGGCACGAAGGAGAACGAGCCCTGCTTCTGCTGAGCCAGGGCTGCTGTGGCTATGAGTGCGAGCACGAGGCTCGTCATGATTTTTTTCATTTCTTATTGCTTGTTAATGGGTTGTGTAATGTCTTGTCAGTTGGCTACCTCTGAGATGAACTTGATGCGCACCAGGCGTATGTTTTCGTCGGTGTAGTCGCCTCCCAGTTCCTCGACGGCTGTGTCGAGGTCGTCGGTGTCGGCCTCCATGAAGTAGTCGAAGATGTCGTCGATGGCGTCGTCGTCCATCACATCGCGCAGGAAGTAGTCGATGTTGAGTTTGGTGCCGCTGTAGACGATGCTCTCTATCTCGTCGAGCAGCTCGTCGAAGTCGAGTCCCATGGCCGACGCCAGGTCGTCGAGTGCTATCTGGCGGTCTATGCTCTGGATAATCTTGACCTTGACCATGCTGTTCTTGGCTACCGTCTTTACGCGTATGTCCTCGGGTCTCTCGATGCCGTATTCTTCGCAGTGGCGGCGTATAAGGTCACAGAATTCGGCGCCATACTTCTTGGCTTTTCCCGCACCCACGCCCTGTATGTTCTGCAGTTCCTGCAGGGTGACGGGATACATGGTCGCCATCTGCTCAAGCGACTGGTCGAAGAAGATGACGTAGGGTGCGAGCCCCAGGCGCTTGGCCACCTTCTTGCGCAGGCTGACGAGCATCTCGTAGAGCTCGGGGTCGAGCGCTGCCATGGCTCCCTGGGCGTCGTCGTCTTCGTATTCGTCCTTGAACTCGGTGTCCATGACCACCATGAAGGAGTGGGGCGACTTGATGAAGCGCCGTCCTGACGGTGTGACCTTGAGCAGTCCGTAGTTTTCCACATCCTTCTTCATGTAGCCGGCTATCATGGCCTGTCGGATGACGGGGTTCCAGAGCTTCTCGTTGAAGTCCTCGCCCGAGCCGAACTCTTCGAGCTCGTTGTGGTGATGGGATACGATGTCGTCGGTGCCTCGGCCCTTGATGAAGTCGATGACATACTCCTGGCGGAAGTTCTCCTTGAGCGCCAGCACCGCCTCGAGGGCTATCACCAGCTGCTGCTGTGCCTCTATCCGCTCTTTGGGGTGCAGACAGTTGTCGCAGTTGCCGCAGTTGTCCTTGTCATATTCCTCGCCGAAGTAGTGGAGCAGTATGCGTCGGCGGCAAACCGACGACTCGGCATAGGCTGCCGTCTCCTGGAGCAGCTGCCGGCCTATGTCCTGCTCGTTGAGGGGTTTGCCCTCCATGAATTTCTCGAGCTTGTGCAGGTCTTTGTAGGAGTAGAAGGCTATGCAGATGCCTTCGCCTCCATCCCGGCCTGCGCGTCCGGTCTCCTGGTAGTATCCCTCCAGGCTCTTGGGTATGTCGTAGTGGAAGACGAATCTCACGTCGGGCTTGTCGATGCCCATGCCGAAGGCTATGGTGGCCACGATGACATCGATGCGCTCCATGAGGAAGTCGTCCTGGGTCTGCGAGCGCGTGGCGCTGTCGAGGCCGGCATGATAGGGTGCCGCCTTGATGTCGTTGGCCTTGAGCTCGGCCGCCAGTTCTTCTACCGTCTTGCGCGAGAGACAGTAGATGATACCGCTCTTGCCCGGGTGCTTCTTGATAAAGAGCACAATCTGCTTGTTGATCTCCTTGGTCTTGGGCCGCACCTCGTAGTAGAGGTTGGGCCTGTTGAAGGAGCTCTTGTACTCGATGGCGTCCTGTATCTCCAGATTTTTCTTGATATCGCTTCTCACCTTGTCGGTGGCAGTAGCCGTGAGGGCTATCACCGGCGCGTTGCCAATCTTGTTGATGGTAGGTCTGAGGTTGCGGTACTCGGGTCGGAAGTCGTGTCCCCACTCCGAGATGCAGTGGGCTTCATCGATGGCATAGAACGAAATCTTGAACGACTTGAAAAACTCCAGGTTCTCGGGCTTGTTGAGCGACTCGGGAGCCACATAGAGCAGCTTGGTCTGGCCGTTGCGCATGTCATTCATCACCTGTGTGGTCTGCGCCTTGGTGAGCGACGAGTTGAGGTAATGGGCCAGTCCGTTGTGCTCGCTGATGCCATTGACGGCGTCTACCTGGTTTTTCATCAGGGCGATGAGTGGCGACACGACGATGGCAGTGCCCTCCATGAGGAGCGACGGCAGCTGGTAACACAGGCTCTTGCCTCCGCCGGTGGGCATGAGCACAAAGACGTTGTGCCCCGCCATGAGCGAGCGGATAATGGCTTCCTGGTCGCCTTTGAACGAGTCAAAGCCGAAATAGTGCTTTAGTTTTTCCGAAAGATTTATGTTGTCTGTCATATTGATATAAAGCAGTTTTCTTTCTCCAAGGAACTGGGGTGGGGGAGATAGAATTACTGATAATTATATATCTGATGACGGTGGGGCTGCCCGGGGCGGTCCCACCGGGCAGATTACTGGGCTTCCTGCTTCTGGAAATTGGATTTCTCCATCTGTTCCTTGGCGTAGGCGAGGGTGACTTCGAATGTCTTGGTACGCTTGGAGGGCAGCTCGAACATGGCGTCCATCATGATGGCTTCGACGATGGAGCGCAGTCCGCGTGCGCCCAGCTTGTACTCTACCGCCTTGTCGACGATGTAGTTGAGCGCCGCCTGGTCGAAGGTGAGCTCAATGCCGTCGATGGCCATCAGCTTGATGTACTGCTTGACTATCGAGTTCTTGGGCTCTACGAGGATGCGCTCCAGGGCGGGCTTGTCGAGGGGATTGAGGTGGGTGAGCACGGGCAGGCGTCCGATAATCTCGGGGATGAGTCCGAACGACTTGAGGTCCTGCGGCGTGACGTACTGTATGAGGTTGTTCTTGTCAATGCGTGCCACGTTCTGCACCGAGTTGTATCCCACCACGTGGGTGTTCATGCGCTGGGCTATCTTGGTCTCGATGCCGTCGAAGGCTCCACCGCAGATGAACAGGATGTTGCGCGTATCGACATGGATGTAGTCCTGGTCGGGATGCTTGCGGCCTCCCTTGGGCGGCACGTTGACCATAGTGCCTTCGAGGAGCTTGAGCAGACCCTGCTGCACGCCCTCGCCGCTCACGTCGCGGGTGATGCTGGGGTTGTCACTCTTGCGGGCTATCTTGTCTATCTCGTCGATGAAGACGATGCCGCACTCGGCTTTTGCCACATCGTAGTCGGCCACCTGGAGGAGTCGGGAGAGGATGCTCTCGACATCTTCGCCCACGTATCCGGCTTCGGTAAATACGGTGGCATCGACGATGGTGAAGGGCACGTTGAGCAGATGGGCTATGGTGCGCGCCAACAGCGTCTTGCCGGTACCTGTGCTGCCCACCATCATGATGTTGCTCTTCTCGATTTCCACTCCGTCGTCGTCGATGTGCTGCTGCAGGCGCTTATAGTGGTTGTAGACAGCCACGGAGAGGAATCGCTTGGCGTCGTCTTGACCTATGACATACTGGTCGAGGTACTCCTTGATTTTGCGGGGCTTGGGTATCTCCTTGAGGGTGAAGGCGTCGGTGGGTTTCTTGTTGGCGGCTGCGCTGCCATAGGCTCCGGTCGACTCGGCTATCTCGTAGGCTTGCTTGGCGCAGTCGTCGCAGATGAAGCCGTGAAGCCCCGAGATGATGAGGTTGACCTGGCTCTCGTCGCGGCCGCAGAAACTACATACTTTCTTCTTAGCCATTCTTCTTGCGTGTTAATATAGTGTCTATCATGCCATAGTCCTTGGCCTCCTGGGCAGTCATCCAGTAGTTGCGGTCACTGTCCTGCCATACCTTGTCGTAGGGCGTGTGTGAGTGCTCACTGATAATGGTGTAGAGTTCCTTCTTGAACTTCTGAATCTCCTTGGCCTCAATCTCGATGTCGGACGCCTGTCCCTGTACTCCGCCGAGGGGCTGGTGAATCATCACTCGGCTGTGGGTGAGTGCCTGTCGCTTGCCTTCGGTTCCGGCTGTGAGCAGCACGGCAGCCATCGAGGCAGCCATGCCGGTGCAGATGGTGGCTACGTCGCTCGAGATAAACTGCATGGTATCATAGATGCCCAGTCCGGCTGTGACGCTGCCGCCGGGGCTGTTGATGTAGATGGAGATATCCTTCTCTGGGTCGGTAGAGTCGAGGTAGAGCAGCTGGGCCTGCAGGGTATTGGCGGTATAGTCGTCAATCTCGGTACCGAGGAAGATGATGCGTTCCATCATGAGTCGTGAGAATACGTCCATCTGGGTGACATTGAGCTGGCGCTCTTCCAGAATATAGGGATTGATGTACTGTGCCTGCGACTTGATGACATCATCGAGTGCCATGCCGTTAATGCCTAAATGCTGGGTGGCATACTTGCGAAAATCTCTATTCATGATAATAATAATATATGTAATGAATGAAAACAAAGAGAGGTTGCCTACTCTTTTATGCATTGTTCTAAGAACAAAGATACATAAAAAAGTTGACAACCTCCTTATCTTTAAGAAGTTTTTTTTTAATTTCTTTTTATGCGTCGAGTTTGTTGAATTCGTCGAGGGTCACTTCCTTGACGTTGAGCTTGACAACGCCCTTGAGTTTCTCGGTGAGCTTGCGGTCGATGGCGCGCTCTACAAACGACTGGATGTGCTCCTGCTTCTTGAGCATCTCGGTGGCGTAGTTGTCCAGGTACTCGTCGGGCACATTGTTCATGCCGTACTGTGCAAACTGGGCGCGGGCAGCCTCCTTGGCAGTCTCCTTGACGTCGTTGTCGTCAATCTTGATTTCCTGGGCGGCAACCAGCTTCTCTCTGATGAGGTGCCATGTCAGCTCGTTGATGCTGGCTTCGTAGTTCTTCTCTACAAACTCCTCACCCTTGTCCTTGTTGTTGGCGAGCATGATGCGCTTGAGCAGGGCGTCGGGGAACTCGAGCTTGCCGACCTTCTTCTCGCAGTGCTTGCGCACGTCCATGAGGAAGCGGAAGTCGGTGTTGACCTCAAACTGAGCCTTGAGGTTCTCGGCAATCTTGGCGCGGAATGCAGCCTCGTCGGCCACGTTGCCCTCGCCGTATACGCGGTCGAAGAGCTCCTGATTAACCTCGTGCTTGGTAAAGTGGTTGATTTCCTTGACCTGATAGCTGAAGTCGCCGGTGTGCTCGGCTACCTCCTTGCGGTCTATCTTGAGGAGTGAGGAAACCTCGGCGTCGTTCTCGGGATAAGCCTTGCGGGGAGAGAAGGTCACTACATCGCCGGGTTTAACGCCGTCGAAGAGGTTCTTCTGGTCCTCGACCTTGATGTAAGAAGGCATAATTATGGCGTCCTCGACTACGATGCCGCCTTCCTTGGTGTTGCCGGCCTCGTCGAGCTCGCGCAGTTCGCCCTTGAGGGTGTCGTTCTCCTCGTAGTGGTCGCCGGGAGCGTAGCTGCCAGCCTGTGAAGCGAACATATCTACCTGACGGTCGATGAGCTCGTCGTCAACCTTGAGCTGGTAGTAGTCTACCTTGTCGCGGCCTGTGAGTTCGCACTTGAACTCGGGGGCGATGGCGATGTCGAACTTGAAGGTGTAGGGACCGTCCTTCTCGAGGTCCTGGGGCTCCTGTGACTCTGATGCCATGGGCTCGCCCAACATCTGGATGTTATTGTCCTTGATGTACTTCTGCAGCTGCTCGCCTACCAACTTGTTGATGGCGTCCATCTTGACGCTCATACCAAACTGGCGCTTGATGAGGCTTAATGGGGCCTTACCTGGGCGGAAGCCGGGGATATTGGCCTTCTTGCGATAGTCTTCGATTGTCTTATTGACATCCTTCTTGATGTCTGCCTCTTCAACCACGAGGGTGAGCAGACCGCTTACTTTGTCAGGGTTTTCAAATGAAATATTCATCTCTGATACTATTTATAAATTTTTGATTTTCCGAATGAGTCGCAAAATTACTCATTTTTAGCGACATTACCTAATAATCTTGTGGAAAAGTGCATCCGCGGGCGGCTGGCGGCCGTCTGCAGATGGGTTTAGTCGCGGTGCATGGCTGCCGCGGCCGCTGCTGCCTGCTCGTCTTCCTCGGTGGGGGTGAAGCGGGTCAGCTGGAAGTTGTCGGTGAGGTAGTTCTTGCGCACCACGGGGTTTGACGCCAGCTCTTCGGGCTTTCCGCTGAAGAGAATCTTACCCTCGAAGAGCAGGTAGCCACGGTCGATGATGGCCAGGGTATCGCGCACGTTGTGGTCGGTGATGAGTATGCCGATGTTGCGGTACTTCAGTCGCCACACGATGTGCTGGATGTCGGCCACAGCCACGGGGTCTACGCCGGCAAACGGCTCGTCGAGCATCACAAACTTGGGGTTGATGGCGAGGCAACGGGCAATCTCGGTGCGGCGGCGCTCGCCACCCGAGAGTTGGGTTCCCATGTTCTTGCGCACCTTGGTGAGGCGGAACTCCTTGATGAGGCTTTCGAGCTCTCTAAGCTGCTCTTCATGGCTGAGCTGCGTCATCTCGAGCACGGCCATGATATTGTCTTCCACGCTCATCTGGCGGAACACGCTGGCCTCCTGGGGCAGATAGCCTATGCCTGCCCGGGCATGCTTGTAGACGGGGTAGTTGGTGATGTCGATGTCGTTGAGGCTTACGCGGCCCTCGTTGGGCACTACCAGACCGGTGGTCATATAGAACGAGGTGGTCTTGCCTGCACCGTTGGGTCCGAGCAATCCCACGATTTCTCCTTGCTTCACATGGAAGTCGACCTTGTTG
The DNA here is from genome assembly GCF_002251385.1 of Prevotella sp. P5-108. Classification (GTDB taxonomy): domain Bacteria; phylum Bacteroidota; class Bacteroidia; order Bacteroidales; family Bacteroidaceae; genus Prevotella. Next base: position 32,906 of record NZ_NPJJ01000023.1, read on the forward strand.
ACCACCGTGCGCTTGCCATATCTTTTTACAAGACCCTCTGTGCGGAGGGTCATCACCATGTTGTCTGTATCGGCCATAAATAGCTATTGTTTATCGTGCAAAATTACAAAAAAATAAGACAATTACACTGAGAATACTAAAAAACTATTATATACATGGTAGTTTTTTGACCTTTTTTGGTTACTTTTGCAACGTAAAACGGACATTAAGCCTATGTTGATAATCAAATTGTTAAAGAAATATCTCACCACTTTCGGCAAATACCTCATCCTGATGGGGCGCTCGTTCAGCGTGCCCGAGCGGATGCGCATGTTTGCCAAGCGGTATATCAAGGAGATGTCGCAGTTGGGCGTAGACTCAATACCCATCGTGCTGCTTATCTCCTTCTTCATCGGCGCCGTAATCTGCATACAGATGAAGGTGAATATCCAGAGCCCCTGGATGCCGCGCTGGGTGTCGGGCTATACCACTCGCGAGATTATGCTGCTCGAGTTTTCGAGCTCCATCATGTGTCTCATCCTCTCGGGTAAGGTGGGCTCCAACATTGCCTCTGAGTTGGGCACCATGCGCGTGACCCAGCAGATAGACGCCCTGGAGATTATGGGCGTCAACTCGGCCTCGTTTCTCATCCTGCCCAAGATAGCAGGCCTGATGACGATGATGCCCACCCTGGTAGTCTGCTCCTCGGCGATGGGCATCGTGGGTGCTTATGGCACAGCCTATATCGGGCATCTCCTGCCGCCCGATGACCTGACCTTAGGACTGCAACACGCCTTCAATCCATGGTTTGTATGGATGAGTATCATCAAGAGTACCTTCTTTGCCTATATCATTGCCAGCGTGTCGTCGTTCTTCGGCTACACCGTCGAGGGCGGCTCTGTCGAGGTGGGCAAGGCCAGCACCGACGCCGTGGTGTGCAGTTCGGTACTCATCCTCTTTTCCGACGTTTTCCTTACCCAAATCCTGAGTTGATATGATAGAAGTCAAGAATCTTACCAAGTCCTTTGGCGACAAGACCGTACTGCGTGGCATCAATGCCCGTTTTGAGACCGGCAAGACCAACCTCATCATCGGCCAGAGCGGTTCGGGCAAGACGGTGCTGATGAAGAACCTCGTAGGACTGCTGCACCCAACCTCGGGAGAGGTGCTCTACGACGGGCGCGACTTCGTGGGCATGACCAAGCGCGAGCAGGTGATGATGCGCCGTGAGATGGGCATGATTTTCCAGGGCGCCGCACTCTTTGACTCGATGTCTGTGAGAGACAATGTGCAGTTCCCACTCGATATGTTTTCCTCGCTCAACTATGCCGACCGCGTGCGCCGTGCCGAGGAATGCCTTGACCGTGTCAACCTGGTGGAGGCAGCCAACAAGTATCCCGACGAAATCTCGGGAGGTATGCAGAAGCGTGTGGCGATTGCCCGAGCCATCGTGCTCAATCCCAAATACCTCTTCTGCGACGAGCCCAACTCCGGCCTGGACCCCCAGACGTCGCTCGTGATAGACCATCTGCTCTCCGACATCACCCACGAGTATGGCATCACCACTATCATCAACACCCACGATATGAACTCAGTGATGGGTATCGGCGAGAATATCATCTTTATATATAAAGGTACGAAGGAGTGGCAGGGAGTGAGCGCCGACATCATGGGCTCGACCAATGAGCGGCTTACCGACTTCATCTTTGCCAGCGACCTGCTCAAGAAGATGAAGCGCACCGAGATGCAAGGCTGAGCCAGCTGACTCGGACTCGATAGAAAGCGAAAAGGGCAAATCTGCGGATTTGCCCTTTTCGCGTATATGCAGTGCAGTGACCAGCGTGTCAGCGCTCGGCCATCACCCGGAGCTCCTTGATGAAGCGGCGGTAGAAGAGTATGCCGGCAATGGTAAGACCTATGGGGAAGGCGGTCCAGATGCCGTATATGCCCCAGCCTGCCACGAAGCCCAGTACGTAGCCCACAGGCAGATTGATGCAGAAGTAGGCGATGAAGGCGTAGTACATCATCGGCTTCACGCAGGCTATGCCGCGCAAGGCGTTGGCGTAGATATACTGCATGCCGTCGCCAAACTGGTAGATGACGAGTATCCATATCAGATGCGCCACCGTGAGGCACGCCTCGTCGTTGTCGGTGAAGATGAAGCCGATGTCGTGGCGGAAGAGGATGATGGGCAGACTCACCACGGCAGAGAAGACCAGCAGCATGCGGAAGCCGTCGGCCGCGCAGCATCGCATGGCGTCATACTCCTTCTGCCCCATGAAGTAGCTGATGCGGATGGATATGGCTGAGGCCATGCCCGATAGCACCAGGTAGAACAACTGGGAGATGGTAATCATAATCTGGTGAGACGCCAGTGGAATGGTGCCCAACCAGCCCACCATCACACAGCTCAGCGTGAAGGCAGCCGACTCGGTGCCCAACTGCAGTGCCACGGGCCAGCCCAGACGGTTCATCTCTACAAAGTCGGCACGCGTCACGGTGCTCTGCTTCAGGCTCTGGCGGTAGCTGATATAGACTCTGCCGGTGAAGAATATCACCACGAGGGCTATCGACATTACCACGCGCGACCCCATGGTGGAGATACCGGCTCCGAGCAAGCCCAGCTCGGGGAAGGGACCTACGCCGTAGATGAGCAGCCAGTTGAAGAGAATGTTGACCACGTTGCCGCCAATCATTACCCACATCGGCACCTGTGTGCGGGTGATGCCGTCGAAGAACTGCTTCAGGGTATTGAACATGCCCACGAAGGGGATGCTCACCAGATTGACCAGGAAGTAGGGGCGGATGATAGGCAGCAGCTCCTCGGGCTGGCCGATGTTGTGCAGGTTCAGGTAGAGCAGCGTCATCATTGCCATGAGCAGCAGCCCCACCACCATGTTGGCCACTATCGAGTTCTTCACCTTCTGCCCGATTTCGTCGGTGCGGCCCATGCCGAAGAGTCGGCCCACGATGGGGGTAAGTCCGTAAGAGAAACCGAGATAGAAGAGCAGTCCCAGGGTGAAGATGTTGTTGACCAGACCGGCTGCACCCAGCTCGATGGTGCTGTGGTGGCCTATCATCAGCGTGTCGGCAAAGCCGAGGATGATGGTGCCCAACTGTCCGATGACGATGGGCACTCCTATTTCCAAGAGGGGCTTATAATGGTGTCGTTGTGTCTGTTGCATTCTTGATTTTCGTTTTACTTGTTTTCGTTTACGGTCTTGTCACGTTGAGGGTGCCGGTCAGCCTGATGTCCTTTGACGAGGCGCCCACCATCAGGGTGAAGTCGCCCGGCTCGACCACGAAGCGCATGTCCTTGTCCCAGAGCGCCAGGTCGGCAGGCCCGAGCCTGAATGTCACCATCTGGCTTTCGCCCGGCTTGAGGCTGATACGCTCGAAGCCACGCAACACCTGGGTATAGGTTGTCACCGTGCTGACCTCATCGCGCACATAGAGCTGCACCACCTCGTCGCCTTCGCGCGAGCCCACATTCTTGACCTTCGCCGTCACGGTCACGCTGTCGGTGGGCAGCATCGTGGAGCGCGAGATGACAAGGTCTGAGTATTCAAAGCGCGTGTAGCTCAGCCCGTGGCCAAAGGGGAAGAGGCAGCCCCAAAGCGAAGACTTGTTCTCGACGTCTGAGCCGGGCTTGAAGGGGAAGGCGTAGGGTATCTGGCCCACGGTGCGGGGCGTGGTACAGGTGAGGCGGCCTCCGGGATTATAGGCGCCGAAGATGACCTCAGCCACAGCCTGTCCGCCATACTCTCCGGGGAAGCAGACATTGATGATGGCTGGCACGTGACGGGCGGCATAGTTGACGGTGGTAGCCCGGCCCGCCATCAGCACCAGCACCACAGGGCGGCCCGTAGCCACAATCTCTCTGAGCAGCTGTTCCTGACGGCCGGGCAGATTGAGCGTAGTGCGCGAGTTGCCTTCGCCCACGGTCTTGTCGTCATCGCCCAGCACCACGATTACCGCCTCGGCGTCGCGTGCCACGCTGACGGCAGAGTCCATCATGAGCCTCTCGTCGCGGGTCATCTCAAAGTCACACACCTCGCTCTCGGGATAGTGGGGGTCGCGTATCTCGCAGCCCTTGGCATAGACCACCTCGGCCTGGGGCAGCAGCTGTCTTACGCCGTCGACCACCGACACCACGTCGGCACCCGCAGGACCGTAGCGGCTTATGGGGCGGGCGTCGGCATTGGGACCTATCACCGCCACACGCTTCATCTGCGCGCTGAGGGGCAGGGTGGCGCTGTCGTTCTTGAGCAGCACCATCGACTGGCGGGCCGCGTCGAGCGCCAGCTGGCGGTGGGGCTCGCTGTGCACGATGCGGTCTACGCGGGCGGCGTCGCCACGGTAGGGCTGGTCGAAGAGCCCCAACCAGAACTTCACCCTCAGCACCTCGCCCACGCGCTCGTCGAGCGTTTCGCGGCTTATCTTGCCGCTCGTCACAGCCTGGCGCAGAGGCGTGATAAACTCCGAGGGTTGGGTAAACTGTGTGCGCACGTTGAGACCGGCGTTGACAGCCAGTGCGCAGGCGTCTTCATAGGAAGCAGCCACATGGTGCTTGGTGTAGAGAAACTCGAGGGCTTCGCTGTCAGACACCACGTAGCCCTTGAAGCCCCATTCGTGGCGCAGTATGTCGGTGAGAAACCGGCGGCTGCCAGTGATGGGCTCGCCGTTGTAGTCGTTGTACGAACTCATCACGCCCAGCGCGCCGGCCTCAGCTATGGCCTTGCGGAAGGGTTCGAGGTAGAGGGTGCGCATCTCGCGCTCGCCCACATGGGGGTCGGTGCGGGTGTTGCCGTCGCGGCCTCCCACCGGGATGGAGTACACGGCAAAGTGCTTGGGGGTAGCCACCAGCCCGTGGGCTTGCAGTCCGATGACCATCTGCTTGCCCAGCTCGCCCACGAGATAAGGGTCTTCGCCATACGACTCCACGCAGCGGCCCCAGCGGGGGTCTTGGGCTATGTCGAGTATAGGCGAGTAGATGTTGGTGTAGCCCAGCGCCACGGCTTCCTTGGCTTCTGCGTCGGCTATCTGCCTTATCAGCTGTCGGTTCCATGTGCTTCCCTGACCTGTCTGGTTGGGGAAGTAGGTGGCGCGATAGTGGCAGAGACCGCGTATGCCCTCGTTGGTGAAGTCGACGGGGATGCCCAGTCGGGTCTGTTCGACAAACCAGCGCTGCACGGCGTGGAGGGCGTCGATATGTCGCTTGAAGGGGAAGGCGTATTGGGCTCCGAAGCGGCCCACGCCGTTGTGCTGCTCGTCGATGTTGCCGATGCCGTCTTTCCACACCTCGTTCTTCCATCCCTCGGTGGGCAGGGCGTCGGCGAGCACGCGGCCCGAGCCATAGAGCGTAGCCAGCTGGCAGGTCTTTTCCTCTATGGTCATCTGCTGCAGCAGGTCGGCCACGCGGGCATCAATCGGTGCGCGGCTGTCTTCATAGACATCCATGCGCCCGTTCTTGTTGAAGTCTATCCAACCTTTGTGGTAGATGCGCTGGGCTTCTGCGTGCTGTCCAGACAGAAGCGCCAGCATCAGCGCCAGCGCTACAAGGACAGTGCGCCGGCTCTTGTACATAGTTTGTTTTGTCATATATAGTCAGTCCATTGTCGGGCTGATGTGCAGCAACCCTCCCGGGCGCGTTCAGCCGCTATATATATAAAAGGTATCGCGCGCGAGGCGATGCCGTCAGCCCCGATGGCGCTTGCGGGCACAGTCGGGGCAGATGCCTTTGACCATGTAGTCGATGGTAGAGACCCAGAAGCCGTCGGGCACATCTATCTTGGGTATGGCCACATGGTCCAGACAGAATGTCTTGCGACACTCCTCGCAGTAGAAATGGGCGTGGCGGTCGTCGTCGACGTCATGATGGTGGCTGCGGCAAAGCTCGTATTTCACCTCGCCGTTGCCACCCTCGATGGCGTGTACCAGCTGGCGCTTGTAGAATTCGGCCAGGGCGCGGTAGATGCCCGACTTGTCGATGGTGACGATGCTGGCTTCGAGTTCGCTCATCGACATGGGTCTGCCAGCCCGGTCCAGCGCCTCGGCTATCACGATGCGGTTGGCCGTGGCTCTGATGCCGTGCTTGGCGAGCATCTGTGCATAGTCGTCCGGTTTCATCTGCGAGGTAGGATGGTTAGCGTTCAAACTCCAGAGTGCCGAAGAAGTCGGGACGGTGGAAGTTGGGCGAAGGCAGGTCTATGCGGTTCCACGACAGGAAGTGGGGAGTCTGCAGCTTGTCGCCACACTTGTAGAAGTTGGCTTTCATGCGGGCTCCGTCGAGAGTGGCTATCTGTGAGTGGAAGGCTGTGCCTGTTGGTATGATGAGCGCCATGTGCCATGTGGTGGGCTCGATGCGCTCGGCAAATGGTGCGCGTCCCAGCGACGACCAGCGGCTTATGGCGTTGAGCACCTCGGCGGGAGCGGCCTCGCGGGCCTCGCGGGTCTCGCCGCAACCCACCAGCACCGTGCCGGCACAGTTGGTCTCTACATTATAATACACGTTGCCGCCCTCGGGCTGGAAGAAGAATTCGCAGCAGCTGTCTTCCCACACGCGGCCGTTGTCGTGGGGAGCCACGGCGGCCACCGACTGCTCGCTTACGCGGTATTCTATCAGCACGGCATCGCCCTTGTGGGCTATACGAAACTCTACCTTGGGGGCATAGGGATAATCGGCAGCCCAGTCTACGCAGTCGATGGGCTGGAACTCCACTCCCTGGGCGTCGAGCAGTGCCGGAACATCCTCGGCACGAGCCACGCTGGTGGCTATCTTCTTTACACTGAGATGTTTCATATCTTTCTTCGGGTTATTTACACTGGTTGATGAAGTCGCGCATGTATTGCTGCTGAGCATATACTTCGCGGAAGAGCTGCAACTGGTTGCGAGTGCGCACCAGATTATGCTCAGGATACTTAATTTTGTAATATGTGTCGCCATTGATGTAGTCGGTGAGGAATCTTACGCATTGCATGTAGGGGAAGAGGGCGACGGCGTAGGGCAGATTGTCGCGCTCTGCCGGGGTGAGGAATGTGGCCGACTCGAGATAGCCTCGGGTGAAGGCTTCGAAGATGTCGCGGCGGAAGGCTACGCGCTCGATGGCAGGGTCGTCCTCGGCCACGGCGTTGGCACCGGTGCGCAGGAAGTCGCCATAGTCAGAGAAGACAAAGCTGGGCATCACCGTGTCGAGGTCGATGACGCAGAGCACGCGGCCGTCTTCGTCGAACATCATGTTGTTGACCTTGGTGTCGCAGTGGCAGATGCGCTTGGGCAGCACACCGTCTCTCCCCATCTGCTCGGCCTTGCACATCTCCTCGGCATGGGTCTCCAGCTCGTCCACCATGTCCTTGACCTCTGCCAGACGGCCTACGGGGTCTTGGGCCACGGCATCGCGCAGCTGGCGCATACGCAGTTCCATATTGTGGAAGTCGGGGATGGTCTCGCCTAAGGGCTCGTCGAGGTCCACCAACATGGCTTCAAAGTGGCCGAAAGCCTTGCCGGCATAGTAAGAGTATTCGGGGTTGACGGCCTCGAAGGTCTTGGCACGGGGGATGAACACCATCACGCGCCAGTAGCGGTCGGCATCGTCGTGCCAGTAGGTCTTGCCCTCGGCGGTGGGCACAAAGCGGAGCACGCGGCGGTCTATGTCGTCGGCACCTTCGGCCTCGAGCTTGCGGCGTATGTGGGCGGTCACAGCCTCGATGTTGTGCTGCAGCAACTCTACATCCTGGAAGATGGCGTTGTTGATGCGCTGCAGCACGTAGTCGGGCGCATCGCCTTCGGTCGTCACCTTGTAGGTGTCGTTTATCAGTCCGTTACCCAGGGGAGCCACCGCGATGACGGGCGCCTCGACCTCAAATTGAGCTACAATAGCTTTCAGTTCTTTTTCGTCCATGTCTTCATGATTTGTAATTGCTACAAAATTACGACATTATTTCTCCAATGCCAAATATTTCAACCACTATCTCTTCTGCCGTCCTCGTAAAAATCGTCACAGCCCCGTCTCCGGCCCCGCCGGTGGCGACGAAGGGCATGGCAGTGGCAATGACGGGTAGGGCTGTGCGGCGAGGAATGGCCGTAGCGAGGCGGGATGGCGCCGCCACCGTCTTCAAGCCGGTTGCAAGTCGCGAAACGGTGAAATCAGGGCTTGCCGTCATCATTGCAGGCCGCGCATCGGCTAATTCGCAGTCCGCAATGCAGATAAATGTCGTCTCGGGCGTGTTTGCAACCCGGTTGCATGCGAAACCTTGTACCTTTGTCGCCGTAAACATTAAAAGCAATACTGTATGTCAGATCATCATCACCATCATCATAGTGGTTCTTGTCGCAAGGTGGCTCTTATCCTTGCGGCATCGTTGCTGCTTGCCGTTGCAGCATGGATAGAGCATGCGCTGGCGCTGCCCACCTGGCAGCTGCTGCTGGTCTATCTGGTTCCCTATCTGCTCGTGGGCGCGTCGACGCTGCGCGAGGCAGCCGAGGGCATAGTGCATGGCCGCGTGTTCAATGAAGACTTTCTGATGGCAGTCGCTACCATCGGTGCCCTCGCCATCGGGTTCATGCCCGGCGCCGACACCGAGTTTGCCGAGGCGGTCTTTGTGATGCTCTTCTTCCAGGTGGGCGAGCTCTTTGAGGGCTACGCCGAGGGCCGCAGCCGCGACAGCATTGCCCATCTCGTAGAGGTGCGCCCCGATACCGCCCATGTGGAGCGCGGAGGGGCGGTGGAGACCGTTGCGCCCGATGAGGTGGCTGTGGGCGAGACCATCGTGGTAAGCCCCGGCGAGCGCGTGCCTCTCGACGGCGTCATCCTCTCTGGTCAGGCTTCGCTCAACACGGTGGCTCTCACCGGCGAGAGCATGCCGCGCGATGTCGGCGAGGGCGACGAGATAGTCTCTGGCTGCATCAATCTCTCGGGTGTGCTCCGGGTTCGTACCATCCGCTCGTTTGGCGAAAGCACCGTGTCGCGTATCATCCATCTTGTCGAGAGCGCCAATGAACAGAAGTCGCGCAGCGAGTCGTTTATCTCCCGCTTTGCCCGTGTCTATACCCCCATCGTGGTCATCTCTGCCGTCATGCTGGCTGTGGTTCCGCCCCTCTTCCTTGGCGGCATGGCAGTCTTCGCCCAGTGGCTCCACCGGGCCCTCATATTCCTCGTCGTGTCGTGTCCCTGTGCGCTGGTCATCAGCGTGCCTCTCACCTTCTTCGGCGGACTTGGCGGGGCGTCGCGTCGCGGCATACTCATCAAGGGCAGCAACTACATGGACACCCTGGCGCGGCTCCACACCGTGGTCTTCGACAAGACAGGCACCCTCACCCACGGCGAGTTCTCGGTGGTGGCTGTCCATCCCGAGAAATGCGATGAGCGCGAACTGCTGCATCTCGCCGCCCATGTCGAACACTATTCCACCCACCCCATAGCGGCGGCGCTGCGCGAGGCTTTCCCCAGTGAGGCCACCGATGGATGTCGCGTTGAGGCGGTCGAGGAACTGAGCGGTCGGGGCATCCGTGCACGGGTAGACGGTCGCATCGTGTGCGTGGGCAATGCCAAGATGATGGGCGACCTGGGCGTGGAGTGGCACGACTGCCATCTCGTGGGTACCATCATCCATGTGGCTATCGACGGGCGCTATGCCGGCCACATAGTCATCAACGACCGCGTCAAGGCCGACAGCCCTCAGGCTGTGGCAGACCTCAAGACTCTGGGAGTGGGTCATACCGTGATGCTCACGGGCGACCGCGAGGCTGTGGCTGCCGATGTGGCGCGCCAGACGGGCATCGACGAGTATCATGCCCAACTGCTGCCTATCGACAAGGTGTCTCACGTGGAGCGTCTGCTGGCTGCGGCTCCACGGGGTGCCACTCTGGCGTTTGTGGGTGACGGCATCAACGACGCCCCCGTGCTGAAGCGTGCCGACGTGGGCATAGCCATGGGAGCCTTGGGCAGCGATGCCGCGATAGAGGCAGCCGACGTGGTGCTCATGGACGACTCGCCCGCCAAGATAGCCACTGCCGTGCGCATCTCGCGGCGCACCATCGCCATAGCCCATCAGAATGTGTGGTTTGCCATAGGCGTCAAGGTGGCAATCCTTGCTCTCGCCACCGTAGGGTTGGGCACCATGTGGATGGCGGTCTTCGCCGATGTGGGCGTCACCGTGCTGGCTGTGCTCAACGCCATGCGCGCCCTCGTGGTTGGCCGCGCCCGGTAGCTGCAGGGCTCCCTGGCTGTGCGCAATGTGTTATAGGGAACAGCGCAGGAAACCTGCCTGAACATAATGGGCCCAAGTCAACGCGCAGCAACGGTCTGCGGCGTCGTGCGGGCCATGGCGGTTGGACGGTGAGTCTCTTCGCCTGACATGAGAAATCCCCATAGTCGCCCTGGGTGGGTGGCTATGGGGATTGACGTTATTGCTGTCAGCCTGGACGGCAGTGATTACTTGCTGAACTTCTCTACCTGCTGACGTATCAGCTCCTGGTCGTCGAAGTAGTTGATCTGCATGGCTGCGCGCACTTCGTCCATGGTCTTTGCGGCGGTTTCGCGTGCGGCCTCCGAGCCCTTCTTGAGGATGTTGAATATCTCGGGGATATCCTGCTCCCACTCGTGGCGTCGGGTGCGGATGGGGTCGAGCATCTTGTTGATTACGCTGTTGAGGAACTTCTTGCAGGTGCCGTCGCCGATACCTCCCTGCACATACTGCTGCTTCAGGGCTTCGAGGTTCTCAAACTCGGGCCAGAACTCGGCAAAGTCTTCGTCGGTGCTGAAGGCTTCGAGGTATGTGAATACGGCGTTGCCCTCGAGGTGGCCGGGCTCTTCCATGCTCATACGTGGCTCGCCGTTAGACATCTTCTTGACCTTTTTCCATACAGTTGCCGCATCGTCGCTCAGATAGATACAGTTGCCGAGGCTCTTGCTCATCTTTTCCTTGCCGTCGGTACCGGGCAGGCGTCTGCATACGGCCTGCTCGGGCAGCAGGATATTGGGCTCGACGAGCACCTCGCCGTAGGTCTGGTTGAAGCGGCGCACCAGCTCGCGTGTCACCTCGAGCATGGGCTCCTGGTCTTCGCCTGCGGGCACGGTGGTAGCCTTGAAGGCGGTGATGTCGGCGGCCTGAGAGACAGGGTAGCAGAAGAAGCCGAGGGGGAGATTGGCCTCAAAGTTGCGCATCTTGATTTCGGTCTTAACCGTAGGGTTGCGCTGCACGCGCGACACGCTGATGAGGTTGGAGAGATAGGTGGTGAGCTCGGCGAGCTCGGGTATCTGGCTCTGGATGAAGAGCGTGCACTTCTGTGGGTCGAGTCCACATGAGAGATAGTCGAGCGCCACCTCTATGATATTCTGTCTTATCTTCTCGGGGTTGTCGGCATTGTCGGTGAGCGCCTGCACGTCGGCCATGAACACGAACATGCGTTCATAGTCGCCTGCGTTTTGCAGCAACACCCTTCTGCGGAGTGAGCCGATGTAGTGTCCCAAGTGTAATTTGCCGGTGGGACGGTCGCCGGTAAGAATGATTTTTCCCATTGTCGTTATGTGATATTCTTAGAGTTACTAATCCATGATGCCTATAAATCGCAGCACGTCGTTGAGGTTGGCTACGACCATGAGGAGTACGAGTATGCCTATGCCGATGTATTCAGCCCATATCATGAAGTTTTCCGAGGGCTTGCGGCGGGTTATCATCTCGTAGAGCAGGAACAGCACGTGTCCTCCGTCGAGTGCGGGGATGGGCAGGAGGTTCATGAAGGCGAGGATGATACTCAGGAAGGCGGTCATCATCCAGAACATGTGCCAGTCCCAAGTCGGGGGGAAGAGGCTGCCGATGGCGCCAAATCCACCGAGGCTCTTGACGCCATCGGTCGAGAATACGTACTTCATGTCGTTGACATAGCCCTTGAGAATGTTGATGCCGTAGCGTGTACCTGCGGGGAAACTCTCAAAGAAGCCATACTCTACCTTGACGGGCTCGTAGTAGGAGAGGAGCGAGGTGAGGCCTACGCCCATCTTCATCTCGGGGGTGAGCACCAGCTGGGTCTCCACGGTGTCCTTGGCGTTGGCGTAGGTGATGTTTACGGTGCGCAGAGCGAGGCTGTCGCTGCCGGTCTTGGCGTCTTCGAGCTTCTTGTTCAGCCCGGCCATGATGTCCTGAAACTCGTTCCATGTCTCAATCCTGGTGCCGTTGAGGGCGATGATGCGGTCGCCTTTGGCTATTCCTGCCTTCTGCGCGGGAGAGCCTTCCTCGGTGAGTGCCACCTCTGAAGGGATGTATGGGGCGACAAACCGTGGCGACTGCTTGATCATATCGAGCAGATTGAGATTGCCGGGGAGGTGAAGGCTGATGTGCTTGCCGTCGCGGATGATGTCTACGCGGGTGGCTTCAGAGAGTTCGCGCACCAGGTCGATGTTGAAGTCCTTGAACGTGCCGAGGTCGGTGCCCAGCAGGATGTCGTGGTCGGCAAATCCCAGCGCCTTGGCCTCCTTGTTGAACTTCATCCCCATGGTCATGTCCTTGGTCGGGACAAACTGTTCACCCCAGGCGAAGAGCACCATGGAGTAGATGAAGAGCGCGAGGAGGAAGTTGACCAGCACGCCGCCAATCATGACCAGCAGTCGCTGCCAAGCGGGCTTGGAGCGGAACTCCCAGGGCTGGGCAGGCTTTGCCATCTGCTCTTTGTCGAAGCTCTCGTCTATCATACCGGCTATCTTGCAGTAGCCGCCCAATGGCAGCCAGCCTACGCCATACTCGGTGTCGCTGGTCTTGGGCTTGAAGCTGAAGAGCTTGCCCGACCACTTGCCGATACTCATATCGAAGAAGATGAAGAATTTCTCTACTCTTATGCCGAAGAGCTTGGAAAAGAACATGTGTCCTCCTTCATGCAGGAAGACAAGCAGCGAGATTGCCAGAACGAACTGGAGCAGTCTGATTAAAAATATTTCCATTATGATGATTATAACAATTTGTTTAACTGAGTAACTGGGCAGCCACACGGCGGGCCTCGGCGTCGGTCTGGATGTAGACGTCGTAGTCGGGCGAGGCGTCGAAGGAAACCAGGTTCATGGTGCGCTCGATGACGTCGGCCATCTGGAGGAAGCCGCAACGGTCGTGGCGGAACGCCTCGTTCACCACCTCGTTGGCGGCATTGACGATGCAAGGCATGTTGCCACCCTTGCGGATGGAGTCAAACGCCAGGGCAAGACACTTGAACTTGCGCATATCGGGCTCGTAGAACTCGAGGCTCTTGCCATAGAGGTTGAGCCTGTCGCCACGCAGGGGGAGACGGTCGGGGTAGGAGAAGGCATACTGGATGGGCATGCGCATATCTGGCACGCCCAGCTGGGCCTTGACCGAGCCGTCGACAAACTCGACGGCGCTATGCACGATGCTCTGCGGATGCACGAGCACCTGGATGCGGTCGGCTTCGACGCCGAAGAGCCACTTGGCTTCGATGACCTCGAAGCCCTTGTTCATCAGCGAAGCCGAGTCGATGGTAATCTTGGCGCCCATGGTCCAAGTGGGGTGCTTGAGGGCGTCGGCGGCAGTGACCGAGCAGAGCTGCTGGTCGGTGAAGGTGCGGAAGGGACCGCCTGAGCAGGTGAGCAGTATGCGCTCTACCTCGTTGTTGCCCTCGCCGACGATAGACTGGAAGATGGCGCTATGCTCCGAGTCGACAGGGAGAATGGGGGTGTGGTACTGTTGGGCCAGATTGCATATCAGCTCGCCCGCCACGACCAGAGTCTCCTTGTTGGCGAGGCATATCTTCTTGCCGCTCTTGATGGCGTGGATGGTGGGGGTGAGCCCGGCAAATCCTACCATCGCGGTGAGCACCATGTCTATGGGCTCGGCTTCTACTATCTGGTTGAGGGCGTCGCGGCCGGCATAGACCTTGATGTCGGGCTGGTCGTCGAGCAGCGCGCAGAGTTCACCGTATTTGTCCTCGTTGGCTATGACCACGGCAGCCGGGTGGAACTTCCGGGCCTGCTGAGCCAACTCCATCACGCGGTTGTTGGCCGTGAGGCAGTAGACTTCGTAGAGGTCGGGATGCTGTTCGATGACATCCAGTGCCTGGGTACCTATCGAGCCCGTACTGCCAAGTATGCAGATTTGTTTCTTCATTATTATATTATATATCCATGATGCCTTCGGGCAGCCGGGTCCAGATGGCCCGAGCCTCGGCATCTACCTTTTCTATCAGTTCTTCGTGGGCGGGAACGAGCAGAGAGTCGCCCGCCGGGGTGGTGATGTCAAACAGGGTGTTGATGGTGCTGTCGTCTACGTGGTCGATGGTGCCCACCTCTCTGCCGGTGGTGCTGTCGATGAGCTTGAAGCCCACTATCTCGCTCCAGCCGAAGCCGGCCTCGTCGCTGTCCGAGAGCTCACGGGGGAAGTAGACCTTGGCGCCGGTCAGGCTGCGGGCCTGCTCCTGGGTATCGATGTCGCAAAACTTCATCAGCACGGTCTCGTCGCTCTTGAAGCGGTATTCCTCCATGAAGAAGGGGACGAGGATACCGTCGAGTTCGAGCAGCAGATATTCGGCGTCGACGCGGTCAAACACGTCGTCGCTTATCTGGAAGGTTATCTCGCCCTTCACGCCGTGGGGTCTGCCCAGGCGTCCTATCTGGAATACGTCTTCGGGGGTTATCATCAGCTTTCGATGCGTTGGATGTGGGCGCCCAGACGGTTCAGACGGTTCTCTATGTCTTCATATCCACGGTCTATCTGGGCGATGTTGTCTATGCGGCTGGTGCCGTTGGCACTCATGGCGGCTATGAGCAGTGCTATTCCGGCACGGATGTCGGGACTGGTCATGCGGCCGGCTCTGAGCCTGCGGGCGTGGTCGTTGCCGTTGACCACGGCGCGGTGGGGGTCACAGAGGATAATCTGCGCGCCCATATCGATGAGCTTGTCTACGAAGAAGAGGCGGCTCTCAAACATCTTCTGGTGTATCAGCACATTGCCTTTGGCCATCGTAGCCACCACGATGAGCACCGACAGGAGGTCGGGGGTGAGCCCGGGCCAAGGGGCATCGGCGAGGGTCATGATAGAGCCGTCGATAAACGAGTCTATCTCGTAGTGGGGCTGCTCGGGGATGAACAGGTCATCACCGTCTTCCTCTATCTTGATGCCCAACCGTCTGAAGGCGTCGGGTATCATGCCCAGGTTGGGCAGCGACACGTTCTTGATGCGTACACCCTTGCCCACCATGGCTGCCATGCCGATAAACGAGCCTACCTCTATCATGTCGGGCAGTATGGTGTGGCTTGTGCCGTGCAGCGCGTCCACTCCCTCGATGGTGAGTAGGTTCGACGCCACGCCGCTGATGCGGGCGCCCATGCTGTTGAGCATCCGGCAGAGCTGCTGGATGTAGGGCTCGCATGCCGCGTTATATATAGTGGTGGTGCCCTCGGCCAGCACTGCCGCCATGATGATGTTGGCAGTACCCGTTACCGATGCCTCGTCGAGCAGCATATATCTGCCGTGCAGCCTGTCGGCCTTGATGGTGAACACGTTGCGATGGCTGTCATGGGCAAAGTCGGCCCCCAGTTGCTTGAAGCCGATGAAGTGGGTGTCCAGACGCCTGCGGCCTATCTTGTCGCCGCCAGGCTGAGCCACCGTGGCTTGACCGTATTTGCCCAAGAGCGGGCCGATGGTCATCACCGAACCTCGCAGCGACGCACTCTTGCGCACGAACTCGTCGCTGGCCAGATAGTTCAGGTCTATGTGGGCTGCCGTGAAGGTATAGTCGTTCTTGGCGTTGCGCACCACATCGACACCCATGTCCTGCAGCAGCTTGATGAGATTGCATACATCCAGTATCTCGGGGATATTGGTTATCCTTACCGGCTCGGTGGTGAGCAGACAGGCGCAGATTACCTCCAGAGCCTCGTTCTTGGCGCCCTGCGGGGTTATCTCTCCGTGCAATCCATGTCCGCCCTCGATGATAAATGACTCCATAGACGTTGGGGGTTGGGGTTATTTCTTCTTGTTATTGCGTTTCTTCTCGGTAAACTCTCTGACGTCAATCTTCTCAAACTTGAAGGTGCTCAGGTCGAGTTGTATCTTGCCGTCGGTAAACTTGGCGAGGTCCGACGCCACCTTCTCGTCGTCCGACGAACCATGGCTCCACTGATAGAGGCAACGCTTCATCTGGTTGGCGGTGAGCTTGACGAGATTGTCGCGTTCCTTGCCGGGCTCCATAGTCTTGAGTTTGGCGAAGAGCTCGAATATCATGTTGCCGTAGTGTCTTACCGGGATGCGCTGCATGGGATAGTCCATGGGCTGCGGCTTGGCGTCCACGGCGTGGGCCTGCTTGATGTCGTAGGGCCAGTCTATGTCGAGCTCGAAATGGCTCATGATGGCCAGATGGTCCCACAGCTTCTGCTTGTAGTCGGCGCTCTCGCGGTTGGCGGGATACATGCGGTCCATGATGGCGATGATGGTTTGGGCACACTGCTGGCGCTCTGCCTTGCTGGGCAGTGTAATGGCGTGCTCCACCATCTTCTGCACCTCGCGGCCATATTCGGGCAGTATCAGCTTCTCCCGCTGGGTGTTGTAGTCAAGTCCTTCTATTTGCATAGTCCTTACTGTAATGTCTTGGGTTGGGTATATGTCGTGTCTCAGAGCAGCTTCTTGGGCATCTTGGCCACAAAGTCCTTGAGATAGAATGGCACGAAGTAGGCCACGTCTTCGGTCTTGCCCTGGGCGATGCGGCGCTCAGCCAGAGGGAACATGTTCTTGGCCAGGGGCTCGATGCCGTCGATGTAGCGGGCATTGGGGTGGGCGATGACGTCCATACACTTGGCGGCGCCGTTGCCAAAGAAGTAGACAGGGCGCTCGTCGAGATACTCGCTGTAGGTGTCGGCGTCTACCACGTCGGCCTGGATGGGACGCACCTCATGCAGGGCGCGGTCGAAAATCTGTGCATACACCTCCATGCGGCGGGCGTCTATCATGGGGCAGAGCAGCGCGTTCTCCTCCTTTACCATCTCCTGCAACAGCACGGGCACACACATCAGTTCGAGAGTGGGTATAGCCACCAGGCTTACACCACGTCCGTAGCACACACCTTTGGCCATAGACGTGCCGATGCGCAGACCGGTATACGAACCGGGGCCGCAGCTCACAGCCACGGCGTCGAGGGGTATGGCATGGCTCTCGGCAAAGGAGAGCGCTTCATCGACAAATTTACCCAACCGCTCGTTGTGGTTGGGGCCGGTATGGTCTTCCTGATTAAAGATACATGCACCGTTTTCGCTCACCGATACAGAGCAGACATTGGTGCTTGTTTCAATGTTTAATATACACGACATGAATTTTAATTTACTAAATAACTGCAAATTTACGGTTTTTTTCCTACATTTTTGTTACTTTTGCAGAAATTTAACGTGTAACTACTATGATACAGTCAATGACGGGCTACGGAAAGGCAGTCCTTACTTATGGAGAAAAGAAAATCAACGTCGAGGTGAAGTCGTTGAACAGCAAGACGATGGACCTCTCTACCCGTATAGCGCCACTCTATCGCGAGAAGGAGATGGAGATACGACAGATGCTTACCCGCAAACTGGTCAGGGGCAAGGTCGACTTCTCTATCTGGATCGAGAAGGACGAGGTGGCCGACGCTGCTACCATCAACGCCGCCCTCGTAGACAATTATTACCACCAGATACGAGACATTGCCGCCAAGACGGGTATTCCTGAGCCTCAGGACTGGTTTTACACGTTGCTCCGCATGCCCGATGTTACCTCTCGTGTCGAGGCTGTTGTCCTCGAGCCCGAGGAGTGGGCAGTGGCATGCCAGGCTATAGACGCCGCCGTTGGTGCGCTCATCGACTTCCGCCATCAGGAGGGTGCAGCCCTCGAGCGCAAGTTCAATGAGAAGATAGACAACATCGAGCGGCTGCTCGCCAGCATCGAGCCCTTCGAGAAGGCACGTGTCCAGAAGATACGCGAGCAGATCGTCAAGGGCCTCGAGCAGCTCCCCGAAGCCAGCTACGACAAGAACCGGCTCGAGCAAGAGCTCATCTACTATATCGAGAAACTGGATATAAGCGAAGAGAAGCAGCGCCTCACCAACCACCTCAAGTACTTCCGCGAGACTATGGCCGAAAACCAGGCCAACGGAAAGAAGCTGGGATTTATCGCACAGGAGATGGGACGCGAAATCAATACCACCGGCTCCAAGAGCAACCAGGCTGAGATGCAGAACATCGTGGTCAAGATGAAAGATGAGCTCGAGCAGATTAAGGAACAGGTACTCAACGCACTCTAATCATGACAAAGACAGGCAAACTCATCATATTCTGCGCACCATCGGGCTCGGGCAAGAGCACCCTGGTGCAGTGGCTCATGGCCGCACACCCCGAGCTCCATCTCGCGTTCTCCATCAGCTGCACATCGCGCCCGCCGCGAGGCACCGAGCAGAACGGCGTCGAGTATTTCTTTATCTCGCCCGACGAGTTCCGTCAGCGCGTGGCTGCCGACGAGTTCCTCGAGTACGAGGAGGTCTATGAGGGCCGCTTCTACGGCACCCTCAAGAGCCAGGTAGACACCCAGACACAGCGCGGAGAAAACGTGCTCTTCGACGTCGATGTCAAGGGCGGATGCAACATCAAGGACTTCTATGGCGACCGTGCCCTGAGCATCTTTGTCCAGCCACCCTCGATCGACGAGCTGCGCCGCCGCCTCGTGGCACGTGCCACCGACACCCCCGAGGCCATCGAGCAGCGCGTGGGCAAGGCTGCCTACGAGCTTACCTTTGCGCCGCGCTTCGACCATGTCGTGGTCAACGACGACCTGGAGCGTGCCAAGGAGGAGGTCTACCGGCTCGTGAGCGGTTTTGTTAACCGATAGCCCCGCCCCCCATCCCTTCACCCTCATTCCCATGACCCTCTCCACCAGACAGATAGGCATCTTCGGCGGTTCGTTCAACCCCATCCACTGCGGACACATCGCCCTGGCGCGCCACCTGCTCACGGCGCTCGGGCTCGACGAGATATGGTTTGTCGTGTCGCCCCTCAACCCCTTCAAGACCCAGGCCACCGACCTCCTGGCCGACGATGTGCGCTACGCCATCACCGCACGCGCCCTGGCCAGCCAACCCGGCCTCAGCGCCAGCGATGTAGAGATGACCCTGCCGCGCCCGTCGTATATGTGGAACACGCTCTGCCACTTGTCAGAGCTGCATCCCCGTGCCCGCTTCACCCTGCTCATCGGCGCCGACAACTGGCTGGCGTTCGACCGCTGGGCCCACAGCCAAGATATCATCACCCACTACCGCATAGCCGTCTATCCGCGGCCGGGCTATGAGGTCGATGCCGCCGCCATGCCGCCCTCGGTCACCTACGTCCATTCCGACCTGTACCCCGTGAGCAGCACCGAGATACGCCGCCGCATAGCCGCCGGCGAGTCGATAGAGGGCATGGTGCCCCAAGACATCCAGGCGCTGGTAGAGCATTACTACCGCTGACCCGCCACCATCGCCGCGCCAGCTACTATTGTTGTATCCGCCATGCAGACCTGTCATAGCGCAAATGGCAAGCACTGCGGCGAGTTGTCTGTCTGCGCGTATGATGCCTGCCACTTTGAATATGATGCTCCAAAGTTCCTTCGCTTTTATACCTATTACTATTATTGTTCTTGGCATAATCTCCTCCGGGACTGTAATGCTATTAAGTTGTTGCCGGCATCAATATTGTAAGTGCGTATTACCTTTTGGATGACGAAACCGTACCCAGACACAGCCAAATGAGTAATAACGACGCCTTTTAACATTAATTACGAGAGAACAATAATGTATGTGCAAAAAAAACTCGTAAATTGTGACCGAATTAATATCTAAATACACAAATATGGAAACAATCGTTAAAAATCCAGCAGACATGTGCGCCATGTTTTTGGTCCACGGGTCGGTCTTCTGGGTCAGTTCGGGCTGAAAAGGCAAGCGTCGTACAGCAATCAGAAGCCTCAATAACCTCTTCCCGACCATTTGTGCCTTGTCAATGTGTATGTATAGGCAAAGTTCTATGTAAGGTAGAGCATCCAAAACTTAACCCCACGAAATAGCATGAATACTCAAAAGACCGTTAATCACCCCCCCCCCTATTCATTATGTAAAATGAGAGCGTTTTTCCTGTTATTATTCGCAGTTCTGTCTTGTCATACAGCCTATGGACAGACCATCGTCAACCTGACCGTCAGTAACGACAAGGAAAAACATGTTTCCAATATTCCCGTCAAAATTATAGCCTGCGACAGCCTGTTCACCCATACTACCGATATGGACGGCCAGGTGTCTTTTACCATCCTTTCGCCAGAGTGCCGACGGGTGAAGGTGCAGATTAAAAGTAAGTTTTACGAAAATCTGGATACCACCATATATGTGGATGAGGCTTCTGCCAATCATCACATCACCATACACAGCAAAGTCCAAAAGATTAAGCAGGTAGAGGTTGTAGCCTATCGGCGCATCGCCAAAAACAATGCCGAGAAGAGCGTCTACCAGATAGATACTCATGGTCTGCTCAAAACCACCAATGCCGAAAAGGCTCTCTCTTTCCTCCCCGGCCTTGTTGCCGATAACGGTAGCTATACGCTGACAGGGCAAAGCCGCAAGTGTCGCATCAAGATAGATGGCAGAGAGGCATCAAGCGAAGAACTCAAAGCCATCAATGCCAAGGATATCCTGCGTGTGGAGGTACGCGAGATGACCAAAGACGATGACAATGGTACCGCCGGAGAAATCAATGTCATAAAGCGGAGAGTGCAGCAGCCCAAAGTCTATACTCATCTCTCTGCATGGACGGGTGTCCTGCGTTCGCAGATTGGTACTTACGACAATTTCGCATACCAGAGTAAGAGGTGGGACATTATTGCTTCTCTTAATCTGGTGCGACATACACTCCAGTCCGAAAATAATGTTACCCGCTACTTCAACAGTCAGCCTATGCAGCCTCAGCAGTTGTCGCTCTCTCGGACTATCAAGACTGTACAGAATGCTGAGCATATCAAAATCAACTTCTTCGCCACCGACAAACTGACCTTGACCGCCTCTGCCTATCATAGCGGCTACCCATCGGATGCCACAGACTCAGGCAAAGATTTCAGCGGACACAGTTATCTGCGTACCAGCAACGAAAAGATAGACCATAGCGGAGGCTACGCCAACATGGGTTACAAGTGGAACGAGCGCAACACGCTTACGCTCAAAGGCAACTATTATTACTATCGATATGCTATAGACTATCCGGGCAGTGACATCGAGCGTTATCGTTCGGCCATGCGCGAATATACAGGAGAGTTGCTTTGGGAGACGCGGAGGCGTATTTGGGGCCACGACCATGACATCAATGCCGGTTTCAAGAATGTATATCGCGAGAACAGCACCTCCTCGGCAGCTGGTGTGCATACGGGTTATTCTATCCAGCAGCTCTATCTTACGGATTATTATGCTTTCACGCGCGATTTCTCGGCATACGTCATCCTCAAGGGCGAACACGACAATCTGGGGCATCGCCACAATATAGTCTTCCTCCCTTCGCTGCGTCTCAATTATAATCTCAAAAAGAGAGGTTCGCTCTCTGCCAATTATCAGCGTCGTATCACCCGCCCGAGTGTAGACTATCTCAATGCCGATACGCTCTTCATCAACGACTACACCCGCCATGTGGGAAATCCTGGTTTGCGCTCGCAGCATAATGATGCGTTTGGACTGTCCTGGCGTAAGCAGATACGCAAGGCATACCTCACGCTGAGCGCCAACTATGAGCGCGAAGCCGATATCATCAGCCAGATATACATTACCCCCGACAACTATGATGTCACGACTTATGCCAACATAGGGCGCAGTGACTATGCAGCCCTCTCTGCCAACATCACGCAGCGTTTCTTCCAGAACCGCATGAATGTATCGCTGTCCATTACTGGTTTTCATCGCTCCTATCAGCTTGATGATGCCTACAGTCAAAATACACTTATCCAAACGGTCAAAGGATGGGGATGGAATGGCAATCTTAATATGAGTTATCTCAGCACCAAGGGATGGATGTACATGTTGTCGGCCAACTATCGGCCCAAAAGCTATAGCCTGAACGGTACATTCCATCGCAATCCAAACCTGTTTCTTACCATCAGCAAGAATTTGTTTAATGACAGACTTGAACTCGGGCTGGACTTCGTCAACTCATTTGTATATTGCTGGAATACACGCAGCAATACCTACTTTAGAGATATGCACCAACAGTCTACCCAGCGACAGTATGCCAATAACATAACCATATCCGTGGCGTGGAATATAGGTAAGCAGTTCAGAAGCCGAAGAGTGGCAAGTGGCATCAGCAATGATGATATTGTTACCAAAAAAGGTGAGTAAGCTGATTAAGGGCAGTTAGACAGGAGTGGGTTCTCCACCTTTTGCCCCTGTGAGCACAGTGGTTACCGCCATCAGTCTCTCTTGGGTCAGTTCCAGCGTAGCAGCCGCACCTATCGTGGCAGCTACGCTGGTTGCTTTTGTTTGTATGCCGCTGCTTCTCGTTGAGGCTCAGCTATCCTCAATCTTGCTCTTCATCATGTTTATCTTGGTTTCGTGCCATGATACAATCGTTTCGTGCTTTGCCGTCACGATTTCACGCCACGATTTTATCGTTTCCCGCTTTGCAATAATTCTTATGTGACCCTCTGCGCCTTTGGCCAGCCGCGCGGATGTCGGTGAAACCATCTCCAGCAGCGTAGAGAGTACCTTGGGCAGCGTGGAGAGTACCTTGGGCAGCGTGGAGGGCTCCTCTGGTGGCGTGAAGAGTACCTTGGGCGGCGTGGAGGGTTCCTCTGGCAGCGTGGAGAGTACCTTGGGCATCGTGGAGAGCTCCTCTGGCGGCGTGGAGAGTACCTTGGGCATCGTGGAGGGCTCCTCTGGCGGCGTGGAGAGTATCTTGGTCGACCTGCTGTCGGTTCCCACCACTACGGCGACAGACGCCAGAGCCCCCGCCTTGTCGCTCCATCGGGTGGAGTGGCAGAGCGGGGGCTCTTGGGATATGGATGCGACGATGGGGGCTTATCGCTTCAGGTTCTCGGGCAGTGCGGGCATCGCACCGTGCTGGGTGCAGACATAGGCGCTCACCTCTACGGCGTGCTTATGTGCCTGGGCGATGGTCATGCCCTTGAGGATGCAGGCGCAGAAGGTGCCGGTAAACGAGTCTCCGGCGCCCACGGTGTCGGCAACATCCACATGAGGAGTCTCGTGGAACGACTTGCAGCCGGGAGCGAAGACATAGCTGCCGTTGACACCACAGGTGAGCACGAGCATGTCCAGATTGTACTTGCCGAGGATGAGCCAGCACTTGTTCTCAATGTCCAGACCGGGATAGCCGAAGAGGCGGCCCAGCGTGATGAGCTCTTCATCGTTTATCTTCAGTATATTGCAACGCTTCAGACTCTCGCAGATAATCTCCTTGGTATAGAAATTCTGGCGGAGATTGATGTCAAAGATCTTGAGACAGTCGCTGGGCGTGTGGTCGAGAAACTGGTAGATGGTATCACGGCTCGCAGCGCTGCGCTGGGCCAGTGAGCCCCAGCATACGGCACAGGTGTTGGCAGCCACGTTGCTGACGGCGTCGGTGAAGGGTATGTTGTCCCACGCCACGCCCGTCTTGATGTCATAAGTAGGTACACCCTGGTCGTCCAGTTCCACCTGTACGGTGCCTGTAGGATAGTTTACGCGGGGCAGGAGATAGTCCAGGTGTTTCTCTTCGAGCTGGCGGATAGCCTCGTCGCCATAGGCGTCGTTGCCCAAGGCACTCACGGCTATCGAGCGCAGACCGTGCTGGCCGGCATGATAAGCGAAGTTGGCAGGGGCGCCACCCAGTTGGGAGCCGGAGGGGAACACATCAAACAGCACCTCACCCAGGCCCACACAGTATTTGTTCTTGAAATCGGTATTCATAGTCTTGTCTTTGTTGAGTTGTTACATCTTGATTTTACCAATATATGTGAAGAGGTAGGCCACGCCTACAGCCATTACCAGCACAGCGCCTATCTGGCCGAAGGCATCGCTGGCAAATCCCATGAGCAATGGGAAGACAGTGCCACCAAAGAGGCCCATAATCATCAGGCCGCTTACCTCGTTCTTCTTCTCGGGCAGCGCGAGCAGAGCCTGAGAGAAGATGATGGAGAAGACGTTGGAGTTGCCGTAGCCTACGAGTGCGATGGCGATGTAGAGCATCTCTCTGCTCTCGCTGACAAACATGCCTACCATGCTCAGCGCCATCATCACGATGCTGATGATGAAGAATGTGCGTGACTTCATCACGCGGAGGAAGAATGAGCCGGTGAGGCATCCGATGGTACGGAAGATGAAGTAGATGGATGTGGCTTCTGCAGCCTCGTTGAGAGTCCAGCCCAGGCGCTCCATCAGCAGCTTGGGGGCTGTGGTGTTGGTGCCCACGTCGATGCCCACATGGCACATGATGCCCACAAAGGAGAGCAGCACGATGGGGCGGGTCAGCAGACTGATACATTCGCCCATGCCAGAGGCCTTGCCCTGGGGCTTCTCTTCATCGATAGGAGTGCCGGCGAGGAAGATGGAGGCGCAGATGCCTATCACCATGTAGATGGGGAACAACACACGCCAGCCCATGCCCAAGGAGGGAACAGCCCCGATGGCGCCCCACATGGCGATGTATGGTGCCATGAACGAGGCGATGGCTTTGACAAACTGGCCGAAGGTGAGGGTCGACGCCAGGTTCTTGCCCGAGGTCACAGCCGATACCAGCGGGTTGAGCGAGGTCTGCATCAGCGCGTTGCCGATGCCCAGGAGGGAGAACGAGGCCAGCATGATGCCGAAACTCTCGCCCACGATGGGCAGCAGCAGCGAGACTACGGTCACCACCAGCGACAGCAGTACTGTCTTCTTGCGGCCGATGCGGTTCATCAGCATGCCCGTAGGCACCGAGAATATCAGAAACCAGAAGAAGACCAGTGACGGAAACAGGTTGGCTGTGGCGTCGTTGAGGTTGAGGTCTTCCTTGACATAGTTGGAGGCAATGCCGACCAGGTCTACAAATCCCATGGTGAAGAAGCAGAACATCAATGGGATGATGGTGAGCTTGGATGAAGTCTTCATAATTATAGCGCGAGTTTATGTACGTTGATGTTGTTGAATTGTGCCTTGCCTCCCTCGGCGTAGAGCTTCACGTTCTCGTAGGGGGCAACGGGGAATACGAGGTTGGTCATGGCGATGCGGCCGCCGTCGACGAAGAGCTCGATGGATGACTTGTCGACGAAGATATCTACGTGGTAGGTCTTCTTGCCGGCCTGGCAGAGTGAGAGCGGAGCCCATGTGGCCAGGGCGAAGTCGTTCTTGTAGTTGATGGCATTGACCATGCGGGCGGGCTGCTTGCCCTCGGCTGCGAGCTGCTTGTCCCAGGCCAGCTCGATGTCATGGGGCACAGCCTGCTTGCCAAAGTCGGTGAGTCCGCTTTCGGTGCGGTCCATCACCACCTTGCCCTGCTTCATGTCGAAGTAGATGAGGGTGCGCTCGCGCTTGTTGTTGGAAATCTCGATGCCGGCTATGCCGTTGGCGTCGGGGGTGATGTCGGCCTCAATCTCGAAGGCGCCATCCATATTGGCAGCTATACCGGTGAAAGCCTTGGCCATGTCGACCGTCTCGTTGGCCAATGTGCGGGTTGCCTTGCGCAGTGCGTAGACCTCGGGGGCAACATCTTCAGACAGATAGTACTTTCCGTTGTTCTCAAAGAGCTTCAGCTCGCGTGGCAGACCATTGGCGCCGCGGTTCTGCTTGAACGGGGTGAGGTTGGCGTACTGCCAGTTGCTCATCCAGGTTATCGCCAGCACTCTGTCGCCGGTGTTGGAGAAGGTAACAGTGGCATAATGGTCCTTACCCCAGTCCATCCACTTCACATCTTTGGCATCGGGGCAGGTAAACTGCTTGCCGTCGAAGTCGCCGACGAAGTACTCGGTGGCGCTGCCGCCAAACCAGCATCCAGGGTTGATGTTCATAGTCATCACCCATTTCTTGTTGTTCTTGTCGCCATTGACGGGCAGCTGGAAGAAGTCTGGGCACTCATACTGGCATGGCTGCTGGCCCAGTCCCTTGCCAAAGGCGCTCACGTAGTCCCATTTCTTCAGGTTCTTGGACTTATAGAAACGGGTCTCCTTATCGGCAGAAACAATCATATACCAGCACTTGCCCTTCTCATACCAGAACACCTTGGGGTCGCGGAAGTCCTTGAGACCGTCAAAGGGAGTGAGCACGGGGTTGCCCTCATACTTGGTGAAGGTGCGGCCATTGTCGTTGCTGTAGGCGAGACACTGTACCTCGTCGTGGTTTACACTGTTGTTGGTGTAGATGGCTATGATGGCGTTCTTGCCAAAACCGGCGGTATTCTTCTTGTCGACTACCGAACTGCCGGAGAAGATGTGGCCCACGGGGTCTCGGGCGATGGCTGGTTCGAGATGCTCCCAGTGTACCAGGTCTTTGCTCACGGCGTGTCCCCAGTGCATATTGCCCCACTTGCTGCCATAGGGATTGTACTGGAAGTAGAGGTGGTACTCGCCGTCCTTATAGACCATGCCGTTGGGGTCGTTCATCCAACCGTAGAGGGGAGTGAAGTGGTAAGCGGGACGGTAGTAGTCGGTATTGGTGGTATCGAAGGTGTTGCTCAGCTTCATCAGGTTGATGGCGAGGGCGTCCTTGGCGAGGCCGAGTATCTTGACGGTAGCAGTCTTGCCATGTCCCAGCGCGAAGGGCACATAGTAGTCGGCGCCGTTTTGAGCCAGGCGCACGTCCATCCAAGTGTCGTCCTTGGATCCGGTATCGAGCAGCACCTGTGCTTCATCCTTCTCTTCCTGGATGGGCAGCAGGATGTACTTGGTGGGGTTGTCCACACGGATAATGGTTGTGTCGCCCTTGTGTTCGATGTCCATCTTCTGGGCGGTGGCGGTGGTGGCAACTGTAGCCATCAGCATGAGGCATGCCGCCTTTATTATGTTGCTTGTTCTCATTGTGTTGTTGTTTAGTTATTATATTAACGG
This sequence comes from Prevotella sp. P5-108, assembly GCF_002251385.1. Taxonomy (GTDB): domain Bacteria; phylum Bacteroidota; class Bacteroidia; order Bacteroidales; family Bacteroidaceae; genus Prevotella. The sequence continues at coordinate 59,924 of NZ_NPJJ01000023.1, forward strand.
TATTGTTGTCTGTTTCTTGTGTGCCGACAACCCTATACCTATTATTATATAGGGTTGTCAGCGTGTGTGTGAAGAGTGAGAGTGATCAGAATTTGAGAGATGCGGTAAACTCTACGGTGAACGGGCGCAGATAGCTGCCAGTCATGATCTGGTTCTTGATGTTCTTGGCCTCGTCCTTGGTTATCAGCTCGGCGCCGGCGATGCTGCCCTTGGCTCCGGTCTGGTTGAGGAAGTTGACAACAGTACATCCCAGGCTCAGGCGCTTGCTTGCCTGCCAGTTGACGCCACCGAATGTCTCCCAGTGGCCATTGAAGTAGTAAGCCTCGTTGATGTTGGCGTAAGTCTTGCTGAAGTAGCGGAAGCTGGTCCACAACTTGATGTCCTTGGTGATCATGTAGCTGGGGTCGAGCTCGATGAGTATCTCTGGGATTTCGGCTACGATGTTGCCAGTGGCATTGATCTTGCCCACATAGCCATCGTTGAAGGTGACAGAAGTCTCAAACTTCTTGTATGTAGGCTTCTGGTAAGTGAACAGGAAGTGGAAATCGAATCCCTTGAAAGGATGAGCCACGGCGTCGGTAGTCCAACCCCAGGTCTGGATGTCGTAAGCCAGAGGAGCAGCCTTGATCTCGCTGCCGTGCTGGAGGTTGAGCGTAGAGTTGTTGTTGGTCTTGGAGATATACGAGAACAGTGATGTGAGGCTCAACCATGAGTTGTTGTAGTATATACCTGCACGGCCGAGTGGCACGGATATCTTGTCTGTATTGGGAAGGGTAGCAGGAGCGAAGGCTTCAAACTTCGGGTGCTGCACGATGTAAGTGAAATCGCCGGTAAAGCCAAAGTTGTCGGTGAGCTTGTAGGTTGCGGCTACCGAGAAGTCGTAGTTCAGCCAGTTGTAGGCCAGGTCGACGGGCGCAATCTTGGTTCCGTCGGCAGCCATGGCACCGAGGTGATAGTCAGCGAAACGGCCTACGAAGTTGCCTTGGGCATTCTTCACAGCGGCGTTCTCTCCCTTGAGGCGCTGCCATTCCACGCGGGCGCCGTAGTAGAGGTTGAGCTTCTTGGTGACATCCCAGTCGTGGGTGAAGTAGAGTGCCAGCTTGTTCTCGCTGCCTTTATAATATTCTGAAGCGTTCTTGTTGAAGTCGTAGAAATAGCCATCACGCAGGTTGGCGTCCCATACACGGACGGCATAGCTACCATCGGCAGGCACACTCTGGTCATACATGGTCGTATTGGAGCAGTAGTCGATGTGGTAGAACCACTCGTTGAGGCCCAGGCGCAGGGTAGAGGTCTTGAACTTCTTGTTGAGCTCGGTGGTGAAGAGCGCCTCGTCTATGGTACCGGCATTGAGACACGACATGCGGGTCTGCACGTACTGGCCGTCGTATGTCTTGGTCTGGCCGTCGATGTCGCGGAACATATAGTTATACAGCCCGTGGTTGTCGGCACTGTTGAGGTCGACGATGGCCATCGGGGTCTGGTAGACCATGGCTCCGCGCGAGTGGTCGTACTTCAGCGTGGCCTTCCAGTTCAGTCCGTTGTCAAAGCGGTAGCTGTTCATCAGCGTCACCTCACTGGCCTTGTTCAGGCAGGCGTCGTAGAGCGTGGTCTGGGCCAGCTTGCCTGTGCGCATGTCACGATAGGTCATCTCGTTGTCGATGGGCAGATACGAGGTGGTACCCAGTTTGAACTTGCCGTACTCCTTCACGCTTCCGTCGCCCACATAGATGAACGGGGCGCTCTGTGTGGCGTAGTTGTAGACATTGTGGCTGTTGGCATACTTATACATGGCGGTAAACTCGCCACGTTCGTTGTTGTACTTCTTGGTGAGGAGCGCCTTGTAGATTTGCGTACGGTCCTGGTAGGGCGTAGACTTGATTTTGAACGTACCGGGGTCGAAGTCCTGGTACATGTTGACGCTGTAGAACCAGTCCTTACCCAGGTCACCGTTCATGTTGAGCGAGAACTCCTGCAATCCGAAGTGGTTGCTCTTGTAGTTGAGCGTTCCGTTGAAGCCCTTCTGACCTTTCTGGGTAAAGGAGTTGACGGCGTAGCCGATGTTGCCGGTGGTGATGGCAGTCTCGGCAATCTTGAGCAGACCCTGGTGGCTCAGGCTGGCATCGCCGCGCCAGATGGTGTTGACCGAGTGGGGATTGGTGGCATAGGTAACGGGCAGGCCGTTTTCCAGCACGTTGACATCGGCAGATGGCAGACCAATCTGAATCTCTCGAGGGCCGTTGGCGCTGGCTGCGTTGAGCATCACGTTGCGGTTGCCCTCTTCCTTAGCGTTTGCATTTTCGTCCTGTGCATACGCTGCTGAAATGTTTACCATTGAAAGTGCAAGCACCATGGCTGCGAGCTTTCCATTGAATAAGGTATTCATAACCGTTTAGATTTTTAATTGTTGTTGATTGCGTTAAATTTCTGCTGCAAAGTTATCCAAACGGTTGGGAGACAACTATAACTGAAGGTTCATGTGATAACAAAAATCGTTCATTGTAACATAATTGTTATACAATGAACGATTTTTGCTGTGGTTGTCTATGCCTGGGTCGATAATCAGGCTATAATTTTTCCATTCCTATATATAAAGCGTGCGACGATGACGGCTGTCACCGCGTGTCGGGTCATGAGTTGGCTATGTCTCCCGGCAACATGCCGTATTCGTCCTTGAAACACTTGGTGAAGTAGGACGGCGCCGAGAAGCCCACCTCGTATGCCACTTCGGCGATGGTCATGCTGCGGTTCTCCAGCAACCGCTTGCCCTTGGCGAGGCGTGCCTTGCGCAGGATGTCGACCACCGACGAGCCCGTCATGGCTTTGATCTTGCGATAGAGCTGCACGCGGCTCAGACCTATCTCCTTGCCGATGTCCTCGACACCGAAGTCGCAGTCGGAGAGATGCTGCTGGATGATGGCGTTGAGCTGCTTGACAAACTGCTTGTCTCGGGCGTTGAGCTGTGTGGCCTCGACCTCGGTCTCTACATCTGCGGCACGCTGGTATACATGCTTGAGCAGCTTTCGCTGCTTCAGCAGATTGTCGATGCGTGCCAGGAGCACCTTGCCGTGGAATGGCTTGGTGATGTAGGAGTCGGCGCCATGCTCATAGCCTTCTGCGCGGTGTTCCTCCAGGTTCTTGGCGGTGAGCATGATGACCGGGATGTGCGAGGTGGCGGTTCCGGTCTTGAGCTGCTCGGTGAATTCGAGTCCGTCCATCACCGGCATCATCACGTCGCAGACCACCAGGTCGGGCACCTCCCTGCGTGCCACCTCCAGACCCTCCTTGCCGTCGGCAGCCTCAATTACGAAGTAGGTGTCCTGCAACAGCGTGCGCTCATACTGGCGTATGTCGTTGTTGTCGTCGATGATGAGTATCGTGGGCTTGTCGGCTTCTTCGCTCACCAGCTGTTGCACCTTGCCCTGCTGCTTGTCGCCGTCGTCGATGTATTGCAGCGCTGCCTCGTCGGCGGTCGGGGTGATGGTGTCGGTGTCGTCGGCTATCGGCGCGCCGTCGGCCTGATGGCGGGGGATGACCACGATGAAGTCGGCGCCCATGCCGGGACGGCTCTCCACCCTTGCCTCGCCGTGGTGGAGTTCGGCGAACGACTTGACCAGAGCCAGTCCTATGCCCGTGCCGCTTGCGGCGCCCTTGAGCTGGAAGAACCGCTCAAACACCTTGTCCGCCTCTGCGCTGGCGATACCCTTGCCCGTGTCGCGCACATCGATGCGTATGTTGTCGGCCTCGGCGGCGAGCGTCACATGGATTTCGCCTCCTGCCGGAGTGTATTTCAGTGCGTTGCTGATGAGGTTGAACACGATGCGCGCCACTTTCTCCTTGTCGGCGACCATCATGCGGTCGGTGTCGAAGCCTGTGGAGGCACAGTCCATCCTTATCTTCTTGCGCTCGGCAGTCAGGCGGAAGTCGTCGGTCCACACCCTCATTGCCTCGACGATGTCAAAGCGGCTGAGGCTAAGCTCCATCTTGCCGTTCTGTATCTTGCGGAAGTCGAGGATATTGCCCACGAGCTGCTGTAGAGCCAGCGCGTTGCGCTGCACCATCTTGAGCAGTTCGCGGCTCCTGCCCTTGATGCTGGAGTCTTCGAGCATCATCTCCACAGGGTCGGCGATGAGCGTGAGCGGTGTGCGCAGTTCGTGGCTGATGTTGGTAAAGAACACCAGGCGCGAGTGGGTGAGCTCCATCACCTCCTCGTTGAGTCGCTTCAGCTCCTTGTTCTTCTCCTCCAGTTCTCCGTTGGCCTTGGCGAGCTGCTCGTTGAGTTTGGCCTTGATGATATATCCTCTGAAAATCATGGCGGCGGCGGTGACGCATACCAGGAGGAACGCTCCGAGGCCGATGAGCATTACCTTCTGCGCATTATAGTCGGAGAGGTATTGGTTGACCTGGTTGTGGAGCGTCTTCAGATTGCGTGACTGCCTCTCCGCATCGCGCGCCTCCATCAGCGTGAGTTCGGCGTTGGCCTTGGTGATGATGGATGTACTCAGATAGTTGTCCTTGTCAAAGGGATTGTGGGTAAGTATCTTCATGGCGAGCGCTATCACCTGGTCGCCCTTGGTGGGGTAAAGATATGACGCCTCAAGCACGCCGTCGCGCACCAGCTCCAGACCTCCGCCCTCGGTGGCGAGCCCATCCACGCCCGTATACTTGTATCTCTTGCCCACGCCCATCTGCTGCGCTGCCACATAGGCACCCCAGGCGAGTCGGTCGTTATGGGCGTAGACATAGTCGAAGTCCTGCGTGCGCTTCAGGATGCGCTTCATCGCCTGGATGCCGCTCTCCTCTTTCCAGTCGCCACCCTCCGACACCACCACCTCTATGCCGGGATAGGACTTGACGGCATCCATAAATCCGCGATGACGCTCCAGGGCTGGCGACGAGCCTTCGAGGCCTGTGATTTCGACGATACGGCCCTTGCCGTGCAACTGCTGGGCGATGAACGTACCCATAGACTTGCCTATCAGATAGTTGTCGCAGCCGATGAAGGCAGTATACTTGTCAGAGTTGGTCTTGCGGTCGTAGAGTATCACGGGGATGCCCTTGTCGTAGGCTCGCTCTACGGCCTTGGATATCGGGCTCAACTGGTTGGGCGACACCACCAGCAGGTCGACGCCCTCGTCGACAAACTGGTTGATCTGCTTGTTCTGCAAGACATTGTCGTCGTTAGACGAGGCGAGCTTCACGATGATCGAGTCATTGAGAAACTCGCCCATCTTGAGCTCGTCGTTCAGCTTGTTGCGCCAGATGTCTTCAGAGCATTGCGACACGCCGATGACAAAAGGTCGGGGCTTGCCGGTGCAGGCTGCGAGCAGCACCACGCAGGCAATGATCAGCAGGGGGATGGTGATGAGATACTTCTTCATGTCCAAAAGGGTATAAGTATATAGTTGCCAGCTGCAAATATACGACAATTTTCAGAGATAGAGACGATTAAGGCGAGAAAAGAGTGGCTCCCGCCGATATCGGCGATGGTCAGCCCGTGGGTAGAGGTACCCTCCACGGTTCCCAAGGTACCTTCCAGCTCGCCCAAGGTACCCTCCACGGTTCCCAAGGTACCCTCCAGTTCGCCCAAGGTACCCTCCACGCCGCTGGAGTTACCCTCCCTGTCGCCGACCTACGCAAAAGCCTCACCCTGGGTAGTATGCTGCCGATAGAAGGCTGCCGGGCTGGGCGCGCGGACATACTGCCCGAGGTGAGGCTTGGCTGCTATGGTCTCCGGTCGCGTCTTCATGACGGTGGGCCGGACTTGGGAGCTTCTGTTACTTCTTCTTTATCTCGTAACCTATCTTCCTGAAGGCGGCGACATAGTCTTCGTACTTGGCCTTCTTGCCGTCGTAGATGATGGTGACCCGCTGGTCGTCGACCGAGGTCTCTATCTTCTTTGTGCCCTTGACAAAACGGATGTTGCTCTTGATTTTGTTCTCACAGTTCTGGCAGTGCATCTGCGGCAGAGTGGTTACGGTGAGCGTGTCGGCCGGTGCCTTGGCAATCATGTTGCCCGCTGTCGCAAGCAACCATGCCATTAAAAGATACTTCTTCATGTTCTATAGTTTTTTGAATGATTTGTAGCGTTATAGCTTTTCCAGTTTGAACCTCAGTCCTATATAAGCCATCGCTCTGGTTACCGGTCCCCACACCTGAGTGGCGTCGAAGCCGGCATCCCAGGGATGGTGGGCACCCTGGATGGGGTTGGCAATCTTGTAGTTGGTAAGATTTTCGCCACCGACATAGAGGCTGATGTTGCGGAATTCCCTTGTAATCTGCGCCTGCAGCTGGAAGTAGGCGGGGTAGCGGCTCTGGTCGTAGAGGCGTCCACCTCCATTGAGCTGGCCAGTCACATCAAACTGCCAGAGTTGGAGCGGCGTCTTGTAAGAGAGCGTGAGCAGCCCCTTGTAGCGCGAAGTGAGCGGCTTGACTTGCCTTGCTCCGTCGTAGGTACAACGGACATCGTTCAGGCGGAAAGCGGCAGTGGCCGACATGCCGTCCCAGAACGGATAGGTGGCATCGACCTGCAGCGTGTGGCTATAGCTTCTGCCGTCAAGGTTCTCAAACGAGAGCGTGTGGGCGCCCCGGGCTCCGTCGAAGTTGATGACCATCTGGTTCAGGAAGTCGGTGTAGTAATACTCTGCGTTCAGCTCGAGTGTGTGGTTGGCCACGGGCAGGTTCAGACCTATGGATAATCCCATGTTCCATGCCTCCTCCTGCTTCAGGTCTGGACTTACGATGACCTCTCTGCCACTTGCCAGCAACGCGGTGTTCTCTGCCAGCGCATGGGGTGACCGATAACCCTTGCCTACCGATGTGCGGAGGGTCACCACGTCGGATGGAGAATACTTGAGGTGCAGTCGGGGCGTGACGAAGTTGCCGTAGAGACTCGAGTGGTCCCATCTCACGCCGGGCATCACCGTGAGGCGGTCGCCCAACTTATAGGTGTACTGGGCGTAGATGCCCGGAGTGGTCTCGCGGGTCACCCGGCTCGCGGCGTCGGGCAATGTACCGAGCGGGTTGAAACGCTCGTCGTAGTTGTCGTGGTTGAGCGACGCCCCGACGCTGATGTTGTGATGGTCATCGATGTCGGTCTCAAACATCAACTGGGCATAGCCGTTCTTCTGGGTCACATCGTAACGGGTGAGGCCGAAGCCATAATCGGCGTCGTGCCACGAGCCGTGCAGCATGAGGGCTATCGACGTGTTGTGGTCGGCGTTCAGGGTGAAGCCATTCTTCCACTGCATCTCGTATCGGTCGGTCTCTACCGCTGTAGCATAGAGTGGCGCCGACGAGAAGGTGGCGTGCTTGGCGCTCTGTCCGCCTTGGCGCTCGTCGTGGAGCCCCCGCAGCAGCAACTGGCTAATCCAGCGCGGCGAGACATAAGCCCAGCGGTGCATCAGGTTGTATTGGCGCAGCTTGGGCATATCCATAAATCCGTCGCCATTGCCGTCGTGGTCCATCTGTCGGTTCTCGAAGTGCAGCAGAGTGGCTGTAGACAGTCGGCTGTTGAGGTGTATGCTTCCATCGAGGTTGACCTCGGTCTTCAGTTCACTGTCCTGATAGACATTGGCCCTCACTCCATCGGTACCCTGTGGCTTGAGAAACTCTATATTTATCTGGCCCGTGGTGCTCTCATATCCGTTTTTGACGCTCGATGCCCCCTTGCTCACCTGTATCGACTGCATCCAGGGTCCGGGCACATAGCCAAGACTGTAGGGGAGTGCTGCGCCGCGCAGATTGGGTATGTTTTCGGTGAGCATCTGGACATAGGTGCCGCTGAGTCCAAGGAGTTTTATCTGTCGGGCTCCCGTGGCAGCGTCGCTGTAGCTTACATCGACCGAGGGGTTGGTCGTGAACGACTCGCCCAGGTTGCAGCAGGCAGCACGTATCAGTTGGCCCTGACCAATGAGGTCGGTATTGTCCACGCGGTATCGTGCCTTGATGCCCTTGGTGGCTTTGACCACCACCTGCTTGAGGTCGTGGGTCTGGGTGGTAGTGTCCTGCTGTGCCGAGAGGGTCTGGGTCGCCAGCATACCTACCAGTAGTATAATCAAAGTTCTTTTCATCTGTGTAGTCTTTTTCCTTACTAACAATCTCTTTATCCTTAATGCCAGTATCTATACCTTATTATAATGCATCGAGGGCAGTACGCCGGTGTATCTCCAGCTCGCGAAACTCCCGAGGCGTCATCCCCGTCACCTGCTTGAACTGCGAAGACAGATAAGTGGGTGAACCGTACCCCAGCCGGTAGGCTATCTGGCTGGTAGTGAGGCTGCTGTAGCATAGCAGTTCCTTGGCGTATTCGACGCGATGGTGGATAGCGAACCTCTCGATGGTGATGCCGCGCACCTCGGAGAACAACTTGCTCAGGCTGCTGTACTCCCGATGGAGCCGACAGGACAGATAGTCTGACAGCTTGGGTCGCACGGAGTCCATCCTTACCCATGCCTGTACGGCTATGCGTATCTGCTCGACCAGTTGGCTGCGAGGGTCGTCGAGGAGTTCAAATCCTATGGCGTGCAGACGCTCTGCCACGGCATGGCGCTGGCTGTCGGAGAGATTTTCTGCCGTCTCCGCTTCTCCCAGAGTTATCGACATGACCGTCAGGTCTTCAGACATGAGTATATCCTTGACTGCGCTGATGCAGCGAGGGCATACCATATTCTTTATCAATAGCTTCATCGATGTCTATAGGTGTTTCTGTTCTTATCGTGTACAAAGGTAAATCTTTTCGCGTTAATATTTGTACAAAATTAAGGATAATGTTTTCAATTTTTTGAGCATCAACACATAGACAGTCCCATGCTGCAGCGTCGACGGGGGATAGCTGAGCATGATGGTGCAGACGATTACGCCAGAGGGAGCAATGGCTGCGGCGCGCGCGATGAAGGGCTTGGGCGTGAGGGAGGCTCGGGTGCCGACTGATGTGGCTGCCGCCATCCCCGCGATAGGGATAAAAGAAAAGGAGGTGGCTTCAGTCGCTACCGAAACCATCTCCTTATAATTCTTGACCAAGTTGGCGCCTCAACGACGCCTCATGACCTGGGAACTATCCATCTGTAGCTCCATCGAGCTTGTGATTTCAAATCCCCGACGGCCTCGAGAACACTTCACATTTACCTAAATTCCTCAGGCCGCCACAAAAAAACTTAAAACTAACTAACTCTCCATCAGTGACTGTATTCCGTAAAATACTATTAATGTCCCTGTCTCTGCTCCTCATCCTCTCGGACTCAGGTAGAGATGTTATGAGAATGACGGAATAACTTTTATCCATTGCAAAAGTACTATTTTTGAGGGATATAATTGATTTTCATCAAAAGAAAATTCATGGTTTTGACAATTATTATAGTTTACAGCGCGTTTTTTAGGGTTTCTGCGCATTTTTTTAGCCTCATTAATGTACTAAATGGTATCATTTGAGCGTTATACCTATAAGATATGAAATGGACAGACCGCATACGACAGGTAAAGATAGTGCTGGTGGTGATAGCCATACTGATGGCTGTCGCCTCGGTGATGGTGTCTCATCGGCTGACGCGCGACCTCGAAGCCGAGGAGCGCAACAAGATGGGGGTGTGGGCAGAGGCTATGCGCTCGCTCAACACCGCCGACGAGAACACCGACCTCAATCTGGTGCTGCGCGTGATAGACGAGAACCACACCATCCCCGTCATCGTGCTCAACCAGCAGGGGAGGGTGCAGACGGTGCGCAATGTGGATACTGGTCGCCGCCACGATGCCGACAGCACCGCCTATGTCGCGCAGATGGCTTCGCGGCTCAAGGCGGGTGGCCACTACATCCGTATCTATCTCGACGAAGACCATGCCGATGGCTATATCGACGTGTGCTATGACGACTCGCTCACGCTGAAACGCCTTGCCGTCTATCCCTATATACAAATAGGAGCAGTATTGCTCTTCGTGGGCGTGGCGGTGATAGCCCTGCTCACCTCGAAGCGGGCCGAGCAGAACCGCGTGTGGGTGGGCCTGTCCAAGGAGACCGCCCACCAGCTGGGTACTCCTATCAGCAGCCTCATGGCGTGGGTCGAGATACTGCGCGAAAACTATCCCGACGACGACTTGATACCCGAGATGGACAAGGACGTGAAGCGTCTGCAACTCATTGCCGACCGCTTCTCCAAGATAGGGTCGCTCCCCGAGCCTGTGCCCGTGAGCCTTGACACCACGCTGAGTCATGTGGTCGACTATATGGACCGCCGCACCTCGCGCCGGGTGGTCATCAGCGTCAGCCATACCCAGGGCGACCAGACGGTGAACCTCAACGCGTCGCTCTTCGAATGGGTCATCGAGAACCTGTGCAAGAATGCTGTCGACGCTATGGGCGGCGACGGCGGAAAGATAACCATTACTACTGGCACTTCGCCCAAGGGCGTGTGGATAGAGGTTGCCGATACGGGCAAGGGCATCCCCAAGAAGGATGTGGGCAACGTGTTCCGCCCCGGATTTACCACCAAGCGTCGCGGATGGGGACTGGGCCTTTCGCTCGCCAAGCGCATCGTCGAGGAATACCACCACGGCCGCATCTATGTCAAGAGTTCCGAGCCCGGCGTGGGCACCGTGTTCCGCATCGAGCTGCGGCAGTGCTGAGCAAGTCACGCCGCAGCCCGTCGCGGCTATGCCCGAGGTGCGCACCATGCCCTCTGCCGTGCCCTTTTGCCCCAGCCCGCTGTGGTTTTGGGCTTATTCCATTATTTTTTAGCGTTTTTGCTTTCCCACAAGTTTACTTTTTACTACCTTTGTCGGTTGAAACGTTATTGGTATGAACTGGATTACTGAAATACTGACCGGCAACTCGCCTGTACACACCATCATCGCGCTGTCATTGATATGCGCCTTGGGCCTCGCCTTGGGCAAGGTGCGCCTGATGGGCGTGTCGTTGGGCGTGGCTTTCGTGTTTTTTATTGGTATTCTTGCCGGACATATCGGCGTGACCGTCGATGCCGAGAGTCTGGCTTACGCCGAGACCTTCGGACTGGTCATCTTTGTCTATATGCTGGGTCTCAGCGTGGGCCCCAACTTCTTCGGTTCGCTCCGTCGTGAAGGACTGTCCCTCAATCTGTGGTCTTTGGGCGTGATACTCTTGGGTACGCTCTTCGCCATCGTGCTGGTGCCGCTCACCGGAGTCAATCTGCCCGACATGGTGGGTCTGCTCTGCGGAGCCACAACCAACACCCCTGCGCTGGGTGCCGCCCAGCAGGCGCTGCATCAGGTGGGCAAACCCGCCGGGTCGCTCGCCTTGGGTACCGCCGTCACCTATCCCTTCGGTGTGGTGGGCGTCATCCTGGTGATGGTGGTGCTGCGCCGCTTCCTGGTGCGCCCCGCCGACCTCAAGGTGCGCTCGCGCGACGAGGCCGACCATACCTATATCGGCGAATATGAAGTGGTGAACCCCGCCCTTGACGGCAAGAAGGTTGAGGACTTCGCCCAGAGTTCCCACGAGCACTTCATCATCTCGCGCATCTGGCGTGGACAGGAAGTGATAGTACCCTTTGCGCAGACCGTGCTGAAGATGCACGACAAGCTGCTCGTCATCACCAACAAGCACGACCGCAACGCCATGGCCATCCTCTTCGGCCACGAGTGTGATACCAACTGGAACGAGGGCAAGATAGACTGGAACCATATAGACTCAGAAGTGGCGAGCCGCACCATCGTCGTATCGCGCAAGGTGCTCAATGGTAAGCATCTGGTAGACCTCCAGCTGCGTTCCACCTACGGTGTCAACGTGAGCCGTGTCTTGCGCGGCGACCTGAAGCTCCTCGCCACCGACGACTTGCGCCTGCAGTATGGCGACCGTGTCGTTGTCGTCGGTACTCCCAAGTCGCTCGACAATGTGGAGAAGTTCATCGGCAACGGAGTGCAGACCCTCAACGAGCCCAACCTCGGCAGCATCTTCCTTGGCGTGGTGCTCGGTCTGCTGCTTGGCTCCATCCCCATCGCCATCCCCGGCGCCGCAGCCCCCGTGCGCCTCGGCATAGCCGGTGGCCCCATCATCATGGGTATCATCGTCGGCGCCCTTGGCCCCAAGGCCCACTTCATCTCCTACACCACCCGCAGCGCGTCGCTCATCCTGCGCAAGTTCGGGCTGTCGCTCTACCTTGCCTGCCTGGGTCTCGAGGCTGGCAAGGACTTCTTCCATACGCTCATCCGACCCGAGGGCCTCATGTGGATAGGTATCGGTGCGCTGCTCACGCTTATACCTATATTAATAATAGGTATCATCATGCTGCGCATGCACCGCTACGACTTCGGTACCATCTGCGGCGTGCTCTGCGGCAGTATGGCCAACCCCATGGCTTTGGGCTATGCCAACGATACGCTTCAGGGTGATACCTCTTCGGTCAGCTATGCGTCGGTCTATCCCCTCGGCATGTTCGTGCGAGTCATCATCGCCCAGATTATCATCATGTTCTTTGTCTGAACCGCCGTCGCGGCTTCCGCCCGGCGCCACCATATGCAGAAGGCCCGCTTTCCCTTGTGAGGAGAGCGGGCCTTCTGTCTGTCGGGTCAGAACGGTGGCGGCGAGCATACCGTCATGGGCTTGCCCGTGACGGGATGGATGAAGGAGAGCGACTGCGCATGCAGGTAGAGGCGGTCGCCGCCATGACCGTAGAGCGGGTCGCCAAGGATGGGGCGGCCGAGACCACGGCTGTGGGCGCAGTGTACGCGCAGCTGATGGGTGCGTCCCGTGAGCGGATGCAGCTCCACGCGGTCGTCGCCGGTCATGCGGTATCGGGTGTGGGCGTCCTTGCCTTCGGCGTCGTCTACCCGCTGTCGCGGACGGTCATCGGCGTCGGGCGCCAGAGCCAGCCTTATCTCGCCCTCGGCAGCCACGGTAGTGCCCGAAGGCTCGAGCCGCGCCACATAGGTCTTGTCTATCTCGCGGCTGGCAAACTGGCGCTGCAGCCGGTGGTAGACCTCGGTGGTGAGCGCCACTATCATCAGTCCGCTGGTGTCCATGTCGAGCCGGTGTACCACCATAGGTCCTGTGGCATGAGGATGACGCCGGCGCATGATGGATGCCACCGACTCGCGTTCCTGTCTGCCTGGCACGCTCAGCATGCCAGCCGGCTTGTTTACCACCACGAGCCACTCGTCTTCATAGACGATGTCCAGCCGATGGTCGTCGGGCGTGTCGTCGCTGTCTTCCACCTCTATTCCTTGCAGCATGTAGCTCAGCACGGGCCTGCACTTGCTCTGGCAAGCCGGGTAGTAATGCAGGTGATGGCGTATCTCTCCCTCGGGACTCTCGCCCCACCAGAACATCGCCATGCACAGCGGGCGCAAGCCCATCCTGTAGGCATATTGCAGCAACTTGGGCTCGCAACATTCGCCCGTGCCGCCCGGTGGGGTGAGGTAGGGACGCTGCGGGTCGTAGTGGGCAAAGATGTCGGCGATGGAAGCCTCTTCGCCACGGCCGTTGAGCATCACAAAGCGGTCGAAGAGCCAGTGCTGCAGGCTGTCGCTCATCTCGCGTCGCCTGGCGATGAGCCGCTGTCGCTCTTCGCGCTCCCTCTCCTGTCGGCGGTTTACCGCGCCGATGACCACAGTCCACCGCTCTCTGATGCGGCGCAGCTGCGCCTTCTGGTACTGGCTCTCGCGGACGAGTCTGCGCGCCGTCTCTTCATCGGCGGTGGGGCGCAGCAGGTCGCGGCGCCGCTTGGACTGCTCCATCGTCTTGCGCCAAGCCTCCACACGGCGGTCGCGACAGGCTTCAATCACCTGGCAGCGCTCTCGGACGAGGCTGCCATTGTCGGCATCCATGGCCTTGAGGCTGTGGTTGATGGCGCTTATCTCCCGCTCGGTCTGCTTGAAGTGTCCGGTGGGCGCGAGATAGTCGTAGACCGGCGGCACAAAGTCGTCGGTGAGCGGATAGCTGCCGCCCAGCTGTCCGCTGTAAGCCTGCAGATAGCCCAAGTCGTCGCCCCGCCTTACCACCAGCACGCCAAACATTTTGCCCCGCTCTTCGGGGTATCTGCTCATGATTTCCGGCAGACTGCGCTGCAGTTCTCTGGCAGCGGCGATGCACAGCGCATGGGGCTGGTAACTGAATGGGTCGTTCATGCGCGCGGGTGGCGCAATGGTAGTATTGAGTATATGAAATAGCATGATTGTCGTCGTCTCTGTCGTCAGCCCGCCTGTCGGGCTGCGGGTTGTGGCACCGTAGGCAGTTTACCTGGCAGCCTTGACCACCTTTCTCCCGCCCACGATGTATACGCCCTGCGGATAGCCCGTGAGGTTGACCGCCTGGCCCTCTATGCGCGCCGTGCCCACCTTGACTCCCGTGAGGGTGTAGACCGCCACGGTCGAGCCTTCAGCCCATGTGGCGTCGATGCCCGATGTGGTGCCTTCTATCACGATGCTCTCTCCCTCGGCAGGCTCAGCTGTCGGCACAAAATATGCGCGGAACGGCGCTATCTGTGTCGCCTCGCTGTGGTAGTCGAAAGCATTGCTGTGGGTGTTGAGCGTGAAGCTGGCTGCCACCGACGGACTGTAGGTGGTGCCCTTGAAGCAGTAGTCGTCGGTCTCGGCGCTCAGGCGTTGCGACGCGTCTATCTGCGCGTTGACGGCGCTGAAGGTGAGCGTCTTGCCCTTGAGTGTGCCGGTACCCTTGATGACGAAGGGCTCGGCGGCGGTGATGGCTGCTGCGGGTTCGAATATCGGGGCAAGCGTCTGGTTCTGCCCCGCGTAGCGTCGCAGGTAGAGACGGCTCTGGTCTATGCTCACCCGCTCACCCTCGCAACTGATGTCGGTGGGGGCGAAGGGCAGCGCAAGCGTCTGCCAGTTGTTCTCGCTCTTTGCTTCGGCAGCCAGGGCGCGGCTATAGCTCACGCTGCCCGCCGTGAACGCCACGGGCGTCATAAAGGGATAGCCGTCGGTGAGCGTGATGCGGTCGGCGTAGGTGCCGCTCACCACGTTCTTGCCCGCCAATGTCGAGGGCACCGTGGCTGTGGCGTCTATGAGATACAGCGCATTGGGGTTGGTCGATGGGGCGATGGCGTTGATGCCCGTCACACCACGCATATCTATCGCCATGGCACTGCCTCCGTCTATGGCGGCGGCAGGAACCTGTGCCGAGGTGGTGCCGTCGGCATGGTAGAAGATGATGCCAGGATGCTGCTCGCGCGAGTAGATGGCGTTGGGGTTGTTGTTGTCGAGCGCCGATTTGGCTCCCTCATAGAAGAGTCGCAGCGCATACTTGTAGCCCGTCTGCAGGCCGTCGAAGCGGCATACTGAGCGTGTCTGCTCACCCGCTTTCACCTTGATGCTGATATACTTTGTGACCAGGGGCGACAGCGTGCGTCCGCCTATCTGCCCTCGGTAGAGCGTCACCACCACATTGCCGTTGTAGTCGGCTGTACCCTTGTTGTTCAGGATGATGGTGGCACGGCGGTAGTTGCCATACACCTTGTTGCCCACCATATTGTCGTAAGCCACATATCCCACCGAGAGGTTTACCGCCTGCGTGTCGGTCGTGGTGATGGCCACCTGGGTCGAACCCACCACCTGTGTGCCGTTCTTGTCGCGCGCGAGCCATATATAGTATGTTCCCGCAGGGGTGGGAGTGAAGGTCATGGTCACCTCGTTGTCCTTTCCGCCCACGAGCGATACGCCGCCTGTGCTTGCGGGCTTGCCTTTGGTTGAGGCGCTGGTGCTGGCAAAGAGGTAGAGGTCGCCTATATAGTCGTCGCCGGTATTGCTGATGACCGCCTTGACGTGTTGCTCCACGCCCGCCACGCGGTTGTTGATAAACGACCACTCCTTGACGCTCAGCTTGGCGTTGTTGAGCGGATGGCGGGTCAGCGTCACCTTGCCCCCAGCCGACACTGCCTCGATATACTCATGACTTGCGTCGCAGCAAGCCGACCACTTGCTGCCTCCTATCTGTTTCCAGATGGGAATGATGCGGTAGGTGCCGTCAACGAGGTTGTTGACAGAGAAAATCTCTTTGATTTCGTAATTGTTTTTGAGAAACACCATGGAAGACGCCAGTTTGGTGATGGAGCCATTGGCTGCGATGACGCCTATGCCCACCGAGCCGGTCTGCGCAGAGCCTGTGAAATTGGTAAAGGTGGTTGAGATGGAGCTGCCCTTCACGCTGATGTTTCGTGCCGAGAGCGTCGGCGTGCCGTCTATGCCGCTGTCTATCCCGTCGTTAGGCTTCACCCCGATGATGGCTTCCTGCTCCAGGGAGAAGCCCTTGCCGTTGGCGGTGCTCACGCTGGTGGCTTCCGACTGGTAGAGCACACTGATGCGGAAATATCCGTTGCTCGAACCGCCCCAGCCCCAGTTGACATGGAAGAGGTCGGCGGTGTCGTAGCCGTCGATGACGAAGGCGTGGCCGCCGCGTAGGGTCGAGTTGGCACGGTAGCCCACGGGCCTGCCCTCGGCGACCTCGCGGTAGAGCAGGTCTGTCCATTCGGTTTGGGTGTAGTTGGTGCGGCACACGTTGCGTACGGTCTCGTCATAGCCCATCTTGTCGCGCAGCAGCTGTACGCCCATCTGCATGTTTGACGCCGAGGCTGCGCCATACGCCATCTGGCATCCCGTGCCCACGATGACCATGAGCTGTGCCACGGCTGTCTTTTCTGCCTCCGTGTTGGCTGCCGAGTATGTATTTCTGATGTTGTTCCAGTCTATCTTGGTGCCCTTGGCTACGGCATCCATCCTGATGCTCTTGCCGCCGCTGGTGAACGAGTAGGAGGGGATGTCTGCCATCGTCGCCGACGGGTAGCGATAGTACGCCATCATCTGTCCCAGCGCCGTAGCCACACATCCTGTGGCCGACCGGGCGCCGCTTGACGACCCGTCGCTGTTGTTGTAGACGGGGCACAGCTGGTTGTACGGGTCTTTCTGGTTCCACGCCGTGGGCAGCAGGGGCGCAACGAAACGGCGCGAGGGATGAGCCACCTGCGCCCTCATGGCGCTGGCGCTCTGCGACGCCTGCCCAGCCTCGGGCAGCGAGTCGAGCGCCTCTATCTGGTGGCGGTAGTCGGCGAGCATGTCGCGCAGGGCGTCGGGCAGGGTTGCCTCGTCGTAGCTGCCGCTGTCGGTATAACCCAGTATGCTGGGCACGCGGTCGTCGCCGGCGATGATGACAAATCCGCCGCCGTTTTCTACATCGTATATGTAGTAAGGTGCGTGGGTCGAGGTGCTCCCCTTAACCTTCAAGGGTGCTGTCGGGGTGACTATCTGCTTGCCGCGCTGCGTGGCAAAGGTCTGTGCCGTGGCGCGGGCGGTGCGGGCGTCGATGGGGGCGGCTGTGGCAGCCAGTGTCGATGCCAGCCATGCCACCATGACAATCGTGATAAATCGGGATATGCGCATATCAGTTTGTGTTTTAACGGTTAGCGGTGCGCCCGGCGTGTTGGCCATAGGCGCGTTGTACGCCACAAATGTACAAAAAAATAGCAAACCAACTGCGGTTGCCCCCATATTTTTTTTGATTTTTTCTCCCGTTTCCGCCGTCACATTCCTGTTTCCGCCGTCACATTCCCGCTTTTGCCGGTCGTCGATGGCGGCAGTGGCGGGCAACTCCGCGCCATCCTCATCAGCGGCGGCGGGCGTGACAGCCCCTTACGCCCTCATGCTGAGTACTTTGGCTGCCGCCGTTGTCATGACTGCCGGCTCGTAACGGAAGGCACGGGCTCACGTGCCTATTGAAACGAGGGTTCGTAACAATTGTTACGTGGGCTCGTGCCTATTGTTACGAACCCCTGAAAGCGGTCGCGGCGCCGCTGGGGTAGCCGGCGGTGGCAGCATCGGTGACCGCCGTCACGACAAGTGGTGCTGGCAGCGTCGCCACGTACGGCGCGGTGGGGCTGTCGGTAGGCGCCGTGGGGGTACACGAACCATAACAGATGCCACATCTGATGGTACCCTTGCCATTATAGTTAGTACAACGAGGCTTCTTTGATGAATATGGATTGTATCCTTTTCCACTACGTCCGCCACGAACCTGTCCACCTGAGCCACTTGACCCCAACGGGGGGCAGCAGGCTGCATCTATATTATTTTCTCCCCCTGCCATCACTTTTCTGCCATTTTTCTTTGCGCGTGTGTACATTATTATTATATTTGCAATGTAAACATCTTAACCCCTGTCCATGCGCCGCCAGATTGTCATAATGCTGTTGGGGCTCATGACCACTCTGAGCCTCCCTGCTTTCGCCATTGCCGGAAGCAGAGAGAATGACCACGCCACCCAACCCTACAAATACATAGGCAAAGAGCTCGACCGCACCCATGGACTGGACTGGTACGACCACGGTGCAAGACACTACGACCCCGTGACGGGAAGATGGAACGTAATGGATGCCTTGGCGGAGAAATACTACTCATGGTCGCCATACGTGTCGTGTGGAGACGACCCCGTGAACTACATTGATGCAAGGGGGGACAGCGCATGGGCTGTAAGAAGACAATGGAGTGAAGAGGATAGTGAGAATTTTTCCAATTTTGTACAATTAAGAACAGGAGAGTACAATATAGCGGATAGTGCTATAATAGATAGTATTTGCAAATTATATAACTCATATTCCTGTGAATTTATTATTTGTACATTAGGATATACTCTTC
>NZ_NPJJ01000024.1 GCF_002251385.1 Prevotella sp. P5-108
CAGAATCTTGTCATACAATGGCATAAGCTTGTTTTTCATATTGCATTTCAAGCCAGTGACAATTTCTATACCGTTGTTAAACAATCTCTCAAACAAGCCATGCGAAATATATCCTTTGTCTGCGAATAATTTTCCGAACACATTATCACTCAATCTGTTAAAAACATCTGTATTCCTATCGTCAACATTCGCTTTTGTAAGCATAAAGTTAAGCAGTTCACCTCTCTCATTGCATATCAGGTGTAACTTGAAACCGAAATACCATCCCATGGTGCTTTTACCTCTTTCTGCATAATCACGGAATACCTTATTTCTTGTTATACGCTTGTTGTGGCATACAGGAATGCATGTGCTGTCAATGAAACTTATACCCGTGCATCTGCCAAAGCAAAACAGTTGGAGGAACAGCATCATCTCAACCGCGACTCTGGACTCGAGTTCAACAAAGCGGTTATATGAAAGCAGCTTGGGGAACAGGTCGTGCAGGTGAACCTTGACATAAAAAAGGTAATAATGCTTGAAGTTGCGGAAAGTGTTGAAATGAAAGTAGATGAGTATCGTCATGATTTCCGACCGGCTCATAGTCCATTTCCGATTGCGGTGCTTACGCCCATCTGACTCACAAATGGACATGCGGGCAATTTCCATATCATATTCTTGGCAAAAATCATCGATAATACAGAAAATTTCCGTAATTTTGTTCTTGGTAATCTCCATAAC
>NZ_NPJJ01000025.1 GCF_002251385.1 Prevotella sp. P5-108
CGTTTGGAAGCGTTCCAAGCCCTTCTCGGGGACGATTTTTGCTTTTTACTCTCACCACACATCGTAGCCAGAACGCCTCGTAAACGCCCGATAATGACGCCTGACCACGCCGATAAAATGGAAATAATGGTAGTTTTTCAGTGCCCTCCCAAGGGGAAGGAACACAATGTCAATGGATTCGTTTATGAATGGACATTTGTTCTCTCTTGATGATTATGCCTCGCCAATCTCCACTCTTTACCTTTCCGCGACGTATAGCATAACGCCAGTGACCTTCGGTTCAGCGTTGCCGTAGGATATAAACACGCCAATGAACCCTATTTCGGCCCTCATCAAGGGGGTGGGGAGAAGAGTAAAGTCATTGGTATATAATTGGTTTGCGCTCTCTCCCCTTGGGGAGAGCTGGAGAGGGGCTTTTGGAGAGCTGGAGAGGGGCTTTCGTGCTTATGGTTACAACCTATACAATAATCTCCCTGTACACCTCCATCATCGCGGTGCCCATGACCTCGACCGAGAACCGGGTCTCTATGAGGTGGCGGGCATTGCGCCCCATCGTCTCCAGTTCGGCTGACGAGAGGGCTACGAAGCGGGTGATGGCGTTGACCAACGGACTGGCTCCCACCTCGATGCAGGTGCCGCTGGCGGTAGCGTCGAGCTGCTCCCAAGGCGTGGTGTTGGTGGTGATGACCGGGGTGCCCGATGCCAGCGCCTCGGCTATGGTCAGCCCGAAATTCTCAGTAAACGACGGCTGTACCACGAAGTCGGCCTCGCGCAGCAACTGCCACTTGCGGTCGCCATACGCCCCGCCGATATAGCTAACGCAGCTGGCCAGATGTCTGTCGACAATCGTCTGCCGGAGCCGCTGTATGTCGTCGGGAGCACCCTCGCCGGCGATGATCACCCTGTAGCCGTTGAGCTGACTCTGCACACTCGCCACCGCTTCGAGCAGATGCCAGATGCCCTTGACCTGATGTATGCGACCCAGAAACAGCATCGTGTGCGACTTCTCCCAGCTGGTCTTCATCGTCACCCGAGTGATGTCTATTCCCGAGGGCACCACGGCGATATGGTCGTTGAAGCCCAACTGCCGCAGATGGCGCGCCTCGCGGTCGGCTGTGGCCACCAGCACATCGGCGCTGCGCAGTGCCCGTGCCTGATAGAGATGCAGCGCGGGCCACTTGCGTGTCCAGTAATGCCGGTTCATAATCCACGGCTCGAGCATGCCGTGGGTGGTGAGCGCCACGGGCAGATGCAGCGACCGCGCCACACCCACTACGGCAGCACAGGCAGGCATCCAGCAACAGTTGACATGCACCACCTGGGGCGCTATCGCTTCGAGCAGCGTCCTGACCTGTCGGGTCCACGCCCAGTGCCACGGCCTGTAGGGCGGCAGATAGTGCAGCGTGCAGTGGTCTATCGCCAGAGGGTTGGACGTGCGGTGGGTGAGGATGTGCAGCTGAGCCTTCGTGCCCAGCGCCTTGGCCATGAGCTGCATGTAGGTGGCGGTGCCACCCGAGCGCTGGTCGATGTCGGGTATGTAGTGGACGATGATCATGACGGGCTGTGGGATGGGGTGGGGGTTAATGGTTGTGGTCGCCCTCCTTGTCGGCAAGATACTGGGCAAAGAGGCGCGCGGCGCTCTCTACCTTGGCGGCGCAAGGACGCTTCTTGTAGTACTCGGCGGTGCGCTCAGAGGCTACATAGGACGAGTGGGCACGCTCGTAGCCATTGAGCCCCAGCAGCTCGGCACAGATGATAGAACCGTTCTGCTGGCGCGAACGCTCGAGCAGCTGCTGTACCACGCGGTAGCATGCCGACTTGCCCTCGCGGTCGCTGCCCTCGGTCTGTCCGCAGTCGAGTCCCACGAGGATGACCAGAGCCGACACGGCGCCACACATCATGCGCATGCGGCCCACGCCACCGCCAAAACCGGCGGCTATGCGCTTGGCCATCGTGTCGTCGAGTCCGTAGAGGTCGGCAAAGGCAGCCACCACCGACTGGCAGCATCCGTAGCCCTGCATGAAGTTGTCTACCGCCTGCTCTACACGTGCGCTGAGTTGGGGAGGGAGAGTGATATTGTCGTGCATGATGATGACTTATTCGTTGTAGAAAGTGGTAAATACCTTGACGCAATACTCATGGTCGGCCACGCTTCCCGTCTCGCGGCAGCTGTGCATGGCCAGGATGGCGTTGCCCATGTCAACCCCTCGCAAGGGTATCGACGAGGCCAGAATGTTGCCCAGTGTGCTTCCGCCTGCCACCTCGCTGTGGTTGACAAAGCGCTGGCAGGGCACACCCGCCTTGCGGCACAGCTCGGCAAAGACTGCCGCTGTGACGGCGTCGCTGGCATACTTCTGGGCGGCGTTGAACTTGATGACCGGACCACCGCCCAGCATGGGGTGGTTGGTGGGGTCGTACTTCTCGGCATAGTTGGGGTGGAAGGCGTGGGCATTGTCGGCCGAAATCATGAACGCCCGCTCTACCGCCTGGTAGTAAGCCTCTGCGGTGCCGCTCTGTGCCAGCGCTATACGCTGTAGCAGATAGGACAGAAACGGACTGCCGGCGCCCTGCTTGGTCTGCGACCCCGTCTCCTCGTTGTCAAAGATGGCGAGCACCTGCGTGGTGTCGCTGTCGTGGGCAGCAGTGAGCGCTTCAAGACCAGCGTAGCACATCGACAGGTCGTCGAGACGCCCCGAGGATATCAGCTCGTCGTGGGCACCGAAGGTGCATGCCGGCGTGGTGTCGGCGAGATAGAGATCGAAGTCGATGATGTCGTCGCGGGTCACCGTGGCGGTGCGGTTGAGCTCTTCGACGACGAGGTTGATGAGCATATTGCCGCGCTCCAGCTCGTCGTTGACGAAGCCAAGGATGGGCAGCATGTCTTTCTGCCGGTTGAGCTTGACGCCGTCGTTGACCTGGCGGTTGAAGTGGATGGCGAGGTTGCTGATCTGCATCAGCGGGCGGCGGATGTGTATCAGATGAGTGACGGGCGAGAGGGCGTCTTCGTCGCGCGTAATTACTCTTCCGGCGATGGTGAGCGGACGGTCCATCCATGTAGAGAGGATGGGGCCTCCGTAGACCTCGGTGTTGAGCCTTACGATGCCGCCCTCGCCCGTCATCTCGGCGTTGGGCTTGATGCGGAAGGTGGGCGAGTCGCTATGGGCGCATATCATGTGGAAACCCTGGTCGGCAAGAGGCTTGCGACCTATGCGGAAGGCGTAGATGGAAGAGTCGTTCTTGGTGACGAAGAAGCGGTCGCCGGCGCTCACGTGGCCCAGAGGGCTGGCGGCGTCGATGCGGCGGAAACCGTGGGTTTCCAACTCATGGGTGATGTTGCGCACCGCAAGAAAGTTGACGGGCGATGCGTCCAGAAAGTGTAAGAGTCGTTGTATCATAGTTGTCATTATATATAATAATAGGTATAGGACGGACAGCGCAAACATACGCGCCCGATGCAAATGTACTAAAAAAATGGCCGTCGGTAACGAAAAAAGCAAAAAATGTAACTCCGTTTGTCAATAAAAGTGTAATTTTACCAAATGAATCAGTGCTCGTCGGGACAGACAGGGCACTTCTACCTTAAAATAACAATTACTCAAATCATAACAGACATGTTAGTATTAGCTACATTAATCTCCCTCTGTCTGGGAGGGTCAGAACTGACCAAGGCAGACGACCATCTCTCCGTGTGGTATGACCGCCCCGTAGAAATCTCCGTGCCCCAGGGCGTCAGCACTGTGCCGGCGAAGATTAACTATTCGGGTGCCAAGGGTGCCGCCAAGGACAGTCAGTCTAAAGACAATCTGCGACAGTATGTGCGCAAGGGCGAGAAAGCCCGCGAACTGCAGGGCTCGGTGTGGGAAAACTATGCCTTCCCTATGGGCAACAGCAGCCTGGGCGCCATGGTGCTCCAGTCGCCGGCTGTCGACGCCATACTGCTCAACGAGAAAAGCCTCTGGAAGGGAGGCCCCGCCTCGGGTAGCGGACCAGCCAACTACTGGCGTGCCGACCCCCACTCAGCGCGTTTCCTGCCCGATATCCGTCAGGCGTTCCTCGACGGCGACAGCCTGCGTGCCGACTCGCTCACCCGCCGCGCCTTCTCGGGAGCCATCGCCGACAATGGCACTGCCGACACGCTGCGCTTCGGTACCTTCACGACCATGGGCGAGATGTATGTCTCTACCGGTATTGCCAATGAAGACTGCAGCGACTTCCGTCGCAGTCTGCTGCTCGACAAGGCTGTGAGCCATACCTCGTTCAAGTATCAGGGTGCCACCTACCGCCGCACCTACTTTGTCTCCTATCCCGACCAACTCATGGTGATGCACTACGGCGCCAACCGTGGCAAGCGCCAGAACCTCGACTGGGTGTACAAGCCCAATCCCCACGCCACCGGCAGTTGGGCTACCGATGAGTATGGACTCGTCTATACCGCACATCTGAACAACAACAAGCTGCCCTACGTCATCCGCATCCAGGCCCGCGTCAAGGACGGTAGCGTGAAGTATGAGGACGGACACATCGCCGTGCGCGACGCCTCGGAGGTAGACTTCATCATCACCGCCGCCACCGGCTACAAGCCCAACTACTCGCCCGTGATCACCGACCCCTACACCTATTATGGCAAGGACGCCGGAGCCTGGGCGTTGCTCAGCATGAAGGGCGCCGCCGACAAGAAGTGGGGTCAGCTGCTGCGCCGCCATGTCGACGACTATACCCAGCTCTTCGACCGCGTGAGCATCGACCTGCGCCAGACGGCCGACAAGAAGGGCGGCATCGACATCCCCACCGACGAGCGCATAGACCGCTATCGCGAAGGCAAGGCCGATGCCTGGCTCGAGATGCTCTACTATCAGTTTGCCCGCTACCTCATCATCCAGTCGTCGCGAGGTGAGACCATGCCCATGAACCTTCAGGGTATGTGGAACCGTGGCGTCAAGGGTCCGTGGAACTGTGACTACCACAACAATATCAACATTCAGATGAACTACTGGCCCGTATGCTCTGCCAACCTGGCTGAGTGCTTCGAGCCTCTCAATGTCTATCTCCGCTCTATCTATGAGCCCGGACAGCGCACGGCAAAGGCCATGTACGACGCCCGTGGATGGACTGCCAACATCTCTACCAATATCTTCGGTTTCACCGCTCCCTCCAAGAGCGAGAGCGTGAACTGGAATCTTGCCGCCATCAATGGCCCCTGGCTCGCTACGCATGTGTGGGACTACTACGAATATACCCTCGACCGCGATTATCTGAAGCAGACGGCTTATCCGTTGCTCAAGTCGAGCGCGCAGTTTGTGTGCGACTATCTCTGGCTCCAGCCCAGCGGACTCTACACCGCAGCCCCGTCGACCTCGCCCGAACATGGCCCTGTGGACAAGGGTGCTACCTTTGCCAATGCCGTAGCGCGCCAGTTGCTCACCGACGCCATCAGCGCCTCACGCGTATTGGGCGTAGACAGCACCGACCGTCAGGAGTGGCTGCAGGTGAGAGACAAGATAGAGCCTTACCGCATCGGCAGATATGGTCAGCTGATGGAGTGGTCGCGTGACATCGACAATCCCAAGGACGACCACCGCCACACCAACCACCTCTTCGGCCTCTTCCCCGGTCACGACATCTCTGTCAAGGCTACCCCCGAACTGGCTGAGGCTGCCCGTGTGGTGCTCGACCATCGCGGCGACTTCTCCACCGGCTGGAGTATGGGTTGGAAGCTCAACCTCTGGGCGCACCTGCGTGACGGCAACCGCTCCTATGCCCTCTTGCAGAACCTGCTGCGTACGGGCACGCTCTACAACCTTTGGGATACGCACCCGCCTTATCAGATTGACGGCAACCTGGGTGGCCTCTCGGGTATGAACGAGATGCTGCTGCAGAGCGAGGGTCGCACCATCACCCTGCTCCCCGCCTGTCCGCAGGCCTGGGACAAGGGTAGCGTCAAGGGACTCCGCGCCCGTGGCAACGTGACCGTCGATATCGACTGGACTCTCAGCGCCAACAGCCTCGCTGCCACCCTCTCTTCTCCTACTGGCGGCACCTTCGACATCGTCTTCGGCGACCGTCAGCAGACCGTTCAGCTGCCACAAGGCAAGAAGGTCAGCGTGAAGTTCTGATTGATGGCGGCGCCAGCAATCATTGTCGATTGCTATTTGGGCGTTATTAGAGAGCATCTAAAGAATATCGTAAGTCTCATTAGTAGTTATCAAGTATGTCTATATGGGATAGAATATTAGGAAATAGAGATGTTGACAGGTCCGTGTCGGCCTACCAGCAGGATGTTGCTCATGACCGCAAAGCCTCACTTCTGGCTTTTGTGGATATAGAGTACAGTTTGCGTGACAAGAAGATACATGATATAGGCGCATTGAAGTATGACGATGCGATGTTTCATGAGACTTCCAAAGACAAGCTGCTGGAGTTTTTGAATGGCATCGATTATTTATGTGGACATAACATAGTCAATCATGATGCCAAACACCTTTTTGGTAACCAAAAGCACCAGTGGCTGTTGGTCGACACGCTGTACATGTCGCCTCTGCTGTTTCCTGAATATCCCTATCATAAGTTGGTCAAAGACGACAAACTGATAACAGAACAGCTCAACAATCCTATAAATGACTGCAAAAAAGCCCGCAGTCTGTTGATGGATGAGATTGAGCGTTGGCATTCTTTTTCTGACGACAAGAAGACGGTTTATGCTTCTCTACTCTATGGTATCGCCGAATATAGAGGATTTCTCAGTATGGTCGGGGCCATTCCTGTCGAAAGCGGACAAATCGATAATCTTATTAGAAAGGCATATAAAGGCAAGATATGTCAGCATGCAGAACTTGATAATTTCATCCGTCAATATCCCTGTGGACTGGCTTATGCCCTTGCCCTTATAGATACGACACATCCCAACTCGATAACACCGAGGTGGGTTGTTGTCAATTTCCCTGAAGTGGAGTATATATTGAAGGTACTCTGCAATACCCCATGTGAAGAAGGTTGTGACTATTGCCATGGACGATTGGACCTTCATCGCAATTTGAAAGACTACTTTGGGTATGACCAATTCCGTACCTATGCCAACGAACCATTGCAAGAGAAAGCTGCCCGGGCTGCTGTGCATGGTAAATCGCTGCTTGCCATTTTTCCTACAGGCGGTGGCAAGTCGCTCACATTCCAGCTGCCAGCCCTGATGGCGGGGCGTACAATCCACTCGCTGACCGTAGTGATTTCTCCTTTACAGTCTTTGATGAAAGACCAGGTCGACAACTTGGCAGATAGAGGTATAGCTGATGCTGTTACCATAAATGGGTTGTTGGACCCAATATCACGCTCATTGGCTATACAGCGTGTACAGAACGGCGAAGCCTCTTTATTGTATATCGCACCAGAGATGCTTCGTTCGAAGACCATTGAGCGAATACTGACGGCACGTCATATAGAACGGTTTGTTATAGATGAGGCTCATTGCTTCTCTTCCTGGGGCCAGGACTTTAGAGTAGACTATCTGTATATAGGCAAGTTTATACGCAATTATCAGAAAAGCAAACAGTGTAAGTATCCCATACCTGTCTCTTGCTTTACGGCCACTGCCAAACAGAAAGTGATACAAGATATCTGTGATTATTTTAAGAATGAACTGGATATCGACCTCGAACTGTTTGCCTCCTCTGCATCGCGTACGAATCTCCGTTATTCTGTTGTTCATGCAGATACTGATGAAGATAAATATAATAAATTGAGGGCATTGATAGCAGAGTCTGACTGCCCCGCAATTGTATATGTCTCGCGAACCAAGCGCACTAAAGATTTGGCAGACAAACTGACCCGTGATGGATTTAGGGCTCTGCCTTTTAATGGCAAAATGAACTCAGATGAGAAAATTGCCAATCAGGAAGCATTTATGAGTGACCGTGTGCGCGTGATTGTGGCTACTTCTGCGTTTGGTATGGGAGTCGACAAGAAAGATGTTGGCTTGGTAATTCACTATGATATCTCTGATTCGCTTGAAAACTATGTACAGGAGGCGGGAAGAGCTGGGCGTGACCCGCATTTGTATGCTCGCTGCTACGTGTTGTATAGCGATGGAGATTTGGACAAGCACTTTGTGCTGCTCAATCAGACCAAACTTAGTATCAGTGAGATTCAACAGGTATGGCGAGCGGTCAAGTATCTTACCAAACAACGCATGCGTACATGTTGCTCTGCCTTGGAGATAGCCCGCCAGGCAGGATGGGATGATTCGGTGTCAGATATAGAGACGCGTGTAAGGACTGCCCTTTCAGCCTTGGAGCAAAGTGGATATATAGAGCGAGGCAACAATGTTCCTCATGTTTATGCGACTGGAATCACGGTTAAGAATATGGACGAGGCCCGGCAACGCATTACCAATTCCCATCTCTTCTCAAGCGACGAGGTGGACAGCGTTGTGCGTATCATCAAATCGCTCATTACCCAAAAATACATTACGCGAAGCCAAGACCAGGAGGCCGAGTCTCGTATTGACTATCTGGCAGATATGTTGGGGTTGAGCAAGCGTGAGGTCATTTCCGCTGTAGAGCGCATGCGTCAAGAGGGAATATTGGCTGACAACAGAGATATCGCAGCTTATCTGCAAGATGTTGGCGAGACAGATAGAAAGTCGCACATGCTGTTGGAGAGATTTGCGCGGCTGGAAAGATACATTATTAATAGTATACCTGACAATAGTCTGCAGATCTCCTGCAAGCAGCTTAACGACAATGCCATAAATGACGGTATAACTACCTCCAAGGAGAAAGATATCCGTACTCTGCTTTATTTCCTGTCGGTTAAAGGTTATACGCACAAAAAGGAAGACGGGGCCCACAACCTCATGTTGGAGCGTTTGGCCAATATAGAGGAAACCCTAACACGTATAGACAAGCGTCTTGCCATTTGTCGCTATGCTATAGATTGGCTGTATAGATTGGCTAAAGAGCAGTCTAAGGATTCTGACGACAAGTGTGCGGTGTCTTTTTCTGTTGTGGAGTTGGTTAAGTCGATGATGTCTGGCGAACAGTCTCTTTTCAATGACTTTAAGGACCTGCAAATAGAAGAGGTGGAAGAGGCTTTGCTGTATCTGTCAAAGATAGGAGCCCTCAAACTGGAAGGAGGGTTCCTGGTATTGTATAACGCCATGGACATACGTCGTGTCAAGGATGCCAAGTTGAGATACAAGATGGAAGACTACCGTATGCTCGATGCCTTCTATAAGCAGAAAATCCAGCAAGTGCATATCGTGGGCGAGTATGCCAATCTTATGGTTAAAGATTATGATGCGGCGCTGCGCTATGTACAGGATTATTTTCAGATGGACTATCGCCTGTTCATATCCAAATACTTTAAGGGTGAGCGACAGGATGAAATTCAGCGCAATCTTACACCAGAAAAGTATCACCAGCTATTTGGACAATTGTCTGCCAAGCAGAGAGAGATTATAACGGACAAGGAATCGCGGTGTATCGTGGTTGCTGCTGGTCCCGGCAGTGGGAAAACTCGTGTGTTGGTTCATAAATTGGCTTCCCTCCTGTTACTTGAAGATGTCAAGCACGAACAGCTTCTTATGCTCACTTTCTCTCGTGCTGCTGCTACCGAATTCAAGCAACGCCTGCTGGCCCTCATAGGCAACGCCGCCCATTTTGTTGAAATTAAGACCTTCCACTCGTATTGTTTTGACTTGCTCGGACGAGTAGGCAATCTGGATGAGGCCAATAATGTGGTGGCTACTGCTGCAGAGATGATAACGAGTGGTGATGTGGAGCCATCCAAGATAGGCAAGACGGTCTTGGTCATTGATGAGGCGCAGGATATGGGCCCCGACGATTTTGCCTTGGTCAAGGCTCTTGTCGAAAACTTCGAGGATATGAGAGTCATTGCTGTCGGTGATGATGACCAGAATATCTTTGAGTTCAGAGGGGCTAATTCTGAGTATATGCGTCAATTGTCTATGTTGCCTGGTGGCCGTATGGTCGAAATGACTGAGAATTACCGCAGTGCGCGCCAGATAGTCAATGTTGCCAACAGGTTTGTCCGCAATATCAATTGTCGTATGAAGCAGACTCCTATTATATCCATGCAAGAGAATGAGGGGTGGGTAGGAGTAGTGCATTACTGTTCCAAGTATATTTATCAGCCCTTGGCTGATGATTTGATATCCCATTTGGGAAATGGCTCCACGTGCGTCCTTACACAAACCAATGAGGAGGCTGTAATCATGGTTGCCTTATTGCGTAAACGAGGCGTCTCCTGCGAACTGATACAGTCGTTGGAAGGATTTCGCATGTGGAATTTGGCAGAGATGAGGTATTTCTTGAGGCAGATAAGCAACAATTCACATACGCCGATGGTGAGTGATGACATTTGGGAAATGGCCAAGCGAAAAACGTTTGACAAATATGCCAAGAGTCAAAGCCTTGTATATGTGCGGCAATGCATCAGCCTCTTTGAGCAAACCAATAAAAGCAAATACTTGACAGACTTTAGAGAGTTCGTCTTTGAGTCTTCCGTAGAGGATTTTTGTGATATCTCCCACTCTAAGGTTGTTGTTTCTACGATACATAAGGCTAAGGGCAGGGAGTTTGATGATGTCTATATGCTTATAAATGGTACCCATAAGGTTAATGATGACCTTATGCGGCGTTATTATGTAGCGATGACAAGAGCCAAGAAGAAGCTCTTTATCCACACTACTACCAATATGTTTACCGGCATCGGTGCCAGCCGTATAGAGTTTAATCAGGAGGATTATCCTATGCCTGAAGAAGTGGTATTGCAACTGTCACACAAGGACGTAAATTTAGGTTTCTTCAAAAGTAAAAAGGCAGAAATACTCTCCTTGCTCAGCGGTATGGACTTGGAGTATCGGGATGGGATGTTGTTTGACCTGTCCCACAGGTGTATGGCAAAGCTATCGGTAGCTATGATGGCCAAATTGGCCGAATGGAATGAAAAGGGTTATAATGTCAAGGGCGCGTCTGTCCGCTTCATAGTGGCGTGGAAACCTAAGGATGCGCCAAAGGAAGAGAGCGAAACCGCTGTCTTGTTGGCAGATTTATATCTTTTCCGTAACTGATATATTATGCTGATATACATCAAGCAGGGCTGGGTTCCTCATTCGGAACCCAGCCCTGCTGGTGTATGGGAGTCTGCCGTGCTTGGGCAGATTATCGATGGCTTGATGGCCTTTGGCGGCCTACTCTACAGTGAGCACTCCGCGCAGGGGGAGATGGTCTGACGAACCGCCGACCATGATGTCGAAGTCGCCGGGTTCTACCACACTCTTCATATTGCGGTCTATGATGGCGAGGTCTTCGGCGGTGAGGATGAATTCCACCTTGCGGGTCTCACCCTTGGCTATAGACAGACGGTCAAACTTCTTGAGTTGCAACAGCGGCTGCGACACCGACGCCACCTGGTCGTGGATGTAGAGCTGAGCCACTTCCTCGCCATCGCGCTCACCTACGTTCTTGACATCGAAGGTGACGCTGTAGGCATCGCCCTTCTTGGCGATGGCGAGGTTGCTGTAGGCAAACTGCGTATAGCTCAGGCCATAGCCGAAGGCATAGAGTGGCGCTGCCGACATTTCCACGTAGTTGTGGGGCTTGGGAGCGCGCTTGTTGTAATATACAGGAAGCTGACCCACGTTGGCAGCTACCGAAATGGGCAGACGGCCGGCGGGATTGTAGTCGCCGAAGAGCACGTCGGCCACGGCGGTACCACCCTCCTGACCGGGATAGTAGGCGGTGAGCAGCGCGTCGGCATTGGCGGCAGCCCACGACTTGTCCATAGGACGACCCTCGATATAGATGACCACCATGGGTTTGCCTGTCTTGCGCAGCGATTGGAGCAGCTCCATCTGGCGACCCAGCAGCGAGAGCGTGGCGCGGTCGTAGCCTTCGCCGCAGTCCATGTCGCTCACCGACTTGACATCGGCCTCGGCAGCACCGGTAGCCTTGTAGCTCGTCTTGAAGTCGCGGGCACTCGAGCCACCCACTACAGCCACCACCACATCAGCGCGGCGGGCAGCTTCTACGGCAGCCTCGATGTTGCAGTTGTTGGTGTCGCGCACGGCACAGCCCTTGACATATTCCACCTGACCCTCGCCTATCTTGGCCTTGATGCCCGCCAGCACGGTCTTCACCTTTCCGTCGGGTTGAGGCGAGGTATAGTCGCCCAACATATTATATACGTTGTCGGCGTTGGGGCCTACCACAGCCACGCGCATATCGCGGCGCAGCGGCAGCGTATTGTCCTTGTTCTTGAGCAGCGTCACCAGTTTGCGGGCGGCGTCGAGAGCCACGGCGGCATTGTCGGCACAGCCCACTTCGGCCGCTGCCTTGACGTCGACATAAGGATGCTCGAAGAGGCCCATCTCAAACTTGAGCCTCAGGATGCGGCCACAAGCCTGGTCTATCTCCTTCTCGCTCAGTTTGCCATCCTTGACGGCGGCGATGAGCTGTGCGTAAGCCTTGCCACCCAGGTCTTCGTCCACTCCGGCACGCAGCGCCATCACGCCAGCCTCCTGCAGGTCGCGCGCCACATGGTGGGTCTCCCAGATGCCGTCGATGCTGTAGAGGTCGGAAACGACAAATCCACGGAAGCCCCATTGGCGGCGCAGGATGTCATTGTAGAGCTCGCCGCTGGCTGTCGAGGGGATGCCGTCGAGAGAGTTGTAGGATGTCATGACCGAGAGGGCGCCGGCGTCGACAGCCTTCTTGAACGGGGGGAAGAAGGTCTGCAGCAGGTCACGCTCGCCCACGATAGAGGGGTTGCCGTTCTGGCCACCCTCGGTGGTGCCATAGGCGATGAAGTGCTTCAGCGTGGCGAGGGTGGCGTAGGGGGCCGACAGTTTGCCGCCTCCCAGTCCGCGCACGATGGCTGCACCCATCTCGCCCGTCAGCACGGGGTCTTCGCCATAGCTCTCCTCGACGCGTGACCAGCGTGGGTCGCGCGAGATGTCGAGCACGGGGCCGTAGCTGATGTGTGCGCCCTGCAGACGCACCTCCTTGGCGGTGACGCGGGCGGCAGCCTCGGCTGTGGCTGTCGACCATGTGGCAGCCATACCCAGTCCGGTGGGGAATACGGTGGTACCTATCGCCATGTGGCCGTGGGGTGCCTCTTCGGCGAGGAAGAGTGGGATGCCCAGACGGGTGTGCTCTATCACGTAGCGCTGCAGTGCGTTGCCCGCCTTGGCTGCCAGCGTGGGCGTGAGTCCGGTGGCGAGCGACTTGCGTGTCCAGGGACAGGCGCGGTAGGTGGCCCACAGCATGCCGATGTTGCCCTCGGCGATGTCCTTCATGAATGTGGACGAGGGCACCACCTTGTTGCCCTTGATGTCGTAGTAGTTCCAAGCCAGGGTGCAGCGCAGCTGTCCCACCTTTTCCTCGAGCGTCATGCGCGACAGCAGGTCGCTCACGCGCTCTTCGATGGGCAGCGAGGCGTTGCGGTAGGGCAACTTCGGCTGCGCCATCATCTGGATGCCGGCCATGCAGACGATGGCTGCGGTCATAATCATTCTTTTCATATAGGTCAATATTTATTAGATGTTATCTGATAATCACTTGCTGGTAAGCTATCTTCTCACCGGCATTCACCATGCGGGTGGCATGCAGCTGCACGTAGCGGCAGTGGGTGGGAGTGAAGAAAACTTCCTGCATCACGGGGTTGTTGCGTATGTTGGAGAACTCGCCTTCAGCCACGCGCTGCATGGCGTCTTTCTCCATACCGGCATATATCTCATAGTTGGCCACGAGTCCCTTGCGGTCGTCGCCCTGCTGGGGCAGATAGCGCAAAGAGCCTATCTCCTGCTCGCCGCCCAGGTCAAAGGTGACCACGTTGTTGCCCTCGGCGGTGGCGGTGAAGTCTACGCCCTTCACCTCTTCCTTCTTTTCCTCCGCGCCCTTGGTCTCGGGGGCGAGATAGGCAGCCACGGTGCTCAGACAGATGGGGCCGCGCATGGCGTCGAAGCTGATGCGGATCTGGCGCGTCTCAATCGTGGCAAAGCGCAGCAGACGCTTGTAGCCCACGGTGGTAGTCTCTTCGCCCACGGAGAGCGGAGCCCACTCCTTGCCCTTGAGGTAAGACACGCTGAAGCGCTGTACGCGCTGCCCCAGGGGGATGTACTCCTGCAGCATCAGTCGGTTGAGGCGCGTATTGCGGGGCAGGGTGATGGTGAGTTGGGCCTTGTCGGTGCCGTCGCTGATGCTCCAGTAGGTCTCATAGTTGCCGTCGGTAAGATTGGCGGTGCCCCACTGCTTGCCACGCACATTGGAGGCCTTGATTTTGGCTTTGGCCAGCAGGTCGGTCTTAAACTCGGCGCAGATGCGCTTGTGGAAGTCCACGACACGGGCTGAGTCGATGGGGTGGATGCGTCCTTCCTTGTCCACGGGCATGTTGAGCAGGAAGGTGGCGTTGTGGCCCACGCTGCGATAGTAGAGGTCGGTGAGATAGTCTACCGTCTTCACCTTACTGTCCTCGCTCTCGTGGTAGAACCATCCCGGGCGTATCGACACGTCACACTCGGCAGGAGTCCATGTGTCGCCGTCGGCGTGGCCCTGCTGCAGCTCCCAGTATCGGCTGTAGCCGGGATAGACCTCGTTGCCACGCAGGAAAGACCAGTTGGTGGCGTGGGCATAGCCTTTCTCGTTGCCCACCCAGCGACAGCCGGGGCCGCCGTCGGAGAAGATGATGGCCTGGGGCTGCAGACGCTCGACCATCTCCCACGCGCGCGGGAAATTATAATAGGTGCGGCGGTCTATCGTGCGCTCTTCGCGTGCGCCGCCGTAATAGCCGTCGCCGCCGTTGGCACCGTCAAACCATATCTCGAAGATGTCGCCATACTGGGTGAGCAGTTCTTCGAGCTGTGCGTAGAAGTACTCTACATACAGGGGAGTGCCGTAGAAAGCCTGGTGACGGTCCCAGGGCGAGAGATAGACACCAAACTTGAGGCCGTATTTCTTGCAGGCTGCCGACAGTTCGCCCACGATGTCGCCCTTGCCGTTCTTGTAGGGGGTATTGCGCACACTGTAGTCGGTGTACTTGGTGGGCCAGAGGCAGAAGCCGTCGTGGTGCTTGGCGGTGATGATGATGCCCTTCATGCCGGCGTCGTGGAGCGTCTTGGCCCACTGCTCGCAGTCGAGGCGGGTAGGGTTGAAACTCTCCAACGGGGCGTCGCCATATCCCCACTCGCGGTTGCCAAAGGTGTTGGGACCAAAGTGGATGAAGGCATAGGTCTCCATCTGCTGCCAAGCCACCTGGTGTTTGGAGGGCAGCGGCGCGATGGGCGCCGGAGCTGTCTGGGCGGCGGCCTGGACGGCCATCACGCAGCCTAACAGTGACATTACAGTCTGCTTAATACTCATAGTTATCATTGCTTATTTGGTAAATCTCTGTTCCGAGCCCAACCATTTCACCAGGATGGGCTTCACCTGCTTGCCGTTCACCTTCACGCGCACATAGATGTGGCGGTCGGCATAGTGGCTCACAGGGGCGGTGTAGCTCACCTTGAACGTGGTGCGCTCCTTGGGCTTGAGCGTTATCTTCGAGGGCATCTTCAGCACCGTGTTGTTGGGCCATCGCTCAAACTCTACGGTCATCTCCTTGTCGGTCTCGTTAGACACGCGCTGCTCCAGCCTGTAGGTGCTGCCCTCGGCGAGCGGCGGGAAGAGGTAGACCTTGAAGCCCATGTGCAGCCCTTCGCCGAAGGCGTAGGGATAGTCCTCGCCCACGGGGTGGCGGTAGGGGATGACGTTGCCCTTGATCCATACGCGGGTGAAACCCTTGTTGCCGTCGAGGTTTAACACCACCTCCTTGCTGAATTTGCCTGGGCGCGACAGCGGGTTGAACGTCACCGTCACCTTGGCGGTCTTGCCGGGCAGGATGGGGGTCTTGGTATATTCGGCGGTGGTACATCCACACCACGAGTTGACGTCGCTGATGACCACCGGCAGTATGCTGGTGTTGGTAAATGTGAAGGTATGGCTCACCTTGCCGTCTTTCTCCTTGATGGTACCGAAGTCGTGGACACGCTTGTCATACTTGAAAGAGGAGATATACTGCGGTTCCTGCTGCGCCGTGGCGGCCATTGTGAGCGCCGCCATGAAAATCAATACGAATAATTTTTTCATTTAGGTTATATTTTATTGCAAAAGTACATCTTTTCACCCTCAATGCCAAATCATTTGGCTTATATTTTATCCGTGTCGGCCAACTAAAAGAGCCACTGCTTGCGCTATAGGCAAAGCAGTGGCTCATATGTCAATGAAAATCCTCTTTCAGGGATTACTCCTGATTGTCGTTGTGACGGGGCTGACGCTGGCCGTGACCGCGGCGCTCGCCATCGCGACGAGGACGACGCTCGCGCTCTACATAGCCTTCGGGCTTCTCGAGCAGCACACGGCGTGACAGCTTGTACTTGCCGGTCTTGGGGTCTATTTCGAGCAACTTGACCTTGATCTTGTCGCCTTCCTTGATGCCGGCTTCCTCTACAGTCTCCAGGCGCTTCCAGTCAATCTCGCTGATGTGCAGCAGACCGTCCTTGCCGGGCAGTATCTCTACGAAGCAGCCATAGGGCATGATAGAGCGTACGGTACCCTCGTAGACCTCGCCCACCTCGGGAATGGCCACGATGGCCTTGATCTTGGCGAGAGCGGCGTCGATAGCGTCCTTGTTGGGAGCAGATACCTGTACCTTGCCTACGCCGTCAACCTCGTCGATGGTGATGGTGGTATTGGTATCTTCCTGCATCTGCTGGATAATCTTGCCACCAGGGCCAATCACAGCACCGATAAACTCCTTGGGTATCTCGAAGGCAACGATGCGTGGAACCTGAGGCTTCATCTCGGCACGAGGCTCGGAGATGGTCTCCATCATGCAGTTGAGGATGTGCTCGCGGCCGGCCTTAGCCTGCATCAGAGCCTGTTCGAGAATCTCGAAGCTCAGACCGTCGCACTTGATGTCCATCTGAGTGGCAGTAAGACCGTCCCTGGTACCAGTGGTCTTGAAGTCCATGTCGCCCAGGTGGTCCTCATCGCCGAGGATATCGCTCAGGATGGCGTACTTGTCCTCACCGGGGTTCTTGATAAGACCCATAGCGATACCCGAAACGGGCTTCTTCATAGGCACACCGGCATCCATCAGAGCCAGCGTACCGGCACATACGGTAGCCATAGACGACGAGCCGTTAGACTCCAGAATCTGACTTACCAGACGTACGGTGTAGGGGAAGTCGGCGGGAATCATGTCCTTCAGACCGCGCCATGCCAGATGGCCGTGACCAATCTCGCGACGGCCTACACCGCGCTGAGCCTTGGCCTCACCGGTAGAGAAGGGAGGGAAGTTGTAGTGGAGCAGGAAGCGCTGATAGCCTCTCTGCAGCACGTCGTCTACCAGCTTCTCGTCGAGCTTGGTACCCAGAGTACAGGTAGAGAGCGACATGGTCTCACCGCGCTGGAAGATGGCGCTACCGTGGGGCATGGGCAGCGGAGACACTTCACACCAGATGGGGCGGATGTCGGTAGTCTTGCGACCGTCGAGACGCTTACCCTCGTCGAGGATGCAGCGGCGCATGGCATCGCGCATCACGTCGTCGTAGTAGCGTGTGGCCTCGGCATGCTTTTCCTCGAGCTCGTCGGCAGAGAGGTCGGCATGGGCGGCGTCATATTTCTCCATAAAGTCGGCGATAATCTTGTCGAAGGCGTCCATACGGGCGTGCTTCTCCAGCGCCTGCTTGTTGACATCGTATACGGGGGCGTAGAGCTCGCTCTTGATCTGCTCGCGCAGCTCTTCGTCGTTGACCTCGTGGCAGTACTCGCGCTTCACGTCCTTGCCCAGTTCCTTGGACAGCTCGTCCTGCAGCTCGCACATAGGCTTGATGGCCTCGGCAGCAGCCTTGAGGGCGCCGATGAGGTCTTGCTCAGATACTTCCTTCATCTCGCCTTCCACCATCATGATGTTGTCCTTGGTGGCACCTACCATCAAGTCCATATCGGCCTCTTCCATCTGCTGGAAGGTGGGGTTGATGACAAACTCGCCGTTGATGCGGGCTACGCGAACCTCAGAGATAGTGTGCTCGAAGGGAATGTCGGAGCAGGCCATAGCGGCTGATGCGGCAAAACCGGCAAGAGCGTCGGGCTGGTCTACACCGTCGGCAGAGAGCAGCATAACCTGTACATACACTTCGGCATGGTAGTTGGAGGGGAAGAGGGGACGGAGGGCACGGTCGACCAGACGAGAGGTAAGAATCTCGTTGTCACTTGCCTTGCCTTCACGCTTGGTGAAACCGCCGGGGAAACGGCCTGCGGCACTGTACTGCTCGCGATAATCTACTTGCAAAGGCATAAAATCTGTACCCGGAACTGCGTCCTTAGCTGCACAAACAGTTGCCAAAAGCACGGTGTTGCCCATACGGAGTACTGCGGCACCGTCAGCCTGTTTTGCAACCTTTCCGGTCTCAATTGTGATGGTTCTTCCATCAGGCAATTGAACTGTTTTCGTAATTACGTTCATCTAAAAAATGTTATTGTTTTAATTTTTGCATCTAAAAATCCCTTTCTTCCTACTCGTGATGTGGTCGAAATGAGCCATTTTTAAATTTCCGTGCAAAGATAGCCAATAAAATGATAACAAACGAACAATCTGCGCCTTTTATTGTTATTTTACGCTAAAAAACAGCGATTTCTGCCTCTTCCCCCTCCGTCTACGACGGACAAGGCAGCCAAAGACCGCCCAACCCCCCACCATTCTCGCGTCGTAGATGCCGGTCGCCAAGGGTGTCCCCATCCACTTCCCGCCGCCTCCGCCCACCTTCCCACAGTCTCTTGTCACCTTCCCGCATCCTCTATCCATCTTCCCTCACCTTCCGCCCACCTCCCCATAGTCTCTTGCCACCTTCCCGCATCCTCTACCCATCTATCGCCACTCCCTATCCACCTTCCTCCAGAAGCTGATGACCTCGGCACCTGTGGAGGGTATCTTGGCGAGCGTGGAGGGTACCTTGGCGAGCGTGGAGGGCGTCCCGGTGAGCGTGGAGGGTACCTCTGCGAGAGCCGTGATGACCCTCGCTGACGCCGTAGATTTTTCCGTCGCGAAGGAGGTCATTTTCTGCCACGATTTTTGCCACCGCGGCGCGCCGGAGAGTATTGTCAAAACATCTGTAGGTCAAAGTGAAACCGAGTTCGTGGCGTGCAATGCAGAAATCGTGATGTGCAATACGGAAATTGGGTCGTGCAACGCTGAAATCATGGTTTGTAACGACCGTTTCAGCCCCTGAAATCAGCATGAGGTTCATCGCCGCAATTTTTGCCATGCCGACGGGGTAGGAGGAGGTCATCTCGCGCACCGCCGTCATGCCCTCGTTGCCTGTGCTGATAGTCGCCCAAGTGGGCTTTGTCATGGCGAGAAGCGCCGCAATCCTTAAAAAAATCAAAAAAACACCTATATAATAAGGTATAAGCGATTTTTTTGTCTACTTTTGCGCTTCAAATAACAAATATGATTTACTATGCACGAGAATTTGGTGATTGTAGAGAGCCCCGCAAAGGCTAAAACCATAGAGAAGTTTCTTGGCAAGGACTACAAGGTCATGTCAAGTTTCGGCCACATACGTGACCTGAAAAAGAAGACGCTCTCCATCAACGAGAAGACGATGGAGCCCGATTACGAGATACCCGAGGAGAAACGCAAGTTGGTGAGCGAGCTCAAGAAGCAGGTCAAGGAGGCACAGCGCGTGTGGTTGGCATCCGATGAAGACCGCGAGGGAGAGGCCATCAGTTGGCATCTGTGTGAGGTGTTGGGCCTGGACAAGGACAATACCAACCGCATCGTATTCCACGAGATTACCCCCACCGCCATCCTTGATGCCATCGAGCATCCCCGTCATCTCGACATGAACCTCGTCAATGCCCAGCAGGCACGACGAGTGCTCGACCGACTCGTGGGATTCAAGCTCTCGCCTGTATTGTGGCGCAAGGTGAAGCCCGCATTGTCTGCCGGACGCGTGCAGAGCGTGGCTGTAAGACTCATCGTTGAGCGCGAGCGCGAGATACAGGCCTTCGTGAGCGAGCCCTACTATCGCGTGAGCGCCGTCTTCACCGTGCCCCAGGCCGAAGGCCACATCGCCGAGGTCAAAGCCGAGCTCGACAAGCGCTTTGCCACCCGCGAAGAGGCTGTAGCATTCCTGGAGCGCTGCCGCAAGGCCCAGTTTACCGTCGGTTCGGTAAGCAAGAAGCCGCTCAAGCGTATGCCTGCACCTCCCTTCACCACCTCTACGCTGCAGCAGGAGGCCGCCCGCAAGCTGGGATATACCGTGACCCAGACCATGATGGTGGCGCAGCATCTCTACGAGAACGGACGAATCACCTACATGCGTACCGACAGCGTAAACCTGTCCAAGCTCGCTCTGGCAGCCAGCCGCGACGCCATCACCCAGCTCTGGGGAGCCGAGTACAGCCACACCCGCAACTTCCACACCCACAGCAAGGGCGCGCAGGAAGCCCACGAGGCCATACGTCCTACCTATATATCGGAGCAGACCATCGAGGGCACCGTGCAGGAGCGCCGCCTCTACGACCTGATATGGAAGCGCACCGTGGCATCGCAGATGGCAGAGTCGGAGATAGAGAAGACGGTAGTGACGATAGACATCGACGGACAGGAGGAGAAGTTCATCGCCGACGGCGAGGTGGTTACCTTCGACGGATTCCTCAAGGTCTATCACGAGTCTACCGACGACGAGAACCAGGACAATGAAGGCGGCAACACTCTGCCTGCCCTCTCTGCCGGAGACCTTCTGGAACGCAAGACCATCACATCGACAGAGAAATATTCACAAGGCCCCGTGAGATATACCGAGGCCAGCCTGGTCAAGAAGCTCGAAGAACTGGGCATAGGACGACCCTCTACCTACGCGCC
The DNA here is from genome assembly GCF_002251385.1 of Prevotella sp. P5-108. Taxonomy (GTDB): domain Bacteria; phylum Bacteroidota; class Bacteroidia; order Bacteroidales; family Bacteroidaceae; genus Prevotella. The sequence goes on from NZ_NPJJ01000025.1 coordinate 20,920, forward strand.
GACCATCTCTACCATCCAGCAGCGCGAGTATGTGGTCAAGGGAGACAAGGCGGGCGAAGAGCGGCAGTACGTGACCGACACGCTGAGCGCCAGCCGCATCGTATCGAAGACCCGCACCGAGGTGGCAGGCAAGGAGAAGGGCAAGCTGCTGCCCACCGACATCGGTACCGTGGTCAACGACTTCCTGATGGAGCACTTCCCCGAGATTATGGACTACAACTTCACCGCCAGGGTGGAGAGCCAGTTTGACCAGATAGCCGAAGGCCACGAAGAGTGGACCAGCATGATGCACAACTTCGACCACCACTTCGAGCCTACCGTGCGCAAGGTGATGAACGCCCGCTCGGAGCATAAGGCAGGCGAGCGCGAACTGGGTGTAGACCCACTTTCCCATCGTCCGGTATTCGTCAAGATAGGACGCTTTGGCCCTGTAGTGCAGATAGGCAGCGCCGACGACGAGGTGAAGCCACGCTTTGCGCAGCTGCCGTCGGGCAAGAGCATCGAGACCATCACCCTCGACGAGGCTCTCGAGCTGTTCCGTCTGCCCCGCAATATCGGCGAGTACGAAGGAGACATCGTCACCATCGGCTCAGGTCGTTTCGGTCCCTATGTTCAGCATGGCGGCAAGTATGTATCACTGCCTAAAGAGATGGATCCGATGACAGTAACGCTCGCCGATGCCATCAAGCTCATCGCCGAGAAGCGCGAGCAGGAGCGCCAGCGCCACATCAAGTCGTTTGAAGAGGACTCCACGATGCAGGTGCTCAACGGCCGCTTCGGTCCCTACATCACCTGCGACGGCAAGAACTATCGTCTGCCGAAGAGCCTGCATGAGCGCGCCGCCCAACTTACCTACGCCGAGTGCAAGGAAATCGTAGACAAAGCCCCCGAACCCAAAGCACGCCGCAAGAAATGACCCCCACGCGTATTATTCTTATAGGATATATGGGCGCGGGCAAGACCACGCTTGGCAATGCGCTTGCCCGCGACATGGGGATGAGGTTCTACGACCTCGACTGGTATATCGAGAGCCGTATGCACCACACCGTCAAGGAAATCTTTGACGAGCGCGGCGAGGAAGGGTTCCGCCGCATCGAGCACAATATGCTCCACGAGGTGGCAGAGTTTGAGGACGTCATCATCAGTTGTGGTGGCGGCACTCCCTGCTTCTTCGACAACATGGACTACCTCAACCGCCAGGGCGCAACGGTCTATCTCAAGGCGTCGCCAGACGTGCTGTACAAGCATCTGAGCATGGGACACACCGTGAGACCATTGCTGCTCAACAAAACGCCCGAAGAGGTGCGCCAGTACATAACCCGCCAGCTCGCCGAGCGCGAACCCTACTACACCAAAGCCCACTATACCATCGACGTAAGCGTCATGGACGATTTTAAGAAGATACATTTTACCACCCAACAACTAAAAAACGAACTTGGAATATGAAGAAATGGAGCATCGAAGACTCTCGCGAGATGTATAACATCAAAGGCTGGGGAGCTTCTTACTTTGACATCAACGAGGAAGGCAACGTCAGCGTCTCTCCCTGTAAGGATGAAGCCCAGATAGACTTGCGCGAGATTGTAGATGAGCTGTCGCTGCGCGACGTGACGCCCCCGCTGCTGCTCAGATTCCCCGATATCCTCGACAACCGTATCGAGAAGACCGCCAACTGCTTCAAGCGGGCGGCTGAGGAGTATGAGTACAAGGCACAGAACTTTATTATCTATCCCATCAAGGTCAACCAGATGCAGCCGGTGGTCGAGGAAATCATCTCGCACGGCCGCAAGTTCAATCTGGGACTTGAGGCGGGTTCCAAGCCCGAGCTCCACGCCGTGATAGCCGTGCAGTGCCAGAGCGACTCGCTCATCATCTGCAACGGATACAAGGACCAGAGCTATATCGAGTTGGCTCTGCTGGCCCAGAAGATGGGAAAGCGCATCTTTATCGTTGTCGAGAAGCTCAACGAGCTTGACATCATCGCCCGCGCAGCCAAGAAGCTCAACGTGAAGCCTAACCTGGGCATACGCATCAAGCTCGCATCGAGCGGTTCGGGCAAATGGGCCGAGAGCGGAGGCGATGCGTCGAAGTTCGGACTTACCAGTTCGGAGCTCCTCGACGCCCTGCGCATCCTTGATGAGAAGGGGCTGCACGACAGCCTTCGTCTTATCCACTTCCACATTGGCAGCCAGATTACCAAGATACGACGTATACAGACCGCGCTGCGTGAGGCGGCTCAGTTCTACATCAACCTACACAAGATGGGGTACAACGTGGACTTCGTCGACTGTGGCGGCGGACTGGGAGTGGACTACGACGGCACCCGCTCGGCCAACAGCGAGAGCTCGGTCAACTACTCTATCCAGGAGTATGTCAACGACTGTGTCTATACCTTCGTCGACGCAGCCAACAAGAACGACATAGCCCATCCCAACATCATCACCGAGAGCGGCCGGTCGCTGACGGCACACCACTCGGTACTGGTTATCGACGTGCTCGAGACCGCCAGCCTGCCCGAGATGCCCGAGGAGTTTGAGGCCAAGGACTCCGACCACCAGTTGGTCAAGGACCTCTACGAGATATGGGACAACCTCAACTCCAAGAATATGCTCGAAGACTGGCACGATGCCGAGCAGATACGCGACGAGGCCCTCGAGCTCTTCTCTCATGGCATCGTAGACCTCAAGACCCGTGCCGAGATTGAGAGCATGTACTGGAGCGTATGCCATGAAATCAATACGCTCTCCAAGCAGATGAAGCACGTGCCCGAAGAGCTGCGCAATATCGACAAGCTGCTCGCCGACAAGTATTTCTGCAACTTCTCGCTGTTCCAGAGCCTCCCCGACTCGTGGGCCATCGACCAGCTGTTCCCCATAATGCCCATTCAGCGTCTTACCGAACGGCCTACGCGCAACGCAACCCTGCAGGATATCACCTGCGACTCGGATGGCAAGATAGCCAACTTCGTCAAGGAGGGGCACCTCTCTCATGTGCTGCCCCTCCATGCCTTGCGCCGCAACGAGCCTTACTACCTCGGCGTCTTCCTTGTGGGTGCCTATCAGGAGATACTCGGCGACATGCACAACCTCTTTGGCGACACCAACGCCGTGCACGTCAGCGTCAAGGACGGTCACTACCACATCGACCAGATTATCGATGGCGAGACCGTCGAGGAGGTGCTCGACTACGTGCAGTACAACCCGAAGAAGCTGGTGCGCCAGCTCGAGATTTGGGTGACCAAGAGCGTCAAGAACGGTAAAATCTCGCTCGAGGAGGGCAAGGAGTTCCTGTCCAACTATCGCTCTGGACTTTATGGATATACCTATCTGGAATAAATGATGAAAGACAACAAAACAGCAATAACGGTGGTCAAGGTCGGCGGTGCCGTGGTCGAAGACGCCACGGCGCTCAGCCGTCTGCTCACCGACTTTGCCGCCATCCCGGGCCGCAAGATTCTGGTGCATGGCGGCGGGCGTCGCGCTACCAAGGTAGCCGAGGCGCTGGGCATCAAGACGACTATGGTGGGCGGCCGACGCATCACCGACGCAGCCATGCTCGAAGTGGTCACGATGGTCTATGGCGGACTGGTCAACAAGAATATCGTGGCTGGACTGCAAGCCGTAGGCGTCAATGCCAGTGGCCTCACCGGCGCCGATGCCAATATCATCCGTGCCCATAAGCGTCCGGTCAAGGACGGCGTCGACTATGGCTTCGTAGGCGATGTCGATGCTGCCGACGGTCAGATGATAGCCCGGCTGGTCGAGTCGGGAGTCACCCCAGTGGTGGCGCCACTCACCCATGACGGACAAGGCCATATCCTCAATACCAATGCCGACACCATCGCCAAGACGGTGGCTTGCGCGGTGGCCCGCGACTACGAGGTCACGCTCGTCTACGCCTTCGAGAAGCGCGGCGTGCTGAGCAACCCCGCCGACGACAATAGCGTGATACCCACCATCACCCGCGCCGACTTCGATAGATACGTGGCCGATGGCGTGATAGCCGGCGGCATGATTCCCAAGGTAGAGAATGCGCTCGCAGCCATCGACGAGGGCGTCGCCAGGGTGGTCATCACCCAAGCCGATGCCATCGACGGCCAACAGGGAACAATTATCCGTTAAGTGTTAAAATCGAAAAAATATCCCCATAACTGTAACTTTAGTTTCCAACAAACGTCTTATTAATAGAGCAACGATGAAGATTATCAGTTTTCGCGACGATATACTCCCCCTGAAGAATATGCTTTTCAGAGTGGCGCTCCGCATTACGCTTGACAAGGCCGAAGCGGAGGATATCGTGCAGGAAACGATGATTAAGGTGTGGAACAGACGCGACACGTGGAGCGAGATAGAGTCTATAGAGGCTTTCTGTACTACCATCTGCAAGAACCTTGCGTTGGATTACATACGAAAGAGCTCCCACCTCAGCGATTCCACCCCCGATTTGCCGGAAGACAAGGCCGACAGCGCGTCGACTCCCGATGAGAGAGCGGCGCAAAGCGACAGAGTCGAGCTGGTTCATCGCTTGGTCAATGCTCTTCCCGACAAGCAGCGTATGTGTATGCAGCTGCGCGATTTTGAAGGGAAAACGTACAAGGAAATTGCTCGCATGATGGAGATAAGCGAGGAACAGGTCAAGGTGAATATCTTCCGAGCCCGCCAGACCATCAAGCAGAAATTTAATGATTTTGACAATTATGGACTATAACTATATCAAACAATTGCTGGAGCGCTACTGGGCGTGTGAGACTACGGTCGAAGAAGAAAGCATTCTCAAGGCTTTCTTCAGTCAGAAGTCTGTACCTGCCGAGCTGGCCAAGTACCAGGCACTCTTCGTCTACGAGGCCACCGAGCCCAAGACCGACGTGCTGGGCGACGACTTCGACGCCCGTATGCTCGCCATGACCGAAGAGCCCAAGCAGGTCAAGGCCCGCGTCATTACCATGACCCAGCGGTTGAGACCTCTCTTCAAGGCAGCTGCCGTGGTGGCCATCATCCTCACGTTGAGCAACGCCTTCCAGATGTCGTTTGACAACAATGGTCCTGTTATCGGCAGCGGAGCCACCAACTACAACCGCATCCAGCAGATGCACTCGGTGGCAAGAGCCGACTCGGCTGTGCTCGACACTATGCCGCAGTCCAACGTGCAGCCTTCCGAGGTCTGTACAACGCCGATTATGAAAAGATAATTTCTATGCTTTCTCTATAAAATCATGTTTAGTAAAACAAAAGAATGAAACTGTGAAGTTTCTATTTTCTCTCAAATTTTTCATAACATACTAACGTAGAAAAGGGATGCCGCTCACTGAGTGGCATCCCTTGTTTATTTGGGTTACTCGCAGGGTGGGCCTTTACAGACACACCTTGCGGGTTACGGTACCTCTGTTGGTATAAACGCTCACGACATATATTCCATGGGGCAGGCTGTTCAGGTCGGCCTGGTTTGCCTTTCCGCTCCATACGGTGGCTCCGGTGGTCGAGGCTACGCTCAGCCTTACCACGCTGACGCCCTCGGCGGTGCTTACGCTTACCACGCCCTCGCGGCAGCTTATGGTTGCTCCCGCAGCCGATGCCTCCGTTGTGATTTCATCCACTCCTGTGGCATCCACCACGCTTATTTCGCGGTAGTAGTTGGCCAGTCCGTCGGCACCCACATACGAGCCGCTCTCCGACTTATACTCCACCATAGGCATATAGGTGCCTACAGCCACGGTGGGGGTGTAGTTGAAGTTGAAGGTCACGTCATCACCGGCTTTTCCGTTGCTGATGCGCTTCATCAATACGAGTTCGCCGCCGGTATTGGTAAACTGGCGCAGACGCAGATAGACATAGTTGGAATAGTCTTTATTAAGGTGTACCACCAGTTGGCCGGCAGATTTCTTGCCGGGCGAGAGCACGTTGTCGAGCTTCATGCTCTTCACCTTAATCGCCAGTTCGCTGTTGGGGGCGATGGTGACAGTGGTCTTCACTTCGGGCTGGGCGATGGTGAGCGCCTTGCCGTTCTCGCCGACGGCTGTCACAGCGAGTGTATAGGTGCCGGCGTCGATGTTGAGATAGCGTCCCAGTGTGAAGGTCTTCTCTTCGCCCTGTTTGAAGGTATAGTCGGTCTGACGCAGCACGTAGCTATGCTCGGGGTCATTGACATCCTGCAGACGGGTTACCACGCCAGCCTTGCCCGCAGCGCCGAAGTTGCGCACCGCAAAGCCCAGCATGAGCATATCGCCCTGCTTCAGGGTTTGGGCAGCGTCGTTTGTGGTCCATTCCATGCGCTGGGTGACGCCCAGGATGGGCTCTGAGGTCTTGTCGAGCACCTCTACCTCGGTGCGGCCTACGGCGCTGTCGTCAAAGGGATATGCCTCGTAGCCCTCGGCATAGGCTGTGACGGTGTAGCTGCCCGGTGTGGCAGTCTCTGGCAGAGCCACGAGCACCGAGGCGTTATAGTCGCTCTCCTCGTATACGCTTGCCGAAATCTTGCCGGTGATTACCTCCTCGGGGTTGGCTTTCGAGGTCATCGCCACCACCACCGATTTCAGTTGCATATCATCGCCGCCGTTGTGCAGCTTCACTCTGAAGAGCGCAGCTCCGCCGGCGTGTATCTCGTTGTTGCATGTGATTGGGGCGAGCAGTTTTACGCGTGGTGTCACGGCGTGAACTTCTCCCAGCACCACCTTGCCGCCCTCTACGGTCATGTCTACATATCTGGGGAATCCCGTATAGTGGCGCACCACCTGCCATGTCTTGGCGCCTTTGGCCTTGTAGGCAAAGCGGATTTCGTATGCGCCGTCAGCCAGTCCGTCGGCTGTAGCGGTGATGTCGCGCATGGTCACATAGGCTGTTCCCGACTTGCTGCCAGCATAGCCTTTCACGTTGAGGCTTTCCTCCTTGAGCACCTTCTTGATGACGCCGTTCTGGGTGATGACAGCTGCCAGAGCACCGTCGAAGTCGTCGGTATCGAGGTTTTCGAGGATGGTCATCAGGCTGAACGAGTTGCCGCCATAGGGAGTGATAGAGAGTCTCACGCTGCCATAGAGAGGCAGTTCCACATCGCCTTCGCTCTCGGTGGCAGGCCGTATGCCCGTCACCATCTCCTGGTCGCGGTTGTAGCCACCGCTTCCGCCGCCTTCACCCAAGTCCGAGGGGTTCAGACGGTTTACGAGGAAGTATCCGTTGCTGTCGCCATACCATCCCCAGTTGATGTGCACATAGCCGTTGTCATCATATCCGTCGCAGACAAAGGCGTGGCCACCCTGTCCGGCATCGCTCGCACCGCCGTAGTAGACGGGGCGTCCGGCGTCCAGCTCAGCCTTGATGATATTCATCCACTCGGTAGTGCCGTAGTAGCTGCGCTTGCGCAGGGTGACGTGCTTGTCGTAGCCGAAATAGTTCTTCAGCGCGCCGGGCACCATCATGGGCGAGGCGCCGCTGCCAGCCTTCTCGTATTCCATCTCTACAGCCACGCCGAAGTGGGCTGCCAGCTTAGCCACAGCGTCGCGCTGGGCGATGGAGAATATGCCGTTGCGCTTGTAGTAAGCCAGCATGTTGTCCCAGTCATAGGTGGTCTCGCCGAAGTTGGCAGAGAGTTCTATACCCTTAACGGTGCAGGTCTTCTCGCCTGTTCCGCGGGTGGGATATTTGTAGTAGCGCATAATCTGCGTAGCTGCCGTAGCCACACAGCCTGTGTAGTAGTGCACGGTCTTGCCTCCGTCGCTATAGGTGGGACACATGTCGTTGAAGGGTGCGTCCTGACCCCAGCGTATGTTGTCGAGTAGCGGAGCCACCACCACTTTGGCGCCGGCGCGTGCCGGGGTATCGGCAGCCAGCGAGTCGTTGTGCCAGTAGGCTTCCACGTAGCGGGCGTAGAGTTCCATCCACGAGCGCAGGCTTGCAGGTGCGCCGTCGAGGGTGAAGCGGCCGCGGTCGGCATAGGCTATGACATTGGCAAAGCGGTCCTCGCCCGAGACGATGACAAAGCCCTCGTCATCGCCGGCATTGAACACGTAGTAGGGTTGTATCTCCTTGGCACCCGACTTTGCCACAGCCATGTGGCGCAGCACAGTCTTGGCAGAGGCGTTGGGGCGCTGTGTGATGAAGCTGCGTGCCATCTGCTCTGCCTGGGCTTGGGTGACGGGATTGGCCATCATGTGGCCCACGGTCACTGCTATGAGCAGGAAAAGAATGGATAATCTGCGTATCATTGGGATTAAATTTGAAAAAGGCAGTCCGTGCCTCTATGGGCGTGCGGACTACCTTTATTATTTATAGGGGGTGATTAAAGTGCCAGTTTGAATGACTTGTTGGCGGCGCGAACCACTACCACCTGGCGCTGGGCCACGCTCAGAGTGTTGGCGCCAGCCTTGCCATAGGTCTGGGCAATCAGACGGCCGGTGAGGTCGTACACGGCTATGCGGCCGGCTGTGGCGAGGCTTACGCTGATGGTGCCGTTGTCGGCCTTGACCACTACGTCGCCCTGGTTGTCCACGTTGTCGATGCCTACCGAACCACTCAGACTCACCTCTATCTTGTTGGACTCGTCAGAGTACAGGTCGGCCAGCTCGCCGTCTACTACGGTCAGACCGATGGCGTTCACGGTATAGTTGTATACGGTGTTGTCCTCGGGCGAGTCGATGGTGAAGTCGTAGTAGGTATCTTCGGTCTCGTTGACGCTTATCGCAGTGGTCACCTTAGCGCCGGCAGGCATCTTCTGCTCCACGTTGATGGCGTCGAAGAATATCTTGTTGGTGGTGCCACCGTTCTCGTACGAGAACATGATGTACGATGTGGCTGCGCCCTTGGTAAACTCTACCTTGTAGTCGGCAAATCCCTTGTGGGTGGTCACGGTCTTGCTCTCCAGAGGTGTGCCCTCAAATCCGTCGACGTTGGGGTCGGTGTCATAGAGGCTCACGGTGACCTTGCTGCCTGAGGTGTATTGGCCATAGGCGCCCTCTGCCATGTTGAAGTTCACGGTGCAAGCGCCGTTGTCGGCTGTGAGGTCCAGTTTGGGTGTGGTCAGCGAACTGGTCTTGCTATAGGGCGACAGTACCATGTATCCCGAAGCCAGAGCAAAGTCTACTGCACTCCATCCGGGGGTCTTGGTATAGCTGTCAAACTCGCTCAGCAGTCCGAACTCCACTTTCTCCAGCGAGCCCATGGTCACCTTGGCAAAGTCATCGTCCAGCACCTTGACCGTGGTGGCTGCCTGCAGCGTCTTGGTCTTGGTCAGGTTCACGGCATATCTCTTCGCCTCAGCCACAGCCTCCCAGTTGGCTCTGAAGGAGGTGGCTGTCACGCCTGTGGCAGCGATGGCTTTGGGGGCGTCGATGCTCTTGAGCACGCGGATGACCTCGATTTCGTCAGAGTAGTCCGATACGTTGCCATTCTTGTTGCGGCCGCGCACGGTGTAGTAGTAGGTCTTGCTGGCGTCCAGTCCTTCCACCTTCTTCTCTACGGTGCTGGCGTAAGCAGACACTACCTTTACCACCTCGTCCTTGAGCACATACTTCTTGGAACCATTGTCGGCCTTGGAGTAGACATCGAGCAGATAGTCTTTATTGGTACGGTCGTGGGCCCACTTGGCGGTGAAGGACACGCCGTCGGCCTGTGAGGGCAGCTCGGGCACGGGTACAGCCACGATAGTGGGGCTGGTGACAGCCTTGATTTCATCGATGAAGAAGCCTTCAAACAGCGGGGTAATCTTTAATCTCGAGCTGGATGACACAGAGCCTACATATAATGTCACGTTATGCCACTTGTTGTCGTTGAAGACCACCTGCTTTTTGATAGAGTAGCCCAAAGCGAAGGTAATGGCTTCTCCGTAGTCGGCTGCGGCACGCACATGGGCTGTAATCTTAAGCACCTGGGTAGATACTGCTTTCTTCAGATTGCCAGTCTCGAGAGCTCCCGAACCGGCAACCTTGAGTTTGCCGCCGGCATCATAGACCTTGGTGCAGCTGCTGCTCCAGCCCAGTTTCTTGAGTTTGCCGCTGTAGCCGCCGATGTCGGTAGTGGCGGGAGCGTCTTCGCTACCCTCGGTGAAGGAGTCGAAGTTCTCGTCGATTACCACGGTCACATTGTCGTCCTGGCCCGATGCCGGAACTGCAAAGGCAAATGCTGAAAGGAGCATTGCCATCATGAGTAGTTTTTTTGTCATATCGTTCTGTTTTAGATTTGTTTCTTTCCTCATTATCCGTAAGTTTGCCCTCTCCGGGCAGTCTCTTTTCACTGTGGTGATGCCGAAGATGGCAGGAATTATCATTTTTGGTGGCGCACAGGTAACAAAATATTACAAAATAACCATGTATTTACTCCAGAAATATCACTTTACTGCCTGTTTTTCTGACATTTGTCATGATTTTCGGTGATTTTTGTTAGCTTCGTGTTCGCTTTTGCCGTCTTTATGATTGTCGGTGCTGCCGCCGAGGGCATCTCGGCGGTCGTCGGGATGGTCACGAGGGTCGCCGAGATGCCCTCGGCGACAGCCGCCATGACTTCGGAAGTAAGAATTGAGGGGGATAACGTAAAAATAGGCGCCAAAGCCGCCTGTTTCTGCGATTTTATTGTTACTTTTGCCCCAAATGTCGGGGGCGCAGGCCCGCTCTCCGTTGCGGCATTGCCGTGCAGCCATGCAGCAAGCGCCTCTGACCATGAAGACTCTAATGGCATGAACCAGAAGATATACAACCTGGAGGATTTTGCCACCCAATATCATCTCAGCGATATATTTGGTGCCTATGCCGCCCACTTGGCTGTCACAGCCGGGGAGGGCGCGACGCTCGTCGACATGATGGCCGAGCGCACGCTCTTTACCAAGCTGCTGCTGGTGGAGCGGGGCAGCTGCCGGCTCGTCGACGCCGACGGCGAGGGCCCCGATGCGGTACTCTCTCGGGCTTCGCTCCTGGTGGTGTCGGTCCGCGACACGGCGCAGCTGCACGATGTGTCGCCCGACTTCGAGGCCGAGTGCGTGCTGGTCGACGAGTCGTTTGCGCTGCATGCCTCACACTACCGCCTCACCGACGAGAAATACAAGAGCATGCAGGATATCTTCCACTTCATGCGCGATATCGTGCGCCACCAGCACATCAACAAGATAGAGATGATACAGAGCATGGTCAACGTGCTGCGCCTCATCATCGACGAGCTGCCCTACACGCAGCGCTCTATCTCCCACGACTTGGGTCATAAGAAGGCGGTCTACGAAGTGTTCCTCCACCATCTTTATCGCAACTTCCGCAAGGAACGCCAGATACGTTTCTATGCCGACAAGCTCAATCTGTCTGCCCCTTATCTCTCCCGGCTGGTCAAGGAGATAAGCGGCTCTACCATCAATGACCATGTCACCTCGCTGCTCTACAAGGAAATCTGCAATATGCTTACCCAGACCGACATGACTATGGGCGAGATAGCCGACCACTTGAACTTCAGCGACCAGAGTGCCCTCACCAACTTCTTCAAGCAGCGCTCGGGCATGACGCCCATAGCCTATCGCAACCGATAGACCCTCGATGGCTCCCTGCGAGTCATCGCTGTGCCCGCCGCAGCCATTCTGAAACAAAACAAGCCTGCAAGCCTAACCCCCGAGAGAATGAGGGGTGTCGGCCTACAGGCTCTTTACATACATATATATTGGGATTACATTACTTCAGCGTAAACTTGTGCGACTGGAGCATCTCCTTGGGGTCGAGGGCTTTGTCCAGCTCTTCCTTGGTCATAAGTCCCTTCTCGATAACGATGTCATAGACCGAGCGGCCGGTATCGTGGGCTTCCTTGGCTACCATCGAGCTCTTCTTGTAGCCGATGATGGGGTTCAGGGCGGTCACGATGCCAATGCTGTTCTTGACCATCTCGTAGCAGTGTTCCTTGTTGACGGTGATACCGAGGATGCACTCTTCGGTAAGGGTCTCGATGACATTCCTCAGCCAAGTGAGGCTCTCGAAGAGGCTCTCTGTGATGATAGGCTCCATCACGTTGAGCTCCAGCTGGCCGGCTTCGGCGGCGAAGCTCACGGTGGTGTCGTTGCCGATGACCTTGAAGCAAACCTGGTTGGTTACCTCGGGGATGACGGGGTTCACCTTGCCGGGCATGATGGATGAACCGGGAGCCTTGGGAGGCAGGTTGATTTCGTTGAGACCGCAGCGGGGACCTGAAGCCATGAGTCGCAGGTCGTTGCAGATTTTAGAGAGCTTGATGGCAAGACGCTTCAGCGCTGACGAATAGCTCACATAGGCGCCGGTATCGGGCGTAGCCTCTACGAGGTCACTGGCCGAGATGAAATTCTCACCGGTGAGCTTGCTCAGATTGGCTGCGCAGAGCTTGGCAAAGCCAGGCACGGCGTTGAGACCGGTACCGATGGCAGTACCGCCCATGTTGATTTCGTGCAGCAGCTTCACGTTGCGCTCCAGGTTGAGGATTTCCTCTTCCAGGTTGTTGGCGTAGGCCTTGAACTCCTGACCCACAGTCATAGGCACGGCGTCCTGCAGCTGTGTGCGACCCATCTTGATGGTGTCGGTGTACTCTTCGCCCTTGTAGCGGAAGGCGCTGATGAGTCCGGTCAATGCCTTGACCAGATGGAGGTTCATGCGGATAAGCGCAAGGCGTATACTGGTGGGGTAGACGTCATTGGTACTCTGGCCACAGTTGCAGTGGTCGTTGGGAGATACATACTGGTAGTCGCCTTTCTGACGGCCAAGAATTTCGAGTGCACGGTTGGCTATCACCTCGTTGGCATTCATGTTGACCGATGTACCGGCACCGCCTTGCACCATGTCGATGGGGAAGTTCTCATGCCACTTGCCGTCGATAATCTCACGGCAGGCTTCGGCCATGGCGCCCGAGATTTCGTCGTTGATGACTCCGAGCGAGTGGTTGGTCTGTGCGGCAGCCAGCTTGACGTACGCGATGGCGATGATAAAGTCTGGATAGTCACACATAGTCTTGCGCGAGATGTGGTAATTGTTGATACCGCGCTGTGTCTGCACGCCATAGAGGGCGTCGGCGGGAACGTTGAGTTCGCCCAAGAGGTCGGCCTCTACTCTGAATTTCTTTTCGTCTGTCATAATATAAATGGTTATATTGTTTGTATTCGTGTCTGTGATGGGTATAACCATCATCTTGGTATTTACAGGGGCAAAGTTACGCCTATTTGTTCATATTCCTTTTATAAAAAACGAACCTTTATTTGTAAAAACCTATCCCTTGCCGGTTTTTCTTTGGTTTCAGGCAGTTTGGCAGTGCCCGCCACGGTGCTACATGAACTGGATGATGAGATAGCCCACGCCGATGGAGACCACGGTGGTGATGATGCCGGGCAGCTGGAAAGAGTGGTTAATCACAAATCGCCCTATACGCGTCGAGCCGGTACGGTCGAAGTTGATGGCAGCGACGGTGGTGGGGTAGTTGGGCAGGAAGAAGTAGCCGTTGACCGCCGGAAACATCGCGATGAGCGCCAGTGGCGGGATGCCGAGTCCTATGCCCAAGGGGTAGAGGGTGCGCACGGTGGCAGCCTGGGAGAAGAGCATGATGGACATGATGAAGAGGGCTATGGCGAAGAGGAAGGGATAGTGGGTGACGATGTCGGCAATGTGGTCTTTGAAGAAGGCGAGGTTGCCGTTGAAGAAGGTGTCACCCATCCAGGCTATGCCGAAGATGGCGACCAGGGCACACATGCCCGCGTCGAAGACATTGCCCTTGACGGCGGTCTGCACGCTGGCTCTGCTCACGGTGAGGATGAGCGCGGCGGTCGACATCATCACGATCTCGATGGTCTCGGGCATGGTGACGCGGTGCAGCTCGCCATCTATCATGAACGCGGGCCGCATGGTGGGGATGCTGCCAAAGAGCACCACCAGCACTACGCCCGTGAGAAACGCCAGCACGGCATACTTGGCCTTGGGGTCGGGGTTCTTGTTCATCTCGTCTATCAGACGGAGGTCCTGCTCGGGCCGTATCAGCCCCTGGCGCACGCGCTCGCAGTAGATTTCGTCTTCGTGCAGCTCTTTGCCTATGCGGTTCTGTACCCAGGCAGCCACGATGATGGCCACCAGCGAGGCGGGGATGCAGACCATGAGGATGTGCTTCAACTCGATGCCCGCGCCGCCCAACAGGTCGGTGCTGATGACGGCTGCGGTGGCTGCCGAGACGGGGCTGCCGGTGATGCCGAGCGAGGCGGCTATGGTGGCGACGCTCAGCGGCCGCTCGGGGCGTATCTTGGAGTTGGTGGCAATCTCAGAGATGATGGGCAGGAGGGAGTAGCAGGTGTGGGCGGTGCCTGCCACGAGGCAGAAGAGCCACGTGGTGAGTGGGCCGAGGTAGGTGATGTGGGTGGGGTGGCGGCGCAGAAACCTGGCGGCGAGTCCTACGAGATAGTCCAGACCTCCGGCGGCTTGCAGGGTGGCTGCCGCCGTGATTACCGACACGATGATGAGCATCACGTCGATGGGCAGATGGCCGGGCTTGAGTCCGAAGATGAAGACGAGGATGAACACACCTACCATGCCATAGATGCCGAGTCCTATGCCGCCCGTGCGGGCGCCCTTGAATATCAGTGCCAGTACGATGGCAAACTGTAGGAGTATGATAGCTGTCGCCATGATGATTGGGTTCTCTGTTTTTAGGTTTGAGGTCGATGATGTGCCCTTGCCGTAGATTGTGGCGGGCATCAAGTGCAAATATACGCCATTTTCTTCAGACTCTGCTTATAAATTCATGAGAATTGTTGGCTGCGGGCAAAAGATTTTTCGCGTGGGGCGGGTCTGCATCCATACGACAATGCCGCCGAAGCCCGCCGCCGACCATGCTGCGTGGCTCTGTGCCATGTCTGGTCGGGTGCGGCGCTTCGGCGGCATCGTGTCTATGTGTTGCCCTCCGGCGGTGGGCCGGAGGGTGGGGGTGCTACTTGCCGGCAGGGGTGCAGAGCAGGCGTACGCCGCCCAGCAGACCTGCGGGGAGAGGCTTCGACGAAGCTCTGAAGGCATTGTTGTAGGATGCCCATGCGTAGCGTTTCTTCTTGTCGGGCTGCTTGTCGCCTATGACGCGGTTGGCCCACAGGTTGGTGACGCGCACCTCGAGCTTGTTGCCCTTCTTCTTGAGTGCGGGCGTGATGTCGATGGCGTAGGGCGCCTTCCAGAGTGTTCCCAGCATCTGGTCGTTGAGGTAAACCTCTGCCATGCAGCCCACTCCGCCCAGGTCGAGGCGGTAGGTGGCGCGCTTGTTATATCCCTTGACGTCAAAGTCACGGGTATAGACAGCCGTGCCTGAGAAGTAGCGTATCTGGGCATCATCGCTCTCGGTGAGCGAGCGCAGGGTGGGCATCTCGATGCTCTCGGGAGTGTCCTGCACACCACCGAAGTAGACGTGCCAGTCGTTGTCGAGCGTCATCACTTCCTGTTCCTCGGCGTGGGAGATGGCCAGATGCTTCTCGTCGGTAGGTTCGGTGAAGACGATGAACAGCGCACCGTAGGGGTCGAGGCCGAGGTCGATGCTGGTACGGCCGTCAGCCATAGTATAGCCCACGGGCTTGATGGAGGCGTTCTCTGCGTTCCAGAGCATGGGCTTCTTGCCGGTCACGTTGAATGAGGCTGTGATACGCTTGGGCTGGTCTATCGCGTTGGCCACCCAGTAGATTTCCGAGTCAGCCGTGCGGCGGTGCATCCAGCGTATGCTGTCGGGCGTAGCCTTGTCCTTGTCGGCTGCCACGAAGCTGAAGTCTGGAGCCACGCCCGTCTTGGCGAGTGCCTCTTCCATCGACAGGTTTTCCATCACGTTGGCGCGGTTGCCGTCCCATATCTCTGCCACCAGGCGGTGCCACTCGGCGTCGTTGCCCTTGAGGTTGGGCTGTATGGTTGGGCGCTTGCCGCAGATGGGGGCGCCAGCCTTGGCGAGGCGGGCTATCGCCTTGAGCTCGTCGACGGTCATCCGTGTCACCTGTCGGTCTATTACCAGCAGTCGATAGCTCATTCCTGCCTTGGTAGTGAGCTTCTGTCCATCGTAGCCGAACACGTCCATGAGCGCGCCGGGGTTCACGTAGTCGAAGTTATAGCCACGGGGAATGGCGGGATGGTTGTGGGCGAAGCGGCCGGTGACGCTGTTGTCGCCGCCATAGTAGTAGGCGATGTCTGCCACGTATTTGCCCTGCTGCATCATGTAGCTGGAGCGGCCGAGATAGTCGGTCCATGGGCGGGCTTGCTCTGCCCAGGTCTCGTGGCGGTTGAACCACTGGCCGTAGATGGCTAAAGCGAGTCCGGGCTTGCGGTCGTCGACGGGCTGATGGGCGCTCTCGTGGATGATGAAGCGGTTCAGACCGCACGACATCATGTAGTCGGCGATGGGCTTGAGGTTGCCGGGATAGAAGGTATAGCACATCTCGTGGCGGCCGTCGGCGGTGAACGACTCGCCAGCCACATACTTCTTGCCATAGATGTGGGCGGTAGAGGAGGTCTCGCGCAGGTCGCACTCATACATGCTCAGGTCGGCGCGCTTCTCTGCCCACATGGCGCCCATAGGGATGTCGCCTTTCGACTTGACGCTGATACCGTCGGCGAGCATCTGGCGTCCGTTCTCGTGCGACTCGATATAGATTTTCATGCCATGACGGTGGGCGGCATCAGCCACCTCGGCGTAGAGCGACTCGTCCATGAGCTCGCCGATGGTCTGGCGATAGTCGTAGAGGAACTGCTCGCTCTGCTCCACGCTTCCCACGATGACGCCGGTAAGCACGGGCAGCCAGGGATAGATGCTATAGCCGCGCCGACGCTCAAACTGTGCTGGCATCTGCAGGGTCCATGTGGCTTTGCCGGGCTCGTAGCTGTCGATGAGCAGATACTGGATGCCGCGCTTGCCGATGTTGCCGCCAGAGGCGTCGCGATAGAGGTCTATATAGTGCTCGATATACTTGTGCACAGCCTCGCGGTCCATCTTGTCGACCTCCAGGCCCGTGGCTTCGGGCGAGGCAGGGCCGTTGCGCGAACCGAAGAGCGACGTACCGAAGCGGTAGATGACCCAGTTGCCACGTGGGGCGTTCCAGGTGAGGCGTCCGTCGGCGTCGACCTTGTCGGTGAGCACCACCACATCGCCTGCAGCCGACACGTCGCTGTCGAGGCGTGAGGGGTACTGGTCGAGGTCGCCGAAGGAGGTAAATCCAGCCTTCTCCTCGGCAAAGTTGATGCGGCTGGTGGTGTAGAGGTTATACTCCATCAGGTTGACATACTCGCCCTGCTTGTCTTTCTGCGGCAGCTGGCATACCACGCGGAAGCAGCGTGCCGTGGTGGGAGGCAGGTCGATGGTCTGCTGGAACGTACCGCTCTGCGGGATGTCGCATACCTTGGTGAATGTCTTGCCGTCGTTGCTCGTCTCCAAGCGGTAGTACAGCGGTGCCGACCAGCTGTTCCAGGTACTGCGGTTGTTGCCGTCCGAGAGCGACAGCGCCTTGATGGTTACGGGCTTCTCAAAGGTGTACTGTGCCCAGATGTTGCCCTCGGCGTCGGGTTCCACGCGGGTACCCTTGCTGTAGTCGCCGTCGGTGAGTTGTGCCACCGTGGGCTCACCCTTGCTCACCGTGATGGTGGGGTTGAGAGAGGCTATCTCGATGTCGGTATCGGGCATACGCACTGCCACGATGCCTATCTGCTGACTGAAGGTTTCAGGGCTGTTGGTGTTTTCTACGTTCTGGAAGTGTCCGGTGGTGGTGTAGATACCGGGGAGATTGACGGTGAGTTTCTTGCCACCCTTTACCCTTACCGCGCGCCACGTGATTTTCTTCATGGCATCGTGGGGAGTGACCCAGGGACCGCCCGTGTTGCTCCAGCCTGGCGAGCTGGGGATGGCCATCGTCATGCCCAGCGAGTCGGCGATGTGCACGGCGTAGCGGAAGCAGTCTTTCCACTCGGGCGTCATGTACGTGATGCGGTGGGGCACTATCTGCGGCGTGTTCAGACCGGCATCGAAGACATGGATACCGGCTATTCCGGCGCGGTGCATCCACTCCAGGTCTTTCTTGATGCCATACTTGGAGATATTGCCGTTCATCCAGTGCCACCACACACGAGGTCTCGCCTCTTGGGGCGGGTTGGCAAACTGCTGTTGCAGGTCGCTCTGTGCCATGCTGCCTGTAGCTGTGGTCAGGGCCATGGCGAGTAAGATGGTTCTGATATTTTTCATGTTTATATCTGATTGTTGTTGATTATGCGTTTCACTCCCTCGCGGATGGAGGTGAGCCCGAAGTCGTCGGGGTGTATCTCGTCGGGGGCGAGCCACAGGGTCTCGGCGGCGTCGTCGCCGGCAGCGAGCGTAGAGATGTCGTCTACGCGACAGCGGAAGAAGAGGTCGAGCGTGGGGATGTCGATGCCGCTGTAGAGATAGCGGTTGGGCTGGCTGAAGAGGTAGTCCATAGCGGTCACGGTGAGCCCCGTTTCCTCCTTTACCTCGCGCGCCACGCCAGTTTCTACCGTCTCGCCCATGTCGGCAAAGCCTCCCGGCAGGTCGAGCGTGCCTTTGGCGGGCTCGCAGCGGCGGCGCACCACGAGCAGCCTGCCACGCTCGTCGTAGATGAGCGCCACATAGGCTGCGCTGGCATTGACAAAGTATTCGAAGCCACAGTCGTAGCAGCGCATACTCTTCGCTGAGTCGGGTTGGAGACTGCCTCCACACACGGGGCAATGCTTGAATCGTGTAAGTATATCCATCGCAGTTGACAAGTTAATATGCAATATTACGAAAAAAACGCCGATGACGCCGCTCTTTTATCATAAAACATAGTTGTAAATCAAAAAAAAGCGACCCGTGGTTCACACCAGAGGTCGCTCATCGGTTGATGATGTTTTTATGAATGCTTAAAGTTCTCGTTATATCATAGAGCGCAGGCTGGAGGTTATGTCCCGGCAGCCCGTGGTCTTATAACAGTTTCTTGATTTCGGCGTCGATGTCGCTTACCTGCTCTCCACGCTTGTAGAGATTGTTGTTGCGGTCTATCAGGAAGAACGACGGAATGCCCATGATGTTGTAGGTGCGGGCAGAGGTGCCGGCTTCGTCGCGCACGCTTATCCAGGGCAGCGCTGCAGTCTGTGTCTTCCAGAAGTGCTCATTGGGGTCGAGCGAAATCTGGTAGATTTCCAGACCCTGGCCATGATACTTGTTGTAGAGGTCACGCATCATCATGATGCGCTTGGTGCTCTGCTCGCTGGCGAAGACATGGAAGTCGAGCAGCACCACCTTGCCCTTGAGGTCGGTGAGACGGCGGGTCACACCCTTGTTGTCGGTGAGGGCGAGGTCTATGAGTCCGGCCACCTGCACCTTGCTGGCGTCAATCTGGCTGGCAACCTGCTCGTTGCGCACGATGCGCTGGTCCTTCATACTCTCGATGGCAATATTGTGGAGGTTGGTGCCGCGCTCAGCATTGGGGTGGAAGGTGTCCCAGCTGGTGGCTACGGCAGCATAGACCTTGATGTCGTCGCTGTAGAGACGAGGGTTGAAGATGAGCGCCTGACGGTTGCCCAACACATAGGTCTGGAAGAGCGCGAAGTAGGCATAGCTCTTCATCGGCTCCTTGTAGATATAGTTGAGCTTCACATCTTCCTTGTAAGCGGCGAGCACTCTGGCCACAGCCACTTCCACGCTGTCTACGCCCAAGGCGGGGTTGGCGACGAGGGCATTGATGGTGCGCTGCAGCTGCAGCTGCTTCTGGGCAAGTTCACGTATCTTCACGCAGTTCTCCGAACCTTCGACCTCGTATTCGGCCGACATGGTGGGGTAGGAGGCGTTGAACTTGACGGTCTCGGTAGAGTCGATGGCGACATTGATAATCTGGCCGGCTATACGCAGACGGTAGAACTCGGGGGCGTCGGTGGCGTCGGCCTTGAAGTCGAAGGCACCGTCTTCGCCTAACTTGACAGAGTCGAGGACTACAGGTCCGTTGAGGCTGAGGTTCTCAAAATAGAGCGTGGAGTCCTTGGCGTCCTTGATGTTGCCATTGACCTCAAACTTCTTGTTGCCACAGGCCGACAGCGCGAGCACAGCCACGCCCACGGCCATGAAAGACATGATTTTGGATATCTTCATTTCAGTCTTGTTTACTTTTTCCACTCCAAAGGTAGTGCAAAGCGAGTGAAATACAAAACTAAATTGCATTTTTTTTGGTCATTGCCCCCAACCAGCCCGTTCTGTCGGCTCCCGTGGAGGGCTTGCCTGGCGGTCGTGGAGGGGCGGTAGGCGGTCGTGGAGGGGCGGTTGGCTCCGGCAGAAAGCGGGTTGCCAGTCGTGGAGCGTGCCGCCGCCGGCGTGGTGGCTATCATGGCGGGCTCGTAACATAAGTCACGTGGGCTCGTGCCTTATGTTACGCGGCTTCGTGCCTTATGTCACGAGCGTCCGTACCTTATGTTACGAGCCGCCAGTGGTGGTCACGGCAGTCGTGATGACGGTCTCTGCGCTTGCCGAAGCCATTGGCAGCGAGTTGAATACGCGCAGTGCTGCGCCCGAGGTCGAGGGGCGCGTGGCAGAGATGGAATAAGAGAGGGGTAGGCGATTATGCCATGGCGATGAGCCATAGCAGGAGCAGCGCGGAGGCTCTGCCCGTCTTGAAATGGGTGCGGAAAACGGCAAGCGCCTTGGTGATGTGCTTCTCGACCACCTTGACCGAGATGCCCAGCTGGTCGGCTATCTCGCGGTTCTTGAGTCCTTCAAAGCGGCTCATGGTGAAAATCTCGCGGCAGCGCGGCGACAGCTCTTCCATGACCTGCTCTATCTGTCGGGTCAGTTCGTTGTAGAGCGTGTCGCTGTCGGTGGTGCCCTTCATGTCGGTGCTGTAGAGCTCTTCTGCCCCGGGTATCTTGCTGAGCGAGCCTGCCTCGTAGCCGTTGACCATCGTCTGGTGCTTGAGGTAGTTCAGACAGCCGTTGCGCACCATGGTGAAGAGCAGAGATGAAATGGAGATGAACGTGATGCTGTCTCGGCGTTCCCACAGGTGGATGAAACAGTTCTGCAGGATGTCTTCCAAGTCGTCGCTATCGCTCACAAAGCGGTTGGCATAATTGCGCAGACGAGGGTAGTACGTCTTGAAGACATACTCGAAAGCATCGGCGTCGCCGTTCTGTATTCCCTCAAAGAGTTCGCTTTGTTCCTTATAGAAACGCATGGTTTTTACACTTTTTTTATTCGGTCACCACGGGCGTGTTACACCTTATTATATATTATATAGATGGCTCCGGCGACCGCTTGCATCACGATTGACGGTGCAAAAGTATGAATTTAAGCAGAAAAGTGCAAATATTTTTGAAAAAAAGTTATCTCCGAGGGCGGGTAAAGTGTCTACGGGTTGTTTTAATAGTGACAGTATGTCAGTAATGACGTGCTCGGGCGTCTTCGGAAAGACCGCCGGCGCCATCCTAATAGTGAAACCAATACTAACGTTATATTAAGAAATGTTGATGGGAAGTGAAATGAAGGCATTGGCCAACAAGTATTTCGAGGGAAAGATTTCCCCCGAAGATGAGAAAGCTCTGTTCGATTACCTCGCACAGGACAGTGAGGCCCTTGCCACTTTCCGCAGCTGGGAAGCCGAATGGGCGTCGCGCCCACACTTCGATATGGTCACCGAAAGCGCATGGACACGCTTCTGTGACTGGATGTGTGGTGCCGAGGCTCGTCGGCAGCGCCGGCCAATGTGGCGTGTGGCAGCAGCGGCTGCCGTGGTGCTGCTTATGTTGTGCTCGGCTTTTGTCGGGTGGTATGCCACCAGCCTTCAGCCCGAACACTACTACACCCTCACCGCACCTATGGGCAGCAAGACCCGCCTCTCCCTGCCCGACGGCTCGCTGGTATGGCTCAACGCAGGCTCTTCGCTGCGCTATTCCAACCGCTTCGGTGACAATAACCGCCGTGTAGTCCTCGAAGGACAAGGCTATTTCGAGGTCGCCAAGCGCGATGGCGCCGAGTTTGTGGTAAACACCCGCGGCTACGACGTGGTGGTTAAGGGTACCCGCTTTGACATCTCTGCCTACAATGATGACAAAAACATCACCACGACCCTCTTGCAGGGTAAGGTGGTGATAGACCGCGGCGCCGACCGCCTCACGATGGAGCCCGGCGATATGGTAAGCCTCAATGTGATTACCGGTAAATTCTCCAAGAGCCGCTATACCACCGACCACCATGCGTGGGTACAGGGCATGACCGAATTCTCTGAGATTAGCCTCGAAGACCTCGCCAAGCTGCTCTCCCGCCGCTACGCTGTAAACATCACTATCACCTCTGAGCGTCTGCGCAAGATGGAGTTTGCCATCTCGCTGCGCAACAAGGAGACCATAGACGATGTGCTCGACGCTCTCCAGAGCATCACAAGCATGCAGGTATGTCGCGATGGTAAGGAGATTCCCATCGGTGACTGCCCCCCGCCCCGCCAATACCATAACACCCCTACTACCTCTACTGAAAATAAAACCTATATATTAAATTGTCTAACTAAAAACAACCAACTGCTATGAACAGTAAGCAAAGCAAATTGCTCGGCATCTGCCTGTTGGTCACACTGATGTTCAGTGCGCTCAGCATGAGTGCTCAGACCGTTACCAAGACGTTCAGTAACGAGAGCCTCCGCAACGTATTGAAAGAAGTGGAACGCCAAACCAAGATGTCTGTAATCTACAAAGTGGACGAAGTGAACGCCAGCCAGAAGGTGACAGCCACCTTCCATGCCACACCCGTCCGCGACGTGTTGACTAAGGTCTTGGGCTCTCATCTTGGCTTCAAGATAGACCACAAGATGATTACCATCTTCAAGCGTGAAGCCAAACCCGCTGCCAAGGACTCCCAGGCTCCCAAGAAGACCGTCAAGGGCCAGGTGCTCGACGAGAACGGTGAGCCCGTGATAGGCGCTACCGTACGCAGTAAGGCCACTGGCGCTGCCGTGGTGACCGACCTGGACGGCAACTTCACCATCTCTGCCGAAGAAGGCAGCAAGATAGAGGTGTCGTATCTCGGCTACCAGCCCAAGTCAGTTACCGCCAAAGGCAACAACCTGACCGTGAATATCTCTCAGGACGAGAAGACCCTGAACGAGGTGGTCGTTACCGCCCTGGGTATCAAGAAAGAGTCGAAGGCGCTGACCTATAATGTGCAGCAACTCAAGAACTCGGATATCACCGGTGTCAAGGACGCCAACTTCATGAACGCCCTCGCCGGCAAGGTGGCAGGTGTCGAAATCAACGCCAGTGCTGCCGGTATCGGTGGCGGCGTCAAGGTGGTGATGCGTGGTAACAAGTCTATCAACGGCAACAACAACGCCCTCTACGTGATTGACGGTATTCCCATGCCTTCGCTCCAGGCCAACCAACCTACCGACGCCTACCACGGTGACGCCCAGACCGGCGACGCCGCCTCTATGGTGAACCCCGATGATATCGAGAGCATCTCGGTGCTGAGCGGTGCTGCCGCCTCTGCCCTCTATGGTAGCGACGCTGCCAACGGTGTGGTCATGATTACCACCAAGAAGGGTACTGTGGGCAAGGTGCGCGTGAGCTACAGCAACAACACCTCCTTCTTCTCACCCTTTGTGACTCCCGAGTTCCAGAACACTTACGGACAGACCGGTACCGGCACCTTCTCAAGTTGGGGCTCCAAGCTGGCTACTCCATCAAGCTACGACCCGCTCGACTTCTTCCAGACAGGTTACAACGTGGGCAACTCTGTGACCTTCTCTGTAGGTTCGGAGCACAGCCAGACCTTTGTCTCTGCCTCTACCACCAATGCCGAGGGCATCGTGGAGAACAACGAGATGTCGCGCTACAACTTCACCATCCGCAACACCACTGACTTCCTCAAAGACCGTCTGCACCTTGACCTCAGCGCCATGTACATGAGTGTGAAGGAACAGAACATGATATCCCAGGGTTTCTACTTCAACCCCATCGTCCCCGTCTACCTCTTCCCCGCCGGCGACGATATCCGCAAGTACACTCCCTTTGAGCAGTACGACCCCGAACGCAACTTCAAGACCCAGTACTGGCCTTTCGGCAACCAGGGACTCTCCATGATGAACCCCTACTGGGAAATCAACCGCGACATCGCCGAAAACCACAAGGACCGCTTTATCCTCAGTGCTGGTCTGACCTTCGATATCGCCAAGGGCATCACCCTCTCTGGCCGTGCCAAGATGGACAAGACCTCTGGCATCTATGAGAAGCGCTATGCCGCCTCTACCGACCCCCTCTTCGCCGGTGAGTATGGTGCCTATTACCGCACCAACGACAACACCCGTCAAATCTACGGCGACGCCATCCTGAATATCGACAAGTATTTCGGTGACTTCTCGCTCACCGCCAACCTCGGTACCTCTATCAAGGATGTGGAGACCAGCTACACCTATGTCGGCGGTTTCCTCAATGTCGCCAACAACTTCACCCTCAATGCCGTAAACCGCGCCAACTCACACATGGACGCCGACCCCGCACTCAACTACCACCACCAGGTACAGAGTGTCTTTGCCACCGCCCAGGTGGGCTATAAGAGTATGGTCTATCTCGACCTCACCGCCCGCAACGACTGGGACTCTTTCCTCGGCAACACCCAGTATCGCAACAAGGGATTCTTCTATCCCTCTGCCGGTGTGAGCGCCATCCTGACCGAGATGATACCTGGTCTGAAGAGCAAGGTGCTCTCCTTCCTCAAGCTCCGTGGCAGCTACAGTGAGGTGGGTAACACACCCGAGAAGTTCTATGCGCTCACCCGCTACACTTACTCCAACGCCGCGCCCTCTACTACCTCTTACTATCCCAACAACAACCTGAAGCCCGAGCGCACCAAGGCATGGGAGCTGGGTCTGCAGGCCAACCTGTGGCAGGACAAGGTAAACCTTAACGTCAGCCTTTACTCTACCCGCACCACCGACCAGTTCTTCCTTCCCGAACTGTCTGCCTCGTCGGGTTACAGCAAGCTGCCTATCAACGGTGGTCGTATCGACAACAAGGGTATTGAGGCTTCGCTCACGCTGAACCAACCTCTGGGTCCCGTGAAGTGGTCAAGCACCTTCACCTACACCCTCAACAAGAACAAAATCAAGCAACTCCTCGCTCCTACCGAGCTCACCCTTGCCAACGGCAACAAGGTAAACGTGTCGCTCGACGGCATGGACATGCTCAATCTGGGTTCTGTCAAGGTGCGCCTCACCGAGGGCGGCTCTATGGGCGACCTCTATGTCACCATCCCCAAGATGGACGAGCACGGCTACCTCATCGTCGACTACACCTCGCGCAACATCGCCGGTGTGGATGAAGGCAAGTATGTATATGCCGGCAACGTCAATCCCAAGTACAACATGGGCTGGCGCAACAGCTTCTCCTGGAAGGGCATAGACCTGGGCTTCCTCATCAGTGCCCGTGTGGGTGGTCGGGTATCATCCATTACCCAGGGCTACATGGACTACTTCGGTGCCAGCAAGACTACAGCCGAGGCCCGCGACCTGGGTGGCGCACTCGTCAACGGCTACCGCATCCCTGCCCAGGACTACTACAGCAAGATAGGTCCCAGCGTGGGTGCATACTACATCTACAGCGCTACCAACGTGCGTCTGTCTGAACTCTCTGTGGGCTACAGTCTGCCCATCAGCAAGTGGGTGCCCTGGATAGAGAACCTGCGCCTCGCCTTCACCGGCCGCAACCTGCTCATGTTCTACTGCAAGGCTCCGTTCGACCCCGAACTCACCGCCAGTACGGGTACCTACTTCACCGGTATCGACAACTTCATGATGCCGAGCCTGCGCAATCTTGGTTTCTCTGTAAAAGTTGACTTCTAAAGACCCTATAACGATTATGAAACTCAATAAATTCATCACAGGCAGTCTCGCCGTCATGGCATCTGCCGTAGTGCTCTCTTCATGTACGTCTGAGTTTGACAAGTGGAACACTGACCATAACTCGGCTACTGAAGAAGATATGACCCACGACAATATGAATACCGGTGCCTTCTTCTCCCAGATGCAGCACAACGTATTCATCGTAGGTCTGGACAAGGGCGCCGATTACCAGGTAGAGGATATGCTCACCGGCGGCCTCTTCTCTGGCTATTTCTCCAATATCAAGGCTTCTTACGATGTGGGCTCGCTGCACAATGCCCATTATCTGATGCCCGACAAGTGGGTAAACCTGCCCTTCAACGACACCTATACCAATCTGATGCAGCCCTGGCTCTCGCTGAAGACCAACTCTGACAAGAACGGTACGGCTGCCGTGACAGCTCTGGGCAATGTGGTCAAGGTATTCGGCATGAGCCGTCTGGCAGACATGTATGGCCCGCTGCCCTACACCCGCTTCGGTACCGGCATCAATGTGGCTTACGACAGCCAGGAGGATGTGTACAAAGCCTTCTTTGCCGAGCTCGACGACGCCATCGACGTGCTCACTTCCTATCATGAGGCATCGGCTTCTGCCAAGCTCCTCGCCAACTTCGACTTTGTCTTCGGCGGCGATGTAGAGAGCTGGGTCAAGTTTGCCAATACCCTGCGTCTGCGTCTGGCTCTCCGCGTGGCTTATGCCAACGAGGCCCTCGCCAAGCAGGAGGCTCAGAAGTCTATCGATAACAGCCAGGGCTTCCTTGAGAAGACTGCACTTCATGCCAACAATGCCAAGTACTCTTACCTGAACCCCATCTGGGAGGTTACCCAGAGCTTCGGCGATATGCGCATGGGTGCCTCTATCGACAGCTATCTCAACGGCTACGCCGACCCTCGTGCCAAGGTCTACTTCGCCGAAGCCGCCAACGGTGGTGGCATCCACGGCGTCTATCCCGGTCTGCAGATACGCAACCAGAGCGACTATACAGCCAAGACATCGGTAGCGAATGTGGAGTCAAATGCAGCCATACAGTGGATGTCGGCAGCCGAGAGCTTCTTCCTCAGAGCTGAGGCCAAGCTCAGATGGGATATGGGCGCAAGCTCGGTCGAAGAACTCTATAAGGCTGGTGTACGCGCTTCGTTCCAGGAGCGTGGCGTGAGCGGTGCCGATGCCTATCTGGAGAGCAACAACGTGCCCGCCACCTTCACCGACAACAGCGGCAACGGTCGCGACGCCTCGGCGCTGAGCACCATCACCCCCAAGTGGGACAACAACGCCCAGACCGAGCAGAAGCTCGAGCGCATCATCACCCAGAAGTATCTCGCCATCTTCCCCGATGGTCAGGAGGCTTGGAGTGAGTATCGCCGTACGGGTTATCCCAAGCTCTTCACCGTAGACCATAACGCCAGCAACGGCGCAGTAAATACCAATCTGCAGATTCGTCGTCTGCGCTTCCCCGCTTCTGAGTATTCCAACAACAATGCTAATGTACAGGCTGCCGTAGGTCTGCTCGGTGGTCCCGACAATGGCGGTACCAAACTCTGGTGGGACAAGAACCCTAAACATTAATCACCTAAATGACAGCATCTATGAAAATAATGAAATATATTATGCCGCTGCTGCTCATCGCCTGCATGTTTGCTTCATGCGATACCGATGTAGAGAACGCCACGGTGGTTGCCCCCACCACCTACGGCCCGCAGTATTACAAGAACTTGCGCGACTACAAGAAGAGTGACCATTCCATCGCTTGGGGATGGTTCGCCGACTACACCCAGAGCACCTCGCTGGCTACCCGCTTCCTCGGTCTGCCCGACTCGCTCGATATCTGCTCACTCTGGGGTGGCATCCCCTCTGACGACTCTACCCACGTAGATACTCACTATCTGCCCGAGGTATATCGTGAGATGAAGTATGTGCAGGAAGTCAAGGGTACCCGGCTCGTGGTACCTACCATCATCCGCATCCGCACCCGTCCAGAGTTCTACGACTCTATCTGGGTAAAGCAGAACGACCCCCAGGCAGCCATGCGTGCCTACGCCCAGGACCTGCTGCGTCCCATCTTTGAGAATGGACTCGACGGTATCGACATGGACTATGAGCCTGAGGGCGACCCGCTCTCCGGTGGCAACCTCGACTACTTCGTGGAGTATGTAGGCCAGTTCGTCGGCCCCATGGCATCGCCCGACAGCACCTTTACCTATCCCGACGGATTTACCATCAAGGGCAACCCCAACATGCTACTCTGCATTGACTACTACGGAAGTGCCCCCAGCGGCAATACCAATAAGTTTACCAACTGGTATGTCAACCAGACCTATGGCGGAAGCCCCGGTCGCGTGCCCTTCAGTGGCTGTCCTACCGAGAAGGTGGTCTATACCGAGAACGTGGGTGACAACTGGAAGGCTGCTGAGTGCGGACAGCTGCTCAATTATGCCCGCTATCAGCCCAGCACTGGCCGCAAGGGTGGTTTTGGTGCCTTCTTCATGCACCGCGACTATATCAACACTGGCTATGGATGCAGCAACTACGCCAATATGCGCCACGGCATCCAAATCCAGAACCCTGCTATCCACTAAAACCGTGATTAGTAACAGTATAAAGATTTAGAACAACGATTATGAATAAGATAAGATTATTTATGATGGCTATGGTAGCCCTGGTCTTCGCCGCCTGTCAGGAGAGCAATGGCGACTACCGCGATGTGGTTTACATCACGGGCACCATGCAGAAGAATACCATACGCAAGGGCTTTGAGGGCGCCGACCAGGTAGACCTCTCTGTCACCTGCACCGGCAAGGTGAGCGCCCCCGTCACGGCCACCTTTGAGGCTGCCCCCGAGCTGCTCGACGCCTACAACAAGGCCAACAACTCGAGCTACATCGTGCCTCCCACATCGGCTTACAGCATCGAGGATGCCAACGTTACCATCACCCCGGGTAACTTTGTGTCATCTCAGGCCAAGTTGATGATAGGCGATCCATCACAGTTTGAGGAAGGCAAGAACTATTGTCTGCCCGTGCGCGTCAAGAGCGATGGCAATCTGCTCGAGGCTGGCTCGGTGGCATACATCGTCTTCGTGCCCATCATCACTACCGACGTGGCCGACATCAACGGCAGGCCATTCCTGGTTCCCGGCTTCCGCAACAACGAGGCCCTGGGTCATCTCTCCCAGCTCACTATGGAGTGCAAAGTATATGTCAACGACTTCTGCCACACCAATCCCTACATCTCTTCACTGATGGGATGCGAGGAGAACTTCCTGCTGCGCTTCGGCGACGTATCGTGCGACCCCGACCAGCTGCAGCTCGCCGGTGGCAAGACCGGTGCGCCCTCTTGGGACAAGCCCGACAAGGGAACGGCTCACCCCACCACATTCCCCACCCACTTCCCCACCAAGAAATGGTGCCACTTTGCCTGTGTCTATGACGGCTCTCAGATTACCATGTATCTCGACGGCGAACCTATGGGTGACCCTGTCAAGGCTACTGGCGACATCTCGCTCGTGTGGAGCTATGATTACGGAACCTCATACGGCGACAACAACGGTCCCTTCGCCATCGGCTACTCTGCCGGAGGCCGCTATCTCAACGGCCGCGTAAGTGAATTCCGCGTATGGAACGTTGCCCGCACTCCTGCCGACCTGCTCAACAACATCTGCTATGTAGACCCCCACACACCGGGACTCATCGCATACTGGCGCTTCTGCGGTACAGACCAGCAGGAAGACGGTTCGATCCTCGACCAGACCGGTCATGGATACAACGCCGTGGCCAAGAGTGGCTCACCATCATGGGTGCCCAATCATAAGTGCCCCTACTAATACAGTGTCGTCTAACCGATAAAACTTACAATCAATGAAACTGAACAAATTATATATCGCCTGTGGAGTGCTGTTCCTTGGAACAGCCACTCTCAGCGGCTGTAGCGACGACGAGGCCTACGATGTAGACGGTTCCAACAACAACCTCATCTACGTAGACCAGTCGGTAGCCAAAGTGACCGAGTGTACCGTCTACCACACACCGGTAGGCTCTTTCGGCGACATCACCGCCAACGTCAAGGCGCGTCTGCAGTATGCTTCGGCAGACAGCATCACCATTAGTGCCGCCCCCGACACCACAATGGTATCTGAATATAACAAGGAATATAACGGCGTGGCCACCACCGTGCCTGCCGATGTGCTCGCTGCCATCCAGCTGGAGAAGACGGGCATCAGCGCCGGAGCCAACGTGGCCTCCGAACCTCTCAAGGTGACCATCCCCGCCGAGGCTTGTGCCCGTCTGACCGAGCCCGAGTATGTGGTGCCCCTCAGACTCACCGCCGTCAAGGAGGGGTCCCTCGATACCGACCGTCCCGTGGTGGCAAGCGAGGAGATGGGCGTCTACTATGTAGCCATCCATACCACCAACGATATGGTCTATCTCGCAGGCTCAAACTCAGCCAAGAGCAGCATCGTGCGCACTCCCGTGGGAGTCTTTGGCGAGGTCAAGGCCGACTATAACGTGAGCCTGCACTTCGCGCTCGACAGTGATGTGAAGGTGTCGGCTACCGTAGACAACAGCCTCGTGGATGCCTACAACACCGAGAACGGCAAGAACTACAAGTCACTGCCCGCCAATGTGGCTGGTGCCCTCGAGGTGACAGCTGCCACGGTGGCTGCTGGAAGTCAAGGCGCCCAACTCCATGTGGAGCTGCCCACCGAGCTGGGTCAGACGCTGACCGAGGCAGGCTATGTGGCTCCGCTGCGACTCGTAGCTGAGTATGCCAACGGCACCAAGGTGACCCTCGACAGCCAGGTGGCTTATCTCGTGGTGACCACCGAGGAGAGCCTCATCCAGGACAATCCTACAGCACTGCTGGGTACAGCCGTGAGCGACATCAGCGCCTGGAAGTGTATCTCTGCCGTCAACTACAATAAGGATGAACTCAAACTGTCGACATGGAAGTTCTCTCAGTTCAATATCGACAATGCCTCGTTTGTCGTAGACTTCGGAGCCGTACACAAGGTGGGTGCCTTCAAGCTCTCTTGTTCTCCCGGCAAGTCGTTCCGCTTCTATCTGAGCGAGGACAATGCCAACTGGGTAGACCTGGGCGATGTCAATGGCAAGGGCACCTATCGTGAGAGCTGGAGCAGCCAGTGGTATGTACTCTATGGTGCTGTCAATGCCCGTTATGTCAAGGTAGAGCAGACGCTCGATCCCAACCACTGGGGTTGGAGCTACGGCAACTATGGATGGGGCGCAAGCTATGTCTCCACAACTTGGGGACTCACCTTCGTAGACTGAACATGCATAGAAGATTGATTCAGTTCAATCGATAGCGTTGACAGGGGTGCCCCTCCTCATGATTGGGGCGTGGGCACCCTATACTTCCCTAACAATCCAAGGATAATGACATGATGAAATCATTGCTATTCCTCATACTTTCACTCTTCACGGCACTCACGGCACAGGCACAGGGCGAACCACAGTTTCTTGAGACGTTCAAGCCCGTAGAGCGCACCCACGACTTCGGTACCATCTACGAGAAAGACGGTAAGGTGGTCCATGTCTTCCGTCTGCGCAACAACGGCAAGAGTCCCGTGGCCATCTCGGCAGTCAACACGTGGTGTGGCTGCATGGTCGCCGACTATACCAAGCGTGCCGTGCGTCCGGGCGAGACAGCCCGGGTCACCGTGTCGCTCGACCCCGACCACAAGCAGGGCAACTTTGTCAAGCAGGTGGTGGTGCTCGTCAACGACGGTTCGGCTTACGTGCGTCTCTGGGTCAAGGCCAACATCGTGCCTATGGTCCACCCCGTGCGTGAAGACCATCCCTTCGACTACGGACACGGCCTCTTCATGAACCAGCAGCTGCTGCCGTTTCCCGAGTTGACCGTGGGGCAGACCCACACCTTCGAGCTGAAGCTCGCCAACGACACCGATAAGCCGATGACCATCCAGTTCAAGCGTGTGCCCAACAATACGGTGCTCAAGATGCCCTCTATGGTGCGTCTCCAGCCCCACGAGCGCAAGTCGATACACGTGAGCTACCTCTATTTCCGTCGCCACTACGCCACCCGCCGCATCCACGTCATCCCCGTGGTCAACGGCAAGGAGGCAAAGCCCCTCGTCGTGAAGTGGAATGTAGCCCAGAAGTTCAGACTGTTGAATTAAGTCTCTCATATTTCATCAAGAGCCCCAGCCCCACCCGGTCTGGGTTTTTTTAGTGCCCAGATGTGGGCAGAGAGGTGCGCCCTATATATATAATAAGGTGGAGTGGGGCGGTTGGGGGTAACGCTGTGGTTGTCGTCCTCCATTCGTTGATGCTGCAAGGGGATGACAATGATATAAGTGGTCCATTGTGGATGGTGCGCACCCTTGGCAACTCTGTAGGAGTTGCGATTTCATAGCCCAGGGTTGAGGTGCGCAGCGCCTCTACCCTGGGTACATGAATAATAAGATGAAGCAACTCTGTAGGAGTTGCGTTTAGCCGAAGGCGTTACCCGCAGCAGGCTATCTGCAAGCACTGGGCAGGCGGAAACCATAAGATTGAGAATAACGCCTACGGCTAATCGCAACTCTTACAGAGTAGCAAGGTTAGTGGGGGCGCTTACCCAGGGTAGCGTGCTTCGCCCGCAACCCTGGGCTGGGGAAACGCAACTCCTACAGAGTTGCCGCTGCTTATGTGTGTTTTGTCATGGAGGGTATAATGTTCGTGTGCATGGATGTATGAGTTGCCGCTGCTTACGACGGTTTCGTCATGGTGGGTATAATGTTCGTGTGCATGGATGTAGGAGTTGCCGCTGCTTACGTGGTGTTCGTCATGAGGGATATGTTGTTCGTGTCCATGGATGTAGGAGATGCCGCTTGGGGCCATCCCAGTATTTCCCAAGGGGAAGGAGTTTTATCTAAACGCCTTAAACACACCAAGTATGAACTCCCGCCCCTTGGGGAAGGTTAAGGGAGGGGCCTCTCCTCCTGCCGATGCCGTCAGCGCCACTAAGGCGGAGCCTTCAGAAGACGCCATCGGCTTTTTGTATCTTTTATTGTCTTGCCCCATCCCGTCAATGTACATCGTAAAACGACGCTCACGGTGTGAAATCGTCATTTCGTAGCTTGCATAATGGATATCCTGGCTTGCAATCACCATTTCACACCACGAAATCGGGTTTTCGATGTGCTCGGGCGTCATTAGGCTGTGCTCGGGACTTTTTGCATAGGTCTCGGTGTGGGTGTCGCCAACCTCCGCCATCACAACAATCATCCCGCTGCTTGCAAATGCGGGAGGAAAAGGGGTGGACGTGGTGGGAAACGGACGCGGGGTAGCCCTCCTACTATGCTATAAGCCAACTCGAAAACGCTGATTTGGCAGTTTGAGGTTTTTAACATTACCTCGGATGAATAAATAATGATTAAATATACCCCTATCGATAACAATCCGTTAAATATTGTGGCTTTCTAATTATAATTTGTTATCTTCTACAGTCGCAATCCTTGATATAAATCATCTGAAAGCTCCTTTAATAGTTAATAAACGTTAACCCCGTAATAATATTTTGTATAATTTTTGCTATTTATCATTAATACTATTAATTTTGCACGTACATATAGTTGCAAAACGACTTAAAAACGGCTCTAAGGTTGTGCTTAAAGGATTGTTTTTTGCGCTTTTGGTTTCCAAAATGTCAGCATAATGCTGCCGGAGACGGTGGTAAGACCCCGAAAACTTGTCATTGAGGATGAAATAATAATAATAGTTAATATAGTTTTTAATTTAAAAGAGAGAGATTTTATGGAAAAAAGACTATCGATGTTTTTTGCCTGCCTCTTCCTGAGCATAGGAATGGCGCTGGCACAAACAAAAGTTACAGGTACCGTAGTCAGCAGCGAAGACAACGAGCCTGTAATTGGTGCGTCTGTTAAAGTCGTAGGCACCAAGACTGGTGTCGCCACAGACATTGATGGAAAATTCTCGCTCGTGGTAAACAGCAAGAACGCTGAACTCGAGTTTTCATCCATCGGTATGGTTACCAAGCGTCTTAAAGCCTCTGCCAACATGATGGTCGTGCTCGACCCCGACAGTCATGTATTGGAGCAAGTAGTGGTTACCGGTTACGGCCAGGCCAAGAAGGTGGGTGCCGTTGTAGGTGCCATCGGTACTGTAGGCTCTGAAAAGCTCGGCAAGATTGTTACCCCTAACTTCACCGACGCTCTTGCCGGTCAGGTTTCTGGTCTGTCTGTGCTCAGCTCAGCCGGTGACCCTTCGACCACAGCTACAATCCGTCTGCGTGGTGTCAACTTCCTGCAGACCAGCAACCAGCCCCTCTTCATTCTGGATGGTGCACCTATCAGCTCTTCATTCTTCAGCACCCTCAACCCTGAGGACATTGCCAATATCACCGTGCTCAAGGATGCTGCTTCTACTTCTATCTACGGTGCGCGTGCTGCCAACGGTGTGATCCTTATCACCTCTAAGCAGGGTCGTTACAACGAGAGCGCCCAGGTTAGCGTCAAGGCCCAGTGGGGTGTTTCTTCTCCTACTTCCGACGGTGCAGAGATGATGAACTCTGAGCAGTACGTACAGTTCCGCGATATTATCGGTCAGCCCGTGAGCGACGAAATCCGCAATCTGGTCAAGAACTACGGCCTCAATACCAACTGGTATGACGAGGTGCTGAGCAGTTCGGCTCCTACTTATGATATCAATGCCACCATGCAGGGCGGTAGCCAGACAGTCAACTACTATATGTCTTACAACCACCACAAGCAGCAGGGTCTGGTAGAGAAGTCTGCTATGCAGCGCTCTGTCCTCAATGCCCGTATCAACGCTCGTCTGAACAAGTTCTTCAAGGTGGGCTACAGCGCCAACATCGGTGTACAGGACTTCGAGCAGAACGCCGTATGGAGCGCCATGCAGAGTGCCAGCAGCATTTATACTAACAACCCTCTGGTATTTGCCCGTAAGGCTCTGCCCTTCGACGTACCTTATTATTATAGCTTCGACGACAGCGGCAAGCTCATCAAGGGCGCCAAGGCCGACTATCTGCACTACTCTGGTATGAAGACCATGGAACAGGACAGCAGATACCGTCGCTCTTTCCGCAAGCGTATCACCCTCAACACTTCACTCAATGAGGTGCTTACTCCTATCGACGGTCTTACCCTGACCGCCCAGCAGTCGCTCGAGCTGGTCAACCAGACCCTCGACAACCGCAACCTGCCTTGGGAGACTTTCCGGACTCCTATGGGCGACATTGTAGGTGATGGCGCTGTAGGCTCGATGAATACCGGTGCCGTACAGAACCGTTATACCTCTTCTTATCAGTACAACCTCATCCACACTGCTGAATACCGCAAGGGCTTTGGCGACCACAACATCGACGTGCTGGTTGGTGAGGAAACCCGCATCACCAAGGACTGGCAGTTTGGTGCCTTCGCAACAGGTCATGCCGATGCCCGTCTGATGAACATCACCAGCGGTACTAACGTTGCCCTCTCTGACCTCGAGGACGCTCAGACCAAGGTTGTTGCCAACTCACTCTTCGCCACTCTGGAGTACAACTTCAAGGAGAAGTATTATTTCTACAGCTCTATCCGTCGCGACGGTAGCTCTAAGTTTGCTCCCGACCACCGCTGGGGTACCTTCTGGTCACTCGGTGTGAAGTGGGATGCCAAGAAGGAGAGCTTCCTCAAGGACGTAAGTTGGCTCAACGATGCCTCACTGAGTCTCAACTATGGTACTACCGGTAGTGACGCAGGTCCTGGTGCCTACGAGTACTTCGGTCTCTATGGCCAGGGTTCGCTCTACAACGGCCAGACCACTCTGGGTATCGCACAGGCTGCCAACTATATGCTGACTTGGGAGAAGGTGGACAAGCTCAACTTCGGTATCAATGCCCGCGTCTTCGACCGTCTGGGTGTCAACATCAACCTCTACAAGAACAAGAGTACCGATATGATTATGGACGTTCCTTACTCTTTCACCACTGGTTTCTCTGCTGGTGTGGGTAACGTAGGTTCGATGGTCAACAAGGGATTTGAAGCCGACGTCGATGTAGACATCATCAAGACTCGCGACATGCGCTGGACCTTCAAGGCCAACGTAGGTTACAACAAGAACGAAATCACCGAGCTCTTTGCCGGTCGTGACAACTATACCATCGCCAATACCGGTGTACGCTATGAGGTAGGCCGCAGCTATGGTGAGTTCTATCTGCCCCGCCGTGCAGGCGTTGACCCACGCGACGGTGCCCCCATGTGGTACGACAAGGATGGCAACATCACCAAGACCTTCAGCGAGGAGAACTGTACAGTATGGACTGGCAAGAACCGTTATGCCCCCTGGATTGGTGGTTTCGGTACCAACTTCACCTGGAAGGGCTTTGCCATCATCGCTGACTTCGCTTGGCAGAACGGCAAGTACCTGCTGATGAACGAGGAAGTCTTCACCGCCAACCCCGCCAACGCTACTTCATGGAACCAGCAGACCAAGATGCTGAACATCTGGACCAAGCCCGGTCAGATTACCGACATCCCTGCTGCTGGATACAACGTGACCATGCTCGACGACAATCTGCTCGACAACGCTTCATTCCTGCGTATGAAGACCCTGAGCCTCCAGTACGACCTGCCCAAGAAGTGGCTTGCTCCTCTGCGCTATGTCAAGGGCTTCAAGGTATTTGGTATCGCTCGTAACCTCTTCACCATTACTTCGTTCTCTGGTTATGACCCAGAGCCCGATATCAACCTGGTTAAGTTCAACTATCCTAACACCCGCCAGTTCGTGCTCGGTGCCGAAGTTACATTCTAACAATATAACACGATAAATGGAAAAGAATATGAAAAAAATATATTTTTCACTGATGTTGCTTGCGACATTGTTCGTTACTTCATGTAGCATGGACCAGAAGCCCTTCGGAGCTCTCGACGACCAGTCCGCAATTCGCAACGAGAAGGACCTCTATCAGTTCCGTAACATCCTCTACAGCAATCTTCGCGGTCTTACTTCCGGCGGTTGGCTCTACCAGCCCGACCTGGTAGCCGACGAGTTTGTAGGCTTGTTGAGCAACGGTAACCGTAACGGTGAGCTCAACAGCGGTAACATCCTCGCTTCTACCGGCGAAATCGAGAGCATGTGGGGTAGCTGCTACAGCGTCATCAAGAACTGTAACAAGCTGATGGAAGAGGCCGACAAGCTGCTGGGTCAGGAGGGTCTTACCGATGCCCAGGTGCTTGCCATCAAACGCTATCGCGCAGAGGCTTCGTTTACCCGTGCCTATGCTTACTTCTTCCTGGCCGACCACTTCTGCCAGTCTTACACACAGACCAATCCCGAGGCAGAGCATTCTGGTCTGCCCCTGCAGACGGTCTACTATCCTACATCCAATGCGTCCTACTATCCCGACCGCAGCACATTGGCAGAGACCTTCAGTCTCATCGAGACCGACCTTGCCAATGCCTACGACGGCATCAAGGCCTACGAGGCCAGCGGTGCCAGTGATGTAGCCGACCTGCTCAAGCCCAACGCCGCTTACGTATCTTCGTTTGCCGTAGAGGCTATGATGGCTCGTGTGGCTCTCGTCAAGGGCGACTATCCCACAGCTCTTGCCAAGGCCAAGGACGTAATCACCAACGGTGCCTATACTCTTACCACCATTGCCGATTACAAGAAGCTCTGGACCAATGACGCCGGTACCGAGGTGATCTTCCGCCCCTTCATGTCAAATACTGAGCTTGGCGGTTCGGTAGGTGGTGCTTACATCTCTTCCGACAACCAGACTTGCGACTATATCCCCACCTACGCCACTCTGAATACCTTCGCTGTTGAAGGCGACGTGCGCTTCGACACATTCTTCGAGGTCAACGAGGGTGTAAAGGTCGAGGGTAGCACCTATGCTCTGTACCAGTTTGTCAAGTTCCCCGGCAACAGCTCACTGCGTACCGGTAGCGCTAACAACCTGGTCAACATGTGCAAGCCTTTCCGTCTCTCTGAGATGTACCTCATCGCTGCCGAGGCTGCTGCCCGCACCAATGTGGATGGCTCAAGCTATCTGAACACCTTCCTCAAGAACCGTATCGAGGACTATCAGGCCGCTTCGTTCACCTCTGAGCAGCTGCTCACCTCGGCTCTGCGTCAGCGTCAGCTTGAGTTTGTAGGCGAGGGCTTCCGTCTGAGCGACCTGCGTCGTCTGGGTCTCGGCTTCAGCCGTACTGCCGACTATCCTGCCGCTATGGGTATCAACGGTATCATTACCGTGAAGAGCGCAAGCGTTACCTATAAGGCTGGTGACTATCGTTACACATGGCCTATTCCTCAGAGCGAGCTCGACAGCAACCCCAAGCTGAAGACTCAGCAGAACCCCGGATACGCCGATTAATCAGTATAACTATTAAAGAATACATCACAGTATGAAATATATCAAATTGTTTATGCTCCTTGCAGTG
This sequence comes from Prevotella sp. P5-108, assembly GCF_002251385.1. GTDB lineage: Bacteria > Bacteroidota > Bacteroidia > Bacteroidales > Bacteroidaceae > Prevotella. Next base: position 59,151 of record NZ_NPJJ01000025.1, read on the forward strand.
ACCGCTTTCTTTGCGGCCTGCTCGGACGATGATGCCAGCTGGAACACCAATGCCGACGTAACCGTCGAGATGGGCAAGACAGAAGTCAAGGTCAAGGAAGGTGCAGGTCTTTTCAATGTGCCTATCGTTGTCAAAGGTGAGACTACAGCTCCCGTGCGTGTACATGTGTCAATGAGAGAGTCGGGCAGCAACCCTGCCAAGAAGGACGTCAACTATATGGTTACTGATACCACCATCGTCATCTCTGACGGTGCCGGCAAGGTAGAAGTCAAGACCGTCGATGACGATGAAATCAATGAAAACCGTACCTTCGAAGTATATATCGTTTCTGCCGATGGCGCCAAGGTAGGCGCCAACTCTTCTACCAATGTTGTACTTCGTGACAACGACTCTGAGTTCTATGAGAAACTCCAGGGTGTATGGAAGATGAAGTGCGTCGACGCCAATGGTGCTGCCAAGGAGTGGTCGGTAACCGTGACCGGCGGCGATGAGGAAAGCGAGGACTACAACCACTATCTCTATGTCTCTGGCATGATGGGCTATGACTGGACAATGGCCGTGCTCAAGTATGACTACGACAAGGCTACCAAACAGGGCTCACTGGCATTCGACGAACTGGGTTCTTACAAGTTTGCCGACGGTGTAGACTTCGGTCTTGGCAATGCTCCTAACTACGTATGTCTCTTCTCTCAAGACGGTAGAAATCTTACTACCGAGCCTATCGGTGGTACCTGGAGTGCAGACTTCAAGACTGTCACCTTCGATGCCGACAAGGTCTTGTGTGGTGGTATCTTCGGTTCCAACGGTTCATTCACGGGTTATATATGGTTCTCTGCCAAGAGCATTACCATGGTACGCTAATCGATTAGCTGAAATCTGCGTGATGACTCATGCGGAAATGACAATAAAAAAGATTGCCGGCACAGCGCTGGCAATCTTTTTTTATGCCATGACCTCATTTTGTTGCCCGATGATAGCCGTTAGGTTGGAAAAAATAATTATTTTTGCATACGAGTTTGCTAATGAACACGTTATCGACAAAAATGTCAAATAAAATAATTCAAATCATGATGAAAAGATTCCTTACTGCACTGTTGCTGTTGGTAGCTACAGTAGCAGTCCATGCCGTCCCCGCCGACCCAAGCGTGTGGCGCATCTTCAAAACTGCCGATGGCAAGACTGTTCGCGTACAGCTGTGTGGCGACGAGTTTATGCGTTACTGGAAAGCCGAGAACGGCGCCTGTTACACCCTTGAGAGCAACGATGTGCTGCGTGTGGCAGACATGCAGCAGCTGCAGCTCAACGCCACCAACATGCGCAGCCAGATGGAGCCTGCCCGCAGTCAGGGCAAGCAGCGCAAGTCGTGGAGAGAGAAGGTGGCACAGCGTGTCAACTTCACCGGCGAGAAGCGTTGCCTCATTATCCTCGCCCAGTTCTCTGACGTCGCTTTCACGATGGACGACCCCCAGGCTTACTACAACCGCGTGGCCAATGAGAAAGGTCTCAAAGAAGGTAAGTTTGTAGGCAGCGTGGCAGACTACTTCAGCGCCCAGAGCGGTGGCGTGTTCAACATCACCTTCGACGTGGTAGGTCCCTATACCCTCGGCTCGCAGGTTTCTTATGGTGGCAATGTCAACGGCAACGACCAGAACGCCCGTGGTATGATACTTGATGCCTGCAACAAGGCTTATGCCGATGGCCTCGACTTCTCGCCCTATGACTGGGACGGCGACGGCTTTGTCGAGGAAGTCTATGTCATCTATGCCGGCCGTGGCGAGGCTACTGGTGGCGGTAAAAATACCGTATGGCCCCACAAGTGGCAGCTCGCTTCGCCCGTGAAGTATGGCAACAAGTATGTCAGCGTCTACGCCTGCTCCAACGAGTTGCGCAGTGCCAGCAGCTATATGGGCATCGGCACCATCTGCCACGAGTTCTCCCACTGCTTGGGTTATCCCGACATGTATGACACCCGCGGCAACTCTGGTACCAGCAACACCTGGTATGGCATGGGCACCTGGGACCTCATGTGCTCGGGCAGCTACAATGGCAACGAGTATTGTCCTGCCGGCTACACCGCTTACGAGAAGATGGTCGGCGGATGGATTAAGCCCGTTGACCTCTCTGAAACTCTTACCTGCAGCGTCAAGGACCTGAAGACCACTGCCAAGGGTGGCGAAGTCTACAAAGTGACCAACCCCGGCAGCAGCAATGAGTACTATCTCATCGAGAACCGTCAGCAGGAAGGTTGGGACAAGTATATCGCGGCTTCGGGCATTATGATCAATCATATCGACTATAATCCTACTCTCTGGCAGTGGAACTGCCCCAATACTCCTGATAGAGGCAACGACCACGAGCGCATCACCATCATCCCTGCTGACAATGTCAAGAGCGGTGAAACAGAGGCGGGCGACGCATGGCCCTATGGCGGACACAACAGTCTGGGCAATAACACCAGTCCGGCCTGTGTGGTGTATAACGACAACAACGGCAGGATGCTTATGAACATCCTCATCAGCAAGATGTCTTGCTCGGGCGGTCTGGCTTCGTTCAACTTTGCCAACCTCAACAACGGCGCTTCTCAGGAAGGCTATCTGCTCAAGGAGACCTTCGACCGCTGTCTCGGTACCGGTGCCAACGACGACAAGGGCTTCTACAAGCCCGACAACCTCCTGCAAGCAAAAAACTTTGCCAATGGTACTTTCGAACCCGATGTTACAGGATGGGAAGCTGGCATGACCCTCAAGGGCGCTTACCAGTGTGCGGTCATCGGCCGCAATGGCAACGCATCAGGCACCTATCATCTGACGAGTCCTTCATTCAATGTCGACGCCAACACGCCTGTCACCATCAAGTTCAAGGCTGCTCCCTTCGACAAGAACAACAGCAATACGCTCACCCTCTCTACCAGCAACGGTACGCTGTCGACCACTACTTTCAACCTGACCGAAGGCCAGTGGACCGACTGCAGCACCACGCTGAGAGCATCGGGCAAGACGCAGCTCACCTTCAACTCCTGCCGTCTCTTCCTCGATGAGGTTGAAATCCAGACCAGCGTAGAGTCGGGTATCGACAATGTCTACACCCCCTCTTCGCGTCCCGCCAAGGTGGGCATCTACACCCTCTCGGGTGTCTATCTCGGCACCGACGCCAGCTCGCTCCCCCACGGCGTCTACATCATCAACGGCCATAAGGTAGTGAAGTAAGGGTTACACCTTATTAATATATATAGGCATCGCCGACATCGTGTCCTCTGTGGACATGGTGTCGGCGATGTGGGTTGTAGTTGTAAGCCCTTTGGGAGAACTGGGGTGGGGTACGCTGCTGGTCCCTTTTGTTGTGGAGCTTGTCAGCAGCAGCAACTCTGTAGGAGTTACGCTTTCCCAGCCCAGTGTTGCGGGCGTAGTCCGCTACCCTGGGTAGCTGCACAACTATTATAGCTACTCTGAAGGAGTTGCGATTAGCCGAAGGCGTTATGCTCGGTTAATAATAATCGTCTACACCTTTTTTTCCATTATCCTGCTGGAGGTAACGCCTACGGCTAAACGCAACACTTTACCTTTCCGCGTCGCAAAGCGCCGCGCCGGTGACCTTCGGTTCAGCGTTGCTACCTTTTTTGTACCAATACCCAGGGTAGAGGCGCTTCGCACCTCAACCCTGGGCTGTGAAATCGCAACTCCTACAGAGTTGCCGGGGGTGCGTACCGTCTGCACCGTACTGCCTATATCATCGACCAAGGTAAAACAACTCCGCACCTCAACCCTGGGCTATGAAATCGCAACTTCATTACCTTTCCGCATCGCATTGCGCCGCGCCGGTGACCTTCGGTTTAGAGTTGCCGGTGATGTGTACCGTCTGCGCCGTACTGCCTATATCATTGACCAAGGTAAAACAACTCCGCACCTCAACCTTGGGCTATGTAATCGCAACTCCTACAGAGTTGCCGGGGGTGCGTACCGTCTGCGCCGTACTGCCTATATCATTGACCAAGGTAAAACAACTCCGCGCCTCAACCTTGGGCTATGTAATCGCAACTCCTACAGAGTTTCCGGGGGTGCGTACCGTCTGCGCCGTTCTGCCTATATCATTGACCAAGGTAAAACAACTCCGCGCCTCAACCTTGGGCTATGTAATCGCAACTCCTACAGAGTTTCCGGGGGTGCGTACCGTCTGCGCCGTTCTGCCTATATCATTGACCAAGGTAAAACAACTCCGCACCTCAACCTTGGGCTATGTAATCGCAACTCCATTACCTTTCCGCGTCGCATTGCGCCGCGCCGGTGACCTTCGGTTTAGAGTTGCCGGTGATGTGTACCGTCTGCGGCGTATTATCTATGCCGTTGTCAGGTGTCAAATCGCTATTTACCCTCATGGGAAGACTGGGGTGGGGTACGCTGCTGGTCCCTTTTGTTGTGGGGCTTGTCAGCAGCAGCAACTCTGTAGGAGTTGCGCTTTCCCAGCCCAGGGTTGCGGGCGTAGTCCGCTACCCTGGGTAGCTGCACAACTATTATAGCTACTCTGTAGGAGTTGCGATTAGCCGAAGGCGTTATGCTCAGTTAATAATAATCGTCTACACATTTTTTTCCATTATCCTGCTGGAGGTAACGCCTACGGCTAAACGCAACACTTACAGCGTTGCTACCTTTTTTGCACCAATACCCAGGGTAGAGGCGCTTCGCACCTCAACCCTGGGCTATGTAATCGCAACTCCTACAGAGTTGCCGGGGATGCGTACCGTCTGCGGCGTACTGCCTATGCCGTTGTCGGGTGTCAAATCGCTATTTACCCTCTTGGGAAGACTGGGGTGGGGTACGCTGCTGGTCTCTTTTGTTGTGGAGCTTGTCAGCAGCAGCAACTCTGTAGGAGTTGCGCTTTCCCAGCCCAGGGTTGCGGGCGTAGTCCGCTACCCTGGGTAGCTGCACAACTATTATAGCTACTCTGAAGGAGTTGCGATTAGCCGAAGGCGTTATGCTCGGTTAATAATAATTGTCTAAACCTTTTTTTCCATTATCCTGCTGGAGGTAACGCCTACGGCTAAACGCAACACTTTACCTTTCCGCGTCGCAAAGCGCCGCGCCGGTGACCTTCGGTTCAGCGTTGCTACCTTTTTTGTACCAATACCCAGGGTAGAGGCGCTTCGCACCTCAACCCTGGGCTATGTAATCGCAACTCCTACAGAGTTGCCGGGGGTGCGTACCGTCTGCGCCGTACTGCCTATATCATTGACCAAGGTAAAACAACTCCGCACCTCTACCTTGAGCTATGTAATCGCAACTCCATTACCTTTCCGCGTCGCATTGCGCCGTGCCGATGACCTTCGGTTCACAGTTGCCGGTGATGTGTACCGTCTGCGCCGTACTGCCTATATCATTGACCAAGGTAAAACAACTCCGCGCCTCAACCTTGGGCTATGTAATCGCAACTCCTACAGAGTTTCCGGGGGTGCGTACCGTCTGCGCCGTTCTGCCTATATCATTGACCAAGGTAAAACAACTCCGCGCCTCAACCTTGGGCTATGTAATCGCAACTCCTACAGAGTTTCCGGGGGTGCGTACCGTCTGCGCCGTTCTGCCTATATCATTGACCAAGGTAAAACAACTCCGCACCTCAACCTTGGGCTATGTAATCACAACTCCATTACCTTTCCGCGTCGCATTGCGCCGCGCCGGTGACCTTCGGTTTAGAGTTGCCGGTGATGTGTACCGTCTGCGCCGTATTATCTATGCCGTTGTCAGGTGTCAAATCGCTATTTACCCTCATGGGAAGACTGGGGTGGGGTACGCTGCTGGTCCCTTTTGTTGCGGGGCTTGTCAGCAGCAGCAACTCTGTAGGAGTTGCGCTTCCCCAGCTTAGGGTAGCGGGCGTAGTCCGCTACCCTGGGTAGCTGCACAACTATTATAGCTACTCTGAAGGAGTTGCGATTAGCCGAAGGCGTTATGCTCGGTTAATAATAATCGTCTACACCTTTTTTTTCCATTATCCTGCTGGAGGTAACGCCTACGGCTAAGCGCAACACTTACAGCGTTGCTACCTTTTTTGTACCCATACCCAGGGTAGAGGCGCTTCGCACCTCAACCCTGGGCTGTGAAATCGCAACTCCTACAGAGTTGCCGGGGGTGCGTACCGTCTGCGCCGTACTGCCTATATCATCGACCAAGGTAAAACAACTCCGCACCTCAACCTTGGGCTATGAAATCGCAACTCCTACAGAGTTGCCGGGGGTGCGTACCGTCTGCGCCGTACTGCCTATATCATTGACCAAGGTAAAACAACTCCGCACCTCAACCTTGGGCTATGTAATCGCAACTCCTACAGACTTGCCGGGGGTGCGTACCGTCTGCACCGTACTGCCTGTGCCGTTGTCGGGTGTCAAATCGCTATTTACCCTCTTGGGTAGGTTGGGGGTAAATTCATGCATTGGCCTCTGCTACTTCCATGGCTTGTCCTCGGTCTATGGCGGGGTTCTCAAAATCTTGGGGGATAGTCTGCTAAAAAGCGGACATTCGTTTGGCTCTTTCAGCCAAAATCCTTAACTTTGTGTGCGTTATAACAATCATCAATGTCATGAAGAAAATTTCAACACTACTCCTGCTGATGGTGGCATGCCTTACCGCCTCGGCTCAGTATCAGGCTTCGCCCGAAATCCTCAAGGCCCGTACCGAATTCCAGGACAATAAGTTTGGCATCTACATCCACTGGGGACTCTACTCCATGCTCGGCAACGGCGAGTGGGTGATGAGTAACCGCAACATTAATTATAAGGAATATACCCACCTGGCCGACGGCTTCTATCCCTCCAAGTTCGACGCCGAGGAATGGGTCAAGGCGTTCAAGGCCGCCGGTGCCCGCTACGTCACCTTTACCACCCGTCATCACGATGGCTTCTCGATGTTCAAGACATCGGCCAATAACTATAACATCGTCGATGGTACTCCCTTCCACCGCGATGTGCTCAAAGAGCTCGCTGATGCCTGTCAGAAGTATGGCATCAAGCTCCACCTCTACTATTCACACGTAGACTGGTCGCGCCCCGACTATCCTCAGGGATGGAGCGGTATGGGTATCGGCAAGCCCAAGGACCAGTACAACTATGACTCCTACCTCGCTTTCATGAAGCACCAGCTCACCGAGCTGCTCACCAACTATGGCCCCATCGGTGCCATCTGGTTTGACGGCTACTGGGACCAGAAGAACAACCCCAAGTTTGACTGGCGTCTCGACGAGCAGTACAGCCTTATCCACCGCCTGCAGCCCGGCTGTCTCGTGGCCAACAACCACCACAAGGCCCCCAAGCCCGGCGAAGACCTGCAAACCTTTGAGCAGGACCTGCCCGGTCAGAACACAGCCGGTTATTCCAAGGGAACGGTGATAGGACAGTTGCCTCTGGAGACTGTGATGACCATGAACAAGGTCTGGGGCTACGACATCACCGACAAGAAGTACAAGAGCTCTGAATATATCATCCAGCACATCATCAAGGCTGCCGGCAACAATGCCAACTATGTCATCAACATCGGTCCCCGCCCCGACGGCAAGCTGCCCGTAGAGGCTGTAGAGCGCCTCAAGGCTATTGGTGACTGGATGGGCCGCTATGGCGAGACCATCTACGGCACCCGCGGTGGCATCGTGCGTCCCCATGACTGGGGCGTTACCACCCAGAAGGGCAACACCCTCTATGTGCATATCATGAACTGCCAGGACCGTGCCCTCTTCCTCCCCCTCACCGAACGCCGTGTGGCCAGTGCGCGTATGTTTGACGGTCACCAGAAGGTGCGTGTCAGCAAGAACGCTGAGGGCGTGACCCTCGAGCTCCCCGCTGTGCCCAAGGGTGTGGACACCATCGTTGAGCTGACTCTCAAATAGTCTGCCGCCTCTCACCAAGAGAACCAACAAAGCCCGAAACCATCTGCAGGTTTCGGGCTTTGACATATCCTTGAGCTTGGGGATGGGGAGAGGGGGAGGACTCAGTTCAGAACAGTATCAAACATTTCATCTACCGAACTCCATTGGGTCACTCTTCCTTCTGCGGCATCTTCTCTGGCCATCTCCAATTCTGTCTTCTTGGGTTTGAGCACAGTGACTGCGCTGACGCCATCCAGCATCTTTATTGCATTCTTGAGTTTCCCCAGTAGCGAGGGGTCTGAAACAGACACCAGTAATTGCGGTTCGTCCAGCGAGGTGTAGTTACTCATAACAGTAGTTTTTTTATTGTTGTAAGGGGCATTGCCGTACTTGTCCTCGGGTTCTGGGCACATGTACTCTCTGTCATGCAAAGCTAACACTATTCTTCTAACCGCTCAAATCCTAATCGTTAAACTATCTAAACCCCAGGCGGTAATTATCAGTCCTTGCCTCGCCCTGCCCAGTAATTACTTGAATGATTGAAAAAATAACACGAATTAATGCTAAACTTTTTGTGTGTCACTCTGTTTTTTGCTATCTTTGCCTTATCATGAAGAAGACCGTATCATTCATCCTCATGGCGATGCTGTCGCTCAGCCTCAGCGCCGCCAAAGTGGTTACCTCGGCGTCGCTCAAGCTCGTTGCCGATGGCAAGACCCTTAACACCGAAGCTATCCAGAACGCCATCGACCGTCTGTCTAAGAAGGGCGGTGGCAAGTTGTCAATCAGTAAGGGCCTTTACCTCACCGGGGCCATCCAGCTGAAGAGTGGGGTAGAGCTCCACCTCGAGCGCGGTGCCGTGCTCTTGGGCAGCACCAATCCCGATGACTATTACCAGCTGCAGGTGATGGGCGACGGCGACGTGGTGCGCAAGGACAACTCCAAGTATGCCCTCGTGCTCGCCCAGGGTGCCCGCAATATCGCCCTCACCGGCGAGGGAGTCATCGACGGACAGGGTCAGGAGCTGGCGCTCACCATCGACTCGCTCGTGAAATGTGGCGTGAAGAGTGACCCCAACTACAGCAAGCGTCTGCGTCGTCCCAGTGAGATCATGCGTCCCAAGCTCTTCTTCTTCTCCGAGTGTGACGGAGTCGAAATCGCCGGCCTCCATCTGCGCAACAGCGCCTGCTGGGGTCTCTCCTTCGACCTCTGCTCCAATATGAATCTCCATCACCTCGATGTCTACAACCGTGCCTACTGGAACAACGACGGTATCGACATGACCGACTGCCGCGACTCGCGTATCACCAACTGCCGCATCAACGCAGCCGACGACGGTATCTGCCTGAAGAGCTACCACAAGCGCGGCGTAAGCCAGAACCTCGTCATCGACAGTTGCGAGATACGCAGCTCTGCCTCGGCTGTCAAGTTCGGCACTGCCACTTGGGGCAATTTCCGCGACATCACCATTACCAACATCCGCGTAATCGACACCTTCCGCTCGTGCATCGCCATCGAGAGCGTCGACGGTTCGCAGATCGAGAACATCGTAGTCGACGGTCTCAAGGCAACCAATACCGGCAACGCCATCTTCGTCAAGTTGGGCAACCGTGCCAAGAACGACCAGGGCTATATCCGCAACATCACCCTGCGCAATATGGATGTTGAGCTCGCCTTCGGCCGTCCCGACACCGACTATGATATCCGCGGCCCCGAGGTGAGCTACTTCCACAACCCCTTCCCCTCAAGTATCACCGGTTGGCCCGGTCATCCTGTAGAGAACGTGGTGCTCGAGAACATCAATATCAGCGCTCCCGGTCGTGCCGACAAGGGTATGGCCTATGTCAAGGCGCCCGAGGTTCCCGAAAACTACGACCGCTACCCTGAGTTCACCATGTTTGGCGAGCTCCCCGCCTGGGCTTTCTTCCTGCGCCACGTCGAGGGCATCACCCTGCGCAATGTCAACCTCACCCTGCGCGACCGCGACTTCCGTCCCGCCATCTGCCAGGTCAATGTCAACGGCTACAAGGACGAGGGAGTCAACATCACTCTGCCCGAGCCCAAGCACTGTGGCAAGTGCCATCGTCACGATTAATCTACATATACTTATATAGACATTAATAACAACCACAACTATCATCGGGCAGACGCTGCCCATAGCAAACATTATGAAATACCGTAACTATATCCTCGTGGCAGCCATGATGCTCGTTGCCACTGTGGCCGAAGCTGCCAAGACCGTGAGCTCTACGGCTCTCAAACTCGTAGCCGACGGTCAGACCGTCAACACTCCCGCCATCCAGCGCGCCATCGACGACCTGAGTCGTAAGGGCGGCGGCACCATCGTCTTCGAGCCCGGCAACTATGTCATCGGTACCCTCGAGCTGCGTTCCAATATCGAGCTCCACCTCAAGAGCGGCGCCACCCTCTTGGGCAGTACCAATCCCTATGACTACATCGATATCACCAAGGAGGGCGCCGACCGCAGCGACCCTAAGAAGTGGAACTATCTGAGCCTCGCGCTCATCGAGGCATACCAAGCCAAGAACATCAAGCTCACCGGCGAGGGTACCATCGACGCCCGCGGCTGCGAGCTGGCTCTCGCTATCGACAGCCTGCACAAGGCTGGCGTGCGCCCCGACCCCAACTACTTTGACCGACTCAACCGCCCACGTGAGGCCATGCGCCCCAACCTCTTCACCATCAATGCCTGTGACGGTATCGAGGTGAGCGGACTCCATCTGCGCAACGGCGCCTGCTGGGGACTCGTCTTCTTCCAGTGCAAGAACCTGCTCATCGAGCGCGTGGATGTGCTCAACCGCGCCTACTGGAACAACGACGGTATCGACATCGTAGACTGCCAGCACGTCATCATCCGCGACAGCCACGTCAATGCTGCCGACGACGGTATCTGCCTCAAGTCAGACAAGCTCGAGCTCGCCTGCGACGACATCCAGGTCTACAACTGCGCTGTGGAGAGCTCGGCGTCGGCCATCAAGTTCGGTACCAACTCTGCCGGTGGTTTCAAGAACATCACCATCCGTGACATCAAGGTCAGCGACACCTTCCGCTCTGCCATAGCCATCGAGGCTGTCGACGGCGGCGAAGTGCGCAACGTGCTCGTTGAGAATATCCACGCCCTCAATACCGGCAACCCCATCTTCATCCGCTTAGGCAAGCGCCAGGCCGACCGCCGCGACGGCATCGTCGATGGTGTGACCATCCGCAACATGGTGTGCGAAGTTCCCTTCGAGCGCCCCGATGTAGGCTATAAGTTGCGCGGCCCCATCACCAACACCATGCGCAACCCCATGCCTTCGAGCATCGTGGGCATCCCTGGCGTCAAGGTGCGCAATGTGCTCATCGACAATGTCACCATCATCTACCCCGGTGGAGCCGACAAGGGTCTGCGTTACCTCACCATGGGCGAGCTCAGCAAGATACCCGAGCAGATCAACCGTTATCCCGAGTTTGATATGTTTGGCGAGCTGCCCTGCTACGGTTTCTACGTGCGCCATGCCGATGGCGTCACCTTCCGCAATGTCAACCTCCTGCTCCGCAACGACGACTTCCGTCCTGCCTTCGTTCTCGACGACGCTTCGAATGTCAAGTTTGAGAACATCTCTTACCCCTTCGGCAAGAAGAACGGACAAATCTACGATAACTCCAAGCAATGAAACGTAAGCTCTTCACCCCTCTGAGCATGGGCGCCATGGCGCTCGCTCTCGTCATGGTGGCCTGCGGCAAGGCGCCGCAGCTCACCCGCGACAATGTCGATGACGTGCTCGCCCACATGACCCTCGACGAGAAAATCAACATCGTCGTGGGCGCCGGCAACGAGACCTTCACCGGCTATGGCAACACCAAGAAGCTCGTGCCCGGTGCTGCCGGAACCACCTCGCCCATCCCCCGCCTCGGCATCCCGCCCACCGCGCTCACCGACGGTCCTGCCGGACTCCGCATCGATACCATGCGCGAGGGCCAGAGCCGCCGCTACTACCACACCGGCTTCCCCATCGGCACCGCCCTTGCCTCGTCGTGGAACCAGCCCCTCATCTATGAGGTGGGAGAGGCCATCGGCAACGAGGCCCATGAATACGGGCTCGACCTCATCTTCGGCCCGGGCATGAACCTGCACCGCGACCCGCTCGGAGGCCGCAACTTCGAGTACTACTCCGAAGACCCGCTGCTCACCGGTAAGATGGCGGCAGCCTTTGTGCGCGGCATCCAGAGCCAGCATGTCGGCGCCACCCTCAAGCATTTTGCCGTGAACAACCAGGAGACCAACCGCAAGGACGTCGATGTGCGCATCGCCCAGCGACCCCTGCGCGAGCTCTACCTGAAGCCCTTCGAGATAGCCGTGCGTGAGAGCGATCCCTGGTCGGTGATGAGTGCGTACAATATGATCAACGGCCAGCAGTGTATGGAGAGTCGCGACCTGCTTACCACCATCCTCCGCGGCGACTTCGGCTTCCGCGGCTTCGTGGTGAGCGACTGGGCAGCCCCCGGATGGCGCGACTCCGGCCGCGAGATCTGGGCTGGCAACGACCTGCTTGCCCCCGGCACCGCCCAGCAGCGTCAGGAGATCAAGGCCGCCGTCAAGGCCGGTACCCTCTCTGTGGCTGCCCTCGACAGCTGTGCCCGCCGTATGCTCCAGTTTGTAGCCCGCACCGAGCGCATCACCCCCCGCACCTATAGCGAGAACCCCGACCTCAAAGCCCACGCCATCAAGTCGCGCGAGGCTGCCGAGGAAGGCATCGTGCTGCTCGAGAACCATAACCAGACCCTGCCCCTCGCCAAGGAGACCCGGCGCGTGGGCATGTTTGGCGTCTCCTCTTACAACTTCATCTCCGTCGGCACCGGCTCGGGCAATGTCAAGACCCCCCACACCGTCAATCTCCTTGAGGGATTTGCCAATGTGGGCGTCGAGACCAATGCCGACGTGGCACAGACCTACCAGCGCATCATCCGCGATACCATCGCAGCCCGCGCCTACGACCCGCTGGGCTACGCCGCCATCCCCGAGCTCACCATCGACTCGGCTGTGATAGCCCGCAGCGCCCAGACCGATGATGTCGCCATCATCACCATCGGCCGCAGCTGTGGTGAGGGAGCCGACCGCCTGCATGCGACAGAATATCTGCTCTCCGACGTCGAACATCGGCTGATAGCCCAGGTGAGCCGAGCCTTCCACGCCGCCCGGAAGCGCGTGATAGTGGTGCTCAATGTGTCGGGCGTGGTCGAGGTGGCATCCTGGCGCTCGCTTGCCGACGCAGTGGTGCTCTCGTGGTTGCCCGGACAGGAAGCCGGCGACGCCGTATGCCGCGTGCTCACCGGCAAGGTGTGTCCCTCGGGCCGCCTGACCATGACTTTCCCTCTGCGCTACGAAGACTGCAGCACCCACGACAACTTCCCCTACGACTACCACGGCCCCAAAGCTATCGGTAACTACCCCAAGATACCGCGTACACCGGCCATTAAGAACGTACACTACGTAGACTATGTTGAGGGTATGTACGTGGGATACCGCTACTTCGACACCTTCAACCGCCCTGTGGCCTATCCCTTTGGCTTCGGACTCAGCTACACCACCTTCGCCTACAGCGACGCCGTCTGCCGCGCCCAGGCCGATGGCAACTTCGCCCTCAGCGTCAAGGTCACCAACACTGGAACCTGCGCCGGCAAGGAGGTGGTACAGGTTTATGCCCCCGTGCGCTCGCTGCGCCATCAGCTCGTCGCCTTTGGCAAGACCCGCACGCTCCAGCCCGGCGAGAGCGAGACCCTCAGTCTCACCATCACCCAGCGCGACCTCGCCTGCTTCGACGAGGCGCAGAACGCATGGGTACTCGATGCCGGCGACTATACCCTCGAGATTGGCGCCAATGCCCGCGATGCCCGGCTGAAAGCCCACATCCAGGTGTCGGCACCCCTCGTCGTCGAGCGGGTCAACGGCGTGCTCCGCTAAGCGGTCTGCCCCATACAAAGAGAGCGGGGAGACGTGCCTGTCTATGGCATGCCTCCCCGCTCTTGTTGTATGGGGCTGCGTTATGGCTTCACATATTCGCCGTTGACCTTGACCGGCTCCACGTGCAGATTGATATACGTTTCCTCGCCAAACCGCTCCCTCAGCCGCTGCTCTATGTTGGTGGCGTGCTGATGGGCTTCGTAGAGCGAGAGCGCTCCCGGCATGCGCACGTGCATATCGATGGCGATGTGGCTGCCTATGCGGCGCGTGCGCAGATGGTGGATGGCGCTCACCGTGGGCTCTTCGCTGGCGATGTCGGCTATCTGCCGCTCCATGTCTTCGGGCAGACTCTTCTCGAGCAGCTCGCCCATCGACTGGCCCACCAGTGTATAGGCGGTGCGCATGATGAAGACGCTCACCACCACGGCGGCGATGGGGTCGAGCACAGCCCAGCGGCTGCCCAGGATGATGGCGCCGCCGATGCCTATGGCTGTGCCGATGCTCGAGAGCGCGTCAGAGCGGTGATGCCATGCGTTGGCGACCACGGCGGGCGAGTCCAACCGTCGGCCTACGCTTACCGTGAAGCGGTAAGCCCACTCCTTGAGCGCTATGCTCATCAGCGCTGCCGCCAGAGCTATCCACCCCGGCTGCTCGAGCGTCTCGCCCCTCATGGCGTCCACTATCTTGTCTGCGCCACCATAGCAGAGCATTGCGCCCACCACGCCCAGCGCCATGCCGATGGCTGCCGTCGCCAGCGTCTCATACTTGCCGTGACCGTAGTCATGGTCTCCGTCTTCGGGCTTGCTGCCCAGCCTTACGAAGACCACCACCACCACGTCGGTCAGAAAGTCCGACAGCGAGTGCACCGCGTCGGCTATCATCGCAGCCGAACCGCCCACGATGCCGGCGACAAACTTGAATATCAGCAGCACCACATTGATGATGCTGCCCTTGATGGTCACCCTGTTGATGGCGCGCACCCGTGCGTCGGCGACCGTCTGCTCCTCCTTCTTCGTCATTGTCATGATATTTTGCATTTATGTTGGCCCCGAAGATAGGGTCAACGGTGCAAAAGTACACATTATTTATATATATAGTATCATTTCCCCCGTTTTTTTCATCCCCATTTTTGTAGGAATAAGGCACTCCGATTCCCCCATGCGGTGTAGGTGTAGGCGTGGGGATGATGGTGTGGGTGGACTTGCGTGTAGGTGTAGGCGTGGGGATGATGATGTGGGTGGAGTTGTGGGTTGGAGTAGGTGAGGGGATGATGGTGCGGGTGGAGTTGTGGGTAGGTGTAGGCGTGGGGATGATGGCGTGGGTGGAGTTGTGGGTAGGTGTAGGCGTGGGGATGATGGTGCGGGTGGAGTTGTGGGTAGGAGTAGGTGAGGGGTTGATGGTGTGGGTGGAGTTGTGGGTAGGTGTAGGCGTGGGGATGATGGTGTGGGTGGAAGCGAAGGTTGGAGTAGTTTAGGAGGACACAAGTGGCCAAGTGGGGATACAGTTCGCACCCAGCGGCTACTCTGTAGGAGTTGCGATTTCCCAGCCCAGGGTTGAGGCGTGCAGCGCCTCTACCCTGGGTATATATATAATAAGGTGTAGCAACGCTGTAAGTGTTGCGCTTAGCCGTAGGCGTTACCCGCAGCAGGATATTGGGCAGAAATGTGTAGGCGATTATCATAAAACTGAGTGTAACGCCTACGGCTAATCGCAACTCTTACAGAGTAGCAATAATAGTTGTGCCGCTACCCAGGGTAGCGAGCTTCGCCCGCAACCCTGGGCTATGAAAACGCAACTCCTACAGAGTTGCCGCTGGGTTGGGCCATTCCGACAAGGACTCCCATCCCAACCATCCCCATGCCCATCCCAACCATCCCCATGCCCATCCCAACCATCCCCATGCCCATCCCAACCATCCCCATGCCCACGCCAACCATCCCTACGGACGCGACCAACCATCCCCATGCCCATCCCTACCATCCCCATAACTTGCCGATTGTTTATTGTGGTTTCCATATTATCAGCACGGGTGGAGGGAAATTTTCTCGGCAACTGTTTTTGTACCGGCGCCAGCCGGACTTTTTTTACGGCCGTAGGCCGCTTTTTGTTTGTGGTGTCTTCTGATGTCATGCTTTGCATGACTGTGGGTGTGGTGATGATGGCACCGAGGAAAACTTGTTTTCCGGTTGCCATCGGCGCCACGGTCACTATGGCGGAGCCATCAGAAGACGCCACGGCTTTTTGCGTTATCCGTTTCCCGCCCATGCCAAAATCTATGGTTGTCGCGAACCTGAATACATCCACAATTAAACAAATTTTAGGGTATGAAATGACTATTTCGCACCCTGCAACGCATAAATCCAAGTCCGAAATAGTGAAATCGCACCTTGAAATGATGATTAATGCCATCTCGGGCTACATCTCTGTGATGCCCCCGCCATCCCCCGTGGTCATATATGTAATAATGTGCATCCCCACCGCATCTACACTACATTCTTCGGTCGGCGCCCTGTCTGTGCTGCTTGTCCCAATTATTCCTCTTCTTCCACCAATTATCGTCCTTTTCCCGCCGATTACCACTCCGATTTTAACGATTATTCCCCATTTCCTGTTACAATTCAAAAAAATATTAAATATTAATAGAAGAAATGACATATTTATAAGTTGTTATCAAATTTTAATGCTTACATTTGCGAGTGAAATGGTGTTGACGGGCCCGAACAGCCCCCGAGACACGCCAAAACACAGAAAAAAGTGAGTGAAAGCCAGTGGTCAAATACATCTGGTGCTTGCATAGCGTCAACCGTATCTTGTAAAACTTGGTTAGTTACGAAACTTATATTATTTATTACCTTTTAAATCATAGTTTATGGATGAGAAACTGAAAAAGACTTCATTCAGTGCTTTGAACATTTCGAAGCAGTGGGCATATTTGTTCGCTGCCTCTATGTTGACCCTTGCTCCGCTGTCAGCGTCAGCAAGCGAAAGCAACAACCTGAATGCAAGCAAGTCTCTTGCCGTACAGCAAGACAAGAAAACAGTCAGTGGTACCGTGGTTGATGCCAACGGCGAACCCATCATCGGTGCTACCGTTAAGGAGGTAGGTACGCAGAACGCTACCATTACCGACGTCAACGGTACCTTCAAACTCAACGTGAAGCCGGGCGCAATGCTCACGGTGTCAAGCGTAGGTTTCAAGGAGCAGACCGTAAAGGCCAGTGACAAAGTAGATGTAACCCTGAAAGAGGACGCAGAAGTACTCGAGCAGGTAGTAGTCGTAGGTTACGGTACAGCCAAGCGTAAGGACGTGTCTGGCGCCATCACCAGCGTGAAGTTTGATGACGGCAAGCTGACCAACCTGCCTAACCCTAACGCCCTGTCTGCCCTGTCAAGCCAGGTAGCCGGTCTGCACTACTCTCCTACGAGCAGTGCTGCTGGTGACAACTCTTCTACCATGACTCTGCGTGGTAAGAACGTTATCCCAGAGAGTCCTGCTGCTGCTAAGCAGGCTAACAATGCTCCTCTGCTCATCGTCGATGGCGTTATCTCTTATGGCGGTATCAGCGAAATCAATACCAATGACATCGCTACCATCGACGTGTTGAAGGACGCTTCTGCAGCCGCTATCTACGGTTCGCGTGCTGCCAACGGTGTGATCATCATCACCACCAAGCGTGGCGAGAGCGCCAAGCCTACAGTACGTTTCAACTCTTCTTGGAGCTTCTCTGACTGGAGCCGTAAGCCAGAGTTTGTTAACAACACAGAGCGTTTCTTGATGAACCGTTTCTATGCCAAGCAGGCTGCTGGTGACACGCGTTTCCCCGCAGATGCTACATGGTCTATGGATTTCTTCAAGCAAAACAAGGAAGCCTTCTTCGTTACCACAACTGAAGAGCAGGCTTACGATGCCGGCATGTGGACCAACTGGCTCGACGAAGTAACCCGCACTGGTGTAGGCCAGCAGTACGACCTGAGTGTTGCCGGTGGCAGCAAGGGCGTCAAGTACTACCTCTCTGGCGACTACACTCGCCGTCAGGGTGTACAGCGTGGTGATGACTACGAGAAGTACAACGTAATGTCTAAGATTGACATCGACGTTACCGACTGGTTGAAGGTTGGTTTGAAGGCCAACTACCTCGGCTGGCGTCAGTGGGGTGTAACCGCTACTCTCGGTAACGCCGAGTGGTATTCTCCTTTCTCATTCAAGACTGTTCAGCCTGTTAGAGATGCTGATGGCAATATCGTTGAGAGCTCACTCAAGTATACCTCTTGGTACAACTCTCACCCCGATGGCAATACCCTCAGCCCTCTGTGGGGTTCAGGCGTTAGCGGTGGTGTAGCCGACTCTTATCTCTATGGTGTCAACGACAGAAACGGTAACAACGTCAATGGCGTGTTGACCGCACAGGTTGACTTCCCATTCCTTAAGGGTCTGTCTTATCGCTTCACCTTGAACGCACAGCGCAACTCAAGCTACCAGGATACATTCAACCGTCCCGAGATGTGGGTAGACACCCGCAATACCGGTCAGATGGACGACCCAACTAAGTTCAACAACAAGGTTGAGGGTATCTCTACAGCTTCTGTTTCTTCATACTGGAATACCGACAATATCTTGACCTATGGTACAGATATCGACAAGCACCACGTTGACGCAATGGTAGGTTACACTCGTGAGTCTTACGACAACAACTACCGTTACCTCAGCTTCAAGGACTTCACCGGTTCTACCTCTCTGGGTTACTACGGTGCTTCTGCTGCCAACACTCAGAATGTAAGACGCGAGCGCACTCGTACCCAGTCAGCTGCTTACCTGGCTCGTTTCAACTACAACTTCGACAGCAAGTACTATGTAACCTTCAACTACCGTCGTGACGGTTTCTCTGCTTTCGCCGAAGGCAAGAAGTGGGGTAACTTCTACGGTGTGTCTGGCGCATGGGTATTCAGCAAGGAAAACTTCATCAAGGACAACCTCACTTGGCTCGACTATGCCAAGCTGCGTCTCTCTTGGGGTCAGAACGGTAGCCGTTCGGTTAGCGCTTACGCCACCAACTCTACTATCTCTACCACCAAGACATGGCTTGACAACCAGTCTACTCTCGGTTACCTCGCCAGCACTCTGGGTAACAAGGATCTGACATGGGCTACCATTACCAAGTACAACCTCGGTTTGGACTTCAGCGTGCTCAACAGCCGACTCGATGGTACTATCGATATCTATAGCGGCCGCACCACCAACATGCTGATGCAGCGCTCTGTACCTTATCCTTCTGGTTTCAACACTGCTTACGCTAACGTAGGTAAGGTGAGCAACAAGGGTATTGAGGTAACTCTGCACTCTGTCAACATCAATGGCGACGGTAAGGACAATGTACGTTGGGAGTCTAACCTCGTATTCGACCTGAACCGCAACAAGGTTATGGAGCTCTACGGCAAGAACTATAAGGGTGTAGAGGCCGACGATGTGGCCAACTTCCACACCTATGGTCCTCAGTCTTACTATGCTCTGATGGTAGGTAGCTCTATCACCGCTGCTTACGACCTGAAGAAGCTCGGTATCTTCCAAAGCCAGGAAGAGATTGACAACTATACATGGAAGAACCCTGAGACTGGCGCCGTTAGCAAGATTCAGCCCGATGCCAAGCCCGGTGACGTGAAGTTCATGGACTGGAACAACGATGGTAAGATTTCTGCTGAAGACCGCCACTGTGTTGGTGACCAGGATCCTCTGTTCACTCTGAACTTTGGCAACACCATCAGCTACAAGAACTTCTCTCTGTACTTCAACTTCCGTTGGATGCCAGGTAGCGACACTCACTTCTTGGGTTACGACCCATACGCTTGGGGTCCCAATGGTGGCAGCGGCAACCAGCTTGACCGCGTAAACCCATGGCGTGCCGACAACAAGAACAACGACTATCCTCGCTATGGATGGAGCAACGAGTTTAAGTACCTCTGGTGGAACAGCCGCGGCTTCCTCAAGCTCAAGGACCTCGTGTTCTCTTACAACTTCGACCGCAACCTCATTGCACCTCTCGGCCTCACCGGTCTCCGTGCATACGTATCAGGTACCGACCTCTTCACCATCACCAACTGGTCTGGTCTCGATCCTGAAACTGGTGGTACTATCGCTGCCGGCGCTGCTTCTACCAAGTATGCAAGCAATGGCGCTTACCGCACCATCACCTTCGGTCTTAACGTGACATTCTAAAACATCTAAAAGACAACAGCTATGAAATTAACAAAACAGATATTGGGCATCGTCGCACTTGGTGCGATGGCCCTTACCCAGACAGCCTGCCAGAGCGACTCTGACTTCTTGAAGGAGCACTCTTACAAGCAAGACGACTCGGGTATGTTCAATACTGAAAACGAGGTGGCTATGGCTATCAACTCCTGCTATAAGGAGGTCAACTACCTGGTTCTCGGTCAGACCCACGGTTATCACTCTTATATGCTTACGGGTGTAGGTCTGGATACATACACAGAGAACAACAACAACGACTGCTTCTCTAACTGGACCAAGCTCAACTCTGCCAACGGTTACAGCCGTCACTGGTACAATGAGTTGTACTACCTCGTAAACTACGCCAACACAGCCATCTACGCCATCGAGACCAAGGATATCAAGTATACTACTGCAGAGAAGAAGAACGAGCTCCTGGGCGAGGCACGCTTCATGCGTGGTTGGGCATTCCGCATGCTCGCCGGTATGTTTGGTAATGTGCCTTACCTCGACAAGCCTACCAAGAAGATTGAGATGGGTTACAAGCCCAACACCCGTCAGGAAGTATGGGAGAAGTGCTACGATGACTTCAAGTTTGCTGCTGAGAATATGTCTAAGACAGAGCGTAAGCAGGGATGTGTAACCCGTGCTGCTGCCGACCACATGCTCGCAGAAATCTGCTTGGCTCTCGGTAAGTTTGACGAGGCTATCCAGGCTACCAGCCGCGTAATCGGCGGTCAGGACGGTGACTATCACCTGATGACTACCCGTTTCGGTACTGAGGCCAGCCGTGCTACCGACCGCTACGGTCACTCTCTCGCTGCCGACAAGGGTGGTGCTTATTGGGACCTCTTCGCTACACCCGGCAACGGTTCAGGCAATACCAACCAGGACTACGGTGTAACTGGTAACAAGGAGGCTCTTTGGACCAGCCAGTTCTCTGTAGGTAACTACTCTAATGGTGGTAGCGGTGACGCTTGGTGGCGTATGCGCAACAACACCATGGAAGGCGACTTCATGAGCAACAAGGTTCGTAACTGCGGTACCAACCGTACCGATAATGGTGTGAAGTTCTACCTCTTCGGTGACGACGCTATGTGCTATCCCGCAGGTGTTCAGGGCGGTTCAAGCAGCCTCGGTGTTTCTACCTCTGCTATTGCTGCCGGCCGTTATCAGGCTAACAACACTCGCGACTCTATCGGTGGTGGTTATGCTTACGGTAGCAACCGTAACTGGCCTTGCCGTTACATCTTCGACCCACTGGAGCCTGGTTACATCTGGGCAAAGGCTACCGACCCTGCACAGCCAGGTAAGGCAGACTTCCGTTGCTCAGAGACTATGATGCAGCGCGACTGGTACACTCCCGGTGGTACCAAGTGGAGCGTACAGTGGAAGTATGCTAAGGATCGTATGGAGGCTCATCCCGGCAACTCAGTTTATGCTTTGACCGCTGGCGATACCCTCGATATCTTCCCACGTTTCTGGAAGTTCTCTCAGGAAAAGCATCCTAACGGTGACGTTAAGGAGTGCGAGTACGAGCCTTACCTGATCCGTATCGCTGAGACCTACCTGCTCCGTGCCGAGGCTTACCTCGCCAAGGGCGACAAGCAGAAGGCTGCCGACGATATCAACGTAATCCGCGACCGTGCCAACGCTCCCCGTTGCTCTGCCGCTGAGGTAGACATCGACTACATCCTCGACGAGCGCACCCGTGAGCTCTTCGGTGAGGAGCATCGTTGCATCACTCTGAACCGTCTGTCTGTTAACCCCAACTGCGGTAGCTACGTTACTTCTAAGTATCCTACACAGGATGAGAAGACCAGCAACACTCTGTATGAGCGTGTACGCAAGTATGGTATGAGCTGGAACAATGCTACTGACCAGGTTAATGCTGACTTCGGCCGTGAGAAGGTTATCTACACCAAGAACGATGGTGCTAAGAGTATCCGCTTCATCCCCAACATCAAGCCTTACAACTACCAGCAGCCTATCCCAGACGACGTGATCAAGTCTAACTCTGGTGCTGAGTATCCTCAGAACTACGGTTATTAATCTTTCGCGATTAATCTCAACTCTTAATACTGGAGTGGCGGCCCTCGGGTCGCCACTCTTTTTTATGGCTACATTCCTCAGTGCTCCTTCGCCGCTGCTATCTATTTAGGCATCATTCCTCAGTGCTTATTCGCGCGCGGCTGCGCCATCTCCCAACGGTAGTCACTGCTTCGGCGATCCTTTCTTTGCTCCTTTCGTTCATGTCTTATACTTCCCCCGCCGTCCCCTATATATATAATAAGGTGTAGCGGACGGTTGTATATGGCGCTGCGGTCATTCTTGGTATCCCCTATAAATATAATAAGGTGTAATGGGCAGTTGCATACGGTGCAATTGTCATTCCCGCTATCCCCTATAGTTATAATAAGGTGTAAAGGGCAACTCTACATGTCGCTTTGGTCATCCCTGTCGTTGTTTCGGTGGTTTTGCTAACCATCGGTGTTGTTCTGGCTCTTTTCTCTGTCATTCTATCGCCAAGCGACATGGTTTTCTTGCAAATTGTCGGTAATGAATAAACTTGCGCAAATTTTGCGCAAATTATTAATGATTGTCAATACGGTCATCTCCTTGCCTGCTTCTGTGATAACGACCTGTGAACCAGTGGTTTCTACCACTTTTGTTCTCGTTCTGACCATCGCGGTTGTCATCCTGACATGGTAAAGACGCGTAATTGTCATAAAAAAAAATAAAAAAACGCTTGCGTTGTTAAATATTATTGTTAATTTTGGTGCCGATATGAGTGCGATGCTTAACCTCATCGTGCTAACTGACCACCTAATGAAAGTGCCCATGAACTGAACTAAGACCACGATGTCCCCCAATCTTTCGGCTGTTACAGCAACAGTCGGCATAACCCAAATCGAAAACATAAAAAACAATTCTAATCACCTAATTTAATTCCTTATGGATGAGAAACAGAAAAAGAGCGTGTTCGCTGCTTTGAAGACCTCAAAGCAATGGACCTACCTGCTCGCTGCTTCCATGCTTACGCTTGTGCCCATCTCGGCATCGGCTACAGCTTCCGGCAGTGAGAACGAAAACACAGTGCAGGCCGTACAACAGGCCAAGAAAACCGTTACCGGTCTGGTGAAGGATGCCCACGGCGAGCCCGTCATCGGCGCCACTGTGGCTGAAGTTGGCAATGCCACCAATGCCACCATCACCGACGCCAACGGTAACTACCGCCTCCAGATCAAGCCTGGCTCGCGCATCAGCGTGAGCTCCATCGGCTATCAGCAGCAGACTCTCGCTGCCAAGGGCAATGTAGTCAATGTCACTCTGGAAGAAGACCAGGCCATCCTCGACGAAGTTGTCGTTGTGGCATACGGTACCCAGAAGAAGAAAGACCTTACCGGTTCGATGACCGCCGTCAAGGCCGAGAACATCGCCGTGCAGAACACCACCACCGTGAGCCGTGCGCTCGAGGGTGCCGCCCCTGGTATCCGCGTGTCTTCGGTCGACGGACAGCCAGGTTATGATATGGCTGTGCGCATCCGTGGTGTAAGCTCCACCAACGGCGCCTCTGCCGCCGCCCTTATCGTCATCGACGGTGTGGCCCAGCAGACCAACTCTACCTATGAGAACCCTCTCTCTCAGCTTGATCCCAACGATATCGCTTCTGTCTCCATCCTCAAGGACGCCGCCTCTACCGCCCTCTACGGTTCGCGTGGTGCCAACGGCGTGGTGCTCATCACCACCAAGAAGGGTCAGAGCGGCAAGGCCAAAATCTCCTTTGAGAGCCGATGGGGCTGGAACTCTATCGGAGACTACAATGTCAACTCTATAGACAACGCCGCCCAGTACTATGAGTACGTATGGAAGAGTATCTACAACTCCTACCGCTACGGTGTCAATGGCACCGGTCTTCCCGGCGTAGATGCCAGCGGCCGATACTACACCAACGTGGGCAACCCTAACCACTCTGACGCCGAGGCCCGCCTCTTCGCCAGCCAGCACCTCTTCGACTACAACAACAGCGAGACCGCTTTCCAGAAGAACCTGCTCAAGAACAACATGGCTTACAACGTGCCCGGTGCCATCTATACCAACACCGGCTCAGGCAGCAACTCCAGCTCTACCATGACCGGAGCCTACCTTATCGACCCCGAGACCGGCCGTCTGAACCCCCTGGCCCGCCAGCTCTACAGCGGCGACGCCTCTGACCTGCTCTTCAGCAACGCTTTCCGTCAGGAGTACAACCTCTCTGCCAGCGGTGGTAGCGACAAGGCCCACTACTACTTCTCTCTCGGCTATCAGGACGACCCCTCATTCCTGCTCAGCAGTGAATTCCGTCGTTACAGCGGCCGTGCCAATATGGATGCCCAGGTGCTGAAGTGGTTGAAAGTAGGCGCCAACATCGGTTACTCCAACACCAAGACCCGTGCACAGGCAGGTAAGTGGGGCTCTCGCCAGATTGGTGGTGCCTCCGGTAACGCCATGCTCCATGTCAAGGGTTGGTCGCCCATCTACCCCGTCTATCAGATGAACGAAGACGGCACCGTGGCTACCGACGACAAGGGCAACATCCTCAATGTCTACAACAAGTCTTGGTCTCCTCTCGGCGAGAACCATGTAGCCGACCGCAACTTCGGCAGCGACTATATGTATATCACCCGCACCAACATGGAGCGTCAGGATATCATCAACTGGACCAGCCGCTTCTTTGCCCAGATTGACTTCCTCGACCACTTCAACTTCACAATCAACTTCAACATGGACGAGCAGCACTGGCGTCGTACTTCCTATATGAACAGTATCGCCGGACGTGCCAGCGGACAGGGCAGCTTCGGTCTCAAGACCTACACCCGCCGCATCATCAACACCCAGCAGCTGCTCTCTTACGACCAGGACTTCGGCAAGCACCATGTTGACGCTCTGGTAGGTCACGAGTATGAAGACCTCGACCGCAAGGATGTCAACTTCGGTACTTCCTACGAGCTTCTGCCCGGTTATATCATCCCTGGCAACTTCGTAGGCCACTACACCAACTACGGTGGTGAGAACACCGCTACTCCGAGCTGGGGTCTCAATACCTACCGCACCGAGTCTTACCTGGGTCGCGCCAACTACAACTACGCCGAGCGCTACTATGCATCAGCCTCTCTGCGTCGCGATGCCTCTTCCAAGTTTACCAAGGACAACCGCTGGGGTACCTTCTGGTCTCTGGGCGCCGGCTGGCGCTTCTCCGAGGAGCCCTTCTTGAAGAGCGCCAAGTCCTGGCTCGACAATGCCAAGCTGCGTCTGAGCTATGGTGTCACCGGTAACTCCAACGGACTCACCAGCTATTACCTCAACCAGACCTACGGCTACGGCGTATCAGCCTGGCAGGAGGGTGCTACAGGTACAGGCGTGCCCAAGGTGACCACCATCACCGGCGGTAACCTCGTACGTACCGACCTCACCTGGGAGGTTATCCACCAGTTCGACCTCGGTCTCGACTTCTCTGTACTGGGAAGCCGCCTCACCGGTGCCATCGACTACTACAACAACCTCACCTCCAATGCGCTCTACAACCAGATGGTTTCGCCGCTCGCCAATATGGGCTCGACCACGCTGCAGAAGAATGCTGCCAAAATACGCAACACCGGTATCGAAATCGAGCTCGACGCCGACATCATCCGTACCAAGGACTGGACCTGGAGCGTAGGCGTCAACGCCACCCACTATACCACCAAGCTCGTCAAGGTGCCTGCCGACCAGATACCCAACTGGGACAACACCATGGACGTGCCCAAGGGCACATGGGTCGTACAGACCGAGGATATGGCTCAGGCCGGAACAGCCAGCCATGCCGGACGTGGCGACTTCTACCTCCGTGGCGAGGGCAAGGACCTCTTCAATCTCTATATGTACAAGTATGCCGGCGTAGACCAGGCTTCGGGTCTGCCTATGTACTGGCACCGCGTGACCTATGCTGACACCCATCCCGATGCCAACGGCGCTTATGCCAACGGTGGCCGCTATGCCGAGTACAAGCAGGGCGATAACGTGAAGACTACCGTGGCAGCCGACGCTTCAGAGTACGAGTGCGGCAGCGCCATCCCCGATGTCATGGGCGGTATCACCACCAATCTGCGCTGGAAAGACTTCGACCTCGGTATCGTAGCTGCTTACCAGCTCGGTGGCAAGTTCTTCTCTATGGAGTATGCCCAGCACCTCTTCCGCGGTTCTACCCTCGGTGGCTCCAATATCCCTGTTTCCAAGGATGTCGTAGGCGCTACCTGGACTCCCGACAACACCGGCGCCAAGTATCCTATGCAGTGGTTCAACAGCTCTGGCGGCGACTACTATCTCGATGGTGTCCTCCTCCCCGGCAGCCACAAGTACACCGACATGGCACTCTTCAGCGCCTCTTACTTCCGTCTGAAGAACATCACTCTGGGCTACACCGTACCCAAGAATCTGCTTCGCAAGATAGGTATCAGCAAGCTGCGCGCCTTTGTATCTGCCGACAACCTGCTCATCTTCTCTGCCCAGAAGGGTGTAGACCCCTCTATGTCGGCTATCGGTGGCAAGGAGGTCGATACATACATCTATCCTCAGATGCAGACCATAACTCTGGGTCTTAACCTCGAATTCTAAATCACTGACCATTATATATACAGAAGATATGAAACGAATATATAAGAATATAGTTGCCGCAGCCCTGCTCGTAGCGGGAGTCTCGGCATGTAGCAGCCGCCTGGATGTCAATAACCCCAACTACTTCACCAAGGACGACATCGACAACATCCTCCAGGGTGATGACGAAGAGAAGAAGGACAAGGTGGTGGCAGGACTCGTATCGGTTCTTCCCGGCTACATCAATATCTACAATGCCGCGCTCAACGGCGGCTACTCCAACGGCTATGCCTACGAGTCCAACTTCGAGTTGCGCCGATTCATGCAGTCGGGCGATGTGGTCGAAGGCTCATCTGCCAACAAGGGTACCTACAACCAGTGGTACCAGAACAGCCCCAGCGTGACCTACTGGCAGACTAACGATGATATACAGAACTATGGCTACTACCTCGGCCCCGTCTACAAGATTACCAATGCCATCAAGGCCATGCAGTATCTCAGCGACGACAACGTCAAGGAAGACAAGAAGATGAAGGGCTATCAGGCCCAGGCCCTCACCATGAAGGCCATCGGCTACACCATGCTCATGGAGCGCTACACCGACCTCCAGGATGTTACCTCCGAGACCAAGCAGGGTTGGCCCATCTACAACGACTACGCCTACAACCCCGCCACCGAGCCCAAGTCGGTGGCTGAGACCTGGGCTACTATTAAGGAGTATTTCGACAAGGCTGTCAAGTCTTTCCATGAGTCCTCCATCGGTACCAAGGGCTATCTGAGCGGTCACACTTCCGATGTGGTCTACAGCATCAACTGCGCTGTGGCTCAGTACTACCGTTGCCGCGCCGCCATGGACCGCAAGGACTGGGCTACCGTCATCGATGGCGCCACAGAGCTGCTCTCTTACTATCCCAACTTCATCAAGGCCAGTGACTATGGTATGGACCAGTCTAAGCTCGCCTCTGTAGCTGCCCGCAACGACAACGGATGGTGTGGCAAGGAGTATAACGCCGAGGAAAACGCCTTCTACAACTGGGAGAAGAACCCCGAGGGTATCTTTGGTAGTGCCCGCGGTTCGAGCAACATGTTCTGGACCAACGGCGGCTTCAACGCCCTCAAGCGCGGTCCTTCGGGTTACTATCAGGTCGATGCCGATATCTACAATGCCCTGTCAGACAATGACTGCCGCAAGGCTTGTATCCTCGCCGATGACTTTGAGAACTATCCCATCTACTCTTTTGAGAACAACGACTCTACCTGGTACAGCTATACCATGCCCAAGTACACCAGTCTGAAGTGGGCGGCATCGTCGTCTATCGGTCACAACGGTGAGATGCATGACAACAAGTACACCGTGTCAGACAATATCTATCTGCGCACCTCTGCCGTATGGCTCATGCTCGCCGAGGCTTATGCCCAGAGCGGCCAGGACGCCATGGCCAAGCAGACCCTCAACAAGCTGCTTGAGGCTCGCACCATCGAGGGCCGTCCCACGATGACCTGCGACAACACTATGGCTGGCATGAGTACCATGGATATGGTCAAGTTGCAGTGGCGCATCGAGATGTGGGGCGAGGGCGACTGGGCCTTCTACAACCAGAAGCGTTGGGGCACCCAGCACAAGCGTGGAGCTAACCACTGGAGCAACACTCAGATCAGTCACTTCACATGGGAGATTCCTCAGAAGGAGCGCATCGGCAATCCTTACTGGAAGTCACTCGACTAATCATCCCTTACGTAATCGCCGCAGAGGAGCGCAGGGCTCCGGTCCCCGTCTCCTCTGCGGATGATAAACCTAATGATAACTCAAAACAACGAACAAATCATGAAAAAAAGAATATTGACATACGCCTCCATGCTGGTAGCGCTGCTGGGTCTCGTGGCCTGTAGCGACAATGCCGAGGACGTAAGCGAATCTTCAGAGGCCAACGTGTCGATGAAGAACATCAGTGTCACTGCCCAAGTGCCTGGCGCCAATACCTACGGCGCACTCAAGGCGTTCAGCCTGAGCGACGTGCTCCACGTCACCTTCCAGAAGTCTGACGGCACCCAGACCGGCCGCACGCAGACCCTGCGCTGCGCCGAGTCGACCGGCTCTACCGCCACCTTCAGCGCCCAGCGCGTGGCTGTGCCCAACGACGCCGCCAACATGCTGCTCACCTGGGACAACCCCGCCTGCAAAATCAATTGGGACGGCAAGCCCGTAGTGGTCGAGGAGTTTGGTACCCAGGCAGGTACCGAGGAGTGGGTGCGCCAGCACTCGGTCATCAGCGCCACCACCGCCGTGGGCGAGAGCGCCAATGTGACCTTGGCTTACCAGACCGCAGTGGTCAAGATTGATGTGCAGTTCCCTACCGACGCCGATGAGCCTACTGTTGCCAACACCCGCCTTACCCTCTCAGGTCTCATCAACAAGCTCGTCATGGACAATGGCAAGGCCCTCACTGCCGGTGAAGGCGTGACAAGCACCACTGGCGATGTGGTAGTGGCTCCCGCCGTGATTGACGCCGCCGCCCGCAAGGTGACCGCCTACGCAGTGGTTTGGCCCCAGGCCAGCTACGACGGTGTGACTCTCGCTGCTACCATCGACAATGCCAACTTCTCTGGTGTCTTCCGTCTCGGTGCGGTGAAGCCCGGCGAGGACAACACTGTGGTCTCTAAGGTAGACTTCAACTCACGCGAGTACGACCTCTGGTACGACGATGCCGCCGCCACCATCGAGGATGTTACCGGCAACGTGGTAACGGCTCCCAAGTGGATGACCCTCAGCGGTGGTGTCATCACCATCGAGGCCAATACTACCGGCTCTATCCGTAAGGGTACCATGGTGCTCGACAACGGTCGCAAGTATATCGTCACCCAGATTGGCGTCAACGACTTCAGCGGTCAGTGGACGCTCTACTCCAAGCAGTTCAACGCCTCCAAGTCATGGGGTGGCTCCACCAGTACCAGCAAGATGCCCTGTACCTTCGGCAAGCCTCGCAAGGGCGAGACCCTCACTGGTCCCGACGGCAATACCTATACCAACAACTTCGGTATCAAGGGCCTCTACTTCGACTCAGTGCTCGACGGCACCATCGCCATCGACTACGAGAAGAAGACCGTGAAGGTAGGTATCATGTTTGACTGCCGCGAGGGTCAGCCCACCGGCAACGACAAGTATAAGTACTGCATGTATCTGCCCGAAGGTTCGGCAAACAACGGATGGGGTAACTACAACTTCCAGCCCAAGGACTTCTCGACCACCAAGTACGACTGGCTGTGGCTCACTCTCGGCTCTGACAACAAGTCGCTCAAGTACAAGTACTTCAAGGCTGGTCAGAAGATGGGTAACTATTATGTCTGCGGTATCTCTATCGTGGCCAGCTCTCAGGCTGCTGCCAGCTCGTTTACCGCCTCTTACGACAACATCTACCAGGCCAACTACAATACCAGCAACGACGAGGGTATGTACTTCCTCAAGAACTAAGGCTCTGCCGACAACCCTATAGCAATACACCGCTTCGTCCCGAGGGATGGAGCGGTGTATTTGTGTTATGGGGGTATGGGCAGCCGGCGCAGTAGAGGTGTGGTCGGTGGGTTGCTCGGTCATTCTCGGCAGCATAGAGGCTGCTCCGACCGTCGCAGAGGCTGTTTGGGCTGCCGCTGTGGGGCTCTTGGCTGGCTCGTGACTTATGATACGTGAGCTCGTATCGTAAGGCACGAGCTTACGTATCTTATGTTACGTGGGCTCGTGCCTTCCGTTACGAGCCGACGATGGTGGTCAGCACGGTGGCTGCAGCCCGCTCTGCGCCTGGGCTGATGGCCTTGCCGTCGGTGGGCTGGCGCTGCGCGTCGGTGGGCAGGTGCTGCGCGTCGATGGCAAGCCCCGCTGCGGGCAGTATAACAAGAGAGCCGCGGCTGTTGTCAGTCGCGGCTCTCAGGGTTATTGTAGCTTTCGCTGTATGCGATTACTTGTTGTCTTCTATCAGGTTTTCACCGGTCATGTCGGCAGGCTGCTCCAGTCCCATGATGTGGAGGATAGAGGGAGCCACGTCGGCCAGGCGTCCGTTCTTGACGGTGGCGCTGTTGTTGTCGGTGACGTAGATGAAGGGCACGTGGTTGAGCGAATGTGCGGTGTTGGGCGTACCATCAGCGTTGATGGCGTTGTCGGCGTTGCCGTGGTCGGCTATGATGATGGCCTCGTAGTCGTTGGCCTTGGCAGCCTCGATGACGTCGCGCACGCAGCAGTCTACGGCATGCACAGCCTTGGCTATGGCGTTGTAGACACCGGTGTGGCCCACCATGTCGCCGTTGGCGAAGTTGACCACGATGAAGTCATACTCCTGGGTGTTGATGGCACCCACCAGCTTCTCCTTCACCTCGTAGGCGCTCATCTCGGGCTTGAGGTCATAGGTGGCCACCTTGGGAGAGGGTACCAGTATGCGGTCTTCGCCCTCGTATGGAGCCTCGCGACCACCGTTGAAGAAGAATGTCACGTGGGCATACTTCTCTGTCTCTGCGGTGTGCAGCTGGCGCTTGCCGTGCTTGCTGAGATACTCGCCGAGAGTATCTTCCACGTTCTCCTTGGGGAAGAGTATGTTCACGCCCTTGAATTTGGCATCATAGGGAGTCATGCAGTAATACTGCAGACCCTTGATGGTGTGCATACCCTCTTCGGGCATATCCTGCTGGGTGAGCACCTGGGTGAGCTCCTTGGCGCGGTCGTTGCGGAAGTTGATGAAGATTACCACGTCGCCCTCCTCGATGGTACCGTTTACGGTCGAGTTGACGATAGGCTTTACAAACTCGTCGGTCACGCCGTCGGCGTAGCTCTCCTCCATGGCCTTAACCATGTCGGTGGCTTCCTTGCCCTTGCCCTCGACGAGCAGGTCGTAAGCCTCTTTCACGCGGTTCCATCGCTTGTCGCGGTCCATGGCGTAGAAGCGGCCGATGATGCTGGCGATGTGGGCGCCGTTGGCTGCGCAGGTGTCAGCTATCTGCTGGATAAATCCGGCTCCGCTCTTGGGGTCGGTGTCGCGACCGTCCATGAAGCAGTGTACGAAGGTCTTGTCCAGGCCATACTCCTTGGAGATTTCAATCAGCTTGAAGAGGTGGTCGAGCGAAGAGTGTACGCCGCCAGTTGAGGTCAGACCCATCAGGTGGAGCTTCTTGCCGTTCTCCTTGGCATAGCTGTAGGCTGCCACGATGCCGGGGTTCTTCAGGATAGAGCCGTCCTTGCAGGCGCGGTTAATCTTGACCAGGTCCTGATAGACCACGCGGCCGGCGCCGATATTGAGGTGACCCACCTCTGAGTTGCCCATCTGTCCGTCGGGCAGACCCACATCCTCGCCCGAAGCTGCGAGCTCAGAGTGGGCGGAAATAGCGGTGAGATAATCCAAATAAGGTGTCGGGGTGTTGAAGATAACGTCTCCCTTACCATGCTGTCCGATTCCCCATCCATCGAGAATCATCAATAAAGCTTTCTTTGCCATAATTGTCTTAATATTTTGATATTCTTTAGTTTCTGAGTGCAAAGTTACTGCAAACCGCAGACAACGCAAAGAAAATCTCTCAGTTTTTTATCTTTGCCCCGCAGCGCGGTGGAGGATGGGGCGGAAACCACCTCGCTGGCTGCGGCACCACCATGTGGTATTGCGGGAGTGGGGTAGGTGGCGTCCAGACCCGAGGCGGGTAACGCCTACGGCTAATCGCAACTCTTACAGAGTAGCAATATTAGTAGTACAGCTACCCAGGGTAGCGTGCTTCGCCCGCAACCCTGGGCTGGGAAAACGCAACTCTGTCAGAGTTGCCGCTGCTGATACGAGTGTATCTCCCACGTACTCATACCATGCTCAGGGGTGTACGTTCCGCCATTAGGAGGATGCAGTAAAACAACCTTTTCGGGTGCGCCACCACCATGTGGTATTGCGGGAGTGGGGTAAGTGGCGTCCAGACTCGCGGCGGGTAACGCCTACGGCTAATCGCAACTCTTACAGAGTAGCAATATTAGTTGTACAGCTACCCAGGGTAGCGTGCTTCGCCCGCAACCCTGGGCTGTGTAATCGCAACTCCTTCAGAGTTGCCGCTGCTGATACGAGTGTATCTCCCACATACTCATACCACGCTCAGGGGTGTACGTTCCGCCATTAGGAGGATGCGGTAAAACCAACTTGTCGGGTGCGCCACCACCATGCGTAATTGCGGGAGTGGGGTAGGTGGCGTCCAGACTCGCGGCGGGTAACGCCTACGGCTAATCGCAACTCTTACAGAGTAGCAATATTAGTAGTACAACTACCCAGGGTAGCGTGCTTAGCCCGCAACCCTGGGCTGGGAAAACGCAACTCTGTCAGAGTTGCCGCTGCTGATACGAGTGTATCTCCCGCATACTCATACCATGCTCAGGGGTGTACGTTCCGCCTTTAGGAGGATGCAGTAAAACCACCTTGCCGGGTGCGCCACTACCATGCGTAATTGCGGGAGTGGGGTAGGTGGCGTCCCGACCTGCGGCGGGTAACGCCTACGGCTAATCGCAACTCTTACAGAGTAGCAATATTAGTAGTACAACTACCCAGTGTAGCGTGCTTCGCCCGCAACCCTGGGCTGTGTAATCGCAACTCTATTACCTTTCCGCGCCGCACTGCGCCGCGCCGGTGACCTTCGGTTCAGAGTTGCCGCTGCTGATACGAGTGTACCTCCCACGTACTCATACCATGCTCAGGGGTGTATGTTCCGCCATTATATATATAATAAGGTGTGACGAACATGGTTGTCCAGACGATGGGATGCTCGTTGTTGGCGGCTCGTGTCTTCTCTCGATTGGCGCCATGGTAGTAGTTGGTATCCCGATGCGCAAATCAGATAATCGAAAGGTGGATGATAGCGCCCTATGGCGAACTCCCAACCCTGGGGGAACGGGCATAGAAAGAAGCAACGCTGTAAGTCTTGCGTTTAGCCAAGCGTTACTCGCAGATGCAGGTCACAACAGATCAACTATCTTTGACGCTAAAGCTAATCACAACACCTACAGCGTTGCTAATATAGGTCGGAAAAACCCCAAAGCCCAATCGCGGCCACCATTCTAACTATCTAAGAAACAGCAAGAATGAGCTCCCGCCCCCTGGGGAGGGTTGGGGAGGGGCTTTCG
>NZ_NPJJ01000026.1 GCF_002251385.1 Prevotella sp. P5-108
AGTTCTTTATAATTAGTTAATACACAGACGGATAGAGCTCCCTCCCCTTGGGGAGGGCTGGGGTGGGGCTTTAGTTGGCTGGTACGCACCCTCGGCAACTCTGTAGGAGTTGCGATTTCATAGCCCAGGGTTGCGGGCGAAGCACGCTACCCTGGGTAAGCGACCAACTAATATAGCTACTCTGTAAGAGTTGCGCTTAGCCGTAGGCGTTACTTGTTGTGTATATGCCCATATGCCTTGAATATGCTATCGCAAGAAACTACAAAAAGATTTGTGGCTTTTCAGGTCTTCGCCCTATGCGTCCGTGTGTGTCGGTAAATATCTCGAGAGCGAGCTCTCGGATATTCACCGACACCCCCATCCGCGCCTGCCAGATGGCAGGCTGAAAAGCCACAAATACAAAAAGTCCGCCGTTGGCGGTAAAAAAAGTCCGGCTACGCCGGTACAAAAAAATGATTACCTTATTGTCTATCTGCAGGCGTTATATAGATGGAAGAACTCAATCAGCTGTTTTTTTACCGCCAACGGCGGACTTTTTGAACGGCCACCGGCCGCTTTTTGAACCGTGGCGGCTGTTGTCGTCATGCAAAGCATGGCGTTGGGGATGGTGGTGATGATAAAGAGGAAAACTCGTTTTCCGACTGACGTCACCGCCACCCCCAAAAAGGCGAAGCCGACAACAGCCGCCATGGCTTTTTGTGTTTATATCATCCTATATTATGTCCTGCTGCAGATAACGCCTTCGGCTAATCGCAACTCTTACAGAGTAGCTACACCTTATTAATATATATACCCAGGGTAGAGGCGCTGCGCACCTCAACCCTGGGCTATGAAATCGCAACTCCTACAGAGTTGCCGAGGCTGTGTACCATCCACGATGGGCTAACATCATTATACCATTGGGTGCGCACCATCCACCATGGACTAATCATTTAATACCCAGTCTCTGCTCAGCGCCTCGTTGAGCTGCACGCTCGTCATACTCAGATTGAGCACGCGTGTAGTGCGATATTCCACCTTCGCGGTGAGGTTGTTTTCAAATGTCATGTCTACTCCGAGCAGTGGCGAGAACGCCTCGTTGATGCTGACGCTCGACACGTTGAACATGCTGCTGGGCGTGGGCGCACCCGTGGTGGTCTCGTTGACGAAGCCCAGCCCGTTCATATACTCCTGGAAGGTGCTGTAAGTGCTGTAGGCTCCCACGGCGTAGACGCTGCGGTAGGCGTGGTTGATGTTGAAGCTCTTGAACACATCCCTGAACCAAGGCAACTTAGCCATTCCGCTGTAGCGCACCGTCCAGTTGGGCAACATGCGCGCCAGCGATGGGAATATGTCGAGTCCGCTGCCCATGCTGGTATAGGCAGAGAGGAATGCGGGCACCATGACATCGGCGCTGTAGCGGTTTACGCCACCGTTGGCGGGGTCGAAGGTCTTTCCCGCGAGCGAGGTGCCGGCGGGGTAGACCGCACCGGCATACTGGGCTTCGACGCGGTCACGGAAGGCGTCGAGCGAGTTGCAGAACTTCTCGAAGGTGGGCGAGTGGAAGCCGTTGGTGGCTTCGCCTATGCCGCTCAGGGCGCCCTTGAGCGAGATGGTAGTCATCGTGAATGTGCCGCTCTGTGTGGTGGGATTGCCCCGATACATGTACTGTATGCTCTTGGCACGGCTCTCGGTGCGGTTTGCCACGAGGTCTATCTTCAGGTTGCGCACCGGCTCGAGGGTGAGTCTCAGCTGCACATCCTCGGTCAGGTTGGTGGTGGCGGGCGTGGCCACCGAGTCGCTCATGAGCAGCCAGTCGTTGCGCTTGGCCTTGTCGATGTAGCTGTCGTCTATCATGCCGAAGGCGAAGTCGAGTCCTGGCGACAGGAGTCCGTACCCGCGCGTCTGTCCGAGCGCATTGCCCACGGTAGGCATAAATCCCGGCAGCGAGAGCGAGTAGTTGTTGCGGTAGCTGAGGCTCACGTTGCG
This sequence comes from Prevotella sp. P5-108, assembly GCF_002251385.1. Classification (GTDB taxonomy): domain Bacteria; phylum Bacteroidota; class Bacteroidia; order Bacteroidales; family Bacteroidaceae; genus Prevotella. The sequence goes on from NZ_NPJJ01000026.1 coordinate 1,969, forward strand.
CACCATCATCATCACGCGGGCTACCGACTGAGCCGTCTTGTACCAGCCCTTGTCCTCGAGCGGTTCGCGCGGGGTCACCGTCAGCTTGATTTTGGTGAGCGTGTCGACCTTGCTGAATATCTTGATTTGGTTATCACCCACCTTCTTATATTTTATGGCGATGTTCTTGCCGTCCTTGGTCTTGGCGCTCACGTCGATACGTCGTGTGCGCTTGCCGTGGCTTATGAGCAGCGTGGTGTCGGGCGTGAGCGTCAGCTCGCGCTCATAGCTGCGTCGGTTCTTGGGCAGTTCTTTCTTCTGCTTCTCTGCGGCGCCGTCCTTGCCGTTGGCAGCCTGCTTCTTGAGCGTCTCGCGCTGTCGCTGCTTTTCCTTTTTCTCGCGCTCTATCTGCGAGCGGCTCTTCTCGCGTCTGAACTTGTCGTTGACCTTCTTCAGGAAGGGGATGTGGTTGTACAGCCGCTCCATGTTGAAGGTTCCGTTGACATTGAGGTCACGGTTGCTCACGATGTTGTTGCCCAGCGAGGTGCCGTCGTCGAGTGCCGTGCCGCGCACCCAGTTGTAGGTGGCGTTGTAGGTGGCGTTGACATTGGTCCAGTCGAGTATCGGGATGAGGTTGAGTGGCACCTGGTACGACAGGGTGAAGTTCTGGCTGTAGTCGAGCGGCGTTCCCATGTGGCGCAGACTCGTTCTGACAGAGTCTTTCCAATGGGCGTACTCGTCGGGATAGCGTTCCTTGTTGACGGGAGCGTAGGGCTCTTCGATTTCAGCGTGCGTGGCACTCTGGAAGTTCATGTGCAGATTGCGTGTAAGGTCCCATCTCAGGGTGAAATCACGGTTCCAGAGGAACTGCGAGCTGAAGGTCAGCGGCAGTTGTCCGCCTCCGAGGTCTTCCATGTCGCGCTCCTGCAGCTCGTAGTAGTTGCGCGTTATCTCGGTGTTGAACCCCACGTTCTGCGGGAGCCAGTTGAGTCCGAATTTCTTGATGATATCGAGCCACTTCGACCTGTTCTTGATTGAGCGGAACGGCTCCCACGCCTTGAATATCGGCGTCCAGTTGTAGTTGAGCGCCCCTCGCCAGTTGTCTTCCTTCTCATAGACCGTCGTCTCGCCGTTGGTCTCGCGGTGGGAGTGGCTGTAGGACAGCGAGAAGTTGGCTGGGTCTATCGGCAGCGGGTGTCTCTTGTTCTGTATGTCTACCCTTACGTTCGACAGCGAGAAGTTGGTGCTTGTCGTCTTGGTCACCGCGATGCTCTTGATAGAGTCTCGCTCCTGTTTGGAGCCGGCAGCGTCGAGCGCATCCTTGAGCAGCATGTCGGTATCGAGCGGGTTGTACTTGGGCGAGGTCTCCTCCTTGGTCACCGAGTAGTAGAGCGGTATGCTCACCTTGGCTTTGTCGGGGAAGAACTTGCCCAACTCCAGGCTGGTGGTGATGCTGTAGGTCTTGTAGTCGTCGGTAGAGCGCTGGCTGACACCCTCTTCCAGTCCGCCGAAGCCTTCCGACATGTAGCGGCCCTGCATATTGACCGTACCCAGGTCAGAGAGCTGCACATTGAGGTTGCCCTGTGCCGCCCATCCGCCTCCGTTGTTGTACTCCTTGAGTCGCAGCTCGTTGACCCACACCTCTGCCGACTTGTGGTTGCCCGACTTGTTGCGCACGCCTATCATCATCGTCTTCACCTCGCCCAGGGTGGGGTTGCCCACGATGCTTACGCGGTTGGCAGGGTGGTCGGCGTCGTAGACTGAGAACACGCGCGAGTATGAAGCTGTGCCCTGTGCCTTGGCGATATTGCGCTCCTTCTTGACACGGGTGAAGATGCTCAGCGGGAAGTCAAACATATTAGCCTGGGGCCATACCCGCTCGCAGTCGGAGCGTGAGTAGCGGTCGTAGTGACCCGGTTCGGTGAGCTTCAGGGGGATTTCGTACTCGTAGTAGTTGGTCTTGTAGTCGCTGCCCACACGGATGAAGACGGCTATCTGGTCGTCGGCGAGGCTGGTGGCGTTCTGCTCCATTGCGTTGGCATGGACAAACATCTGCAGGCGACGATACTGACGCAGGTCGAGGTTGGTATTCTTGTAGACCGCCTTTGACTCGTTGTTGCCCAGATTGGTTACGACCATGTTGAGTGCCTGCTCGTTGGCCTCTACCAGTTGTGGCTGCGTGGGGTCCTGTGCGCGGTTTATGCCCGGTGGCAGCACGTAGTTGACGGGCGACTTGTCGTTGTTTTCCTCGATGTTGATAGAGCTTACAGCCATCTTTCCCGACGACGAAGCGACTCCGTCGAGCGGCTGGTCGTACGTACGCCACTCGCCCTTGACCAGGTCGAGACTGCCGAAGCGCAGCACGATGGGGCGGCTGAACCCGCGGAGATACATACGCATGAAGCGCATGCTGGTGAAGTCGGAGATGGAACCCACGCGGTCATCGTAGTCGCTGAGGGGGATACGGAACTGGTACCACATGACCTTCTCGGTGGTGCCGTTGCGCAGTGGGACAGCCGCTTCACGGCAGTCTACGATGTGGTTGCGGCCTACAGCCATGTCCTGCGGGCGCAGCGAGACATGGTACTGGTAGTATTTCTCATACTCATTGAGGGTGTAGTCCTGGTTGATGTCCTCGACATCGGGCGTGGTCTTGTAGGAGGTGTCGTAGCCCTCGGTGCGGCTCTCGGAGTCGGGCGAGTTGCCCTGGGGGTTGTTGATGCGCTTGTAGCGTTCGAGTATCGAGGTCTTGGCTTTGTCGAAATCGGTGCCGCGGAAGTAGTGGTAGTTGTCATTGGCAGGGTCGGCCTGGATAGAGTCAAACACCTCGGGGCTCACCTTTGCCCTTGCCTCCTGCAGAAACTGCTGATAGGTCTCAAACTGGCGCTCTTCCTCGTCGCGCAGACCGTTGAAGCCCACATCCTGGAGCGCACGGCTACCCGGCGAGGTGGCAAAGGCGTAGGTCACGTTGGCCTGGGTGGGCACCTTGCCCCACTGCGTGTTGACAAATGACTGTGAACCGTCTACCGGCATGCCGCTCTCATAGAATTTCTTGCCGTCGCGCAGCACATCCTCACTCACCTCACCCAGATTGATATAGAAGTCGCCGCCATACTCATTGGCGTTGGCCTGGCGGTTGGTGTAGATAAACGGGTCCATGAGCCAGAACTCTACGTACTCGATGTTGGCTGCCTCGAAATCATTGGTGTTGAGCTTGCGCATCATGCCACCCCACTTGTCTTTGGGGTTGCGCAGCCGGCCGTCGGCGGTGATGTCGGGGTTGAAGTTATAAGGACCGCGCTCAGTGGGGTAGTAAGCGAGGTTGAGGATAGGAAGGGTAGAGATGACGCCATTGTAGCTGCTCTGGTCGCGGTTTGGGTAGAGCTCGTTGACCGGCACCTCGCGCACATAGTGGTTGGAGAGCTGCTCGAGGTCGCTCTTGATGTGGGCTGGGGTGAGCGAGCTGCTGCGTCGGGTGAATAGCGGGTCGATGTTGTACCATGCCAGCAGCGAGCGGTCGTAGCCACTGCGGAGCGTAGTCTTGTCGTTGAAGTTGGGAATGGACGACGGCACGCTCGAGATAATCCACGATGAGGGCGTGGAGATGTCTATCTTGCTCGTGGAGTTTTCAAAATCGTCGAGATATGACGCGTTGTCCTGGGTGCCGTGGCTCTGTCCGGCGATGAGCTGGGCAAACTCGGCGTTGAAGGAGATTTGAGATGGCTGCGTCACATGCAGGAATGGAATCTTGTCGAGCATATTGGTGAGCCACTGGCTTTCCTTCTTCCAGTTGAGGTTCACGCCCCAGAGCGTGTTGTTGAGCGGTTCGGTGCCCATATTGACCTTGCTGGTGAGCGCCTGTTCGGTGAGGTGCTGCACGGTACCGCTGAGCTGCAGGTTCTTGTTGAAGTTGTACTCCCAGTTGAGGCCGAACATCGTCTTGCGTTGCTGTCCGTAGTCCGACTGGCTCTCGAGAGAGACGTTAATCTGCGTCCCTGCATCTATCAGACTTTGGTTCAGGATGGTCACTTCGCCCGCGCTGTAGTCTACGGTGTAGTCGCTGCCCTCGGTGAGGGTCACTCCGCCGGCGGTTACCACCACCGAGCCTTGTGGTACGTTGTAGGCGCCGAGCGAGATGACGCCCGATGCGCTGCCTTTGAACTGTCCCGTGAGTATATACTTGTTCTTCTCGGCTATCTGCCGTGCCACCGTCTTGGTGGTATCATAGAGCTCGGTGAAGGCGTAGCGCTTGGCGCGGTCGGGGGCTACGCCCTTGGCCACGAGGTAGTTGTAGAGGTAAGAACCGAAGGGCTCGGTGCATGGGAAGAAGACGCGGCCGTTGCTCACGGTGTAGCCTTCCACGAAGTCGAAGTAGCCGTTGGGGTTGGGCTTGTTGTTGTTGTCCAGACGGTCGGCGCCGAGCACACGGATGATGGGCGTCTCCTTGACCTGGGTTTCAGGGATGTAGTTGAGATAGACGCCGGCGGTATCGCTCTGGAACTTCACATCGAGGCGGAACTTCTCTTTCTCCACGCTGGAGGCCAGGCTGTACACGTTTTTCATCATCAGGTCCCAGTTGCCCTGCGTCGGGTTGTTGCTGGTGTTCTTGAGCGACTTGACAAAGAGTGCCTTCTTGACATCGGTCACGTCAGAGGCAAACTCGCCCACCTGGTAGGTCACGCCGCCGTAGGTGTACTCGTAAGCCACAGCCAGCACCTGGTCGGTCTGGAGTGTGGAGCGCAGCGATATATAGCCGAGCGACGGGTTGAGCGTGTACTCCGACGGCGACAGCAGTCGCGCACTCTCCAGTTTCTCATAGTCCACGCCACCCACGAGTCCTGCCCCGTCGAGGGTAGAGTTGACGGCGTCTATGTCGCGGGCGGCGGCATAGGCGGTGGTCATGGTCTGATACTCGCTGTTGGCGCTGTTGGCAGGCACGGGCTGTCCGGTGGGCGTCCACATCGTGTTGCTCACCTTCTTGTTCTCGCCCAGGTCGGTCAGCGCCACGATATTGCGCGTGTTGGTAGCCACGCCGCTCTTGTTGGTCACCCATATCTCGACGCGGTTGATGGTGATGCCGGTCGTCATGTTGGGCAATGTGCGCATGGCAGCGTCATACTTGCTTCGGAAATACTGGGAGAGGAAGAAGTGCATGTTCTCCTCATAGTTGGCGACGTTGATTTCAAACGGCGTGAGCTGGATGCCGCCCTTGGCGGAGACGCTGCTGGTGTTGCTCTTCTTCTGCGAGGCGACGAGCTGCAGCTTGAGGCGTCCAAACTGCAGGTCGGTGCGCAGACCGAAGAGCGAGCTGGCTCCCTTGATGAGCGACGAGTTGGAGGGGAAGGTCACGTTGCCCGCCTCGACCAGCTTGATGATTTCGTCCTCCTTGCCTTCATACTTGAGCTTCAGGTTCTGGGCGTCGTAGTCGAAGGTGGCGTCGGTGTTGTAGTTGAGGTTCATGTTGACCTTGTCGCCCACCTTGCCGTTGACATTGAGGTTGATCTTCTCGTCGAAATCTATGGTAGTGGTCTTGCGGTTGCGGATGGGCAGACTGGGGTTGTCTATGTTCTTGAGCGTGGCGCCCAACTTGAGTTCGGCGCTTCCCTGTGTCTTGATGCGCACGCCGCCGGGGCCGAATATCTTCTCGGCGGGTCCCAGGTCGAAGTGCATGTCGGTGAAGTCAAACTTCTCCTTGCCCTTGGCCTGGTACACCTCGTCGTTCTTGTCGCGGTAATAGCGGTTGCGTGCCTGGCGCTCGCTCCATCGGCGATACTCCTCGGGCGTCATGATGATGGGTGCCTCGAGCCACACGCTGCCGATGCGCGTGCCTATCATGTAGCAGTCGAGTGTGTCGTTGTAGACCACCTGCTGGTTCAGGTTGTCGGGGCGTTTCAGGTCGGCGGCGGGTAGACGGTAGTCGTCTATCGTGAGCGCCGTGGTGCGCTGTATCTTCCAGCGCGGGTGGAGCAGCGAGTCGGGTATGGTGTCCTCGTCGATGGCTATGGGCTGCGCCGCAGCCTTGATGCGTGGCACGGTGTCGGTGGGTGTCGTGGCTTTCGTGCCCTGCTGCTGTCGGGCGGGGCGCACGGTTTTGCGGCTCTGAAGATAGGGCACTGAGGCATAGCCTATGGTCGAAACCATAGGTATCATGATTAATGCCAACTTTATCCAGTGTCTTATCTTCTGCCTTTGCATGGGTTTACTTTATCTGTTTGAGCGCCAGCTTGACCACCTGCTCCACGGGCATGGTGGGCTCGTCTTGCAGGATGGCAGCCACAATCTTGGCAGAGGGAGCCGGAGCGAAGCCCAGCATGGTAAGGGCGCTCACAGCCTCGTCTCTCACGCCCATGTCAATAGAGGGTGCGGTAGAGGTCGAGGCGTGCAGCTCGGTGGCGATGCCCATCTGCACGATTTTGTCCTTGAGGTCAACGATGATGCGCTGTGCGGTCTTCAGTCCGATGCCCTTGACGGCTTTCAGCATGCGCTCGTCGGCAGAGGCGATGGCGTTGCAGAGCTCCGATGGCGACGATGCCGAGAGTATCATGCGCGCCGTGTTGGCGCCCACTCCCGATACGGTGATGAGCAGTCGGTAGAGGTCGCGCTCCTGGCGTGAGGCAAAGCCGTAGAGCGTATAGGCGTCGTCGCGGCCGCCAGTCACGAGGTTTTCGTGTACGTAGAGTTTCACCTCCTTCTTGCCTTGGATGGTGCTGTAGGTATTGAGCGAGATGTTGAGGGCATATCCCACTCCGGCTGCTTCTACCACAGCCGTGGCGGGGGTGAGCTCGGTCAACTCGCCCTTGATATATTCTATCATTTTGTACGTGTTATATTATATAATATACATTATTAACGCAGTCGGTGCCCGATTTATTGTATTTGTGCCCGATTTTATTGCAGCCGCCCCCATTTTTACGCCCTCCCCGCAGGGGTTGGCGAGAACGGCGGGGGTCGTCGGCGGCGCGGGGGGGGGGGGTAACCAGTTGACAGCCACCCTTATAGCCGTAGGGCAGGGAAGTGGCATGGGCGTGATGGCACCCAGTCTGCTGGTGGCGCGCGGAATGGTGGTGGAGTTGTGCGGTTTGATGGTGGAGTTGTGCGGAATGGTGGTGGAGTTGTGCGGAATGGTGGTGGCGGTCGGTGGATTGAAGCCGGAAGGCGTTGTAAAGTTGATTTCAAGGTGCGAAATAGTGATTGCAAACCGCGATATAATGATTTCACACCGCGAAACCGTCATTTCCAACCCCGAAACCAAAATGAAGTCCATCTCCGTGAGGATGATGGCAGTCGGGGATGCGCTTAGTGTATGCGTTGTTATTCGTGAGTTCTTCCATATACCTTGAATAAGCCATCACAATAATCTACAAAAAGATTTGTGGCTTTTCAGGGCTTCGCCCTATGCGTCTGTGTGTGTCGGGAGATATCTCGAGAGCATGCTCTCGGATATTCCCCGCCACCCCCATCCGCGCCTGCCTGATGGCAGGCTGAAAAGCCGCAAATACAAAAAGTCCGCCGTTGGCGGTAAAAAAAGTCCGGCTGCGCCGGTACAAAAAAAGATTACCTTATTATCTATCGGTAGCGTCATATAGATGGGATAACACAAGCTGCTATTCCTGCCGTGGTAACGCCTTCGGCTAATCGCAACTCTTACAGAGTAGCTAAGTAGGGTGGGTTTCTTACCCAGGGTAGAGGCGCTGCTCGCCTCAACCCTGGGCTATGAAATCGCAACTCCTACAGAGTTGCTGCTGCTTGCGGGCCATAATTCATCGTTGATGATGCGCCCCCCAGGGCTATGCATGATTAGTCCGTTGACGATGATGTGCGCCTTTACCACCACGTATCGTTATCCCATAGTGGATGAAGTTCTCCCCAAGAGTTATACATAATTAGTTTGTTGTCGTTGATGTGCGCCCCTACAACCCTGTATGGCTATCCCATTGTGGACGGTGCGCACCCCTGGCAACTCTGTAGGAGTTGCGTTTCCCCAGCCCAGGGTTGCGGGCGAAGCACGCTACCCTGGGTAAGCGACCAACTAATATAGCTACTCTGTAAGAGTTGCGCTTAGCCGTAGGCGTTACTTGTCGTGTGTGTTTCCACAATCCTTGAATAAGCCATCACAATAATCTACAAAAAGATTTGTGGCTTTTCAGGGCTTCGCCCTATGCGTCCGTGTGTGTCGGGAGATATCTCGAGAGCGAGCTCTCGGATATTCCCCGCCACCCCCATCCGCGCCTGCCCGGTGGCAGGCTGAAAAGCCGCAAATACAAAAAGTCCGCCTTTGGCGGTAAAAAAAGTCCGGCTGCGCCGGTACAAAAAAATGATTACCTTATTATCTATCGGTAGCGTCATATAAATGGAATAACACAAGCTGCTATTCCTGCCGTGGTAACGCCTTCGGCTAATCGCAACTCTTACAGAGTAGCTAAGTAGGGTGGTGTTCTTACCCAGGGTAGAGGCGCTGCGCACCTCAACCCTGGGCTATGAAATCGCAACTCCTACAGAGTTGCTGCTGCTTGCGGGCCATAATTCATCGTTGATGATGCGCCCCCCAGGGCTATGCATGATTAGTCCGTTGACGATGATGTGCGCCTTTACCACCACGTATCGTTATCCCATAGTGGATGAAGTTCTCCCCAAGAGTTATACATAATTAGTTTGTTGTCGTTGATGTGCGCCCCTACAACCCTGTATGGCTATCCCATTGTGGACGGTGCGCACCCCTGGCAACTCTGTAGGAGTTGCGTTTCCCCAGCCCAGGGTTGCGGGCGAAGCACGCTACCCTGGGTAAGCGACCAACTAATATAGCTACTCTGTAAGAGTTGCGCTTAGCCGTAGGCGTTACTTGTCGTGTGTGTTTCCACAATCCTTGAATAAGCCATCACAATAATCTACAAAAAGATTTGTGGCTTTTCAGGGCTTCGCCCTATGCGTCTGTGTGTGTCGGGAGATATCTCGAGAGCAGGCTCTCGGATATTCCCCGCCACCCCCATCCGCGCCTGCCCGGTGGCAGGCTGAAAAGCCGCAAATACAAAAAGTCCGCCGTTGGCGGTAAAAAAAGTCCGGCTGCGCCGGTACAAAAAAATGATTACCTTATTATCTATCGGTAGCGTCATATAGTTGGAATAACACAAGCTGCTATTCCTGCCGTGGTAACGCCTTCGGCTAACCGCAACTCTTACAGAGTAGCTAAGTAGGGTGGTGTTCTTACCCAGGGTAGAGGCGCTGCTCGCCTCAACCCTGGGCTATGAAATCGCAACTCCTACAGAGTTGCTGCTGCTTGCGGGCCATAATTCATCGTTGATGATGCGCCCCCCAGGGTTATACATAAATAGTTTGTTGTCAATGATGTGCGCCTCAACAACCATGTATGGTTATCCCATCATGGACTGTGCGTCCCCAAGGGTTATACATAATTAGTTTGTTGTCGATGATGTGCGCCCCTACAACCATGTATGGCTATCCCATTGTGGACGGTGCGCACCCCTGGCAACTCTGTAGGAGTTGCGTTTCCCCAGCCCAGGGTTGCGGGCGAAGCACGCTACCCTGGGTAAGCGACCAACGAACCTTGCAACTCTGACGGAGTTGCGCTTAGCCGTAGGCGTTACTTGTAATGTATATGCCCATATACCTTGAATAAGCCATCACAATAATCTACAAAAAGATTTGTGGCTTTTCAGGGCTTCGCCCTATACCATCCGCAAGGTGATGGAGATAATGACAAAGCACATAATATATAATTGGTCTGCGTTCTCTCCCCTTGGGGAGAGCCAGAGAGGGCTTCTTATGATGGTCGTTGCGCCTCCATGCTTGCCTATAATTGTGCGCGATGCCATTATTTCGGCGATTTTAACAACTATTACACGAGTAATGTTGGTGGAGTCCCGTTTTTTCACGAATTTTGTAGTTGTTACAACCATTACAGACAGCAGAATTTCAACTCTACGCACCGGTGCCACGCCCGTTGCCATTCTAACTTTATACACGCGCACTATGAAATGCGTCATTATTGCCACCCCTACCCACCGCCCTGCTGCGGCGCACAGCCACACCGCTACAGCGTTGCTGGCAGTCATCACCCGTAGACTCTTGCCCATAGTCATGCTGCTCCTGACAGTCATGACAGCCTCGGCGCAAACCGTCAAGGACGAAGACACCTTGCATGTGGACTTCGACGGCTGGTTCAGCACCCTGGTCAACAACCGCAAGTTGTACAACCGCTATAACGACAGCATCTTCCTCATACACGACCACGACCGCTGGGTGGAGTTTTTTCATACCCGCGCTGCCCTGAACCACGATATCTATCAGAGCAACAAGCTCTGCCTGGACAGTCTGCGTCAGGTCATCACCCTGCCACAAGCCAAGAACGACGCGAGGCTCTATTCGGAATTTATCAAGAGCTTCTTCAGCAAGTATATCAACCAGAACCGCTCCGACCCCTTTCTCATGCTCGAACTCTGTGACCTCATCGACACCCTGCAGGTCAACCGCCCCGACTCGCTGAGGTTTACCAACTATCTGAACACATGGCGTGGCTCTGCCTACTACCATATCTGGAACATGACCCATGACGACGAACTCCTGCAGAAGTCGTATGCTTGCTACCAGCGATGCGCCGCCGACGACGCCAAGCGCTATCCCGCCTATCAGTCAAACTATCTCAACGCGATGCTGCAACTGTGTGCGTATGTATGGGCACAGAAGAAGGTGGAGACGGTCGACGATCTGCGCGGGCGCATCAAACTGGCAAGACGATATGTCGCCAAGCACGGCGACGAGCTCAGCCGCAAGGGCTACAGGATGACCGAGCTCAAGAGGCGGCTCAACAATGCCGACGAGTCCATGGTGCGCAACATTTTCCTGGTGGACCGCACCACCATCAAGAAGAAGAGCATCGACAAACTTATGCATACCCTCGTGGTAAGGAACCTGCGGAAGCCCTCACTGGACAATTCCTCGTATCTGCGCACGCTGATTATGCAAATGAACCTGAAGCAGATAACCGCCAAGGAGGCACTTAATAGATACCGCCCGCGCTACAGGGCGTCTATGGAGAGTCTGCGCAATCGTAGGCTCGACCCTCAAGAGTTCTCGTTGCATCTTATGCCCTACTATTCGTTGTTCTATCTCAACGACTTGGCCGACATCCCCTACAGCGCCAAGCGCCGCAACGTGCTCCGCATGTGCCGCGACATCGAGATGGCTTTCCGCCATCGCAGTGACCGCCAGTCGGTGACCACCTTTGTCAACAACCTCAATGTCTTCGTCACCTACGACCGCATACTGTCGTATCTGAAGCCCCGCGAGCGCCTTGCCTTCCTCAACAAGCTGTCGGTATCGACCCATGTGGCCACCTACGCCCACTCCGTACACGTGAGCGAGATAGCCATGGTGCTCATGGAGAGTCTTGTAGACAATCATCCCCAGTTGCTGGTGGGCTATTTGGGTTGCGAGACCGAAGGCAGCGTAAAGCGCCACAAGCGCAGGTTCGTCGAGTTTGTGCGCGAAGCCGCCCTCTACCACGATCTGGGCAAGAACACCATCATCCCCGTGGTAGACAACGACTACCGTCCGCTCACCGATCAGGAGTTCAAGATCGTGAAGCGCCACCCGGAGATGGGACTCAAATACCTCGCCCTCGACCCCAAGCTGGCGAAGTATCACGACACCACCCTGGGTCACCACAAGTGGTACAACGGCAAGGGAGGCTATCCCGCCGACTTTGACAATACCCGCTCGCCTTACCGCATCATGATAGACATCATCACCCTGAGCGACTGCATGCAGGCCGCTACCGAGCGCGTGGGCCGCAACTACAAGGACGGCAAGACCTTTGATGCCGTGATGGGCGAGATGCGTCGCGACGCCGGCACCCGCTACAATCCTGACCTCGTGAGCCATATCGACGCCCATCCCGGGCTGGCACAGAAACTTAACCACCTGCTCGACGAGGGCTGGATGGACATCTATTATAACATCTACAGCCAGTATTTTGTCAACCAACGATAGCACCGTCGCCATCATCGCGATGCCCCTGTCGACTATGGACGCTGTCATCTCGTCAGAGATGGTGATAGGGATGGTATGCGCCCTGAAAATATTAAAAATGACGGGCGTGGTGAAAAATAATTGCATATTTTGGCAGAAAGAAGCCGAGAAATGATGTATCTTTGCATGTTGGAGAATTATCCCATAGTTGCATCACACTTAAACAATCGTCAAATGAACAGAAACAGTACCCCGGGGTTCAACCCCACCGTTGCCCGACAGATAGTCTGGGCTCTCGTCGCCATCTTTGTCTTTGTGATAGGCATGGCATTCATCCGTCCCTGGTACAACGTATGGTCGCAGGAGATGGAAGGCAAGGCCGAGTTTGCCAAAGCCGAACAGAACCGCAAGATTAAGATAGAGGAAGCCCGTGCGAACCTCGAGGCCGAGAAGCTCAACGCCCAGGCCGAAGTGGCACGCGCCAAGGGTGCCGCCGAAGCCATCAAGATAGAGAACGGCAGCATCACCCCCACCTATATCCAGTATCTCTGGGTGCGCCAGCAGAGCGACCTGAGCGACAAGACCGTCATCTATATCCCCACAGAGACCAATCTGCCCATCCTCGAGTCGACGCGGATGAACAAAATCAAGTCGCAGCATGCTCCAACGGCTACACACGAATAACCAAGTAAACAATTATAATCAAGTATGAAGAAAAGAATTACTCTCTTGTCATTGTTCCTGCTCGCAGTGATGACAATGTCAGCCATCCCCGCACGCCCTAATCTGTGGCGCATGATTACCCTTGCCGACGGCAGTCAAGTCAAGGCCCGCCTGGTGGGCGACGAGCACGGCCACTGGTATCGTGATGCCGACGGAAAGAGCTATGTATCAGCAGGCAATGGTATGTACAAGCAGGAAGATGCCACCAAGGTGGCTGCCCGTGCCAAGCAGCGTCGTGCCCGTGCCAACCAGCACTACGCCAGCCGTCGCAAGGCCGACATCTCGGGCAACCGCGGCAACTATCGGGGCACCAAGAAGGGACTCATCATCCTCGCCAACTTCAAGGACAAGAAGTTTTCTGCCAGCCATACCCTCGACCTGTACAAGAAGATAGCCAATGCCGAGAACTACAAGGACAATGGCTTCAACGGCAGTATCAAGGACTACTTCAGCGCACAGAGCGATGGCAAGTTTACCATCGATTTTGACGTGGTAGGGCCTGTAACCCTGTCGCAGAATATGGCTTACTATGGTGGAAATGACTCAGAAGGCAACGACAAGCATCCCGAGCAGATGATTAAGGAAGCCTGTGAGCTTGCCGATGGTTGGGTAGACTTCTCTGACTACGACTGGACCGGTAACGGCGAGGTGGATCAGGTCTATGTCATCTACGCCGGACAGGGCGAGGCCAACGGTGGTAGCGATGACACTATCTGGCCCCACGCTTATGAACTGGCTGCCGCCAAAATAACACTCTCCCTCGATGGTGTCAAAATCAATTCTTACGCCTGCTCTGCCGAGATGGGCTACTCTGGTATCGATGGTATCGGTACCATCTGCCACGAGTTCTCTCACTGTCTGGGCTATCCCGACCTCTATGACATCTTCTATGAGGGGCATTTCGGTATGTCGAGCTTTGACCTCATGGACTCTGCCGGCTACAACGACGACGGCTTCTGCCCCGCCGGTTATACTGCCTATGAGAAATGGATTGCCGGATGGATAGACTACGAGGTGCTCGAAGACGAGAACGTGACGGTGACAGATCTCAAGCCCACCAGCGAGGGCGGAAAGGCATACGTAATATATAATAAAGGTAACCGCAACGAATACTTCATCCTCGAAAACCGTCAGCAGACCAAGTGGGACAAGTATATTGAGGCTACAGGTCTGCAGGTCATCCATGTAGACTATGACCCCACCTGCTGGATTAACAATGTGGTCAACTCTACGGGTGAATTCCGTCAGAAAGATGGCTGGACAGCTGACTTCAAGAACGACCACCAGCGCCTCACGCTCGTACATGCCGACAACATTGACGACAGTAAGTACTGGGACAAATACGAGCAGTATTATACCAAGACTACACTCACAGGTGACCTGTATCCCTACAAGTCAAACAATGAGTTGAGCGACACATCGATACCTTCGTTCGGTCTTTACAACGACAACGAGGACGGTACCCGCAACATGGGCCGTCAGGTCAAGGACATTACCGAGAATGACAACGGTACTGTGAACTTCCAGTACAATGCAGCTATCGTGGTAGAACCCACTCCAGAGGGTCAGGTGTTTTATGAGAGCTTTGACAAGTGTGCTGGAACGGGCGGAAACGACGGTACATGGAGTTCTGGCAGCAATGCGCTGGTAACAGACAACGCAGGTTGGGAGTCAGTCTCCCGTGCTGGTGGCTTCAAGTGCGGCAAGTTTGGCTCCTCCAAGAAGAGCGGCTCTGCCACCACACCTTCCTTTGCCCTCAACGGCAAGGCCAAGCTCACCTTCAAGGCTGCGCCTTACGGCAGTGACGCCACCTCGCTCAAGGTGACTTACAACGGCGCCGAGGTAGCTACCCTCACCATGAAGAATGAGGAATGGACCGAGTACAGCATCGACATTACCGGCACCGGTAGCGGCAAGATTACCTTCACCCCTGCCAAACGTATGTTCCTCGATGAGGTGCGCATCGTGGCTGATGGCGTAGGCACCGGCATCGATACTGTCGAGACCACTGGCAAGCCCGTAGACAACCGCGTCTACAACATCCAGGGCCAGTATCTGGGCACCAGCCTCGACAATCTCCCTGCAGGCATCTACATCGTAGGTGGAAAGAAAGTGGTGAAGTAACTACGACACATACAGACACAAAAAAATCCCTTCCGTCACTTATGGCGGAAGGGATTTTTTTTAATGGTAAATTAGTTGCTGAACACGATGTGGTCGTTGGCGACATCGACCGTGATGGGCTTGTCCTTGCTTACGCGCTCAGCCAGCAGCATACGGCTCAGGTCGTTGAGCACGTAGTCCTGGATGGCACGCTTTACGGGGCGGGCGCCAAAGGTGGGGTCGAAGCCCACACGCGACAGATAGTCTATTGCCGCCTTGGTCCAGGTGAGTGTCACGCCCTGCTCGGCAGTCATCTTCTGCAACTTCTGCATCTGCAGTTCCACAATCTTGGAGATTTCCTCCTGCGTGAGCGGATGGAAGGTGATGATGTCGTCGATACGGTTGAGGAACTCAGGACGCATAATCTTGCCCAGCATCTCACGCGTGGCGTTGGAGGTCATGATGATGATGGTATTCTTGAAGTTGACCACGCGGCCCTTGTTATCCGTGAGTCGGCCGTCGTCCAATACCTGCAAGAGGGTGTTGAACACGTCGGGATGGGCCTTCTCTATCTCGTCGAAGAGGACCACGGAATAAGGCTTGCGTCTTACTGCCTCGGTCAGCTGGCCACCCTCGTCGTAGCCCACATATCCTGGAGGCGCGCCGATGAGCCTTGTCACGCTGAACTTCTCCTGATACTCGCTCATATCGATACGCGTCATCATGTTCTCGTCGTTGAAGAGATACTCGGCGAGCGCCTTGGCAAGTTCGGTCTTACCCACACCGGTCGTGCCGAGGAAGATAAACGAGGCGATAGGTCTCTTGGGGTCCTGCAGTCCGGCTCGTGAGCGGCGCACGGCATCAGCGACAGCCTTGATGGCCTCGTCCTGACCCACCACTCTGTGATGGAGCTCGTCTTCGAGATGCAGCAACTTCTCGCGCTCACTCTGCATCATCTTCGACACGGGGATGCCCGTCCAGCGGCTAATCACCTCGGCGATATCGTCGGCAGTGACCTCTTCGCGCACCATAGCGTCGCCGCCCTGGGTACCCCGCAGCTGTTGCTGGATATGGTCTATGTCGTCCTGGATGCTCTTCAGGCGACCGTAGCGTATCTCAGCCACACGGCCATAATTGCCCTCGCGCTCAGCCTTGTCGGCCTCAAACTTCAGGTTCTCGATCTCCTGCTTGTCCTGCTGGATCTTGTTGACCAGGGCCTTCTCGGACTCCCACTTAGCCCTGTACTGGCGCTCCTGCTCACCCAGCTGGGCAATCTCCTTGTCCAGTTTGTCGAGCGAGTCGTGCAGATTGGCAGCCGCATCATCCTCGGCGCCGCTGCCTTGGCGGTGCTTGATCTCGCTGCGTATTGCCTCGCGCTCTATCTCAAGCTGCTTCAGATGGCGGTCAATCTCGTCGAGCTCCTCGGGCACCGAGTCGCGCTCCATGCGCAACTTGGCGGCAGCCTCGTCCATCAGGTCTATCGCCTTGTCGGGCAGGAACCGGTCAGAGATATATCTCTCGGAGAGCTTGACGGCTGCGATGCACGCATCGTCCTGGATACGCACCTTGTGGTGGTTCTCATAGCGCTCCTTCAGGCCACGCAGGATGCTGATGGCATCTATCTCGTCGGGCTCGTCGACCATAACCGTCTGGAAACGGCGTTCGAGCGCCTTGTCCTTCTCAAAGTACTTCTGATACTCATTGAGCGTGGTGGCACCGATAGCCCGCAGTTCGCCACGTGCCAAGGCAGGCTTGAGGATGTTGGCGGCATCCATGGCACCTTCGCCACCGCCGGCACCCACGAGCGTGTGGATTTCGTCGATGAAAAGGATGATGTTGCCGTCGGCCTGGGTGACCTCCTTGATGACGCTCTTGAGTCGCTCCTCAAACTCACCCTTGTACTTGGCACCAGCCACGAGCGCGCCCATGTCGAGCGAGAAGAGCTGCTTGTTCTTCAGGTTCTCCGGCACGTCGCCACGCACGATACGCTGGGCGAGTCCCTCGACGATGGCGGTCTTGCCCGTACCCGGCTCACCTATCAGGATAGGGTTGTTCTTGGTTCGGCGCGAGAGAATCTGCAGCACGCGGCGTATTTCTTCATCTCGGCCTATCACAGGGTCGAGCTTGCCGTTGCGCGCCTTGTCTATGAGGTTCTGCGCATACTTGGCGAGCGCCTGGTAGTTTTCGTCGGCCTGGGCATCGTCGACCTTCTTGCCCTGTCTGAGGGCAGCGATGGCCTTCTCTACCTCGTCCTTGGTCATGCCTGCATCGCGGAGTATGCGTCCTGCCGTGTTCTGGGTCTGCATGATAGCCATGAGTATGGGTTCGATGGCCACATACTCGTCGCCCATGCGCGCAGCCTCGGCCATAGCCTTCTGCAGTATCTCGTTGGTGGCATTGGTGAAGTAGGGTTCGCCTCCCTGCACCTTGGGCAGATGGGCTATCTCGCTCTCGACGAGCGTTTCAATCTGCTGTGGGTTGACGCCCAGCTTCTGGAAGATGAACTGGGTCACATCCTTACCCTTGTCCATGATACCTGCCAGCAGGTGTACCGGCTCTATGGCTTGATTCTGCGCCATCTGCGCCTTGTTGACCGCGCTCTGCACGGCCTCCTGCGCCTTGATAGTAAATTTGTCAAATGTCATATCGCTTGTTGTTTTAATTATTATCTTTGTTATTGTCACTCATCATGATACAAACTATGTACCTATGCCCGAAAACTGACAAAATGTCAGTCTTGGTCTGCCTTTTTGTCATTTTGGCGACAAAAATCGTGGGGTAGGGCAAAATTTTCGATGATTTGTTGGGCGATATACCTTATTATTATTATCTTTGTAAGGAATAAAACTTATATCACAACAATAATGAGACGCAATCTACTTATCATCGTTATCATCATGACCGCCATGACCCTGCTGCCAGGCTTCACCGCCACAGCCGGAGCCAAGGCCAAGCATACCTTCAAGATAGAGGGAGGCAACTTTGTCTACGACGGAAAACCCATACAGATCCACTCGGGCGAGATGCACTATTCGCGCGTGCCCGCAGCCTACTGGCATCACCGTCTGCGCATGATGAAAGCCCTCGGACTCAACGCCGTGGCCACCTACGTCTTCTGGAACTACCATGAGACCGCACCCGGAGTGTGGGACTGGACCACGGGTAACCGCAACATACGCGCCTTCCTCAAGGCAGCTGCCGACGAGGGCATGATGGTCATCCTGCGTCCCGGTCCCTATGCCTGTGGCGAGTGGGAGTACGGCGGCTATCCCTGGTGGCTCAGCACCGTGCCCGAGATGAAGATACGCACACAGAACAAGGCTTTCCTTGACTCGTGCCGCACCTATATCGACCAGCTCGCAGTCCAAGTGCGCGACTTCCAGATAACCAAGGGCGGTCCCATCGTCATGGTACAGGCTGAAAACGAGTTTGGCTCGTATGTCAGCCAGCGCAAGGACATCCCCCTCGATGTACACAGACAGTATAGTGCCGCCATCAGTCAGCAGCTTATCGACGCCGGCTTCGACATCCCCATGTTCACCAGCGATGGCAGCTGGCTCTTCGAGGGTGGAGCCATCGAGGGAGCACTGCCCACGTGCAACGGCGAAAACAATATCAACACCATCAAGAAGAAGGTAGACGCCTATCACGGCGGAGTGGGCCCCTACATGGTCGCAGAGTTCTATACCGGATGGCTCGACCACTGGAACGAACCTTTCCAGAAGGTCAGCTCCGATGCCTTTACCAAGCAGATGCAGAAGTATCTCGATGCCGGCATCAGCTTCAACTTCTACATGGTGCACGGTGGCACCAACTTCGGCTTCACCTCGGGTGCCAACTATACCAAGGACATCCGTCTGCAGCCCGACCTCACCAGCTACGACTACGATGCCCCCATCAGTGAGGCAGGATGGGCTACACCCAAGTATGAGGCCATCAGAAAGATACTGATGCAGTATAACAAGGATGTGCCGGCAGTGCCCGAGCGCATACCTGTCATCACGCTGCCCCAAATACGTCTCACCCAGACCCAGAACCTCTTTGACCGCATCGAGGGGATGACGCCTGTGGAGTGTGACACCATGCCCACATTCGAGGCGCTCGGCCAGGGCCACGGATACGTGCTCTACCGCCGCCACTTCAACCAGCCCATCGCCGGAGTGCTCAAGGCCGACGGCATTGCCGACTATGGCATCGTCTATGTCAACGGCGAGAAGGTGGGCGAGCTCAACGCCGTCACCGGCGTAGACAGCCTGGAGGTCGAGGTACCCTTCAACAGCACCCTCGACATCCTGGTCGAGAATATGGGACGCATCAACTATGGTGCCCGCATCTCCGAGAGCTTCAAGGGCTTTGTGCGCCCCATCACCATCAACGACAACCCCATCGAGGGCGAGTGGAAAATGTATTGTCTGCCCATGAGCGAGGCTCCTGTGCTGGCTGCTGGCGACCACGGCTATGCCAAGGGTCTGCCCGTAATCTATCAGGGTCAGTTTGATGTAGCCAGCCCCGGCGACACCTTCCTCGATATGGAAGAGTGGGGCAAGGGTATCGTCTTTGTCAACGGTGTCAACCTGGGCCGTTACTGGAAGGTGGGTCCCCAGCAGACCCTCTATCTGCCTGGTTGCTTCCTGAAGAAGGGCAAGAACGATATCGTAATCTTTGAGCAGCAGAACGATGTGCGCCACGACCATGTGAGCGGCATCGATACCCCCAAGCTCGATATTCTCAAGAAATAGAAGATATTCGGATAGATTAAAGTTTTCATAATTTGTGCCTTCTCCCGTTGTGAAACGTGAGAGGGCTTTTTTTGTGTACGCTCGGCAGGAGGGTGGGTAGGATTGTGCGCACGGCCACGTATAGATTAGCCCCGCGATTGCCCCCATGTTTCCTGCTGCGGGTAACGCCTTCGGCTAATCGCAACTCTTACAGAGTAACTACACCTTATTATATATATACCCAGGGTAGAGGTGCTGCGCCCCTCAACCCTGGGCTATGAAATCGCAACTCCTTCAGAGTTGCCAGGGGTGCGTCCCGTCCACCATAAGTCCCATCCTAACCTTCCCCACGGGGAAGGAAAAAAGCCCAAATGATCTCCATATTCCAATCTTTTTCAAGGAACGGAGCGCAATCATAACCCCCTAAAGCACAGCGAGAATGAATTCCCGCCCCTTGGGGAGGGTTAGGTAGGGGCTTACAATCAGCTGTTTTTTTACCGCCAAAGGCGGACTTTTTGAACGGCCACCGGCCGCTTTTTGAACCATGCCGGCTGTTGTCGTCATGCAAAGCATGGCGTTGGGGGTGGTGGCGACGACAAAGAGGAAAACGAGTTTCCCGACTGGTGTCACCGACAGTCCCCAAAAAGGCGAAGCCGACAACAGGCGCCATGGCTTTTTGTGTTTATATCAACTTATTACATAAGTAGGTAATAATGGATTAACCCCGCAATTGGCCTC
The DNA here is from genome assembly GCF_002251385.1 of Prevotella sp. P5-108. Taxonomy (GTDB): domain Bacteria; phylum Bacteroidota; class Bacteroidia; order Bacteroidales; family Bacteroidaceae; genus Prevotella. Next base: position 22,215 of record NZ_NPJJ01000026.1, read on the forward strand.
CCGCAAGCAGCGGCAACTCTGTAGGAGTTGCGTTTCCCCAGCCCAGGGTTGCGGGCGAAGCACGCTACCCTGGGTAAGCGACCAACTAATATAGCTACTCTGTAAGAGTTGCGCTTAGCCGTAGGCGTTACTTGTAATGTATATGCCCATATACCTTGAATATGCTATCACAAGAAGCTACAAAAAGTTTTGTGGCTTTTCAGGGTTTCGCCCTATGCGTCCGTGTGTGTCGGGAGATATCTCGAGAGCGAGCTCTCGGATATTTCCCGACACCCCCATCCGCGCCTGCCTGGTGGCAGGCTGAAAAGCCGCAAATACAAAAAGTCCGCCTTTGGCGGTAAAAAAAGTCCGGCTGCGCCGGTACAAAAAGAGATTACCTTATTTTCTATCGGCAGGTGTCAAACAGATGGAATAACACAATCAGCTGTTTTTTTACCGCCAACGGCGGACTTTTTTTACGGCCAACGGCCGCTTTTTGAACCATGCCGGCTGTTGTCGTCATGCAAAGCATGGCGTTGGGGATGGTGGCGACGACAAGGAGGAAAACTCGTTTTCCGACTGGTGTCACCGACAGCCACAAAAAGGCGAAGCCGACAACAGCCGCCATGGCTTTTTGTGTTTATATCAACCCCTAATAGAAGCAGTTATTAATGGATTAATCCCGCAATTGAAACCTTGTTTCCTGCCGTGGTAACGCCTACGGCTAAGCGCAACTCTTACAGAGTAGCTACACCTTATTATATATATACCCAGGGTAGAGGTGCTGCGCCCCTCAACCCTGGGCTATGAAATCGCAACTCCTACAGAGTTGCCAGGGGTGCGTCCCGTCCACCATAAGCCCCATCCTAACCTTCCCCACGGGGAAGGAAAAAAGCCAAAACAAAGACCCCATACCAGCCTTTTTCAAGAAAAAGAGCGTAACTACAATCCCCTAAAGCACAGCGAGAATGAATTCCCGCCCCTTGGGGAGGGTTGGGGAGGGGCTTTCAACCCTCTCTCCTTGTGGAGGACCGTGTAGGGGCTTCCATTGTCTATGTGCCGTGCTTATTTCTTATCGTAAGCGTGTACCGGGTAGTCGATGGTGTAGTGCAGACCACGGCTCTCTTTGCGCTCGATGGCCATACGCGTGATGAGGTAACCCGTGTTGATCATATTGCGTAGCTCGCAGAGCTCCTTGCTCACCTTGACACGCTTGAAGAGGTTTTCGGTCTCTTCGTAGAGCAGGTCCAGACGGTCCCAGGCACGCTTGAGACGCAGGTCGCTGCGCACGATGCCCACATAGTTGCTCATGATTTCGCCCACCTCCTTCACGCTCTGTGTGATGAGCACCTGTTCCTCATTGGTCATGGTGCCGTCGTCGTTCCAGTCGGGCACCTTGTCGTTGAAGTCATACTCGTCGACGTGCTCTATGCTGTGGCGCGCTGCGGTCTCAGCATATACCACCGCCTCGATGAGCGAGTTGCTGGCCAGGCGGTTGCCGCCGTGCAGACCCGTACACGAGCACTCGCCGATGGCGTAGAGCCGGTTGATGCTCGAGCATCCGTTGAGGTCGACCTTGATGCCACCACACATGTAGTGGGCTGCGGGGCGCACGGGGATATATTCCTTGGTGATGTCGATGCCTATGGAGAGACACTTGGCATAGATATTGGGGAAGTGGTGGCGCGTCTCTTCGGGGTCTTTATGGGTGACGTCGAGGCAGACGTGGTCGAGTCCGTGGGTCTTCATCTCGCGGTCGATGGCGCGAGCCACGATGTCGCGCGGAGCCAGCGAGAGTCGTTTGTCATACTTCTCCATGAAACTCTCGCCGTTGGGCAGACGCAGTATGCCGCCGTAGCCACGCATGGCTTCGGTGATGAGGTAGGCGGGGTGAGTCTCGCCAGGGTGGTAGAGCGAGGTGGGGTGGAACTGCACAAACTCCATGTCCTGTACGGTACCCTTGGCGCGGTAGACCATAGCCTCGCCGTCGCCCGTGGCAATCACGGGGTTGGTGGTGGTCTGGTAGACGGCTCCGCAGCCACCGGTACACATCACGGTGACCTTGCTCAGATAGGTGTCTACCTTCTGGGTGTCGGGGTCGAGCACGTAGGCTCCATAGCAGTTGATATAGGGAGTGCGTCGGGTGACGCGCGCACCGAGGTGGTGCTGGGTAATAATCTCTACGGCAAAATGGTTTTCCTTGATATCGATGTCGGGGTTGCTGCGCACGGCTTCCATCAGACCGCGCTGTATCTCGGCACCGGTGTCGTCGGCATGGTGCAGGATGCGGAACTCGGAGTGGCCTCCCTCGCGGTGCAGGTCGAACTCGCCGTTGTCCTTGCGGTCGAAGTTGACACCCCAGTTGACGAGCTCCTTGATCTGCTCGGGCGCCATCGTCACTACCTGCTCTACGGCCTTGGGGTCGCTGATGTAGTCACCGGCTATCATGGTGTCCTCGATATGCTTTTTGAAATTGTCTTTCAGCAGATTGGTTACCGACGCCACTCCGCCTTGGGCAAAGTAGGTGTTAGCTTCGTTGAGCGATGTCTTGCATATCATGCAGACCTTACCTTTATGTGCTCTCGCTACCTTAAGCGCATAACTCATTCCGGCTACGCCTGAGCCGATAATGAGAAAATCGTACTTGTAAACCATATTTATCTTATTTCGGTGCAAATTTACTAAAAATTATAATAATCATAACTCTTTTGGCAATTAAATTCGTAATTTTGCATACAGTTATTATGAACAGGATATTCCATTACAGGGTTACGGCCATCGATGTGAGTGCCATCGTGCTCATGGCTTTGCTCTCCTTCTACTTCTTCTGGATGCAGAGGGTGGTGGTGGCGCTGCCTGTGGCAGCCGTGTGGGTGCTGATGGTCGAGCGCGTGCTCCATACCACCTATTCCTTCACCCCCGAGGCCCTCGTGGTGAGCGGTGGTCGCTTCTCGCGTACCCGCAGCATTGCCTATGCCGATGTAAGCCGCTGCCAGACGATGACAAACTGCTTCGGGCTGGTCGGCTATGTACTCGTAGAGTATGGCAAGGGCAGGTCGCTGAGTCTGAAACCACAGATGGAACAGCTGTTTGTAGATGAAATGACAAAGAGAATAACTGTTAAACAATGACGCGTACCTATTTATATATATTAGGTTGGCTGCTGATGTGGCTGACCGCAGTTCCCGTACAGGCCCAGGACGTAGCGGGCGAGGACGAGAAAGTGGGGGGGACTCTGCCTGCCGACACCCTCGTGCGCGACTCGCTCTCGCTGAAGTGGCCACAGTCTGCCGTACATGGCATCGACCGTCTCCTCGAGGCCGATATGTTCCAGACCTCTCAGGTAGGGCTCATGGTCTATGACCTCACAGCCGACTCTGTCATCTACCGTCACAACGAGCGGCAGATGATGCGTCCGGCGTCGACCATGAAGCTGCTCACCGCCATTGCCGCCATCGACCGTCTCGGCGGTTCGTATCAGACCAAGACCGAGCTGTGCTATACCGGGCATATCGCCAACCGTACCCTCGAGGGCGACATCTACTGCGTGGGTGGCATGGACCCCCTCTTCAATGCCGATGATATGTCAGCCTTTGTCGAGAGCATCCGTAAGATGGGCGTCGACACTATCCGCGGCCACCTCTATGCCGACAAGAGCATGAAGGACTACGACCTGCTGGGCGAGGGATGGTGCTGGGACGACGACAACCCCGTGCTCACGCCCCTCATCTATGGCCGCAAGGACCAGTTTATGGAGCGCTTTGAGCGTGAACTGCGCGAGTCGGGGCTTGTGGTCCAGGCTTTTGCCTCTACCGCCGTCAAGCCCGACACAGCCTTCTGCATCTGCGCCCGTTATCACACCATCGACCAGATACTCATGCGTATGATGAAGGAGAGCGACAACCTCTATGCCGAGTCGCTCTTCTATCAGCTCGCAGCCTCGGGTGGTGCCCGTCCGGCTTCGGCCCGTCACGCCCGCCAGTATATCCGTCGCCTTATAGACAAGGTAGGACTCCACGGTCAGCGCTACCGCATTGCCGACGGTTCGGGTCTGTCGCTCTACAACTATGTCACCGCCGAACTCGAGGTGCGTCTGCTCCGCTATGCCTATCGTTATCAGAATATCTATATTCATCTGCTCCCTTCGTTGCCTAAGGCAGGAGTAGATGGCACTCTGGAAAAGCGTATGCACGGAACCTTCACCAAGGATAACGTCAAGGCAAAGACCGGCACCCTTACCGGCGTCATCTCGTTGGCAGGCTACTGCACTGCCGCCAACGGGCACCAGCTCTGCTTCGCCATACTCAACCAGGGAGTGATGCGCGCCAGCGATGCCCGCCACTTCCAGGACCGCGTCTGCGAAGTCCTCTGCAATCCGCAGTGATTGGCGGGAGAGTGGGGAAGGTAGTAGGATGTGAGCGGAGGTGATAGCGTGTTGCGCTTAGCCGTATGTGTTATATGTCGCGTGTGGTTCCATATCCTTGAATATACCATCACAAGAAAACACAAAAAGATTTGTGGCTTTTCAGGTCTTCGCCCTATGCGTCTGTGTGTGTCGGTAAATATCTCGAGAGCATGCTCTCGGATATTCCCCGCCACCCCCCATCCGCGCCTGCCTGGTGGCAGGCTGAAAAGCCGCAAATACAAAAAGACCGCCTTTGGCGGTAAAAAAAGTCCGGCTACGCCGGTACAAAAAAATGATTACCTGATTATCTATCGGTAGCGTCATATAAGCGTAATAACACAAGCTGCTATTCCTGCTGTGGTAACGCCTTCGGCTAACCGCAACTCTTACAGAGTAGCTCCACCTTATTATATATATACCCAGGGTAGAGTCGCTGCGCCCCTCAACCCTGGGCTATGAAATCGCAACTCCTACAGAGTTGCCAGGGGTGCGCCCCGTCCACCATAAGCCCCATCCTAACCTTCCCCAAGGGGAAGGAAAAAAGCCAAAACAAAGGCCCCATACCAGCCTTTTTCAAGAAAAAGAGCGTAACTACAACCTCCTAAAACACAGCGAGAATGAATTCCCGCCCCTTGGGGAGGGTTAGGGAGGGGCTTACAATCAGCTGTTTTTTTACCGCCAACGGCGGACTTTTTTTTACGGCCACCGGCCGCTTTTTGAACCATGCCGGCTGTTGTCGTCATGCAAAGCATGGCGTTGGGGATGGCGGCGACGACACAGAGGAAAACGAGTTTTCCGACTGGCGTCACCGACAGCCACAAAAAGGCGAAGCCGACAACAGCCGCCATGGCTTTTTGTATTTATATCAACCACAAATAGAAGCAACTAATTATAGATTAGCTCCACGATAGAACCCTTGTTTCCTGCCGTGGTAACGCCTTCGGCTAACCGCAACTCTTACAGAGTAGCTAAGTAGGGTGGTGTTCTTACCCAGGGTAGAGGCGCTGCGCACCTCAACCCTGGGCTATGAAATCGCAACTCCTACAGAGTTGCTGCTGCTTGCGGGCCATAATTCATCGTTGATGATGCGCCCGCCAAGGGTTATACATAATTTGGTTGTTGTCGATGATATGCACACCAACAACCATGTATGGTTATCCCATCGTAGGCGGTGCGCACCCCTGGCAACTCTGTAGGAGTTGCGTTTCCTCAGCCCAGGGTTGCGGGCGAAGCACGCTACCCTGGGTAAGCGATCAACTAATATAGCTACTCTGTAAGAGTTGCGATTAGCCGTAGGCGTTACCAACCTTTCAACCCTCTACTATGTCCCCTTATATATATAAATAGGTATAGGGGGAAACGCAATTATTTTCTGATTAGTCCCCGTGGTTCTGGAATTGCGCAAATTTTGCGCTAAAAATTACCTACTGTAACGCAATTTTCACCTTAAAAAGTTTTTGGGTCTCATAATTAATTGTAAATTTGCATCAGCATCATCTTAATAATTGATAAAATATGAGTAAAAAATGTAGTTTAACATTACTCTTTTTCTTGCTTTTCATGCCTTTGTCTCTTTTGGCACAAGAGATAACGGTCAAGGGAAAAGTCTCTGAGAAAGGTACTGGCGAACCCTTGCCGGGCGCAAGCGTAGTAGTCCAGAAATCCACAAAGGGTGTTATGACCGACGTTGATGGTGGCTATGAAATCAAAGTCAAGCCAACCGACAAACTTGTGTTCTCCTACGTAGGTATGGAGGACAAAGTCGTTACCGTGGGAAACCAGACAGTTATCAATGTAGAGCTTGCCCCCAAGGGTAACGAGCTTGACGAGGTAACGGTCGTAGCCTACGGTAAGCAGAAGAAGGAGAGTATCACCGCGTCTATTACCACGGTCAACGCCAAGGACCTGCGCGTACCATCGAGCAGCCTTACCCAGTCGTTTGCCGGTAACATCGCTGGTATGATAGCCTACACCCGCTCGGGTGAGCCGGGCCAGGACAACACCGACTTCTTCGTTCGTGGCGTCACCACGTTCGGCGAGGGTGGCTCCAACCCTCTTATCTTGATCGACAACATCGAGCTGACCACAACAGACCTTAACCGTCTGCGTCCCGATGACATCGAGAGTTTCTCTATCCTCAAGGATGCGTCGGCCGCAGCCCTCTACGGAGCCCGCGGTGCCAACGGTGTCATCCTGGTTACCACCAAGCGTGGTGAGGAGGGTCCCGCCAAGATTTTCGGACGTATAGAGCACTCTATCTCAAGTCCTACCAAGAAGGTGGAGATAGCCGACCCCGTAACCTACATGCAGTGTTACAACGAGGCCCTGCTGTCGCGCAATCCCAGCAACATTGACGACCTCATCTACAGCCAGGACAAGATAGAGAACACGGGCAAGCCTGGTGCCAACCGCATCATCTACCCTGCCAACGACTGGTACAACATGCTGTTCAAGAACACCGCACAGAGCACCCGTGCCGATGTGTCTATCCGAGGTGGTGGTAAGGTGGCTACCTATTATATATCGGGAGCCTTCACCCAGGATAGCGGTATCCTGAAGGTGGACCACCGCAACAGCTTCAACAACAACATTGACAGCAAGGTCTACACCATGCGTGCCAACGTGGATGTCAATGTTACCAAGACCACCAAGGTGGGCCTGCGCCTTACCGGCAACTTTGACGACTACACCGGCCCGATGTCTTCGGGTAACGAGATGTTTGTCAACGTAATGCACGCCGACCCTGTGCTCTTCCCCGCCTACTATCCCATGGACAATGACCATATAGGCATCAAGCACATCATGTTCGGTAACTACGAGACGGGCGGATACATCAACCCATACGCCGAGATGGTTCGCGGCTACAAGGACTACCAGCGCTCCCAGATGATAGCCGCCGTACAGCTGGACCAGGATCTGAGTTTCATCACCAAGGGCCTGAAGTTCACCACCCTCTTTAACCTTACGCGCCTTTCTGACTTTACCACCAAGCGTTACTTCAAACCTTACTGGTATCAGCTGGGCAGCTACGACTCGTACACAGGCGAGTACCACATTAACCGTATCAATGAGGATGGTACAGACTATCTGACCTATGAAGAAGGAAAGAAGAACGTGACCAACACCATGTACTGGGAAAGCCGCCTGTACTGGAACCAGCACTTTGACGTTCACTCCCTGGGTGCCCTGTTGGTATTCACCACCCGCGAGCAGCGCAATGCCAACGCCGGCAGCCTGCAGCTCTCGCTGCCCTCGCGTAACGTGAGCCTGGCAGGCCGATTGACTTACGGCTATGACGACCGCTACTTTGCCGAGTTCAACTTCGGTTACAACGGTTCTGAGCGTTTCTCCAAGGAGCACCGCTGGGGTTTCTTCCCCTCAATGAGTTTCGGCTGGATGATGTCTAACGAGAAGTTCTTCAAGCCATTGGAAAAAATTATCACCAAGCTGAAACTGCGCTACTCTTACGGTCTCGTAGGTAACGACAACATCGGAAAGGCAACCAACCGCTTCTTCTATCTCTCTGAGATGAATATGAACTCTGGCTCGGCCGCATCGCACTTCGGCAACAACCTGCAGACCACCTATAACGGCATCACCTTTAAGCGTTATGCCAACGCAGCCATTACATGGGAACGCTCCAAGAAGCAGAACTTCGGAGTGGAACTCCAGCTGTACAAGGACTTGGACATTATAGCCGAATACTACAACGAGAAGCGTACCGATATATATATGAGCCGTGCAGACATTCCGTCGACTATGGGTCTGCAGACCGCTATCAGCGCCAACATCGGCGAGGCCTCTGCACACGGTGTAGACATCCAGCTCGAATACAAGAAAAACTGGAACAAGGATCTCTGGACATCGGCCCGCGGTAACTTCACTTTTGCCCGCAGCAAGTACGAGGTTTACGAGGAGCCCACCTATGCCGAGTCGTATCGCCAGCACAAGGGCTACTCTATCAAGCAGAAATGGGGTTACATAGCCGAGCGTCTGTTCGTAGACGACGAGGAGGCCGCTAACAGCCCGTCGCAGGCCGGTTTTGGTTCGCAGTACGGCGGTGGTGACATCAAGTACACCGACGTAAACAAAGATGGTATCATCAACGAGGCCGATATGGTGCCCATCGGCAACCCCACCTCGCCTGAGTTTATCTACGGCTTCGGTGTGTCGGTAGGCTACAAGGGCTTCGACTGCTCGGTATTCTTCCAGGGCCTGGCCAACGAGTCGTTCTGGATCAACGCCAGTGGCTACAGCAAGAACAACACTGGCGGTATGGCTCCATTCTACCAGCACACCCAGTTGCTCAAGTCTATCGCCGACGACCACTGGAGCGAGGACAACCGCAACCTGTATGCCTTCTGGCCCCGCCTGAGCACCTATCTTAACAACAACAACACGCCGACCAGTACTTGGTGGATGCGCGACGGCTCGTTCCTGCGCCTGAAGCAGATGGAGTTAGGTTACACCATTCCACGCAATCTCACCAAGAAGTGGCACATGGACAGTCTGCGCTTCTACGTATCGGGTACCAACCTGCTCAACTGGAGCAGCTTCAAGATGTGGGACCCCGAGCAGGGAGCCTCAGCCTTGAACTATCCGCTGCAGCGTACTATCAATATCGGCTTAAACGTTACCTTCCAATAAAACAGACCATATTATGTTGAAGATATTTAACAAAATCAAGACTTCGGTACTGATTGCCGGTGTAGCCCTGATGAGCCTTGCATCGTGCAACGATTACCTTGATGTAGTGCCCGATGGCGGCGACCCCACACTGGACGACGCCTTCAACCTTCGCTCAACAGCCATCCGTTATCGTGGTACCTGCTATTCATATATGCAGAAAGACGGTTTCGGAAGTGGCGACCCGGCTCTGCTCGGTGGTGACGAGTTGTGGGATCTCTATCCCCGTACCACCCAAAAGTACATCGGCCAGACCATGACCATGATAGCCCGTGGTCTGCAGAGCAAGTCCAATGTATATGGCAATGACTGGGATCATTACTTTACGGCCATTCGCGACTGCGACAACCTAATAGACAACGTGGACAAAGTGCCTGACATGACCGATGAGGAGAAGGCGCAGTGGAAGGCCGAGGGACGGTTCCTCAAGGCTTACTACCACTTCTGCCTTATCCGCAAGTGGGGTGCCATCCCTATCACCAAGCACAGTCTGCCCATGGATGCCAGCGTAGAAGAGGTCCGTGTTTACCGCGACCCCATCGACAGCTGTTTCAACTTTGTCCTGGACGAGATAGACAAGGCCATCCCCTATCTGTCTGAGTCGTTTGACGAGAGTGAGTATGGCTATGTCACCAAGGCTGCCGCTGCTGCCATGAAGGCCCGTGTGGCCTGCTATGCTGCCAGCCCCCTGTTTAATGGCAACGAGGATCAGAAGAACCTCGTTGACAAGCGCGGCGTACAGTTGTTCCCTTCAAAGACCGAGGAGCAGAAGTTGGAGCGTTGGAAATATGCCATGCAGGCTTGTAAGGATGCCATCGATGAGTGCGAGAAGGTTAACATCAAGTTGTACACAGGCCAGGACATTACCCTGCGTCTGGGCGACAACGACACGCTGAAGACCGATCTCATTCTGCGTGGCACACTTTGCCAGCCTTGGAACACAGAACTCATCTGGGGCAACACCCAGCTCTCATGGGGAAGCAGCGAGCGCCAGTATTGGCAGATGCTCGCCACGGTAGACCTCCAGGCCAAGACACTCGGAATGAGTGGCCCCATCACTGGTTACCGCTGCGTTGGTGTGCCTCTGAAGATAGCCGAGGAGTTCTACACCAAGCACGGAGTGCCAATCACGGTTGACAGGGATCGCCAGAACGGCTGGAACGAGCTTGATATTGTACGTGGCGACGAGGCCCACAAATACTATATAGAGAAAGGCTACGAGACCGTTAAGCTCAACTTCGACCGCGAACCCCGCTTCTATGCCTACTTAGGTTTCGACGGTGGCAAGTGGCTCGGCCAGTTGCCCGAGGCTACCCTGCAGAAAGCCCCAGGTCAACTCTCGCCCGAGGACATTTTCGATGTAGAGTGCCGCAATGGTAAGTATGCCAACAAGCTCGGTGGCAACCAGGGCCCTGTAACCGGCTACTTCCCCAAGCGTACCATTCCTTACCAGAACCGTGTATCGGGTAATGCCGGAACGAATGTCTCTACGACTTTCTTCCCCTATCCTATCATCCGTCTCACTGACCTCTACCTGCTCTACGCCGAGGCCATCAACGAGGTGGAAGGCCCCAATGGTCCTAACAGCGCCGAGATGTTCAAGTGTCTCAACGACATCCGTGAGCGTGCCCATATTCCTGACGTGAAGACTGCCTGGGACAGCTACAGCACCAACCCCGGCTACTACAGCACACAGGCCGGTATGCGCGCCATCATCCACCAGGACCGTATGAACGAAATGGCATTCGAGAGCCAGCGTTTCTGGGATTTGCGCCGCTGGAAAGAGGCCCCCGCAGAGTATAGCAAGAATATCTACGGCTTCAACCTGAACGCCTCGGATCCTACTGAATACTACAAGAAGACCCTCGTGTTCGAGCAGCCTTTCTTGCTCCGCGACTACTTCTGGCCTATCAGCACATCGACTATGGAACACAATCCTAATCTTATCCAGAACACAGGTTGGTAAACTAATAAATAGCATACAATTATGAAAAAGATACTAATATCACTCAGTTTATTACTGATGGCTGTCATCACCCTGGTTAGCTGTGGTGACGGCAACAGAATAGACCAGAAAGGCGAAATAGCCATTCCGCAGAAGCCCACCATTGTGGGCATCAAATCGGTTCCTGGCGGTGCCGTCATCAAGGTGTCTATCCCTGACGACCCCAACCTCAAGGGCGTGGTAGCAACCTACCAGCGCAACGGGGCAACCGTAGAGTCACGCATATCGCGCTATCTTGACACACTGGTCGTAGAAGGTTATGCCGACGAGAACGAGCACGACGTGGTAATCCGCTCGTTTAATGCCAACGATGACAAGTCAGAGGGACAGACCGTGAAAATAACTCCGCTGGTAGCTCCCGTCAAGACCGCAAAGTTCGAGGCTTTCGAGAGTTTCGGTGGCATCAAAATACGTATCACTGATAATCCTACCCTGGCCAAACTGGCCCTCGTAGTACAGTGCGACCAGACCAACCCTGACCAAGACCTGGCCTACGACCAGCGTAAGTGGAAAGACGTGTCTACCTTCTTCACAGAGAGCAACTCTGTCGTCTTGACCCGCCGTGGCCTGGAAGCAGTTCCTACCGTTTTCGCGTTCCACTTCCGTGATGATTTCGGCAATGTTTCTGAGACACAGCTCATCAAACTGACTCCCAAGGAGGAGGTAGCTCTCAACAAGAAACTCTGCAAGCACTATCCTGTAGGCACGTATCCTGTGGACCTCAAAAAACTGCAGCCCGGTGCAGACAACTTTGTCAACGATACCGGTGGCGGTGACGTAAAAGCCCTCTTCGACGGTGTGTACAATGGTACCGGCAAGTTCTTCCTTGCAGCCAAGGGTAACCCCATTCCCACATGGCTTACCATTGACCTCGGCCAGGAGGCTTCTATCAGCCGTATCGCCACCAAGCCCCGCTGGGACTACATGCCTTTCCAGAGTGGTAATGTACGCGAGTGGGAGTTCTGGGGTACTGATGTAGACCCACGCCAGGACCTTATAAACAATCCTGCTAACAAGGACGATGCCGACTACCAGTCTCGTCATGGCTTCAGCCGTGGGTGGTTCATGATTGCCAAGGGCGAGCAGTACAAGCCATCGGGTTATGCTCCTGACGGCACCGTAGACGGCTGGACCTCTGAGGACCGCGAGTACTATCTGAACAGCACTGAGTATGAGTGCGACAACACCAACCCGCTCACACCCCGTGCCTTTGACAAGATACGCTATCTGCGCATCGTGGTGGTTAACACCTTCGAGTCATGGCAGTACAAGCAGACCTCAGGTGGATGGTTCATCGGCGAGGTAAGTCCTTATGGTCAGATTTATTAAAACAGTAATCTTCCTAAATAGCATACGACAATGAAAAGAATATTATATATAACATTGATTGCCGCGCTTATAGGCTCGTTCACTTCCTGCAAGGATCAGGACGACATCTACAAGCAGTGGGTAGTACCTGGCGGCAGCGTCTATCCGGAGAAAGCCAATGGCCTTAACGCCAAGTTGGGCTATAAGCGTATACAGCTCAGATGGGCTACGCCCAAAGACCCCTCGGTGACCAAGGCTGTCATCACCTGGGACAATGGCGACCAGACCAAGGAACTGAACTATGCCGACTATGCCGGGCAGGACAGTATCAGACTGGAAATAGACCAGCTCAAAGAGCAGAGCTATACCTTCAACATCGTCAACTACGACAAGGAGGGCAACCAGTCTATGCAGTCTGAGAATACCGCTTCGCCTTATGGCGACATCTGGCTCGCAACACACTCAGAACGTACCATTAAGTCGGCTGAGATTCCCAGTGGCACCAACGCCAATATAACCCTTGACTTTGGCACCAATGAGATGGTGGCAACCAAGTTCCGCTATCTCAACAACGATGGCGAGTGGGTGGTTACAGACCCTGTGCCCAGCAATGTAGCCAGCGTGGTGTTAGAAAATGCCAAGGTGGGTACTCGTTATGAGTATGCCTCGGGCTACTGCCCTGTTGCCGGACTGGACACTATCTGGAACAGTTGGAGCAAGTCGCCCACGCCTATTGCCGGCAAACTTACCCATACCAACTGGTCGGTAGAGGCTCCTGGTTATAGCAATGGCTATCCTCCCGAACTGGCTATCGATGGCGTAAATAGTAGCAACTTTGCCAACGGCTGGTGGTGGAACAATGGCACCTATCCCAAGATTTTCCTCGTAGACCTGGGCAATGAGACTACTTTCGTTAACAAGATAGTGCTCTACCAGAATACTGGTAATTGGTATAACGGCCGTACACTCTATAACGTAGAACTCTATTGTGGTAACGAGAAGTTTGACATCAACGCCGGTGCCGACTACGCCAATACGCCTGCTTTCCAGCATGCAGTCTACAAGCATACCACTATGGTGTTCTGGAATGGCTCAGCTTCGGCAACCTGGAATTTTGGTGAGATGAAGAACTTCCGCTACTTCTGCTTCGTCATAAAGAACAGCCGCCGTAACGGTAGCGCCATCAACGAGATTGATGCCTTTGGTTATGATAATGCAGCCGAATAGTAGTACTTTTGAAATTTAATTTTAACAATAACTAAAGAGTCCCGATGACCATGAACGTCATCGGGACTTTTTTGATGGCTGTCGCGCTGTCGATTTATCATTTGTTAGTAATAAATACTGTTAAGATGGCGGTTTTTACGCAGAAATGGAGTAATTTTGCCATCGCAAACAACAAATTTAACATTATACTGACAATGAAAAAGATTAGAGCCGCCGTAGTAGGTTACGGCAATATCGGTCATTACGCCGTGCAGGCCCTCGAAGCCGCCAAGGATTTCGAGATAGCTGGCATCGTGCGTCGTCAAGGCAACACAGACTGCCCATTGGAACTTACTCCTTACGAGGTAGTAGATGATATCTCCCTGCTCCACGATGTAGATGTGGCTATTCTCGCCACGCCTACACGTTCTTGCCCCGACTATTCAGCCAAGATAGTGGCTATGGGCATCAATACCGTCGACAGTTTTGATATCCATACCAGCATCCTCGACTATCGCCGCAAGCAGATGGAAAACTGCAAGAAGGCAGGCCGTGTCAGCGTCATCGCTGCCGGATGGGACCCAGGTTCCGACTCCGTAGTGCGCGTGCTCATGGAGAGCCTTGCCCCCAAGGGACTCAGCTATACTAACTTCGGTCCCGGCATGAGTATGGGTCACTCTGTCTGCGTGCGTAGCAAGGAGGGTGTGCGCAATGCCCTCTCTGTCACCATTCCCCTCGGCGAAGGCATCCATCGCCGTATGGTCTATGTAGAGCTCGAAGACGGAGCCACCCTCGAGCAGGTCACCGCTGAGATCAAGGCCGACCCCTATTTCGCCAACGACGAGACCCATGTCTTCGCCGTAGCCTCTGTCGATGATGTGCGCGATATGGGTCATGGTGTCAACCTCGTGCGCAAGGGTGTGAGCGGCAAGACCCCAAACCAGCGTTTCGAGTTCAATATGAGCATCAATAACCCTGCCCTCACCGCCCAGGTGCTTGTCAATGTGGCTCGCGCCACTATGCATCTGCAGCCCGGCTGCTACACCATGCCCGAGATACCCGTTATCGACATGCTCGCTGGCGACCGTGAGGAGATTATCAGTCATCTGGTATAAGCAGAAAACAACGGAAAACGAATCATAATGAATCGCAAAACTTATCTTATGCTTGCCTCCGTGATGGCGGCAGTGGTAGTGGCGCTGCTCATCAGTGCGCGTCCTGCCGATGAAATCATGACCCATAAGGGCAACACCACCATCGTCAACACCACCCAGTTGGGTGCGCAGGTGCGTGGCTTCAAGGGCGCCACTCCCGTGTTGATACACATCGAGAAAAACAAGGTGGTCAAGGTAGAGGCTCTGCCCAACAGAGAGACTCCCAAGTTCTTCGCCCGTGCCAAGGCTGTGCTCCAGCAGTTTGAGGGCCTTACAGTGGCCAAGGCCCAGAAGGCCGAGGTCGATGGCGTCAGCGGCGCCACCTTCAGTTCCAATGCGCTCACCAAGAACGTCAAGCTCGGACTGGAGTATTACAAGAAGAACAAGAAGTAACCTGACAGTATCGGCAACGCCCATACCGCCCTATTTCATACAGCGTGGCAAGGATTGAGTTCCCTGCCACGTTTTTTTTATTGGTGTGGGGGAGGGAGGTGCATTGTGAGCCCCTCCCCAGCTCTCACCAAGGGATGGAAATCCATTCCCGTTGTGTTTAAGGAGGTTATGGTTACGCTCCTTTTCTTGAATAAGGCTGGAATGGGGCCTTTGTTTGGCTTTTTTCCTTCCCCTTGGGGAAGGTTAGGATGGGGCTTGTGGTTGATGGTACGCACCCCTGGCAACTCTGTAGGAGTTGCGATTTCATAGCCCAGGGTTGAGGTGCGCAGCGCCTCTACCCTGGGTAAATATATAATAATGTTTAGCTACTCTGTAAGAGTTGCGATTAGCCGTAGGCGTTACCCGCAGCAGGAGACAAGGGTTCATTCGCGGAGCTAATCTATACTTAGTTGCTTCTATTTGTGGACGATACAAACACAAAAAGCCATGACGGCTGTTGTCGGCTTCGCCTTTTTGTGGCTGTCGGTGACGGCAGTCGGAAAACAAGTTTTCCTCCTTGTCGTCGCCTCCATCCCCAACGCCATGCTTTGCATGACGACAACAGCCGCCATGGTTCAAAAAGCGGCCTTTGGCCGTTCAAAAAGTCCGCCTTTGGCGGTAAAAAAACAGCTGATTGTAAGCCCCTCCCTAACCCTCCCCAAGGGGCGGGAATTCGTTCTTCTTGTGTTTGAGGAGGTTGTGGTGCACACCTTCCCCTTGGGGAAGGTTGGGATGGGGCTTCCCTACGGCAACTCTGTAGGAGTTGCGATTACAAAGCCCAGGGTTGAGGTGCGCAGCGCCTCTACCCTGGGTATATATATAATAAGGTGTAGCTACTCTGTAAGAGTTGCGATTAGCCGAAGGCGTTACCCGCAGCAGGAAACAAGGGGTCAGTCGCTTGGCTAATCTATAATTAGCTGCTTCTATTTGTGGTTGATAAAAACACAAAAAGCCATGACGGCTGTTGTCGGCTTCGCCTTTTTGTGACTGTCGGTGACGCCAGTCGGAAAACGAGTTTTCCTCCATGTCGTCGCCGCCACCCCCAACGCCATGCTTTGCATGACGACAACAGCCGCCATGGTTCAAAAAGCGGCCTTTGGCCGTTCAAAAAGGCCGCCTTTGGCGGTAAAAAAACAGCAGCTTGTAAGCCCCTCCCCAGCCCTCACCAAGGGGAGGGAATCCATTCCCGTTGTGTTTTAGGAGGTTATGATTACGCTCCTTTTCTTGAAAAAGGCTGGAATGGGGCCTTTGTTTGGCTTTTTTCTTCCCCTTGGGGAAGGTTAGGATGGGGCTTGTGGTTGATGGTACGCACCCCTGGCAACTCTGTAGGAGTTGCGATTTCATAGCCCAGGGTTGAGGCGAGCAGCGCCTCTACCCTGGGTAAGAACACCACCCTACTTAGCTACTCTGTAGGAGTTGCGATTAGCCGAAGGCGTTACCACTGCAGGAATAGCAGCTTGTGTTATCCCATTTATATGACGCTACGGATAGAAATAAGGTAATCATTTTTTTGTACCGGCGCAGCCGGACTTTTTTTACCGCCAACGGCGGACTTTTTGTATTTGCGGCTTTTCAGCCTGCCACCGGGCAGGCGCGGATGGGGGTGACGGGGAATATCCGAGAGCTCGCTCTCGAGATATCTCCCGACACACACGGACGCATAGGGCGAAGCCCTGAAAAGCCACAAAACTTTTTGTAGCTCCTTGTGACGGTAAATTCATGTAATAAGGAAATACACACGACAAGTAACGCCTACGGCTAAGCGCAACTCCTACAGAGTTGCCAGGTTAGTGGGTCGCTTACCCAGGGTAGCGTGCTTCGCCCGCAACCCTGGGCTGTGGAATCGCAACTCCTACAGAGTTGCCGCTGCTTACGGAGTGTACCCAAGAAGCCCCTCTCTGGCTCTACAAAGGGAGAGAATTGAGCCCATCTCCCAAACCTTCGCCATGGGGTGTGAGTTCATTCTCCTTGTGTTTGAGGAGATTTGGTTGCGCTCCTTCCCCTTGAGGAAGACTGGGATGGAGCTTCACTTTGCCACCACCGTGACCCTGTCGGCTGGCTCGTACCTTATGATACGTGGGCTCGTGCCTTATGTTACGTGGCCACGTGCCTTATGTTACGAGAGCTCGTGCCTTATGATACGAAGTAGGCGGTGTGGTCTCCACACTCCCCGTCTTCCCTTCCGCGCCCCGCAGTGATATCTCCTGCGACGCAACCATCCTCCCGTTGCCTACCAATTTCATCCCAATATGCAAAAACATGGCGGGGGATGGCGTTTTAACCGTCAAAAATGTGTAAATTTGTAGTCACAATGACCATAAACCTACTTATTGAGTTGTTAAACTTATCCACTGTCATGAAACAAAGAATCTACACATTGACACTCCTGCTCATGGCTTTTGCCTTGGGCGCTATGGCGCAACTCCGTTTGCCCGCCATCATTTCAGACCACATGGTGATTCAGCGCGGCGAGCCCGTACACGTTTGGGGATGGGCTGCCCAAGGTCAGAAGGTTACAGCCACCCTCGCCGGACACAAGGCTACCGTGCGCACCGGTAAGGACGGCCGCTGGAGTCTCTATCTCCCCGCCATCAGCGCCGCCGGACCTCACACCCTCACTGTCTCAGCCGGCAAGGAGAGCCTCTCCGTGACCGACATCCTCGCTGGCGAGGTGTGGATGACCAGTGGCCAGTCCAATATGGACTTCCGTCTGCGCAGCATCGACCGTGCCGACGACGAGATTAGCCATGCCACTAATGCCAGCATACGCCTCTTTGAAATCAACCACGCCCTGGCGAGCCGTCCTGCCGACGATGTGAGTGGACACTGGGCTGTCACTACCCCCGAGGCTGCCGACTGCTTCACCGCCGTGGGCTACCTCTTCGCCAAAGAACTCAATGCGGCGCTCGGCTGTCCTGTGGGCATCGTCAACGCCAGTTGGGGCGGCACCCAGATTGAGAGCTGGATGACCATGGGGTCGATAGACCGTTTCCCCAAGTATACCCAGCTCATGGAGCAGCTCCGCTCTGACGCCTTCCGTGCCAACGAGCTGCGCGGACTTGCCAACGACGCCCGCTTCGAGCGTGAGGTGGCTGCCGATCGTGGCGAAGCCGAAGGCTGGTATGCCCCCTCTTACGACAAGAGTCACTGGCAGCCCCTCGCCATGCCCGGCCTGTGGGCCGACGCTCCTCTCGCCCGGATGGACGGCGTGGTCTGGACCACTGCTAAGTTCACCGTGCCCGACTCCCTTGCCGGTCGCGAGGCTCTGCTCTCCCTCGGCTTCATCGACGATGCCGACGTGACCTGGGTCAACGGCCACCGTGTGGGCGCCACCCGTGGCTATGCCGTCAAGCGTCGTTACCAGATACCTGCCGGTGTGCTCCATGCCGGCGACAACGAGCTGACGGTCAAGATTGTCGACGACCACGACGGTGGCGGATGCTATGGCTCTGCCAGCCTCTTCTATGTCCAGGTGGGCAGCCGTCGCCTCTCTATCCTCAATCATCCTTGGAGCTACTGCGTGTCGGTAGAGAAGGACAACAGCGGTTTCCGCAGCTACTTCTCCAACGACTTCCCCTCACGTATATATAATGGTATGGTCGCCCCCGTGGCTCCCTATCCCGTCAAGGGCATCGTCTGGTATCAGGGCGAAGCCAATACCGAGCGCCCCGGCGAATACCGCGACCTCTTCCCAGCCATGATTGACGGCTGGCGACAGGCCCGAAAGCGCCCGGATCTTCCATTCTACTGGGTGCAGTTGCCCAACTTCATCGCCACGCCCAAGAACGACCTTGCCGGACTGCGCGATGCACAGACTTCGGCCCTCTCCCTTGCCCATACGGGGCAGGCGGTGACTATCGACGTGGGCAATCCCACCGACGAACATCCCCTCGACAAGCATACCGTAGCCCGCCGCCTTGCCCTCCATGCCCTGCACAACGACTATGGCCATAGCGACCTCGTCTGCCAGAGTCCTCGTGCCACCGGCGTTACCCGCCAGGGCGACGGCACCATCCTGGTCACCTTCAGCCATGTGGCCCAGGGTCTGCAGTGTCATGACCGCTATGGCTATCTCTGCGGATTTGCCGTCATCGACGCCCAGGGCAAGCGCTACTGTGTCAAGGCCGAGATAGCAGGCACCGACAGCGTGCGCCTGCTCACCACTCCCAACCTCGCAGTGACCACGGTGACCTATGGCTGGGAAAACAATCCCGAAGACGCCAACCTCTTTGGTTCGACAGGACTGCCTGCCACGCCCTTCATGATGAAGATAGGGCAGGGGAAGTGAGTGGAAATGTAAAAAACAATAGATTGTTTTGTATTCTCTTCAGTTTCCATTAACTCTACGGCTATCGCCATGAAGGTAGGCGGTGTCTCGGAAATAAAAACAGCAGATTGTTTTGTTTTCTCTTCAGTTTCCATTA
Source organism: Prevotella sp. P5-108 (assembly GCF_002251385.1). Classification (GTDB taxonomy): domain Bacteria; phylum Bacteroidota; class Bacteroidia; order Bacteroidales; family Bacteroidaceae; genus Prevotella. The sequence goes on from NZ_NPJJ01000026.1 coordinate 41,814, forward strand.
ACTCTACGGCTATCGCCGTGAAGGTAGGCTGCACCTCAAGAATAAAAATAAACACGTTTATTTTGTATTCTCTTCGGTTTGCACTACCTTTGTATCAGTTAAAACATTACTAATATATACTACAATGACAGAAAAAGAGAAAGACGCGGTGCAGCTGCCCGACAACGCTTTTCGTGAACTTCACGACGGCGAGGAGTACAAGCCCATTATGGGTCCCGAAAAGACCATTCCCGAAGTCACAGCATGGAGTGTGACGTGGGGATTGTTGATGGTAGTGCTGTTCTCGGCTGCTGCCGCCTATCTGGGATTGAAGGTAGGTCAGGTATTCGAGGCCGCCATCCCTATCGCCATCATCGCCATCGGCTTATCGTCGGCCACCAAGCGCCGCAACGCCATGGGCGAGAATGTTATCATCCAGAGCATCGGTGCCTGTTCGGGCGCTGTGGTAGCCGGAGCCATCTTTGTGATGCCCGCCATCTATATGCTTGACCTCCAGGCCGACTTCCTGCGCGTATTCATCGCTTCGTCGCTGGGTGGTATCCTCGGCATCCTCTTCCTCATACCTTTCCGCAAGTATTTCGTTAAGGATATGCACGGCAAATATCCCTTCCCCGAAGCCACTGCCACCACCCAGGTGCTCGTGTCGGGTGCCAAGGGAGGCAGCCAGGCCAAGCCCCTGCTCGTGGCTGGTCTCATCGGTGGACTCTACGACTTCATCGTCGCCACCTTTGGTCTGTGGAACGAGAACTTCACCTCGCGTGTAGTGACATGGGGTCAGCAGCTTGCCGACCATGCCAAGCTCGTCTTCAAGGTCAACACCGGTGCTGCCGTCCTCGGTCTGGGCTACATCATCGGTCTGCGCTATGCCGCCATCATCTGCTTCGGTTCGCTTGCCGTGTGGTGGCTTATCGTTCCGGGTATGGCCTTGCTTTTCCCCGACACCGTCCTCAACCAGTGGGACCCCAATATTGTCACTCCTGTGGGTGAAATGACTCCCGAAACCATCTTCAAGGCCTACGGCCGTTCCATCGGTATCGGTGGCATCGCCATGGCTGGCGTGATAGGCATCATCAAGAGCTGGGGCATCATCAAGAGTGCCGTCGGCCTTGCCGCCCGCGAGATGAAGGGCAAGGGCGCTGGCGCCGAAGAGGTAGTGCGCACCCAGCGCGACATCTCGTTCAAGATTATCGCCATCGGCTCGGTGCTCACCCTTATGGTTACCTTCGCCTTCTTCTATGCCGGCGTGATGGACTTCAACCTCACCCATGCCGTGGTAGCCATCCTGTTGGTTGCCGTGATAGCCTTCCTCTTCACCACTGTGGCTGCCAATGCCATAGCCATCGTCGGTAGCAATCCCGTATCGGGCATGACGCTCATGACCCTCATCCTCGCCTCGGTAGTGATGGTGGCTGTGGGTCTCAAGGGCAATGCCGGTATGCTCGCAGCCCTCCTTATGGGTGCCGTGGTATGTACCGCCCTCTCTATGGCAGGCAGTTTTGTCACCGACCTCAAGATCGGTTACTGGTTGGGTACCACTCCCAAGAAGCAGGAGACCTGGAAATTCCTCGGCACCATCGTGTCGGCAGCCACTGTAGCCGGCGTGATGATCGTGCTCAACAAGACCTACGGCTTCCAGAGCGGCAAGCTCGCCGCACCCCAGGCCAACGCCATGGCAGCCGTCATCGCTCCGCTCATGAACGGTCAGGGGGCGCCCTGGTTGCTCTACGGCATCGGCGCCGTCATCGCCCTCGTTCTCGACCGTTGCAAGATTTCAGCCCTTGCCTTTGCCCTGGGTATGTTTATCCCTATGGAACTCAATATCCCCCTCCTCGTGGGTGGCGCCGTCAACTGGTTTGTCACCACCCGTTCGCAGGATGCTGAGGTCAACAAGGCCCGTGGCGAGAAGGGTACCCTGCTTGCCAGCGGATTTATCGCCGGCGGTGCCCTGATGGGCGTAGTGAGCGCTCTGCTCAAGTTTGGCGGCATCGAGTTCAACTACGACGCCTGGTGGGCCAACCACCTGAGCGAGCTCCTCTCTCTGGCTGCTTACCTCTTGCTCATTACCTATTTCATCATAGCCACCCGCACCACCAAGAAGGCCTGATGCGGGGCAGGCTTCAATCGTTGACGATATGAACACCTCTTCCTTATCCTTTGCCGTCCGCACTGGCATGCTGCTCATGGTCGCCCTGCTTGTGACCATGAGCACCAGCGCTGCGGCCCGGCGCTATGCCAAGATTTCCCGTGCCTGGGTAGAGCACGATGTCATCCTGGACGGCCAGCGAGGCATGAAGGTCCACCTCTATCTTACCGTGAGCGGCATGAAGCGCCGCAGCGTGAGCCTCACCGGCGAGGTTACCCTCGACAGTGATGTGGCGGGCGACGACCCCGTGGTCATCTACCGCTGCGACGGTGCCCTGATGCCCAGCCACGACATCGACACCTATCTGGACTACCCCCTCTTTGTCAACTACGACACAGGCAATTGGCCCGAGGGCGACCACCACTATTATCTCAATGTCCTCGTGACCAATACCGCCAATGGCGAAGCCCTCAACACGCCCGGTTCTACCATCCTCGACTTCTCGCTGAAGCGTGGTGACGACGGCTCCTACATCAGTTATGATACCACCGTCGAAGAGATTAAGCAGCGGATAGGCTATCAGCCCTCTACGCCTACCACGCCCGCTACTCCGGCGCCCGTGGCTACCCCCAAGCCAGCCCCCCAAGCGGCTCCGGCGCCAGTAGCTACCCCCAAGCCGGTTCAGAAGACCACTCCCTCGACACCATCTGCCCAGGAAATGACCGACCAGCAGCGGTTGTACATCTCCTGGATGAAAGACCGCATTATCAAACAGCTCGATGCTGGCGATGGCAACTACATTGTGATATGCACCAGCAGCTATGCTCATGGTCCGAACAAGGTGACAGACATCTTCTGGGTCCCCCGCGACTTCAGACCTTACAGCTCGGCATACAAGCAGCTCATGGCGACCGACAAATATATCAAGTGTTTTGTGGATGGCATAGATGTCCTCAAACTCATCAACCACACCCTCGCCGACGGCCGTGAATTCAGCACGGTCTATATATGCGACCGCGACCAACTTGCCAACGGTGAGGCTTGGGAGTATAAAAACAAGAACCATCCCGAACAGGCCACCCACTACTATATGGAAGAGCACCGCATATCCTCAAAGGCAGCAGCCTGGCTGCAACTGCTCATAGAGGGAAAGCTCACTACGATGAGCTTTCAAGGGCGTGACGGCTTAAAAATGGAGACCACCACGAGAGTAGCCCTCAAGGCTCCGCGTCGTATCCCTTATGGCAACTCGCCCGACACGTACTGATGTTGGCGTCGCCCCTTCGCCCTCTCCGCTGCCCATCACACCCCTTAACCTGATATAATCCTTATCCATGACCGTCATAGTCACAGCGCATGTGGCGGTTATGGATATTTTTTTGCAGATTCATACAACTATGACACAATCTATGTCCCCTGCCTGGCAGCCCGACGCAAGTCAGCTGCGCGTGATAGAAACCCCGTTAGGAGGTTACCACCTGGTGCTGGCGCCCCCTGGCTGCGGCAAGACCCAGATACTTACCGAGCGCATCCGCCGTGCCCACGACCAGGGCATAGCCTATGGCGACATGCTCTGCCTCACCTTTACCAACCGCGCTGCCCGCGGCATGCGCGAGCGCATCGCCCAGTATATCGAGGGTGCCGACCTCGGCCAGCTCTATGTCGGCAATATCCATAGATTCTGTTCCCGTTTCCTCTTCGAGCACCACCTTGTCGAGGCAGAGACCTCGGTCATCGACGATGACGATGCCCTGAGCATCCTTGCCCGTTACCAGAACGAGGAAGAAAGTGCCATCAAGCAGCGCCACAACCGCCGTCGCGAGTATGCTGAGATTATCCAGTTTGCCCACTTCATGCACCAGATTATCCATCATCATCCGCGTGGGCTGAGGCTCCATCCCGACTGTGTCAGTGCCGACGATGTGCGCGCTCTCAAAGCCATCTGCCGTGCCGAGCGTCGCGAGTTTACCCCCGACGCCATGATACATATCTACGACCATACCGACGACTACCGCGACGTCATCCATGGCGACGCCTTCGATGTGGGTACCCAAGCCCTTGCCACCAATACCCTGCGCAAGATGCGCTATGCCCACGCCTACACCGCCTACTGCCGTCAGAACAAGCTCATCGACTTCGAAGACCTGCTCCTGCTCACCTACGACGCCCTCACTGTCGACAACGACTATCCCCGCTACCGCTGGATACAGGTCGACGAGGTTCAGGACCTCAACGCCATGCAGATGGCCATCATCGACCTCATCACCGATACCGCCGTCACCCGTGGCGAGGGCATGGTGATGTATCTCGGCGATGCCCAGCAGGCCATCTTCTCCTTTATGGGCGCCAAGAGCGACACCCTTGCCCTGCTGCGCCAGCGCTGTGGCGACCATATCTACCACCTCAACATCAACCACCGTTCGCCGGCGTCGCTCCTTGCCATGACCAATCACTATGCTGCCGAAGTCTTGGGCGTAGACCGCGCTCTGCTGCCCACAGCCCAGCCCAGCGACGCCGCCGACTGTGCCGAGATGCGGCTCATCGAGTCGCCCCTCATCGACAGCGAGTATCACGATGTGGCTGCCCTTGCCCGCAAGCTCGCCCTTGCCGACAACCGTGAGACCACCGCCATCGTGGTCAACTCCAACTATGATGCCGACAAGGTGGGCGAGGCACTCCATGCCCTCGATATGCCCTTCTTCCAGGTGTCGGGAACAGATATTTTTGCCTCAGTCCAGGTCAAGACCATGCTCGCCCATCTCAATGTGCTTGCCTCGGAGACCAACTTCATGGCATGGGCACGCTTGCTCTATGGATTGGGCGTCTTTGCCGCTCCCGCCTCTGCCCGCGAGTTTATGCGCAAGATGCTCAACCGCGCCCTCCTGCCCTCCGATTTTCTGCTCTACGACTCCACCACCTACGTGCAGGACTTTGTGGCTGCCGTCGACGCCGACGCTCCCGTGGTAGTCTTCGATACCGAGACCACCGGACTCAGCGTCTTCGACGACGACATCCTGCAGATAGCCGCTGTCAAGATGCAGCATGGCCGCATGGTCCAGGGCTCCTCCTTTGTGGTGCATATCCAGACCGAGCGCCCCATCCCCGAGATGCTCGGCGACATCCCCAACCCCATCATCGAAGAGCGGCGCCACGCCACCCTCGTCAGCCATGCCGAGGCACTGCGCCAGTTTGTCGACTACATCGGCGACTGCCGTCTGGTGGGTCACAATGTCGAGTACGACTACCAAATCCTCGTCCACAACCTCAGCCGCTATCTCCCCGATGTCGCCCTTCCTGCTCACGACCGCTGCATCGACACCCTCAAGCTCCTGCGCCTGCTCCATCCCGAGCTGGTGAGCTACCGGCTTGACTTCTTCCGCCGCCAGCATCTCTTCGGACTCAGCGAAGACAATGCCCACCTTGCAGATGTCGATGTCGAAGACACCTGCCGCGTCATGGCCCACCTCTACCGTCGTTGCCGCGAGGTCATCCCCGAGCAGCAGGAGTTTCTTGACCGTGCCGCCACCCGCAGGGCTGCCGACATGCTGCGCCGCAACTACCGCGACCTCTATGTCCGTGCCCGTGAGCAGCTCTATGACCACGCGCCGGCTGGCGACAGTCCTGCCATGGTCGGCCAGATGCGTGCCGTCTACGACTACCTGCGCCAGATGGGCGGCGACCATGCCCAACCCCACAAGATAGACTATGTGCTCAGCTATATCGCCCACGACATCGTCGACAGCAGCCTCGCGCCGTCGCTTGCCGAGCAGCTGCAGCGCCACCTCATGGAGACCAACACCCTCAAAGAGTCAGACCTCTGCGGCTCCGATGTCCTCGACGAGCGCATCTTCGTCTCCACCATCCACAAGGCCAAGGGCCTCGAGTTTGACAATGTCATCGTCTTTGATGTCGTCGACGGCCGTTACCCCAACTACTTCACCCGCGACGACGAAGCCCAATGCGCCGAAGACCGCCGCAAGCTCTATGTAGCCCTCACCCGTGCCCGCCGCCGCGTCTATGTGGCGTGGAGCAGCGGGCGCATCGCCTACCGTGGCGACAGGGTCGTCCAGTATCTCTCGCCGTTCCTGCTGCCCGTGGTGCGTTACTTCGACAGCCTCAGTTGCACCCGCTGCCGGCACCGGGCTGACTCCTGTACCCAGAACAATAATCACAAATATAGTAAAGACTAATTATGAAGACAATCCTTACAGCCTTTGGCATGGTCGTCGTCGCCACTGCCGCGTGCGCACAGACCACGCTGTGGAAGACCGACACCGCCAGTCACAAGTATTACCGCATTCCCGCCATCGTGGCGTATGACAACCACGTCATAGCCTTCTCCGACAACCGCTCGGGCGTGACCGACGCCACCAGTTGGGGCGATGTAGGTTCGGTGGGCAACATCAGCATCGAGGTACGCCACAGCAACGACGGCGGACAGACCTGGACCGCTCCCCGCTGCGCCGTCATGGGATTTGGCAGCGGCAACTTCGACCAGAGCCATGGCGATGCCGCCGTGGTGCGCGACCGCGAGACGGGCCGCATGCTCATTATGACCGGCTCGGGCGAAGTGGGCTACGGCAGGTCGCGTGTAGATGTACCCGGCGACTACTCCAAGGTACTCAAGGTAGGCCGCTACTACAGCCTCGACGACGGCTACACCTGGAACGGTGGCGATGTGACCTCGCAGATTTATGACCTCTATCGCGGTCATGGCAATATCTTCCGCCTCTTCTTCACCAGCGGCCGCATCTGCCAGAGCCGACTTGTCAAGCATGGCACCTACTACCGTCTCTACTCAGCCGTGGTGACCAATGAGGGCAGTCTGGTCGTCTACTCCGATGACTTCGGCCACACATGGGTACCCCTCGGCGGTGCCGACGCCCGTCCAGCCCCACAGGGCGATGAAGCCAAGATAGAAGAGCTGCCCGACGGCCGCGTGCTGCTCAGTTGTCGTCGCAGCGGTCAGGACGGCCGATGGTTCAACATCTTCACCTACGCCGACCGCCAATGCCAGGACGGCAGTTGGGCAGAGCCTGTAGCCTCGGAGAAGCACGACGGCGGTACAGCCACCATCAACAACAACTGCAATGGCGATATACTCTTCATTCCAGCCCTCGATGCCGACGGCCGCCGCGTCTATGTGGCTCTCCAGTCGGTGCCCCGTGGCACCCCTGGCAACCATCCCACCAACCTTGAACGCCGCAGCCATGTCTCTATCTACTGGAAAGCCTTCGACACAGCCGACAGTTGGGCCACTCCCGACAGCTGGGCCGACGGATGGCAGCGCCACGAGATTACCAAAGGCTATTCTGCCTATTCATCCATGGCGCTCGACGGCAATGGCGATATCTGCTTCATCTATGAAGACCATGGCGTCCACTTCCGTCTGGGCAGTCAGTCCACCGAGATGTACGACATCCTCTATCGCCACCTCAGTCTTCAGGACATCACCGGAGGACGGTATCAGTACCGCGCCGCCAAGTAGGGTGGTGAGTATAGCCCATATCGCAAAATCCCCGCAGTCGACAGTCGGCTGCGGGGATTGTTTTACGCATCATCGCGGCGCTCTCTCCGAGCAGTCCCAGCCTGTGGATGGCAGCGTCCGCGAGCCAGATAGAGTCGGGTGGGGCAGCGGTCAAGACAAAATGACAAACAATGAGCTTTTTTAATGACATTTATATAAATATTCTTGTAGTGACCACCTATTTTTACTAATTTTGCGATATAGTAACTACAGAACTGACAATAATGAAGAAATCGGTCATATTATTCACTCTGATGCTCATCGCCGTGGTGCGGGCATCGGCTGCCGACACCTACACCTCGCTCTGGCAGCGCTACGACAAGGCTGCCGCCGCATGGCAGCCACGCACTGCCATCGCCGTGCTCGACAAGATTATCGTGCGCGCCACTGCCGAGAAAGCCTACGGCCATCTGGTCAAGGCACAGATAGCCCGTGGAGGGTTGACCATCCAGATATCGCCCGACTCACTCGACGCCGTGGCTGCGCAGATGGCTGCCGAAGAGCAGCGCGCCAAGTCGCCCGTGCTGCGCGCCGTCTATGCCACCGCCCTGGGCAAGCTCTACGCCATGCAGCAGAGAGGCATAAACCGCAAAGCCTATCAGCAGAAGAGTCGTGACTGCTTTGCCCGCGCCCTCAAGGACCCCGACCTGCTCGCCAAGACCCAGGCCAAGACCTACGAGCCTGCCGTGGAGCGCCGGGATATGAGCAAGGCGTTCGGAGGCGACCTGCTCCACGTTGTGGCTGGTGAGGCCAAGGAGTATGGGCTGCTCAACCGCTACTACGAAGCCCACGGCAACCGCCGCGCCGCCTGTCTGGCCGCCTGCCTCGACCTGCGTGAGAACCACAGCGACTGGCTTTACACCCGCAGCGGCAAGCAGCACTACCAGCACGCCATAGACTCGCTCATCAATGTATACCAAGACCTCGACGAGTGTGGCGAGCTGGCCATAGACCACTATGAGGCTATGGATGAAGATGCTAAAGACATCGTAGAGCGCCGCATAAGATACATAGACTGGGCTATAGCCAAGTGGGGAGCATGGCCCCGCATGAATATCCTGCGCAACAGGCGCACCGACCTCACCGCGCCCCAGTTCAACATCAGTCTCCAGGAGCGGCAGATGCTGCCCGGCAAGGAGCGCAAGATACATATCAACTCGATACGCAATATCCACCAACTCACCCTCAATGTCTATCGGCTCAGCAAGCCCTATGCCGACATCAGTAGCGAGTCTCTGCAACAGACAGACAAACTGGTGGAGACGCTCAGACAAGACGCAGGCAAGACACCCGTGCAGACGGTGGTGCGCAAGTATATCGGCCATGCCGACTACAAGCTGCTCTCCGACTCTGCCACGCTCGCCCCGCTGCCCTTGGGCAGTTATCTGGTCGAGGTGCAGGCCGATGTCAAGGGCGTGAAGCCCCAGTATGCCCTTCTCTCCGTAAGCGACCTGCTCCTGATGGTGCAGAGCCAGTCGGCTAAGGGCACTGCCAATATGAGGCTGGTAGTGGTAAACGCTACAACGGGAAACCCCGTGCCTGAGGCATCCATCATCATCAGACGCGACATGCGCCGCTGCGACCAGGACACCGTCATCCGCGTCAACCGCAAGGGCGAGGCGCTCTGCACGGGCAAGTGGGGAGGCAGCTATATGCGCGCTACTTCGGGCATGGACATCAACAGTCCGTTTGGTCAGACATGGTCGATGCTCTCATACCTAAAGTCCAAGGCAGAAGAGCGGTTCAGCTTCTTTACCGACCGCAGCATCTATCGTCCCGGACAGACCGTGCAGGTGGCTGTGGTGGGAGCCTACAGGAGCAGCGCCACCCAAGGCGACGCCATCACAGGTCGCGACCTCACCCTACGTCTGCACGACGCCAACAGCCGGGTGATAGCCGAGCACAAGGTGACCACCGACAGCTATGGCACCGCCCACAGCCAGTTTGTGCTGCCCGCCACCGGCCTCACCGGTAGATACTACATAGACAGCGACATGCCCTATTCGCTCAGCACCAGTTTCAGGGTCGAGGAATACAAGCGTCCTACGTTCAAGATAGAATGGGACACGATACGCACCCGTTACGAGGCTGGCGACACGCTCCTGCTCACCGGTAGGGTGATGACCTATGCCGGAGTGCCTGTGCAGCACGCCAAGGTGAGCGCCAAGTCTACACGCCGGATAGGACTGTGGTGGTGGCGTTTCGGTCGCGGTGACAGCCATGTCGAGCAGTTGCCCGCTGCGGTCACCGACAGTCAGGGCCGCTTCGGTCTGCGTCTGCCCCTCACGGTCAAGGATGCCGACTACGACCGTCAGGTCTTTTACTCCTTTGATGTCAGCGCCACCGTCACCGATGCCGCCGGAGAGAGCCACGACGCCCAGACCTCTGTAGCCCTTGGTACGCGTCCTACAGTGCTCAGCTGCGACATGGCAGACCAGATAGAGCGCGACAGCATCGGCTCCATACGCTTTGACTACCGCAACAGCGCCGGTCAGAAAATCGAAGGCACCGTGAGCTATACCCTCGGCAAGCATAGCTATACCGCCAAGGCCAACGAGGCGGTAGACCTGAGAGCCCTCCTCAAGGGGCTGAAGAGCGGCCGCCATGTGCTCACCGCCGTGTGTGACAGCGACACCCTCGTACACCCGTTTGTACTCTTCAGCGCTACCGACAGCCGTGCCCCCATCGATACCCCCGACTGGTTCTATCTGAGCGGCACCCGCTTCAAGGGCAAGGACAAGGTAAGGCTGCAACTTGGCTCTTCTGCCCCCGAACAGTACGTCGTCTACAGTCTCTTTGCCGACGACCGCGTGATAGAGAGCGGCTCGCTCCACCTCAAGGGCCAGCTCCATCTGCGCGACTTCACCTACCGCGATGACTATGGCGACGCCCTCACCCTCACCTATGCTTGGGTCAAGGACGGCCGCCGCTACATACACACCCAGCGCATCATGCGGCCTATGCCCGACAAGCGGCTTGTGGCACGCTGGACCACCTTCCGCGACCGCCTCGTGCCTGGACAGCAGGAAACGTGGACCCTCCACGTGAGCCGCCCCGACGGCAAGCCCGCCGACGCCCAGCTCATAGCCTCGCTCTACGACCATTCGCTCGATGCCATTTATGCCCATGACTGGCGCTTCTACAACGAGTATGGCGCAAGCCGGCTCTACAATGCCGACTGGCGCATACCCTACAGCCGAAGTATCGGTCTGTACAGTTATCTCGAGACCAAGATGCTGGTAGAGCCCGACCTGTCGCTCTCGCAACTTACGGCGTGGCCCTGCCGGTTCCTCTATCGCACCGCAGGCCCCATGTATGCCGGTTCGGCATCTGCAGGCAGGGAGCTCTTTGTGAGGGGAGTAGCCAGCGCCGAGTCGACCCGTGCCAATAGGGTCAAGGACAAACTGGCGTCTGATGCGGCGATGCCCGAGCCGTCGGTCACCGAGACAGAGAAGGAGCCCGAGTGGGCCTCTCTGCGCGAGAACTTCAACGAGACCGTCTTCTTCTATCCCTCCCTGCAGACCGATGCCAAGGGCGACATCGCCATCAGCTTCCGTCTGCCCGAGTCGGTGACCACGTGGAAGTTCAAGGGCCTCGTACACGACCGCAACCTCAATGCTACCACCATCGAAGCCCTCGCCGTGGCACAGAAGAAGGTGATGGTGCAGCCCAATATGCCCCGCTTTGTGCGCAATGGTGACCATGCCACCATCGCCGTGCGTGTGACCAATGCCTCGGACCATCGCCAGAGCGGCCGACTGCGTCTGGAGCTCACCACCGCCGACGGCAGTCGCACCCTCGTGGCGCGTCAGCAGAACTTTGATGTCGACGCCAAGGCTGCGGCTACCCTCTATTTCGCCTTCGACCTCTCTACCGACGAGACTCTTGTGGTGTGCAAGGCTATGGCTACCGGCAGCGACTTTGCCGATGGCGAACAGCACTATCTGCCCGTATTGCCCGACCGTGAACAGGTGGTCAACACCCGTCCGTTTACCCTCACGGGCACCGGCACCCACACCATAGACCTGACATCCCTATACTCCGCCGGCGCCACGCGCACGCATACCACTATAGAATATACCGACAACCCCGCATGGCTCATGATACAGGCTCTGCCGTCGATGGCCAACCCCTCGGGCGACAACGCCATGAGCCTCGTCACCGCCTACTATGCCAACGCCATCGCCCAGCACATCATCGGCAGTTCGCCCGCTATCGCCCAGGCTATAAGCCTCTGGCAGCAGCGTCCCGATGAGTCGCTCACAGGTGTGCTGGAAAAGAACGAGAGTCTGAAGCAGACCGTTCTGGCTGAAACCCCGTGGCTCATGGATGCCGCCCGCGACACCCAGCGTATGCATAGTCTGGCCCGATACCTCGATGCCAACCAGCTGGCTGCTTCGCAGTCGTCTATCCTGCGTCGCCTCGGTGACCTGCAGGACGAAGACGGTACGTTGGCATGGTGGAAAGGCATGACAGGCAACGTCTATATGACTGCCGCCGTGGCAGAGACGCTGGCAAGGCTCGACCGCATCGTCGGCAAGCAGACCGCCACGCAGAATATCCTGGACAACGCACTGACAGCATTGGACAGAGTGATGGCACAGCGCGTGGAGGAAATGAAGAAACGTGACCCCAAGAACCATACGACCGACCGCCTCGACTATATCGAGACACGCTATCTCTACGCCTCTGCACTCGCCGGGCGCAAGGCAACCCCCACCATCGACTATCTGCTCGATATCATGGAGAAGCAGAAGCACGTGGCCACCATCGCCGACAAGGCGCAGAGCGCCGTGGTGCTCGCCCTCTACGGACGCGATGCCAGGGCCAAGGAGTGCCTGAAGAGTGCGCGCGAGTTTACCGTCTACAAGGACGGCATGGGTCGCTACTACGATACTCCGCTTGCCGGCTACTCTTGGTGCAGCTACCGCATCCCCACACAGGTAGCCACCATCGAGGCAATGGGTCTGCTCGCTCCCCAAGACAGCGTTGCCATCGACGAGATGCGGCAGTGGCTCTTGCAGGAGAAGCGTACGACGGCTTGGGACACACCGATAAACAGCGTAAACGCCATCTATGCCTTCCTCAAGGACAACGGCTCGGCCCTCGCGCCAGCCACAGGCACACGCATCACCATCGACGGCAAGCCGATGGAAGCCGACACCAGCGTGCCGATGATCGGCGCGCAGACCTGGCAGGCCGACGGCGCCGTCAACTCGATAGCCATCACCAAGCAGCAGCCCCACACCAGTTGGGGTGCCGTCTATGCCTCGATGATGCTGCCATCCGACAAGGTAGAGAAGGCCGGTGAAGGTTTCAGCATCGAGCGCCAAGTTGTCGGAGGCACCCACCTCGGCGTGGGCGACAAGGTAACCGTGCGTATCATCATCCGCGCCGACCGCGACTACGACTTTGTCGAAGTCACCGACAAGCGCGCTGCGTGTCTGGAGCCCGTCGTCCAGCTGAGCGGTTATCGTCAGGGTTGCTATGAGGCCCTGCGCGACTGCCGCACATCCTATTATTTCGACCGGATGGGCAAGGGCACCCATGTCATCGAGACCTCCTACTATGTAGACCGTGCCGGCGACTACCGGGCAGGTCAGTGCACCGTGCAGTGTGCCTACAGTCCATCCTTTGCCGGTCGTGCTGCCGGTGAAATCATCCACGTAAATCCATAATATGACCATAATGAACCTATCCTCACACTCTCACCGTCTGGTGATGACCCTCTTCACGCTGTGCGTGGCGCCGATGGCGCTTATGGCACAGAAGATAACAGTAGCCCAACCCACCATCGACTGCGGACAGGTGCAGTATCGCCGCCCCGTGACCGTACAGTTTGAGGCCCGCAACCAGAGCGGGCGTCCCATCACCATCGCCAAAGTGCGCAGCAGTTGCGGATGCACAGTGGCAAGTTACCCCAGTCAGGCCATAGCCAACGGCAAGACCTTCAAGGTAAGCGCTGTCTATGACGCCCGTCAGTTGGGACACTTCCAGAAAGAGCTGGCGCTCTATGTCGATGGCGGCAATAAGCCCGTGTATCTCACCCTGCGTGGCGTGGTCGTGGAAGAGGTCATCGACTATACCGGCGACTTCCCCCTCGAGCTCGGCGACCTGCGTGTCGACAAGACCGACGTGGAATATGATGACGTCAACCGTGGCGAGCGACCCTTCTTCCGCATCAATATCCTCAACCCCACCTCCAAGGCAGTGAGCCCGCAGGTGATGCACCTGCCCAACTACCTCGAGGCACAAGTGTCGCCGTCGACGATAGCCGCCGGGCGTCCCGGAGTGGTGACCCTCACGCTGCTGTCAGACAAGTTGCGCGACTTCGGACTCACCCAGACCACCATCTACCTGGGCAGCAATCCCGGTGAGCGCGTCTCTGCCGACAAGGCCATCGAGGTGTCGGCGGTGCTGCTGCCCTCGTTTAAGAATATCACCGACGCCACCCGTCAGTATGCCCCCAAGATGAGCCTCTCTGCCACCTACCTCGACCTGGGCAGCTTTGACGGTAAAAAGAAGAAGCGCGGCGAGATTATCATCACCAACAACGGACGCACCGACCTCGAGATACGCAACATACAGATGTTTACCGCCGGACTGGAGGTGTCGCTCTCGACCCGCAAGATAGCTCCCGGCGCGTCGGCTCGTCTGCGCGTGACCGCCGTGGCATCGGCGCTCCACAAGGTGCGTACTCGGCCACGCATACTGATGATTACCAACGACCCCGACAATGCCAAGGTGGTGATAGCCGTAGATGTAAAACGATAGATCCTTATCCTGATGATACAGATAGAAATAGACAGCGGTAGCGGATTTTGCTTCGGAGTGACTACCGCCATCAGCAAAGCCGAAGAAGAACTCTCACGCAGCGATACGCTCTACTGCCTGGGTGATATCGTGCACAACGGCATGGAGGTAGAGCGTCTCCATCTGCAGGGACTGCAGACTATAGACCACAGCCAGTTGTCTCAGCTCCACGATGTCAAGGTGCTGCTGCGTGCGCATGGCGAGCCGCCGGCTACTTATGCCACCGCCGAGCGCAACCATATAGAAATCATCGATGCCACTTGTCCTGTGGTGCTCCAGCTCCAACGCCGCATCAAGCGCCAGTATGACGACAATCCCCAGGCACAGATTGTCATCTTTGGCAAGAACGGCCATGCCGAGGTCTTGGGTCTCGTGGGTCAGACTGATGGCAACGCCATCGTGGTAGAGAACCTTGACGACGCCAGCCATCTCTGTTTCGACCGCGACATTTACCTCTACTCGCAGACAACCAAGTCGCTCGACGAGTTTCATGCCCTCATAGCCTACATCCAGGCGCATATCTCTCCCCAAGCCACCTTCCGCAGCTTTGACACCATCTGCCGCCAGGTTGCCAACCGTATGCCCAACATTGCCGCCTTTGCCGCCCGCCACGACATGATACTCTTTGTGAGCGGCCACAAGAGCAGCAACGGCAAGGTGCTCTTCAATGAGTGTCTGCGCGTCAACGCCAACAGCCACCACATCGAGCAGCCGTCGGAGATAGACCTGCACTGGCTCGACGGAGTCAAGACCATAGGTATATGTGGGGCTACGAGCACGCCCAAGTGGATAATGGAGCAGTGTAGAGACCATATCCTCGAGGCGCTGAAGCGCTGAAGCGAGGGTGGGCTTCATCGCGGCTTCGCTGGGTGATGTCTCCGCACCAGCCGAGATTGTCTCCGCACCCGTCGAGATGACCTCCACGCCCGCCGAGATTGTCTCCGCACCCGCCGAGATGACTTCTACGCCCGCCGAGATGACCTTCCCGCCAAAAAATACTAACAGACCGCCGCTGAAGACAAGCCCGAGGGCCAACTTCAGCGGCGGTCTGCGTGTAGAGGGGCTGCCGGTCGATGCGTAGCTATCCTCCCTCTGTCTATACCTTATTATATATATGCTATTTGGATGGCTTGACGATGTATTCGGTTCTCTCTATATGCGTCAAGCCCATCGCCCGTAGCTCGTCGACGCTCCGCTCTACATCGGTATCGGTGTTGAAGTCGGGGATGAGCGGCACCTTGACCCTAATCTTCTCTTCGGGCACCAGCTTCATGAGTTCGGCGAGCCGCTCCTTGACTACCGGTTCGGCGGAGGTGTATTCCCTGTAGATATAGCTGTTCATATCCTTGACATCGACTATCCACTCGTCGATATGGGGTGCCAGTGCCTCTATGGCATCGGTGGTGCAGCACAGCGAGCTTTCTATCGTGAACCTCCAGTGGCTGGGGCAGAGCGGGATGAAGGCTGTGATGAACGCGTGCTGCGTCGTGGGCTCGCCGCCACCGAAGCAGATGCCTCCGCCCGTGGTCTGGAAGTAGATATTGTCCATCTTCACCATCTCGTAGAGTTCCAGTGGCGTGACCCAGTGTATTCCGGGCGTCAGGGTGTGGCCTTCGCTGCCGTCGCCGTTGCCGCCCACATCGTAGTGGCAGCGGTCGTTGAGGCAATACCTGCACTTCAGCGGGCAGCCCATCATTGCGACCAGGGTGGTGATGCCCTTGCCGTCGGTTCCCATGCGCAGCCGGCTGATGCCGAATATGGCAATCTTCTTATCCTTTATGTCTGTCATGATTATGGCTTTATCTGAGTAGGCAGTAAGCTG
This sequence comes from Prevotella sp. P5-108, assembly GCF_002251385.1. GTDB lineage: Bacteria > Bacteroidota > Bacteroidia > Bacteroidales > Bacteroidaceae > Prevotella. Next base: position 58,059 of record NZ_NPJJ01000026.1, read on the forward strand.
CTTGCCGACAAATTTACACATTATTACAATAATAGCATTGGTTTCGCTCCGTTTTTTTTCGTATGATAGATTTGTCATTCATGGCACGATACGTGTAATGCACATCACGAATTATATCATTGGCACCTTGAATTTGTCATTTCATACTTTGAAGTCGGAAAAAAGATAACCCCCAGTCGTTTATCTGTCTGATTGTGGATAAAAGAGGCCGTCTTTCTTGGCAACATATCGGTCATATTGGCAACAAAACGGACAAAAACGCGCGAAATGACCACTTGTGTCCGTTTTATTTTTATCTTTGTCTGATATATGTCTTGTTGTTTTTACCCTATTGGCTAATTTTGCCACAGTTAAAAACCAACAACCTAACATAGTAACTAAAATGTACGCAATCTTAAGACAACTGAAGAGAAGCTATCTTCTCGTGGCATTGTTGCTCATGGGCTGTCTGCCAGTCTTGGCACAGACTCGAACCATCCAGGGTAAAGTGACAGATGCACAAAATGGTGCCCCCCTCATCGGCGCCTCGGTAGTGGTGACTGTCTACGTGGGTGAGAGCAAGGATGACCAACAGGCCAACTACGGTTCGGACCCTTCAGACCTCTTCAAGCTGTCTACAGCCGACGGCAACTGGAACATCTGGTTCAAGGACGATGTCAACGGCACCGAGGTGACCGTCACCGCCGACCTCAACGCCATGACCTGGAAATACGAATAATACAACAACCGACTAACAATTACAGACAACAATGAAAAATATAATAGCAAAAGCCCTGCTGCTGGCTTCCACACTTATGTTGGCCCTCTCCACGGGGTGCCGGGCCCAGGTAAGCCGTGTTATCGACCTCCCCGACTGGGATTTCTCACGCGACGGCCAGTCGTGGCAACCCGTCCGGGTGCCCCACGATTGGGCTATATCGGGGCCTTTCGACAAGAAGTGGGATCTGCAGATGGTCGCCATCGAGCAGAACGGCGAGACCGAGAAGACCGAGAAGTCGGGCCGCTCGGGCGCGCTGCCCTGGATAGGTGAGGGATATTACCGCATGCGTCTGGCGCTGCCCAAGGGCTACAAGCGCGCCGTACTGGTGTTCGACGGAGCTATGAGCGAACCCGTGGTGAGCGTCAACGGGCGTGAGGCAGGCCGCTGGGCCTATGGCTACAACGCCTTCCGCATCGACATCACATCCTTTGTCAAGTTTGGCTCCAAGGACAATCTTGTCGAGGTGCATCTCAACAACTGCGAAGAGAGCTCGCGCTGGTATCCTGGTGGCGGTCTCTACCGTCCGGTCCATGTCGAGCTCTATGGCGATGCCGCCTTCTCTCCCTGGGACACCTATGTGCGCACCCTCAGTGCCACCCGCGATGAGGCCCAGGTCGAGGTGAGCGCTCTGCTTCAAGGCAATATGGGCAAGCGTGGCTACACCGTGGTCTCTCTGGCCGATGCCGAGGGTAGGGTGGTGGCTGCCGACACGCTGCAGGGCAACGCCCCCCAGTTCCAGACCACGCTCCGTGTGGTCGAGCCCCGACTCTGGTCGCCCGAGTCGCCCACGCTCTATCGGCTCAGCCTCGCCCGCTATGAGGGGCGCCGCCTGGTCGATGTGCAGACCGTCAAGACCGGCATACGCACCATCTCGGTGAGCCGCGAACACGGCTTCCAGCTCAATGGCGTGAGCCGTAAGATTAAGGGAGTGTGTCTCCACCACGACCTCGGCCCCCTCGGCGCTGCCGAAAACAAGGCTGCCCTCATCCGCCAGATTAAGATGATGAAGGCCATGGGTTGCGACGCCATCCGCACAGCCCACAACATGCCTTCTACCATGCAGATGGAGCTCTGCGACTCGCTCGGCATGATGGTTATGGCCGAGAGCTTCGACATGTGGGTCTATCCCAAGTGCAAGAACGGCTACGCCCGTTTCTTCGAGGAGTGGGGCGACAGAGACATCACCAATCTGGTGAAGCACCACCGCAACCACCCCAGCATCATCATGTGGAGTATAGGCAACGAGATACCCGAGCAGTGGAGCAAAGAGGGCGTTGCCATCGCCCGCCGTCTGCAGGACCTCTGCCACCAGTACGACCCCTCGCGCCCTGTCACCCAGGGCATGGACCGGGCCGAAGAATCCTTGGCCTCAGGTTTCGCCCAGGTGATGGATGTGCCGGGTTTCAACTACCGCGTTCACAAGTATTACAACAATATGGCACAGTTGCCCCAGGGTTTTCTGCTCGGGTCTGAGACGGCATCGACCGTGAGCTCGCGCGGAGTATACAAGTTCCCGGTAAGGGTAGGGGCGCACAACAACAATCCCTATCCCGACGGCCAGTGTTCGAGTTACGACACCGAGTATTGCTCGTGGAGCAATCTGCCCGACGACGACTGGCAGATGCAGGATGACCACAGCTGGGTTATCGGCGAGTTTGTGTGGACAGGCTACGACTATCTGGGCGAGCCCACGCCCTATGACACCTACTGGCCTTCGCGCAGCAGCTATTTTGGTATCTGCGACCTGGCTGGACTGCCCAAAGACCGCTATTACATGTATCGTGCCCACTGGAATGGTCGTGTACACACCACCCATCTGCTGCCCCACTGGAACTGGAGCGGGCGTGAGGGAGAGCCTACACCCGTATACTGCTACACCGACGGCGTCGAGGGCGAGCTCTTCGTCAACGGCAAGAGCCAGGGGCGTGTGCGCAAGGACCCGACAAGCCGTCTCGACCGTTACCGCCTCAGATGGAACGACGTGAGATACGAACCCGGCGAGATACGCGTGGTCACCTACAACCAGTATGGAGAAAAGGTGGGCGAAGACTGTCGCCGTACAGCCGGAGAGCCATCGCAGATACGCCTCGAGGTAGACTGCCCCGACCACGTTTCTACCGGCGTGGCGTGCTTGGTCGAGGGCTGCGACCACAACCATGATGCCTCCCTCAACGCCGACGGTCACGACCTGGCCTTCATCACGGTCAGCATGCTCGATGCCGATGGCAACGAGTGTCCGCTTGCCGACGACGAGCTCACCTTCGAGGTCAGCGGCGCCGGAGAGTTCAAGGCGGCATGCAACGGCGATGCCACCTCGCTCGAGTCGTTTACCCAGCCCCGCATGCGGCTCTTCTCGGGCAAGCTGGTACTCATCGTCCAGAGCCTGAAGCAGGCGGGCGAGGTCACCGTGAGGGTCAGAAGCGCTGCCCGCAATATCGAGAAAACCGTTACTTTGAAAGTCGGTTGATTTTTTCTTGCCAATATGTTTGCCAGTGTGCTTTTTAATGCGTATTTTTGTTGTATATGAAGCAGACTATCAGACATATTGGCATGTTTATATTCATGCACATCATCTGTTGTGCGCTCCATGCACAACGGTTTACCAACATCACGCTCGACGGAGCGCAGACCATCTACGCCATCATGCAGGACAGTCAGGGCCTGATGTGGATAGGTACCGATGCCGGACTCTTCAGCTACGACGGGTACCACGGCTATCGCCACTTCGGCGACTGTACGGTGGCCAATACGCGCGTAAATGCTCTGGCGCAGCAGTCCAATATGCTCTATCTTGCCACCGCCAACGGTCTGCAGGCCTTCGACCTCGACACCTATGCCTATAGACCCAGTACCGCCACTGCTGCGGGCACTACCACTACCCGCAAGACTCCCACCGAGCTGCGCGTCATCGACCTGCGTCATGGCAGCGACGGCTATGGCAGCGATGTCTACGCCCTGCTTCCCACGCGGAGAGGGCTGCTCAAGGGCACCATCTCCGGACTCTATCTCGGCCGTAGGCAGATAGCCTTCTGCCAGGGCACCCAGCCACTGGTCAACGCCCTTGCCTACGATGCCCACCGCCGCTGCTACTGGATAGGCACCGAGGGCGCCCTCTACCGCGCCGACCTGCAGTTGAAGTCGTTTACCCGTATCGACGCCCTCAACGGTCACTCCATCAAGTGCTTTGCCCTTGCTGCCAACGGCACCCTGTATATTGGCACCGACGACGGACTCTTCTCCATGGCTGTCAGTGGTACCATCAGCCACTATCAGCACGACTCCCACGACGCCTCGTCTATCCCCAACAACATCGTGTGGGCATGCTATGTCGACAAGTGGCAGAATGTGTGGATAGGAACCGACAACGGGCTGTCGCGCCTGTCGTCCCATACCTATTATATATATACTCCGCTCTACAAGGCTACCCTGTCTAATGAGGGCAACTGTCTGCACGCTCTCTGCCAGACGCGCGACGGCGAATGGTGGATGGGTGGCACCAATGGCGTGATAAGACAGGGCAAGGCATGGTATCGGCAGAACAACAGCCAGCACCCGCTGAGCCACAACCGCGTGCGCAAAATCTATCAAGACCGCGAGGGCGGCGTCTGGGTGTGTACCGACCACGGCATCAACCTCTATGACAGCCGCTCGGGCCAGATGCGCAACTTCATCGTCTACGACCCCACGCGCAGATACTCCACAGCGTGGGCTTATGATATACTCCAAGACCGGCAGGGACGCATGTGGATGGCGTCATACATGGGCGGCATCTTCGTCGTAGACCGCCAGCGGCTCGTGCAGACCGTCACTGCAGCCACGGCTTCATCGCCGTCGGCTACGGCTACGCTCGTGGCCGATGTGCATCTTGCCGACCACGGCGCCAATGCCCTCTCGGCGCTGCATGTGGGCCAGTTGGTAACCGATGCCCAGGGTATGGTGTGGGCTTCGACCGGCAACCACGTAGACCGCATCAATCCCAAGACCATGAAGATCGAGGCTGTGCCCGCGGACGATGTGGTCAACTATATCATGGCCGATGCCCGTGGCAATGTGTGGATGGGCAGCAATGGCAAGGTGAGATGCTATGTCATGGAGGGCAAAGCCACATGGCCCGTCAAGCCCCGCGAGTGGCAGATAGGCGGCAAGGTGGCATGTATGAGCGATGTCGACGGGCACACCTGGGTGGTGAGCGGCCAGGAGTGCTGTGTCATCGGCCTCGACGGCAAGAGTTTCAGATTCAAGATACCCCAGGACATCACGCCCATGACCATCTACTATTCGCCCACGCAGCGCCAGGTGGTGATGGGTGGCAATGACGGCTATGTGACGCTCAATGCCGACGCGCCCACAGCGAGCGTCCATCCCCGGAGGCTCATGCTCGCTGGCGTGATGGTCAATGGCCGCCAGCTGCAGGGGGCTATGGCCGACGGTCGGGCAGCCGGCAGCGACGACGGTCGTGTGAAAACCCTCGAGCAGGCTCCGCGTACCATGGACAGACTGGTGATAGAGAGCGACGAGAACAACTTCACGCTGCAGCTTACCGACCTGCCCTTCTCAGACCATCCCTCGGCGGTCTATGCCTATCGCCTCGAGGGCAGCGACCACGACTGGCAGTATATGACGCATCGCAATCTGGACATAAGTTACAACGGCCTGCCCCATGGTAGCTATCATCTCACGGTGCATGCCGTTGAAGGCGAGGGCAATATCGGCGACGAGGTCTACAGGCTCGACATATCGATACTGCCACCATGGTATCTCTCGCTCTGGGCCAAACTCGTCTACACCCTGCTGGCTGCCGCCATCGCCTGGGGTAGCCTCAAGTTTGTGTGGGTCAGAAAGCGACTGGCAGAGGAGCGCCGCCAGAAGGCGGAGATACTCGAGCAGGTCGACGCACGTATGAGTTTCTTCAACCGACTGGCCGAAGACCTGAAGAGCGCGGTGGGTCATCGCTCTTTTGATGAGATACTCGACCTCACCAACAGCTATCTGGGCATCCAGGCAGAAAAGGTGGAAATCGAGGAACCCGAGTTGAGCCCCGCGGACCAGCGTCTGCTCACGGAAATCAACGAGGCGATAGAAGCCCACATGATAGACTCAGACTTCAACGTCACCACCCTGCAGGAAATCGTGGGCATGGGTGGCAAGCAGCTCTACCGCAAGCTCAAGGCGATGACCGGCAAGACGCCCGTGGAGTATATCCGCGACATACGCATGCACAAGGCGGCGCTCATGCTCAAGGAGGGCAAGTTCAGCGTGTCGGAGGTGATGTATACAGTGGGCTTCTCCAACAGCAGCTACTTCTCCAAGTGCTTCTCCAAGGCGTATGGCACCACTCCCACTGAGTATATGAAGAGATAACCACCGTCTCTGCCCTCTCCGCCGTCAGGCAGGCTGTGGAGCAGGGTAGCGGCGTAGACTTTAGCATAGATGTTTGCAGCCAAGAGGGCAGCAAGCATCTTTTTTTGTCCATGTTTGCAGCGATAAGTGTTGTATGCGCCTTTGCTTGGTCCATGCTTGCAGCGGAAAAAGTCGTAATCACCTTTTCTTAGTCCATCTTTGCAGCGGCAGGAAAGGCAGACGCCGTCATGGAGCCTAGTGCTGCATCGCTGTGGGTTGTAGTTGAATATCGTGTAAGCCGTCGATAATAAGCGAGTTCATGGCGGTTGCCGGTTCGTGCCTTATGATACGAGTTCACGTATCATATGTTACGAGCCTACGTATCATAAGGCACGAGGTCTCGTGTCATAAGTTACGAGCCGCCCATGGTGGTCACGGCGCCGCTAATGGTAATGCCCGCAGCGCTGTCATCGGTTGCGAGTCGTCTGAGTCGTACTATTGTCTTTTTATATCTAAATTCCCTGCTTTTGTTTGTGGTTGCGACATTTATTTATTAACTTTGTCGCAAATCTTGCGACGTTTTCTGCGGTTTATCGTTGCATCCATAATGCTATGCTTGACCATCTGGTTGGCTTAGTAGACAACTATAAAGAAAAAGTCTGGTTGCTCTGGTAGCGAAACCAGGCTTTTTGTGTTATTATAGTAGTAACAAATCTTAGCGACGATGGATATACAAGAGTTCATACATGGTGTAGAGGGTCTGCGCAGCAATCTACTGAAGCAGGCAAGGCACTATCTGAACGACGCAGACGACGCAGAGGATGCCGTCCAGGAGACTCTTGTGAAGCTGTGGGTAGTCAGAGACCGTGTGGCAGAAGCCTCGAAGATGAGGAATATGGCTGCCGTGGTTTGCCGGAACGTATCGCTCAACATGCTGCGCGACAAGCGGCAGACTGTCTCTATCGATGGGGCATGGGAGGTGGCCTCGCACGCCAATCCGGAGATACAGCTGGAGGAACGGGAGGGACAGCAACGGCTGCAACGTAATATTCAGGCGCTCACAGACAAGCAACGGGCAATGCTCAGGATGCGCAATGTGGAGAATATGCAGTATGCGGATATCGCCAAGATAATGGGAACGTCGGAGTCGTCGGTCCGGGGCATGATAAGCAAGGCTCGGATGGCGCTCGTACAACTAATGAAAGGGACAGAGTTATGATACAGACTAAGGAAAACATAGGAAAACTTCTTGAAAGGTTTGTCCAAGGACTGACAACGGAGTCGGAAGAACAGCTGCTGTCGGACTACTTCAGCACGGCTGAGGCTATCCCCGAAGAGTGGATGGTGTTTAAGGAGCTGTTTGACAGCTTCTCTACCGATGTCTATGACTTCAGTGAGGATGAAAAGGACGCCATGCTGGCTCGGGTTCCCCGAAAGAAAGGCAAGAGCGTAACTCTGTGGATCTGGGCGGTGGCTGCCTGTGCCGTAGCGGTCATGGTAATCGCTATCCCCATGATGAGGAATAGCGGGGAGATGGCTCAGAAGCCTGTGGCTGAGGTTAGGCGGCAGGCTGAGGTCAAGCGCGTAGTGGAGACCACGCCCAATGTGCCGCCCCAGAAGGTAGAACCTCGCGCAGAGACGGTTCCCAAACCCGCCAAGTCTGCTGGCAGACCGCAGGAGAAGCAGACCGAGCGCATCAGTACCCCAGAACTGCTGGAGGCGGTGGCTCTGTTGGCCGATGTGGTGCCCGATGATATCGTCATCTCTTCTCACGACGACGAGTTCAAGGTCAGTACCGTGTCAGACAACGGTAACTCCAACTCGTATATGCTCAGGCGGGGCTCGGGCGAGTCATCCATAGAATTGGTATCGCAATCCATAAACTTCTAAATCATATCAAAATGAAAAGAACGATTATCTTACTGCTCGTAGCAGTACTCTCTGTCGCAACCATGAGTGCGCAGAAGATTAAAAAGCCGGTCTATGTGATAGATGGACATCAGGTGGAAAACTTTGACGGCCGGCAACTCAATGGCAAGACCATCGTGAAATACTCGATAGAGCCAGTGAGCAACATTCACGTCATCATCACTTCTGACTATAAGACCAAAGGCAGAACCATAAGTGACGTGAAGACGGTTACAACTGTAACGAAAGTCGACGGCAACAGCGTCACGGTGAATACAACCCAGAGCACAAGTGTAGACAAGAAGGAGGATGTGCTCTGCGTCATCAATGGCAAGATAGTGCCTTATTCGGAAATGAAGAAGACGCCATCCTCCAAGATTGATTCGGTGACGATTATCAAGGACAAGGGTACTGCGACTTATGTCAAGTATGCCAAGGAAGCCGGGCGTGAACCCAAGTGCATCATCAAGGTGGTCACCAAGTAAGCCGGGGTCATCTCCGTCGTCCTATCTATCATCTCCACCGTCCTATCTATCATCCCCACCGTCGGGAGTGTAATGGAAACAATAAATCGAGTAGGAGGAAAACGAAGTAGTTTTCTTCCTACTTTCGTTTTCCGACCTCTCACACCACCGTACATGCGGTTCCGCATACGACGGTTCCTATTTTGGGTGCCATTCGAGATACGTCCCCATTAAAGTAGCATATTATGATTTCCTCGGAACATGACCCGCAATCAGCTCTGAAATAATTGATAGTAAGACAGTTCTGTTCAAATCTTTCAAAGAACATCTTCAGCGTGTCTTTCTGTTGGAAACGAACGTTTTCGTTAAGCCAGATGAGCAGAGCTAAGTTTACTTAAGCTCTGTCATGGCGAGAAAACGTGCCATGAGATGGAACAATCTACACCTTAGACCGAGGGTTGAGTCGATTACGGATGACAATGTGGAGTCAAATTGCTCCATGATTGAAAATATTCCTCCAAAAGGAATGAGTTCCTCAGATTTAATTTGTATTTTTGCTATGTCTATCGTCGGATTCTAATCTCATCAAAGAGGCTCTATCAGGGTCTCAAATCGTCTCTGACCAGATTTGCCGACGCAGATAGCTCTGATAACTGGGAACTCGAAATTCCAGAATACGAGGTTACAGCCCCACACCCCAATAGAGGAGGATATTGGGGAAAACCTTATAGTCCATGGGGAGATATTCCAACAATAGATACAAATATAGAAGGAAACATTGCAAGACATTCTCTATTTTTTTAACACGGAAAAGAAATCATTTAGCAAATACAAAGGAGAAGATAAAAACTTATTCCGACTTGCCGCTATCTTACAATATTTTGATACTGGTGTTTGCCTTACGAAAATTAAAAATGAGAAAGATGCCGGTGGAGATATTGAAACTCATTATACTTCATACGGGGCTTACAAGAAAGCCAATGCAAAATACATAATCACTAAAATATGCCAAGAATGAAAAAGTTATTATTGCTCATAGCCTTCATAGCAGGGCTGTCTAAGGTATGCGCACAGAGTTATACCTACCACTCATTGAAAGAGTTTCGAGGAGATACAATAGCCTTTCTAAAACAGAATTTCTACGACCAGCGCAGCTATTTTATCGGCAAGAAGTTTGAGGTGCTAATCAATCAGTATATATGGGAAATGCCCCTGAAAGATTGTGAGTCGCAGGGCACATCCCCCTATATAGACCCAAAGGGGAAAACCTACCTATGCGGAGCCTGGCTACGCAGTATGGAATGCACCCCCGTAAGGTCTGACACAGCGGGTGCGGTAAATACAGCAAGTATCGTAGTGACATTTGTACCTCCATACACTGTCGATGACGATGATTTTTGCTATAACCAGCCCGATGACATCACTCCATATGGTGTGGCCAATCTCTTGAAAGACTATATCATCAAGGATATAAAGATAGACATTTTCGACCGCCGTCGTAAGTATTAGCTATGCATGTCATGGTCGTGGCGAATGCCATTAAAAGGCTCGCCACGACATACCAATCATCAACTTTGACAACGATAAAAACCAGCAACTAAGACTATACCACAGTATTCCGTCATTTTCACCTTCATGTGAGGTCAAAAATTGGAGAATATTGTTTTTTATCATAACTTTACAGGCAGTTACAGCAATAAGTGGCCACCGATAACTGTGACAAGAAACTAAAAAATTAAAATAATCCCCACCTTTTTCTGCTGAGCCACTTTGCGCCAATAGATTTAATGTCAGAGGCTACAGACAAAGTCTTTTACCTTTGCTTGGTATCTTCTTTGCTCATACCTCCAGTCTCTATCATTGAGTCAAGTACATCGCCAAGTTCATCAAAAGCTATATTATGATGATATTCTTTAGTCGTTCCGTCCTTCTCTCCAAAGATACGATAGTAGTCAGAACCTTCATCCAAAGCAATATATACCTTGCCTTGAAATTGGAAGCCATTCACTTGCATAACAAGTGCCGCCATAGTGAAGTTTTCGCCATTGACATTCTTGACAATTTGGGTGGCATACATCTTAGAGATGCCCCAACTGTTGATAACGTCTATCGGCGTTGTATGAAGGAAAAACTGCCTTGTAAGAGTTAAAAATGTGACCATTGACTCATTTTCTTGCCTTGAAATTTGCGTGTACAAAGGAATAAAGCTAACTTTGTGGTCGCTAATAATGTGTATTTACACAAAATAAACGAATAGAAATATGGAAATCCGTAGAGATAAATATCTGGATCTACTTATCCACAGTTGTGGGAATGGGTTGATAAAAGTGATAACAGGAATGCGCAGATGCGGCAAGTCATACCTGTTGTTCACCCTTTTCAAGAACTACCTCATAAAACAAGGAGTGAAAGAAGACCATATCATAGGGGTAAATTTGGAGACCCGACTGAATAAAAGTTTGAGAGACCCCGACGCATTACTTCAATACATAGATAGCCGTCTTTCACCAGACGGTCAATATTATGTTATGCTGGATGAAGTACAGATGGTCAGCGAGTTTGAGGATGTATTGAACTCATTCCTAAGCATAAGCAATGTGGATGTGTTTGTTACTGGCTCTAATGCAAAATTCCTGTCTAAGGATGTAATCACTGAGTTTCGTGGACGAGGAGATGAAATACACGTGCGTCCATTGACCTTCAGAGAAGTAGCAGATTTCCGTGATGACTATTCGCAAGATATGATTCGTGAATATATGCTCTATGGAGGATTGCCACAGGTCGTTTTAGAAAACGATGTCAACAAGAAGGTGAGTTATCTGGAACAGCAGATGGAGCATACTTATTTGCGTGACATAAAAGAGCGATATGAAGTTCGTCAAGATAGCGATTTGTCAGAACTAGTGGACATCATGGCATCATGTGTGGGTGGTCTGACCAATCCTCCAAAGATTGCAGACACTTTTAAAAGTGTAAAGCATAGTAGCATTTCGGTGGATACCATACGTCTCTACTTGGAATATATGGAGGATGCGTTCGTGTTGGAACGTGTTACTCGTTATGACATTAAAGGAAGAAAATACATAGATTCGCCGTTTAAGTATTACTTTGAGGATTTGGGACTGAGAAATGCCCGATTAGGATTTCGGCAAGTAGAACCAACGCATATGATGGAGAATATGCTCTACAACGAGCTTCGTGCTATTGGAATGAAGGTGGATGTAGGACAGGTGTTTACCGAAGTGAAAATCGAGGATGGATCCCGTCAGCGCAAGACGCTGGAAATCGATTTCGTCTGCAACCGTGGCTATGAGCGAGTATACATCCAATCGGCCTATGCGATGGAAACAGAAGAAAAACGAAATCAAGAACTGACCTCACTACGTAAACTTCGCGACGGATTTCGCAGAATCGTAATTGTAAATGGGCTACAACCTACCTACATGAATGAAGAAGGCGTGTATATTATAAATCTTATGGATTTTTTGCGCGACCCGGAGAAATACATGGAGGAGAGAGTATAAAATCACAATATTCTTAAACTAGTAATATTTTGTTATGTCTGTGTTTATCAAAGCCATCGGCATATTTTATAAGAATACCCCAATTCGGGATAAAATAGCGATTAGTTGCATGTGAAGACAGATACATGAATTCTCTTCCCATGCCATCAGACATGGGCTATATAAAAAGCATCGAAAGAGATTATTCTGTCCTTAGAACAATGTAAGTTGCTTCGTGTCTTCGATGCAGTATCCTTGCAATGCCTTTGGCTTGTTATCAAAGAAACAATATGCTTGGAATCAACGAATGTTATGCCGGTACATCTTCCGAAAGCTCCCAGATTAAAAACCATAATACAAACGATCCAAATCCCTATTATCATTCTCTAGTTTTTTAGGATAATAGTCACCAAGGAATCGGATTTCATCAAAGCATACACTATTAGAGTCTTTCTGATACTTCTCTATAATAGAATTATATCTTTTGTCATTCTCTATATCGTGATGCAATTTGGACATATCTTCACTAATTGTCCATGAACAACAATTCAAAGCTCCACCCCATTTCTCGATAAATTCTTTCATCTGAACTTGATAAATTCTTCCTCTATAATCTGGATATAAAGCAATAAAATGACTCATTGCTTCATTATCAAGTTTTGTATTGCCAATTCCTGGAACAATAATAACATCACGCGTCTGAAGAGCGTTGATATATGCCCAACTTAATTCGTTATATTCAGAAAGATTCAACTCTATAACATAAAAATGTTCCATCAAGATATTACGCATTTGAGTCGCAATACCATCATCATATACAGAAAGATTAGTTAACACTACAGGTTTGCCATTTTTTTGTGGGCTGACAAATCTTAATATTCCATCCGTATGCCCACAAACATCCTTTTTATCCCATGGTAGCCATACTATAATTATATCATCAATAATTGAATTAGATTCTTTAGGTTTGAAAGAATCCCGAATTTGAGATTCTATCTCGTTTTGAGATAATCCTTCGTTTTCTATCATCACCTTGTCTGTCATTACAATAAAAGATTTCGTGGTGTAAAAATTTGGTTGTTCTATTTCGCCAACAACAATATTTCCACCATCTATAACCAAAGAAGAATGATTAACGATTAAATTAGTTCTATCAATCTTCTTCATTACTTTATCTACGTCAGTAATATAATTTTCCTTTCCTCTTAGATAGTCGGGATTGTAGACAAATTGGGAGAAACTATCACATGCAAATGGTATCGGCATATAATCACGACACCAATAATCCTTAGTTAAAGGAAGTGTTTCATGCGCTACGTTATTAGCATCCAGAATTTCACAAACATCCTTATAGATATTGGGATAATCAGTACGTAGCAACTGTGAAAAAAACACTTTGTCTTTATATTGTTCTGTTATCATAGCTTTTCAACTCGTTTAAATCCCCATAATCTGTTGTCGTTTATATTGATTCGCTGCATAGGTTCTGCATAGCCTGATGTTTCATCAGGCTCATCTATCCATTCTATACAAAACTTACCATTGCTTAGTATATTTGCTCCACCAAATATATCATACCAAAGATCATGAGGAGCCCAATCTTTTCTTTTTTCATTATTCTCCCATTCTTTTCCCCCAGGCACAATAGCTTTATATCCTCTAATCAAGAAAGACGCATGATATTTCTTTTGTGGGTCATCAAACAAAACATCAACGCCCGATGGATTTGGATATACAGCACCTAAAGCATAACCAAATTCATCTTTCCCTTTCAGATATTTTTTTTCATCTTTAATATTGCCATCATCCTCATGGTAATAGAATTCGATGCAGGTCAACTTTAGTCTATACGCATCCTTACAACCGCCATTAATAAGAAAATAGCCCGAGAAGAATGCAGCTTCAGCTATTTTCTTAAACTCTTTAAACAGGTTCGCTTCACAACCATCAGCGCCTTTGAAAGCCTTTAAGACTTGAAATAACCTTGATTCCATACTTGTAGAACTATCTTTATTTGTAAACCTCTATTGTTTTATCCAACCATATACATATCTTCTCCTGAAGACTTTTGGGCTCTAACACTTTTATCATATTGCCGAAACTCATTAGTTTCATATAAAAGTCGTAGGTTGGACGCAATGTTAATTCAAAATCGGCATAATCATCACATGCATTGATTTCTTTTTGCGAGTGATGCAACGGCAATGTGCGCATATAGTGCTGATGATATTTATCTGCCCTTAACACTATTCTCTGAAGCGGAGCAGATTCATCCAATACAATTCCAAAGTATTCTGCAAAATATTCTTTTGCACAAAAATCTTTTGGCAAAACAAAATGAGCATCTGTTAAGTTAACACCTTCTATTCTATCAAGAGAATACAAACGCAAGTAGTTATAGTCTATATTTCTTGCTAACATATACCAACGCTGTGCGGACATTTTCACACAGTACGGTTCAACAAGAAACGTCTTTGCCTCTTGCATCGAAAAAGAACGAAACGTCATCTGTAGAACTACATTTGACTTCATCGCTTCAAGTATTGTTGCAAGAAAGTCTTGGCTTGAAGGAATATCTTCTGTCAGTATTCTATCATGGATAGATATGCTGCTTGATAATGTTTCTGCCGTGCCGTAGGTTTCAAGAAGCCATGTACGCAATTCCCCTTCATTTAATACTTCGGGATTGGCTATATAATAATGGTATCTGCCATGTTGCTCACAATCAATCACAATGCCGAACATATCAAGGATACCGCCTTTCCAACGATCAAATGTTTGCCGTGGCAAGTTCTCACCACGGCTAAGATCTATATTCTGACGCCACTTTTCATTGAGATCTTTCAATGTAATGCGCCCAGAACGATGAATGGTCTTAATTACCCAAATATACTTTTGTATGAGTGACATAGGCTTAATTGTTATTGTAGCCAAACTCACGTGTTCCAAACTTGCGTTTATAGAGCGACTCCCTATCTATAGCATGCTCTTCCAATATCTTCAATGGCAATGTTTCTAATATACACCATTGAAAATACTTTTGAGCATAAGTGGCATCGTTATTGATAAGCTCTTGTAAATCTTTATCAAACCCATGCCCTGTATTAGCATATATCTCCCAACGTCCCCAAATGCCTTTAGTATTATATGTAGAACCCACATATTGTTTACCAGTTAATTTGTCAAGGATAAGATAGATACAATTACAACTTTCCAACTTGGCCTTCCACTCCTTATTGTTTGATTTAAAGATCATTTTAAGTTGATTATAATTAAGAACTACATCCTCAAAACTGGTAAAGACAGGAATATTATTCTCTTGTAGCCCACGATCGATTCTTATTACTTTCATTTTATTGTTAAACCCTTGAAGCCAACTTACAGGATTATTCCAATCTATTACGATTCTTTCTTTAAGTAGTTGGAAGCCATCAAGTTCAGAGAAATCAAACTTGGCTTGCACTTCTCCATTATAGTCTTCTATTTCTTTCAATACGCCATTATTTTTAAAGACTCCAACAAATCGAGACGATATACCTTCTTCGCCAATAAACGAAACAATATAGTCAACATCCTTGAAACGTTTTTCAACTTGCTCACTTTGATAACTAAGGAACACGTCATGCTCATTAAGATACAAATCGAAAAGTGAGTTGGAATATTTCTTTCCGTCAATTAATTTCTCTTTTCTATTGTCCTTATGTCTAATAAGTCTGATGCGTTTTTTGTCTGCATTATCAAACTCTTCATTTCTACCTATTAAAAGGTCTTGTATAAATACAATATAAACTTTCATCTTCTTAATGTTTATTTGATTACTTCCAATTAAACTCCTCGATTCCAAGTATCTCAAGTCCCAAGTATTTCCATGCTTCCTTATCAAAGTTTGGCGTGTATCTTGCCATAGTTCGTAAGACGGATTCTTCCTATTTATCACGGTAAGTATTGTTGAAGGTCAATGCCTGCTCCCATATAGAAACAGGTTCTTCGCAAGGGTCGAGTTGATAGAATATAGTTCCGATACGCTCAAGATTATAACCTTCATCCTTACACATATCCAACGTCAAACTGTGATTGTCCAAAGGAAAGCCATAGAACCCATCACTAATTAAACCACATGGCGAGGCAAGACATAAAGCTCCCATTTCGTATCCATTAGGTTCTTTTACCAGCACAACATCGCCAGTGAACATCCTACTACCATTGCTGTCATCATAACCTGTGTCTATTCCTGCAAAGATAGAACGCAACGTATAGCCACGTCCTTCACAAGAATGTCCGAAGTAGTCTTCTACAATGTCAGGATTATGGTCTTCTTCAAATTCTTCACTCTGTTGCCAAACATACAGACCGCCATCTTCCCAAAAGAAGAAGTCACCAAAGTCGGCATAACCGAATCTGTTCTTGTCAATAACATAGCGTATGCGCAGACGAGGATAATTCTTCTTAACTCCAAGTCCTATTTCGCCCTTATGCTTGTTACATAGAAATGACAAGAGTTCCTCGTTAAGTACTTTCGGTATAAATCCATAATAGAGTTTCCTTGATTCTTCCATAATAGTAGTATAATTAATTCAAATGCAAAGATACGCATTAGGTGTGTCAATATACTTTACAGGATAAAATTTTCTTCATCACCTGCTTCCAAGCTGAGCGCAGCCCTGGCGAAAGCGGTTCGCAGCTAATCAAGTCAAGTGTCTGGCGCAGTTCATCAAGCAATTCGGACCAGTATTTCATCTGCTCGTAGGCAAGCTTGATGCACTGCGCCCTTATTGCATAGGGCGACTTGGGGTCGGCAAACAGCCAAACATTGTCGTCGACAGCGAAATGGGTAAACGTCCAAAGCGCATTGACAGCCACAAGGCGGTCGTTGTCAAGCATAAGCTGATAAAGCAGTTCCTTTAACCCCTTAAATTAGCAGACTTATAATAAAGAATATCTGACATATGGCAAAGGTAAATATAAAATCTGAGAAAATCACTCCTTTCGGAGGCATTTATTACGCAAACAAGGCTTTTTATGCGCTTTCACTTGACAAAGTCATCAACGTTTGTCTTCCACTTTACCGCCGTATGCGCCAAATGGACAAGGACGGCAAGAAGATGGTGGCTGAATTTGTATACCGGCATGCCGTATGACAAACTTTCTCTCTAACGAATAATCAACCAAATACACACTTTTTCTAACGAAAAAGAGACATTCTGCAAGAGCTTTTAGGGATAATATCCACTAAAGCTACTTACAGATTGTCTCACTACTAACCGGATTGCTTATCGCAACTAAAACTACATTTATTCAGAATATTTCATTCAATCTTCAAAGTCTTAGTCATTCCAAAAATCGCCGCGACCAGTATGTCCGTCACCATTTTCCTCATCAAAGAGAGAAGAGTCACGTTTTGGGGCAAACCCACATCCTATCTGTCCACCTTCGCTTCCACAAAGAAGAGACTCGATTCTAACTTTATACACATTGACTTCCGGCTTAATATAACTTTTCATATTTCCTTGGTTTCTTATTTGATAAATTTCTTTCCATTATGAATATACACTCCTTTGACAGGACGTGACACCTTTACTCCCTGAAGGGTATAGAACGATGCGTTGCCGTCTGTACTATTCGGCTTGACTTCTGTTATAGCAGTAGTGCTTCCGCCATCATCTTCGTCATCGAAGACAATAGCCATCTTGGCAAGCGACTGATTATTCAGGTCCGTCTCATTTCCGAGAAACTGTCCGTTAAAATCGATATACCCGAACTTCGCTCCTACCCCACCGTCTACAGCACCATTTGCCGGAATACTCAGGTACGCCTTGTTGGCTTCGCTTCTACCATTCTGCGTAAGGCGGAAGAAACCGATATAGTCGTCTCCGGTCTGATATTGCTTGTAATAGTTTGTGGAATGGAAGTTTGCAAGGCCGAAGAAACGATGGAGTATTTTTCCATCAGCATCGGTATCAGCGTTTCCGAGATTGTCGATAGCCGTGACTGTCGGCTTGAGATAGTTGTTCCATTCTTGACCGGCATACTCGTCTGCCTTTGTCCACACTGCCGTGTAATTATCACCTTCTAACGGCATTTCAGCCGGTGCTTCCCTCAAGGAGAAATTCAGTGTGGCATAGTCTGAGAATGATTCTCCCTCTGGTACTTCCCCTACGAGTACCACTCCCATATTTGCCGGAATATACTTGAGCTGACGAAGATAAACCGTACCCATACGCTGTGAAAGTGGGTCTCCTGCATTCTCCGGTTTTTTGTAGCGATATGCCTCATACACTTTCACGTTGTCGTCGACAGGTGCCATTGCCACATTGTTGCTGTATGTACGGATAAACTTCCCTACACAATAGGTGAAAGGCATCTTGATGACTTTTGTTTCTGATATGGTATAGCGAGAGATGTCTTTACCATCCTTGTCGAGCTCTGGGTAGAACCTTATCGTCCATATTCCTGCGGGACGGTTCCAGAGGATATCCTTCTTATTAGGAGTTGTGCTTCCGAAGCCCTCCTCATCCTCTCTCGCCGTTTTACGGAACTGCACGTCGTTTGCATCGTCAGCCATACATGAGTGGTTGCCATCATCGGCGGCATCATAAGCAGATCTTGCAAATCCGGTATTGTTTGTAATATTGTTGTCCGTCTCGCCCCAGTTCTGGTCTGCGTCATGGTTGGCAACAAACCTGAAATGCGATTTGGCGTATTTTGCGTCTACAGTAGATATCGTCAGCGAGAAGCAATGCTCGTTGTCATCATACTTCATGTCTCCTGCGGTAGAAGTATACTGCCAATTGCCCGTTGCTGCATCATAAGTTCCTTCCACGGCATCGCCTATCATAGACATGGTTTTTATCAGGGACTCAGCATCGTCAGCATTGCCGTTGATTATCTCTATACTGCCCGACAGACCATAACTGCCGTCTTGCATTGACAAATCGTTATTTCCTTTGTTAGGATTATAGTGTATTCTCTTTATACCCTGCAGATGAAGGGTGAAAGGTTTCTGGTTAGCCCATACCTTGTCACGATACTCGCTGGTAGAATTGTAGTCAACGCCTCCGTTGCCGAGGAAGAATAGTTTATCGTGAGTTCCGGAATTGTTGTTTACGCTCTTTGTGGCATGAATATCCGGCGTTGCCGTTTTAGCCTGAGCAAGTGTCCCTGTAGAGGATACGTCATTCACAATATAATCGATTGCCCAATAGCTGTTGGAACCATCAAAATAGAGCGGAGCTTCCATCTTGTCGCTGAATTTTCCCTGGCCACCTGTACGAGTGTCATAGAGCGGCTGCGCCGTAGCCCCTTCCTTGTTGTCAATAAAATAAGTCACACGTGTATTGGCATCATGCTTCACCTGCCAGTCGGAGGGTTTTCCGTCTTTGTCAAGCGTAAAGCTGAAGGTATACATGCCATCGTCGTCTATCACTCCGTCATTGCGGGTCACGAGATTCCAGTAGTTGTTGCCCTCTTCCATTGTCGCAGAACCGAGAAGTGTCTTTGCCCCTGTTGTTCCACAAATAGTTCCCACAGTTCCGTTTGTTGACGGCCATGCGCTGGTATTATCCTTTGCACCATGCAGGTTGAATACCTCGCCCGGTCCGTAAACCATCTTATTGTCATACTCGTCAACAGCAAGAATCTGTGCATGTGCCGTGAGGCATGCCGGGATGCTGAACGAATAGCTCTTGTCCCTTTGCTGTTCGAATTTGAAATACACATGTTTTTTATAGTCTATCGTTGCGCCGTCGCCTCCCGGATTATATTCTCCACCTTTATTATATTGCGAGAAGAAATTGCCCACGAGATAGTAACCCGGTTCTACATCTGTTGCAGGCTCACCGCTTTCTCCTGCGGAAGTTTTCTTTCCTTCTATCCATACGCGGCGCGTCGCGCCTTCTGTGATGTCCACATTAACCGTGAGATATTCATATTCGCCCGCCGTATAGCTTACTTTCCAGGCATTGCTGCTTCCATAACAGTCGCTTTCTATAGAATAATAGGTGGGATTTTGTGTTCCTTCCTCGTTTATCGTAAGCGGATCACCATTGACTTCAGGCTGCATCTGATTACTCTCCCCTGACACTCCGATACGGAACCAGAAACTCGTTTCGGGCATGGAAGTGATTTTAAGGGAATACACATTGTCGCCATAAGAAGTGTTCTGAGCAAGCTGATGGTTGCTTGGCACTTTATACTCACCAACGATACCGTTGATTTTTTTGGGCTGTAAGCAGATATGCATCTGCTGCCTTCATCTCCAATATTGTCCCAAGCATCAACATAAGGACAAATAGGCTTTTAGTTAATTTTTTCATCTTTTCAGAATTATCGCGTTATTAATAGATATGCTACGTTTTTAGTTAGTAGAGCAGGTCCTGCACATTATGCAGAACCAAGACCATCCTCGTTCTTTGGTTTTTTTCGACTGCAAATATATGTATTTTTGCATTACGCTATATTAGGGAAGATGGAAAATATGGGGAAAAAGTTATGCAAACGTTTGCACCGCCATCGTCTCAACCCTCTGAATAATGCAAGATTTCCAATGAGTTATGCTGTACTGAATCTAACTATGTTGCCAACGGACGACATTGCCTATATAGAAGCTTTTGGCAACTACTGTGACGTGCATCTCTTCAACGGAGAGTCGGTGACGATGACGTTCCAGTTGCACTACTTTGTGGAAGCCTTTAACAAGCTGAAGCAGAATTTCTTTACGCATGTTGGCAAGAGTCTGATAGTAAACACAAATTATGTTTACGCCATCATACCGCCCAAAACTAACTACTAATACTTTCTTCATTGCTTTTCTATACATAATTAGGCTATGTATATGCCATAAGCAAATCGTTGCAGATGGTTTGTATGAAATGATATAGAAAATGTATAAAACTACACTATTGGTCGTAAATGTAATTTTTGAAAGGCACGGCAGGATTATAATAAAAGAGTCCTACAAGTCTTTCGACTTACAGGACTCTTTGGCGGAGAGAGGGGGATTCGAACCCCCGATACGCTTTTGGCGTATACACGCTTTCCAGGCGTGCCTCTTAAGCCACTCGAGCATCTCTCCTCTTAGCTCGTGCAAAAGTACGAAAAAACTTTGGTAATCGTGGCTTTTGTCTTGAGTTTTTTTATATTTACCCTATTTTATTCCGAAGATACGTTCTACATTCCTGTTGGTCTGTTGGGCCACCTCGTCATCGCTCACGCCGTAGCTGGCGGCCAGGCAGCGCATTACGTCGGCCACATAGGCACTCTCGTTGCGCTTTCCGCGATGGGGGACGGGCGCCATATAGGGGCTGTCGGTCTCGAGGACGATGCGGCTGAGCGGCACGACGGCGGGGAGGTCATCGCGTAGATGGCTGCTCTTGAAGGTGAGCACTCCGCCGATACCCAGGCTGAACCGCTCGAAGCCGAGGAGCTCCTGGGCTTCGTTCTTGTTGCCGGTAAAGCAGTGGAATACGCCGCCTACCAGTTCCTGCTCATACTTGCGCAGTAGCTTTACCATCTCGTTCTGCCCCTTGCGGCAGTGTATCATCAGTGGCAGCCGATACTCTATTGCCCATTGCACCTGCCGCTCAAAGGCAAGCAACTGCTCGCGTTCATATTCGCGCGACCAGTAGTAGTCGAGGCCCACTTCGCCGATGGCTATAAACTCCTGCTTGCCGTTGCGGTCGGCGTCGAGCATCGTCTGCATCGTGTCGAGCTGCTCAGCCCAGTCTTCTCGCACCTCTTCGGGATGCAGACCTATCATGGGATAGGCGTAGCCGGGGTATTGGTGGCAGACATCGAGCACCGTGGCGACGCTCTTCACGTCGATGGCGGGAATGAAGACGCTGCCTACGCCTGCCGCCTTGGCCCGGGCGATGACCTCGGGCCTGTCGTTGGCAAACTCTTCGCCGTCGAGATGCGTATGTGTATCTATGAATGTTGTCATCAGTACTGGCGTTTCATCATTCGTTCGGCATAGCGTCTCAGTTCTATCTTGCGCGACTCGTCTACGTTTACTGCCTCGAGATAGCGATGACTCTCCGTGAAGTAGAAGGCTATCTTCTCGGTAGCCATTCTATCGATGCCAATCTCGTTGTACAGTCTGGTCACAGCCTCAATCTTCTCCTTCGGCCTGTCATTGATGGCGAGCCACTGCTCGAGCTCCTTGCGCTGGCTGTCGTTGGCATGGGCGAGAGCATTGATGAGCATGAAGGTCTTCTTGCCGGCGAGGATGTCGCCGCCGATGGCCTTGCCAAACACCTTGGTATCGCCATAGACATCGAGGAAATCGTCCTGCAGCTGGAAGGCCAGTCCTATCTTTTCGCCGAAGCGGTAGAGGTTGTCACAGTCGGCCTCGGGAGCGTCGGCAAGCAGCGCGCCAATCTTCAGCGCGCACGCCAGCAGCACGCTGGTCTTCAGGCGTATCATTTCGATGTACTCTGCCTCTGTTACATCATTGCGCTGCTCGAACTCCATGTCATACTGCTGACCTTCGCCTATCTCCAGAGCCGTCTCGGTGAAGAGGTTGAGCACGTCGGCCAGCTTGTCGCGACGGCACTGGGCCATGCGCTGATAGGCGAGCACCAGCATGGAGTCGCCGCTGAGTATGGCGGTGTTGGCGTCCCAACGGCGGTGCACGGTCATGTGACCGCGGCGCAGGTCGGCATTGTCCATCAGGTCGTCGTGGAGCAGTGTATAGTTGTGGTAGGTCTCCAGGGCGCAGGCGGGCATAAGGATAGACTCTGGGTCGTCCTTGTAGAGATTGTACGCCAGCAGCATGAGCGTGGGACGGATGCGTTTGCCACCCAGAGAGAGTACATACTTGACGGGTTCATAAAGACTAAACGGTTTTCTGTCATAAGGCAGATGCTCAAGGAATTCATTGAACTTGGCAAGAATTTCGTCGGCTGTCATCATAATTATCTTGTTTTAGGGATTCTACAACTGGAACACTATGGGGATGGCGAATAGCGTGCGGCAGGGCTTGTCGTTCTCCTTGCCGGGCTTCCACCGGGGCATTATCTTGACCACGCGCATCGCCTCGCGGTCCAGCAGCGGATGTACCGACTGCTCTATCTTGGGCGAGGATATGCTGCCGTCGCGGTTGATGATAAACGACACCACCACCTTGCCCTGTATGCCGCCCCGCTGGGCTTCGGCGGGATAGCAGAGGTTCTGCGTGAGCCATTTGGTGAACGCCTCCATGCCGCCCTCAAACTGTGGAATCTGCTCGACCACCCTGAAGTGGATGGGCTTGTCGTCGGCAGGAGTCTGGGGTATGGCCTCGCTCACATGGGCCTTGTCCGTGAGAGCCTCGTCGCCGCCCGTCACTAAGGTGGGCCCCTCGGCGCTGTTGTCTGTGGCCTCGTCGGTCTGCGAGTCCACCTCCTTGTCTACCGCCTTGACCTGTGTGGTCACCGGCTTATCGGGCTGGGTGGCAGCCATCATGTCTGGCTGGGTGGCGGGAGTCTGCATGTCTATGTCCTGCACCATCTCGTCGAGCGAGTCGTCGGTCGGGTAGGGCTGGGATATAGAGGTGTACTCGAGGGCGACGTAGAGGATGGACAGGGCAAGCACCACACCCAGCAGGAAGCTCGGAAGGCGCTTGCTGTCGATGTCGCCAGAGTTGGTATGAGATGCTTTGTCCATTGTCGGCAATTATTTTGTGTCGTCTGCATTAATTCATATGCAAATTTAACTCAGTTTTTTGAAAAAACTCGTAACTTTGCGAAATAATCAGGTAAATAGATGAAAAAAAGTACATTTACTCTCCTGCTTTTACTGTTAGCTCTGTCATGCCGGGCACAGGAGAGCCAGACAGCATACAACTTTCTGCGACTGCCGGTGAGTGCGCATGCTGCGGCGTTGGGTGGCGACAACATCACGCTGACCGACGACGATGCCTCTCTTGCCTTCCACAATCCCGCCCTGCTTTCATCGGTGAGCGACAAGACCATCGGTTTCAACTATATGAACTACATGTCGGGTGCCAATATGCTCAGTGCATCTTACTCCTTGGTATTGGCAGACCGCGCGTCACTGGGTTTCGGGGCGCAGTACATCAACTATGGCACGATGCGGCGCACCGATGCGAGCAACGTGCAGACTGGCGAGTTCTCCGCCAAGGATCTTGCCCTCTCCGCCACCTTTGCCTATCTGCTTACCGACCGCCTGGCGGGAGGCATCACCGCCCGCATGGTGACGTCGTATATCGGCGACTACAACTCCATTGCGGCGGGATTTGACCTGGGGCTCAACTACTACGACGCCGACCGGGAGTGGTCGCTGTCGCTGGTCGCCAAGAACCTGGGAGGCCAGCTCAAAGCCTACAACGACGACTATGAGTCGATGCCCATCGATGTGCAGCTCGGAGCCAGCAAGCGCATCGAGCATACGCCTTTCCGCATCTCTGCCACGATGGTCGACATGAACCATTGGGATTACAAGTTCATCTACCACTGGGTCTTGGGCGTCGACGTGTTGCTCTCCGATAACATCTACGTGGCCGCTGGATACAATATGCGCCGTGCCAACGAGATGAAGATAGTGAGCGGCGACGACGAAGAGAGCAGCCACGGCGCCGGACTGTCCTTGGGTGCCGGACTGTCGCTCGAGCGGTTCAAGATAGGCGTCGCCTATGGCAAGTATCATGTGTCGAGCTCGTCGCTCGTCATCAATGCAGCTTATACATTATAATATTATATATATGAAGAAAATTGTGATAGCCATCGACGGCCACTCGTCGTGTGGCAAGAGTACCATGGCCAAAGACCTGGCTCGCGAGATAGGTTATGTCTATGTCGATACGGGCGCCATGTATCGTGCTGTGACCCTCTATGCCCTCCGTGCGGGACTCTTCGGTGCCGACGGCAGCATAGACAGCGAGCGCCTGCAGCAGCTGATGCCGCAGATACAGATTACCTTCAAGTTCAACGCCGAGACAGGCCGCCCCGACACCTATCTCAACGGCTCTCTGGTAGAGCGCGAGATACGTTCGATCGAGGTGAGTTCGCATGTGAGCCCCGTGGCCACGCTCGCCTTTGTGCGCTCAGCCATGGTCGAGCAGCAGCAGGCTATGGGCCGCGACAAGGGCATCGTGATGGACGGCCGCGACATAGGCACCACCGTCTTCCCCGATGCCGAGCTCAAGATTTTTGTCACCGCCTCGGCCGAGGTGCGTGCCCAGCGCCGTTACGATGAGCTCAAGGCCAAGGGTATGGAGGCCGACTACGAGGATATCCTTAAGAATGTGCAGGAGCGCGACTACATCGACTCCCACCGTGAGGTATCTCCGCTGCGCCAAGCCGACGATGCCATACTTCTGGACAACAGCCACATGACTATCCCTGAGCAGAAGCAGTGGCTCATGGACCAGTATCTCGCCAAAGTCAACGCATAGACGCCATACCATTGCTCTCGGGCATACCGCCACGAGAGATATCCAGGGGAAGAGCCGTTCCCCTGGATTTTTTTTGCCCCAGGCTTTTCCCCCGGCTGCTCTCCCCGCACGTTTCATCCCCGCTATTCATCCCGTCGCCGATGATGGCTGTGGTGAGTGCGTTTTCCCGTCTTTCATGACAGCCTATCGGCTATCACGGGGCGCCCCGACGCGCAGACGGTCTGCCTCCCCGGAAGAACCAATCGTGTTGACTTTCTTCTCCATTCGCCATTGAGTTCACAGTGAGCTGCTTTGCGCCCGCCGCGGTTGACTCTCGAGGCTCGTATCGTATGACACGAAGGCTCGTGACATAAGGCACGTGAGCTCGTAACGTATGATACGCGGGCTCGTGTCTATTGATACGAGCCAGCCCAGGCGACCTCCTCGCCGCCAGAGTCGGCTCCGGCGCCGACATTCCTGATGGCGATGCCGCTGTCGATGCCCTCCCAGCCCACGCTGCTGCCAGCCAAATCTGCCAAACAGACAGCCGGGGCATCCTGCTTGGTCGAGGATGCCCCGGCTGGGGTCATGAGGGCGGCGCTGGCAGGCGCTGCCGTAGTATGGGGAACTGCTCCGGTGGCTTAGAGCGCCACGGGCATGATGAAGGTGCGGATGAGGGCATAGGCCATGATGCCGGCGATATAGCCCACAAAGGCTATCCATGTGATGCGGCGCATGTACCATCCGAAGGAGATGCGCTCGAGGCCCATGACCACTACGCCTGCAGCCGAACCGATGATGAGCATCGAGCCGCCCACTCCGGCACAGTAGGCCAGCAGCTGCCAGAAGATGCCGTCGACTGCCATGTCGCCTGTGGGTGCCACGGGATACATGCCCATACATCCTGCCACGAGGGGCACATTGTCGACGATGCTCGACAGCACGCCTATCACGCCGGTGACGAGATAGTGGTTGCCCTGGAATACGTCGTTGAGCGTCTCGCCCAAGGCTACCAGCACGCCGGTCTGCTCGAGACAGGCCACAGCCATGAGGATGCCAAGGAAGAAGAGTATGGTAGAGAGGTCGATGCGCGAGAGCAGCGTAGCCACACGCTTCTGCATGCTCGAGCGGTCGCTCTTCTGGCGCAGATGGCGGTAGAAGACCTCGGTGACGGTCCACAGGGTGCCCAGTACGAGGAGGATGCCCACAAAGGGAGGCAGATGGGTGATGGCCTTGAAGATGGGCACGAAGATGAGTCCGCCTACGCCCACATAGAACACGATGCGGCGCTGCGACTCGGTGAAGTCGAGCTCTGCGGTCTCGGTCTTGGTGCTGTCGTCAGCCTCGGCCAGCGTGCCCTTGAGGGTAAACTGCAGGATAAAGGCGGGCACCACCATCGAGATGAGCGAGGGGATGAGCAGTTCGCTGATTACGCCGAGGGCTGTCACCACGCCCTTGTTCCAGAGCATGATGGTGGTCACGTCGCCTATGGGCGAGAACGCGCCGCCCGAGTTGGCGGCTATGATGACCATCGAGGCGTAGATGATGCGCGTGGGGCGGTCTTCGACCAGCTTGCGCAGTATCATCACCATGACGATGCTGGTGGTGAGGTTGTCCAGTATGGCTGATAGGAAGAATGTGGCGATGCTGATGCGCCATAGCAGCGCTCTCTTGCTGCGGGTCTGCATCACGCCGCGCACCCAGTTGAAGCCACCGTTCTGGTCGACCACCTCGACGATGGTCATCGCTCCCATGAGGAAGAACAGGGTGGTAGAGGTGCTGCCCAGATGGTGCTCGATGACGGCGCTCACCTGGTTGGCGATGTCGGAGCCGCATCCGTTGATGTAGGCTGCCGGGTCTATCATGAACAGCGTCCAGCACGCCACAAACATAAGCAGCGCTATGGCTGCCTTGTTGACACGTGTCAGGCTCTCGAGCGCGATAAGCAGATAGCCGAACACAAAAACGATGATGATTGCAATAGTCAGTGTACTCATTGTTTTTAGTTAAACGTTAATGGATGGATATACTTTAATTGTTAGGATTAGCCTACCTGCCCGCCATCACCGCAGTCCTTGCCGCTGCGGTGGTGGGGTGGGTGTATGAGGGGGTGTGGGCCGTCAGGGTCTGTGCCAGGATGGTCTACTTTTCCTCTGCCTTGGTCTTGGGCAGTACCAGATTGAGCACCACGCCGATGACCGCCGACAGACCTATGCCCGAGATGGCAAACGAGCCTCCGGAGAGCACGGCGCCGCCGAGGCCCATAGTGAGCATCACGGAGATGATTATCACGTTGCGCGTGTCGTTCATGTCCACGCGGTGCTGCATCAGGTTCTGCACGCCCACGCTGGCTATGGTGCCGAAGAGCAGCAGCATGATGCCGCCCAGCACGGCCTGGGGGATAGACTGGAGCAGCGCGCTGAGCTTACCCACGACAGAGAAGCAGATGGCGGTAAGGGCAGAGATGCGTATCACGGCCGGGCTGGTCACCTTGGTGATAGACATGGCTCCTGTCACTTCCGAATAGGTGGTCTCGGGAGGTCCTCCAAGAAACGCGGAACACAGACAGG
Source organism: Prevotella sp. P5-108 (assembly GCF_002251385.1). Lineage (GTDB taxonomy): Bacteria > Bacteroidota > Bacteroidia > Bacteroidales > Bacteroidaceae > Prevotella. The sequence continues at coordinate 85,973 of NZ_NPJJ01000026.1, forward strand.
CGAGACCGTCGCCAAGCATGGTGCGGTGGAGACCAGGGTCTTTGACGAAATCCTTGTCTGCCACGGCGCTCACCACATAGACATCGCCGATATGCTCTATCACCGGCGCTATGGCTACGGGCATCATGTAGAGGAAGGGGCTCCAGCTGAAGTGGGTGATAGTGTCAAAAGCCACCGGCATGGCTATCCATGAGGCATTGGCCACGCCCGTGAAGTCGACCTCGCCCATGCACACCGCCACGATATATCCCACTGCCACGCCCGAGAGTATGGGCACCAACTTCATCAGTCCGCGGCAGAGCGTGAGCACCAGTATGGCGGTGATAAGCGATACGAAGGCGAGCAGCCAGTGGTCTTTGGCCATGTTGACGGCACTGCCCGAGAGTGAGAGGCCGATGAGGATGATGACGGGGCCTATCACCACCGGCGGAAAGAGCCTGTCGAGCAGTTTGCGGCCCTGCCACTTGACCAGAGCGCTCATCACAAAGTAGACAAGCGACACGCTGGTGAGTCCGGCTATGGTTCCGGGGAGTCCCCACTGCTTGGTGGCGGCTATGATAGGGGCGATAAAGGCAAACGAGCTGCCCAGGAAGATAGGCACGCGCCCCTTGGTGACAACATGGAAGATGAGGGTGCCCACACCGGCGGTGAAGAGTGCCGTGGCGGGATTGATGCCAATAAGAAGGGGTACCAGCACCGTAGCGCCAAAGGCTACGAAGAGAAACTGCACACCCACGATGGTTTTCTTGGCAGGCGATAATTGTTCTGTGTTCATGACAAGTTAGATGAAGTTGATTATAAATCTTGGCAAAAGTATATGTTTTTTTCTGAACTACATCGCGTTTGCCCTATTTTTTTCCTACAGGGAAAGAATTTTAACCTAAAAACTTGCAGGTTACAGATAAAGAGTGTATTTTTGAATTCCCAAACCAGTCCCATGCCTCTCGCTCAGAAGAGGAGACCGTAGCCCGGAGAGCATCGGTAAGGAGAGGCGGAATGAGCCGCCCCGTGGCTCTGCCGGCAACAGTCGGTCGCCCGCCAAGCCTCTGGCCCGCGCCCGCAAGCATGGCTCCGTCGCCGCGCAACGGGGTGGGGCGCACAGGAGAAGTCACAGAAATGACACAAACTATAATTAAAAATTACATGAAAATGCCTAACTTCAAGAGAGTAGCCATCGCGCTGACAGCACTGCTGCTTACTGCCACATCGGCAAGCGCCAAGTATGAACCCACCGAAGACAATCTGCAGGCCAGAAAGGAATTCCGCGACATGGGCTTTGGTGTCTTTCTCCACTGGGGTCTCTACAGTATGCTTGCCACTGGCGAGTGGACTATGACCAACAAGAACCTGAACTATCATGAGTATGAGAAGCTCGCCAAAGGTTTCTACCCCGCTGAGTTTGACGCTGCCAAGTGGGTCAGCGCTATCAAGGCGTCGGGTGCCAAGTACATCTGCTTCACCACTCGTCATCACGAGGGTTTCTCTATGTTCAAGACCAAGTACAGCAATTATAATATTGTAGACGGCACTCCCTTCAAGCGCGACATCCTCAAGGAACTCGCCGACGAGTGTCATCGCCAGGGCATCGCCCTCCATCTCTACTACTCGCATCTGGACTGGTATCGCGAGGACTACCCCTGGGGACGCACCGGAAGAGGTACCGGACGACCCAGCGCCAAGGGCGACTGGAAGAGCTATTACCAGTTTATGAACAACCAGCTGACCGAGCTGCTTACCAACTATGGTAAGATTGGTGCCATCTGGTTTGACGGATGGTGGGACCACAATGAAGACCCCAACTTCGACTGGCAGCTGCCCGAGCAGTATGCCCTCATCCACGGTCTGCAGCCCGCCTGTCTCGTCGGCAACAACCACCACGTCACTCCTTTCGATGGCGAGGATATGCAAATCTTCGAGCGCGACCTGCCTGGTGAGAATACCGCCGGACTCTCTGGCCAGGACATCAGCCGTCTGCCCCTCGAGACCTGCGAGACCATGAATGGTATGTGGGGTTATAAGATTACCGACCAGAACTATAAGAACAAGAAGACACTGGTGCAGTATCTCGTCCGCGCTGCTGGCAAGAACGCCAACCTGCTCATGAACATCGGCCCTCAGCCCGACGGCAATCTCCCGGAGGTGGCCGTGAGTCGTCTGGCCGAAATGGGTGAGTGGATGAAGACCTACGGCGAGACCATCTATGGTTGCCGTGCGGGCATCGTGGCTCCCCACAACTGGGGCGTGACCACCCAGAAGGGCAATAAGCTCTATGTGCACATCCTCGACCTCAAGGACAAGGGCCTCTTCCTCCCCACTGGCAACAAGAAGATAAAGAGCGCTGTCGACTTCGTCACCCGTAGACCTGTCAAGATGGCCAAGAGCGGCGACGGCATCACTCTGTTGCTCAACGAGGTGCCCACCGAGATAGACAAGGTGATAGAACTGGAACTGAAATAAGTAGAATGAAGCATGGGAAGAAACAAATTCTCACAGACTGAAATCATTCAAATAGCCAAACTGCTCAGACTGAAGAACGCAGGTAACCGCGCCCAGCAGAAGCAGGTAAGACATGAACTCAGAGTCAATTACGAGTTCAACATCTCTGACTTCAACGAGCCTGGCCGTGCTTTCGGCGAAGACGAACTGCAGGCCGCGCTCGACCGTGGTGCCATTCAGATACTCGACGACGCCACTATTGCCTATATGAAGGCTAAGCGTGCCCGCGACCGTGCCCGCGATGAGGCTGAACGCCAGCGCCAGGCAGTGGAAAGCGGCGAGCAGACCGACTGGCAACAGGCTATGCGAGAGTGGGAGGACTGGGAAAAAGCGCAGAAATGACCGCACAGGTCCTGCCCATAGTCAGGACCGTTCCAGCGTCCATCACAGTCTGGACAGCAATCAACAGAAAATGGGGGAAAACCAAAGGCACAATGCCAGTGGTTTTCCCCCATCTCGTATAGATAGTCTTCTGTGTCGTATAGTTTTGCTCCAGCGTCGCCGGGGTCATCTCCCAGCCAGCCGGGATGGCCTTACAGCTTGTATTGCATGTGCTTCATGGCGTGTCCGCCCCAAGCAGAGTCGTCCACATGCACAAAACCTATGCGGGAGTAGAGCTTCTCGGCCTTGGGGTTGCCCTTGTCTACGAGCAGACCTACTGCCGGCAGTCCCAGGGTGCGTGCCTTGTCTATGGTAGCCTCGATGAGCTGCGAGGCAATGCCCTTGCCGCGGTATTCGGGCTTCACACAGATGCTGTCGATATAGAGTTCGCCAGCCTGGGTTTCGTCGTCGATGGCAGAGAAGTCACGGCCAAAGCGGTGGAGGGCCTCTCTGATGAACGCCTGACGCAATTGGTGCAGCTGTCCGCCATCATAGCTCACGCAGATGCCGGCGATGTCGTCGCCGTCGAGGGCTACCAGCGTGTTGAGATGACTGTACTGACTGTCGGTGCGCTCTACCAGAGCGGTCATCATGTCTTCAAACTCGTCGAGCGTATGGTTGTCGCCGGCGAAGTACTGGCAGCACTCGTAGTTCATGGCCACCATGATGAGCCGGGCTATCTCGCGCGACTGTAGGGGTGTTGCGGTGATAGTCTTCATGTTGTTTGTTCTTGTATTGTTACTTGTTTAGGGTAAATTCAAATCTCATTCCACCTTCAGCGGGGCACGTGGCGGTGATGGAGCCACCGTGCAGCCCCACGGCGTTCTTGACGATGGCGAGCCCGAGCCCTGTGCCGCCCATCTTCCGGCTGCGCCCCTTGTCTACTCGGTAGAAGCGCTCGAATATGCGTGACAGATGCTGAGGCTCGATGCCCACTCCGTTGTCGCTGAAGACAAACCGCCACTGGCTGCCCTCGTCATGGGCGCTCAGCTGGATGGTGGTGCCCTCGCCGGCATAGGCTATGGCGTTGTCGGTGAGGTTGCGGAAGATGCTGTAGAGCAGACTCTGGTTGCCGTGGATGACGAGCCGTTCGGGCAAGTCTACCACTGCCTTCATTCCCTTCTGCTCCAGTTGTAGGGCGGTGGTCTTGGCGATGCCCGCCACGAGCTGCGCCACGTCGACATCGGTGAAGTCCATCATCTGGACGCCGTCGTCCATCTTGTTGAGCGTCGATATGTCTTGCAGTAGTGACGTGAGGCGTTGGCTCTGGGCATAACAGCGCTCCAGAAACTGCTGGCGCATGGCATCGTCGACATTGGGGTTGTCGAGGATGGTCTCCAGATAGCCCTGGATGCTTGCCACAGGAGTCTTGAGTTCGTGGGCAATGTTCTGGGTGAGCTGCCGCTTGAGCACATCCTGCTCCCGGCGGGTGTGCTGCAGCTGTTTGTATATCTTGATGATTTTCTCGGCTATCTCTCCCAGTTCGTCGTTGGGGAAGTTGATGAGCTCCTCGGTCTCCAGCGACTCGTTGTGACCCGCCCTGATGGCAAAGGCGCGCAACGTGGATATGTTCTTGCCCAGCCTGTGTGCGAAGTGGTAGAGTATGATGACCAATATGAAGATTGCAGCCAATGCAAACCACAGGTAATGCTGGTCTGCCTGGAGCGATTTGGCCAGGTCGTGGTTGTAGGGCAAAGCGCTGCGCACGATGAGGCTGTCGTCGGGGTAGTAGGACGCCGAGTAGAAGAAGTAGCCCTTCATCGTGTTGCTGCTGCGCTCGACGGTAGAGCCCGTGCCATGCTCGAGCGCCTGCTTGACTTCAGGGCGCGAGGCGTGGTTGCCAATGTGGGCTTTGCGCTTGGACCAGTTGTCATAGATTACTACGCCCGACGGACGGATGAGGGTCACTCTCAGTCCCGGTGCATGGTGCCGGCGCACATAGTCGCTGTACTCCCGCTCGGTGGCGATGACACCGTCGTGGATTTCGTCGGCCATGCGGTCGTTGAAGTCCTGCAGCCTGATGTTGAGAGCGTCTATCTTGAACTGTTTCTCCCTCGCCTGCTGATACACGATGAACGTGCTGGCGAAGACCAGAAACACGGCGATGACGCCTACAAACAACTTCTGTCCTACCGTGGGTCTTCTCATAGTGTTACTCTTCAAAGAAATAGCCGTAACCCAGCCTTGTCACGATGTGGTGGGCATAGTCCTTAATCTTCTTGCGCATGCGGGTGATGTTGACATCGACTGTGCGGTCGAGCACCAGCACGTCTTTGGGCCAGATGCGGTTGATGAGTTCCTGGCGGGAGAAGACATGGCCACGCTCACGCAACAGCAGCGCCAGGAGTTCAAACTCGGTCTTGCTGAAGGGGATGTCTTCGCCGTCGATGCTCACGGTCTTTTTGTCGAGGTTGACTTCGAGCCCGCGGAACTTCAGTATCTGCTGTCCGACGCTCTTTTCGCCCGAGCGGCGGAGCACCGCCCTTACGCGTGCCATCACTTCGCGTATGGAGAATGGCTTGGCGATATAGTCGTCGGCACCCAGATTGAGTCCGTTGACCTTGTCGTTTTCATCGGTCTTGGCGGTGAGGAAGATGATGGGTACGTGGGCTGTCTCGGGGTTGGACTTCAGCCTCTCTGCCATTGCAAACCCATCCATGCCGCCCATCATCACGTCGAGAAGCAGCAGGTCGAAGCGCGCCAGATTCTTCTCCAGCGCCTCTTCTGCCGAGTATGCGGTAGCTACCTGATATCCTTCGGTCTCAAGATTGAACTTCAGGATTTCGCAGAGGTCCTGTTCGTCGTCGACGACCATAATTCGAGCTTTGTTTTCTTCCATGTCTGTTGTAGTTTTGGGTTGATGGCGTACCATAGGTGTGTGCCATCAGTTATATATGGTGCAAAAGTATGAATTTTCGGATTCTTCTTCTTCTCTTTTCCGTTAAAATTACGCTAAAAACTGCCGAATAGCTTAGAATGAGCGATTTATGAGTGTTTCACCTCAATGGAGGTAATGATTTAGCAATGGTTCTAATTTCTGCAATGCGCATACGTTTGCTTGTCAAACAACTCTTGTCGGTTGCAAAAGTACAACAAAAACTTCGACTTACAAAAATGCAGTTTATCTTTTATGATTTATTTTCAGTTATGATTTAGATGATTTCAACTGAGTTTACAAATGTACTTCGCAACCTGCCTGTTAGTTCTTGATGCGCAATTATATGTAGCTAAAAAGTTAAAAATGTAGCATAAGATGGCTTTTTATCGCAGATGTTTCTTTTTTATGAAACAATATGAGTATCTTTGTCAACCAAAAAGAATAATATGGCACAAAATATCTTCCGACTTGTCTTGACAGACGAGGCACAGGACTTCATTGAGAGTTTACCTGAAGCGGTATCTTACAAGATATACTACAACATCAAGCGTGTTGCAGGAGGAGAACGCAACAAGGAACTTTTCAAGAAGTTAGAAAATTCGGAGATATGGGAGTTCCGTACATTATATAATAAGACTGCTTATCGGCTTTTTGCCTTTTGGGATAGGGACAAAGAGACATTGGTGATTGCCACTCACGGTATTATCAAGAAAACTCAAAAGACACCAAGTAAGGAAATAGCGAAAGCAGAAGCAATCAGAAAAGAATATTTCAAAAATAAGTAATTATGGCACAGATGAATCTTACTCCATTAGATGATGTTCTTGACAAGCATTTCGGAAAAATTGGCACTCCAAAACGTGACGCTTTCGAAAGTGATGTGGATGAAGCATTACATGCTTACAGACTGGGCGAAGCTATCAAAAAAGCTCGTATAGAACAAAACTTGACGCAAGAACAACTTGGCGAGCGTATCGGAGTGAAAAGAGCGCAGATTTCTCGATTGGAAAGAGGTTATAGTATAACTATTCCAACTATGAGAAGAGTGTTTAAGGCATTGGGTGTAGTTACAGCAACTATTGACTTGGGAATAGCAGGCAAAGTTGCACTGTGGTAAATTAAAAAAGAATAGTTATGAAACAAATTATTAAAAGAGGTAGTTTTTTTACCTTGATGTTTATGTTGCTTGGTTGTTTGTCGCTTTATGCTGCAGATAACGACTTGATTACAAGGCAAATCACCATTCAGTTGAAAAAGGCTGGTAC
>NZ_NPJJ01000027.1 GCF_002251385.1 Prevotella sp. P5-108
ATTCGCAGACAAAGGATATATTTCGCATGGCTTGTTTGAGAGATTGTTTAACAACGGTATAGAAATTGTCACTGGCTTGAAATGCAATATGAAAAACAAGCTTATGCCATTGTATGACAAGATTCTGGGTCAGCGGATTTTTCCGGTTGGTAACACCGTATGTTAGGAATAAAGTGTTGCCAGCCTGTACATGAAGAACCTGATATCCCCTACACCTCTGAACTGTGTTCTAAAAGCCTTGATTTTCGTATG
>NZ_NPJJ01000028.1 GCF_002251385.1 Prevotella sp. P5-108
GGGCGAATACTGCAAAAAACAAGGAGGCTGTGTGGGTTTTTCAGATTTTATGTTTACCTTTGCCCGATGCAGAGGTGGCTCCGGCTCCTGCCAACGTCATCTCCAAGAGCGTGGAGGTACCGACGGCTGCGGGCAGACCGGCGGCAGCCAGGACGCGGAGGGCAGAGGGGCAGTCGGGGGCGAATACTGCAAAAAACAAGGAGGCTGTGTGGGTTTTTCAGATTTTATGTTTACCTTTGCCCGATGCAGAGGTGGCTCCGGCTCCTGCCAACGTCATCTCCAAGAGCGTGGAGGTACCGACGGCGGCGGTCAGACAACTCTGCAGGCGGCCGGGACTATGCGCCATGGTCGCCGGGACTATGCGCCAGGTCACTGGGGCTATGCACCATGGTCGCCGGGACTATGCGCCAGGTCGCTGGGACTATGCGCCAGGTCGCCGGGACTATGCGCCAGGTCGCCGGAAGCAAGAACAAAGGACAAAAGATATATATAATATAATAAGGTATGCGTGTACTAATCGTCAACACGAGCGAGAGGGCTGGCGGAGCGGCTGTGGCTGCACGACGGCTGATGGAAGCGCTCAACAACAGCGGCGTAAAAGCCAAGATGCTGGTGCGCGACAAGGAGACAGAGCACATCGCGGTGTGCAGTCTGCCCAAGTCGTGGCGCCACCACTTCAATTTCCTGTGGGAAAGACTGACGATATATCTCCATCTGCGGCTGAACCGCCGCCATCTGTGGGAGATAGATACCGCCAACGCGGGCAACGACATCACAAGGCTGCCCGAATTCAAGGAGGCAGACATCATCCATCTGCACTGGGTCAACCAGGGCATGCTCTCGCTGAAGAATATCCGCAAAATACTCGACTCGGGAAAGCCGGTGGTATGGACGATGCACGACATCTGGGCCGCTACGGCGATATGCCACCTCACCCTGGGATGTGAGCGGTTCAAGAGCCACTGCGCCCACTGCCCCTATCTGCCCGGAGACAGCAGCCACGACCTCGCCGACGCCACCTGGCGACGCAAGGAGCGCATGCTCACCGGCAGACACATCACCTTTGTAGCGTGCAGCCACTGGATGGAGAGCGAAGCGCGCCAGAGCCGGCTCCTGGAGGGACAGGAGACCTGCGCCATACCCAACCCCATCGACGCCCGCCTCTTCGCCCCTGCCGACAAGGCCGAAGCCCGAAGAAGACTGGGGCTCCCCGCCGACCGAAGACTGATACTCTTTGCCTCGCAGCGCGTGACCAACGTGAACAAGGGCATGGACTATCTCATCGAGGCTTGCCGAAAATGGGAGCAGGAGCATCCGGAGATACGCGAGAACACGGGCCTCATCATCGTGGGCGGCCACGCCGAAGAGATAGCCGACCGCCTGCCGCTACAGGCTTACCCCTTAGGGTATGTCAACGACCCGCGCCGCATGGTGGATGTCTACAACGCCGCCGACGCCTTCGTGCTGCCGTCGCTCTCTGAAAACCTGCCCAACACCATCATGGAGGCGATGGCCTGCGGTGTGCCCTGCATCGGCTTCCGCGTGGGCGGCATACCCGAAGAGATAGACCACAAGGTCAACGGATATGTGGCTGAATACAAGGATGCCGACGACCTGGCTCGCGGTCTGCACTGGACGCTCGACGAGGCCGACCGCAAGACTCTGGGCGAGGAAGCCGTGAAGAAGGTGGCACAGCACTACAGCCAGCGCGCCGTCGCCGCACGCTATATCAATATCTACAACCGCCTTGCAGGCAAAGACTATCTGGAAGCATGACCATAACCGTTATCACATGTACCTACAACGCCGCGGACGAACTGCCGCGGACGCTGGCGAGCGTGGAGAGCCAGGACTATGACCAAGTGGAGCATCTCATCATCGACGGCAAGTCGAAGGATGACACCATGAAACTGGTAAGGGAGTATGAAGAAAAATCGCGGGGAGCGTCTCCCCACCGGATAAGGGCCGTCTCGGAGCCCGACGGCGGACTCTACGACGCGATGAACAAAGGCATCCAGATGGCTGAGGGCGACTACCTCGTATTCCTCAACGCCGGCGACACCTTCAAGGACGAGCACACGCTGCAGCGGGTGGCTCATGCGGCGCTCATGCCCGACGAGAAGCCGGCGGTAATCTATGGCGACACCGACATCATCGACGACCGAGGCCACTATGTGGGCCGCCGCCGTCTGGCTCCGCCCGAGGCGCTCAGCTGGAAGTCGTTCCGCCACGGCATGCTGGTATGCCACCAGGCGTTTTACGCCCGCACCGACCTGGCCAAGGCCATCCCCTACGACCTGAAGTACCGCTACTCTGCCGATGTGGACTGGTGTATAAAAATAATGAAGTCGGCAGCAAGCTACCGACTTCCTCTTGTCAACACACATGCAGTGTTGGCTTGTTTTCTCGATGGTGGCATGACCACCACATATCATCGCCGTTCGCTCCGCGAACGTTTCAGCGTGATGTGCCACCACTACGGCGTGGCCAGCACGGTGGTGATGCATCTCTGGTTTGCCCTGCGCGGCGTCATCAGTCATCGGCGCACTCGTTGAGGGTGTAGGCGCTGCTGCCGTCGAAGCAGTGGGTGCAGACCTGACACTTGGGAAGACCGATGGCACGGATCAGCTCTTCCACACTATTGAAGCGGAGCGAGGTAAGTCCAAGCTCCTCAGCTATAGCCGCCACCATACGCTCGTACTCGGGCGACCCGGTGGTGGCATATTTATCCAGATTCTTGTTAGCATCGCCCTCGAAGCGCTCGATGATGCGTCGGGTGATGAGTTCCATATCACTCTTGGACGAGGTAAAGTTGATAAACGGACAGCCGTAGACCAGGGGCGGACAGGCTATACGCATGTGGCACTCCTTGACCTGTGCCTGGTCAAACAACACCTTGACATTGTCTCTCAACTGGGTCCCGCGCACGATGGAGTCGTCGCAGAACAGCACGCGCTTGCCCTTGAGCATAGCCACATTGGGGATGAGCTTCATCTTGGCGACCAGCGAGCGCATAGCCTGGTTGGCGGGAGTGAAGGAGCGGGGCCAGGTGGGGGTGTACTTGGCGATACAGCGCTGATAGGGCACCCGCTTGCCGGCAGCGTAGCCCATGGCCATACCCGTGCCGGAGTCGGGGATGCCACTGCAGCAGTCTACCTCGGTATCGTCGGTGAGCGCCATCTGGTAGCCATTGTCGAAGCGCACCTTCTCGACATTCCTGCCCTCATAGGTAGAGGTAGGGAAGCCATAGTAAACCCAGAGGAAGGAGCAAATCTGCATCTTCTTGTTGGCAGGGCGTATCTGCTCGGTGCCATCGGCTGTGATGCGCACAATCTCGCCCGGACCCAGCTCGTAGCAAGGCTCGAAGCCGAGGTTGGGGAACGAGGTGGTCTCGCTCGTCACGGCGTAGGCGCCATCCTTCTTGCCGATGATGAGCGGGGTGCGCCCCCAACTGTCGCGGGCACAGATGATGCCGTCGGTGGTAAGGATGAGCATCGTGCACGAGCCCTTGACATGATGATATACATTCTCGATGCCCTCGCGGAATGTCTTGCCCTGGATGATGTGGAGCGCCACAAGCTCGGTGGTATTGGTCTTGCCCGACGACATCTCGGCGAAGTGCATATTGTGGCTGAGCATCTCGGCCTCGAGTTGCTCCATGTTGGCAATCTTGGACACCGTGCAGATGGCAAACTGCCCCAGATGAGAGTTCATGACCAATGGCTGTGCATCGGTATCACTGATGACACCTATACCTGAACAGCAGCCTTCAAACTTGTTGAGCGAAGCCTCAAATTTAGAACGAAAATAAGAACTTTCGAGGTTATGGATAGAGCGGACGAAGCCCTTATCCTCACTATAGGTTGCCATACCGCCACGACGGGTACCGAGGTGTGAATTGTAGTCGGTTCCGTAGAACAAATCGGCAACGCAGCTTTTCTTGGAAATAGTTCCGAAAATGCCTCCCATAAATGATAATAATATACTAACAGTGTAATTACGCGCTGCAAAGTTACGTAAAAATCTTGGGGTTGAATATATAGTTTTTGTTATTTTTTCCTACTTTTTTGTGACAAAATACCATGGCTCTCTTGCCCATGCCGGCATTTATGGGTATCTTTGCTGCGTTAACAAATCTACACCTTATTATATAATATAGAATGATACGCATCCTAAACAGTACAAAACGCATCGTCGCCACCATCGTCGCGACCGCAACATGGATTGCCGTCGCAGCCCAACCCAACATGATCTACGACAACGACGGCACCGAGCTGCTGCTGAACACCTACTGGAACGGCGCACCGCTCACGCTCGCCCACCTCGACTCGCTCACGAGTCTTGCCGCGGGCTCGCAGGTGGCCACCTACTCCATCTGCTCGGGCAGCGACTTCGTATGCTATCCCTCGCGCTACTGCCGCTACTACGGCGACGACCGCGGCCACATAGACCATGGCGGCAACACGGCGCTCTACAACAATATGCGCACCTGCTATGACAATCTGCTCCGCATCGAGGCCGAGGGAGGTGAGTTTATGCGGTCTTCGCTGCAGCTGGCTCGGCGCCACGGCATGGCGGCGATGATAGTCTACCGCATGAACGACCTCCACTTTGCCGACGCCGAGACAGACTGTCCCGTGATGTGGGCAGAATGGTGGATCAAGCATCCCGAATACCGCATCGGCGACCCCACGCTGGGATGGCACAGTGCCGGCGCCTACGACTTTGCCCATCGCGCCGTGCGCAACCGCAAGGTGAGCATCATCGCCGAACAACTCAGCCGTTACCGCGACGACATCGACTGGTATATGCTGGACTTCATGCGCTTCTTCTGCTACTTCAAGCGGGGCGAAGGCAAGCGCCACACGGCTGAGATGACCGATATGATGAGGCAGATAAGGCGTCGGGCAGACCGCGAGTCGTCACGCCGCAAGCAGCCAGGACGCATAAAGCTCGCCGTGAGGGTGGCGCCGTCGCTGGCAGAGAATCTGGAGAAGGGAATAGACCTACGCGAGTGGCTCGAGGAAGGCCTGATAGACCTGGTGAGCGTGGGCACCCACACGCTGATAGACCCGGCTCAGCCCATAGCCCAGATGCGCAGCGAGTTGGGCAATGCGCTCAACACACCCCTCTACGCCAGCACCGACATGATGACCTACACCGAGAACGAGCCCGTCTCGGAGGGTATGATGCGCGGCTTCTGCTCGGCTGCCCTGGACCAGGGCGCCGACGGCATCTATCTCTTCAACTACTTCTTCAACCGCTATGTGAGCGGCCACTACCAGCTGGAGCACGGAGGGCAGGTATGCCGCACGGCGCACCCTCGTATGCTCCACGAACTGGGTAGCCGGCAGATGCTCGAGGGTCGCAACAAGACCTACTGGCTCTCGGACGGCAAACGGCAGTACGGGCTGCGCCCCAACACACCACTTCCGCTCGCGCTCAAGGGCGGAGAGCGTCGCGATGTAACCATCTACGTGGGCGACCACATGGACTCTATCCGTCCGCGCGAAGTCATCGTCTTCTTCCGCACCCGCGGCGAGGCGCTGCTCAGCCTGAGCCTCAACGGCAAGCCCATGACTGCCACCCGCGCAGACTACCCTGCGCTCTACGACCGCTGCCGCAGACTGGCAGAGGGCGAGCACCAGTATGCCGTGACCATGCCTGCCGACGCCCTGCGCCACGGCGACAACACCATCACCATCACAGCCCCCGCCGGGAGCACTCCCGTCACGCTGAAACGCGTGGAACTCACCCTCAACTATGGCGACGTGGATACCCACGGGTACTTCTAACCAGCCCCAAGCCATCACCTCCCATCCGGAGGACACCCCCACGGCATCAAAAATCATCTCCACGCTGCCTGAGACAAACGACGCAAATCCGAAGGTCATCTCGAGGATTCCAAAGGTCATCTCGAGGATTCCAAAGGTCACCTCGATGAATCCGAAGGTCATCCCCATCGCCACCGCGACCATCGCTGCTGGCGCCAAGATGATGAGAAAAGCCACGAATACTGTTAAATATTCATAAATCTTCATCATTGGGAGCGTCTCGATAATGGCTGATATAAAAATAATGTGTAATTTTGCACGCCGATTATTTCGGGGACACACTTAGAGTCCCCCGTGTGAGCGTGTTAATAGTGGCGCTTTTGGCCGAGCGTCATGGTTAGTGAATCGCCTGCACATCAAGAGAAATAAAAACGTTTTTTAGTAGTAAAAATTAAAATTAAAAATGAACACTTTAAGTTACAAGACTATTTCCGTTAACAAGGAAACAGCTACCAAGGAGTGGGTCGTTATCGACGCCACCGACCAGATTGTAGGTCGTCTTTGCTCAAAGGTTGCAAAGTTGCTCCGTGGTAAGTACAAGCCAAACTTCACTCCCCACGTGGACTGTGGAGACAACGTAATCATTATCAATGCCGCTAAGGTTCGCTTCACTGGTAAGAAGGAAACTGACAAGGTTTACACCCGCTATACCGGCTATCCCGGTGGTCAGCGCTTCAACACTCCTGCCGACCTCCGTACTCGCAAGAACGGTGTCGACAAGATTGTTCGCCACGCTGTCAAGGGTATGCTCCCCAAGGGTCCTCTCGGTCGCGCACTGCTCGACAACCTCTATGTATATGAGGGCACAGAGCACAAGCACGAGGCTCAGAAGCCAAAGTCAATCGATATTAACCAGTATAAATAATAGGAACTAAAGATGGAAATGATTAATGCAATCGGTCGCCGCAAGAGCTCTGTAGCTCGTGTTTACCTCACCGAAGGTACCGGTAAGATCACAATCAACAAGAAAGATTTGAAAGATTTCTTCCCATCAGCTATCCTTCAGTATGTGGTTAAGCAGCCACTGAACCTTCTGGAAGTTGCTGAGAAGTATGATATAAAGGCCAACCTCGACGGTGGTGGTTTCACCGGCCAGAGCCAGGCTCTCCGCCTCGCTATCGCCCGTGCCCTCGTTAAGGTTAACGCCGAAGACAAGAAGGCTCTGAAGGACCAGGGTTTCCTCACACGCGACTCTCGTGCTGTTGAGCGTAAGAAGCCAGGTCAGCCCAAGGCTCGTCGTCGCTTCCAGTTCAGTAAGCGTTAATATACTGAACCGTTTAGCATCTAAACCCATAAGACTTGCCTCTGCTGGCGATTACCTGTGGGTTGGTTCTAAGCAATATAGAATTAAAAAAGAAAGTAAACAACTCAAAAAGAAAAAGCAATGTCAAGAACTAATTTTGACCAGTTACTCCAGGCAGGTTGCCACTTTGGCCACCTCCGTCGCAAGTGGAATCCCGCTATGGCTCCTTACATCTTCATGGAGCGCAATGGCATCCATATCATAGACCTCAACAAGACTGTTGCCAAGATCGACGAGGCAGCAGAGGCGCTGAAGGGTATCGCCAAGTCAGGCAAGAAAATCATGTTTGTCGCTACTAAAAAACAGGCAAAGGACATCGTAGCCGAGAAGGCTGCATCAGTTAACATGCCTTACGTAATCGAGCGTTGGCCCGGTGGTATGCTTACCAACTTCCCAACCATCCGCAAGGCTGTTAAGAAAATGGCAAACATCGACAAGCTGATGAACGACGGTACATTCTCTAACCTCTCTAAGCGCGAGTTGCTGCAGGTAACCCGTCAGCGTGCCAAGCTGGAGAAGAACCTCGGTTCAATCTCTGACCTGACTCGTCTGCCCTCTGCCCTCTTCGTTATCGACGTAATGAAGGAGCACATCGCAGTGAAAGAGGCTCAGCGTCTGGGCATCCCAGTATTCGCTATCGTGGATACCAATTCTGATCCCAAGGCTGTAGACTACCTGATTCCTGCCAACGACGACGCCAAGGACTCTATCGAGGTTATACTGAACGCCTGCTGCGGTGCTATCGCAGAAGGTCTCGAGGAGCGCAAGGCTGAGAAGGCTGACGAGAAGGCTGCTGCTGAGCAGGCTGAGGAAGTGGCAGAGGCTAAGCCCCGCCGCACACGCAAGGCCCGCAAGGAAGAGGCTCCCGCCGCTGAGGCTGCTGCTACAGAGGCTCCCGCCGCTGAGTAATCAATAGAATCACAAACCCAAGTTTAAGAAATAACAATTATGGCTGTTACAATAGAAGATATCAAAAAGCTGCGCGCTATGACTGGCGCCGGTCTGGCTGATGTAAAGAACGCCCTGAACGAGGCTGAAGGCGATTTCGACAAGGCTAAGGAGCTCCTGCGTGAGCGTGGTCTCGCCATCGCTGCCAAGCGTTCAGACCGTGAGACATCAAATGGTTGCGTACTGGTTAAGAAGGTTGATGGCTTCGCCGCAATGGTTGCCGTGAAGTGTGAGACCGACTTCGTAGCTGCCGGTAAGGACTTCATCGCCCTCGTAGGCGAAATCCTCGACGCTGCTATCGCCGCACGCTGCACCAACCTCGACGAGGTTAAGGCGCTGAAGCTCGCCAATGGCGACGACGCTGCCACCGCCGTACAGCATCGCTCAGGTGTTACCGGTGAGAAGATGGAGCTCGATGGCTACAACTATCTCGTAGGTGACAACATCTCTGTATACGACCACATGGGCCGCCACACTCTGGCTACCATGGTACAGCTGGACAAGGACAACGAAGAGGCTGCTCACAAGGTAGCTATGCAGGTTGCAGCAATGAAGCCTGTAGCTCTCGACGAGGCTTCTGTTCCTCAGGCCGTTAAGGACGAGGAGCTCAAGGTGGCTATCCAGAAGACCAAGGAAGAGCAGGTAGAGAAGGCTGTAGTTGCCGCTATCAAGAAGGCTGGCATCAATCCTAACCTCGTAGACAGCGATGACCACATCGAGTCTAACATGAAGAAGGGATGGCTCACACAGGAGGAGGCTGACAAGGCCCGCGAAATCAAGCAGACCGTAGGCGCTGAGAAGGCTGCCAACCTGAACGAGCAGATGATCCAGAACATTGCCAAGGGCCGTATGGCCAAGTTCTTCAAGGAGAACTGCCTGGTAGACCAGGAGTTCCAGTTCGCCGACGAGGATGGCAAGATTTCAGTTAAGGACTGGTTGAAGAAGCAGGGCGATCTCAACATCGTTGCTTACAAGCGCTTCACCCTCCTGGCTGACTAATTTTCGATATAGTTAAAATCGAAATAATAATAAGGACTGTACCCCTTTCGAGGGATGCAGTCCTTTTTTAGTGCATGGCAGTGGCGGGGGCAGCCGGATGCAGCGTCGCGACGGCAGGCGTGGCCAGGGCTATTTTGCCCTGCACCAATGATTTTACCGGCTTTTGCGCAAGCACTGTCAGAATTATTGTGTAACTTTGTGTATCAATAACAAACAATCACCTATGAACCCATCTACCCACCCGTCAAGGACAGGCCACCACAAGGAGAAATAAAAACCTATATAACAATGAAACGTATATCCACACTGCTGTGCATGCTGCTCTGTCTGACAGCCTTATATGCGCAGAGGGCCGACAACTATCCGCCCACCAAGAACGCCCAGGTCAAGCTGAGCGAAACCAATCTGCCCATCGTCTTCATCGACGTAGACGGCAAGATGATACTCCGCGAAGAGCGTATCACCGCAAAAATCAAAATCATAGACAACGGCACGGGCAAGACCAACTATGCCGACCTCGCTGCCCACCCCGACCAGAAGGTGGACTATGAGGGATATATCAGTCTGAAATATCGCGGCAACTCGTCGTTCAACTCGTCTGACAAGAAGCCCTACGGCTTCAAGACCATCGCCAAACCACTGGAAGAAGGCGGCAAGAAGGTGAAGGTGAGCCTGCTGGGACTGGGCAAAGACAACGACTGGGTGCTGCTGGCACCTTTCGCTGACAAGTCGATGATACGCGACGTGCTCACCTTCGAGCTGGGGCGTCCCTACCTGGACTGGGTGCCCAGCTCGCGCCATGTCGAGGTGGTGGTCGACGGCAAATACTACGGCATCTACATCCTCACCGAGCGTCCTGGCAAGGGCAAGAACCGCCTGAACCTGCATGACCCCGGCGAGGACGGAGGCGACCTGACGGGCGACTGGCGCGTGGAGATAGACCGCGACGACGAAGACCACTACTACCGCTCCAAGTATCACCCCTATGGCCGCTACGGAACGGTGGACAATACCAAATACATCACCTACCAATACGACGACCCTGAGTATGAGGACTTTGCCGACCTGCCCGCCGGAACGGAGAAGGCCATCCAAAAGTCGATAGACGACATGGAAGACTGCTTTGCCGGCGACAACTACAAAGACCCCGTCAACGGCTATCGGAAGTATATCGACGTAACCTCGTTTATCGACTATATGCTCTCGACCGAGTTCACGTTCAACGTGGACGGCTACCGTCTGAGTTCGCACATGTACAAGTACAGCGAGACGCGCGCCAAGAACGAGGGGCTCGACAGCCGCTGGAAGTGTACGCTCTGGGACTTCAACATCGCGCTGGGCAACGCCGACTACTACAAGGGCTCGCGTACCGACCTGTGGCAGTACGACATGAACAGCCGCGAGACCGACAACCAGCTGGTGCCGTTCTGGTGGAAAAGGCTGATAGACGACCCTGCCTATCAGACCGACCTGAAGGCCCGCTGGGCGGAGTATCGCGAGGGTCAGTATGCCGACAACCGCATCAACGCCAAGATAGACTCGCTCGCCACGCTGCTCACCTCGGGAGGCGCGATGGAGCGCAACGAGGCAGCCTGGGGCATGTTTGGCAGATATGTATGGCCCAACGCCTATGTGGGCTACAGCTTCAACGACGAGATAAGCTACCTGAAGCGATGGATAAAGAACCGTCTGACATTCATGGACAAGAAACTGCTGCCGCAGGAGAAGACAGACATACGACCCGTGACGGTGGCGTCGGGGTATAATGCCGACGTGGTGGTCGAGGCGCTGCCCGCAAGCAGCCATGCCGACAATGCCGGCGACGGTGCCGACAACACCTTCTACTCTGCCGGGCTCAAGGCGTCTGGCGGACTGCCTACAGACGGCGTCGTCAACGCCCCATCGGGAGCCAACTTCCAGTTAGGCGACTATGCCGCCAGCAACGCCCTCGTCATCAAGACGGGCGAAGGAGGCGACCTCATCTTCGGCGCGCCCATAACGACCAGCCAGCTCTACATCCTCGCCACCAGCGGCGACGGCAGCAGCGACCTGACGGCTACCCCACTCTACAGCGACGGCAGCCAGGGCGAGGGCATCGCGCTCACTGTGGCAGACTGGTCGGTAAAGAGTCTGTCGGGCGAAGAGGCCATCAGCGGACTGAGCCGCATCAACAAGCGCACGGACACCTACAGCCAGAGCTTCGCCTTCTGTCTCTTTGACCACGCCATCGGCACCGACAAGAGTCGCAAGCTCAGAGGCGTGCGTCTCGCCAGTACCCGCGGAGGTCGCGCCTTGGTGATGGGTGTGGCCTACAAGGTGGTACAGACCGTGGGCATCGACAGCCCCGCCACTGGAGAGCTCAAGGCGGTGGGTTACTACACGCCCAACGGAGTGCGCATAGCACGCCCGGGCAGCGGCATCACCATCGTCAAATACAGCGACGGCAGCGTGAAGAAGATTGTGGCTGGACGCAGCTGCAACAACTAATAAGAATATGTTTATAGTAATCGCATTTATATTTCTCGGCATCGGCTTGGGCTACACCGTACGCACAAGACTGGCGGCACAGGCCCGCGCCAAGGCGGTGGGCACCTGGACAGCCAGGGCCACGACATGGTTGATATGGCTCCTGCTCTTTATGCTGGGAGCCGAGGTGGGCGGCAACGAGCAGATAATCGCCGCCCTGCCCACCCTGGGCGTAGAGGCTCTGCTGCTGGCAGTTTGCAGCGTATTGGGCTGCTGCGTGCTGGCTTGGGCACTGTGGAAGAGCGTGAAAGGAGACCGCGCATGAAAGGCAGTCTGATTGTGGTGGGCTTCTTCATCCTCGGCCTCGTGGCGGGTCGCATGGACGCGCTGCCCGCATGGATGGCAGAAGGCGGACTGAGCTTTGTGGCGCTGTGCGGACTGCTGCTCTGTGTGGGTATGAGCATTGGCCTCAACCCCGATATGAAGAGCGATTTCAAGAGTCTCAATCCGAGGCTGGCGCTCCTGCCCATAGCCACTATCCTGGGCTCGTGGGTGGGCGCGATGGTGGCTTTCGCCATCATGCTGGGCGGCGACGGGGGCATCATCCAGCCCCGCGGACTCACAGACTGCCTGGCCATAGACAGCGGTTTTGCCTACTACTCGCTGTCGAGTATCTTCATCACCGAATATCGCGGTGCCGAGCTGGGCACCATCGCTCTGCTGACCAATATCATCCGTGAGATGATTACGCTGCTGATGACGCCACTGATGGCGAAGTGGTTTGGGCCACTGGCGCCGATATCCTCGGGTGGAGCCACGACGATGGACACCACGCTGCCCATCATCACCCAGACGATAGGCCAGCGCTATGTGGCGCTGAGCATCTTCCACGGCTTTGCCACCGACTTCTCCGTGCCCTTCCTCGTGACCATGTGGTGCATGCTGGGGGCTTGAGTTTGGGAGACTGTGGCTAAGATGGCGCCAGGCTGAGTGGCTGGCATCATGGATGAGAATATAATAAAAATCAATGAATTTGCCGATGATATGATTACACGTTGTTATCTTGAAACGACAGATGTCTGCAACCTCAACTGCGTCTTCTGCCCCAAGACCACGCGTCCAAAGCGCACGATGACGCTTGAGGAGTTTGACCTGCTGACCAGCAGGCTCGCAGGTAGGGTCAAGTTTCTGTATTTCCACCTCATGGGCGAACCTTTCCTTCATCCCCATCTGCCCCAATTTGTGGAGATGGCTCGACAGAAAGGATTTATCCCGGTGATTACCACCAACGGCACGCTGCTGTCGAAGCGGGAGGATATGCTCGAGGCTCTGCCCCATAAGCTGCAGATTTCCCTGCACTCGCACGAGGGTAACGGCAAGGAGGACCTCAAGCAATATATCGACGAGGTGATGACCTTCGCCAAAGAAGCAGCTCGTCGAGGATGCATCATCGTGCTGCGGCTGTGGAACGAAGGCGGCCACAACAGCATGAACGAAGAGATTATCCGTCTGATAGCCAACCACCAGCCTCGCCCGTGGGTTGAGCGAAACGATGGCTGGCGACTGGCAGAGAACCTGTATATCGAGAGCGACAATATGTTTGAATGGCCTGACCTCCAGCACGAATCCTACGCCGGCGAAGAGGTGTTCTGCTATGCTCTCCGCAACCAGCTTGGCGTGCTCGTCGACGGCACCGTGGTCCCCTGCTGCCTGGACCATAACGGCGACATGGACTTGGGCAACCTCTACACCCAGAGTCTGGAGGAGATCCTCGCGTCGCCGCGCGCCCACGCCATCTATCAGGGCTTCACCAACCACACCGCCACCGAGCCCCTCTGCCAGCGCTGCGCCTACTCCGCCGTGTCGAAACGGTTTAGGAAATAGAGGTGGGTGAGAGGGATCCATAGTTGGCGAAGGCGTAGGGGCGTCGCTATACATCATATTATTGCTGTCCGCTAAAACTTTTTGGAACATAAAGAATTAGGGCTGGATTCCTCGCTTGGAATTCAGCCCTTAGTGTTACTCCTCCCAAACAACCAAATCTCTGTCCAGGGGGATGGCGTAGCGGGAGCCACGCTCGCCGGTGACTATGTAGTTGATGGCGAGATGCTCGTCGAACTTCTCTACGAATGCCTTTCTGATTCGGGCGAGGTTCTCATTGAGGGCGTTGCCCAGCGGGTTGACGACCTTGGTTATGGTGAGGTTGAGCCGGACCTCGTCGGTACTGGGGCGCAGCTGTCGGTAGATGTTGAGCAGCTCGGTGTAATAGTCTTGCATGTGCTTGTAGATGATGCCTTCGGGATAGCGCAGGTAGAGGAAATAGATGGCTTTGGGCAGGGCACCCATCTCGATTTCCATGCCGTTGTAGTCGGGCAGAAAGATGCGATAATCGGGGGTGACAATCATGCGCGACAGGGGTTCCTGCTTGTCGATGAACCCGTGGATGGCCATGAGTGACACGCCTTCGAGCCTGAGCTTCTGGACGGTCATGCGAAGCTCGCGCAGGACATCCTCTGTAGCAATAAAGCTCAGCTTCTCGGCAGTTTCTTCCGCAGAGGCGGGCATGGCGGACTCTGCAGCAGGCTCCAGAAACTCCTGAGAAAGAAGGCACTCTGACTTATCTTCCATCGGGACGCTCGCCAGGCAAGGACTGATTGGCGCCATATCGGCATCTACGCCACAGGATGCGGCAAGCCTTTGACTTATCAGATGTACCAGGGCGTCCATGGCTGCGGAAGAAACAAAGTCGACATCGGACAAGGCCACTTGCCGGAATCTGACATCACCCGCGTACCCCTCCCGCGTAGCCCCGAAGATGAGCGATGGCTTCAGACGCTTGCGCTGGTCTTCGTCAGAGATATAGGGAGCGAACGCATCGCTCCTGACCTCGCCGACCAGAGGCTGGGAAGAGAGATAGGGCGCATAGTAACGCAGCTTGGCCTCGATGTCGTGCTCGCTGAGCAGGTAGGGCATGTAGTAGAAATCCATACCAGCACGGGCGAACTTGGCTTTTAGGCGCAGATAGACGTCGCGGATGAGGTCATTGACATCCTCATCGTAGCCATTCTCGATAAAGAACACCTGATTGGGTTCGGGACGGAACGGCAGATTGCAGAATAGTATCGTATTAGTGTTCATTGTTATGATTGTCAGTGCGCCGGCAAGTCATCCCTGCCAGCGCCATGGGTGGCATGTCATCGATTGCCCTTCGCCTCGCTCTTGAGGATATCCTCGAGGGCCTCCGGAGTGTCATCATCGGCGAAATAATCATCGGATTCTGCCAGCGAAGCCTCAGGCGCTCGCATCTCGCAGCACACCTTGTCGTAGAACCTGGTACGGCTGCGCCCCTCTTTCTCGAACATAGCGGCGGTATCTTCGGCATTGGCCGAGAAGCGGAGCGCATTGCACACGCCTATCTCGCCAGCCACCTTCTCCACATCCTGGTCGGCACCGATGTAGGTGAAGGTCCAACCCATCTGACGGAGTTCCTGGACGAGCGACTTAATCTGGCGACCATTCCAGGTGCGCGACGCATTCTCATAGCCGTCGGTGATGATGGTGACGAGCACGCGGTCGCCGTGGCAGACCCGCTGCTGGAGCTCGCTGATGCAGGTGCCCATGGCGTCGTAGAGGGCTGTGCATCCGAGCAGAGGATAGTCGGCGCTTGTGATGTTGCGGGCTTCGGCGATGGGCTTGGCAGAATAGATGCGGTTGAGGAAATCATCGCCGGCACTGAACGATGCCAGAGTAACATACTGCTGCAGCTCGGGGTGGGTCTCCTGCGCCCTGCTAATGGTGGCAAGGGTCTCGTTTACGCCTGTGAGTGCCTGGTTGTAGATGACTTCCATCGAGCCTGAGGCATCGAGGATGACGAGGTTGTAAATCTTCTGAGTTTCCATACTTGTGTTTTGAAAATGTTGAACTTCTTGTTGTTTGACAGTGCAAATGTAGGCAGTTTCAGCCACCTTGCCAAGAAAAAACATTTTGCAAGACTTGCAAAGCTGGGGTCTCTCGCCGCTGCGCCCTCTGCCAGGTCCAGCCCTCTCCCGTCGCTCCCCCACCCCACGCCGAGGCTGTCGGAGCGTGGGCGACCGAAGAATGGGCTGTCGGGCATAGCCGTTGGACATCAAGAGGCTTGCTATCAATCGTCGGCAAATGACCATCGTCATAGTCGCCGTCGACAAAGTTAGTGATATTTTGGATATCGCGGATGATTTCAGCAAGGTTTTTGTGGCGAAGGTGGAGAAATACGCTGCGGAGGGGGATGTCAAGTGCGATTTGCGTCGCGAAATCATCATGGCAAAGGCTGAAACGGAGGTATCCGAGTTGTATTTCCATAATTCGCACTTCGGTTTCAGGATGGAGGTGTATATATAAATAGGTGTGCATCTGCTATACCCCCGCTGCGCCCGCATCGCGGGCACGGACATGAATGGGCGCTTTGATTTATACGACAAAAGTAATAACCCGAGTTCGGGATAAGAAAATCTTTATAAAAGTTGTAATCTCAATAATTTCTATTACTTCTATGGTTGTAAATATGCATCTGTCGGAAACCTGGCATAGCAAGAAAAAACGTTTATCGCCTATCCCGAACTCAGGTTAATATTTAGCTGGTCCTGATTTTAACAGGCATTAATGATTTTCCAAGAATAAAGGTCGTCTGGATAAGCCAAACGACCTTCAAAAATATTGATTCAAATTGCATTTTTGCCTTTTTCTGTTATGATATATCTTTGAGCCTTACTCTTTGGCTTGTCTGGTAGAGTCATTGCTACCCACTCTTTTTCGATCATCACATTGAGTACAGACTTTCGGAAGCTATCCCTATCCTTATAGCCACATACATCCATCAATTCTTGAATGTGCTTTTCACCAGTCAGCAACACAGATAATACTGTTTTCTGTTGTTGATTTGATGTCGGTATCATGTCGGTTTGATATCGGTTGTTCGCCCGACATCATGCTCTCTCTGGCAAATTTTATCACAACATTATGACCTTCTTGATACCAATCAGGCTCCTTGATATTCTGTCCTTTGCATTCATCCATGATTCTCTTGGCACCAGATCCCCAACTCTCAAGACAAGTAGAGAGGTAGAGCACATCAGCAATCGTAGGATTGAATGGATGGGAATGAGATGATGGTAATAATAGATTCTTAGCACAAGAAGCGCAAAGAAGATGGTATTCTGCGCAGTTTCCGCCGCCCGATGTCTGCACATATATATAAATAGGTGTACCACCACTGCGCCCGCATCGCAGCCATGGGCATGAATGGGCGCAGTGGTTTATATAACAAAAAGTGGTGGAAATGTTTTGCTGGATATAAAACAATTCGTAATTTTGGATGATTGAAAACTTATCGTTTTCAGGTGGGCTGGGCACCATGACCCAGCAATCGTCAAACCGAGCCGGGGTGGCATCTCTGCCCCTGGCATGAATACAAACCGAAGACCTATGCAATACCCTCTGATTTCAGAATATGTAGCAGCCATACGCGACGCAAAGGAAAATCTGGACAAATTGGCTTACTTGGAGCCAGTACTCGACAATCACGGCGAGCCCTGTCGCAGCAACGGCGACTTTGCCGTAGTGTTCAAGATGAAAGACCCGAAGACGGGGCGAAACTATGCCTTGAAGTGCTTTACCGACGAACAGGAAGGCAGGGGCGAGGCTTATCGGCAGATAACCGAGGAACTGGCGTCTGTCGACTCGACATATATCACTGCAGTTAAGTATCTGGAACAGGAGCTAAGTGTCAATGACGAGGCGTTTCCCGTGCTGCTGATGGACTGGGTAGACGGCGAGACGATGGAGACCTACATTGCCGACCACTATGCCGACAGCCATGCCATGGCCATGCTCTGCTACCGTTTCTGCGAAATGGCAGCATGGCTCCGCGCGCAGTCATTCGCCCACGGCGACATCAAGCCCGACAACATCATGGTGCGCCCCGACAGCACTCTGACGCTGGTAGATTACGACGGCATGTATGTAGCAACCATGAAAGGTAAGAAGTCGCCAACCATCGGCACCAAGGACTTTGCGCATCCACTGCGCACCGTAGACGATTTCGACGAGACCATCGACGACTTTGCGTTGGCAGTCATCGCCCTCTCGCTCAAGGCCATATCTCTCGACCCGTCTCTCTACACCACCTACGGAACCTCAGACCGTCTGCTGTTCGCAGCCAGCGATTTTCTTGACCTGAGCAAGAGCAAGGTATTGGCGGCATTGCAGAGCCTGCTGGCCGACGAAGAACTCAAAACCCTGCTGTCCATGTTTCTCATGGCAAGCGCCAAGAAAAGTCTGTCCATGTGCTCATTCAGTCTGTTTGGTCTAAAAGTGCCCCACTGCGAGCAGCCGAAGGAGGAAGAGGTGCTGGGTACCGAGGTGACGGAAGAAGATATAAAGAATGGTATCAGAGATGAACGGGGCGTGACGTATAGCAAGGATGGGGAAAGGCTGCTAAAAGCTCTTGGAAGGGCTTTATCTGGCCACTATATGATAAAGGAAGGCACAAAAGTAATTTGCAATGAGGCGTTTTCCAACTGCAGATCTCTGACCAGCATCAATATACCGGACTGTGTGACAAGCATTGGGAACTCTGCATTTTATGAATGTATTTAGAGCCTTATAACTAACCATAACTTACTATGACTAACTAACCATAAAGTATTGATTTTCAACACTCTTTGTTTTTTAATACTTTCTGAGTGCTTTTTGGCAGTTCCCGATTTTCCACATATTTTTGCAGCGTATTTCTACCGTGGAGAATTTGCGGAGCTTTTATTTTGTCATATTGTGAACGTAGTTGACAAGGGTTTACGAGTGGTTACGATGAAGGACAGATTTGAAGCTGATAGGCAAAAAGCGTTATATCGTGGATTGGGTTGACAAAGGTTGTCAATGGTTCACTTCCGTTTACTCCATAGGTGGAATACTCAAAGTATGTAGAACATAGCAATATCATAGAGTATGAGACCGACAAGAAAATGTGAATTTTGTGGCAAGACATTCGTGCCAAGAAGCGGTATGCAGAAATACTGTTCCGAGGAATGTCAGGCAGAGGCAAAACGTCTTAGGAAGAAAAGACAGCAGGAATTGATTAACGGTATTGAGCCAATCATGGATCTGCAACATCAGGAGTATCTTACCTTCTCCAAAGCTGCCATTCTGATGGGATGCACCCGACAGTATATCTACAAACTTGTGGCTAACGGAAAGTTGAAGGCATCAAGATTGAGCAGCAGAATGGCATTCGTAAGAAAGGCTGATATAGAGAAGATGTTTGAGGGTAATCCCTACAAGCGTGTGATTCCTGCCAGCAAGAGCAAACCCAATAAAAAGGCAAAAGCAGAAAAGCAAATACGAAAGCAGGAACCGACAAAAGGGAAAGAGGAGAATGAGGTGCTTGACTATTATTCTGGTGAGGAAGTGATGTCCATTTATAAGGTCAAGAAGTCTTGGCTCTACACCTCCGCCAAGCGCAACCAGATACCGATGTGCCGTATCGCTGGCAAGAACTATTACAGCAAACGGCATATTGATGAGTTCTTCGGTACTGCCGTTGACATCAACAGCATCACGGAATGGGTGACTGCTGATGATGTAGAGGATGCTTTCAGTATGAGCAAGTCGGCACTCAGGGCATATGCATATCGTCATAAGATACCCACCAAACGTGAGTATGGTCGCACCTATTATTCCAAGGAACATCTTGAAGAACTGCGCAGGACTGACCTCATGAGCGATGACAACTATTATACCACCGAACAAGTGCAGCTGTTGTATGGTCTGACAAGTGCCAATATCTGCCATATTGTGAGAGTTCACCATATTAGCAAGGTAAAAGTGGGTGTAAAGAACTTGCTTTTGAAGACGGATGTGGAGCGAGCAATGGCGGAAAGAGCAGCAAAAGGACTGTGATTTCAAATGATTTCAGCATTATCCATCAATGACTGCAAATAATTGGAGTCACGGAAGTATCATTCAGTTATTTTGCAGCCGTGAAGAGACACTTCACCATGAATAATCATCAATAATACATATCAGTTATGAGCAACATTTGCAAGACCGTATCATTGCGTACACGCAAAATCAAGGACGGACACATGCTGTCCTATTATCTTGACTATTATCCTGGCTATCGTGACGAGAGCACGATGAAAGTCATCCGCCATGAGTCGCTTGGCATCTACATCTATGCCAAGCCGAAGAACCAGACGGAACAGAAGTACAACCTCAACCTTACGGCAAGAGCCGAGGCGATACGCTGCCGTCGCTTCGAGGCTATCGTCAACGAGCGTTATGATTTCTTCGACAAGGAGAAGATGAAAGGAGATTTCCTCGCCTACTTCAAGAAACTGGCGGACAAGAAGAACTCCAAGTGGCAACACGTCTATATGCACTTTCGTACCTTCACGCAAGGCAAGTGTACCTTTGGAGAGATTAACGTGGATTTGTGCAACAGGTTTCGTGAGTATCTGCTGACAGCACCACAGGGACTGCATAAGAACAGAAAGCTACATATCAACTCGGCAGCCAACTACTGGTCAACTTTCCGTGCTTCAATCCACACTGCCTATCGTGACCGCAAGATAAAGGAGAACCCGAACGGTTTCTTGGAGCGTATCGAGACAATCCCGACTGACAAGGAGCATCTTTCACAAGACGAGGTTATCCGCTTGGCATCCACACCATGCTCTGCTCCTGCCTTGAAGCGAGCCTTCCTGTTCTCTTGCCTAACGGCATTGCGAAAGAGCGACATCAAGAAGCTCACTTGGGAGGAGATACAGCCATACGGCAGCGATGGTGTGATGTATGTCACCACACGAATGCAGAAGACAAAAGACATCGTGCATAACCCAATCAGTGAGGAAGCCTTGGAACTGATAGGCTATTCACCAGATAAACGAGGCAAGGTGTTCCCCGATTTCAAAGACTCCATGACGCAGGCACCATTGAAGAACTGGCTGAAAGATGCAGGGATTACCAAGCATATCTCCTATCATTGCTCACGCCACAGCTTTGCCTGTCTCCAGTTGGACGCAGGAACAAGTATTGCCGTAGTACAGCGTTATCTCGGTCACAAGAATGTGGCAACAACAGAAGTGTATGCCAAGATTTCCGATGCTCAGAAGCGTGCTTCGGTTGGCTGTATCACCTTGAAGAAGTAACCATTTGACAATAATACGCAGAAAAGGACTGTTGGAATGATAGTGTTCCAATAGTCCTTTTCTCGTTTTGTTGGTTCTATTTGCTGTCGTGGATAGAACCAATTCGACAAATACATTCCAATTTCTGTTGATATTGAGGAGGAACTGCAAATATCCCTTTTCTTTGCCCTTACCTTTGTAGTCAGCAATTAGCAGCAACTGACGTTAACGAGAAGTTTAAAGTATGATTCAGAGTATGATATCATATTAGAACGCTAATAAAGCGTAAAAGAAAGAGTGCCAGAGAACGTAAATACGGTTTTTACATGCTTCTGCATCTAATTTTGTGGAAGTTTTTGAACGAATAACAATAAAACGAATACAATAATGATAGAAAACAAGACAACTTCAGATTGTACCATCTACGCTTTTGTTGGTACAGCAATTCTTGCCATCTCTCTTGTCGTGGCGATGTATGTAGGCAATGACTTTCACCAAAGTCTGTTTGTCGAGTCAATCATCTTTGTAGGAAGCAACATCCTGCTTTGGGCGATATTCATTTCTATGGTGAATTATCCCTATGAACTGATGACCATTGGTAGCAACAGCAAGACAAAGAAAAACGTTGTAGAAGCAGAGTCAGCAACAGAACAAGAACAGCCAATGCAAACCTTACCACAAACAGAGCCAGCACAATACAGTCATGAAGACTATGCCAAGCGTGTAGAGGCACAAGAAAAAGAAGCGCAGGAGGAAAAGGACAAGCGAACAAGAGCCGTACTTGACTATGTGCATCGTACCATGTCAAGGTTTCTTTATGAGGAAGATTTGTACAAGGTAATTGAGGCTGTCAAGGAATGGAGCAACGACACCAACTATACCCCGATAGCAATAAACCGTTTCAAGAAGACGGTTGAGAATATTCCTTTAAGGCACTTCGTGTGGAATATCGCAGAACGTTTGGGTAAGCGTGATTACACAATGGCAATGCGAATAGCCTTTGTCAAGGCTTTATTTCCAAAGCCGTTTGAAGGCTTGGACTACAGCACATTGAAGAACCTGAAAGCACCATGTTCCAATGATGTCATTCCTATTGACGAGCCTGCCAATGGTGAATATGATTTCCATGATGTGACGGAGGAAAATCCCGAATAATCCCCATTGTTAGAGTTATTCCTTCGTGAATGACAAATGACTGTCACGAACCTCAGTAACGGAAGCATCATTCTGTTCCTTTGCACCAGTTATTAACAAAGTATCAGAATGAATAAGGAATTAACTTTCAACGACCTTCCAATGGTCGTTGCCCAGCTTCGGGATGAAGTGGTGGGCATGAAGCAGATGATCAGCAGTCTGCAATCACAGAACAAGCCACACAAGGCGAACACGCACATACCTATGAGTGTGGAGGAAGCATCGGCATACCTGAAAATGCCGATGGCAACTCTCTACATGAAACTTGGCAACGGCAGCATTCCCGCCACCAAACCTGGCAAGCGTTATTGCCTCTATCAGGATGAACTTGACAAGTGGCTGGAGACTAACCGCAAGAATCCTGTACCTCTCACAGCAGAGGAGGAGAATGCAGCCATTCTTGCAGGCAACAAGCGCAAGCCGAAACCCTTAAACTGGTAATATCATGGATGCGCTTGAACTATGTAACAAAATCAACATGGAAGCCGAGTCTTTAGCGGACTCAGGCTTCCCTCTTGAGGTATTTCCACAAAAAATGCAGTCCATCATCATAGACATGGTGGTGCATGGCAATTTCAAGGTGGATTATGTCGCCATGTCTATGCTGTCGGCAGCATCTGCGGCTCTTGGCAATACCTATCGTATTCACGTTAAGCAGGATTGGGACACGAATGCCGCCCTTTATATCATATTGGTTGGCAGACCTGGCATGGGCAAAACTCCACCATTACAGCTTGCATACAAGCCAATTCGGGAGTATGAACGAAAGCTGTTTGACAAGTTTTGCTATGAACTTGACCTATATGAGGCAGCATGTGCAACAAAGGAAAGCGGAAGCAAGGAAATGAAGAAGCCTATTCTGAAAAGGGTCACATTGGATGACTTTACATTGGAGGCTCTGGTATTGGAGCATTACAACAACTTGCGTGGCATAGCCATCAACTATGATGAAATTCTCGGACTGCTTGCCAATACAGACAGGTATGGGAAAAATCCCATGCTTGAACGCCTACTTTCCATCTGGAGCGGATGCCACTTGGAGAACACACGTGTCAAGAATGACCGCCCACAACGTGTAGAAGAGCCATGTGTCAACATCATCGGTACAACACAGACCAAACGAATGAAGGAACTGATGGCTTCCAAATTCATGGATACAGGTTTTCTTGACCGTATTCTGGTTGTATATCCCAAATCCAAGAAAGTTCCACACTGGCTGGATGAGGAAGACGGCCATGTGCGCCAGAGCGAGGCTTCAAGAAAATGGGCTGACATCATCGGGAAAATCTTTGGACTTGACTATGCAAGGTGTAATGACACAAATGAATGTTGTCCAAATATCCTTTATATGGACAAGGACGCACACTCCCTTTTCTTTGGTTGGTGGAACAGAAATGTGGATGCCATCAATGCCATAGAGGACGATGAAGATGTTGAAACGAGGGTGATGAAGCACAATACCCACGTCGCACGCATTGCCTTATTGCTCCAAGCTCTAAGATACGCCTGTGGCGAGAGTCATCTGCAAAGTATTGATGTGGATTCCATAAAAGGAGCATTACTGCTCAATGAATATTGTGAGAATTGTTATCAACGCTGCCGAGCCTTTGTTGCTGAAGACACATGTGATTCTATGTCCAAGGAGTTGCTGTATCTGTTGGAAGACAGTTTTGACACAAAAACAGCCATAAAAACAGGAATGGAGAATCTGCATGTTACAGACCGTACTGTGATGAACTATATAAAGGAGCTTATGAAGTCTGGACTAATCACAAAGGCAAAGAAAGGATTTTACGAAAAAGTAAAGTTCGAAACAGGACAGGCAACTGAAACATAAACCAACCTGTTTTCAGTATTCATTTGTTTCAGTTTTTCAGTTGACAAGTGCGTAACTGAAAACATGAAAGAACTGAAAGCTGAAATTCACCAATAATTCATTTCAGTTACGATGATGAACGAGTATAGATTTCACTTGGAGAAATACAGATCGGGTAATCGTTACACATGCCCGAATTGTGAGCGCAAGCGTTGTTTCACAAGATACATAGATGATGAGGGGGAAGTATCCTTCCCTGACAATGTAGGCAAATGCGACCATGAGCATAGTTGTGGGTATCACTATACTCCTAAAGACTATTTCCGTGAGCATCCAGACTTTCTGTCTAAGGACAAATTGCCTTATCCGACAAGAAGGAATACCCAACCGAAAGTCGTAGAAAAGCCTATGTCCTATATTGCCAACGCTATTATGGAGCGTTCCTTGTCTCATTACGGAATCAATCCGTTATACCAGTACCTTTCCAAGGTCTTTGGTGAACAAGAGACAGAAAGGCTGATGAAGATGTATCATGTCGGAACATCCTATAAGTGGGGAGGCTCAACCATTTATTGGCAAGTTGACAAGGATGATAAGGTGAGGACTGGCAAGGTCATGCTATATAATCCCAAAGACGGACATCGTGTGAAAGAGCCACGTTCTTATGTTGGATGGGCGCATGCTTTTCTTCATCTTCCAGATTTCAACTTGTGCCAATGTTTCTTTGGTGAGCATTTGCTGGCACAGCATCCCACAATGTCGGTCGCTATTGTCGAGAGTGAAAAAACTGCCATAATCGCATCCCATTTCATCCCCAATTTCATCTGGCTGGCAACTGGAGGTATGCATGGCTGTCTCAACCAAATCGCTGTCAAGGTATTGGGAGGTCGGGACATCATTCTGTTCCCTGACCTTGGAGCAACGGACAAATGGAAATCAAAAATTCCATTGCTGCAATCTGTTTGCAAAAGGGTTGTCATAAGCAACATCTTGGAAGACAATGCCACCGATGAACAAAAGACCAAAGGTCTTGACATTGCCGACTTCCTGCTGATGACGGAAACACCGCAGATGGCGCTACAAAGGCTGAAAAAGCAACATCCGCCACTCCAACATCTGATAGACAGTCTTGGGTTGGTGTTGGTGGAAGAGCCATAGCAGAGTGGGTAAGGATCTGCGAGCACGCTTGCGTGACGGACTTTCACAAAAGTCCTAAACATAATAGGGACTTTTAGATTCACTTGCTGACGCTGTTCACTTAAAAAATCCTTCTATTATGCTCAGGCTCCGCCCGAGACCTGTCACCAGTCATACTATAACAATGTTACAAACTCCAACAAGATTCTTATGGAAAGAAACATACCACGTGCCGCCATTCATGTAGGCACAGACAAGAAATCGTTCTCGTCCCAAGTGGGTAACGAGGCGGAACGCAGAGGTTGGGACGAGAAGCGTTACCAACTAAAAAACGCGGACATAGACAAGAACAACCATTATAACTACTCACGCAAGAGACTCAACTTTGAGATAGTCAAGGATGGAAAGATAGTGCCTCTTGGTTCCCAGTCGGTGCCGTTGCATGAACGCTTGCAGCACAGACTTGATGAACTTGGCTTCAAGCCGTATATGGATGCCAAGCGTCCCGACCAAGTTTCAAGGAACAGTCCGAACTGCACTGTCGGCATCATCTTCAGTGGTGACCATGATGTGCTTAACAGGCTTGCCTTTGGTGAACAGAAACTCAACACGTCAGATCCAAATGCTGACCACAGCAATGTGACATTACAAAAAGGCATCTATGACTGGGCATTGGACACCTACCGCTTTGCATGTGAGAAATGGGGAGAAGAGAATGTCATCGGCTTTGATGTGCATTGTGACGAGACAAGCATCCATGCCCATGTGCAGACCGTGCCTGTAGAACAAGTAAAGAAACGTGGGCGCATCGGAAGCAAGTACATTCACAAGGATAATCCAGAAAAGGTTCTCTCTACAAAGGAATGGAGAGCACTTCCAAAAGAAGAACGTGACAACTACACAAAATCGGAAGTTGCAAAGGGTGTTGTTGAAAGGGTCTCTTATGCCAAAGTGTGGGGAGAACGAGCAAAGGATAAGTCACAGTACTTATCACAACTTCATACCGACTATTACAACAAGGTCGGTCATAAGTATGGCTTGGCAAGAGGTTTCTCCTATGATGAACTTTCAGAGGAAGAGAAACGGGGACGCAAGCATAAGAACAAGGTGGTACTTGAAGCGGAACGTCAGGCAAAAGTCGCTCTTGACAAGGTGGAAAAATACGCTGTTCTTGCCACTATTGACAAGCAAGATCTCACCTTCCCTCTTCTCAATATCAAGACACCTGTTCAAGAGGCAATGGATGCCGTAAAGAAAGAACTTGCCATCCCTATTCCTACTCTTATCGGACAAAAGGCATGGCGTGAGGAGCGTGTAAACAACATCAACGCAGCTATCAAAGCTCTTGTCGTAGCCATCAATGCAGAACGTGACAAACAGAATGAAGGTGTACGCAAGTCTGTCAACAAGACATACACTTACTATATGCAGAATCTCAATAAGCAGATAGAGGAGAACAAGTCACTTCGTGCCGAGAATGATGCGCTAAAGGCAGAAAACAACAAAGTCAAACAACGCATCTCTCAACTTGACGAGAAGGCTGTGGAGCGAGTGACTACTCAACTTGTCTATGCGAAGGAAGAACTCGCCAGTGCCAAAAGTTATAATACCACACTTATGGAAATGTACAATGATTTGAAGGCTCGTTGGAATGCCATTTGGCAAGAGCCAGAAATGACTGATGCATGGAGACGAGTGGAAGCACGAAAGGAGGAAGGTGCAAAAGAAAAGGCTCGGCAAGAAGCCGAAGCTAAACGTGAAAGCATGGCTCGGCAAAATAGATACATAGGAGTGCTTGACAAGTTCATCCATGAGGGACATGAAGCTCTATCTTCCTTTGCCAAGACAGATAGAGTCAACTTCAACGAGAAAGAATCGGCTTCCATATACTATGGCATTATGGCATCTGCTGTAAAGCATAATATTGGATTGGACTCTAAAGCCTGTATAGAATCGGCAACAAAAAGGTTCTTGTCTGATATGTCTTGGCATGGTTTTACAGACTTCAAGCAGGAATGTGTCACCAGTTGGACAAAACTCTTCGCCACAAATGAAGTTCAATTCACAGACAAAGCTATTGACAACTTCCTCGCTTTTGTTGACCACATGTCATGCAGTGCAGACACATACGTTTCGCTTGGTGGCTCCAATGGTTGTGCCGACCAACTGACGAATTGGGATGGAACACAGAAGATAGGATTGGGAGCAATTAATAATAAGCCCTATCGTTCATCACGAAGATAAGTATTGTATAAAAGGTTGTAAAAATCAAGATGTGAGATTATCTAAAGCTTATCTCACATCTTGACTATAAAGGTATATTATTTCATTTGTGTTTCTTCCTTTTATTCTTCCCCATAGTCTGCCGTCATAGACGCTATGTAGAAGGCATTGGAAGTGACAACAGTTGCATTCTTGCTAATAGGAGCGACGAAATCTATTTGCGTATATCCCAATTCGCTTACACCTGCAACGACTTCCATCTGCTTGAATTGATATTTTACGTCATTGCCTTCTTTGTGTTTTTTTTCAAGCACGAACACATATTGCTTGCCATTGGCATTTACAATAGCATCGTCAGGCAAGGCTGGCACATTTTGTTTGCCCATACTGATGATGCCTGTCACATACATGCCAGGAATAAGTTCAGTGATGTTCTTTGTATCAATACCGACACGTACGGATATAGCCTTGGTGTCAGAATCCATCGAGCGATTAATTTCTCTTACTGTTCCCTTGAAATGAATATTCGGGCTATTGGTGATGACGAAATCTACTTTCTGCCCTTTAGCAACTTGATTGATATTGCGCTCAAAAACATTCAAGTTGCAGAACACAGCGGCATTGTTGGCTACTTGCATCAATGATTGTGAACTTTCCGTATAGCTTCCACTCTTTATGCTTATCTTCGTCACGATGCCAGAAATTGGAGCAGAGATAGCTACCTGCCGTATGATTCTGTCTTGTTTCACAAGGTTGGTGTTAATGCCAATTTGACGGAGCTGGTTGTAAAGCCCTGTCTGGCGAGCCAGTGCCATCTCGTATGCTGCTGATGCCTGTTGCAAGGTCTTTTCCACTCCTGCCTTCTGTGAAGCCAATGTCTTTTGGCGTAGCAACTCCTGATGTGTTACATTGGTCTCTTTTACAGCAATGAGATAGTCTTTCTGCAATCCTACGATTTCGGTATTCTCTATGTGTGCAACCACTTGACCTGCTTTCACCAGCTGTCCTTCTGTTACATAAATTTTGCGGACAACACCTCCTACGAGAGAAGTCACGTCTGCCATATCCTGCGGGTTGAGCTGAAGTTCGCCATTGGCACGTATCACATTGTTGAGAGAGCGACTCTCAACCTTGCCGAGCGTAATGCCAACCGTCTTTATCTGTTCTTGAGTAAGTTCAATGGTTTCATAGCCTTGCTCCTCTACTTTGTTTTCCTTTACTTCTTCCTGCTTGCCTTTTGTGCATGATGCAAGAAATATGCTGATGACAGCAATGATGATGATATTAAATGTTTTCATTGTTTATTTCCGTTGAGATAATTGATATTGATGATAGCTTGATTATAGTCGTTGACAGCATCTATGTAACGAAGTTGTACATCAAGAGCCGAAGTTTGGTTTTGTATGTATTCCACATACCCCATTTCTCCGTTCTCGTAGTTTATCTGAGATAGTTTCGCCATGAGTGCTGCCTCGGCGTTGCCTTGTCTTTCGTAATAATCAAGAACTTGTTTTGCTCTCATATACTCATTTGTGGCATCACGCATAAGCGTTTTCTGCTGCTGTTCTGCCAATGCACGCTCATTCTGCACCAACTCCACATCACGTTTGGCAGCCTTGACTTTTGACCGATTGCTTTTCCAAAACAGGGGTATGCCGATGCCTACCTCAAATCCCATGAAGTTACCTTTGGAAAACCTACTTCTGTCAACATTGTAAGGATTGAATCCTTTGATGACAGCCTGTGTTGTAAAGCCGAGAGTGAAGCTTGGCATATACCCCTGCTTGGCAAGCGAAACACTACGTTCATTGCTTATGAGGCGTGCTTGCATGTTTCGTCCAAGTGGCGTGTCTGAGAAATTAGTTTCCCCAAGATTCGCGTCATGTAGTTTTGCCAACCCCTCGTTTTGAGGAGTGAAGTCAGTATTGGTATTGATGAGCTGTTTCAACTGCAATAAATATTTCTTGCAGTCATTCTCTGCTCTTTGCAAACTTATCCGATTTTCATTCAGCAATCGTTGTGCATTCATCTGTTCCAACTGGTTAGCCTCCCCCGATTTGTACTTAGCCGATGCCAGTTGCAGAAAGTGCTGATATACGCTGTCTTGCTTTTGCAACACGAGCAAAGTGCTATGTGCATGAAGCCACGAGTAATATGCAGATGTTACATCTCTTACCAACTGGTTGCCTACTATTGCCACCTGACTTTGCGCAACGGCAGTCTCAGCTTTCAAGAACTTGTTTCGGGCGTTATACACCGTAGGAAAATCAAAGGTCTGGCTTATCAAAATGCCATTGTCTGGACTTCCGCCAGATGTCGGATCTTGGCTGAGCGTTATAGAGGTCTTTTCAATATCAAATGTTGTACCCTGCAAGTCTTTAGCTTTTCCAACTGCAATTTGCCCATTTCTCATATATAGGCTGTTGTCAAGA
The DNA here is from genome assembly GCF_002251385.1 of Prevotella sp. P5-108. Taxonomy (GTDB): domain Bacteria; phylum Bacteroidota; class Bacteroidia; order Bacteroidales; family Bacteroidaceae; genus Prevotella. Next base: position 29,514 of record NZ_NPJJ01000028.1, read on the forward strand.
GCGAGGTCTATGCATTGTTGCAAAGACCAACTCTCATTTTGTGCGTACATGGAGGCGAATGCCATAGACAGTACGCCTAATATAAACAATCTTATTCTTGTCATACGTTTGTTTCTTTTTTCTTGGTGAATGTCTTATAAATAGATGGCAAGACAACAAGTGTCAATATCGTGGCTGTTACCAATCCGCCGATGACCACAGTAGCCAACGGTCGTTGAACCTCAGCACCGTCACCAGTTGACAAGGCCATAGGCATAAAACCTAAGGAAGCTACCAATGCGGTCATGATGACAGGACGAAGACGGAGCATACAACCATCTATCACTCGTTTTTTTACATCCGTCACGCCTTCTTTCTCAAAAGTATTGAACTGTCCTATCAGTACAATACCGTTCAGTACAGCCACACCAAAGAGGGCAATGAAACCTACACCTGCGGAAATGCTGAAAGGCATACCTCGCAGGCATAAAGCCCACACACCACCAATGGCAGAGAGAGGAATGGCTGAGAATACGAACAAGGTTTCCCTGATATTCTTCAACGTAGCATACAGCAAACCCAAAATGACGAGCAATGCCAAAGGAACTGCCAGCATCAAACGACCGGTTGCCTCTTGAAGATTTTGGAATTGACCGCCATAAGTGTAATAATAACCTGCTGGCAATTTTAGTTCCTTGTCTAAAACCTCCTGAATTTCATCTACTGTGGTCTGTATGTCTCGTCCTCTTACATTGAAACCGACAAATATCCTTCGCTGTCCATCCTCATGTGTAACCTGTGCAGGTGCATCAGTCAATGTAATCTGTGCTACTTGCTGGAGAGGAATTGTTCCACCATCGGGCAGAGGAAGGTACAGACTTTCTATAGCTTTTATATCATTACGTAAGTCCTTGTCCATACGCACCACCAAGTCGAATCGCTTGTCGCCCTCAAACACATATCCCGAGCGGCTTCCTGCAAAAGCAGTTTCAAGCACCTTGTTGGCAGTTCTTATCGAAATGCCATATTTAGCCAGCTGATCTCGGTTGTACTTTACTTGAATCTGTGGCAAACCTTGTACTTTCTCGACAAATGGGTCAGACACCCCGTCAACACGCTTGATAAGAGATGCCACTCGCTTTGCGGATGCTTGCAGAGCATCAAGGTCGTTGCCGTATATCTTGATGGCGACATCCTGCTTAATACCTGTAATCAGTTCGTTGTTTCGCATTTGGATTGGCTGTGTCAATTCGGCTTCCATTCCAGGAATAGCTCCCAAGGCTTCTTCCATCTTTTCCATGAGTTCGTCCTTTGTCTTGGCAGATGTCCATTCTGCTTTCGGATAGAGGGCTATAAGCATGTCTGCTCGTTCTATAGGCATTGGGTCGGTTGGAATCTCTGAACTACCGATGCGAGTTACCACCTGCTTCACCTCCGGGAACTTAGACTTCAATATCTTTTCTGCCTGAGTGCAGGTCTTCACCATCTGAGAGAGTGATGTACCTTGTGCCATGCTGATTTCGGCTGCAAAGTCACCTTCTTCAAGATTCGGGATAAACTCACCGCCCAAACGAGTGAAAGCGAAAAGGCTGATGCCGAACAGCAGCACCATGGAAGCTATGAGCACCTTGCTATGTTGCAGACTTTTGGTGATGATAGGCTTATACCAACTCTGTAACTTGTTTATCAGACGGTCTGACAAATTAGTCTTATGTACACTTTCCTTGCTAAGAAACAGAGCACTTGCCATTGGTACGTAGGTAAGCGAAAGGATAAACGCTCCAAGGATGGCGAAGAAAATGGTAAGTGCCATCGGACGGAACATCTTTCCTTCTATACCAGCCAATGTAAGCAATGGCAGATATACCGTCATGATAATGATTTCGCCAAAGGCTGCACTCTTACGAATCTTGGAAGCGGAATGATATATCTCCTTGTCCATCTGCTCTTGTGTTAAGCGCAAGCCATGGTATTTGTCACGACTGATACCTATATGGTGGCATACGGCTTCTACGATAATCACTGCGCCATCCACGATCAAGCCAAAATCAATGGCTCCCAAACTCATGAGGTTTCCGCTGACACCAAACAACCGCATCATACCAAAAGCAAACAGCATAGCGAGCGGAATGACGGATGCCACCACCAATCCTGCCCTATAATTACCCAAGAACAGAACGAGTATGAACACAACAATGAGGCCACCCTCGATAAGGTTGCGGGTGATGGTTCCAGTAACACGGTCTACCAACTGAGTGCGGTCTATGAATGGTTCTATGACTACACCCTCTGGCAGACTCTTCTGAATCTGCGCAATACGCTCTTTTACGTTCTTAATAACTTGCTGGAAATTCTCACCTTTCAGCATCAGTGAGATACCTGCCACCACTTCACCCTCGCCATTGCGTGTAACTGCACCATAACGTGTGGCATAACCATATTGTACTTTTGCAATGTCACGTATCAAGATAGGCGTGCCATTGACTGTCTTGACAGGGATACGCTCTATGTCTTCGAGTGTTGAAACAAGTCCCAAGCCTCTGATAAAATACTGGTTACTATTTTTCTCTATGTAGCTTCCGCCTGTGTTCTCGTTGCCTGCTTCAAGGGCATCGTAAACTTCTGTAACTGTAAGACCAACAGCATTGAGACGGTCGGCATCCACAGCCACTTCATACTGCTTCACATATCCACCCCAGCCGCTGACTTCTGCAACGCCAGGTGTTCCTGACAATTGCTTGCGGACTATCCAATCTTGGATGGTACGTAAATCTGACAAACTGTATTTGTCCTCATATCCCTTCTTTGCACGAATGGTATAATGGAATATTTCTCCCAAACCAGTAGTGACAGGAGCCATACCTATGGTTGCCTTACCTTGTGGTATGACTTCCTCTGCCTCCTTTAGTTGTTGGCTTACCTGCTGCCGAGCCCAATATACATCTGCATCGTCATCAAAAACCAATGTAATGACAGACAAGCCGCTGCTACTGATGCTTCTGCGTTCTTCCACACGTGGAATGTTGGCCAAAGCCATTTCTACTGGAGTGGTTATAAACTGCTCTACCTCTTGCGCTCCCAATGATGGAGCTTGGGTTATCACCTGTACTTGATTATTTGTAATATCAGGTGTAGAGTCAAAAGGCAACTGCGACAACGACCATGTGCCCCATATAATGAGCACCAAGGTCAACATACCTATAGTTACCTTGTTCTTGATTGATAATTGAATTATTTTTTGAAACATTTCTTTATCGTTCTAATTATAATTGTATAGTTAGTGCTAGTCCTCCTTGTTGTCCGTTATAATATGGATAGACAGTGTTTGTTCGCTTGGACTGTTTGTTGTGCATCTTGCGTGAAATCGGCTCATATAACTTGTATGCCAATTTCGTACACAGAATACCCAATCCTGCTCCAAATGCCACGTCTCCTATCCAATGCTTGTTGTTATACACACGCAATGCTCCTGTACTTGCAGCTATGACATAACCACCTATACCTATCCACGGTGAAGTGTCCTTGTATTCTTGCCACAAGAGTTCTGCCCCCATGAAGGCAACTGTTGTATGCCCAGATGGAAAAGAATTGCGACGTGAGCCATTAGGACGCATCTCTCTTACTGTGTATTTCAAGCCATTTACGGATATAGCCGTCAGCAAACTTGACAACCCCAACAGCATCGTTTGTTCTTTTAGGTTATGACAACTTTTTACTCCGCACAGATTTAATGCCAATACGCTTACAGCTGGCACATACTGTGTATAGTCATCAATCCCTATGGCTATTGGCTTGTGGGTTATAACCTCATGTCCGATAGCATAGTTCAGCATCCTGCCTTTATTCATAACAATAGCCTCTGCCGTTCCATACGACATAAGTGACATTGGTATAATATAAGGCACGACACTTGACCTCTTCATAGAAGTCATGTCTGTGCTATCTTGTGTGAATGTCAAGCTGTCTTTGCTTTGTGCATACGACAAAAGAGGAAAAGCCAGTGCGCCAAGCGCCAGAATTTCCTTAATTGACATTTTGCAATAACTAATGCCTGTGCTCCAAACACTGAAGCACTTGCAAGTTCATAATAAAAATGATTGATTTGTAACTATACCTTCCATATGAATAGGTATAGTCGCTGTACGTTGCCCCCCTTAAAAGAAACAACGCTATTAGAAACGATAAAAAGGAGGTGCCCTAAGTCCATTTATCCGCAATAGTTCCGCCTTTATAATAATAGGTATGCGAGTGTCAAACACCGTCTTAGTTGGTTCTGACACCCATCCCATAATACGAGATAAAGCCCATACTATTGCATGATATAAATAATGTATGTTACTTGTATGTAAAGTCTTTACTGACACAACATCCCAACTGCCTTGTTCGAAGCACTTTGTTCCATCGTCCTTATGTGACGTATGTTTGTCATTGTCAGCGTTGTCGCTATTGCAATGCTCCACAACGGTACATACCGCACTTTCGTGATGATGGTGCGGTATAAACGACAATGCCAACAAAACAATTGTTGTCAAAGCCAAAATAGTTATGTAGAGCTTCTGCTTCATTATATTTTCAATTTGGCTGCAAAGATAGCAAATAAACTTTGCAACTCGGTTGCAAAGTTATATGTATACCATTTTTTAGATGCGTGAACCATAGTAAAATCTGTATGACTCCTTTGCTTTTCATACTGCGGTTTCAGTAGAAACACCTCATCCTATCCCTTTTCATTGGTTTTTGGTGTAACTAAAAGTTAAATACGTTAAATATTACCTTTTCGTATCTAAACAGAATCCACATAGCCACTTTTCTACCGTTTAGAGCCTATAATACTGATAATCAACTAATAATAGATACTCCTGGTGCTATTCTTTGGCCAGCATCAACATACCAGACAGTGTTATCAATATGGAAGGAAATCCATTTGTACTTTGGCATGGCTCTTTATGTTGTGAATCAAAATCATTTATATATGAAAGCCATGTATTATTCAATGCTGACAAGACTACTATTATCGCATATAGAGCAGAAGATAATATATATAACATCCCGACTACTGTGACGAGCATTGGAGACTCGGCGTTTCAGTGGTGCAGTTCTCTGACCAGTATCAACATACCGAACAGTGTTATAACCATGGGAAACTCGGCGTTTTACGAGTGCAGATCTCTAACCAGTATCAACATTTCAAACAGCGTGACAAGCATTGGAGACTCGGCGTTTTACAAGTGTAAATCACTGGCCAACATCAACATACAGGAAGGTGTAATAATCATTGGAGACAAGGCGTTTTCCGAGTGCGAATCACTGACCAGCATCAACATACCAAACAGTGTGACAAGCATTGGAAACTCAGCGTTTGCCGAGTGCAAATCTCTGGCCAGCATCAACATACCAGACAATGTGACAAGCATTGGAAACTCAGCGTTTGCCAGGTGCGAATCTCTGGCCAGCATCAACATACCAGACAGTGTGACAAGCATTGAAGGCGGGGCGTTTTACGGGTGCAAATCTCTGACCAACATCAGCATACCAAACAGCGTGATGAGCATTGGTAATTCGGCGTTTTTCGAATGCATATCTCTGACCAGCATCAACATTCCGAACAGCGTAACGAGCATTGGAGAAACTACTTTTTTCAAGTGCAAATCTCTGACCAGCATCAACGTCCCTGACAGTGTGACGAGCATTGGAGACGGAGCGTTTCACGAGTGCAGATCTCTAACCAGTATCAACATTTCAAACAGTGTGACAACCATTGGAGACATGGCGTTTTACGGGTGCAGATCTCTAACCAGTATCAACATTTCAAACAGTGTGGCAACCATTGGAGATAGGGCGTTTTCCGAGTGCGAATCACTGACCAGCATCAACATTCCAAGCAGTGTAACAAGCATTGGAGACTCGGCGTTTTCATACTGCAAATCACTGACCAACATCAACATCCCGGACAGTGTGACAAGCATTGGAGACTCGGCGTTTTCATACTGCAAATCACTGACCAACATCAACATCCCGGACAGTGTGACAAGCATTGGAGACTCGGCGTTTTACAAGTGTAAATCACTGGCCAACATCAACATACAGGAAGGTGTAATAATCATTGGAGACAAGGCGTTTTCCGAGTGCGAATCACTGACCAGCATCAACATTCCAAGCAGTGTGACAAGCATTGGAGAATCGGCGTTTTCATACTGTATTTAGAGACTCCGAAACTACCATGAACAACAAAAACTAACCAAATCTAAACTATTGAAATACAAATACTTTTAGAATTTAACACTTCAAAGGCTGTTTTTGGTTGCTTCGGAAATTCCCTATAAATTTGCAACGTATTTCTACCGCAGGGAATTTACGTGGCTTTATTTTTGTCATATCATGAACATAGTTGACAATGGTTTACGACTGGTTACAAGAGTTGACATCTTTTTGACCTGCTTTTGCGAAAAGCAATATCGTGGAGAAAGTTGACAAAGGTTGTCAATAGTTTACTTGTGATTACTTGCGGATAGGTACAACAAAAGGAATGTTGAACCCATAAATATGCAAGTATGCCAAAGACCAGAAAATGCGCTTACTGTGGCAAGGTCTTCACCACAAACAGCGGAATACAGAAGTATTGTAGTGAAGAATGTGCTGAGAAAGCCAAACAGCAGAAAAAGGCTCGTCAGCGAGACTTCCTCAAAGCCACCGCACCCATCATGGATATTCAGGGCGCAGAATATCTCTCTTTTTCAAAGGCAGCCATCCTCATGGGCTGTTCACGACAGTACATCTACAAACTTGTTGCTGAGAACAAACTGCCGGCATCACGCATCAGTTCGCGAATGTCCTTCATCCGTAGGACCGATATAGAGGCGATGCTTGCTGGCAATCCCTATCATCGTGTATTGATTGGAACACAACAAAAGGGAAACAAGAAGTTTGTCTCTTCCAAGACACAGAACTCCTCTTCTCCCTCTTGTTCAAAATCCACTATCCAAGACGAAGTTCTTGACTATATCTCGGGTGAGGATGTTATGGCTACTTACAAAATAAAGAAGTCATGGCTATACACATCAGCCAAGAGAAACAACATACCTATGTGCAAGATTGCAGGCAAGAACTATTATAGCCGTAAACACATGGATGAACTTTTCGGAGTTACTGCCGAGATAGAAGCCCTAACAGAGTGGCTCACGACCGAGAAGGCGGAAACTCTCTACTCCACAACCAAGGAATCATTGCGCACCCAAGCATACCGTCGCCATATTCCCACCAAACGAGAATATGGCAAGACCTATTATTCAAAGAAACATCTTGATGACATCTTCCGTCCTGACTTGAAAGCAAGCGATGCCTATTGCACCACAGCAGATGCAGCCGAGAAATACGGTATGACCAAGAGCAATATCTGCGTTATCATCAAGAAAGAGAAAATAACCAAGATAAAAGTCGGTGTCCAAAACCTCATCGTCAAAGATGAACTTGAAAAGGTAATGGCCGAGAGGCTGGCTCAATTTGGTTCCTATCGGGTTCAATGACGATGGAAAACAGAAGTTACATCCACGATTTTGAGCAAAATCCAGTTATTCCTCAATTATTCACAAGTTACGATAAGTTTTCATCATCACGGGTGCACCATTCGGTTACTTTGTACCCGAATTGCCGGCAACAGCCATCAGCATTCAGTAAAAAGTAAAATCCAAAAAGTATTATTATGAGTAACATCTGCAAGACCGTGACACTCCGCACACGCAAAATCAAAGGCGGTGAACAGCTATCCTTCTATCTCGACTACTATCCCGGCTATAGGGATGAGAGTACGATGAAGGTCATGCGTCATGAATCGCTCGGCATCTACATCTATGCCAAGCCGAAGAACCAACGAGAAAAGGACTACAACGAACGTATGCGTGAGAAAGCGGAAGCCCTTCGCTGTCGTCGCTATGAGTCTATAGTAAATGAAAGATATGATTTCTTTGACAAGGAGAAGATGAAGGGCGATTTTCTTGCCTACTTCAAGCAGAAAGCAGACAAGAAGAACTGCAAGTGGCAGCACGTCTATAAGCACTTTGCCCGATTCTGCAACAACAAGTGCCGTTTCGATGAAATCACCGTTGACTTGTGCAACAAGTTCCGCGAGTATCTTTTGAATGCCCCACAAACTATCCACAAAGAGCACAAACTGCACATAAATAGTGTGGCCGGTTATTGGTCAACCTTCCGCGCTGTACTCCATACCGCCTATAGGGAACACAAGATTATGGAGAATCCCAATGGCTTTCTGGAACGCATTGATACTATTCCAACAGAGAAAGAACATTTATCCAAGGATGAACTTATAAGGCTGGCAAACACGCCTTGCGAATATCGTGTGTTGAAGACAGCCTTCCTCTTTGCCTGTCTGACGGGACTGAGAAAGAGCGACATCAAGCAGCTCACATGGGAGAATATACAGCCATACGGTGACGGAGGCATGTACGTGACACTCCGTATGCAGAAGACAAAGGAACTGGTGAACAACCCCATCAGTGACGAGGCGCTTGAACTGATTGGTGAACGTGGAACTGGCATTGTCTTCACAGGTTTCACTGACAAACTTACCCAGACACCCTTGAAGAACTGGCTGAAAGCCGCTGGCATCACCAAGAAGATTTCGTTCCATTGTAGCCGCCATACATTCGGTTCTCTACAAGTGGATGCTGGTACGAGCGTCTATACTGTCCAGCACATGTTGGGTCATAAGAACGTCTCAACCACGCAAATCTATGCGAACATGGCGGACGAGAGCAAACGCGAGTCGGTAAACCGTATCACTCTTAGACCAGCGAAGACAGCGCAACTAAAGGTCGTTGGGCAATAACTACCTATATCTGTTCAATATATGTATCATCATTGGGGAGAGGCTTTGCTTCTCCTTTTTTTTGTTTCGTACCTTTTCGTTTATTCTTGACTTACAATCCTTATAGTATGAAAAACGCCGTAAAATCATACTCGATAGCCAACTAAAATTAAAAAGAAGCAGATTATTTTGACAATCATCAGCTGTCAGAAACAACCAAAGTAACTTTGCACACCGAAAGAGCCAATCGCAGGCAACGAACAAGAGTAATTACGATAGTAAAAGGTAAAAACAATGAAAGAGACATCAGTTATAAATGGTGAACCGGTATTCCCTACAATAAACTTCAAGACCATGCTATATTTGCTGGTAAGCATAGCGGTGTTGTTCATTGCTATCATACCGGCACGAATAATCAGCGGTATATTCTCACAAGATGTGAGCTTCTTCTACATTTCCTTCGCAGGCTTTACTGTGTTATTGGAGTTTATGGTATGGTGCTTCTTATGTGTGCCAATGAAAATCTATGAATCCATATTAGCCAACAAAGCGATGGATGAGAAATTAATTGTCGCAGAAGAACAACCCGGATCAAAGTTACCAAATGAGGAAGTCGTTTCTGGGGAGCCGGAAATGCTATTGGCAATGAAAGAAGAAACGAAAGACATCATTACTCCTTCCTCTATGATTGACCTTTACAGACAGGGTTGTGATGATTTTTACAGGAATCAAGCGGCTCATAGGAAAGAGCAGCTTGACAAGATCATGGAATATCTTCATTATACCATGGCTCCGTTTATCAAACAGGATGACATGGAGACATTCTGTGCTGAAATAATGTCGTTTGCCATCAACCCAGCATACGAGCCTAAGCCGTTTGTCGGGTTAAAAGGTACACTAACCAGTTTTGACGTGCGCCATCTGATATGGAACATCACTTCAAGGTTAGGACTCGGCAAGGGCAAACCATACAGCGTGGAACTATGCATCAATTTCATCCGTACCATGTTCCCAGACCTTTGCAAGGACCTTGATAATTCCACCTTGAAGAACCTGAGAGTCACATCAACATCGGACAAAATTCATATAGACTTGCCTGGCAAAGACGGAATATCGTTTCATATATCTCAATCCATAAAGTAGTAACACTTTCCTCTCATCGTTTACAACCAGCCGCATCCGACTTATATTGTCAGATGCGGCTGGTCCTGTATCCATGTACCTTTCACAAAACAGACTATCTTTCCCTGCCAGTATATAGAACTTCGTCTGCCTTCATAGTCCTACAGCAAAAATAGTCGAATCATACGACAGTTTTTGCAGTGGGTTATTTATGCTTACTTGCTAATATCATGAAGATACCTGGAGAAAGTCTCTGTTGTTATTCAACAATCATCTGATAATCATACCTTTTCAAGTTATTATAAAGTGATTTGCGAATTACCATAAGTTTCCATCAGCACGGATGCTTCATTCAGTTCCTTTGCACCCGGTCTCTAACCAAAGGCCGTGAAAATTATGGAACAAAATGAATTGACATTCAACGACCTCCCACAGGTCGTCGCCCAGCTTCGGAATGAGGTGATGGGTATGAAAATACTGCTTATCAAACAGCAGGAAGAGAATCGGAAACATCATGTTCGCGAGAGCCGTCACAAGCCCATGACTGTGGAGGAAGCGGCTGAGTACACACGCATTCCTTTAGGGACGCTGTACATGAAACTCGGTGATGGGACGATACCAGCCACCAAGCCAGGCAAACGTTACGTCCTCTATCAGGACGAACTTGACAAGTGGCTGGAGGCGAACCGAAAGAATGCCGTGCCGCTGACAGCAGACGAAGAGAACGATGCCATTCTCTCTTCGCACAAGCGCAAACCGAACAAGTCCTGCTGGCATGATTAACAGATAGAGATATGAATTACATCGGCTTGATGAATCAAATGTGGCGTTCTGCCATGAAGTCGCCAATGCCAGCAAGTGAGATTGCCTTGTTTGCCTATCTTGTGAACGAATGTAACAAGCGTTTCTGGCAGATGCCCTTTGCCTGTTCCACTACAAGGATAAGTGATGACCTCCGTGTTTCAAGACAGACGGTCATCACGGCAAGGGAGCATCTTGTCAAGCGCAGACTTATCTCGTTCACCGAAGGCAAATCACGCCATCTACCGTCAACCTATACGCTCACAAATTGGACGGATGACTTGACAGTAGGCTTGACAGATGGCTTGACGCATGACTTGACACATATAAAAGATAAAGACAAAGACAATTTAATAAAAGGCGATTCGAAAAATCTATCAATCAAAGAAAGAGAAAGGAATAATGAAAACAATACTCAAAATAGACGTAGAGGAATTAAAGAAATCCATGCTGCAGCGTCGTCCTATGAAGGCTCGTTTTAAGCTGTCCATGTCAGAGGAAAAGGCTTATTCCTATCTGTTGGCTGCAATTATGGCTGAGGTGGAATATCGACACCGTGTCTTCTGTTCTAACGAAGATATGGAGAAGCAACTTCAGGAGATGGCCCATTGGCTTACCACACCATCATCCCATTTCGGCATCCTGCTGTGCGGTGGATGTGGAAATGGCAAGAGTACAATGCTTAAAGCATTCCAACAATTGCTGAACACACTGCATATTCCCAAACCATACAACGAAGGAACATATGGAATCCGAATTGTGGATGCAAAGTACATTGCGTACCTCTGCCAGAACAACTATGAGGCATACCGTAAACTCATAAATGTTGATATGCTTGGCATAGATGACCTTGGCACGGAACCATCAGAGGTATTGGACTATGGTAACATCTATACACCTGTCATTGACCTGCTGACAAAGCGTTACGAAGAGCAGCTTTTCACCATTATCACGACCAACCTCACTCCGCAGCAAATCCGAGGGCATTATGGTGACCGTATTGCCGACAGGCTCAATGAGATGGTCAAGAAAATCGTGTTCAACAATTGTACTTATCGTATAGACAAATTTGCGACACGTGGTTAGTTGCATTCCAAATCTTCGGGCATTGGGCTTGCCCATGTTCCAGATTATTCTGGCATCGGGAAGCCTAATACCCCTGCCTTCATTCGAGGCTTGGGAGACTGACCAGATAAAATTGCAAGCAATGGGGTTTATAGTGACTTTGAAATCTCTTCGGGCGGCTGTCATCCTCACGAATGGAAACTGATGGCATGATGCTATGGCAACGACTTTTCTTTACTTCAAACGAGCTTGCTCCGCGTAGCAGAAGGTGACCTTCCAAATCGTGTTAATAACAGTTAACACTAATTAGGCTTAGCGTTTTTTCAAAACACTGTTAGACGCAAGCGTCCCCAAGCGTTAAAAATCGCAGCAGTTTCGTGAGGTTCCAGAAATCCGTTTCCGACACGCCGGAGCTCGCTCCGTTAGCCATTCAACGGTAAAGAGGGGCAGCCTAATACCCCATCCTCGCTTTGCTTGATTGAAGTCTGCCATTCCAAGGCAAGCCGTTATTGTCTGGTTTCTTGGCTTATCTTATTGGATAAGACTACCCAATATGATTGCGTGTTCTTCATACACCCCAATACAAATCAAGGAATAAGTGACCATATGGGTACGTCGTCTGAAGGGATTATGTAAAAACGGGATGCCAGCTTTGCACACCAAATAAAAATGGTCACTGCTTGTAATTTTGCGCAGCAACCATTTCTTGTAAATTTGAACAGAGTCAAATACGTTGTCCTCTGCTTAAAGTCATCACCCAATCTTGTCACAGTCGAAATACGACCGATTCATGTGGTGTGAATCAATCTCAATGCCATACTTGTTCATGAAAAGCTGAGCCAACATCGGCTGCTCGCGAGTAACACCTATTGGCGGTGTCGTGGATGTTGTGCTTGTTTCGATGAACATACCTTTTTCAAGGCGTTGTCTCTTGTTCTTGCAAGCAGCGTTACCGCTGTTCTTGACAACAATTCTCCAGAGTGCCATAATACATTTGTTTTAATGTGAATACTGTGAGACTACAGTGAGTCTCGATACTTTTCTATTGCCTGAATGAGATCGTTTAAATCTTTGACGTTCTCTTCTTTATTATCATGATATACAAAGTTCAAATCAAGTAAGTGACTCAGATAAAATTCTGTAGGTCTTTTTTTGTGTCCAAAACAGGATCATATCATCTTCATCTGTAAATAGTTCCTTATTGTCTTTCATTTCTTTCAGCTTGTATAGTGATACTTCAGAATCTTTTAATCCCATAAATTAAAAAAATGCTTTCGGAACAAATCAAGACCTTGCTCGATTGTCCTTTTTTCATCTTCCGAATATGTATTTGCATACTTCATCAACTCAAAAGCGTCAATCATCTTTTGAATAGCACAGTTCCACTCGCGCATACCTTTGAAGTCGGGACAATAGCCATGTTTCTCTAGTGCCTTAAAAGCCTGTAAGCGTGGAACGATTAACCGAGCCAAAGTATGGTACGTATTCCAAACCTCTTCAATGGGATAGTCGTTCTTGTGGCTCCAGTTCTCGGTAGAGTCCTTATTTCTCAGTTTTGCCATATTCCATTTCTATTATTGTAATAACACAATTGCTCGAAGTTCTTGTTTAGATTGGGGTGCCATACCCCACTTAATCAAAAACTCTCCTGTTATAGACTCAATCCAGTCGCTAAACGGTTGTAGCTCATCCATCCGTAAAGGCTGTTCTTCGGGAAAGAAGAAAAACACTAGAGCATGATTGAATGGTTCAAGATGTGTGGAATTTCTTGTTATTTCGACCATCATCAGATTCATTCTGTTTGCCATTAAGGCATCTACAGAAACATCAAAGGCATGAATTTCTCCACCTTCCTGAAACAGGTCTCTCACATCGTTAACATCGATGCTCGCAAGACCCTTAGGAGCGTTGAGCACATCCATGATGCAGCGTTTAACCTGTCTGTGCTCTTCTTCTATTGTAACTTTTTCGTCAATGAGGGCAAAAACGGGTCTCATGTATTCTGGCCCTATCATGCATTTCTGTTCTTCCATAATCATCTATCCTTTTATTGATTGATACTCTTCTGGGAAGTCTTTCTTTAGCATGGCAAGGAAAGCATACTGATACATCGAACCGACAAAGTGTGCCATGCTTGGCAAAGGTCTCTTGGTTGCCCTGTCAAAGAGTGAACTCCAGATATGATTTAGCTCGTCCTCCCTAAAGCCGTTATCCATTCCCCGATGCAGATAAACATGTTTAAGGCATTCCGCTTCAAGTGGGTTCTGGCCAGACATCAGCTGAACAATCCTTGCTGACTCTTTCCAAGTCATACCTATCCAGCCCGTCATGAACCAGCAGACATCCTCTCTATATAGGAATCCGTATGGGAATCGCCATTTGTCAAATAGCCGTACTACACCGTGCTTCTTCTTATAGTCTTCAATGTTATGGACGTGAATTTCGTAAATCAGCCGTGCACTGTATAGGGCAGTAATGGTAAGCAGGTCTTCCATAGAAGTTATCTTACCGAAAAGTATCTCAGCCATTTCCTTTGCCAACTTGTCACCAAAGAAAGGAATGCTTCTGTCTTCTTCATCAAACAATGTCTGATAACCATTTGAATAATACAGAATGTTTGCACTTCCACGATGATACATGTCTGGACATACCTTGCCAGCCTTGACGATTTCATGTTGAATGCGCTTGATGCGAGTCAGCGTATCTGAGCGGATGACGTTAAATCTGAATATATGTATGTTGTCTGTCGGCTCAACATCACCGTCAATGCAAAGCGTATCTAATCCGTCATCTCCTTCCACTTCATAAACCTTATAATGTTCTGCTACACCATCAGGACAGACAACTATAGAATAGCCTTTCTGCTTCTTCCTATATCCACGAAACGTATTGATTTCTTCTTCACTCTGAATGTTGTCTATGTCTGATGTGCGGGCAACATTGTCATACCCGAATACTTCTGTAGCCTTGAAATATGCCCAGTCATAGGTATCTTCATCAACCTCAATGTCCATCGTCGTATCACTATCTTCATCGCCCCAAAAGTCTATCGGTGTAAGGCTGATACTTCCAAGGCAAATGTTAGTAATTCCAAGTGCATGACAAACATGCGAAGCGGTCATCCATCTGCGGCCTGGTCCGATAAGTGCATCAGGCATAGACGTTAGTTCTTTCACGTATCGGTGCATCGTCAAGAAGTAATCGACCTGCTTCCTATTCTCAATAAAAGTGAGTTCCTGTAACAAGGTAAATGTTCTGACTCCACGATTGGGAATGCTCTCTTTCCCTTCTATGACGAGCTTTCTTAATTGTTCTATTGCTGTTTCCATATAGTAGTTATTTTACTAATGGGTTATTGGAATTGTATGCAGCATAACTGATGACCACTTGATTACCAAGTGCAGGGTCATAGTCAAGGATGAGGTCGCCATACTTGCGTCCTTCTGCCAACAGATTGCATAAAAGAATCTCGTCTTCCGTCAGAACTTCATGCTCTGTTCCTGTGACAAGACGGACAACGATTCCGTCCATCTTTGGTATCATATCATACGATGTAAACAACTCGTATAGATACTTTGCGCCACTTTTACCATTAGAGGCATACGACATGATTTCCTCAGTACAGAACAACTCAGAATGGAAAAGCTCACAGAGTTGTTCAACGAGTATATAGTTTCTGACACCTTTCAATGCCGGTATGGCTTGAACTATAAAATCACTGATAACGGACATTCGCTCATAGTAGTGTTCCAAGAACTCTATTCTAAAATGTTTCTTCCGTTTTATTCTGTTCATGGGAGTGCTACCCAAGAACATAGAGTCCTTCGCTTGTTTGATAAGCTCTGCTTTCTTCGACTTGGATAGTTGTCTTATGGTCGGTATGAAGCCACCATGTTCTCGTATTATACTGAAATTCTGTAAAGCTTTTGCTTTATAGTACAAGCTATCGTCCCATCTGTTTAACGTATCTAAGTCCAAATCTTCGGTTCTGAAGCGTTCTTTTACATGTTTTTCAACGAATCCATAGAAAGATGTATGCCACAAGCAACAAGCAGCCAGTTCTTCTTTGGTTGCTTTTACGTCTAGTGCTACTATCAACTCTTTGGTAAGCGAGTGCTCCCACAAGTCACCCTCCATCGGATAAGCGTTAAGATGCAGTCCGCTACCGTCCTCCCAGTCTTCCATGGTTATGTGACACACCTTGTCATTGGCATCCTCATGGAAAACTGGTTGTAACAGACGCAGCATGTCAATATGGATTTTGTACCAGCCAAGACTTTGCCTCATGTCTGGGTACATCCTGACAATATGAGGAGCCACATCCTCATACCGTACGCTGTCTAGAAGTTCCTTGAATGTCATATCAAACCTTTTTGTTGACTTCTATGTTAATCTCAGTCTCAAACTTCCGTACATATATGAAGTCAGTGATAGCGAAGTTCATGTGGTCAAAGAGGTTGTGAAATGCACTATGAAGGTGCCACAGATTGCGCCCAAAGTTCTTCTCGTTCTTCACCTTGCAAGGGGTGAAGTTCTCATTTATCATGCTTTTACGCAAGGATAACAGGCAGTCGCAATCGGAATAATCGTGCCGATTGTCGTTGTATTTCCATAGAATCTCTCTCTCGATGAGTTCAATGTCGTAATCATGTAAGTGAACCATATTGCTGCTTCTTTTCAAATTACACTGCAAAATAAACAAAGACCTCCGCCAACTGGTGGCAGAGGTCAAAGGAAAGTGATGTTATTGTGAAAAATAATTATATCTTCTGGATTTCTTCTTTTAAATCTTTTATTTCCTTGCAAATACCTTCTATAATCTCGTTGTCATTATTGCCAAATTGAGAAAACACTTTTTTCCCAATCCAAACCTTTTCAGAAGTATTGTATCCCCGTCCTTTCAATATTTCTTTTAATTTATGGACTTCTTTATCTTGGTTGTTGTCATAACCCTTAGTATCATAGTCAATGTGTCTTATTGCTATATAACCTTTCTCTTTATCTGTTATCGTTATTCCATATTGATTATTCAACTTATACCTATGGTTCTTTTCTTCATAGGCCTCAAGATTGCATTCTGATATAACTTTTTCTACGAGAATCCTCACATCCGATATCTTTATTTGCCTCTTTTTATTGTGGATCCTCTCTTCATATTCTTTGATCTGTTTAGCGCATTCTTTTTGTATCAATGCGATATCAATATGCTCATAATTATCTGAACTAATGAGGTATGGAATGACCGAAGCAACAAGATTCAACTCTTCATTTGTTTTATATGCTGGGTGTGGGATACCAATACATAGTTTTCCATTAAGAACACCTACATAAATATTACCACAAACAATCTTGTATTTGAACTGGATATTTTCTGACATTTTTGACAAATTTAAAAGTCTTTCAAAGCATTTCTTTCCACTAAGGAATATCAAATGCTTGGATTTGGTTATATTTATTAAATGAAGTGTATATGGGATTGTCTCTACTAATAAGGTATCGCTTATCTCATCTGCTTTTGGGGTACTGAAAAATGATGCGTTCGTGACAATAATTTTACTATCATCTTCTATTATTTCATTCAAATTAGTCTGTGACAAGCATCTTTTCAAGCCTTTCCAATAGCCCCATTTTCTATGATTCTCCCATGACGAGGGTTTACCTTCTTCCCTGCAGTAATTACCTTTAAGCAAATGATTCTGGTCTTGATTATTATTGTACAAGTATGACCAGTTTTTATTTTCACATTGCTCCTTGTAAGTACCTCCACTACCCGGATTAATTCCAACAATCATCAATTCCGGTTTTTCTGAAATCAGAGAAAGATCAGATTGGGTATAATATGCTAGATTTACCTCCTTACGACTCGCAATTTCATGATACTCTCTGACGGTTTTTTCAGCCCATTGTACAATTTCTTCTTGAATGTTCATAACTTCATCGGGATTATAATTAGAATACATCTGTTTGGTAGATTTGTTTCACAGTTATCTCATCTTTATCTAACTGGTAGATGCCAGAAGGCAAATCATCTTGGATTACCTCTCGCTCATAATAATCCATATCCTCATCTACTAAGACTTTTTTATAATAATTCTGCTCGTCTTGTTCAATTCTACCAGTAAAACATTGGGGAATCTCAAAAGACTCGCCATCATTTACTTCTATTGGATAAGCTTCCTGGCCTTGCTGTCCTAAAAGCTCTTCCTCATTGGTATCATTATAGTCAAGACCAAAATCTTCACAAATACTTTCTATGGTTGGCATTATTAATACAAACATAACAATAAAAATTAAAAGTTAATCATTTTACAATATTTCTCTTGCTATCCATGCACAAGCTTCTGCATCTGCCAATGCATGGTGATGATCCTCTAAGCAATAACCACAGTCAGCAGCTACAGTTTGAAGCTGGTGGTTTTCTAAATCAGGGAGTACTCGCCGTGAGACACAAAGGGTGTCATAGAACTCATAGTCTGGATAGTCCATCTGATAGACGCGGAACACTGCCTTCAGACAACCTTCGTCAAAAGGCTTATTATGAGCAACGAGTGGTAAGTTCGTTATCAGAGGCTCTATCTGAGCCCATACTTTTGGAAAAACTGGTGCATCGTCAGTATCTTCATGGCAGAGACCATGAACCTGTGAGCACCAATAGTTATAATAGTTCGGTTCTGGTTGGATGAGAGAGTAGAACGAATCTACTATCTCACCATTTCGTACAATGACGATACCAACAGAACAAACCGAAGAACGCTCGTTGTTAGCTGTCTCAAAATCTATTGCTGCAAAATCCTTCATTTCGGGTCATCTTTGTATTTGTTCCACATTCTTTTTATCTTACCGGCAATCTCCTTGCGGAGCCAGTAGGGTTCAAGTACCTCCATGTCTTCTCCATTCCAAAGCAGTTCCTGCTGGAAGTCGAACTCTGGACGGAGATTAAAGGTGAATATGCTGTATTCTTCATTACGTTCAATCTCTTCCTGCGACTCGTGCATCTTCAAATCACGGATGTAGTTGGCTTGTCCTGCTGATACTTTCAGTTTGACTGGTTGTACCTTCACAGACTGTTCAGCAATGATTCCAAAGCAGCCGTCAAAGAAATCCTCTGCCGTCCAGTTCTTTGGCATTTCAAAAGTCTCGTCTGTTGCATGAAGATATTTGATACGATCAAGGGAATAGATGCGTGGCCCCTGCTCGTAATAATAAGAATATGTGCTGCGAGCCACCAAGTACCAACGCTGGCGGAACAGCTTCACGCAATAGGGTTGCACGTCGAAATTGTTCTCTTCGTCCTTCCAGTAGCTGTGATAGGTGATGTTCAGGATACGATTTTCCTTCATAGCCTCAATGATGGGCTGAAGGTAGTTCTGGCCAGACGGCACGTATTCCAGAATGATGCGGTCTTTGATGCTCTGACTGTTGGCTAAGGCATTGCTCACACAGAAAGTATTATATAACCATGAACGGAGTCCGTTCTTACTGATATCCTCTTCGTTTTCGATGTAATAACGGTATTCGCCTCGGTTTTCGTTGACTATGTTGATGCCGAACATATCCCAGATGACATAACGCCAGTTGTCGAAGGTGCGCTTGGGAATATCGACCCCTCTGCTGATGTCATCTCGCAGCCACAGCTCGTTCAGTTCCTTGAACGAGATTTTACGTCTGCGATAGATAGTTTCTATCACCCAGACATATTTGCTTATTAGGCTTTGCCCTCTATCGTTATTAATCATATTTTATGTTTTTTCTGCAAAATTACTCTAAGGGTACGCCAAGCCGTGGCAGAGGTTGGAGAAAAAGTAGATTTTGTTAAAAATTCATCTACATTCAACCTTTAGGGACATCTAAAGCTCGGAATTGTTCTTGAAGGTTCGTTATCTTTTCCATCAACTCGCCGAAAGTCAGAGGTTGCCCATAAATGAAGCTCTCCTTCATTTCGTTATAGTCAGCTTCGTAAGAGGACATCAGTTCGTCACTTGGTACAATCTGAATAGTGGCAGGTAGCTCTTTGTCGTAATCCACATAACCAACATGATAGAACTTGCGACGATGTTCCACAATCTCATGATAGAGCACCAAATCATTAAGAGCCATTTCTGCGTATGGGGTTTGCATCAGTCTCTCCAAGTCGTAGAAGTGACGTGTCATTCTATGCGTTCTCGGTTCGTCCTTCTGGAACTCTTCACACAAGAGGAAAGCTTTTTCCAAGAAAGTCCTGGCGGGACTGACAGTGCGGATTGTCTGGACAAGGTCGGAATCCACATCTTCATCCTTGAAGGTCTGTTCTATAAGTGATGAAATTCTTCTCATCTCGTAAGGCTCGGACATTGACAACACGCTAATCTCTACTTTAACCGTTGGTATTGCGTATGCGGCTTGGCTATCGTAGAGTGAAGGATATTGAACATAAAGAACAGATGGGTCTTTATCGTGTGGAACCTTTTGGGGCTCACCATTTTCATTGGATATGTCATTGTCTGTGAGAACTGTTACTTCAAGCCCCATTTCGACAAGTTTCGCCGATAACTCGTCTTTGAACTCGCCATACAAGAAGTCCTGTCCTTTCTCTCGAAGATTATGTATTTGCGTATTACTGGTACAGCTTGCACAAGAGAGTTGCTTGACGTTCAGAAAATAGTCACGGCTCAATGCTAAATCAATATCTTCACTGAATCGGTTGATGATATCCCAGCCTTTACTGAGACTCGTACCACCTTTGAATAACAGATATTCTGATACACTGGAGTGAAAAAGGGCATACAACACTGCCGTTACCCACCAGTCCTTCTCGGCAGCAGCTTCATCAATTTGCCGTGCCTCGACCACACCTTGTATCATCGCCTTTCGCTCGTCGAGCGAGAAATCAATCCATTTACTCATTTTATTCCTTTCTTTATAACTTGTCGCATCCATACAGGAGCCAACAACAAATCATATTCTATGGTGTCAGTCTCAGGAGTTTCCGAGAACAGTTGTCTAATCCTCGCTTCAACATCCTGAGTGATGTTATGCTCACCAATGCTGCGTAATGCTTGTACCAATTCTGGCATCAAACGTCCGCGGAATGCAAAGTTCTTAGGTGCCCCATGCTTCAGAGTCACTGTTCGATTCCCTAATTTCATTTTTCGCCCAGACCCAGTAGTCAGAAAAATAGTGTTCATGGGTACTTGTGTTGAGAATCCTAAGCGATTAGCAGCAGTGGCTCCCGTAGGTATAACTTTTGCCTTATCTCGTTTGGTAATCTCTTTCACTAATTCGTAAGCCGAAGGATAAAGGATGCCAAAACGTGTTTTACGTGCCTTGACATACACGCCTTTGGCTATTCGTGTAATCAATCCTTCTTTCTCAAAGATGGCGAGCAGTTTTGTGACGTACTCGACATCATATTGGGGAAAAGAAGAAACAAAGAATATCTCGCCAAACTTACTGCGAGTAATCCTTTTTCTAATCTGTTGTACTACTGCATTCTCCATCGATTTTGTATATAAATTATGGTCGGAATGATAATAAATATTTCCGACCGCAAAGATACAAAATTTCTTTTATACAGCACTACTTTAAGTGTTGAAATTAAGTTTCATTGGCAAATTATAGCGTTTTTCTTGCTGTATAGATGGCATTCCTATATAAATAATGTGTCGCTTTTTACATTAGGGGCAATATTGCCAGAAAAGACGACTTCAAGAATAAAATACCATGACTTAATCAATTTATTGCACACTTGCGGGCCATTTGGGGTTCAAAAAAGTTAAAAACGTTAAATGTTCGTCTTTTCCCCAATCTTTAGAATCTAGACAATCACTTTTCTATCGTTTAAAGTACAAGTAATTGATATAATGCGATTTACAAATACTCAGACTGCATGAACCTCAACCCACAAATCAAGAATGACATCATCGAACGTTTTGGCACAAAAGTATTTAGCTTATGATAGTAATAGAATCCAAGCGCAAGAAGCGCGAGAACATTGTAAAGAAATACCCCGATGCAATCATCGCAGATGTGACCAGCCAAGCAACAGACGGCCTGGTGAAACTCAGCCCGTTTTATCCACACGGCGGAATACCAGTACCATTCAGCGAGGGCTATACGGCCATATGCGTGGAAGCGATATGGCAGGGGCTAAAGGTGTTTGAGACAGCCGATGTAGACGTGAAGCTGTTCGGCAATGACACGATGAAGAACATCAAACGAAGCGTAAGACGATTTGGCAAACCACTCGGACACCGAAAAGGAGTGAACGGCACGGAACTGCTGGGGTATATAGAAGCAAGGAAGCAAATCTATCTGCCAGCATACAGATGGGTGCTGGAAAACAAAGTGGCAAACATCATCGAACGGTTAAGGGAAGCAAGCAAGACGAAAACGATAGTGCTGCTGGACTATACCACCAACAGCGATGTGGACGACCCGAAGAGTCCGCTGTCACACGCCTTTCTGGTAAAAGCATACGCAGAGGGGATATATCCATACGACGAAAAGACAAGACCGACGGAAGATGCAGCAGCACCGACGAAGGCAGAAACTGAAAACATAGGAGAACAAAACTATGAGTAGAAGAAGTAATTGGGAAGAGTTTGAGCGGCTGCTCGAACAGAACAATATCACAAAATTGTATCACTTTACCGACCGCGACAATCTGGAGAGCATCATCAGAAACGGTGGTCTGTACTCGTGGAAGGACTGCGAAGAGCGGGGCATCGCCATCCCGAAACCAGGCGGTGGCGGAAAAGGGTCGCTATCGTGGACGCTCGACCAGCGCGACAGACTGGAGCGCTATGTACGCGTAAGTTTCACGCGCAACCACCCGATGATGTTTGTGGCGATGAACGAAGACAGAATATCCAACCCCGTGATACTGGAGATAGACCCACAGGTAATCTACGACGAAGACACACGCTACGCCGACCGCAACGCCACACGCAATGGAGCCAACGTAGGTGGCAAGCTGGACGATTTCAGAAAAATTCATTTCCAGACGGTAAAGGCTTCAAAACACTTCGACCTTGACATCGACGAGCAGCCCTTCTTCCAGGCAGAGATACTGGTGAAGAACTTCATACCGCTGAAGTATATCACCAACATAGGCAACTTCGGAATACCTATCCCAAGCCATCCGCTGCAACTGCAGAGCAAGACAGCCTATACAGCACGAGTGGACAGAGAGCACCCGACGGCTTTCATCTTCCTGGTGGACCAGAGTGTGTCTATGCGACGGCTTACCACGTTCAACGGTGAGGACATGACGCTCTCGGAGGCTGTGGCACGCATCGTGAACCAGCAGATAAACGAGTTGGTAGAGCGTTGCGTGAAGAACAATGAAACACGCCATTACTTTGATATCGCCATGATAGGTTACGGACAGGAGGCCTACAGCGCATGGAACGGCAATCTCGAAGGTCGCGACTTCGTCACGCCGGAAGAGATACGCAACAATCCGTACTTGAAAAAGGTGGTAAAAGAGGAAGTGCGCACACGCAAAGGCATGGTCATAAAGGATGTGGAGAGAAAGCAATGGATGACGGCACGCCACGACGGAAACTGGACCTACATGGACAAAGCATTGAAACGTGCAGAGGGATTGCTGGAGAACTGGATGCGCCAACACCACGACAAGGACTGCTATCCACCAACCATCATAAACATCACAGACGGAGAATACAACGGAGCTACGGATGACGAGATGATGCAGTTGTCAAATCAGTTGAAGTCTATGTTTACCAACGATGGCAATGTGCTGTTCTTCAACATTCACGTAGCTCCAGGACATGTTGAGTCGGTGACATTCCCCGCCACACCAGGCGAGCTGAACGGCAATGGATATGGAGAGAGGCTATACAACATGTCGAGTCTGCTACCGCTGAACTACAATGAACAAATCCGCAACTTGTTTGGCGACAAGCAGGCAGACATCAGATATCATGCCATGGGTGTGAACGCTGGAATGGAGCGTCTGGTAAAAATGATGAGGATAGGTACGCTATCGAGCATGTTGGTAAACAATAATCAGTGAAACAAGGGAAATGGGAAAAAGTGTTAGCATAGCCAAACTGAACGACCATGCACCCAACGAGGACGCAGTCTTCTGCGCTCCACAATGTATAGCGGTGTCTGACGGAGCCGGAGGCTGCGGGCTCTACGCAGACGAGTGGTCGCGGTATCTCATAGAACATCTGCCTAAAGACACGCCGATATGCTCGTTCATAGAACTGGATGCATGGGTAGACAGTATCTGGGAGGCGTTCTATAATGCCAAAGAAGAATGTGCAAAAGAAGGCGACGGCATATTGCTCAACAAGTTTTATAGCGAAGGGTCGTGTGCAACAATTGTGGCAGCATGGAAGACCGACGAGAACGAATGTAGGTGGGCAGCCTATGGTGACAGCGTAGTGTTTCACTACAGCCATAAGACTGGACTGCTGGAGCACAGTTTTACCCGACTGGCAGACTTCAGCAATCCTCCACGACTCGTCAGCTGCAAAGACCCACTGGAGGAGGAAGGATTCAACAGCGGCGTATTCCATCTTGACAATACCTCCGAGGTGTTTGCTGCAAGCGATGCCTTGTCGCATTATATACTAATGATGTACGAACTATCCAAGAGCACGATGTATGCGAGCGAGTTGATGGAAGAGCAGATGAAGCAAACAAACAATACGGGGTTGCTCCAAGTAGCAGAACAAGAGAATTTTGACTTCGAGAAGGATATTCTCGCGCCCCTATTGGCCAGTGCTGGCTCTGAAAAAGAATTCAGAACGCTCATGAGCACTCTTTATGACAAGAGAGAAATTGAATCAGACGATTATACGCTGGTTGTCTTATAAACCTATGCTCGGGATTGGTTGCGATGACACTCACCAACCCGCAGAACAATAAAACGACTTTAAGCAGATGAGGGGAAAATAAGCACAAACAAACGAGAGTTGGACGAGGTTGTTCGGATTCTACTCATCCTCGTAGGTGATGTGAAAAAAAAATCCCTGGCCTTAAAAAGACCAGGGATTCTTATTGTTGTGAGATATCTATTCAAAGATTATTCTGCTGCAGCTTCTGTTGCTGTCTCTTCTGCCTGAGCCTCTACGGGAGCCTCTTCTACCTTCTTGGCGGCAGAACGACGGCTACGACGTGTCTTCTTCTCAGCCTTAGGAGCCTTAGCCATGTTCTCATCGAAGTCAACGAGCTCGATGAAAGCGATGGGAGCAGCGTCACCCTGACGGGTACCCAACTTGATGACGCGAGTGTAGCCACCGGGACGGTCGCCTACCTTCTCAGCAACTACGTTGAAAAGTTCCTTGACAGCTTCCTTGTTCTGGAGATAACGGAAAACAACACGACGGTTGTTGGTATCACCTACCTTAGAACGAGTAATCAGGGGCTCAACGAATTTCTTGAGAGCCTTAGCCTTAGCGAGGGTCGTAGTGATTCTTTTGTGCAAAATCAGGCTGGAAGCCATGTTGGACAACATGCTACCACGGTGACTTGCAGTACGGCCCAGATGATTGAATTTCTTGTTATGTCTCATTTTTGTTTTGTTCTTTAATTACAAGGGATTATTCCTTGTCTAATTTATACTTAGAAGTATCGGTTCCAAACGACAGATTCAGACTCTCGAGCAAATCATCAAGCTCTGAAAGCGATTTCTTACCGAAGTTGCGGAACTTGAGGAGGTCTGTCTTGTTGTACTGTACCAAGTCGCCAAGTGTCTCGACCTCAGCTGCCTTAAGACAGTTGAGCGCGCGTACAGACAAGTTCATGTCTACGAGCTTGGTCTTCAACAGCTGACGCATATGGAGTACCTCTTCATCAAACTCCTGGTTCTCTTCCTGATCAGGATTCTCGAGAGTAATCTTCTCGTCAGAGAACAGCATGAAGTGATAGATGAGGATCTTGGCAGCCTCTTTCAAGGCATCCTTCGGGTGGATGGAACCATCGGTGGTAACTTCGAGAACGAGTTTGTCATAGTCGGTCTTCTGCTCGACACGATATGGCTCAACTGCGTACTTTACGTTACGGATGGGGGTGTAGATTGAATCGATTGGGAGTACGTTGACATCGGTACAGAACTCACGGTTCTCATCGGCGGGGACATAGCCACGACCTTTGTTGATGGTAAGCTCAATCTGCATTGATGCCTTGCTATCTAAATGACAAATCACCAAATCAGGGTTTAACACTTCAAATCCAGTCAGATACTTACTTATATCACCGGCCTTGAACTCAGTAGTGTTCTCAACAGTGATACTAACTTTCTCGTTCTCGAATTCTTCTACTACTTGCTTGAATCGAACTTGTTTGAGATTCAAGATAATGTTAGTTACATCTTCCTTGACACCGGGAACTGATGAAAACTCATGCTCAACGCCAGCAATACGGATGGTATTGATAGCAAAGCCCTCAAGTGAAGAAAGAAGTATGCGGCGAAGCGCGTTACCGATGGTAACACCAAAGCCGGGCTCCAATGGGCGGAATTCGAATTTACCGAATCGCTCATTGGCCTCTAACATTACGACTTTATCAGGTTTTTGAAATGCTAATATCGCCATTAACTTAATGATTTTTATTATTTAGAGTACAACTCAACGATTAACTGCTCCTTAATATTCTCAGGAATATCTGCACGCTCTGGCTTGTGGAGGAACTTACCGCTCTTGGTGTTCTCATCCCACTCGAGCCATGGATACTTGCTGTGGTTGAAACCTGCCAGTGCATTCTCGATGACCTCGAGAGACTTGGCCTTCTCGCGAACGCCAACTACCATTCCAGGCTTAACAGAAAAAGAAGGAATGTTAACTACCTTGCCATCAACAACGATGTGCTTGTGGCCTACCAACTGGCGTGCAGCTGCACGAGTGGGGGCGATACCCAGGCGGAATACGACGTTGTCAAGACGGCTCTCCAAATTCTGAAGAAGAACCTCACCGGTAATGCCTTCAGCCTTTGCAGACTTCTCAAACATATTACGGAACTGACGCTCAAGAACACCATAGGTGTACTTAGCTTTCTGCTTCTCTGCCAACATGACACCGTACTCAGACATCTTTCTGCGACGGCTGTTGCCATGCTGTCCAGGAGGGAAGTTTCTTCTGGACAAAACTTTGTCTGCGCCGAAGATGGGCTCACCAAATCGACGTGCAATTTTAGATTTCGGACCTATATATCTAGCCATAATATTTAATAAATGCTATTGATTAAATGTGAATAGAGTAATAATGAGAATACTCTGAATTATACGCGACGGCGCTTGGGAGGACGACAACCGTTGTGTGGCAATGGAGTAACGTCGATAATCTCGGTTACCTCGATACCAGCACCATGCACGGCACGGATAGCAGACTCACGACCATTACCTGGACCCTTAACGTATGCCTTAACCTTACGGAGACCGAGGTCAAAGGCAACCTTGGCGCAATCCTCGGCAGCAGTCTGGGCTGCATAAGGAGTATTCTTCTTAGATCCGCGGAATCCCATTTTACCTGCAGATGACCAAGAGATCACCTGACCTTCACTATTAGCAAGGGAAACGATAATATTGTTGAACGAGCTGTGAACATGAAGCTGTCCTAAAGCGTCAACCTTTACATTTCTTTTCTTTGATGTTGCTTTTGTCTTTGCCATTTTTAGCTTACTTTAAAATTACGATTGAAATCAATCAACACTTAAACTAAAATTACTTCGTAGCCTTCTTCTTATTAGCAACAGTCTTCTTCTTTCCCTTACGAGTACGAGCATTATTCTTTGTGCTCTGACCGCGAACAGGAAGACCATTACGATGTCTGATACCACGATAGCAACCTATATCCATAAGGCGCTTGATGTTCATCTGGATCTCCGAACGGAGATCACCTTCTACTTTGAATTCAGCGCCGATAATTTCACGGATCTTGGCTGCCTGGTCATCAGACCACTCGTTAACCTTCAAGTCACGGCTAACACCTGCCTTGTCCAATATCTTTGCTGAACTACTTCGACCGATACCATAGATATAGGTCAATGCGATTTCGCCACGCTTGTTTTGGGGCAAATCTACTCCAACAATTCTTATTGCCATTTTAGAAAATTGATTAAAAAATACTTCTGTTGTTTGTTAAAAGCATGCAAAATTAGTAAGAAAAATCCTCCTAATCAAACATTTACACAATTTTAACATTAACCCTGACGCATTTTGAACTTAGGGTTCTTCTTGTTGATAACGAACAAACGACCTTTACGACGTACAATCTTGCAGTCGGGTGTGCGCTTCTTTAATGATGCTCTTGTCTTCATATCTTTAATGTTTACTTGTATCTGAAAACGATTCTGCCCTTAGTGAGGTCGTAGGGACTCATCTCTACTTTGACCTTGTCGCCAGGGAGTATCTTTATATAGTGCATTCTCATTTTACCAGAGATGTGGGCAATGATTTGCACGCCATTCTCCAGCTCTACGCGGAACATTGCATTGGAGAGGCTCTCCACAATGACTCCGTCTTGTTCTATTGCAGACTGTTTAGCCATATATTAATTGTGTAATACCTTTTCTATTTCTTCAAAATCAGATAAAATTTCTGCCTTGGCTTTACGGATAGCTATGGTGTGTTCGAAATGCGCTGCTGGCTTGCCGTCGCGTGTCACAATGCTCCACTTGTCGGGTAATAGCCAGATATTGCGGTCACCCATGGTAATCATTGGTTCGATGGCAATGCACATACCAGCTTTTAACATTGTGCCATTGCCACGAGAACCATAATTGGGCACCTTGGGTTCCTCGTGCATTTCTTTTCCGATGCCATGCCCTGTGAGTTCACGAACTACTCCATACCCGTGGGATTCGCAATAGTCTTGAACTGTATAGCCGATATCACCGACATGATGACCTGGCAGAGCCACATCAATGGCCCTATATAGCGAGGCCTTGGTAACTTCGAGCAACTGTTTGACTTCGGCGGACACTTCGCCTACACTGAACGTATAGCAACTGTCACCGTTGAAACCGTTGAGGAGTGTACCACAGTCGATTGAAATGATATCTCCATCCTTAAGAATGGTCTTGGCATCAGGTATACCATGAACTACCACTTCGTTGACAGAGGTACATATACTTGCCGGAAAAGGCTCTCCAAACGGATTGGGGAAATCCTTGAAAGTAGGCACAGCCCCGTGGTCGCGAATAAACTCTTCAGCTATCTTGTCCAACTGGAGTGTGCTGACGCCCGGCTTAATATGTTTAGCTAACTCAGCGAGAGTCTGACCGACTAATCGATTAGCCTCTCGCATGAGTGAAATTTCATCCTCTGTTTTCAGAAATATCTTCATTATGATACAGCCTTAATATGCTGCAACATTTCCGCCACGAGTACGGCCAGAGTTCAACAAGCCATCATAATGACGCATGAGCATATGGCTCTCGATTTGCTGAAGTGAGTCAATGACTACACCCACCAAAATCAACAGAGAAGTACCTCCGAAGAATTGAGAGAAAGCCTGCTGAACGTCGAGAAGGCTTGCCAAAGCTGGCATAATTGCGATAAATGCAATGGCCAATGAGCCTGGCAATGTAATACGAGACATTACTGTATCGATATACTCAGCGGTGTCCTTACCAGGCTTAACGCCGGGGATGAAACCGTTGTTACGCTTCATATCCTCTGCCATCTGATTGGAATTCAGGGTAATGGCAGTATAGAAATATGTAAACGCTATAACCAGAGCTACATAGATTGCATTATAAAGCAAAGATCTATTGTCCATCAGATTCTGTACGAGCCAGCTTCCGTTGCTTGTTCCATATGAAACAAATGCAAGAGGAATAAACATCAAAGCCTGAGCAAAGATGATAGGCATCACATTGGCAGCGAACAGCTTCAAGGGGATGTACTGACGTGCACCACCATATTGCTTGTTGCCGACAACGCGCTTAGCATACTGTACCGGAACCTTGCGCACAGCCTGTACGAGCATCAAAGCAGCACAAACCACGGCAAAGAGTATGAGAATCTCAGCAATAAACATTACGAGACCACCACCAGAAATAGCGGTGAAGCGTGAGGTAACTTCCTGAATGAAGGCCTGGGGCAGACGGGCGATAATACCTATGGCAATTATCAGCGAAACGCCATTGCCTACACCCTTGTCGGTAATGCGCTCTCCAAGCCAAAGTATGAACATACTTCCTGCTGCCAGGATGACAGCTGCGGGGAACATGAATACCGTCCAGGAAATACCTGAAGAGAGGGCCTGTCCGGCCTGCATCTTCAGGTTGATAAGGTAAGAAGGACCCTGCAGGAACAGGATGAAGACTGTCAGCACACGAGTGTACCAGCTAATCTTCTTGCGTCCGCTCTCGCCCTCACGCTGCATTTTCTGGAAGTAAGGTACAGCGACAGCCAAAAGCTGCATGACAATAGAAGCAGAGATGTACGGCATAATACCAAGCGCAAAAATCGACGCATTGGAGAATGCACCACCAGAGAACATGTCAAGCAGCGACATCAAGCCACCTGATGTTTGCGACTGTAAGTTTTGTAACTGGGCTGGATTGATGCCGGGAAGGACAACAAACGAGCCAAAACGGTATATAGCCGTAAACAGGAGAGTTATGAGGAGTCGCTTGCGCAAATCCTCAATTCTCCAACAGTTCTTTAGTGTCTCTATAAACTTTTTCATCTACTTTGTTTAGATAATAGTTGTGTTACCACCAGCTGCCTTGATAGCTTCTTCAGCAGCCTTAGAGAAAGCATTAGCTTCTACATCTACCTTAGCTGTAAGAGTTCCGTTAGCCAAAACCTTTACAAGCTCCTTACCATTGGTAAGACCAGCCTCTACAAGCTCTGCTATACCAATCTTGGCATAGCCCTTAGCTTCTGCCAGCTTCTGCAGTGTAGAGAGATTGACTGCGAAATACTCTTTATGGTTGATATTCTTAAATCCAGCCTTAGGTACGCGACGCTGCAAAGGCATCTGACCACCTTCGAAGCCAATCTTACGCTTGTATCCAGAACGTGCCTTAGCACCCTTGTGACCACGAGTAGAAGTACCACCCAAGCCAGAACCTGGACCACGACCGATACGGCGACGAGAATGTGTAGAACCCTCAGCTGGTTTCAAATTACTTAATTTCATAATCTTCTGTAGTTAAAAAATTAATTAGTCTATTACGTTAACCAGATGATGCACCTTACGAACCATACCACGGTTGCTAGGAGTATCTTCGATTTCAACAACTTGAGAAATTTTACGGAGACCCAGTGCCTGAAGAGTCTGCTTCTGGTCCAAGGGAGCACCGATTTTGCTCTTAATCTGCTTTACTTTAATTGTTGCCATGTCAGTTCTACTATTAACCGTTAAATACTTTGTTCATACTAATGCCACGCTCGCCAGCTACGGTGTAAGCATCACGCAGCTCGCTAAGAGCCAATATTGTGGCCTTAACCAAGTTGTGAGCATTGGAAGAGCCCTTAGACTTTGCAATCACATCCTTGACACCTACGCTCTCCAGTACAGCACGCATAGCACCACCAGCCTTAAGACCAGTACCGGCAGCAGCGGGCTTGAGAAGAACTTTGGCACCACTGAAAGCCACTTCAACCTCGTGAGGAATGGTACCCTTCAGTACAGGAACCTTAACAAGGTTCTTCTTGGCAGCCTCAGTACCCTTGGAAATTGCAGCGGTAACCTCACCAGCCTTTCCAAGGCCCCAACCTATAACACCATTGCCATCACCTACAACGACGATAGCAGCGAATGTAAAGGTGCGACCACCTTTGGTAACCTTGGTTACTCGATTGATAGCAACCAAGCGGTCTTTCAATTCAACGTCACTATTTATTCTTACTTTATTCATTGCCATAATCGTTTAAAATTTAAGACCACCTTCGCGTGCTGCATCAGCCAAAGCCTGTACACGTCCGTGATAGAGATAACCATTACGGTCGAAAACAACACTCTCAACACCGGCTTTCTTGGCATTCTCGGCTACGAGAGCACCAACCTTCTTGGCCTGCTCAATCTTGGCCATCTTTTCGAGACCGAGAGAAGAAGCTGAAGCCAAAGTTGTACCAGTAAGGTCGTTGATAACCTGTGCATAAATTTGCTTGTTAGAACGGAATACGCTGAGACGAGGACGCTCTGCGGTACCATTCACACTCTTGCGAATACGGAATTTTATCTTGATTCGTCTTTCTACTTTCTTTGTTGTCATAATCGTAAATAATTAAAAGATTACTTAGCGGCAGCTGTCTTACCAGACTTTCTGCGGATAACCTCACCTTTGAACAAGATACCCTTACCTTTATATGGTTCAGGCTTGCGGAAAGAACGAATTTTTGCACAGATGAGACCAAGAAGCTGCTTGTCACAGCTCTCCAGTATGATGATAGGATTCTGGTTTCTCTCAGACTTTGTCTCAACCTTTACCTCCTTAGGAAGCTGGATAAAGATAGGGTGAGTATAACCCAAAGAGAACTCGATAAGATTACCCTGATTTGAAACACGATAACCTACACCTACGAGCTCCAATGTCTTGCTATAACCAGCGCTGACACCTACTACCATGTTGTTTACCAGTGAACGGTAAAGTCCGTGGAAAGCCTGCTTCTGCTTGTAGTTTACGGGGCTGTTCTCATCGATTTCGAACACGATGCTACCATCGGTCAAAGTCAGTTTGATTGAGGGGTCAATCCACTGAGAGAGCTCACCCTTAGGACCCTTAACATTAACGATGTTGGTCTTCTCGTCGAAGTTAACTGTAACTCCTGCGGGAATATTAATTGGCAATTTACCTATTCTTGACATAATTAAATCCTCCAATTAATTAATAAACATAACAAAGAACCTCACCGCCAATCTTGAGGGCAGCTGCTTCCTTATCAGTCATAACACCTTGAGATGTAGATATAATGGCTATACCTAATCCGTTAATTACTCTCGGCATGTCCTTGTAACCGGTATACTTACGGAGACCAGGAGTAGACACACGCTTCAGACACTTGATAGCGTTCTGCTTGGTGTTGTTGTCATACTTCAAGGCAACTTTAATAGTACCCTGGGGACCATCTTCTACGAACTTGTAGTTCAGAATGTAACCCTTCTCGAAGAGAATCTTGGTAATAGACTTCTTCATGTTTGACGCAGGAACCTCAACAACTCTGTGATGAGCCATGATTGCGTTTCTGAGTCTTGTCAGATAATCTGCTATTGGATCTGTCATATAAATAAATGTTTAATTAATCGGGACTACCCCGACAATATTAAAAAAAATTCGTTGTGATTTTTCGTAAGAACACGGAAGAAACAGTTTCTTCCGCATTCTCTGAAATATCTTACCAGCTTGCTTTCTTTACTCCAGGTATGAGACCCTGAGAAGCCATTTCGCGGAACTGGATACGAGAGATACCGAACTGGCGGATATAACCCTTTGGACGACCAGTAATCTTGCAACGGTTGTGCAGGCGAATTGGATTAGCGTTCTTGGGAATAGACTGAAGTTTACGAGCAGCCTCATAAGCCTCTGCGATATCGTCAGTGGTCGCAATAATTTTCTTCAGAGCAGCACGCTTTTCAGCATAGCGAGCTACCAATTTTGCGCGCTTAACCTCGCGGGCCTTCATTGATTCTTTTGCCATATCTATTAATCGTTTTTAGCATTCTTGAATGGGAGACCGAAAGCTTTGAGCAGAGCATAACCTTCTTCATCTGTGCTTGCAGAAGTTACGAAAGTAATGTTCATACCCTGGATGCGATCTACCTGATCAATATTGATTTCAGGGAAGATAATCTGCTCTGAAACGCCGAGAGTATAGTTACCACGACCGTCAAACTTGCTTTCGATACCCTTGAAGTCACGGATACGGGGAAGAGCTACACGGATAAGTTTCTCGAGGAACTCATACATGCGCTCACGACGCAATGTTACCATGACACCGATAGGCATCTTCTTACGCAGCTTGAAGTTTGCGATATCCTTCTTAGAATATGTAGCAACAGCCTTCTGACCGGTAATGGCTGAAATCTCATTAATGGCTACATCAATGATTTTCTTATCCTGTGTAGCGTCACCGAGACCCTGGTTAATAACGATTTTCTTCAGGACAGGAATTTGCATTGCTGAAGAATAGTTGAACTGCTTCTGGAGAGCAGGTGCTATAGTCTCATTATAGACTTTCTTTAACTGTGCTGTATCCATTACTTAATTACCTCCCCTGATTTTTTAGCGATACGGATTACGTTCTTGCCTTCGTGCTTGATGGCAACACGAGTAGCCTTACCACTCTTTGGATCTATCAAACTCAAATTTGAGATATGAATAGGTGCTTCTTGTTTTACAATACCGCCTTGTGGGTTCTTTGCAGAAGGCTTTGTACTCTTAGATACAATATTGACGCCCTCAACGATGGCACGGTTATCGCTAACCATTACCTTGAGCACCTTACCGGTTTTGCCCTTGTCACGTCCGGCAAGAACAACAACCATATCGTCTTTTCTAATATGTAACTTAGTCATTGATTACTAATTTTAAAAATTAAAGAACCTCAGGTGCCAAAGAAACAACCTTCATATTTACGGCACGGAGCTCACGAGCAACAGGACCGAAGATACGGCTTCCACGGAGCTCACCAGCATTGTTGAGCAACACACAAGCGTTGTCATCAAAGCGTATATATGAACCGTCGGCACGACGAATTTCCTTTTTTGTGCGAACGATCAAAGCCTTAGATACCGCTCCCTTTTTCAAATCACTTGAAGGTACAACGTTCTTGACAGCAACGACAATCACGTCACCAACACTGGCATAACGGCGGCGTGTACCACCGAGGACACGAATACACAGAGCCTCGCGTGCACCACTGTTATCACATACTGTAAGTCTTGATTCTGCCTGTATCATAATTACTTAGCTTTTTCAACGATTTGTACTAATCTCCATCTCTTTGTCTTAGACAGAGGACGAGTCTCCATGATCTGTACTGTATCACCTACATTAGCCTCATTGTTCTCGTCATGTGCATGGTACTTCTTCGTCTTCTGAACGAATTTACCATAAATAGGGTGCATCTCCTTAAACTTAGCTGCAATAACAATGGTTTTATCCATTTTGTTGCTGATAACGACACCCTGTCTTACTTTTCTTAAATTTCTTGTTTCCATCTGGACCATTGTTATTTATTAAGTTCTCTCTGACGAAGCACTGTCTTCATGCGTGCGATATCACGACGTGCAGCCTTAATCTGTGATGGATTTTCAAGAGGAGTAACACTATGGTTGAGCTTCATCTGGTGAAGTGCAGCCTCTGCATTCTCCAATTTCTCGCGCAGATCCTTGTCGGCGAGTTCTTTTACTTCATTAATCTTCATAGCTTAAGCGTTTTTGTCGTAATCACGTCTTACAATAAATTTTGTCTTAACGGGGAGCTTCTGAGCTGCGAGGCGCAGAGCCTCTTTAGCAATGTCGAAAGATACTCCCTCTACTTCAAAGAGGACACGGCCAGGTGTTACAGGTGCAACCCATCCTGCGGGATCACCCTTACCCTTACCCATACGTACGTCAGCAGGCTTACGTGTAATAGGTTTGTCGGGGAAAATGCGGATCCAAACTTGACCCTGACGGTTCATGTGACGGTTTACTGCCACACGAGCTGCTTCTATCTGTCGGCTGTCAATCCATTTAGCCTCAAGTGTCTTGATACCAAATGAGCCGAAAGCCAGCTGTGTACCACGGTGAGCGTTGCCTTTGTTGCCACGTCCATCTTGTGGTCTTCTATATTTTACTCTTTTAGGCTGTAACATGATAACTTCTTCTTTTAACGGTTATTGTTTCTTCTACGATTACCGCGACCACGTCCGCCGTTGTTTGAGCGACCGGCATTCTGCTTCTCCTGAGTGAAGTTAGGAGTAAGGTCACGCTTTCCGTAAACCTCACCACGGCAAATCCACACTTTGATACCGAGAAGACCTACCTTGGTAAGTGCTTCTGCCTGGCAGTAATCGATATCGGCACGGAATGTGTGCAGAGGAGTACGTCCCTCTTTGTACATTTCCTTACGTGCCATTTCAGCACCATTCAGACGGCCACAGATTTGAATCTTGACACCCTCGGCACCAGCACGCATTGTATTCTGAATAGCCATCTTGATAGCACGGCGGTATGCAACCTTACCTTCTACCTGGCGAGCGATGTTATTGCCTACAATTGTAGCATCCAGATCGGGCTTCTTAACTTCAAATATGTTAATCTGAATATCCTTCTTATAGAGTTTCTTCAACTCTTCCTTCAGTTTGTCAACATCTTGACCACCTTTACCAATGACGAGACCCGGACGGGCTGTGCAAATAGTGATGGTGACGAGCTTCAGTGTACGCTCGATGACAATCTTAGATACGTTAGCCTTAGCCAGACGCTCATTGAGATATTTACGGATTTTACGGTCTTCGACCAGGTTGTCTCCGAAATTCTTGCCACCAAACCAATTTGATTCCCAACCACGGATAATACCCAGTCGGTTGCTTATCGGATTTACTTTCTGTCCCATTCTATTTATTATTTTTCGTCGTTAGTTTTGGCATCAACAAACAAAGTTACATGATTAGAACGCTTACGGATTCTGTAACCACGACCCTGTGGTGCAGGTCTCATACGCTTCATTGTAACGCCTTCGTCTACGAAGACCTTACTGATATAAAGCTCTCCGTCTTCAGCCTTGCGTTCGTTCTTATTCTCCCAGTTAGCGATAGCTGAGCGCAGCAGTTTCTCAACATCTGCGGCAGCCTGCTTTTTAGAGAATCGTAATACGCCGAGTGCGCGGTTTACCTCCATGCCACGAACCATATCTACGACATAGCGCATCTTACGTGGTGATGAGGGCACGCCATTCAGCTTAGCGAAATACAAATTTTTGCGAGCAGCCTTAAGCTTTTCAGCTGCTTCATGTTTTCTTGCTCCCATTAGTTATGTTATTTACTTTAAAATGGTTTGCCTAATTTACTTTCTATTACCAGAGTGACCACCAAAGCGACGTGTGAGAGAGAATTCTCCAAGCTTATGGCCTACCATGTTCTCGGTAATGTAAACAGGGATAAATTTATTTCCGTTGTGAACAGCAACAGTATGCCCTACGAAATCGGGTGATATCATTGATGCTCTGGCCCAAGTCTTTACGACGGTCTTCTTACCGCTTTCGTTCATAGCAAGAATCTTCTTCTCGAGCGATACGTTGATATATGGACCTTTTTTAAGAGAACGACTCATAATTTACTCTTTATTTTTTATTAGCTCTTTCGATAATATACTTGTTAGAATGCTTCTTAGGTGCACGTGTCTTCAGACCCTTAGCGTAGAGACCCTTACGTGAACGTGGGTGACCACCAGACTGACGGCCTTCACCACCACCCATTGGGTGATCATGGGGGTTCATAACAACACCACGGTTGTGAGGACGGCGACCCAACCAGCGTGAGCGACCAGCCTTACCAGACTGCTCGAGAGCGTGGTCAGAGTTTCCAACACTTCCTACTGTAGCCTTACAAGCAGAGAGAATCTTACGAGTCTCGCCTGAAGGGAGCTTAATAACACAATAACTGCCCTCACGAGAAGTCAACTGAGCAAAATTACCAGCCGAACGAACGAGCAGAGCACCCTGACCAGGACGCAGCTCTAGGTTGTGAACTACTGTACCTACAGGAATGTTAGCCAAAGGAAGAGCATTACCGATTTCAGGAGCAGCGTCTGCGCCTGACATTACGGTAGCGCCTACCTTGAGTCCGTTAGGAGCAACAATGTAACGCTTTTCACCATCAGCGTAATACAGCAATGCTATACGTGCAGATCTGTTAGGATCATACTCGATAGACTTTACAACTGCTGGAACACCATCTTTCTCACGTTTGAAGTCGATAAGACGATACTTCTTCTTGTGACCACCGCCCATATAGCGGACAGTCATTTTACCGGTGTTGTTACGACCACCGGTAGAACGCTTACCGTAAACGAGAGACTTCTCTGGCACGGATGCAGTAATCTCTTCGAACGTGCCAATAACTTTGTGTCTTTGTCCCGGTGTAACGGGATTAAATTTACGTACTGCCATTTTCTATTTAGATATTGCTATAAAAATCAATTGTATCGCCTTCTTTCAAAGTAACGATAGCTTTCTTGAACGAGTTCTTCTGTCCCTTAACCAAGCCAGCCTTGGTGTAACGGGCAGAACGCTTGCCAGCATAAACTGCTGTGTTTACATCTACAACAGTAACATTGTACAGACTCTCGACTTCAGCCTTAATTTGGAGTTTATTAGCCTCAGGACGAACTACGAAGCCGAAACGATTCGACATCTTCTCTGTAATGTTGTTCATCTTCTCAGTAACCAATGGTTTGATAATAAATGCCATATTCTAATTCTCCTTATTTCATTAAGATTTCGTCGATAACCTTGAGAGAATTCTCAGTTACTACCAGCACGTCTGCGTTCAAAACTTTGTAAGTATTTACTGCAGAAGCGAGGATAACTTCAGAGCCCTTCAAATTACGAGCCGACAAATATACGTTTTTATTGCTTTCTGGCAAAACAACGAGGGTCTTTTTGCCTTCAACTTTAAGATTTTTAGTAATATTTACAAAATCTTTAGTCTTGGGAGCCTCAAAAATGAAGTCTTCAACCACAACAACAGCATTCTCCTGTGCCTTATAAGACAGGGCTGATTTGCGAGCGAGTACCTTAACTTTCTTGTTCAACTTGAAACCGTAATCGCGAGGCTTGGGACCGAATACACGACCACCACCTACGAGTACAGGTGAGTTGATATCTCCACGGCGAGCACCACCGCCACCTTTCTGACGTCCAAGTTTACGAGTAGAACCGCTCATTTCGCTTCTTTCCTTTGACTTGGCTGTACCCTGACGCTGATTAGCAAGATACTGCTTTACATCAAGATAAAGAACGTGATCGTTAGGCTCAATTCCAAAGATAGCATCATTGAGAACTACCTTTCTTCCGGTCTCCTGACCGTTGATATTTAATACGCTAACTTCCATTTACTTCTCAATTAAAACGGTTGAACCATTGCATCCAGCGAAAGAGCCCTTAACGATAAGAAGGTTCTGTTCTGGAATTACCTTTAACACCTTAAGGTTCTGAGTTGTTACGCGGTCGCCACCCATCTGGCCACCCATGCGCATGCCCTTGAACACCTTTGCGGGGTAAGAACAAGCACCGATAGAACCGGGCTTACGAGCGCGGTCATCCTGACCGTGAGTAGACTGACCTACACCACCGAAACCATGGCGCTTAACAACACCCTGGAAACCTTTACCCTTAGAGGTACCGATTACGTCAACAAATTCGGCGTCATTGAACAACTCTACAGTGATAGTGTCACCGAGATTGTACTCCTCATCAAATTTGAACTCGGCCAAGTGCTTTTTTGGTGTTGTGCCGGCCTTCTTGAAGTGTCCCTGCAAAGGCATAGAAGTATTCTTCTCCTTAGCCTCAGCGAAACCCAACTGTACAGCCTTGTAACCATCCTTCTCTACGGTTTTAACCTGGGTTACAACACAAGGACCAGCTTCGATAACAGTGCACGGAATATTCTTACCGTCGGCACTGAAAACGGATGTCATTCCGATTTTTTTTCCTAATAATCCTGGCATTTCTTTAATGAATAAATAATTAAACTACAAATTAGACCTTAATCTCAACTTCTACACCACTGGGCAATTCAAGTTTCATCAGCGCATCAACTGTCTTGGCAGTTGAACTATAGATATCAATCAAGCGCTTGAAGTCAGAGAGCTGGAACTGCTCACGGGCTTTCTTGTTAACGAATGTACTGCGGTTAACAGTGTAAATGCGCTTGTGTGTTGGCAATGGAATAGGACCGCTGACGATGGCGCCGGTGGCCTTAACAGCCTTCACGATTTTCTCTGCTGACTTGTCAACCAACTGGTGGTCGTAAGACTTCAGCTTAATTCTGATTTTCTGACTCATTGTCTTTTACTTAATTAATATTAGTAATTGTAATAGGAGGAGAGATACGCTGCTTAAGAGTCATTCGCTAAGCAGCGTCTCTCTTCCTGTATTGATTTTGCTATTAGAGGAGCTCTGAGTGACCGTTCTGCTCATCCAGCACTGCCTTGGCAATGGCTGTTGATACAGGAGCGTGGTGATCATACTCCATAGAGCTTGTAGCACGACCAGAGGTGATGGTACGCAGAGCAGTTACATAACCGAACATTTCTGCCAGAGGAACCATAGCCTTAACCACGCGGGCACCGCTACGGCCTTCCTCCATACCCTGAACCATACCACGACGCTTGTTCAAGTCGCCGATTACATCACCCATGTTCTCTTCGGGAGTAACTACCTCGACTCTCATGATGGGCTCCATCAGTACGGGCTTAGCCTTAGGACAGAGAACCTTGAATGCCTGGTGAGCTACGAGCTCGAATGACAACTGGTCTGAGTCAACGGGGTGGAAGCTACCATCGGTAAGAGTAACCTTCATACCTGTCATGGGGAAGCCACCGAGAACACCGTTGGCGAGGCAGTCCTTGAATCCCTTCTCTACAGAGGGGATGAACTCCTTAGGAATGTTACCACCCTTAACCTCGTTGATGAACTGCAGGTCGCCATCCTTGTAGTCTTCGTCCTTAGGACCGATTGTAACATCGATACAAGCGAACTTACCACGACCACCACTCTGCTTCTTGTAAGTCTCACGGCTCTGGGCTGTGCCGATAATGGCCTCCTTGTAGTTAACCTGGGGCTTACCCTGGTTACATTCTACCTTGAACTCACGCTTCAGACGGTCGATGATGATGTCGAGGTGAAGCTCACCCATACCAGAGATAATGGTCTGACCACTCTGCTCGTCGGTACGAACGGTGAATGTGGGGTCTTCCTCAGCCAGCTTGGCAAGACCGTTGTCCAGCTTGGCAACATCGGCCTGGCTCTTGGGCTCTACAGCGATAGAGATCACGGTATCGGGGAAGGTCATAGACTCAAGAACGATGGGCTTAGACTCATCGCAGAGAGTATCACCAGTACGGATATCCTTGAAGCCTACACCTGCACCGATATCACCGGCGTCGATTGACTCCATTGGGATTTCCTTGTTAGAGTTCATCTGGAACAGACGGCTGATACGCTCCTTCTTGCCTGAGCGGGGGTTGTACACGTAAGAACCGGCAACAACCTTACCAGAGTAGACACGGAAGAATACCAGACGGCCCATGAATGGGTCAGTGGCAATCTTGAATGCCAAAGCCGATGTAGGCTCGTCCTCAGAAGGCTTGCGATCCTCCTCTTCCTCAGTATCGGGGTTGGCACCCACGATAGCCTCTGTATCCAGAGGTGAGGGAAGGAATGCACAAGTATAGTCAAGCAGAGGCTGTACACCCTTGTTCTTGTAAGAAGAACCGAGCAACATAGGAGTAATCTCCATAGCGATGGTACCCTTACGGATAGCGGCGATAAGCTGCTCTTCAGAAATCTCAGCACCTTCGAGATACTTCTCCATCAGGTCGTCGTCGAAGTTGGCAGCATTCTCTACCATCTTCTCTCTCCACTCATTGGCCTCGTCAACGAGGTCAGCGGGGATATCCTCAATATCGTATTCAGCGCCCATAGTCTCATCGTGCCACAGGATAGCCTTCATCTTGATAAGGTCAACGAGACCCTTGAAGTTTTCCTCTGCACCGATTGGAATCTGGATAGGACAGGGGTTGGCACCCAGGATGTCCTTCATCTGCTGTACGGTCTCGAAGAAGTCGGCACCCGAACGGTCCATCTTGTTCACATAACCGATACGGGGTACATTGTACTTGTCGGCCTGACGCCATACAGTCTCAGACTGTGGCTGAACGCCATCGGCTGCTGAATAAGTAGCGATAGCACCATCGAGAACGCGGAGTGAGCGCTCTACCTCTGCGGTGAAGTCAACGTGTCCGGGAGTATCGATAAGGTTTATCTTGTACTGCTTGTTGTTCCAAGTCCAGTTACAAGTGGTGGCAGCAGAGGTGATAGTGATACCACGCTCCTGCTCCTGTGCCATCCAGTCCATTGTTGCAGCACCGTCGTGCACCTCACCAATCTTGTGGGTCTTACCGGTGTAGAACAGGATACGCTCAGATGTAGTCGTCTTACCGGCATCGATGTGTGCCATAATACCGATATTACGAGTCAAATGTAAATCGCGGTTTGCCATTTTCTTTTATTCCTTATATATATGTAATGATTAGAATCTGAAGTGAGCGAATGCGCGGTTAGCCTCAGCCATACGGTGCATGTCTTCCTTACGCTTGTAAGCGCCACCCTGATTGTTGAATGCGTCCATAATCTCTGCAGCGAGCTTGTCTGCCATGGTCTTACCACCACGCTTGCGAGCGAAAGCGATAAGGTTCTTCATAGAGATGCTCTCCTTGCGGTCAGGACGGATTTCGGTAGGAACCTGGAAAGTGGCACCACCGATACGACGGCTCTTTACTTCTACCTGGGGAGTGATATTGTCGAGGGCCTGCTTCCAAATCTCCAGGGGAGACTTCTCTTCATTAGCCATCTTCTCCTTTACGACATCAAGAGACTTGTAGAAAATTTCGTATGAAGCATTCTTCTTGCCATCATACATCAAGTGGTTCACGAACTTAGAGACCTTCTGGTCGTTGAACACGGGATCCGGAAGAATCACGCGCTTCTTTGGTTTTGCTTTTCTCATTGCTTTTGTTAAATTAATATTCTGCGGAGGCTGCTCATTTGTTCTTCAACGCCAGCTCTCTGGCATTTACTCAACCTTGACTTATTCTCCAGCAAAACGATTATAATGTTTCTTTTGTTTTACACGCCGCAAGTCCTCAGGCTTCTCCGCCTGTGAACTTTCGGCATATACATCTTCGGGCTATTACTTCTTAGCCTTAGGACGCTTTGCACCATACTTAGAACGGCGCTGTGTACGGTTTGCGACACCTGCGGTATCCAAAGTACCACGAACGATGTGATAACGTACACCGGGGAGGTCCTTAACACGACCACCACGTACCAGTACGATAGAGTGCTCCTGCAGGTTGTGGCCCTCTCCTGGGATGTAAGA
The DNA here is from genome assembly GCF_002251385.1 of Prevotella sp. P5-108. Taxonomy (GTDB): domain Bacteria; phylum Bacteroidota; class Bacteroidia; order Bacteroidales; family Bacteroidaceae; genus Prevotella. The sequence goes on from NZ_NPJJ01000028.1 coordinate 72,356, forward strand.
GTTCACTTCCTTCTGGTTTGTCAAACGCACACGGGCAACTTTTCTCATTGCCGAATTAGGCTTCTTAGGTGTTGTAGTATAGACACGAACGCATACACCACGACGCTGGGGACAATTGTCCAACGCGGGAGACTTGCTCTTATCTACCAACACGTTTCTGCCTTTTCTTACCAATTGTTGAATTGTAGGCATAGTTTTACTTTTTTAATTTATATATTTATTTTTGTTATTATCAATCGATTGCGACGGTATTTATGATGCCGTTTCGGGCTGCAAAGTTACATATTTTCTATCAAACCACCTAATTATACATATTATAAAGCGCTTCCAGATAGTAAAATTTAACAGTTAGTTGTGTTTTTTATATATTTTTCACCGCCGAAATCATCTCGAGCACGCCCTTGATGGTCATTTTTGTTACAAAAACAAGCTGCCCGCGCAGGGAAATGACCTCCCTTGCGCTGACTGTGTGCGCACACATTGCCACAACCCACTATACGCCCCGGTTCTGCGCCTTTGAGCATCGGTTTTTGCCCTTTCCAAACCTGACATCCAACCCTCCATCTGCCCTACCCCATGCCTCGCTGGTGGTGGAGGTGAGCTTGTTTTTGGCGAAGCGGGCTGGCCGTGGGTCTTGGCGAGCATGGGCACGTCGCGCCACTCGTCGGCATACTGCTGCAGCTGGTCAATGACTTCTTCTACCTGGGGGCAGAAGACCTCGTTGAG
>NZ_NPJJ01000029.1 GCF_002251385.1 Prevotella sp. P5-108
GCAAAGATGTCATTGTAGAGCGAACTGCATCGGTTGGCACGGATGTAGAAATGTTTGCAATGCTTCTCTATCTCACTGACGATTTCCTTCGAGCAGGAACCGCAGTCTGCCCTGAAGCGATTTACACGGATGTTCTGGGATTCCAGAAGAGCGAAGAATCTCTTATGGGTGTCTGCCTGATGAAAACGCACATTCGTGTTACCATCGCTGTTCTCGATATAGACTATCTTGTCACCGATAACATATACGCCAGGCCTGTAGCCGAGGAACTTTTTGTAGGTCGGTTTTGCATCATACTTCTCCGTTTCAAGGAACTGATGGTCAAAGTCAACATCGTATTCCTCAATTTCCTTCAACTCGCCTGTAGAAACCAAAGCGTTTATAAGCAATGTGTTGAGTTTGTCTGCAGTATTGAAATCATAGGTCTTGCCTTGGTCGGAAGTATAGGAGATGTTTTCCTGTGTCAGTTCCTTGATGGCTCTGAGGATGGTATCAGAGCTGCATGTACGAAGGGTAGGATGATACGAGAGATGGCGCATCAGTTGTGACGTTACATCTTCCACGCATGAGCCGCCACAGAAATAAACGCTCATCAGCGAACGGACTATCTCGCTGAACTGATATCCGAAGATACTGCTGCATCTCTGACCCAGTGTTGAGTCGATAACGGGTGAAAGCATGGAGTCAAATTTCTCCATGATTGAAAAAATTCCTCCAAAAGGTGTGAGTTT
>NZ_NPJJ01000003.1 GCF_002251385.1 Prevotella sp. P5-108
CGGGGAGGGGCTCGGTTTTATCCCTATCCCCTTATCACTTCACTCCCATCTCCTTGAGCAGGCGGTCGGCGTGGCCCCAACGATCCATCATGTAGAGGACGAAGCGGATGTCGACGCCGATGCAACGAGCGAGGCGCTTGTCGAACCAGATGTCGCTGGAGAGCGAGTCCCAGTTGCCGTCGAAGGCAAGACCGATGAGGCGGCCCTTACCATCAAACATGGGAGAGCCCGAGTTGCCGCCAGTAATGTCGTTGTTGGTGAGGAAGCACAGCTGCATCTTGCCCGTGGTCTTGTCGGTATAGCTGCCAAAGTCTTTGGCGCCGAGCAGTTGCTTCATCACAGGCTCTACCTGGTAATCGATGGTGCCGCGGTCGCCAGCCTCCATCTTCTTGACGATGCTCTCTGCCTCGGTGTAGTAGCCCGAGGGCTTGCCGCCGAGCATGTAACCACCCACCTGGCCATAGCTGAGACGCATGGTGAAGTTGGCGTCGGAGTAGTGGGGCAGTTCCTGTTCCATGCGCACCTTGGCGTCGCAGAGATACTGCTCCTGCAGGTCGATGGAGTCGGCATTCTGGAGGTACGACTTCAATATCTCGGTGCGGATGTCCATGAGCTGCTTGCCATACTGGTATCCGGGGTCTTTGAGGAGCTGCTTGCTGTTGAGCATAATCTTCTTGCCGCTCTTCATGAGGATGGTATTGTCCCACAGCCAGTCCACATACTTGCGCGTGTCGCCTCCGAAGCGGTCGGCGATAGTCTGGTAGAAGGCGGGCAGCTTGTCGGCAGCCACATACTTGCGGTAGTTGTCTATCAGCGTAGCCATCACGTCGCGGTCGAGCGCTTCATCCCACTCGGCGCTGTTGTCCTTGAATACATAGTACTGCTTCTTCTTGGCAGCGGTGGGGTTGACGGCGGTGGGGTTGCTGGCTATGCGCATGGCGCGGCTGTTGAGCTCGGTGGTGCGGCGGAAGGTCTCGCCCCAGACGGTGAGCATGCGTGCAGCGTCGAAACGCTGGGCGTAGAACTTGGCGAGCTTGTCCATGTCGAGCTTGCCTTTGAGGTATCCCGTCCACTTCTGGTAGTCGACAATGCGGTCTTCAAAGTCGGCTTTCTGGCGGATAATGCCCACAGAGTCGATGCACTTGTTCATGCCGAGAGAGTTCTTCCAGTAGTTGGAGCTCTGCGCGTACTTGGAGTCATACTTGATGCGCACGGCTTCGTCGGCGCGCATGTGGCGAATCATCACCTCCTGCTTCACACCACGTATCTGTGCGCGGGGAGCATTGTCGGCGTCGCGCATCTCACGTATACCGTATGAGGAGAGGTAGCGCTCGGTAGAGCCGGGGTATCCCACGGTCATGGCGAAGTCTCCCTCCTTGTAGCCGTCGAGCGAGACGGGTGCCCAGTGCTTGGGACGGTATGGCACGTTGTCCTTGGAGTAGTCAGCAGGACCGTTGGTCTTCGGGTCGGCATAGATTCGGAACACTGAAAAGTCGCACGTCTGTCGTGGCCACATCCAGTTGTCGGTCTCACCGCCAAATTTACCCATCGATTTGGGGATAGTAAAGACGAGACGCAGGTCTCTGAACTCCTGGTAGGTAGTGGCATAATACTTGTTGCCCTCATAGAAAGGCTTGATCTCAAGCTCCAGGTTGGCATCCTTGGCGTGTACCTCCTTGAGCATCTCGTTCTCGACCTCGTCGAGCAACTTGGCCTGCTCCTTGGCGGTCATGGTGCGTATGCCCCGCTTCTCGAGCAGCGGGGTGATGTCGCGCTGGTCGACCATGAAGCGCACAAACATGCCCTTGTTGGGCAGCTCGTCGGCATAGGTCTTGGCGAAAAATCCGTTGAGCATGTAGTCGTGCTCCACGGTAGAGTGGCTGCGTATGGCCTCAAATCCACAGTGGTGGTTGGTGAACACCAGTCCGTCGGGCGAAACCACTACTCCAGAGCAGTAGCCCGAGAAGTTTACCACTGAGTTCTTGATGGCGTCGTCGCTCTGATACAGGCTGCTGTAGGGCAGAGCAAATCCGTAGCCCTTCATCTGCTCGTACACCGCGTTGGGCAGGTTGTAGAGCGTCCACATTCCCTCGTCGGCCTTGGCCGAGATGGTAGCCGCAAAGGCGGCTAAGATGACAAATAACTTTCTCATATTATCGTTTGTTAAAGTATTTACCGATTACGGGGAGCCCGCTGAGCGGGAAGTCTCTCTTCACGAGATAGGCCACAAAGACCAGGATGAGCAGGGTGTTGACAGCCAGCGACGCACCCATAGGCAGCAGCCTGTTGGCAGCAGTCATTCCGGCGGTGAGCACGGCGGTAAGAGCCACATAGACCATCATCTCCTTGACGGGATAGTCGATGGGATATTTCTTCTGACCCACAAAGTAGGACAGGAGCATCGCCGTGCCGTAGCCTGCCACTCCACCCCACGCACACGCCATGTAGCTGTAGCGCGGCACGAAGACCACGTTGACCACGACCAGCACCAGACAGCCCGCGCCCGAGAACCAGGCGCCATAGATGGTCTTGTCGATGAGCTTGTACCAGAAAGAGAGGTTGAAGTAGATGCCCATCATTATCTCGGCAGCCATCACGATAGGTACAACGCGCAGCCCCGGCCAGTAACTGCGGTCGCGGATGACGTAACGCAGAATGTCCATATATCCAATCACAGCCAAAAACGCCAACAGGGTGAAGATGACGAAGTACTTCATGGCTTTGGCGTAGGTGTCGCGGCTGTCGCGATCTTTGGCTTTGCCGAAAACAAACGGCTCGTAGGCATAGCGGAACGCCTGGGTAATCATGGCCATAATCATGGCTATCTTGGTGGCTGCACCATAGATGCCCAGCTGCGCCTTCTCGTCGGCGCCGGTATAGAGGTAGGGGAAAATAATCTTGTCGAGCGTCTGGTTGAGTATGCCGGCTATGCCCAGGATGAGCAGCGGCCATGCGTAGCGCATCATCTTGCCCCAAAGTGCGCGGTCAAAGCGGTAGCGGAAGCCCGTAAGCTCATGCCAGAAGCACACCACTACCACGGCGGTGCACACCAGGTTGATGTAGAAGACCATGCCCACATTGAGCGTGAACTTGTCGTCGTACAGCCCGAAGGGGTTGAGCCTCAGAGCTGGCAGCACGATGAGGTAGGTGAGGTTGAGGATAATGTTGAGGATGATGTTGACCAGCTGCAGGCAGGCAAACTTGATGGCGCGCTTCTGGTAGCGCAGGTAGGCGAACGGGATGCACTTGAAGGCGTCGATGGCGACACACACAAACATCACCGCCACCCAGTCGGGGTGGTCAGGGTATTTCATGAATCCCGCTATCTGGGGCAGCAGCGCAAAGACGGCGATGACAAACAGCAGCGACGATACTCCCACCGATACCAGCACGGTGGAATAGACCCGCATGGGGTCGTCCTCGGTCTTGTTGATAAACCGGAAGAAGGTGGTCTCCATGCCGTAGGTGAGTATCACCATCAGCAGCGCCGTGTAGGCATAGATGTTGGTCACCACGCCATACTCGCCACCGCCCGCGGCAAAGGCTGCCGTCTGGATGGGTACCAGGAGATAATTGATGAAACGTCCGGCGATGCTGCTGATACCATAGATGGCGGTATCTTTGACCAGATTCCTTAAATTAGCCATTTCTATAGAGTTTTAGAAGAATAAATAAGCGATGCCGATGGCGGCGATGACTCCGGCGAGGTCGGCCAGCAGTCCGCATGGCACGGCATGACGCATATTGCGGATGCCCACGCTGCCGAAATAGACGGCGAGGATGTAGAAGGTGGTGTCGGTCGAGCCCTGGAAGATGCAGCTCAGTCTGCCCACAAACGAGTCGGCGCCGTAGGTGGTCATGGCGTCGACCATCATACCTCGGGCTCCCGAGCCGGAAAGCGGCTTCATCAGCGCAGTAGGCAGCGCGCCCACAAAGTCGCTGTTGCCGCCCAGGGCCTTTACCAGAGTTGCCACGCCGTTGATGAGCATGTCCATGGCGCCCGACGCGCGAAACAGGCCGATGGCCACGAGTATCGCCACGAGATAGGGTATGATGCGCACGGCGGTGGTAAAACCTTCCTTGGCACCCTCGACAAACGCATCGTAGACATTGATGCGGTGCTTCATACCTGCCAGCACAAACGCCACAATGATAGTCATCAGCAGGATATTGGCCACCGATGTGCTCACAATGTTCATCTGGTCCTTGTCCAACTGGCCGAAGCCCCAGATGATGGCACCCACCACCAGAGCCATGCCGCCCAGGGTGAGGAGCATGGTGCGGTTGAGCAGGTTGATGCGCTGGTATATCGAGGTAATGATGATGCCCGCCACGGTCGAGAAGAAGGTGGCAAGCAGGATGGGGATAAACACATCAGTGGGCTGGGCGGCTCCCAACTGCGCCCTATACACCATGATGGATATGGGGATGAGCGTGAGGCCCGACGTGTTGAGCACCAGGAACATAATCATGGGGTTGGTGGCAGTCTCCTTGTTGGGGTTGAGCGTCTGCAGCTGTTCCATCGCCTTCAGCCCGAGCGGCGTGGCGGCATTGTCGAGTCCCAACATATTGGCGGCGATGTTCATGAATATCGCGCCGGTCACAGGGTGCCCCTTGGGAATGTCGGGGAAAAGTCGGGTGAACACCGGGGACAGCGCCCTGGCCAGCACGTTGACCACCCCGCCGCGCTCGCCTATCTTCATGATGCCCAACCAGAGCGAGAGCACGCCCGTGAGGCCCAGTGAGATTTCAAAGGCGGTCTTGGACGAGGCGAAGGTTGAGTCTATGAGCGCCGGAAATACCGTGACATCGCCCAGGAAGACGAGCTTGGCCAGGGCGATGACAAAGGCGATGATGATGAAGCCTATCCAGATATAGTTGAGTACCATTGCGCTTGCGTTATTTGACAGTGGTGCGGCGCTCACGGATGAGCTTGATCTGGCGTTGCAGGTCCTGATAGTGGAGCTTGTCGATGCCCTTGGCGCCAGCCTCCTGGCTGTCTACAAACTGGGCGATGTCGTCGAGGTGCTGGACGAGGTAGAGCACCGCATCAGAGTCCTTGTTGCTGTCGCCACTGCGCGAGGCAAAGAGCAGCTGCATCAGCGACGACTGTGCAGGCTTGTTGTCCTTGGGGTTGAGCAGCGAGTTGACGCGGTTCAGGTAGCTGCGCTCCAGACTGCGTCTGATTTTGTCGCTCATGCCGTTGTCGCCAGCCAGAGGCTTCCACACCGCGCCCTTCAGCGCCGAGAGGTAGGCGTCGAGCTTCAGTGCCGATGGCGAGAGGTAAGAGTCGTTGTATATCTTGACGATGATGTCGGCAGAGAGGGCGCGCGAGAGCACGATGTTCTGCTGGTTGGCGATGTCGGCCGACGGGTCGATGCCAGTCTTCTCGGTGAGAGTGGCGGGGTACAGCCACAGCGGAGCCTCGAAGATGTTGCGCCCCACCCAGTCTATCGCCTCGAGCGGCATGGCTGCCGGAGCTATCTCTACGGGCTTGGTGCCGGGCATATTGTTGAGGTATCGGCCGCCCAGGTGCTTGATGACATGGCCTGTGTATCGGCGCAGCTGGTCGCGCACGCTCTTGTAGACCTCTGTCAGGTCACTATACTGGTCGTTGTCCTGATGAGTCCACTGGGGCAGACCCGCGATGACGCGCTTCAGGTTCTTCACGCCATACTCGTTGGCCTTCATGTTGTCGTCGCCCAAGTCTTCGGTCTGCGAGCGGGGGTCTTCGTCGCGGCCCTCACCCGAGAACCAGCAGCGGGGATGACCAGCCAGGAAGCGCGAGGTCTCGGTCATCATCGCCTCTTTCTCTTCATATTCGTCCTTGAACTCAGGGCGGTAGGAGTAGCCCCACTTGATGGCCCACTTGTCATAGTCGTTGATGCGGGGGAAGAGTCCCTTGGGTCCAATCTTGTCTTCGGGCTGAGCCACGTAGTTGAAGCGGGCATAGTCCATGATGGATGCGGTGTGGCCGTGGGCCTCTACCCACGCCTTGTCGCGCAGTTTCTCTACGGGAGTGGCGTGGCTGGCGCCCATGTTGTGGCGCAGACCCAGGGTGTGGCCCACCTCGTGGGAGGAGACGAAGCGTATGAGCTCGCCCATGAGCTTGTCGTCGAAGGTCATGGTCTGTGCGCGCTTGTCGAGCGGTCCGCACTGCACCATATACCACTTGGTGAGCAGGCTCATCACGTTGTGATACCAGCAGATGTGGCTCTCGATGATTTCTCCGCTGCGCGGGTCGCTCACGTGGGGGCCGTAGGCATTTTCTATCTCAGCCGGGAGATAGCGTATCACGCAGTAGCGGGCGTCGTCGACGCTCATGTTGGAGTCGTTGGGCCACGGCTTGGCCTGGATGGCGTTCTTGAAACCGGCGGCTTCGAACGCCACGTTCCAGTCTTCAACTCCCTTGATGAGATAGGGCACCCACTTCTTGGGCGTAGCCGGGTCTATGTAGTATATGATGGGCTTCACGGGTTCTACCAGCCGTCCCTGACGATAGGCTTTCACATCGCGCGGCACCAGACGGTAACGGGCGATGAACGACTCACGCTGGGTCTTGTGCTGGGTGTCAGAGAAACGGGTGAAATTGTTGACAAAGTAACCCACGCGCTTGTCCCAGAGACGCTTGCGCATAGGCTGGCTGGGCAGCAGCACCATCGAGGTGTTCATGCCCAGGGTCACCGAGCCCGTCAGACTGGCTGGCGCGTTGCGGTTGGCTGTGGCACCATAGGTGCGCACGGTGGCCACCTCGATGTTGATGGGAAACACCTTCATGGTGTCGATATACGAGCGGCTGCTTATCATTCCGCCGAGCTTGACCATGCCCAGCGATGATCTTACGCTGGTGGTGAGCTTGTTGTCGTTCTTGAAGAAATTGGTAATCTCTATCATGCTTCGGCCCTTGGGGCTCTTGCCGATTATCTTGAACGACGCCACGATGGGGTCGATGGTCGATGCCTGGAGAGTCTTGGATATACGGTCGGTCGAGTCGGCCAGCTGGGTGAGCACGTAGGCACGCATGTACATCGTCTTGTAGTCGTGCTTCTCAAAATAGACGGTGGCCTCGTTGACCTCTTCGCCGGCATACTTGCCGAAGTTCTGGGGCACAGCCGTATAGCGCGTCACGCACATGAAGTAGCGGCCCAGGAGCGTGTCGGGTATCTCGAAGTACCACTTGTCCTGGATATGGCGCACGGTGAATAGACCTTCCTTCACGGTGCCACCCTTCTTGATGATGTCGGCATACTCGTCCTTCTTCTTTTTGGCTACGGTGTCGTTGTCATGCTTGGTGGTGTCGGCCTTGATTACGGGTTTGCCCTTGAGGGTGTCGTCGTCCACGGCAGATACTTGTTGATACTTCGCAGCGTTGAGCCCCGTGATGCGCGAGGCATAGATGCCGCCGGCTATCATCATCACGATAGCGCAGATAAACAGCTTGTTACCCATATAGATACTTATTTATTGGTTCGTTGTCACTGCAAATTTAGTAATAATAATCCATACCCGGCTTGGGCAGACCGAAAAAAGCATGACAATCATGAAGAAAAAAGTCAAAATCGCTGTTTCCGCCCGTAGTTCAGCCGTCATTGGAGCGGCGATGCGGCCCTCGGGCCGACTGCGCAGACACGCAAAAGCCCCGAAGACGGCTTCAGGTATAGCAGCGGGCATGGCCGTGGGGCTATATCCTGACGCCACCTTCGGGGCTATGGTTGCTCCCGTGGTGGGGATGATGGGTTGGCGGGTGTTAGAACTCGTCGTTGGCGTAGAGGAAGGGGTGGTAGCACTGCTCCCACTCTATGATTTCCTCGTCGCGGAAGAAACGCTTGAGCTCGATGGCTGCGGTCTCGGCAGAGTCGGATGCGTGGACGATATTCTCCTGGAAACTCATGCAGTAGGAACCGCGGATGGTGCCGGGGGCGGCGTTGCGGCCGTTGGTGGGGCCTGCCAGTGCGCGCACGGCGGCGATGGCGTCGACACCCTTGAGGCACATGGCCACCACGGGGGCTGTCATCATGGCGTCCTTGACGCGCTGGAAGAAGGGCTTCTCGCTGAGATGGCTGTAGTGCTCGGAGAGCAGCTCGTCGGTGAGCATCATCATCTTCATGCCGCATATCTGCAGGCCTTTCTTCTCAAAAATACTGATAATCTCGCCTGCCAGACCGCGCTGCATGGTGCAGGGCTTGAGCAGGACCAATGTCTTTTCTATTGCCATAATCGTTAATGGTTGTAGGGTTAGTAATATATGTTTTGTTCTGATTGTCTGCAAATTTAGGAATAATTTCTGAGATATCCCAAGGATGTGGCTACAAATTGGATGCCCACGTATACAAATCCTTGATGACCATCTTGCGGAAGAGCCAATGGCTCATGCCGCCGGGGATGCGCATGATGGTGTTGTCGGCCAGGTCGAGCACATAGAGAGGGCGTATGCGCCAGCTCTCGTTGTAGCGGTTCTGCCAGTCGTACATGCAGTATTCCCACCATTCGCGGTCGCCGCGCCACCATTCGCCCGTGGTGTAGTCGTTCTTCAGTCCGTAGCGGGTCACGTCGAAAGCATTGGCATAGCCACACTGGCGGTATATGCGATAGGGGGCGAGGCCCAGGTCGAGCACGCTGCCCAGGCTCACGCGGCACATGATGATGCAGCCGCCCGAATAGTGGGTGGCGGTGCTGCGCACGGGGGCGAAGTAGATGCCGTTGCCGGCAAAGTTGCCGGCGCCCACGTTCCAGATGCCCGACATGCGGTTGCCGTGCCAGCAGCGGCCGGGCGCCATCACAATGTTGAGCGCGGCGGTCTCGTCGGTGCCGTGGTAGAGGGTAAGCGCGGGGACGAAGGTATCGAAGACGGTCCAGAACAGACTCTCGATGACGGTGAGCGACATGTGCCATATCGGGTACTTGATGATGCGCCACGGCAGCCACAGCGCCCAGTCTATAGCATCGTCGGTGCCCTCCTTGTCGCTGCTCGGCACAAAGACCTCGAGCACATAGTTGAACATCTCGAAGGTGCAGTGGGCGAAGAGGTTGAAGTAGATGGCGTTGACCAGTCTTATCGGCGTGAGCAGTATGTACAGCGGTATCTTGGCCAGCAACAGATAGCCTTCCAACTCATCGTTGCGACGGTCGTTGCCCGAGTTCTCCTTATAGAGCGCGCGCCAGGGCTTGGAGAGCCAGCGCTGGAGCCAGTTGGTGATGAGGAAGGGGATGCTCGTAATGCGGTATATCCACTGCATGATGAAGTAGTAGAAGGCAAACCCGTAGAAGAGGACCTTGGATATGATGTAGAGGACGAAGAGGATGAGCGCCAACTTGAAGGCCCATCCTATCAGGGTGAACAGCGAGAACGAGCTGCGCCGCTTCTTGGGCTTGGAGGTAGCCACGGGCTCGTCTTTGACATACGACAGATAGCGGCTGGCGGCATAGGCGGTGTCGCCCTCGAAGATGACCTTGGACCAGTCGTCTCCCCATTCGACCACGAGCAGCTCGGTGCCACGCGGTGCCACCCCGCGCTTGTAGGCGTTGGGTGATGGCTGCATACGCATGTTCAGGTCGCTGGTGGTGACATAGATTGCGCGCGGAGAGCCCATCGCCGCCAGGGCGGAGAGCCATAGCAGGCAGAGGGTGAGCCATAACGTCTTCTTGTGCATCATAAACGATGTAGCTATTAGGTGATTATCTCTTGTCAAGTAAGTATAGACATGCAAAAATACGATTATTTTGCCAAACGCCTTGTGCATAACCGCGTTTTTTTGCATCGCGCTGCGGCTTTTTCTGACTTTTGGGATAACAAAGACGATAGAAAGCGCCATCCCCGTCATTGCCGCCATCGGGGAGATGGTGGCGGGAAGGGTGGAAAATAGTGAAAAAAAGTGGGAGCAAATGGCTATAGTTACATCCTTTTGCAGTAATTTTGCACATTATTATATAATATAGCGCGCTTCCATGAACGTAAAAATCAACGACAGTTGGGCTGAGCGGCTCGGCAATGAGTTTGCCCAGCCTTATTTCTCCCAGCTCACCGACTTCGTAAGGCACGAGTATGCCACCACGACCTGCTATCCTCCCGGCAGACTTATCTTCAACGCCTTCAATCTCTGTCCTTTCGACAGCGTCAAGGTGGTTATCATCGGGCAGGACCCCTATCACGAGGCGGGTCAGGCTATGGGGCTCAGCTTCTCGGTGCCCGACGGAGTGGCCATGCCGCCGTCGCTGCAGAACATCTTCAAGGAGATACAGGGTGACCTCGGCATCGGAGTGCCCCAGAGCGGTAACCTGACGCGTTGGGCTGAGCAGGGAGTGCTGCTGCTCAACGCCACGCTCACCGTGAGGGCCCACCAGGCTGGCAGCCACCAGCGCCATGGGTGGGAGAGGTTTACCGACGCTGCCATCAGCAGGCTCAGCGAGGGTCGCGACCATCTGGTCTTCATCCTCTGGGGTGGCTATGCGCGCTCCAAGGCGTCGCTCATCGACCGCAGCCGTCATCTGGTGCTCGAGTCGGTGCATCCCTCACCCCTCTCCGCCAACCGGGGTGGATGGTTTGGCAACCACCACTTCTCGCGCTGCAATGAATATCTCGCCGGGCACGGCATGGGCCCCATCAACTGGTAAGAACATGAATGAACTGCATATTTTACAGATAGGAAACGTATTTGTTTCGCCCGATATTTTCACGGTAAAGTTCTGCTGCGACCTTGACGTGTGCAAGGGCGCATGCTGCATCGAAGGCGACGCCGGCGCACCGGTAACCCTCGATGAAATCGGCGATTTGGAGACTTCTCTCGATGTGGTATGGAATGACCTCTCGGCTTCGGCGCAGGCTGTCTTGGACCGCCAGGGTGTGGCTTATGCCGACCGCGACGGCGACCTGGTCACAAGCATTGTCGGAGGTAAGGACTGTGTGTTTACATGCTATGAGGGCGACACCTGTCTCTGTGCCCTTGAGCGCGCGCATCGTCAGGGCCGCTGCCCCTTTGTCAAGCCCATCTCCTGTGCGCTCTATCCCATTCGCGAAAAGACATTTCCCGATGGTTCGGTGGGGCTCAACTATCATCGTTGGCGCATCTGCCAGTGTGCTGTAGAGAAAGGCCGCGAACTCGACTTGCCTCTCTACCGCTTTCTCGAGGGTCCGCTTGTGCGCCGCTTCGGCAAGGAGTGGTATCAGGAGCTGTGCCAGGTGGCCGACGAGCTTCGGGCTTTAGGCATGATTTGATGCCTCGGCAACGGTAGGTAACGAGGGCGTGACGGCTGTGCCTCCGCTTGCCGTCATGATGCTGGCTCCCGACATCATGTTGCCTCGGGGCTTGCTGCCGACAGACTACGACCTTCTGTATTCGGTCGGCGACATGCCCACGTGCTCCTTGAAGTATTTCCCCATAAAGCTCTGGCTGGGGAAGTTCATGTCCATCGCTATCTGCTTGATGCTCTTGCGCGAGTTCTTGATTTGCACGCGCAGCTCCATAACCACATAGTTGTCTATCCACTCGTTGGGGGTGCGCTGGCTTACCTGCTTGATGCACTCCGACAGATATTTTGGGGTGATACACAGCTGTCGGCCGTACCAACTCACACGGCGTTCGGTGCGAAAGTTCTTCTCGATAAGTGCGATGAAATCGGTAAAAATCGTCTCTGCACGGTTCTTTTTCCTGTTGTCCCTGTTCATGATCTGGTAGATGGTATTGCCCAGGTCATATATCATCGTGGCGATGGTCATGCGGGCCACGTCGCGGCGGAAATGATGCCCCACGCAGTCTATCTTACTCTTGAGCATCTTGTAGTAATCGCAGAAAGTGTCGGCCTCCTTCATGCTCAGCGTCGAGACTGGGTTGCTGCGCGCAAATAGGAAGAGCGATGATATCTCGTGTACATCTTTGGCGATGTCGCTGAAGAAATTGGGCGAGATGATAAATCCTATGCCGCTGAAATCTTCGCTGAACGAACAGTTGTCGACCACCATGCCGTTGGTGATGATGATGACGTCGTTGCGCTCCACGGTGTGTTCTATGGTGTCAAGCCGGTAGGTGGCTCTGCCGTTCAGACAGAGCGCAGCCATCATGCACTGCATGCGGCGCGTACGGTCGGGGAAGGGGATTTTGGCCAGATCGTCAAACAACACGATGTCGTTGTCTATGTGGCTTCCTTTATATTGGCTAAGCGTTGAGGCTATGGTTACCTCGTAGATTTCCTTGTTCTTGTATTTTATCATTGCTTTAGTATGGATATGCATTGTAAGTTGTTGTCGTCATGAGGCTTACGCCGTCGACGCGCTGCACTTGGCTGGCGTCAAACGCACTGTCTCCGCTGACAATCACCCGTCGGTGGTAGGTAGGCTCGAAGGCTGTGGTAATCTGCTCGTCGGTCTCGCCGTTGCAGGTATACTTGCGCCCGCCGATGATAATGGTCTCACCCTTCTTCGCCCCGCGCAGCGTGAGCCTCACAAAGCCGTAGAAGCCAGTGACAAACTCGTAGGCGATACCCTCCGGCGTCCGCTCCGAATATCGCGGCGCAGTGACTCTCGTCACGCGATTTACCTGGACAGGCAGCAGCGTAGCCAAGGGCCACACCCCCATCTCCGTCGATACCCTCCGAAGTGCCGAGTCAGCCGTCCGTCCTTCTATCTCCACCCTCCGTGGTGCTGAAGCAGCCTTCGCTTCTTCTATCTCTACCCTCCGTGGTTCCGATGCAGCCTTCGTTCCTTCTATCTCTAACCTCCCTGGCGCCGAGACTGGTGTCCAGCATGCGGTCGATACCGTCTGCGTGTAGCCGCGGTCAATTCCGTCGCCCGAACCTTCATCTACAGGCCGGCAGAGCCATCCTCCGTCGGCCTTGTGACCAAAGGGGCGACCGTCGCGCCCCACTCCATAATAACAGACGGCTATCTGGTGGTCGTGGGGACCAACCGGGTGATAGAGGATGGCCACCGTGTTGGAGTCGGAACGCAGGTAGCCGCTGACGTCGATATCGATGGTGACGGGGTGATGACAGTTGTCGGTCGGGAGGGGCGGGGTGACATTAGACTCATTGACATACACTCTGTATCTGCCACGGGCGGTGACGCTGAGCGTGGCGCTGATGGGGCGGCGCTGCGTGAGATAGGTGTGGCGGAACCAGATGTCAGAGAGCGAGTCGGCTGTGGTGCAGCTTATCTCTCCAGGGCCAAGGCTGGCGGTCTGGGCGCTGGCGCTCGTCATGCCGATGACGAGCAAGCCCATCAGCACCATAATCATCTCTTGTATTGCAGTTTTGGCCATCAGGTGCAAAATTAGTACTTTTTATTGGCGTTACCAAGTGAAAATGAGGAAAAATCAACGATACCACTATCTTCGTGGCGGATATAGCCATCGTCGTGACCAGCAAAAAAGAAGGCACACCTCTTGTCATAAGAGGCGTGCCTTTTTTAGGTAATTGACATTTTGTTTAAGCGTCGATATTGGCGTAGGTAGCGTTCTCTTCGATGAAGATACGGCGTGGTTCTACGTCATCGCCCATAAGCATAGAGAAAATTTCGTCGGCGTCGGCGGCATTCTCTATAGTCACTTGTTTGAGCAATCGACTTTCAGGATTCATAGTGGTTTCCCACAGCTGCTCGGGGTTCATCTCACCAAGACCCTTGTAACGCTGGGTGTGAAGGGCTTTGTCGGAATCGTTTCCGCCAGCATATTTCTCGATAAACTGTAGGCGTTGTTGTTCGGTATAACAGTATTCGCTCTTGTCCTTGTACGAGCAACGGTACAGGGGAGGCGTGGCGATATACAGGTGGCCGTCTTCGATGACCTTGGGCATGAAGCGGTAGAAGAGCGTCATGATGAGGGTGTCGATGTGAGAACCATCGACATCGGCATCGGTCATGATGATAATCTTGTCGTAGCGCAGCTTGTCGATGTTGGCCTCGCGGTCGTCCTCGCCTTCGACGCCGAAACGCACGCCGATACTCTGGATGATGTTCATTACCGACTCAGCCTCAAAGACACGGTGCCACTGCACTTTCTCTACGTTGAGGATTTTACCTCTCAGCGGCAGGATGGCCTGGCGGAAACGGTCGCGGCCCTGCTTGGCAGAACCACCGGCGGAGTCACCCTCGACGAGGAAAATCTCACACTCCTTGGGGTCCTTGTTGGAGCAGTCGGCCAACTTGCCGGGCAGACCGCCGCCGCTCATCACGTTCTTGCGCTGCACGCTTTCGCGGGCCTTGCGGGCGGCGATACGTGCGGTGGCAGCCAGTACCACCTTCTCGCAGATGCGCTTGGCCTCGACGGGATGCTCTTCGAGATAATCGTTGAGCGCTTCGCCCACAGCCTGCTGCACGGCACCAGCCACCTCAGAGTTGCCCAGCTTGGTCTTGGTCTGACCCTCAAACTGTGGCTCGGCTACCTTGATGGAAATCACTGCGGTAAGTCCCTCGCGGAAGTCTTCGCCGGCAATCTCTATCTTGGCCTTTTCAATCTGCTTGGAGATGGTGGGCTCGTTGTCGGCATAAGCCTTGAGCACACGGGTGAGAGCCGTACGGAAACCGGTGAGGTGGGTACCGCCCTCTATGGTGTTGATATTGTTGACATAAGAGTGGATGTTCTCCGAATAGTCGGTGTTGTACATGATAGCCACCTCGATAGGGATGCCCTGCTTCTCGGTCTTGAGATAGATGACGTCGTCGAAGAGGTGGGCGCGGTGACGGTCTACGTAGCGCACAAACTCCTTCAGACCGTCCTTGGCATGGAAGACCTCCTGACGGGTCTTGCCCTCGGCGTCGGGGCGCGCATCGGTGAGGGTGATGCGGATGCCGGCGTTGAGGAATGCCAGCTCGCGCATACGGCGAGCCACGATGTCCCACTGGAATGTGGTGGTGGTGAAGATGCTGCCATCGGGCCAGAACTGCTGGCGTGTACCGCGCTTGTCGGTCTCGCCCACTACCTTGACGGGGTAGAGAGGCTTGCCCTTCTCATATTCCTGCTGGTAGATTTTGCCGTTGCGGAACACCTGCGACATCATGTGGCTTGACAGGGCGTTGACACAGCTTACACCCACACCGTGGAGACCACCGCTGACCTTATACGAACCCTTGTCAAACTTACCACCGGCATGGAGCACGGTCATAACCACCTCCAGAGCCGATTTGTGCAGTTTCTCATGCATATCCACGGGGATACCGCGGCCGTTGTCTTCCACCGTTACCGAGTTGTCCTCGTTGATGGTCACTTCTATATCTGTGCAGTAGCCTGCCATCGCCTCGTCGATAGAGTTGTCTACCGTCTCGTTAATCAGGTGATGCAGACCCTTTTCGCTAATATCGCCGATGTACATGGCAGGGCGCTTGCGCACTGCCTCCAAGCCTTCGAGTACCTGAATGTTACTCGCCGAATAGTTGCTTTCTATGTTATGATTATCTTCCATTTCAGTATGGTACAAGTTTGATTGCAAAGATAGTAAAATTCATTGACATAGCGAAACATTTGCCCCGTTATTTTGACCTCTGTTTCCATCAGAAACTCCCTTTGCCCCGACGTTATAAAAGTTTAACTGTTTGCGCACCCAGTCTGCCTCCACAGAGGCTGTCGTATGCGGTGTGTGGGGCTTTGTGGTACACGCTTTCGCCTTGTTGAGGGGCAGTCGCATAGGCTCGCGTTCGCCGGCTGTAACAGTGCTGGTGTGGTGCACCAGCGTGGCGACACCCGTGTGCTCCGTCCCGACCATTGTGCGTATGACCGAAACCATTGTGCGTATGACCGAAATCATCACCCTTGCCGTCATAGTCATCTCTGTGGCGGTAAAGTTCTTCTCAAGGTTTGCATCGGTTATTTCAGGGTTTGCCGTGAGTATTTCCAACTTTGCAATAGTCATTTCCGGCTTTGCTCTCAACTTATTGGTCTGCTCCGTCATCATTGTCGCTGCGGGGAGTGCGACTGCTGGTTTACTATCTGTGTCCTGAACTGATGATGACGGTCTGCGCGATTGCAAATCAGTGCGTTGTAGGCGATTTGGCTTTGCTCTGTCACCGGCGACAGCGTGCCGCTCTCTGCCCTCGAGGCATATAACCAAAGAGACCACTACTTGTGGTAGTGGTCTCTTTGGGGTAGGATATATTGTTTTGTGAATTATCCCAGCTTGCTGATGTGGAGAGCGAGGCTTGACTTCAGGTTCGCAGCCTTGTTCTTGTGGATGATGTTGGTCTTTGTGAGCTTGTCCAACATGGCCTGTACTACGGGGTACAGCTTAACAGCCTCTTCCTTGTCTGTCATTGCGCGCAACTTACGTACGGCGTTGCGCATAGTCTTTGCATAATATTTGTTGTGCAAAGTCTTTGTCTTTGTCTGACGAATTCTCTTCAGTGATGATTTGTGATTTGCCATCTTATTATACTTTCTTTTTTATTATTTGTAGTCCCTAGGAGAGTCGAACTCCTCTTTAGAGAATGAAAATCTCTCGTCCTAACCGATAGACGAAGGGACCATCTGTCTATTAGCGGATGCAAAGGTAGATACTTTTAACGAAATGTGCAAATTTTCTTCAAAGAATTTTCTATAAAAGGCTGTTTTTTATTACTTTTGTAGTCTATGATGGTCAAAACAAACGCAATAGTACTCAAAACCAATCCCTATGCTGACCGCAAGATAGTGGTGGAGATGTTCACGGCAGACTACGGCTACCAGTCGTTTGCGGTGACGGTTCCGGCGACCAAGCGCGGCAAGTTGAAGCGGCAGTATTTTATCCCGCTTTCGAGGTTGGAGATAGCCTATGACATGCGACCCAACCGCCGGTTGCAACTCCTGACGGATGTAAGGTTCAGCACGATGGCCACCTACATGTACGAAGATGCGGTCAAGCTGCCCGTAGCGCTCTTTGTGGTCGAACTGCTCACCACCGTAGCCCGCCACGAGCACGAAAACCGGCAACTCTTTGAGTTTGTTGACGCTTCGATAGATGTGTTGGAGCTCGATGGCGAGCATACTGCCAACTTCCACCTCGTGTTTATGACCATGCTCACGCGCCTGGTGGGCATTGCGCCCGACGAGGAAACCTATGCCGCCGGCAGCTGGCTCGACCTGCGCGAGGGATGCTTCACTCTGCTTCGCCCTGCCCATCAGGATGTGGCTCAGCCCGAGGTGGCGCGGCGTATAGCTCTCTTCCTTCGCGGTGGTTTTGAAGGTGTTGCGATGCCGATGAACCGCGACGAGCGCAACTGCTGTCTCGACGCTCTGATGGACTATTACCGTCTGCATCTGCCCTCTTTTCCCGAGCTCAAGTCTGTGGCCATTCTGCGCCAACTGTTCCAATAGAAACATCCCGACACGCTATGGCCAGTTGTCCATAACGTGTCGGGATGCTATATATATAATAAGGTGTAACGGCTGCCTATGCCAGCAGTCGCTTTACAATCTGCGAGACTGCTCCGCCGTCGGCCTTGCCTGCCAACTGCTTGGTGGCGATGCCCATGACGCGCCCCATATCCTTCATCGATGAGGCTCCGGTCTCGGCTATGATGCCCTTGACGATCTCTTCTATCTCTGTGGCGCTGAGCTGCTTGGGCAGATAGCTCTCGATGACGGCGGCCTGGGCCAACTCTTCTTCAGCCAGGTCGGCGCGACCGTTGGCTGTGTAGGTGGCTGCTGTCTCGCGGCCCTGCTTGGCCAGCTTCTGCAGTATCTTGAGCGCGGCGGCATCGTCGAGTGTGTCGTTGGCTCCCGGGGCGGTCTTGGCCTCGAGAAATACTTTCTTGATGTTGCGGAGGGTCATGAGGCGCACCTTGTCGCGGGCCTTCATGGCTTCCTTGATATCGTTGCTTACTTGTTCAAACAAATCCATAATGTTTAGTTTCAATGGTTATACGAATGAAATGATGGAGTTGGCAGTGCCGTCGTTGCCGCCGTCATCGGCAGGTTTGCTCTCGGTGTGTCCCGATGCCTGACGGGTTATCTCGTCTATCATGTTCTTGGAGCGCTTGTAAGTGGGCGTGTTCTCGATGGCGAGTATCACGTCCTCGTTGTCAAGGTATTCGGGCGAAAAGAGGAAAATGTGTGGACGGCGCTTGTACTCCATGGTCTTCTCGCCGCTGCCGTAGTACACGCCCATGCGTGCCTTCTTCTGGGCATCGGCTTCGGCTTTCTTGGCCATATTGTCTGCCTCTTCCTGGGTGTACTTCTTGGTCTGGTGTTCCTGCATGCCGTCGATATTCTTGATGCCGAAACCGGTGGCGAGGATGGTCACCTTGACCTTCTCACCCAGATTGGGGTCGAGGAATATGCCCCACTTGGACTGATAGTCACAGTTGAAGTGCGACATGAACTCATTGACTTCGTTCATCTCCTCCATACGCAGTCCCTCGTTATTGGCTTTGTCTGCGGCGAAGGTGATACTGAGCAGAATCTTCTTGGAATTGTAGATGTCGTTGTTGTTGAGTAGCGGCGAGTGAAGCGCGCTCTCGATGGCTTTGCGCAGTCGGCCCTCGCCCTCGCCGTAACCGGTACTCATGATGGCCACGCCGCCGTCTTCGAGCACGGTGCGCACGTCGTTGAAGTCGAGGTTGACGATGCCTCGGCTGGTAATGATTTCGGCGATGCTCTTGGCAGCCACGCTCAGCGTGTCATCGGCCTTTCCGAAGGCGTTGAGCACCGACAGGTCTGCATATACCTCGCGCAGACGCTCATTGTTGATGACCAGCAGTGCGTCTACGTTCTTTGCCAGTTCCTCTACACCGTCGAGGGCTTTGTTGATTTTCTTTTCGCCTTCCCATAAAAAGGGTATGGTGACAATGCCCACAGTGAGGATGCCCATGTCCTTGCTCGCCTTTGCTATGACGGGCGCTGCTCCGGTGCCGGTACCTCCGCCCATTCCGGCGGTGATGAATGTCATCTTGGTGCCGTCGTCGAGCATGGCCTTGATGTCGTCCAGGGTTTCTTCTGCGGCTTTACGCGCCTTCTCGGGCACGTTGCCCGCGCCGAGTCCTTCCTTGCCCAGCTGGATGTGTACGGGTACGGGCGAAGCGTTGAGCGCCTGTGCGTCGGTGTTGCACAGCACGAAACTCACGTCGTGTATGCCCTCTCTGTACATGTGGTTTACGGCATTGCCGCCACCACCGCCCACGCCGATGACCTTGATGATGTTGACCTTCTCGGGAACTTCAAAGATAGGCAGGGTGCCGTTGGTTGTATTGTTGTCTTTATCCATGATAGTCATGCTTGATTGTGGTGTGAATTACGATTGCTTATTCTTCCTCTGTGATAATCTGTGAGAAGAAGTTCTTGAGCTTAGCCTTGTTGCGGTGCCAGAAACTGTTCTCGCGCTCCTTCTTGCGTTCCTCTTCAGCCTCTCTCTGCCGCTTCAGTTCTTCCTCCTCTTCCTTCTTGCGCTTAGCCTCTTCGGCAGCGGCCTTCTCTTCGGGCGTCTGTATGATGCCCTTGCCTGGCTGGTGGGGTTCCTTGGGCTTCTCTGTAGTGGTGTAACCCTCGTCTTCAGGGGCGAAGAGCGAGTCGTTGATGTCCTTGCCAGCGCAGTTTTCGTTGCCGCGCTCGAGCAGTCCCAGTACTGTGTTCATGCGGCCGTCGTGAGCGGTGATTTCGGGCTGGTTGGCATTGATTACACCGTTGACAAACTTGGCAATTCTGATTTTCTCGATGGGGGTGAAGGTATGGAAAGCCTCGACGATGTTGCGCATGTTGGAACCGCCGCCGGTGAGGATGATGCCGCCCAGCATCTTGTCGGAAAACTCGTTGGGCATCTGGTACCACACGTTGCGGATGATTTCCTCCATGCGCGACTCTACAATCTCTATGAAGCGGCGGCTCTCTATCTTGCGTCCGTCGCCCACGGCGAGTTCGAGCGTGTTGTCGATGTCAGCGTTGTTGGTATAAGCGCAACCATACTCGAGCTTCATCTCTTCGGCCCTTTCCTCGTCTATCTGGAGCGAGGCGATGTCCTTGGTGATGTTGTTGCTGCCCAGTGGTATGACGGCGATATGGCGCAGGATGTTCTTGTAGTATACCGACACGGTGGTGGTCTCGGCGCCCAGGTCTACGAGCATACATCCGCTGCGCTTCTCCGACTCGGTGAGCACGCTGTCGGCGAGCACCAGCGGTGCGAGATACATCTCGACGATGTTGATGCCGGCGCTCTTGAAGCACTCGTTGCAGGCGTAGTAGAACTTCTTGCGCCACAATATGTTAAGGAAATTGCCTTCCAGATGCTTGCACTGTATGCCTGCGGGGTCAAGCTGGAGCTGGTTGTCAACCTTGTATTCCTGAGTGATGGCATCGATAATCTCCTGTTCGGGATAATCCATGCTGCGGTTGGCGTCCATGAGTTCGTCTATCATGTCCTGGCGCACGATGGCTCCCTCTTCCAGGTCTTTGACAATCACATTCTTTACGCTGCGTATCGACTGTCCTCCTCCGCATACATACACGCCTGCTATCTTGGACTTGAGCGAGTGTTCAAGTTTGTTGACGATGTTGGTCAGACACTGTACCGTGCGGTCGTGGTTATAGACTACTCCCTTGCGGATGCATGCCGAAGAGTCTTCTTGCGCTACGGCGAGGATGCTGATGCTGCCATCAAGGTTCTTCTTTCCGGCCACGCCTGTAATCTTGGACGAGCCCAGTTCGATAGCGATTATAAATTCCTTTGCCATACGTTATATTGTTTTATTCTTGTTTACTTTTCTTGCAGATAATCTGGTTGTCAAATTCGAGATTGATGTACGAGTAGCGGTTCCATCCTGCCTGGGAGAGTCCGTACTTGTAGAATTTCTTGAGACGGTCCATCTTGTGACGGGTGAAGTCAGCTATCTGCTTCTGTCGTTCTCGTGGTGTCTTGGCCTCGGGCAGCTGACCTATATATATAATATGGTTGCCCACTCTGGGCACGAGCTCGATGCCGAGGTCGCTGAGGACGTTGATTTGTACTATCTGGTTCTTCCAGAAGTCGCTCGCCATGAGCGTCTGGACAAGATAGGCGATGTAGTTTCGGGCATACCACTGGTTGATGTTGCCCGTGGCGATGATGAGGTCGCTGGTGTAGTGGGAGTTGGGCATGATGCTGCACTTGTCGTCGATGTAGTAGTCGGTGCCGTTGTTGGCCTTGACTCTCACGATAGGCATCAACTGGCTGTAGGCTATGTTGACCTGTCCGTCCTGAGTGATGTAGCACTCGGCGGTCTTGACAAACGGGCTCGCCATGAGGCTTTCCTCTATCTGTCGTGTCCTAATCTGGGTGATGGGCTTTCCCAGCGGAAACAGGCCCTGCTTCTTCAGTCGGGCCTTGATTTCGTCGCTGCCTATGAAGCCGTCGGTCTTGGAGTCGGTAATCTGTATGTTGACCTTGGTACACCTGCGTCCCTTGTCGTCAAACTTGTTGAACGCGGTGAAGGCCATGCACAGATACACGCCCAAGGCGATATCTACCATGATGAGGAGTCCTCTCTTCCAGTTGAATCGTAGTCTTGCCACTCTTTACTTGTTGTCTATGATGTGAGCTATCTCGTCGGTATAGTTGTCCAGGTCGCCGGCGCCCAGGATGATGAGCACGTCGAAGTCGCGGCTCTTGACATAGTCTATCACGTCGTCCTTGCGGATGATGGCCTTCTCCACGCCAGGCTTGAGGTTGTCGTAGATGAGCTGGCTGGTGACGCCGGGAATGGGCTGCTCGCGGGCGGGGTAAATCTCGGTGAGTATTACCTCGTCGAGCTGGCTCAGCGCGTCGGCGAAGTCGCGGTAGAAGTCGCGGGTTCGGGTATAGAGATGGGGCTGGAAGATGGCCGTAATCTTGCGGTCTTTGTACAGCTCGCGCATACTCTTGGCGCTCTGGAATATCTCTTTGGGGTGGTGGGCATAGTCGGAGAGCACCACGTGGCGGCTGTTCTTCAGCCTGAAGTCAAAGCGGCGGTCCACACCTCCGTAGGTAGCCATGCCGTGACGCAGTTCATCGGGGGTACATCCGTTGAGCTGGGCCATAGCCATGGCAGCCACGCCGTTCTCGATATTGATGGGGATGGGCTGGCCCAGCACGATGCCGTCGACGCGCTCTATGGGCGATACGAAGTCGAAGCTGATTTCGCCATTGTCTATCTTGATGTTCTCGGCATGGAAGTCGCCTTCGTTGAGGCTGTAGGTATAGACCTTCACGCCCTCCTGCACGTCGGCCTTCATCTCCAGACCAGTGTGGATGACGAGCGCTCCTCCGGGCTGGATGAGCGTGGTGTAGTGGCGGAAGCTCTCGAGATAGGCTTCCTTGGTGCCGTAGATGTCCAAATGGTCGGGGTCGGTGGCTGTGATGACGCTCATCCAGGGGCGCAGCCAGTGGAAACTGCGGTCAAACTCGTCAGCCTCAATCACGATGTAGTCGCTCTCGCTGAGGATGTAGTTGGTGCCATAGTTCTTGGAGATTCCTCCGAGGAAGGCGTTGCAGTCTACGTGGCTCTCGTGCATGATGTGGGCACACATGGTGGATGTGGTGGTCTTGCCGTGGGTTCCGGCAAAGCACAGGCCCTTGTGGGTGCGGGTGAGGGTACCGAGCACCTGGGCGCGCTTCTCGATGGTGAAGCCGCCCTCACGGAAAAAGACCATCTCCTTGTGCTCGGCAGGGATGGCGGGAGTATAGATGACCAGACAGGTGGCTGTGTCGCGACATGGTTGGGGTATTAGGTCCACGTTCTCTTCATAGTGGATGTCCATACCTTCACGTTCCAGCTGACGGGTCAGCTCTGAGGGGGTGCGGTCGTAACCTGCAACGGTCACGCCCTTGTGCAGGAAGTAGCGGGCGATGGCACTCATGCCTATGCCGCCGGCTCCTACGAAATATACAGACTTGATATCTTTCAGTTCCATAGTTATTGTCTTGTTGCTAATTTGATTACCTCGTCGGCAATGGTGTCGGCAGAGTTTTCTACGCCCAATGTGAGGATGTTGTCGTGGAGCGAGGTGAGCTTGTCCTGGTCCTTGACGGTCTCGATGGCCCGCTGGAGCAGTATCTCGGGAGCCTCGGCGTCCTTGACGAATATGGCGGCGTTGTGGTTTACCAGCGCCATGGCGTTGTGGGTCTGGTGGTCTTCGGCCACGTTGGGGCTGGGCACCAGGATGACAGGCTTGCCAATCAGGCAGAACTCGCTGATGGAGCTGGCGCCGGCTCGGCTTATCACGAGGTCGGCTGCCTTGTAGGCGGCGCCCATGTCGCTGATGAAGTCGGTCACGTGGAGCATCGGCATCGGCTCTTCACCTTTCAGGCGTTGGGCGATGGCGTCGCTGTAGTACTTTCCGGTTTGCCAGATGAACTGCACGCCCGACTCTCTGACCATGTCCAGATGCTGGAGCACGCTCTCGTTGATGGTGCGGGCACCGAGGCTTCCGCCCACGAGCAGTATGGTCTTCTTGGCGGGGTCGAGGCCGAAACGCTCGATAGCCTCTTCGCGGCTGAGCGTGGTCTCGATGAGGTTCTGGCGCACGGGGTTGCCCGTGAGTATGATTTTGTCGGCGGGGAAGAAGCGGTCCATGTGTTCATAGGCCACACATATCTTCTCGGCCTTCTTGGCCAGCAGACGGTTGGTCACTCCGGCATACGAGTTCTGCTCCTGGATGAGGCAGGGTATATGCTTGGCGGCACACATGTTGAGCGTGGGACCGCTGGCATAACCTCCTACGCCCACGGCTGCCATGGGGCGGAAATCGCGGATAATCTTCTTTGCCATGCGCTGGCTCTTCCATATCTTGAAGAGTACGGCAATGTTGCGCAGAGGGTGCTTGCGGTCGAATCCGCAGATAGGCAGGCCCTTTATCTCATAGCCTGCGGCAGGCACGCGCTGCATCTCCATGCGTCCCAGTGCACCCACAAAGAGTATCTTGGCATCGGGGCGCTTGGCCTTGATGCTGTTGGCTATTGAGATGGCGGGAAATATGTGTCCGCCGGTACCTCCTCCACTGATGATGATTCTCAGTTCGTCTTCCATTTTCGTTTCCGTTACTTTATTCAGGCAAAAATAGCTAAAATATTTTGATTTATGCGTGATTTATCCAAATATTTTTGGTTTCATCCATGATTTCTTTGTCTCCCGTGATGAATCCCAGTGTGAGGGTGCCCATCTCGGGGGGTAGCGTGGGGCTCAGACGGCGGCAGGCTGGGCGTTGGCAGCCGGCGTGCGCTTCTTCGCCGAACGGCTGATGCTCAGTATCACTCCGATGTAGACGCAGTTGATGACCGTCGAGGTTCCGCCCTTGCTGATGAGGGGTAGCGGCTGACCCGTGACGGGCGCCAGACCCACAGCCACACACATGTTGAACAGTGCCTGGGTCACCAGCATCAGCGCCAGGCCCATCGCGAGGAATGCGGGGAAGTTGTTCTCGCACTGGTTGGCTATCTTGGCGGTTCTGAAGAGCAGGATGATGTAGAGGAATGCCACACCTCCGGCTCCTATGATGCCCATCTCCTCGATGATGATGGCGTAGATGAAGTCTGAGAACGCCTGCGACAGGAAGTCGCGCTGCTCGGAGTTGCCCGGACCTTTGCCTATCACGTTCGACGAGGCTATGGCGATATTGGCATACGACACCTGCGCGTCCTTGTCCAGGTCTACCGAGTCTGGGGGTATATCCTTGGAGTTCATAAACTTGTCTATACGCGTCTTCCAGGTGTCGGCGCGCTTCAGGAACCACGGGCGCTTCTCAAACAGGCCGTCCTTGTCGTCGCCCACCACCGTCACGTTGTGTGCCGCCAGCAGTTTCTTCTCTTCATTGACGTCCTTGCCGAACGCCATGATGAAGAATATACCCGCCACGCCCAGCAGGGTGACCACTCCCAGCAGCTTGCCCAGCTGGGAGTAGGGCGTGCGGCCTATGAACATCATCATGACGATGACCAGGAACAGCAGTGCTGCCGTCGAGAGGTTCTCGCCACAGATGAGGGCCAATATTGCTATCGAGAGGCCCATCACCCACTTGAAGGCGTTCTTGTCAGCGCCGTTGTCGGTCTGCAATACACTGTATATCTGTGCCGTGGCAAGCACCATGGTGCCCTTGGCAATCTCAGATGGCTGGAAACTCAGTCCGAAGATATTGAGCCAGCGGCTGCCGCCATTGATGTTCTGACCAGCAGCCAGCACGGCGCCGAGCGTGATAATCGACACTATGAGCAGAAACGGCAACGCCACCTTGAAATAGCGGCACTGGATGTTGAGGGTGATAATCATGCAGAATATGCCCAGTATCAGCAGGAATATGTGCTTGAACATAGGGCTCAGATAGCTGCCGCCCTTGTACGCCAACTGCGACGAGGCAGAAAATACCTCGACGATACTGATGATACAGAGGAAGAAGAATACCATCCATATCACCTTGTCGCCTTTGAACAGTTTGCTTAAGGTGTTGTTTATCATCTATCTTGTTGTTATGACTGTCTTACTAACTGCTTGAACTGCTCGCCGCGGTCTTCCATGTTCTTGAACAGGTCGAAGCTGGCGCAGCAGGGACTCAGCAATACGGTGTCGCCCTCAGCGGCAAGTTCGTTGCAGGCAGCCACACAGTCTTTCATGCTGTGGGTGTCGCGTACGGGCAGCCCCAGTGAGTCGAACGCCTGGTGCAGCTTGGTGTTGTCGGCGCCGAGATAGACCAGAGCCTTACACTTCTCCTTCACCAGGTCGGTGAGGGTAGAGTAGTCGTTGCCCTTGTCCTTTCCGCCCACGATGAGTATGGTGGGGGTGGTCATGCTTTCCAGCGCATACCAGCAGGCATCGACGTTGGTGGCCTTGGAGTCGTTGATATACTGCACGCCATGCAGACGGCAGACTTTCTCCAGACGATGCTCCACGCCGGGGAAGTCGCTGAGACCCTGGCGTATCACCTCGGGAGCGACGCCAGCCAGATGGGTGGCAAGTCCGGCTGCCAGAGAGTTGTACATATTGTGTTTGCCAGCCAGACTCAGCTCCTCCTGCTTCATCTCCAGCCGTGTTGGCGCCGTGAGCACATACTCTCCGTCGGCGATATAGCCCTTGAGGGCGTCGCTCTTTTCCAGTCCGAAGGGGTAGAGCGTGGCTCCCACGGCAGTCTTGGTCAGTTCGTGCTGGATTACGGGGTCGTCGTTCCAGTAGATGAAGGCGTCGGCCTTGACCTGGTTCTGCGTGATGCGCATCTTGGCGTCGGCGTAGTTCTCAAACTTGAACTCGTAGCGGTCCAGATGGTCGGGGGTGATGTTGAGCAGTACGGCGATGTCGGCGTGGAAGTCATACATGTTGTCGAGTTGGAAGCTGCTCAGCTCTATCACGTACCAGGCGTGCGGAGTCTCTGCCACCTGCAGGGCCAGGGAGTGGCCTATGTTGCCAGCCAGCCCCACGTCGTAGCCCGCCTTTTCCATGATGTGGTAGATGAGCGATGTGGTGGTGGTCTTGCCGTTGCTTCCGGTGATGCAGATCATGCGGGCGTCGGTATACCTGCCTGCAAACTCTATCTCGCTTATCACGGGAATGTTGCGAGCCATCACCTTCTGTATCATCGGTGCTTCCTTGGGTATGCCGGGGCTCTTTATCACCTCGTCGGCATTGAGTATCTTGTCTTCGCTATGGTGTCCTTCTTCCCATTCTATCCCGTGGCTGTCGAGCATGGCCTTGTAGTGGTCCTTGATGGCCGACATGTCAGACACAAAGACATCGAAGCCCTCTTTCTGAGCCAGGATAGCGGCGCCCACACCACTCTCGGCGGCGCCTAAGACAACAATTCTTTTCATTCTCTTGTTCCTATCTTATTTTTAATGTGATAATGGTAAGCGCGGCCAGTATGATGGTGACAATCCAGAAGCGCAGGGTAATCTTGGATTCATGCACCACGGTGTGCGGGCCCTTGATGACATAGCGGCAGTCGGCGTCGAGCTGGCTGTCCTGTGTGCGGAAGTTGTCGTGGATAGGTGTGCGGCGGAAGATGCGCTGCTTCACGCCATGGCGTTTGCCCATCTTGTAGTACCACACCTGCAGGATGACGCTGAGACTTTCCACAAAGAAGATGCCGCAAAGGATGGGCAGCAGCAGTTCCTTGTGGATGATGATGGCACACACGGCGATGATGCCGCCGATGGTGAGCGAGCCGGTATCACCCATGAAGACCTGGGCGGGATAGGCGTTGTACCAGAGGAAACCGATGAGGGCTCCCACAAAGGCGCACATGAACACCACCAGTTCCTGCGAGTCGGGAATATACATGATGTTCAGGTACGAGGCAAACTCTATATGCGAACTCACATAGGCGAGTATGCCCAACGCCACGCCAATGATGGCCGAGTTGCCGGCACACATGCCGTCCATGCCGTCGTTGAGGTTGGCACCGTTGCTCACTGCCGTCACCACGAGGATGGTCATGATGACAAAGAGTATCCATCCTGCCGCCGTCTTGTACTTGCCGCAGAACGACATGAGGTACGAGTAGTCCAGGTTGTGGCCCTTGACAAACGGGATGGTCGTCTTGAGCGACTTCTTGGCTTTGGTGCGGTGTTTCACCACCATCTCCTGCCCCTGGCGCTGTATCGAGAGGTTCTCATACATCTTCACGTCGGGCGAAGACCATAGCACCAGACCCACAATGAGGCCTATGCCTATCTGGCCCACTATCTTGTATTTGCCCTTGAGGCCCTCCTTGTTGTGGTGGAATATCTTGATAAAGTCGTCCATACCTCCCAGGAAACCCAGCCATACGGTGGTGATAATCATCAGGATGAGGTAGATGTTGCGCAGACGCCCCAGCAGCAATACCGGTATGAGGATAGAGACGATGATGATGATGCCGCCCATCGAGGGCACGCCTATCTTCTTTACGCCAAACGGGTCTATCGAGGCGTCGCGCTGTGTCTCGGTTATCTGCTTGCTCTTGAGATATTTGATGAACTTCTCGCCAAACCAGGCCGAGATTACCAGCGACAGGATGAGCGCCAGCAGCGACCTGAATGAGATGTAGCCCCATATGTGCGACCCGCTGATGCCAAACTGTTCCAAGAATCTGAATAAATAGTACAACATGGCTCTTCTCCTTTTATTGGTTGTTGAAGATGTCGCGCAGCACCTCCTTGTCATCGAAGTGGTGCTTTACGCCCTTGATTTCCTGATAGTTCTCATGACCCTTGCCGGCAACGAGTATCACGTCGCCCTTCTCGGCCATCATGCAGGCGGTGCGTATGGCTTCCTTGCGGTCGGTGATGGCCAGCACGTTCTTGCGCTGCTGTGCGTTGAGGCCCGCCAGCATGTCGTTGATGATGTCCTGTGGGTCTTCAAATCTGGGATTGTCGCTCGTGATGATGACCTTGTCACTCTGGCGCACGGCTTCCTGTGCCATGAGCGGGCGCTTGCCCTTGTCGCGGTTGCCGCCTGCACCACACACGGTGATGACGTGGCCCTTCTTGTTGAGCACTTCGTGGATGGCGTTGAGCACATTGGCGAGGGCGTCGGGGGTGTGGGCATAGTCCACGATGGCGGTATATCCCTCGGGCGAGCGCACCGGGTCCAGACGACCGCTCACGCTGTGCAGCGTGCTCATCGTCACCAGTATGTCTTTGGCGTCCTTGCCCAGCATGCGGGCGGCGCCATAGACGGCGAGCAGGTTGCTCACGTTGAACTTGCCGATAAACTGCACGCCCACTTCCTGTCCGTCTATCTCCAGATACATGCCCTCGAAGTGGCACTCCAGTATGCGGGCTCTGAAGTCTGCCATCTGTCGTATCGAGTAGGTCTTCACCTGGGCCTTGCAGTTTTGCACCATTACCATGCCGTTCTTGTCGTCGGCGTTGGTGATGGCAAATGCCGACTTGGGCAGGCCATCAAAGAAGGCCTTCTTGGCGTTGCGGTAGTTTTCAAAGGTCTTGTGGTAGTCCAGATGGTCGCGGGTGAGGTTGGTGAATATGCCTCCGGCAAACTTGAGTCCGCCGATGCGCTTCTGGGCGATGGCGTGCGACGAGCATTCCATGAACGCATATTCGCAGCCAGCCTCTACCATGCGCGCCAGCAGTGCGTTGAGCTCTATGGGGTCGGGTGTGGTGTGGTCGGCGGCTATTGCCTCGTCCTCGATATAGTTGCAGACGGTAGAGAGCAGACCACAGCGGTGCCCCATCTTACGGAACATATTATATAATAAGGTGGCGATGGTCGTTTTGCCATTGGTGCCGGTCACGCCCACCAGTTTGAGTTTCTTGGACGGCTCTCCGTAGAAGACGGTGGCCACGCGCCCCACGGCGTCTTCGGTCGAGTCTACCTGTATATAGGTCACACCCTCGCAGAGTTGGTCTGGCATTTCTTCGCAGAGTACGGCCACGGCGCCCTGGTCTATGGCTTTGCCGATAAACTTGTGGCCGTCTACCTGAGTGCCACGCATGGCCACAAAGAGGTGGCCTTTGGCTATGCGGCGTGAGTCGATGTTCACTCCGGTAATCTCAACCTCGCTGTCGCCTGCGACTTGCAGAGGCTTGATGTTCTTGAGAAGTTCGTGTAGCTTCATAATATGTATATGTGTATTACGTTTATTCCAATATCAGATGACATCGCTGTCCCTTCACGGCTCTCAGCCCTGGCTGCAGACTCTGCCTGCACACCTTGCCGCGGCCTGTGAGGGTCACCTTGATGCCTCGGCTCTCCATGAGATAGACGGCGTCGCGGGCGCCCATGCCCTTGACATCGGGCACCTTGTTGGCGGGAGTCATCGCCATGCGGTTCAGCGTCACCGAGTGGCGGTTGCGCGGGCCTGTGCCCCCCACGGGCTTCTGGCTGTCATTCCACGGCTGGCCTTGAGTCCTCACTCCCAACGAGTGCAGCACGTTGCCCGCCGAGTTGATGTTGCCTGCCTTCACGTCGGGCACCATGATGCTGTGCTCGTCTTTGGCGTCGCGTACATCCATCTTCAGGTTCTGCGCCATAATGCCCTCCGCAATCTCGCGGAATGCTATTGCGCTGAAACCGCTGGATGCCGGCAGACCCTTTTTCTGTATACATACGATACAACTGTACCGTGGCGCGTCGGCGGGGAAGTATCCCACAAAACTCAGCAGGTATTTCATCGTGCCGTTTCTGTAGCTTCCGCCCTGTGCCACCTGTGCCGTACCGGTCTTTCCGGCTATCTTGAAGGCTTTGGAGCCTGCTTTCTTTGCTGTACCTTTTGACACCACGTGCTCCAGCATGGCCTGCACCTTGCCTAAGGTGCGCTGGCTGCATATCTTCTCATGGCCGGGCACCGCCATTGCAGGGAATGTCATGAGCATCTCGCCGTTCTTGCTGATGCCGGTGACAAAGCGCGGATACATCATGCGGCCGCCGTTGGCTATGGCGTTGTAGAACGCCAGGGTGGATATCGGCGGTATCTGGGTCTCATATCCTATGCTCATCCATGCCAGCGATGTCTTGCTCCAATTGAGCCACTGGCCGCGCGCGTTCTTCTTGGGCATGCGTACTCGGGCAGGAGCGTAACCGTTGAGGGGCAGTTTGAAGTCGGTGGTGATACCTGTGCGGTAGACGCCTTCGACAAACTTCTCAGGGTTTTTGCCGTAGTAGTCTTCCACGATACGGCTGACGCCGATATTCGAGCTCACCTCCAGCGAGCGTGCCATGGTGATGGTGCCATATCCGTTGTGGCGCCAGTTGTGGTCGCGCATGGGTCGTCCGTGCATGTCGTAGATACCGTTGCCGGTCTCCACCACGCGGCTGGTGTCGCACATGCCGTCCTCGAGTACGGTCATCAGCGACACGGTTTTGAACACCGAGCCCGGCTCCATAAGGTCGCTGATGGCGTGGTTCTTCATCTCGTAGAGCTTGCCGTCGGCGCCGCGCTCCATGTTGACGATGGCTTTGATGTCGCCCGTCTTGACTTCCATGACGATAGCCACACCCACCAGTCCGTTTACATCTTTGTCGTTGAGCTGCCCTATGACGGCACGCTCAGCCAGGTCCTGCATGTTCACATCGATGGTGGTCACGATGTCGGCACCATCGGTGGGCGGCGTGTCGGTGATGTCCAGATACTTGTTGAGCACCTTGCGGCGGTGTATGATGCCGTTCTTGCCACGCAGCAGACTGTCGTAGAACTGTTCCAGTCCGTTCTTGGCTTCGTCCTTGCCGGCGTAGAGGGTGCCCAGGGTGCGCTCGGCGAGCGACCCGTAGGGGTGCTGGCGCGAGTCAAAATTCTCGCAGTAGAAACCGCCGGTGTAGCCGCGCAGACGGAACATAGGCAGCTGCTTAGCCTCGCAGTAGGTATTGTAGTCCACGCGCCCGTCATAGATAGACCAGCGGCGGCTCTGCTTTTCCTTGCCCTTCTGCAGATAGCGGCGGTATTCGGCTTTGCTGCGGTTGGGGAACATACGGCTCAGCCCCTCGCTGATGGAGTCGACCTTAGTATCCCAGAGCGAGTCGTTGCCGGCTTCGTGGATGGCCTTGAAGTCGATGAACAGTCTGTATTCGGGCAGCGAACTTGCCATAATCTCGCCATTGCAGCTCAGTATGTTGCCGCGGATGGCCTTTACCGCCACGCTGTCTTTCTTCACGCGGCTTGCCACTTCCATCCAGTATGCGCGCTTGGCGCTCATGATGTAGCCGGCCTTGGCGACGACAATCACCGCCAGCAGGGTCATCATGGTGGCCAGGAAGTAGTATCTCGGCATTACCTTTTTGTTGTCAAACTTGCTCATTTCTCTGGAACATTGATTAAGTAGGGTGGCTGGTTGGACATGTGCAGCGTGCTGTCTTTACATGCCTTGAGCTGTTCGAGCACGCGGCTTTCGCGGCTCATCTCGATAAATCTGTTGTTGGTAGTCTGCGCCTTGTAGCGGGCATCCTTCAGTTCGGTCTGCAACTTGTCGATTTCTATCAGATTGCGCTGACAGCTGTATCTGTTGGAGATATAGATGACGATAAACAGCACGATGAGCAGCAGCAGCCATATCTGGCGGCGTATGGTCGAGGTGTTGAGGATGTCGCCACCCACAATCTTGCTGAAGGTGAGTGCACCCGATAGCGGGGTGTCTTCGTCGGCCACCTGTTTCTTGATGGCTTCGGTCAGCGTAGGCTGGCGCTCGGCCAGTTCCTCTGCGCTGGTGGGCTTGTCTGCCGTGGGCTGCTTTATGTCTTTGTCTTCGTCTGTCATTTCTTTTCTGCTATTCTTAGTTTGGCGCTTCGGCTGCGTGGGTTGCGTTGCTGTTCTTCGTCGGTGGGCACGATGACCTTGTTGTTTACCAGTCTGTAGGGTGTCTCGATGCGTCCGTAGAAGTCCTGTATCATCTTGCCCTCGGCATTGCCCGTCTTCATCACGTTCTTTACGATGCGGTCTTCCAGCGAGTGGTAGGTGATGACCGAGAGTCTGCCGCCGGGAGCCAGCAGTTGGGTGGCAGCGGCGAGCATTTCCTTGAGGGCTTCCATCTCATGGTTCACCTCGATGCGCAGAGCCTGGAAGAGTCGCGCCATGTCCTTCTTCTCGCGCTCGCGTTTGAAGAAAGGCTCCACCACATGCAGGAAGTCCTGCGTGGTGGCTATGGCGTGCTGCTGGCGTGCCTTGACCAGCGCCGAGGCAATGCGGCGCGAGTTCTTGAGTTCGCCGTAGAGGTAGAAGATGTCAGCCAGCGCCTCTTCGTCGTACTCTGCCACGATGTCGGCGGCGGTCTTGTCGGCGCGCTTGTTCATGCGCATGTCCAAAGGGGCGTCGAAGCGGAAGGAGAAGCCGCGGCTCTCGTCGTCGAAGTGGTGCGACGACACGCCGAGATCGGCCAGCAGACCGTCGATGTGGTCTATCTCGTAGTAGCGCATCCAGTTCTTCAGGTATCTGAAGTTGCTGCGTACGAAGGTGAAGCGGTCGTCGTCTACGATGTTGTGTTCGGCATCGGCGTCCTGGTCGAAGCTGAAGAGGCGTGAGCCCTGGGGCAGCCGGCGCAGTATCTCGCGCGAATGGCCGCCACCGCCGAAGGTCACGTCGATGTACACGCCGTCGGGGTGCAGGTTGAGACCGTTTATGCTTTCGTCGAGCAATACGGGTACGTGGTATGTGTCGATTGTTGTCATTGTCGCTGGGTGTTAGCCGTTAGTGTCGGTGTCGCCGGGAGTGGTCATGAGGTCCTCCAACTGTTGCGCAAAGGCGTCGGCGTCCATGAAGGCGCCGTTGGCAGTGTCGGCGTTCCATATCTCGATGGTGTCGTCCATGCCTATAAACCTCACTGCGCTCTCTATATTGGCCATCTTCATATACCGGCGTGGTATCAGGAAGCGGCCGTTGCCGTCGAGCGTGAGCTGCTCTACATCAGAGACAAACTGGCGGAAGAGCTGCTGGTGTTGGGCGTTCCATCGATTGAGGCGCGAGCGCAGCAGGTTGAGCTGCTCGTCCCAGACCGACTGGGGATAGAGCACCAGACAGGGCTGGAAGATGTCTTTGCGCAGCACCAGACCCTCTTCGGCTGCTGTCTGCAGCAGCTTCCTGAAAGCCGAGGGCAGGAACACGCGTCCCTTGGCGTCGGTCTTGGCTTCTATGTTTCCTACAAATCGCATGCGTACCTCTTTTATATATAAATTCGAATTACGTGGTCAAAGATACAACTATTTCCCCACACTGCACCACTTTTCTCCACTTTTTTTTCATTTTTCTTCAAAAACTTGACATGGCGGTTTGCAGGCGCCGTCCTTACCGATGGCGCGGGCGGGGTTAACGGGTGCCGGTTTTTGGGCCACTTTGTCCGTATTTTCCTGCCTTTTCGCGACTATTTGTCAATCATTTTTAGATTTATCACACATTTTATGTCTTTTTTTAGCGTAATTGGAAAAGAAGTATTATTTTTGCACTACCTTAGAAGTTATGAAATAAAACCTCATGGTGGCAAAGACCATAGATATAGACAAGATTCTGGCAGGCAAGATGGGGAAGAGAGCCCGTCTGGTGCCCCGCTTTCTCGTGGCATGGCTCAAGCGGCTGGTACACGAAGACCAGGTCAACCAGTTCCTCGATGACCACAGTCATCTTGAGGGAGTGGAGTGGCTCGAGGCTTGTGTCAAGTACCTCGATATGACCCTCGAGATAGAGGGAATGGAGAACCTGCCCGACAAGAACGACGGCCGGCTCTACACCTTTGTGTCCAACCATCCCCTCGGTGGTCAGGACGGCGTGGCGTTGGGCGCCATCATCGGTCGTCACTACGATGGCAACTTCCGCTATCTCGTCAACGACCTCTTGCTCAATCTGCCAGGACTCAAGCCACTGTGTATAGGTATCAACAAGACCGGCCGACAGAGCCGTAACTTTCCCGCTATGGTCGAGGCAGGCTTCAAGAGCGACAAGCACATGCTCATGTTCCCCGCCGGACTCAACAGCCGCAAGCGCGCCGATGGCTCCATCCACGATTTGCCGTGGAAGAAGACATTTATCACCAAGAGCGTGGAGTGCCACCGCGATGTGGTGCCCATCTTCTTCGGCGGCCGCAATTCCGAGCGGTTCTACCGCATCGCCAAGTTCAGCGACAAGTATCTGCCCTTCAATCTTGCCATGCTCTTCCTCGTCGACGAGATGTATCGCAACGTGGGTAAGAAGTTCAGGGTGGTCATCGGCAAACCCATACCATGGCAGACGTTCGACAAGAGCAAAACTCCGATGGAATGGGCGAATTTTGTAGAAGAAAAGGTTTACGAGCTATAGATAAAGAAGTAATTATGGAACAGGAAATTATCCAACCCGTCAGTAGGGAACTGCTCAAGAGAGAGCTTACGCCCGAACGCCGTATGCGTATGACCAACAAGAGCCATAACGAGATTTATGTCGTTACGGCACAGGAAGCGCCCAACGTGATGCTTGAGATAGGGCGTCTGCGCGAAGAGGCTTTCCGAACCGCCGGAGGGGGTACGGGCAAGTCGGCAGATATCGACGAGTTTGATACCATGGAGAATGGCTGCAGGCAGTTGATAGTATGGAATCCTGAAGAGGAAGAAATCATCGGTGGCTATCGCTATCTGATAGGTACCGATTGGAAGATAGACGACAAGGGACAGCCTGTGCTTGCCACGAGTCACATGTTCCACTTCTCTGAGAAGTTTATGACCCAGTACGCACCCTACACCGTAGAGCTGGGGCGTTCGTTTGTGTCGCTCGGCTACCAGAATGTGCGCAAAAACACCAAGAGCATCTTCGCCCTCGACAACCTCTGGGACGGCCTTGGCGCCCTCACCGTGCTCTATCCCAACCTCAAGTATTTCTTCGGTAAGGTTACGATGTATCCCAGCTATATCCGTCGCGGCAGAGATATGATTCTCTACTTCTTGCGCAAGCATTTTGATGACAAGGAGCACCTCATTGTACCGATGAAACCGCTGGTTATTGAGACTCCCGATGACGAACTGGCCAAGATATTCTGCCATGACGACTTCAAGGAAGACTACCGCGTGCTCAACCGTGAGATACGCAACCTGGGGTACAACATCCCGCCGCTCGTCAATGCCTATATGAACCTCAGTCCCACGATGAAACTCTTCGGAACCGCCATCAACTATGGCTTCGGCGATGTCGAGGAGACGGGCATCCTGATTGCCATCGACGAGATACTCGAGGAGAAGCGCATACGCCACATCGACAGTTTTATCGCCGAGCACCCCGAGGCGCTGCAGCTCACCAGCGGAGCCAACAAGGTGATATACAAGGACGGCTGCAAGTAGGTGCCGCCCCGCATCCTGCCGCCACCCGCCGCCATGCCGATGCTGCTACCAGTGGGCGAGGCAGAGAGCAACCCCATAATGATTGCCGTAATGGACGCTAAGCCCATTACGGCAATTGCCGTTTTGATGCGTATGGGGATGGCTGCGACGCCCGCCGCCACCATCTTCCTGTCCGCCCCCAGACTCACCTCGCCATAGTCCACCGCTGCGCAGCCAAAGGTTGCCGATTCCATCCTCATATCCACCACCAATCCATTGAAAATCATAATTATTACGCAGTTAATTGTTTTTAACTAAAATAATTGTGACCCATTCTGCAATAGTCCTTATCTTTGCCAAAAATAATGTGTGGGCCTGCCTGCCAGACGCAGTGTGCCATAGACTGTTGGCCACGGCTTGCGCCCGTCCCGCCACAAGCGCCCCGCAGATGGCACGGCAGCAGACGACCGACCGATACATCACCGTAATAATACAGATAACTTTAATCATGACCATTATGAAACCGACAAGATTAGCGCTTATGTTGCTCGTAGCAATGGCAACAACCATGTTTGTGGCTTGTAGTAATGATGAAGAGAGAGGCGAAATAGAGCCTATCCGAGTAGAACTTAATCAGGTGACGCAGACCGATTTCGCGGCGTGCAGCAATGGGTTTGCCAACGACTTGCTGGCTGTGCTCGCCGCCCAACCGTCTGCAGCCAAAGGCAATGTGGTGGTGTCGCCCATCAGCATGCAGTATCTGCTGAGCATGATGGCCAACACGGCAAGCGTCGAGGCCCAGGCAGAGGTGTTCGACGCTCTCGGACTCAACAACTACACCCTGGCTGAGACCAACCAGCACAGCAAGGAACTGCTGACGCGCCTGCAGCAGGACGACAAGTATGTCAAGTTGGCGCTTGCCAACAGTATATGGGCCGACGATGACCTGTACATCTTGCCCGAAGTCGTGGCAAACATCGAGGACAACTACAATGCGGATTTCGTAGTCCACGACTTTGGCAACAAGGCCGACGAGGCCAAGCAGCTTATCGACAAGTGGGCAAGCGAGAAGACCCACGGCCTAATCAATAGCCTCAGCCTGAAGCCAAGCTCATCGACAGCCATTGTCCTGGCCAATGCCACCTATTTCAATGGCAAATGGTCGCAGCCTTTTAATGGCAGAAACACTTATCAGGGCGTCTTCCACAACGAGAACGGCACCACATCAAAGGTGGATATGATGCAGGCGTCGGTAGATGCCAAGGTATATGTAGACGGCGATGTCTCGGTAGCCGAACTCACCTATGGTCGCGGCTATTACAGCATGATGATAGTGATGCCCAAGGACATTGGACAGCAGATAACCGACAAGACCGACTGGTGGGGCTTGCACAACAAACTGGTAAGTGCCACGATAGACATACGTCTGCCCAAGTTCAAGGTGCAGAATGAGTTCCAGGATATCGTGAAGGTCTGCCAACAACTGGGCATCAACAAGCTGTTTGAGGTGCAAAGCAATGGAGTGTGCTATGTCAACATGGGGCAGAGCGCGATGATAGATGTCGATGAAAACGGCACCAAGGCTGCGGCAGTAAGCTACGCTGAAGGTTCGTACACGTCGGATAAGCCCACCGAGCCCATCAAGTTCGATCATCCCTTTGTCTATGCCATCCGTGAGAATACCACGGGAACCATCCTCTTTATCGGCAAGGTGGGGCAGCTGTAAGACATCGCGGGCGCAGCCGCATCTCGTACGGATGTCGCTGTCGCGGCTGCTGCAGCGATGATGATTGGGCTGAAAGCCAGTGTCTTCACCCGCTTGCTGACCATGATTGGCGGCTCGTGCCTATTGATACGAGGGCTCGTGCCTTATGGTACGTGGCCGCGTGACGGAAGGCACGAGCCCACGTATCATAAGTTACGAACCCGCCAGGATATGCTCCAGACTCGCCAAGGGGGCTGCGGCGGTGCTGTCGATGGTCGCGGCGCCGCTATAGATAAACAGCAAGGGGGAACCGGTCATTGCCGGTTCCCCCTTGCTGTGCTGTGTGGCGCGTCAGATGATGGGCAGCGAGATGCCGTTAATCTTCTGGTAGATGTCCAAGGCATAGATGTCGGTCATGCCGCTGATATAGTCGATGACAGCCATGAGCCGTGTCTCCAGGTCATCGCTCTGTATGTCGTACTGGCTGCTGAAGCGCTTGATAAGTTGCTTGGAATGAAACTTCTCGGGGCTCACGGCAGCGCTCACGAGGTCGCGCATCAGTGTCTCCATAATCTTGTAACCCGACAACTCCACGTCGAGCACTATCTTGCTTTGATATATTCTCTCTTTAGATACCTGCGTGCATCGCTTGTAGGCGTTGCGGGGCCGCTCGGAGATGGCTTTGATGAGGCTGCCCTCAAATGTGCCAGCCAGTATCTGGCTCTCGTGGTCTACAAAGGCATGCACGCACTCGTTTTCGAGCAGTCCCACGACACACGCCCTCATATACACCACCTTCTCGTTGACATCGGTCACCCCGTCTTCCTCCACCCGCTGCAGGATGCTGGCGCGGGTGTCGCTGTCGAAGAAGCCCAAGAGCAGGTCTTCGGTCTCCTGATAGGTGAGCAGCTTGAGCTTGTGGGCGTCTTCGATGTCCATAATCTCATAGCAGATGTCGTCGGCCGCCTCCATGAGGTAAACCAGCGGGTGGCGGGCATAGCGCAGCGGCTCGCCGTCGGCAGAGAGGCGCGCGATACCCAGCTCGTCGGCAATCTTGCGGTAGGAGTCTTCCTCGGGGGCGAAAAAACCGAACTTGCCATGCCCTCCGGCTTCAGACGAGGCAAAGGGATATTTGACGATGCTCGCCAGGGTGGAGTAGGTCATGACAAACCCGCCCTCGCGCCTGCCGTGGAAGCGGTGGGTAAGGATGCGGAAGGCATTGGCGTTGCCCTCAAAGTGGGTGATGTCGTCCCAGAAGCGGTCGCTCACCCGGGTGCGCAGCTCCTGGCCCTCGCCCTCGGTGAAGAACGCCTGTATGGCTTTCTCGCCACTGTGGCCGAAGGGCGGGTTGCCCAGGTCGTGCGCCAGTCCGGCAGTCTGGACGATGGTGCCAATCTCCTCGAAGAGCGTGCCCCTCAGTTCGGGATGGCGCTCGGTGAGGATGCGTGCCACGTCGTCGCCGAGCGACTTGCCGAGCGACGAGACTTCGAGCGAGTGGGTCAGACGGTTGTGGACGAAGATGCTGCCGGGCAGGGGGAACACCTGCGTCTTGTTCTGCAGACGCCTGAAGGGCGCCGAGTAAATGAGACGGTCGCTGTCGCGCTTGAACTCCGAGCGGTCGTCATGCCGCTCGTGCCGCGTCTCCTGTCCGAGACGCTTGTTGGAGATAAGTTGTTGCCAATTCATAGCCACAAAAGTAGTGGAAAAAACCCTAATTATATTCTTTTATCA
Organism: Prevotella sp. P5-108; assembly: GCF_002251385.1. GTDB lineage: Bacteria > Bacteroidota > Bacteroidia > Bacteroidales > Bacteroidaceae > Prevotella. The sequence continues at coordinate 39,021 of NZ_NPJJ01000003.1, forward strand.
TAAAAAAGTGAATAATGTGGTCAGAATTAGTTATTTTTGCATGAAAAATCAAATCAGCATGACTATGCTTAACGTCAAAGTAATCAACAAGGGGCACCAGCCCCTGCCCGCGTATGCCACCAGCCAGAGTGCTGGCATGGACCTGCGCGCCAACATCGACGAGTCGATAGTACTTCATCCCATGGAGCGCCGCCTGGTTCCCACCGGGCTCCATATAGCCCTGCCGCAAGGCTTCGAAGCCCAGATACGCCCTCGCAGCGGACTGGCACTGAAGCACGGCATCACCGTGCTCAATACCCCCGGTACCATCGATGCCGACTATCGTGGCGAACTGATGGTGCTGCTCATCAACTTCTCTGATACCGACTTTGTCATCAACGACGGCGAGCGCATCGCCCAGATGGTGGTGGCGCGCCATGAGCAGATAGAGTTCCAGCTCGTCGACGAGCTCGACGATACCGAGCGCGGTGCCGGCGGTTATGGTCATACGGGGGTGAAATAACCTGCAGACGATGATGAAAATCAACTATCGCTATATCCTGATAGCTGCGGTGCTGCTGGTGGCGCTGCTGTCGCTGCCCACCCAGGCCAAGCGCAAGAAGGTGGCCGTGGCGGCTGCTCCCATCCTCTCTGCCCAGGACCAGCGCCGCATGGACAGTCTCTTCCTCGAGTCGGTCTGCGAGCGCCTCAAGGGCAACGATTCCATCGCACGCTGTCTGCTCGAAGAGTGCCGTGACCTCAACCCCTACGCCGCAGAGCCCTACTTCTTTCTCGCCAAATACTATGCCGACGACGGCAATGACTCGCTGGTTCAGGCTTATCTCGAGAAGACCGTCAGTCTGCGCCCCGACAACCAGACTTACCTCGAGACACTCGCCCTGAGTTACTACCGCAACAACGAGCTGGACAAGGCTGCGGCGGTGTATGAGAGTCTGGCGCGCAAGAACCGCGGCCGCACCGACCTGCTGCAGATTCTGCTCGGTATCTATGACAAGCAGAAAGCCTATGACCGCATGATAGACTGCCTGGACCGCCTGGAGCAGATAGAGGGCAGCGGCGAAGACATCACGCTGAGCAAGGTGAGCATCTACGGACTCAAAGGCGAGCGCAAGAAAGCTCTGGCGTCGCTCAAGCAGCTCGTGGCAGAGCATCCCTATGACATCAACTATCAGGTGATGATGGGCAACTGGCTCATGCAGAACGGCGGAGAGAGCGAGGCACTCAAGATATTCACCGAAGCCCTCGCCAAGGAGCCTGGCAACGCCAATGTGCTCAGCTCGATGTATGACTATTACAAGTCGGTGGGTCAGAACGACCTTGCCGACAACTGCCTGAAGAGCATCCTGGACAACCCCAAGACCGAAGACAAGACCCGCCTCACCATGATGAAAGCCTTCATCCAGGACAATGAAGCGCGTGGCGACGACAGTACCCGCGTGATAGCTCTCTTTGACCAGCAGGAGAAGCTGGGTGTCTATGATGCTACCCTGGCAGAACTCCGGCTGGCATACCTCAACCTCAAGAAATTTCCCGAAGCCGAGGTGCGTAAGGCGCGTACCCGCCTGCTCAGCCTCGAGCCCGACAACGGCTCCGTGAGGTTTGAACTCATACAGTCGTATTGGAAAGAACAGAACTGGGAGGAGGTCATAAAACTCAGCAAAGAGGGCACCGAGTACAACCCCGATGAACTCGCGTTCTACTACTTCCTCGGCCTCTCTTGTTACCAGAATGAGCGCAACGACGAAGCACTCAGCGCGCTGCGCCGGGGTGTGGCGCTTGCCGACGACAAGAGCAACAAGGACATCGTCAGTGACTTCTACTCGATGATGGGCAATATCCTGCACGACCAGAACAAGGAGCAGGAAGCCTTTGAGGCCTTCGACAACTGTCTGAAGTGGAAGGACGACAACATAGAGTGTCTCAACAACTATGCCTACTATCTCAGCGAGAAGGACACGGCTCTCAACAAGGCTGCGCAGATGAGCCAGAAGACCATCAAGGCCGAACCCAAGAACCCCACTTTCCTCGATACCTACGCCTGGATACTCTACCGTCAGGACCGTTATGCCGAGGCGCGCATCTATATCGACCAGGCGCTTGCCAACGACAGCGACTCGGTCCAGAGTGGTGTGGTGCTCGAACACGCTGGTGATATCTACTTCCGCAATGGTCTCACCGATGAGGCTGTGGGCTACTGGCAGCGTGCGGTTAAGGCTGGCGGTGGCAGTGAGCTGCTCCCCAAGAAGATAAAGTACAGAAAGATAATTGAAGATGGTGACCGGAAGAAGCAAGATGGCGTCAAGCAGAAGCAGAACGGTGACCGGAAGAATCAGGATAATGACAAGAAGAAACAAGATGGAAACAAGAAGAACAATCCATAACGCCACGCTCTTTGCCGTGGCTCTCGTGCTGGCATCGTGTGGTGCCAAGAAGACAGTGATGACCGGCGGTTCGGCGCAGACTCAGGCTGCCATGAAGAAGAGCGACGCCGTGAGCCCCTCGTTGCATTTCGTGCAGCAGGTGAGCGACCAGCGGCTCTACCAGAAGAACATTGTGGGCGACATGAGCTTCAGCATCAAGGCGGGAAGCATCAACCAGACGCTGCCGGGCCAGTTGCGCATGCGCAAGGACGAGGTAATCCGTCTGCAGGTGATGATACCGCTCATCCAGACCGAGGTGGGCCGCGTGGAGTTTACCCCCGACTACGTGCTCGTCATCGACCGTCTGCACAAAGAGTATATCAAGGCCGAGTACAGCCAGTTGGGCTTCCTCAAGGACAACGGACTCGACTTCTACAGTCTGCAGTCGCTCTTCTGGAACGAACTCCTGTTGCCCGGAACGCAGAAGGTTGGCGAGGGAGACCTTGACAAGTTTACTGCCGAGATTGACGCCCTGGGCGACGAGGTTCCCGTGACGCTCAAGGCGGGCAAGCTCAACTTCAAGTGGAACGCCCGCCGCGCCGACCATCATATCCTCTCGGCGCTGGTGACCTATCTCGGCTCTGCCCACGGCACCTCGAGTCTCGCCTGGAACTACGGCGACTTCAAGGCAGTAGGCGCCAAGATGTTCCCAGCCTCCCAGTCGTTTACCTTCACCACCAATGCTGGCGGCAAGACCCAGCAGGCCACCGTCAGCCTGCGCATGAACAGCGTGCGCACCGACTCAGACTGGCAGGCGCTCACCACGCCGTCTGCCAAGTATAAGAAGGTGGAGGCCCATGATGTGTTTGACAAATTACTCAATATGCGATGAGACGTATTCTGATAGTATTGATGGCAATGGTACTGACCCTCCCTCTGGCCGCGCAGAAGAAGACGACGGCCACGAGGCAGAGCAAGCAGCGCACCACCGCCAAGACCACAACCAAGCGCAAGTCCCAGGCGACGACGACCAGGCGCAAGACCAAGGCCAAAGCCTCTGCATCCAAGAACGCCAAGCCCACCACCATCAAGGGCTTGCGCAATGAGCGCGCCGCCGTGCAGCGCCGCATCAGGCAGCAGGAGCAGGCGCTCAGAGTCAACAAGGCCAACGTGTCCAAGCGCCTCAAGGACCTCATGCTCATCAACAGCGAGATAGGGGAAAAGCAGAAGTCTATCGACGGCATCCAGAAGGACATCACAGCCCTCGACGACAACATCAGCATCCTCAAGTCGCAGCTCGCCACCCTCCAGAGCCAGCTCGATGACCGTCGCCAGCGATATATCAAGTCGATACGCTACATGGCAAGGCATCGCAGCGTGCAGGACAAGATGATGTTTGTCTTCTCGGCACAGAGTTTCGCGCAGATGTATCGTCGTATGCGCTTTGTCAAGGAATACGCCGCGTACCAGAAGGTGCAGGGCGATATGCTCAAGGTTAAGCAGCAGCAGGTCAACGAAAAGCATAAGCAGCTGGAGGACGCCCGCGGACACAAGCACCAGCTCCTCAGTCGCGATGTGCAAGCCCGCACCGAGCTTGAGGGCAAGCAGAGCGAGCAACAGAATATCGTGAAAGGACTGCAGCGCCAGCAGAAGACCATACAGTCTATCATAGACGAGCAGAAGAAGAAAAATCAGGTGCTCAACGCGCAGATTGACCGTCTTGTGGCTATCGAGGTGGCCAAGGCGAAAGCCCGCGCCGAGGCAGAGGCCAAGCGCAAGGCTGCCGCTGCCGCTGCCGCCAAGCGCAAAGCCGAAGAGCTGGCTCGCCGAAAGGCTGCCGCCGAGGCTGAAGCACGTGAAAACCAGCGCCGCATCGAAGAGGCACGCAAGCGCGAACAGCAGTTGCGTGCCGAGGCTGAAGCCCGACGCGGAAAGGGTGAGGCTGAAGAGCGCGCCCGACAAGCTATGCGCGAAGCCACAGCCAATCGCGAGGCTGCCGAACGCAAGGCGCGTGCCGACGAAGCCCGCAGCCGCAAGGAGATAGCTGCCGCCAAGCGCGAGGTGAGCAATGCCGAGTCGATGTCGTCGGTAGACCGCATGATGAGTGGTGGCTTTGAGGCCAACAAGGGTCGCCTGCCTATGCCCATCACCGGCAGCTACAAGGTGGTGAGCCACTTCGGTCAGTACGCCGTCGAAGGCCTCAAGGGCGTGACGCTCGACAACAAGGGCATCAACATCCTGGGCCGTCCCGGAGCCGTAGCCCGCAGCGTCTACGATGGCGAGGTGAGTGCCGTCTTCGGTTGGGAGGGCAGCATGTTTGTCATGGTGCGCCACGGAGCCTACATCTCTGTCTATTGCAACCTGAGTTCGGTGAGCGTGAGCAAAGGACAGAAAGTCTCTACGCGTCAGGCGCTCGGCAATGTGGGCCCCGACCATATCCTCCAGTTCCAGCTGCGTCGCGGAACGACCAAGCTCAACCCTGAAACATGGCTCGGCCGTTAGCGCCGCCATCTATATATCTATCGCAAAGAGCGCGCCCGTGTGAGAGGTTCACATGGGCGCGCTCTTTGCGTTTGTGGCTGTCGTCACGGTCGTGGCGGGACTTCGTGGCTTAACCTTCCCAACCCTCGAGCAGCGAGAGATAGGTGTCGATGGCGTGGGAGATTTCGCTTATGCGTATGTATTCATCGGCAGAGTGGGAGCGGGCGGAGTCGCCGGGGCCCAACTTGAACGAGGGCCATGTCATGAGCGCCTGGTCGCTCAGCGTGGGCGAGCCAAAGGGCGTCATTCCCAATGACAGACACCGTCTTACCAATGGATGCTGGGCATCGATATGCGACGAGCAGAGGTGGAAGGAGCGCGCCTTGACATCGCTCTTGACGTGGCGGCTCACGATGTCATACACCTCGCGGTTGGTATAATGCTCGTTGGTACGTATGTCGACCACCATACGGCACTCGTCGGGTATCACGTTGTGCTGGGTGCCCGCGTTTATCACCGTCACCTTCATCGTGGTGGGTCCTAAGAGACTGCTGTCACGCTCAAACCTGTAGTCGCGCATCCACAGCAGGTCGTCCATCGCCTTGTAGATGGCGTTCACGCCCTCGTTGCGCGCGGCGTGTCCGCTGCGGCCGTGGGCGGTGATGTCGAGCACCATCAGTCCCTTCTCGGCTATGGCGGGCTGCATGGCGGTGGGCTCGCCCACTATCGCTACATCTATCCTGGGCAGCAGAGGCAGCACGCGGCGTATGCCGTCGACGCCCGAGACCTCCTCCTCTGCCGAGGCGAGGTATATCAGATTGTATGGACGTGGTCTGTCTTTGAGCGCGCGATACACTTGCAGCAGCGCAGTGAGTCCTCCGCCGCAGTCGTTGCTGCCCAGACCGTAGAGCGTGTCACCCTCGAGCGTGGGGGAGTAGGGGTTGCGCGTCCAGCTCTCCACGGGCTTGACGGTGTCGATATGGGCGTTGAGCAGCAGGGTGGTGCGCCGCTCGTCATACTGCGGGTCAGTGGTCCAGAGGTTGTTGCCCTCGCGCGTATATTCAATTCCGCATCTCCGCAGTTCCGCCTCCATGACATCTGCCGCCCCGCCCTCGGCGCGGCTCACAGACGGAGTGGCTATCAGGCGCATGAGCAGCGCCACCGCGTCATCAGTATATTCTTTTGTGGTCATCGTAATTGTGCGTTTGTTGGTAGAAACGACCGAATTATGCAAGGATAATTCCGTCTCTATTCACGTTCTCGTAGAAAGGGGTGAACTGGTAGGTTTCCCATTCCTTCTTGGTGTAGAGGATGGGGTTGATTTCGGCGCCGAGGTTGCAGCCCAGCATGACGAAGGGATAACTCACGTTGTCGTAGTCGTTCTGGGTGAGCCTGTCCTTGTTCAACAGGATAAGGATGTCCCAGTCGGAGTCGCTGCGGGCATCGCCACGAGCCCGCGAGCCATACAGTATCGCTTCGCTGCCGTCGGGGACGGTGCTCCGGGCGATATCCTTGATTTTGTCGATTATCAATTCGTCTGCTTTCATAATCTTGGCGTGTTTCGTGGGTGTAGATGGTGCAACTCTGCATCATGAAACTTGCTTCAAATGCCGAGACACCGTCCATCCCGGGCAAAGTTAAGCAAAAAATCATTGATATTGGTGCTGTAACTCATGTTTTTTTGCTTTTCGGCACATATATCTGCGATGGGCTGTGGGTCGCGCTGCCTTCATCGTGGTGCCCGGGAGTGTGTGCGAGGGCTTCGGAAATGGGGTGGGGCGTGGCGCCAACTTGTCAGAGGGCCTCATTTAAGCACATTTCGTGGCTTGAAATGATGAAATCAAAGTCAGAAATGATAAAATCGCGGTTTGCAATCGTCATTTCGTGACTTGAAATGTTTTTGTTTGGCATCTGCATCAACTTAAACATAACGACGGCTCTTCCGTAGAAATCGAAAAAACTCATGTTTTTTCTTTGTATTGTCTTCGGTTTGCACTACTTTACGCCTAAAGGCGTGAAGGTAGGCTGCACCTCAAGATTAAAAATAAATGATTTTATTTTGTAATCTCTTCGGTTTGCACTACCTTTACGGCGAAGCCGTGAAGATAGGCGTCACCTCGGAAATAAAAATAAATAGATTTATTTTGTATTTCGCTCGGTTTGCACTACCTTTGGATAAGGTAGGCTGCACCTCAACAATCCAAAATGAAAAAAACTACGTTTTTTCTTTGTATTGTCTTCGGTTTGCACTCCTTTACGCCTAAGGCGTGAAGGTAGGCTGCACCTCAAGATTAAAAATAAATGAATTTATTTTGTAATCTCTTCGGTTTGCACTACCTTTGCATAAACTAAATATTATTGCTTATGCAAATCAATAGTCATCTTTCGGTGATCATTCACGACCTTGCCAAGAAGTACGGAGAGCGAACGGCACTTACTTTTCAGAGATTTGGAGAAAAGAAATGGCGCTCAGTATCTTGGCAGCATTTCTCTCTTCGTGTAAAGGAGGTAAGTAACGCGCTGCTTAATCTCGGCGTGAAACCTCAGGAAAATATAGGCGTTTTCTCACAGAACTGTGTGCAGTACCTCTATACCGACTTCGGTGCCTATGGCGTGCGCGCCGTTACCGTGCCTTTCTACGCCACCAATAGCGAGCAGCAGATACTCTATGTGCTCAACGATGCCAAGGTGCGCTTCCTCTTCGTAGGCGAGCAGGACCAGTATGACAAGGCGTTGCGCATCTTCCACCTCTGCCCCACGCTCGAGCGCATCATCGTCTATGATGACAGCGTGAATATCGATACCCACGACTCCAATGCCCTTTACTTCAGCGATTTCATCAAGTTGGGCAAGGGGCTGCCCCGCCAGTCTGAACTTGAGACGCGCTGGAAGGAAGCCAACTACACCGACCTCTGCAACATCCTCTACACCAGTGGTACCACCGGCGAGAGCAAGGGCGTGATGCTCACCTACGGGCAGTATCATGCGGCTCTTCACGCCAACTATGAGTTTGTTGATGTCTCTGAAAACGACCGCGTCATCGACTTCCTGCCCTTCACCCACATCTTCGAGAGAGGTTGGGCTTACCTCTGCCTGTCGGTTGGCGCCCAGTTGATTATCAACACCTATCCCCAGCAGATACAGCAGGCTATGCGCGAGACCCACCCCACGTGTATGTCATCGGTTCCGCGCTTCTGGGAGAAGGTCTACATCGCTGTCAAAGACCGTATGGACAATGCTGGCGCCCTGCAGCAGCGTCTTTTCCACCGTGCCCTCCATGTGGGTCACAAGTACAATGTAGACTGTCTGGCCCGCGGCCGTCGCCCGTCGCTTGCCCTCGCTGCCGAATACAAGATTTATGACCGTACCGTGCTTGCCCTCGTGCGCAAGCAGTTGGGTCTCGACCACCCCAATATCTTCCCCACTGCCGGCGCCGCTGTGTCGCCCCAAGTCGAAGAATTTGTCCATTCCATCGGTATCAACATGGTCGTGGGCTACGGTCTCACCGAAAGCCTTGCCACTGTCTCTTGCGACCACAAGGGCAAACCGTTCACCATCGGTTCGGTGGGTCGTCCGCTCTCTGGCATCGAGGTCAAGATTGGCGACAACGACGAGGTGCTGCTCAAGGGCCCGACCATCACGCCGGGTTATTACAAGCGCGACCAGGTCAACGCCGAAGCCTTCACTGCCGACGGTTTCTTCCGCACGGGTGACGCCGGCTACATCAACGACCAGGGCGAGCTCTTCCTCAAGGAGCGTATCAAGGACCTCTTCAAGACATCCAACGGCAAGTATATCGCGCCCCAGATGATAGAGTCCATGCTGCTCGTCGACAAGTATGTAGACCAGGTTGCCATCATCGCCGACCAGCGCAAGTTTGTCGCCGCCCTCATCGTGCCCGACTTCCGTCTGCTCGAAGCCTACGCCCGTGACAACCACATCGAGTTTGGCTCGCGCGAAGAGCTCTGTGCCGACAAGCGCATCCACGACATGATGACCGAGCGCATCGACACCCTCCAGCAGACGCTGGCCCACTATGAGAAAATCAAGCGGTTTACCCTCCTGCCCCATGGCTTCACCATGGAGAATGGAGAGCTGACCAGCACCCTCAAATTGAAACGAGCTGTCGTCTACAAGAACTACAAGGAGACGATAGACAAGATGTACGAAGAATAAATGATAACAAGTGATCAGTTGAAAGACGTTCTGGAGCGCACCGATGCGTTGGCGCGCTACCTGAACATCGACCAAAAGAAGGTGGAGTTTGAAGAAGAACAGCTCCGCACACAGGCGCCTGACTTCTGGGAAGACCCCAAGCGCGCACAGGAACAGATGAAGAAGGTCAAGGGCATTGAGCGTTGGCTCAAGGACTACAAGGCGGCACGCGAATATGCCGACGAGTTGCAGCTGGCCTTCGATTTCTATCACGACGATATGGTGACCGAGGACGAAGTCGACGCCGACTACGCCAAAGCCATCAAAGCCATCGAGGAACTTGAACTCAAGAACATGCTGAGACAGAAGGAAGACCCGATGGACTGCGTCATGAAAATCAATTCGGGCGCTGGCGGTACCGAGAGCCAGGACTGGGCGTCGATGCTTATGCGTATGTATATGCGTTGGGCAGAGTCACACGGCTACAAAGTGCGTGTGGCAGACCTGCAGGAAGGCGATGAAGCCGGTATCAAGAGCGTCACTATGGAGATAGAAGGCGGTGAGTATGCCTATGGCTACCTGAAGAGCGAGAACGGCGTGCATCGCCTCGTGCGCGTATCGCCTTTCAATGCCCAGGGCAAGCGTATGACCAGTTTTGCCAGCGTCTTCGTCTCGCCCCTCGTCGACGATACCATCGAGGTGGTGGTCGAGCCCGCCCGCCTCTCTTGGGATACCTTCCGCTCCAGTGGTGCCGGAGGTCAGAACGTGAACAAGGTAGAGTCGGGAGTGCGCCTCCGCTATCAGTATGAAGACCCCGACACCGGCGAGAAGGAAGAAATTCTCATCGAGAATACCGAGACGCGCGACCAGCCCAAGAACCGCGAGAACGCCCTGCGTCTGCTCAAGTCGCAGCTCTATGACCGCGCCATGAAGAAGCGTCTCGAGGCCAAGGCCAAGATTGAAGCCGGCAAGAAAAAGATAGAGTGGGGAAGCCAGATACGCAGCTATGTCTTCGATGACCGTCGCGTCAAGGACCACCGCACCAACTACCAGACTGGCGATGTCGACGGTGTGATGGACGGCAAAATCGACGACTTCATCAAGGCTTATCTCATGGAGTTCCCTGTCACCGACGATGAAGATTGAGCCCCTAAAAGGAACATCGATATATTAACCTAAAAACATAACAACTATGAGCGAAAAAAGTAAGATGCGCCGCGCCAAGAAGGCAGCCATGCAGGAGAAGGAAGGCAAGAACGTGATGAAGTGGTTGATAGTAACCATGGTAGTATTGACTCTTGCCGTGATAGGTTACGCTATGGTATTGATGCAATGAGCGGTGTAGAAATAGAACGTAAGTTTCTGGTCAGGAAAGGCGATGCGTACAAGCGTGTTGCCTTTTCTTGTACCCACATCCAGCAAGGCTATATCCCTGCCGAGGGTGCCACGGTGCGTGTCCGCGTACGCGACGACCATGCCTACCTCACCATCAAGAGCCGTTCGCAGGACGGCGGACTCAGCCGTTATGAGTTTGAGAAGGAGATAACCCTCGACGAGGCGAGCCACCTCCTGCGTCTGTGCCGGGGTGGAGTCATCGACAAGAACCGTTATCTCGTGCGCAGCGCCGATGGCCGCCACGTGTGGGAAGTGGACGAGTTTTTCGGCGACAATGCCGGGCTTGTTATGGCAGAGATAGAGTTGGCTTCGGTGGACGAACCCTTTGAAAAGCCCGATTTCATCGCTGTCGAGGTTACCGGCGACCGCCGTTTCTACAACTCTAATCTTCTGCGCGCCCCTTACGCCACCTGGCGTGACACGCTGCCAGAAGCATACCGATAGGTTGGCCGATGAGCACGCCCAGGCTGTCGGCAGCCAAGTCCAGCCACTCCCCGCTGCGCGTGCCGCCGGTGCAGTAGGCCTGGACCAGCTCTATCACCCCGCCCATCACGATGGGCAGCAGCAGGGCGTAGACCACCATCCCCCGGCGGTCGGAGGTGAGGCGCAGCCGGGCGCGGTCTGTCCATATCATGGCACACAGTCCGCCATACATCACCAGATGCGTCCACTTGTCTATCATGCTTACCTCAGACAGCGGCGTCTCGGGAATGGGGATGATACACAGTATCCATATCACGATGATACACAGTGTCGAGAAGGGATAGTCTCGACACAATTTCCATATACTTTTCATTTTTCTCTTCGATTTGCTGACAAAAGTAAATAAAATTCATTACTTTTGTATCAACCACGACGATTATTAGTACGTACGACATAAAAATAGTAGTTATTTGAGGGAAAATGATGGAAAAAAGAGGTAATTTCGGAACCGAACTGGGAATGATACTTGCCACCGCCGGCGGTGCCGTCGGACTGGGCAATGTGTGGCGATTTCCCTATATGACGGGCGAGAATGGCGGCGCAGCCTTCATTCTGGTCTATATCTGCTGTGTGCTTATGCTGGGCATCCCCTGTATGCTCTCCGAGTTTATCATCGGCCGTCACGGTGCGTCCAACACCTACCGCGCCTACTCCCTGCTCTCCGGCGGCAGCGCCTGGAAGTATGTGGGTCTCTTGGGTGTCGCCACCGGTTTTCTCATCATGGGCTACTATGCCGTGGTGTCTGGCTGGTGCCTGCAGTATGTCTATGCCTCGTTCTTCGGCGAGCTCACCGGCAATGCCGACTTCGTAAACCGCTATTTTGCCGAGTTCTCCTCCGACCCCTGGCGCCCCGTCATCTGGACGCTCGCCATCCTTGTCATCACCTGTCTGGTGATTGTCAACGGTGTGCGCAGCGGTATTGAGCGTACCTCCAAGATGCTCATGCCCACGCTCTTCATCCTGCTCCTTGTCATCGTCGTGGCATCGTGCCTCCTGCCCGGTGGCGAGCGCGGCATGGAGTTCCTCTTCAAGCCCGACTTCACCAAACTCGACAGCGACGCCTTCCTCGGCGCCCTCGGTCAGTCGTTCTACTCGCTCAGCATCGCCATGGGCTGCATCTGCACCTATGCCTCTTACTTCAAGCGTCAGACCAATCTGTTGAAGTCGGCCCTGCAGGTGTCACTGCTCGATACGCTGATAGCGGTGCTGGCTGGACTGATGATATTCCCTGCCGCCTTCTCCGTGGGAGTGAACCCCGGCAGCGGCCCCTCGCTCGTCTTTGTCACCCTGCCCAACGTGTTCAACCAGGCGTTTGCCGCCGTGCCCTTAGTGGGCATGCTCGTGTCGGTGTTCTTCTACGCCCTCCTGTCGCTGGCAGCCATCACGTCGCTCATGTCGCTCCACGAGGTGAGCACAGCCTTCCTCATCGAGGAACTGCATATCACGCGCCGCACGGCTGCCACCTTCGTCACCGCTGGCAGCCTGTTTATCGGCATCTTCTGTTCGCTCTCGTTCAGCGATATACCATGGCTGAGCTTCGGCGGGCGCACTCTCTTCGACTGGTTCGACTTTGTGACGGGTCAGATATTCCTCCCCGTGGGTGGCTTCCTCACCTGCCTGTTTATCGGGTGGGCAGTGCCGCGCAAGCTGGTGCGCGACGAGTTTACCAACTGGGGCACCGTGTCGTGCAGGGTCTTCGGCGTCTACCTGTTCTTTGTGCGCTATGTCTGTCCCACAGCCATCCTCGCCGTCTTCCTCCATCAGCTCGGCGTCTTCTGATGCCCAGGCTGCTGAAGATAAACCACCTTACACCTTATTATATTATATATAGCGATGAAGTTGTCCCGCCCCTATTACCTCTGCAAGAGCGACCGCGTGGTTGTCCTCTTCCTGTTGGCAGTCCTTGCCTTCGGGGTGATAGGCTATCATCTCTTGTGGCCCAGTGCCGACACCACTCCCATCGCCGCTGCCGACAGCACCCGCAGCAAGCGTAGCGCCGTGGGCACAGACTCTCGGCGTGCTTATACCTATGCCACACCCTCGCGCCAGGTGGTCTATGCCCCCTTCGACCCCAATACCGCCGACAGCACCCAGCTGCTCAGCCTTGGTCTGCAGCCCTATCAGGTGCGCAACATCTATCACTACCGTGCCAAGGGTGGAGTCTACCGCCGTCCGTCCGACTTCGCGCGCCTCTACGGTCTCACCGCCAAGCAGTATCGCGAGCTCGAGCCTTATATACGCATCTCGGCAGACTATCTGCCGGCATCGGAGGTCTATGCCGTCCATGACGAGCGGCCCAAAGCCTCTTCCGACAGCCTGCGCTATCCTGTCAAATTGCGCAACTCCGAGCGCATCGCCCTCAACCTTGCCGATACCACGCTCCTGCGCCGTGTGCCTGGCATCGGTGCCTACTACGCCCGCCGCATTGTCGCTTACCGCCAGCGTCTGGGTGGCTATGCCCATGCCCGTCAGTTGCTCGAGATTGACGACTTCCCCGAGGAGGCTCTTCCTTTCTTCACCGTCGATGCCGGCGACATCCAGCGCCTCGACATCAACCGTCTCTCGCTCTCCCAACTCAAGCGCCATCCTTACATCAACTATCTCCAGGCGCGCGCCATCTGCGACTATCGTCGGCTGAAGGGTCCCCTCGCCAGCCTCGACCAGCTGCGTCTGCTCTCTGCGTTCACCGCCGCCGACATCGAGCGTCTCCGTCCTTACGTGCGCTTCTAATCTCACGCTACCAGCCATCTTTTTTCTTCCCATCAGTAGTCTCTTTCCCACCAAAGCGACACCTAAATGTTAGGAAAGCGACACAAAAGTTACGCAAGGTTACACCCGCTTTGTGGCAAATATCTTATTTTTGCCTATGGATATCAAAGTGATAAACATAAGCAACTTGCATCCACTATGACCGTCTCTTCGCTTCGCCGCATTGCTACTCGTGTGCAGCCCGTGTCAGACATCTCGTCATTCTGTTGGCTCTCGACATTTGTGTCGCAGCCATGGTTGGTGTTATCGTTGCCCTTGGTGACCACTTGAATTTTGACAACATATTTTTGAATTGACTAATCTGCTAATAATATCTCTTTGAAATGTTTGATGATGTGCGGCCCCACAGTCAGGGCCGCACTTTCATTTTCCCCGTTGGCTTCGGTGGGGGGGAAGCCCCATCCCAGCCTTCCCCAAAGGGAAGGAGTCCTATCCCAACACGTTTGCCCGTGGTGGGTTGGTTAATTGTCCCTTTTGTGAAAGAGTAAAATATCAACTGCGAGTAACGCCTTCGGCTAATCGCAACTCTTACAGAGTAGCTATGATTAGTTTGGATGATACCCAGGGTAGCGTGCTTCGCCCGCAACCCTGGGCTGGGGAATCGCAACTCCTACAGAGTTGCCAAGGATAAGCCCCATCCCAACCTTCCCCAAGGGGAAGGAGCTCAGCGTCAACCATTTCAACCTTCTTCGAGGGGTTTGGGTTTAATAGGGGGGCATTCCATCCTTCACCAAGTGGAACAAGTTTAATACGGGCCACATCCCAGCCTTTCCTTAGGGAAAGGAGTTCTATCTTAATGCGTTAACCTGGGGTGCTTTGGCTTTCTCTCCCCTTGGGGAGAGTTAGAGAGGGGCTGCTGTCGTTCATTCCCTTTTGTTGAAAGCAGGAAGTACGCACCCTCGGCAACTCTGACAGAGTTGCGATTTCATAGCCCAGGGTTGAGGGGCGCAGCGCCTCTACCCTGGGTACATATATAATAAGGTATAGCAACTCTGTAGGTGTTGCGCTTAGCCTAAGGCGTTACCTGTAGTAGGTTTTTGTCCCCAGGATATTGGATATAATTTCATCTGCGAGTAATTAATAGGTTGCGGAGATGATACAAAAAGTTTTGCTCCTTTTCAGGGCTTCGCCCTATGCGTCTGCGTGTGGTGGCAGATATTCCCGAGAGCGGGCTCTCGGATATCCGCCACCACCCACCGCCGCGCCTGCCCGATGGCAGGCTGAAAAGGAACAAAATCAAAAAGCCGCCGTTGGCGGTAAAAAAAGCCCGGCTGTTCGCCGGAACAAAAAATGAATACATTATTTGCGCCATCTCATTCCATGGCGCGTATATAATTAGAGGCAGTGACATTTGCAATCCTCCCTCGCTTAGTTGAAATTCACTCTGCAGCGGAATCTAAGACTATGAAACAGATGTCACCAAAGTGCTCTTTGCCGACTTCTTCCCCTTTCAGGATTGCTGGCATTGAGATAATACCCTTTGATTCAAGAATGTCAAGCAAATCCCACATCACTTCGTGATAAAATATCACCTGACTCAACTGTTGTGAAGCAATATTGTGAGCCTTACCCCATGATATGCAATGCTTCTTGACAGCATGACTTAAATCTGTTGTTATATCCCGGCAAAGGAGATCGATTTTGTCATTGTTGTTCCGGTATATCACAGGAATAAGGATATTGCTATTTTCGTCGGTGAGACCCCAGCCTGCGACGGCATCAATGACTTCTTGTTTTTCGATACGCTTGCCGCTATTAGCCGCCACTTCACGTGCAAATGTCATAATCTTGGGCATACTCATCCAATAGCCCAGATTATCGGTCCAGTTCTGTTTTACAGGACCGTAGCCATTAGTCCCGATTTTATCATGGTTGCGGCTTTCAAACATAGCCCAATAGGCTCCCGACCATGTGCCATGATTTTCGCAGCTACGTGGCGATGACAGGAACTCGTCCTCCCAAATGTAATTATCCAGCAGATACGAAAATATAAGACTATAGGTCTGTTGGGAATATCTGGCCTCATCAAAAGCACCCACCAGCCGTCTGATTTTGGGCTCGATTTTCGGGAAAATGCTGTCGGCAAAATCTTTTGACTGTCGGCGGATTTGTTGTGTCTCACTTTTCCCGAAAATGTGCATTTTTGTAGTATAATGCTCGTTATTACACATCAACAAATCGCCAACTTCAAGCAATCTAAGTTGACTTCTGTTTTAAGGAATACCAAGTGAGTCCAATTTTGCGGCAGAACCAGACTGAACAAAGGCACAAAGAATATCCCAATTGTTATCTGTCAGATATTCGCTCGGATGAAAACTGTTGTAAGAGCAGAATGCTGAAAGGTCAAAAGACTTCAACGGTCGACCAATAATTGTATCTTGTGTATTAGCCATTATATGCATTGGCAAAAATGCCATGCACAAAACCAATAAGAAGTTTTTCATAATGTTTGCATTTTTATTTTAACAATTTTCTATCATTGTCGCCGTTTTCCAGTACGCTCATCTGATGAATGGCTATTTGGTTCAGCTTCACAAGCCGCTCGCTCTGAGTCATGCCTTGTTCGATGAAAACCGCATTAAGGTTTTCCATATTTGACAGACAGATAAGTTCGTTGATTGTGGCGTAGTCGCGTATGTTTCCTTTGAGGTCGGGATTTGCCTCGCGCCATTGTTTTGCCGTAACACCGAACATTGCCACATTCAGCACATCGCCCTCATTGGCGTAGATGATGCTTGCCTGTGCCGGAGTAACCTCGGCAGGGATAAGGTTCTGCTTTATGGCATCGGTATGTATGCGGTAGTTGATTTTCGATAACTCACGTTTCGCCGACCAACCTAATAACCGCTGTTCCTCCGTTTTGAGCCGCTGAAATTCCTCGATAAGATAAAGTTTGAACGTCACACTTATTGCCGAACCAAATTCAAAAGCTATATCCTTATGAGCATAGGTACCTCCATAGCGACCTTTCTTTACTATTATTCCGATTGCGTTTGTGCGCTCTATCCATTCAGAAGCACTCAACACAAAGGACGGCAAACCTGCACTCATTCTAAAGTGGTCAAATTCGACCACTTTGAAATCAGGATTATGAATCATCTCCCAAGTACCAAGAAATTCAATAGTGTAGCGGTTTCGCAACCAGTTCTTGATTATATCGGCAGAACGGTTGTCGCCCTCTTTGGCAGTTGCCATATCTGTGAGGGAGATATAATCCTGTTCCTCTAACGAAGAGAACTGTGATAGGTGTATTTTGAACGATAATTTTAGACATTGTTTCAGATATGGCGTATATGCCAATACGCAAAGTTATATATTTTCGCTGATATACATCGCATTCTCTTGATTTTTTCTTTATTTTTAATTCAAAACCGTTCTTTCGTATTGTATGTCCTATATATATAATGAGGGTGTGGAGATGATACAAAAAGTTTTGTTCCTTTTCAGGGCTTCGCCCTATGCGTCTGCGTGTGGTTGCGGATATTCCCGAGAGCGGGCTCTCGGATATCTGCCACCACCCACCGCCGCGCCTGCTCGATGGCAGGCTGAAAAGGAACAAAATCAAAAAGCCGCCGTTGGCGGTAAAAAAAGCCCGGCTGTTCGCCGGAACAAAAAATGAATACATTATTTGCGCCATCTCATTCCATGGCGCGTATATAAATGGAGGCAGCGACATTTGCAATTTAATGGATAAACAATAAATGGCTTGCTGTGGGTAACAATTCGCACTAATAGCATGCGCATTTCCTGCCGCGAGTAACGCCTTCGGCTAATCGCAACTCTTACAGAGTAGCTATGATTAGTTTGGTTGATACCCAGGGTAGCGTTCTTCGCCCGCAACCCTGGGCTGGGGAATCGCAACTCCTACAGAGTTGCCGCTGCTTGTGGCCATCCCAAACACGAGTCCTATCCCAACTTTCTCCGCGTTGAAGGAGCTCTATTCCAATGCGTTAATCGGTGGTGGTTCGGTTAATTATCCTTTTGTGATAGGGCAAAATATCAACTGCGAGTAACGCCTTCGGCTAATCGCAACTCTTACAGAGTAGCTATGATTAGTTTGGTTGATACCCAGGGTAGCGTTCTTCGCCCGCAACCCTGGGCTGGGGAATCGCAACTCCTACAGAGTTGCCAAGGATAAGCCCCATCCCAACCTTCCCCAAGGGGAAGGAGCTCAGCGTCAACCATTTCAACCTTCTTCAAGTGGATTGAGTTTAATAGGGGGGCATTCCAACCTTCACCAAGTGGAACAGGTTTAATACGGGCAACATCCCAGCCTTGCCTTAGGGAAAGGAGTTCTATCTTAATGCGTTAATCTGGGGTGCTTTGGCTTTCTCTCCCCTTGGGGAGAGTTAGAGAGGGGCTTTTGGGAGCAGTCGAGGGGCCTCCTCCCAGATATTGTTTTTTTACCGGCGTAAGCTGGACTTTTTTTTACGGCCGCAGGCCGCTTTTTGTTCCTTGGCGTCTTCTGATGTCATGCTGTGCATGACGGTGGTGATGGCGCTGGCGGCACGAAGGAAAATTGTTTTCCGGCTGACGGCTGCGTCTATCGCCACAAAGGCGGAGCCTTCAGAAGACGCCGAGGCTTTTTGTATTTATTTTTTATGGAGCAGTAAGTCTATATATATAATAAGGTGTAGTGGTAAACATGAAGTAATAAAGTGTCAGCATCATCTGCCTGGTCCTTATTCCTTGTGTAAATAGCCCCTCTCTCATCCCCAAAGTGCTAATTTTGGCTAAAAATATCGGTGAAAATGGTGGAAAATTGATTTTTTTTGAAAAAAATCGCATTTTTGACTACCCCATTTAAGATATTTTTCGTCTTATTGATGTATATCAAATCGACAACGACGTGCAAGACGAACATTTTTACGACTTGATGGTAGGCTATTTCAGTGACAACCTCAGTACTGAGGAGGTCGCTGAACTCCTGTTGTGGCGCGATGCCAACGAAGCCAACTCCCGCCTGTTCAGACAGCTTCACACTATGTGGATGTCCATTCCCAATATGGAGCAGCTGGCTAAATATGACAAAGTGCTTGCCTACAAAAAGTTTATGGAGTGCGTGCATGCTCATCAGTGTCAGCGTCGCCATCGCCGCGTGATGTATATGATGCGCTACGCTGCCATCCTTCTTGTCACCGTGGGTGTCTTCTCCTACCTCTTTTATATAAAGGGACAGGATATGGTAGAGTCTCGCTTCGCCGACATCAGCGTCGAAGCCCCCTTAGGTTCCACAACCCGTATGACCCTCCCCGATGGCACACAGGTTTGGCTCAATGCCGGCTCACGCATCACCTACTCTCAGGGTTTCGGTGTTCGCGAACGCAATGTGAAGCTCGTGGGTGAAGGCTACTTCGAAGTTGCCCATAACGAGAAACTCCCCTTCCATGTCAACTCCAGCGCTCTCAAGCTGCGCGTGCTCGGTACCAAGTTTGACTTCCGCGACTACCCCGACGACCCTAATGCTATGGTCACTCTCGTCGAAGGTCGCGTAGCCTTAGGCAGCCATGCCGACTCTGCCAACCGTGAATACCAGTTGCAACCCAACGAGTGTGCCGTCTTTGAGAAAGGCTCCAAGAACATGACCATCCAGTCTTCCGTCGCCCAAGCGTCACGCCAGTGGACCCAGGGAGTACTGATGTTTCATGACACCACCCTGCGCGAGATAGCCCTTACGCTCTCTCGCAGTTACCACCAGCGCATCGTGATTGCCGACAGGCAGCTCGCCACTCTCAACTTCTATGCTACCTTTAACCGCGACGAGCAGACGCTCACTCAGATTCTCGACGCCCTCTCTGCTACCGGGCGCATCAGATACAAACTGCAAGGAAAGACTTACATAATATACTAAGGGCACTCCCCGACTTTATAACTTACTTTTACAACTTTAACCTCAGACACCCAACAAAAACAAAACAGAAAAGAACCTTATCACGAGCCCCACGGTCATAAAGACTGTGCCTGGGCTCACCCTGATGGCGGCCAGGGAACAAGCCCCACCAACGTAAACAATAACCTACGAATAAGAGTTAATAAATATAATTATCTAATTTAGTACAGTAATGAATATCAGAAAAAAAGGCCTCTTGGTAGGCGCGTTTCTGTTGTGCATGAACCTCAGTGCCCTCGCACAGAGCTTGCAGATGCAGCTCAAGGGAGTCACTGTAGAGAAGGCAATGACAGAATTGAGACAAAAGAGTGGATATTCGTTCGTGTTTGAGTCAGCTGACGTGAATACCGCCAAGGTAGTCAGTGTTAACGCGAAGGATGTCAAGCAGGCTGTGGAGCAGATCCTCCGTGGTCAGAGTGTTTCTTACGAGATTAAGGGTAAGAACATCGTCGTTTCAAAGAAGCAGGGTAAGACCGTGGCTACCGCCAAGGCCAACAATCCCAAGAAAAAGGTAACCGGTACTATCACCGACGAGAACGGTGAGCCCATCATCGGTGCCACCATCAAGGAGAAGGGCACTCAGAATGCTGTAATCTCTGATGTAGACGGTAACTTCGTTCTCAACACCACCGAAGGCGCAGAGCTCGAGATTACCTACATCGGCTATGCCGACCAGACTCTCAAGGTAACTGGCAAGGACAAGTACAGCGTGTCTATGTCTTCAGGTACCAAGGAGCTCAACGAAGTTGTGGTTACCGCCCTCGGTATCAAGCGTGCTGAGAAGGCTCTGAGCTACAACGTACAGCAGGTGAGCGGTGAAGATCTCCTCACCAACAAGGATGCCAACTTCATCAACTCCCTCAACGGTAAGGTTGCCGGTGTGAACATCAACGCCAGCTCTGCCGGTGCAGGTAGTGCCTCTAAGGTTGTGATGCGTGGTACACGTTCAATCGAGCAGTCAAGCAACGTGCTCTATGTGATTGACGGTATTCCAATGTTCAACCTCGGCTCCGACGGTGACTCTGGTTTCGGTTCTAACGGTACTACCGAGGCTATCGCCGACATCAACCCCGAGGATATCGAGTCTATGTCAGTGCTTACCGGTGCTGCCGCTGCCGCTCTTTACGGTAACCGCGCTTCTAACGGTGCCATCGTTATCACCACCAAGAAGGGTAAGGAAGGCAAGACCGAGGTCACTGTAAGCCAGACCACTGAGTTCTCTTCAGTTTTCCGTACTCCCGACTTCCAGAACGCTTACGGTACAGGCAGCACACTGCGCGACGCTGGTGGTGAGTCTTACAGCTGGGGTGCCAAGCTCAACGAGACCAACTATCGTGGCTATGACCCTGTAGACAACTACTTCAAGACAGGTGTCGTTACTACCGAGGCTTTCACCCTCTCTACCGGTACTGAGAAGAACCAGACCTATGTTTCTGCCAGTGCCCTCAACTCAGGTGGTGTAATCCCCAACAACGAGTACAACCGTTACAACTTCACCATCCGCAACACAGCCAAGATGCTCAACGACAAGCTGACTGTTGACGCCGGTGCAAGCTACATTATCCAGGATGACCGCAACATGACCAACCAGGGTGTATATGGTAACCCACTGGTAACCGCATACCTCTACCCCCGCGGCAACTCTATCGATGACCTCAAGATGTTTGAGCGTTGGGATACACAGCGTAACCTCTACGTTCAGAACTGGAACGACCTCGCAAGTGAGTTCGTAGGTCAGAACCCCTACTGGATCAACTACCGCAACGTACGTACCAACCGCAAGTATCGCTATATGCTCAACCTCGGCGCCAGCTATAAGCTCACCGACTATCTGAGCCTTGCTGCACGTATCCGCGTAGACAACGCCACCAATACCTTCGAGAAGAAGTACTATGCTTCTACCAACAAGACTCTCGCTGGTGAGAATGGTCAGTACGCTCTCGTGAAGACCGATGACAAGCAGACTTACGGCGATGTAATGATGACTTTTGACAAGCGTTTCTTCCAGGACCGACTCTCTGTCAATGCCAACCTCGGTGCAATCATCTCTGATGTTAAGCAGGGTGTTACTGGTATCGATGGTCCTATCAATGACAACCTCATTCCTAACGTATTCAACGAGTACCAGATTGACCCCAACCGCGAGAAGCGTCAGCCCGGTGGCTACCACGACCAGACCAAGTCTGTCTTCATGAGCGCTGAAATCGGATGGAACAGTCAGTACTACCTGACTCTTACCGGCCGTAACGACTGGCCCTCTATGCTCGCTGGTCCCAAGTCTAACAAGTCTTCATTCTTCTATCCCTCTATCGGTGCATCATGGATTGTATCACAGACATTCCAGTTGCCCAAGCAGATTGACTTCTTGAAGGTTCGCGGTTCATTCGCTTCTGTAGGTATTCCTTTCCCACGTTGGTACGCCAACCCTGTATATGAGTGGGATGAGGCCAACCGTCAGTGGAAGAGCCAGACCATTTATCCTATGTACAACCTGAAGCCTGAGACCACAGACTCTTGGGAGTTCGGTTTGCAGACCCGTCTGTTCAAGCACTTCAGCCTTGACCTGACACTCTACTGGACCAAGACTTACAACCAGACCTTCAACCCCGACATATCAGTATCTTCTGGTTATAGCACCATGTACATCCAGACCGGTAGCGTAAGCAATAACGGTATCGAGTTGGCTCTGGGCTATGACAACAGCTGGGGCAACTTCAAGTGGTCTTCTAACTACACATTCTCTGCCAACAAGAACAAGATCAACGAGCTCGTAAAGAACTACGTTCACCCTGAGACCGGCGCCATCATCAACAAGGACCGTCTGGACCTCAACGGTATGGGTTCTGCTCACTTCCTGCTCAAGGAAGGTGGTACGCTGGGTGACCTCTACTCTCTCACCGACGTAGTACGCGACAGCGAAGGCCGTGTATATGTTGACGAGAACGGTAAGGTGTACAAGGACACCAACGTAGGTGACATCAAGCTGGGTTCCGTATTCCCCAAGTGTAACATGGCTTGGCGCAACGACTTCAGCTACAAGGGCATCAACTTCGGTTTCATGTTTGCTGCACGCTTTGGCGGTATCGTTTACTCAGCTACACAGGCTGCCCTCGACGCTTACGGTGTGTCTAAGAACACTGCCGACGCCCGCGACCTGGGTTATGTACTCGTAAACGGTGAAGACCGCGTGAATCCTGAGACATGGTACACCACTATCGGTGCTGCCGACGGTATTCCCCAGTACTATACCTACAGCGCTACCAACATTCGTCTGCAGGAGGCAAGCCTTGGTTATACCTTCAAGAAGAACGTATTCTTCGGTATCGGTGACCTGAGCCTCTCTCTCGTTGGTCGCAACCTGCTGATGCTTTACTGCAAGGCACCTTTCGATCCTGAGACCACAGCTACCACCGGTAACTACTATCAGGGTATTGACAAATTCATGACACCAAGCACACGCAACCTTGGTTTCAACATCAAACTCAAATTCTAAGAGTAACTATGAGACAGATTAAAAATATCATAATGAGCGCGGTTGCTGCAGGTCTCTGCCTGAGCTTCTCCAGCTGTACTAACGACTACGAGAGCTTCAACCGCAACCCCAACGGCGTCACCAAAGACGAAACCCAGCGCGACGCCTATGCTATGCGTTCAGCCATGCTGAACCTCGAAGGCTGGGTAATTCCTACCGATGTCAACACCAACCAGTTCACCGAGTGTCTGATGGGTGGTTCTTACGGTGGTTACATTGCTGACTCCAACGCAGGTTTCGCTGGCAAGAACTTCGGTCAGTTCAGCCCTGAGAACGGATGGAGCCGTGTAATGTTCAAGGATGTCATCCCCAAGCTCTTCATCTACTGTGGCGAAGTAGCCCGTGCTACCGACGATCCTATCCCCAACGCCGTAGCTTCTATCATCAAGGTGTCAGGTATCCAGCGCGTTACCGACTGCTACGGTCCTATCCCTTACTCTCAGGTAGGTAAGGACGGTCAGATTACCGCTGCCTATGACTCTCAGGAGCAGGTGTACAACCTGATGTTTGAGCAGCTCAACGCGGCTATCGACGTGCTGACCCAGAACCGTACTGCCGACTTCAGCGACAAGGCTGACCGTGTGTATGGTGGTAATGTGACCAAGTGGATCAAGTATGCCAACTCTCTCAAGCTGCGTATGGCTATGCGTATCTCTAAGGTGGCTCCCGCCAAGGCTCAGCAGATGGCTGAGGAGGCTGTAAACCACGAGGTAGGTACCATGACCTCTAACGACGACAACGCCGAGTTGACTCTCGTTTCTACCAACCCCTTCGAGATTATCATGTACGAATACAATGGTGGTGACTCTCGCGTAAGCGCTGATATCACAACCTATATGAATGGTTACAACGATCCCCGTCGTGAGAAGATGTTCACCAAGACCACTTTCGGCGGTCTCGTTGACAACGGCTACTTTGGTATCCGTAGCGGTATCGCCATCCCTGGCGGTTCTATCGCTCACGCATACAGTAACTATATCGTAGCCACCGACAGCAAGCTCATGTGGATGAACGCTGCCGAAGTAGCTTTCCTCAAGGCTGAGGGTGCTCTGCGCAACTGGAACATGGGCGGTACTGCCAAGGAATTCTACGAGCAGGGTGTAAAGCTGTCATTTGCACAGTGGGGTGCCAATGGTGCCGACGCTTATCTGGCTGACAACACCAGCATGCCCGCTTCTTACAAGGACCCCGCTGGGCTCAACACCTACTCTGGTGCTACCTCACAGATTACCATCAAGTGGGAAGACGGTGACTTCGAGAAGAGCCTCGAGCGCATCATCACCCAGAAGTGGCTTGCCAACTTCCCCCTCGGTCAGGAGGCTTGGGCAGAGTATCGTCGTACCGGCTATCCTATGCTGATGCCCGTTGTTGTCAACAACAGTGCTGGCGTAGTAAACTCAGCCCGTGGTGCCCGTCGTCTGGCTTATCCTCAGGAGGAGCGTCTCAACAACGCCGAAAACTATGTTAACGCTGTAGGTCTCCTCGGTGGTGCCGACAATATGGCTACTGACCTGTGGTGGGCAAAGTAAAACATTCAAAGATAATATAGACAATTATGAAAAGTATCTTAAAATATATCAGATTATCAATGGCATGCATCGCCGCAACAGCCTTCGTGGCAAGCTGCGACACCGATGTAGAGTCTATTGACATCAACAATCCGGGTGTAGACAACCAGAACCCCGGCCTTTATCAGGACTATCTGTCCCACCTGAGAAACTACAAGAAGGGTTCTCATAAGGTGGCTATGGGATGGTTTGACAATAGCGACAAGGCTCCCAACTCTCAGGGCAAGCACATCCACTCTGTACCAGACAGCTTGGACTACATCGTGCTGACCAACCCCGACAACCTGGCTGCTTTCGAGCTCGCCGAGATGAACGAAATACGCGAGAAGAAGGGTACCAAGGTGGTATTCGAAATCAACTACGAGAACATCAAGGTACAGTATGACGAAGAGAAGAAGGACTTTGACGCTGCAAACGAAGACCCCACAAAGGTATTCCCCGCTTTCAACAGTTACCTCGTTGATACTGTAAGCGCCAAGCTCGCTCTCGTAGAGAAGTACAACTATGACGGTGTAATCATGGCCTTCAACGGTAAGATTACCACCTTCATGACTGAAGCCGAGAAGGCAGAGTTCATCGCTCAGCAGAACGTATTCATCGGTATCGCCAACGACTGGGCTGAGCGTCACGCCAACAAGGAGCTCCTCCTGATGGGTAAGCCTCAGAACATCCTCACCAAGGAGGTATTTGACAAGGCCAAGTATCTCATTCTGCCAGCACAGAGCGAGATTTCAGCCTCTGCCCTTACTTACCTGGCTCTGAAAGCCCTCGAAGAGGGTGTGCCTACTGACCGCTTTGTAGCCCTCGTCAACGCACCTTCACTCGACCCCACAGACACCAAGACCGGTTACTGGGGCAAGGAAGTTGCCATCAAGGGTGCCGCCAAGTGGGCTGCCGCCGAGTATCAGGGCTTCGTTCCTGCCGGTATCGCCATCCAGGGTATGAGCAATGATTACTATCACTCATCGTTCACTTATCCCAATGTGCGTTCAGCCATTTCTATCATTAATCCTAATGCTAAAAACTAAACAGCAATGAAGAAGATTTTCAAATATATTCCGATGATGCTGGCTGTGTTTGCTCTGGCTTCTTGTCAGGACAACGACGAAGAGAACTTCGGCAACAAGGCATCAATCAATTCTCAGGAAATGAGAGCGGAGACTATCATCAAGGGCGATGCCGGTGATGTGGTTAAGACACTCAGCATCACCATGCCCCGTCCCGCCGAGAAGACCATTAACGCTACCTTCAATGTAGCTCCCTCTTTGGTAAGCACTTATAACAAGTGCTATGGTGCCAATGCAGTAATCCTGCCCGAAGAGTGCTACAATGTAGTCAACAACAAGGTGACTGTAGACGCAGGTAGTGTAAAGAGTACCGATGCTACATTTGAGTTCACCAACCTGGGTAATCTTGACCGTGAGCTCATCTATGTACTCCCCGTAGAGGTTCAGACTGCTGACATCGACCTTGTAAGCTCTGCTTCCAAGTACTACTTCGTATTCCGTGCAGGTGCCCTCATCAACGTGGTTACCAACATGAGCCGCAACTACCTCACCGTGCAGTGGGCCGACAAGAGCCAGGTAGCCAATATGAGCCAGATTACTATGGAGGCTCTGCTCTATCCCCGCGAGTTCGGCAAACTCATCTCTACCGTAATGGGTATTGAGGGTCGCTTCCTGATGCGTATCGGTGATGCCGGTTTCCCCGACAACCAGATTCAGATTGCTACCGCTCGTGGCAACTTCCCCGATGCCGACTCTAACAAGGGTCTGCAGACCAATATGTGGCAGCACGTAGCCCTCACTGTAGACTGTGCTACTCGCGAGTACAAGATTTACATCAACGGCAGACTGCAGAGTGAAGGCACTATGAGCATGACCGCTATCGACATCCAGGGCAACGGTTCTGACCGTGACTTCCTTATCGGTAAGTCTTACGATGACAACCGCTGGTTTGAGGGTGATATGTCTGAGGTTCGCGTATGGAACGTAGTTCGTACTCAGGAAGAGATTGCTTCTCACATCTACAATGTTGACCCCCAGACTCCCGGCCTCGTAGGTTACTGGAAGATGGATGACAACACAAGCGCTTACAGAGTAGTAGACGCTACCGGTCATGGCAACGACGCCGTAGCCGCTGGCGCTCTCTCTTGGAGAAATGTATCTCTGCCCGAGAAATAATCCACATTCAATCAACAAGAACAATAAAGAAAATTATGAATATCAATAAAATAAAGACATTTGCATTGGCTATCCTCGCCGCTGGAGCTATGGCTTCATGTGAGGATGCTATCAATGTACAGCAGATTGGTGAGGAGCCCTTCGCTCCTTCTCAGAAGAGCCTCGTGTTCCTCTCTGACCAGTTTGGTATGACCAATGCTGACTCGCTGCTGTTCAACGAGCAGGGTACTACTGAGTTCTTTGTCAACCTGACTCAGGTTCAGACCAAGGATGCTGAGTTCACTGTAGTTTACGACGCTGCTGCGCTCAACAAGTATAACATGGCTAATGGTACCGACTACAAGGCAATGCCCGAGGCTCTCGTAACTATCGAGGGTACTGCTGTGGTAGCTGCCGGCCAGGCCAAGTCTTCTGCCGTTAAGGTAGGCTACAAGACCGACGCCGCTCTTGAGGACCTCGGTACTTACGCCATCCCATTGGCTGTTAAGGGCAACTCACTCGCCGAGGCTTCTGTAGAGAAGGGCGAGTTTATCTTCCTCGTAAAGGACATCACCCGTATGCCCAACTGTCATAAGGCGAACAAGAACCAGATTGTCGTAAGCTGTATGGAGGTTAACGACGCTAACCCCCTGCACAACCTCTGCTATACTCTGAAGGAGTCTGGTAAGCTGGTTATCGACCAGGTTATCCTCTTCTCTGGTAACATCAACTACAACGCTGAGACCGGTGAGGTGTACAACTACAACAACGAGAACGTGCAGCATCTGCTCGACAACCGTCAGAAGTATCTCGTACCTCTGCAGCAGAAGGGTATAAAGGTTATCCTGGGTATCCTGTGTAACCACGACCGTGCTTGCTGTACACGCCTTGGTGACGAGGCCGCCCGCAAGTTTGCCCGTGAGCTGAAGGCTAAACTCGAGGCTTATGAACTCGATGGTGTTTTCTTCGATGATGAGTACTGTAACCGTGGCGACTATCCTGGCTTCACTACTTACAACAACTTCTCTCGTCTCTGCTACGAGGTTCGCAAGGCTATGCCTAATGCTCTGATTCAGGCTTACGTTTATAGCGGAACTTCTTCTTGTGGCCCTGTTGATGGTATGCAGCCTGGTGAGTTTGTAACTCAGGCTATCCAAGATTACGGCCGCTATTATGACCTCGAAAGTGATTACCCCGGTCTGCCCAAGAGCGGTATGATTCAGGCTTCTTCTGAGTTTGCTCGTGGTAGCATCATCTCTGAGAGCCGTGCCCGTAAGATTGTAACAGATGGTTACGGTGGTACCATGATTTTCGCGCTCAACCCCAATAATGGTTATGTATATCGTTTCAACAACATCACCATTCCTTTCTATGGTGAGGAGACCGTTCAGACTGGCAGCTATGCTAAAGACTGGTAATGTATAAAACAAACTTATTATTACAACAATGAAAGCAAAATATATTTATACCATCATGATGGCAATGGCCCTTACCTTCGGTATGGCGTCTTGCGACGATGATGACAATAACGGCAATACTGAGCAACAGAAGCCTGCCACCAAGACCGAACTCAAGTGTGACATGGATACTGTGAAGGTCGGTATTGGTGAGACTGCCTCTTTCAACATCCTTGAAGGTGGTGGCGACTACAAGGTAATCTGTGAGAACGAGGACGTGGTTACAGCAACTCTCGAAGGAACAACTGTAACCCTCAACTCTCAGAAGATGGGTCTTACCGGTGTCATAATCTCCGACGCCGAGGGCAATTACAAGCGTGTTATCGTGAAATCTATGTACATGAATCTCAACTTCGACAAGGAAGAGCTCTTCATCGGCATGAAGCTCGGTCATACTGATGGCAAGGCTACTCTTAACGTACTTGAGGGTAACGGCTCTTACAAGATTGATGTTGCTGACGAGACAATCGCTCGAGTAATTGCCAAGACAGAGACTTCTATCACATTCCAGGGTATCAATGCTGGTGAGACAACTTGCGTAGTTACCGACCTTATGGGTCTGCAGAAGACTATCAAAGTGAAGGTTGAAACTACTACAATTCCTTTCACTGAAGATGAAAAGGCTGCTATTCTGGCTATTACCAAGAATGTAGTCAACTGGAATGGACAGGATGGTTACCAGTGGGGTGACTATACCGTGAAAGATCTCGGTGATGGCAAGATGCAGGCTAAGTGGGATTACTATAACTGGTACTATATGACTTGTACTTGGACTGGTGATGCCACTGTAGGCAAGAAGGGTACTGGTACCTTTGTTTACAATATGAACTATAAGAAGAGCTTCGATGTTGATGTTGAAATCATCAAGAACGACGGTTCTCGTGTCTGGGGTATCTGCTCTTGCGTCAAGGATGATTACCTCAATACAGGTTACTTCTGCATAGCGCTTTAAGTAGAATATTAAACAATATAAGATTGCATTTGGGTAACCAAATTTTCTATTAAGTTAGATTTATTTAGTTTTGAGTGGGTCAGGCTGTGAAGTCTGACCCATTCGCTGTTTATGCCCATGGGGAAAGAGAATCGCCATCCCAGCCTTCAAATGTCAGCTCCCGCTGGTAATCTGCAATTCCAGTTGTGTACTAACGCCTGCGGCTAATCGCAACTCTTACAGAGTAGCAAAGTTAGTGGGGGCGCTTACCCAGGGTAGCGTGCTTGGCCCGCAACCCTGGGCTGTGAAATCGCAACTCTGTCAGAGTTGCTGCTGCTTGAGGAAGCCCTCCGCGGCTCTTGGTAGGGGATTGTGGGGTATGATATGCGTCCGATGATGGTTTTGGTTAGTCCATAGTGGATGGTGCGCACCCTTGGCAACTCTGTCAGAGTTGCGTTTCCTCAGCCCAGGGTTGAGGTGCGCAGCGCCTCTACCCTGGGTACAAATAAAAAAAGGTAGCAACGCTGTAAGTGTTGCGCTTAGCCGCAGGCGTTACTCCGGCAGGACTTTGCCCGCAATACAATCCAGTTGTGTACTAACGCCTGCGGCTAATCGCAACTCTTACAGAGTAGCAAAGTTAGTGGGGGGAGCTTACCCAGGGTAGCGGTCTTCGCCCGCAACCCTGGGCTGTGAAATCGCAACTCTGTCAGAGTTGCTGCTGCTTGAGGCCTCCGCGGCTCTTGGTAGGGGGATTGTGGCAGATGGTATGCATCCGATGATGGATTTTGGTTAGTCCATAGTGGATGTTGCGCACCCTTGGCAACTCTGTCAGAGTTGCTGCTGCTTGGCAGTTGGAAAACCATAAGATTGAGAATAACGCCTGCGGCTAATCGCAACTCTTACAGAGTAGCAAGGTTAGTGGGGGAGCTTACCCAGGGTAGCGTGCTTGGCCCGCAACCCTGGGCTGTGAAATCGCAACTCTGTCAGAGTTGCTGCTGCTTGAGGAAGCCCTCCGCGGCTCTTGGTAGGGGATTGTGGGGTATGATATGCGTCCGATGATGGATTTTGGTTAGTCCATAGTGGATGGTGCGCACCCTTGGCAACTCTGTCAGAGTTGCTGCTGCTGGTAGTTGGAAAACCATAAGATTGAGAATAACGCCTACGGCTAATCGCAACTCTTACAGAGTAGCAAGGTTAGTGGGGGCGCTTACCCAGGGTAGCGGTCTTCGCCCGCAACCCTGGGCTGTGAAATCGCAACTCTGTCAGAGTTGCTGCTGCTTGAGGATTGCCTACAATAATTCCCCACGTTGTTTCTGCTTGCGGTTTCCTGCCTACAATAATTCCCCATGCTGCTTCTGCTTGCTGGGGCATGCCCCTTTTTCACTATACCTATTCACAATAAATACATGGATTGGTGGTGAAATCGGTACGGCTATCATAATTATCATGATTTACTATAAAAAAACGGCGCATCATTTCGCGCAAATTGAAATAAAGGCTATATTTGCACATCATCATCTTTATCTATGTCACAATCACTGAGTAAAATATATATCCATCTCGTCTTCCATGTCAAATCGACGAGCCCGAGAATATCCGAGGAGGATACCCAACATCTGCATGCCTATATTGGCACAGCCATCAACAAACTTGGATGTTCCACCATCATCGTGGGTGGTACCGGTGACCACGTACATGCCCTTTTTGTGCTGTCGCGCGAGGTAACCATATCCCAAATGGTTAAGGAGATAAAGCGTAGCAGTAGTATGTATCTGAAAAAGCTACACTCCAGCTACAATCATTTCGCTTGGCAGAATGGCTACGCCGTTTTCTCCATAGGCCAATCGGGTGTTGACAATGCCACAAAATATATCAGCAACCAAGCCGCCCATCATGCGAAGGTCAATTTTGAGGATGAATACCGCCTGCTATTAGAGAAATACAATATCGAGTACAACCGCGACTATGTCCTGCAAGATTAGGTTTGGCGGATGCCGATGTAGATTAAACGCCTTCATCAGTTAATGAGGCGACAGCAAATGGTAATCCCCGCACTCGTTTGAGGTTATGTGGTGTATATGGCACGTGGCCAAGGCATTATGTGAGTAGTATACGGTGTATGGCACGTGGCCAATGGGAAAATGTAATTGGTATACGGTATATGGCACGTAGCTAATGGAGATATGTAGTTAGTACATAGAGGGATGGTACGCACCCCCGGCAACTCTGAAGGAGTTGCGATTTCATAGCCCAGGGTTGAGGCGTGCAGCGCCTCTACCCTGGGTATATGTATAATAAGGGTAGCAACGCTGTAAGTGTTGCGGTTAGCCGAAGGCGTTATACTCAATCTGATAATAATCACCTCCCCATTCCTACCCATTATCCTGCTTCGGGTAACGCCTACGGCTAATCGCAACTCTTACAGAGTAGCAAGGTTAGTGGGGGTGCTTACCCAGGGTAGCGTGCTTCGCCCGCAACCCTGGGCTGGGGAAACGCAACTCCGTCAGAGTTGCTGCAGCTTGAAGCCCCTCCCCATGCCCTCCCCAAGGGGAGGGAGTCCCTTTCTACTGTGTTTGAGGCGGTTGTGTGGCGCTCTCTCCCCTTGGGGAGAGTTGGAGAGGGGCTTCGGAGGGGCTCCAGAGAGGCTTCGAGTCATCCTACACCTTATTATATATATACGCGCGCGAGGTCTCGGTGGTCACAGTGATGACCGCCTTAACTTTTGTTGGCACGAATGGCGGTGGCTGTTAACAGAATTTTGCGGGTTACGGCGTCTGCTTTTTTGGTAACGGCGATGAATGTGACTACCTTTGCATTGTCAAACGTTCCGGAGACGATGACAACAAGAGAACAAACACACAATGTCAAACTAACAAAAACAAATCATTATGTTGAAGTACAAATTGTATAAGGACACCCGCTCCAATTCCCAGTTCAAGGGATGCTGGTATGCCCGTATCGCCAAGAGCGACATCATCACCACCCGCCAGCTTGTGGCACACATGGCCAAGCACGGAACCGCCTACTCCAAGGGTACTATGTGGGCTGTGATAACCGACATGATTACCTGCGTACATGAGCTTATCCTCAGAGGGCAGGCGGTCAAGATAGACGACCTCGCCATCTTCTCGATAGGCATCGTGAGCAAGCCCGCTCCCACTGCCAAGGAGTTTGACGCCCACACGAACATCGCTACCTTCAAGTTGCGTGCGCGTCCCACCGGCGAGTTCACCAAGGCACAGTTGATGCGCGTGGCCAACATCATGGAGGCTACCTACTACAAGCCTGTCGCCAAGACCACTGCAAACGACGGTAAATAGAAGGTGTAATCCCCTCGAGCCCTGCCCAGACAGTGGGCAGGGCGGTGGGGACATCGTCAAGACACACATCATCACTTAACCACTAATCACTAAAGAAAGGACAATCACTATGAAACAGGAAAAATGGAAGACCATTATACAGATAATCCTCTCGATGCTCACCGCACTTGCCACTACGCTCGGCGTCGCATCTTGTCTGTAGAGATAGCGTAAGGCTCAGCCTATAGAGGGCGAGCCAGCTCCTGCCCCGGCACCTCAACCACAGAGGTGCCGGGCTTTGCGGAACGCCAGAACAAACTGCCCATCGGTCGTCAGACCGAAATGAGTTGCAAACAAAACCAACCCCGACATGAACTGAAATCTGACGACCGATATGCGTAGATAGCTATAGACCGTATGGGAAGAAAAAAAAGTTGGGGATGATGACGCTAATTACATCCTTTTGGTGTAATTTTGCATATTGTATCATTTATACCTATTATAATATATGTTGTCACGATTGAAATCACTCCATTTGGAGCGCTCGGTATTTGCGCCATTTATGGCCCTGTCGTTGAACATCCTCCTGGTGTATCTCGCCTATAGCATAGCGCGTGTAGAATATCTTCTGGAGAATTACAGTTACTTTGCCCAAAGTGTGAGTGAAGGCCATCTGCCCCGCCTGCTCTGGGGTGGTGTGGTCTTTGATACTCCCGGTATCATGTACACCAACGCCCTGTATATCCTGCTGCTCATGCTGCCACTGCACTGGAAGGAGACCGCCGTCTACCAGCGCGTATGCCGTTGGGTGTTTGTGGTGGTCAACGGCCTGGCCATCATCGTAAACCTCGCCGACTCGGTGTATTTCCGCTACACCCTGCGCCGTACCTCTACCAGCGTGTTTGCTGAGTTTAAGGGCGAAGACAACATCGGCTCTATACTCGGTGTCGAACTGCTGCACCACTGGTATCTCGTGGTGCTGGGCGGACTGATGATCTATGGTCTGTGGAGGCTGTACAGCACTCCGCGTATAGACCGGAGGCAGACCAATAAGATAAGGTATTATCTGGTGATGACGGTGACCTTCGTCTTTGCCGCCGTGCTCTGCGTGAGCGGTATCAGAGGCGGTCTGCTCAACCACTGGTACAACTATATTCTGGCCATTTATACCGCCTATATAGCCTATATCGCCTGGCGCAAGAGCATGAAGGCGGTGGGCAGGGTAAGTCTGGCGCTGACTCTGGCGCTGCTCATCACTGCCCCCATCGGCGGCTGGCGTCATCGCGACATACGTCCGGTGGCTCTGGGCAATGCCAACGAGTACACCTATCGTCCCACCGAGGTGGCGCTGGTGCTGAACACCCCGTTCTCCATCATCCGCACCTATGGCAAGGCTGTCTTCACCGACCCCGGCTATTACGGAGACAAGCGAGAGCTCGACGCCATCTACTCGCCCCTGCATCTGCCCGACCACAAGGGTATGGTCAAGCGCAAGAACGTGGTGGTGATTATCATAGAGAGCTTCGGGCGAGAGTATATCGGTTCGCTGGCGCGTACCGCCCTCGGCGATGGTTATAAGGGCTATACCCCCTTTGTAGACTCGCTGGTGCAGCACAGTGCCACCTTCCGCTACTCCTACTGCAACGGTCGCAAGAGCATCGACGGCATGCCCTCGATACTCTCAAGCGTACCTATGTTTATCAAGCCCTTCATCCTCACGCCCCAGTCGCTCAACCATCTGAGCGGTCTTGCCGGCTATTTGGGCAAGAAGGGTTACTATTCGGCCTTCTTCCATGGCGCCCGCACCGGAAGTATGGGCTTCAACGGTTTCAGCAATGCCACCGGATTCAAGGGCTACTTCGGCCGAGAGGATTTCAACCAAGACAAGCGCTACGGTGGCGACAACGACTTTGACGGCTACTGGGCTATCTGGGACGAGCCGTTCATGCAGTATTATTCGACCAAGATGAGCGAGTTCAGCGAGCCCTTTGTCACCGCCCTCTTCACTGCGTCGAGCCATCACCCCTATCAGATACCCGACAAGTATAAGGAGAAATATCCCGAGGAAGGCATCGTGATACACAAGTGCATACGCTATACCGACAATGCGCTGCGCCGCTTCTTTGACACGTCGCGCAAGCAGCCTTGGTTCAAGAATACCATCTTTGTAATCACCTCGGACCACACCAATCTGAGCGACCACGCCGAGTTCTCCTCGGATATCGGCGGTTTCTGCTCGCCCATCATCATCTATGACCCCTCGGGCGACATCAAGCCCGGTATGCGCGACGCCATAGCCCAGCAGATAGACATCATGCCTACCATCCTGGGGTATCTGGGTTATGACGAGCCCTATGTGGGATTTGGCTGCGACCTCTTCCATACACCCGCCAACGAGACTTGGGCCATCAACTATCTCAACGGCGTGTACCAGTACTGCAAGTATGGCTATGTGATGCAGTTTGACGGTCAGCGCGTGATAGGCATGTATCGCCTGGAAGACTACCTGATGCGTAACAACGAGGTGGGTCATGTGGCTGTGCAAGACAAGATGGAGCGCGAGTGTAAAGCCATCATCCAATCGTATATGGACCGCATGATAGGTGATAGACTCACTCCCTAACCCCATAAAACAGAAGATAATGCTATTTGTAAGAGACAAGGGCCGTATGTGCAACAATATCCTGCAGTATGGCCACGTATATGCCTGGGCACGAGAGCATCGGCGTCGTTCGGTGTCGATGCGGTTTGCCTACAAGTATCCCTACTTCCACATCTGCCACACCCGTTACCACAACTTCGTGGTATATGTGCTGGCTAAGTTGGCTGCCAAAATCGGTCTGCTGCCTGTGGCCACCTTTGACCATGTGGGCGACAATCCCGAAGCCCAACGCCTGATGGACTCGCGCCACTGGCTGATGGTAGAGGGTTGGGAGGTGAGATACTACGACCTCTTCCTCAAGTACAAGCGGGAAATCAAGCAGCTCTTTGCCTTTGACAGCGCCATAGAATATCATGTAGACCACCTGCTTGCCAACACCCGTGAGGGCGACGTAATGCTGGGTGTACACATACGCCGTGGCGACTACCGCACCTGGCAGGGCGGACGCTACTACTTCGGTGATGACGTGTATATCAACTACATCAAGCGGTTTGCCGAGCAGCAGAAGGGTAGGGTGCGCGTCTTCATCTGCGGCAACGACCCCACGCTCGACCGCGACAAGTTCTGCCGCGAGCTCGAGGGTATGGACGTGTCGTTCCCCGATGGCAATCCCGGCGAAGACCTGTGTCTGCTGTCGCGTTGCCACTATCTCATAGGCGCTCCGAGCACCTTCTCGCTCACCGCGTCGATGTATCACGACACCCCGCTGTGCTGGATGATGGCTCCGCTGGGTGAGGGCGACGATGTGGAGTTTGATGTCTTTGATAACCTGTTCAGGCACATCATCTGAGGCCAAGAAGAAGGTCGCAAATCGGGCATGGAAAATCACGGAAACAGACGGCAGGCGGGCGATTTTAGTTGAAGATTGTTTTACGGATGACCATAATGCCCTCTTTGTAGATGAAATTAGACGAAAAAGCAGTATTTTTGCACGGATAATTAAACCATTGACGCAGAAAGACATCCTATGGTTGTCATAACGTCAATTATCTATAGGAGAAAACTATTAGTTTAGGATGAAGAGAGTAATCACGTTGCTTGTCTTGGCCGTTTGCCTGACACTAAGCGTCAGTGCCCAACGCATCAATCTCAAGACCAATGCCCTGTACTGGGCTGCCGAGACTCCGAATATAGGAATGGAGTTCAGAATGAATCGTCATCTCACCCTCAACATGGAGGCGATGACCAGTTTTATGAACATCAAGGACTACAAGGTCAAGGGCTATGCCTTCACGCCCGAAATGCGCTATTGGCTGAGTGCCCGTCCGCAAGCTGGCCATTTCATCGGTCTGATGGGAGTGGCTGCCGACTATGACCTGACCCACAAGCAGTGTCATCATGACGGCGACGCATTAGGCGTGGGTCTCACCTACGGCTACAGCTTTGTGTTGGGCAAGCGTTGGAGTCTCGAACTCACCGCCGGTGCCGGTTTCCTGCATCGCAAGGAGAAATATTATAATGTGGAGAAGGGTCAGGCCGAGCCTGAAAAAGCGAATAATACCCGCTGGATGGCTGCGCCGCTCAAGGCAGGCGTCTCCTTTGTATACATTCTGAAGTAAGGATAACATCCCCATTATCAACAACAGACATTTCATAACAATTATGACTCGTAATACAAGTTTGCGGACGCTGGCGCAGCGTTGGTTGTCTGCACTCGTTCTGTCGTTGGCCCTCGTGACGGTGGCCTCGGCACAAGAGACCATACGTATCACCGGCAAGGTGGTATCAAAGTCGGACAAAGAGCCCCTGATAGGTGTAAATATCACCGATGCCAACGTGAAGCGCGCCTATGCCGCCACCGATGTAGACGGCCGATTTGCCTTCAACGTACACGTGGGTGCAACCCTCAAATTCAGTATGGTAGGAGCCAAGAGCGTGAAGGTCAAGGTGAAGAACCAGAAGTTTATGGAAGTCGAGATGGAAGAAGAGAACATCTCCCTGGGTGAGGTAGTCGTGGCTGCCAAGATCATCAAGGACAAGATAACCCCCGAGCCCACCGAAATCGAGGTGAAGGGCAACTACTTCCACGTGAGAACCCGCGTGAGAGTGCCTCGCGAGATGTTCTCGCATGACACCCGACTCGTGGTGCAGCCCATCCTCAACGACGTTACCCGCGGTGAGCTGAAGCTGATGCGTCCGCTGGTCTATGACGCCAAGGGATATAACACCACCCAAGACCGCATGTATGGCTTCAATATGAACGACAGTGTAGCCGGCGACCCTCTGGCACGCCATGTCACCGTGAAGAGCAAGGCGATGAGAGAGAAGAACCGCACCAATGACATCATAGGCTATTCGGACTCCATCTATGTGGAGCATGTCAAGGACGAGTTCTCCTGCGATGTCTATATGGCTATCGAGAACTATAACCGCATACTCTACCGCGACACCACCATCATAGCCCGTGTCACGGTGAACCCCCTGCGCTGGCTTGACTATTCGTTTGCCGCCGGAGAGATGAACGACTCTGCCTACATCCCCAAGCCCGAGATGCAGCTGCGTGACAGCCGTGGCGAGGTCAATCTGAGATTCCCCATCGGCAAGAGCGTCTTTGACACCAATGACTCGCAGAACGCGGCAGAGGTGGAGAAGATGCGCCAGCAGATACAGCAGATAGCCGGCACCAAGGACGCCACGCTGCAAGCCCTCTCTATGGAAGGTACATCGTCGCCCGACGGCCGCTACAACTATAACCTCACCCTCGCCCAGCGTCGTATGGACTTTGCGGTCAACTATCTGCGCCAGCTGGTTCCCGAGGAACTGCGCCGCGATATGCAGTTCAAGTCCAAGGCTGCCGTGGCCCCCTGGAGCGATGTGGTCAAGCTGATGCGCGCCGACAGTCTCTATGACGAGGCTGCCCAGGTAGAGCAGATCGTCAAGCGCTATGGTAACATCGACCAGCAAGGTCGCGCCATCCGCAAGCTGCCCTTCTTCGGCCGTCTGCTTGAAGGCAAGTATCTGCCCCAGTTGCGTAAGGTAGGTTACGTGATGAACTACTCCATCTTCCGTCAGCTCACTCTCGAGGAGATAGCCGAGCTGTACGAGAAAGACTACAAGCAGCTGTCGCGTTTCGAGTTCTTCAAGCTCTACCGCAATGAGACCGACCGCAACAAGCGCGAGAAGATACTGCGCCAGTCGCTCGAGATGTATCCCTCGTTTATGGCTGCCGCCAACGACCTCGAAGCCCTGCTCATCAACCGTCAGGCCTCTGACCCCGACATCCTGCGCCGCTTTGTGGGACGCAGTGCACCACAGGTGGTCAATACCAACCAGATGATAGCTCTGCTCAACGCCGGACTCTACAGTCAGGCTGACTCGGTGGCTGACTTCGTGGCCGACAACGAACAGTCGCATCTGCTCCTCGCCGTCAACGCTGTGCTCAACGGTCGCTATGAAGACAACTTCAACACCGTGGCCCAGACCGGCAAGCGCAACGAGCTCATCATGCTGCTTGCCATGAAGCGCAACAAGGAGGCTTCGGAACTCAGCAAGACTCTGCCCGAGGACGAAGCGCTGACCCACTATCTACGCGCCATCTGCCTGAACCGTCTCGATGACCCCGTTGATGCGTATAAGGCACTGAAAAAGGCACTGGAGATGGATCCCTCGCTGGAGAAGATAGCCCATGTCGATGGCGATGTGAACGACCTGCTGTTAGATAAGAAGAACCAACCAAACGAGCAATAATACCACTATGAACAAGATAAAGAGAATCAACATGCTGTGGCTCGCGCTGTGTGCCGTTGCCCTGACGGCCGCAGGTCAGGTGCCCGGCAGCGCACTCGACCATATGCTGCAGCGTCCCCGCGTAAGCAAAACGTATAAGGACAAGACACTCTTCGACCATCTGTTTGTCGATGCCGGTTTGGGCATAAGTGCCATGGGTCCCGGTGGTATCACCACCAACGGCTTGGGCGAACTGAATATTGGCGACTGGTTTACCCCCGAGCATGGAATGCGCCTCCATTTCGATGGCGGTATATTCAAGCCCGATGGCCTCAGAACCAAGTATGTGGGAGGTGGTCTGGACTATCTGCTCAATCTCACCGCCCTGTCGCAGTATGGCAATGACTACCAGCCCCGCACCTTTGAGCTCTATGGTATCGCCGGATTGGGTTACCACTATTCACGCCAGGAGGGTATCAGCGCCCGCGGACTCGATGTCCATATCGGTCTGCGCGGTCAGGCAGCCCTCTCTCCCTTTACCTATTTATATATAGAGCCCCGCGTCGCGATTATGGACGACGACGTGGCTCAGGGTGCAACCTGGCATGGCTACCGCCCCGTGGCTTCGCTCTCGGCAGGTTTGGGCTATCGTCTGCCCCGGCATCGCCTCAGTTATACCGAAGACAAGGGACATGTGGGCTGGGCTGACAATATCTTCATCGGTGTGATGGGCGGTCCTACCGCGCTGCTCAGCTCAGACCCCAGCAACTGGAGCGACTATGGCGGTCTGCGTCTTGCCGGTACTCTTGGCAAGTGGTTTGGCCACACCAATGGTCTGCGCCTCAATGTCAACGGCAGCTACTTCGACCAGAAATACCATAACAAGGTCAAGGCCATCGGCGCCGGACTTGACTATATGCTCAATATGCACAACGCCTTCGGTGGCTACAATCCCGACCGCAGGTTCTGGGTCAACGCCCTTGCTGGTGTGAGCTACAACTACACTTCGGTCTATCCTGGTATCCATGGTCATGCTTTCGGCTATGGCGGTGGTTTGCAGGCCAATGTCCGGTTGAGGCGCGATATCGACTTTGTCGTTGAGCCCCGTGTAGATTTCTATGGCAACAGCTACGCACCCTATGCCAACTCCTTCAATCAGCGCGATGTGATGGGCTCAGTGCTTGCCGGTCTCGTCTATACTTATCACGACCGCCGTGCGCTGCGCGACGATGACACCTTCACTCAACAAGCCTGGCACGACCATATGTTTGTCGAGACTGGTATCGGACTCAATCTCCCCGTCATGGCCTCTTCCCTCAAGCATCCCGGCGATTATCTCCGTCCGTCGCTCTATGTGGCTGTGGGCAAGTGGTTCAGTCCGCTCCATGGTATGCGTCTGTGGGGTCAGCTGGCTCAGACCCAGTACGATGTCAACGACCGCAACCGTTACAAGCATGTCTCTGCGGGAGCCGACTATCTGCTCAACCTCACCAATGCGCTCTATGGCTATCGTGCCGACCGCAAGTTTGATGTCGTCGGCGGCTTGGGTGCCAATGTCCTTCGTCGTGAGGGCAAGACCAGTCTCTTCATGGGTCTCAATGCTTCGCTCCGCGCCACCTGGCGTCCCAACCGCTTGATGGGTTTCTTCATCGAGCCTCGTCTGCAGGGCTATGGCGACAACCTCCTGCCCAGTACACTCAGCTTTGCCAAACTCGACCTCATCGCCGGCATCCAGGCTGGCGTGCAGTTCAATCTCGATATGCCCGACAGCTACAAGAAGGCTGATGGCGACAACCGCCGCACCTCTATCATGATAGCTGGCGGCGTGACCAATCATCTCGGCGACCTGCGCACCGCCCGTGCCTACAGCCCCATCGGCCGACTGAGCTATACCCACTGGTATTCCAATACCTCGGCATGGCGTGCCAATCTCCAGGGCTACATCCAGCGCGCCATCCACAATAGCCGACAGGGTCAGGTGGGTTTCGGACTCGACTGGATGACCGACTTCACTGCCCAGACCTATGGCTACGACCCCGACCGTGTGCTCAGTTTCAATGGATTTGTGGGAGCCAATGCTGGAGTTGATTTCGGCGATGGACGTACCTGCTTCGCTCCTGATGTGCATGTGGGTACACAGATGTCGCTGCGCGTCTCCGACGCCGTGAGAGTGGTTGTCGAGCCCCAGTTGTCTTACCAGATGTCCAGCCGATGGAACAGCCAGAGTCAGCGCGTGATGCCTCAGCTGCTGCTGGGTCTCGACTACAGCATGAACCGGCATCAGAGCAAACGCGACAACCACGGCGCTCCCGCCCATAGCAATGTCGTGATGGCCGGACTGGGTGTCGGTACCTATTCGGGCTCGTTCCGCGAGGTGAGTCCTTACCGCAACAAGTTCACCTTCAATGCCGACTTGGGTTATGGTCGCTGGCTCGACCAGACCAATGGTGCCTATGTGCGCCTGAGCAACCTCACCGCCCAGCGCCGTGGCGAGCACAACCAGAGCATCCACTCTCTGCAGGCTGGATATATGCTCAACGTCAAGAGCGCCATCACTGGCGAGTCGACCGAGAACGATGTGTTCCAGCTTACCACCCTCCTCGGTGCTTCGATGAATGTCGCCACCCGTTCGGGTCATGGTCCCACCTACGCCCCCGGTCTCCAGGCAGCCGTCCAGGCTGGTGTGCGTGTCGCCCCACAGGTTGAGATATATCTCGAGCCATCGGTGGCAGCCTTCGGCAAGACCATCGAGCGCTCCCACAACTCCTATCCCGTCGAGGCGATGGCCAAGTTGAGCCTCGGCACCAAGATTAGCTTCTGATAGATTATCATCGCCTATATAGACTCCGCAATACATCATCGTGTGTATTGCGGAGTTTGTGTTTATATCGATGAAAATTATTTCCCCGAAGGAGTTGTTTTGTCGGAATTAATTTGTCAATTTGCTGCGTCAGTGGTAGAATTGCTCTTGTTCGTCTTCGCAACACAGGCATAAGAGGTTTCTTCGACTGGACACTAACTCCCGATTACAGGTAGTTGCTCAATCATTCTAAAGATATCATTAACCAAAGTGTTGCACATTAACTGATTTTCTAACCAAATGTACAAAGCGAACATGAAACACTTCCTGACCCTACTTATCGCTGTGCTTTCGCTGCTTCCTTCGACCATGAAGGCTGCCGGCAACAAGGTGATAACCTCTCTCGACCTCACCATCCCGGTGCCCCAAGCCTGAATGACTTTGCAGGAGGGCGAAGAACTCAAACTCACCGCCGCCAAGACCTCTTATGGCGACCTGGTCCAGCAGGGCATCGCCTCAATCATGAACATTATTTGGGAAGGCGAGTTTGACACCAAAGACCCTTCCCACCCCAAGTTTAAGGCCGGCTACTCCTACAGGGCATCAATCAAGGTGATGCTCGACACCAAGGGCCCTTACACCCTCAAGTACCAGATGCGCGACGGCGACTATTATGTAGACGACACCATGATTAAGATTACCGTCAACGGCGCCCCCGCCCGCGTGAATATCAGTGGCCCTTATTACCCCAGTTTCAGCGTTGTGTTCACCGTGCCTGGCGGCAAAGGCGGAAACCTGGAGAAGGAAAACCTGTTTGGAGATTACATCGCCAACAAGAAGAAAAGTCGTGCCAGCCATAACATTTATTCCACAGCGACGGCCGACGCCTGCTGTGGCTCCTTCCATCCCCACGATGTGGTCACCATTACCGAGACCCACGACCCTCTGCCTGAGTTTGAGGGCCCCAACCGTGTCTTCCTTACCAAGGTCATTGTAGACACTGGCGACGAGGCTGTCTACAAGGAGTTCGCCAGTGCACTGAGCCTGTATCAGTCTGGTTATTACAATCTCAAGGAGGTGTGGCTCAGCGACAAAGTCAATGCCGTGACGTTTATGCGCGTCCTCAACGAGGGTATGAAGAACCCTATTTGGCCCGATAGCTATTATTACCAAAGCCACAGCACCATGTTCCTTGCGGGCGATGCCACGCTGTGTGTGCCTGCCAAGCAGGCAGAAGCTGTAAAGGTGCTCATGGCGAAGCATGCCAAGTTTCCGCCCTACACTGTGAGAACCTATACGGGCAATGTGGCCGACGCCCAGAAGGCCGGACTCAAGGCTACCAAGAATCCATGCACCAAGCACAACTTTGTATCGAGGTTATTCACCGCCGACCGTATAATGCAGCATTACACCTGTACGCAAGCCCCTAAGGTGTATTATTCCTGCAGCATCTGCGGCCAGTGCGAGCGTAATCCCAATCACACCTTCATGTTCCTTAAGCCAGAAGACGAAAAGACTTACATTCCTGGCGTCCATTACTTCAAGGCCAACCTTGCCACCGACCAAGCCTATGTGGGCACCAATGCCGCTGGCGAGCATATCTACTGGCAGAGCTGTATATGGTGCGGCATGTCGTCCAACTATGAGCAGCGCCATCTTACCGAGAAGCATCGCCGTGCAGCAGGCTTTGGAGGCACGCTGCCCCTGTTCCGTAAGCACATGGAGGCCCAGCTGAATATGCGCGAAGACAATGCCAAACTGGCTACTACCCCTCAGCCCGATATGTTCACGCTGCCCGTCCGCAGCACCGTGAAAAAGAGCGTATGGGCAGAGGACGAGGTGAACCGTGCCCTCTGCGACAACCTCATTGACGAGCAGCTCTTGGGCAACGACTATACCGTAACCGCCACCCGCCAGCAGGTGGCATCGATAGCCCTGAGGCTTATCAAGGAGATGACCGAGAAGAACGCCGATGAAGGCAAGTTGAACCTCTTTGCCGACATCGCCGATGGCACTCCCGATATGTCGGCTCCCATGACACGTCAGGAGATGGCAACACTCATCTATCGTGCCATGCGCTATATTGAGCAGAACTCCAAGTATACCTATACCGACTACAACTCCAACCTCGCTGCCTATACCGACAGCCCTCAGCTCAAGGAGTGGGCCAGGGAGCCCATGGCGTTTATGGAGGCGCTGGAGCTTGTCGACCCAGTGACCAAGACCACCCTGGCGCCCAACGCCCCTTGCTCTATCGAGCTGGCGCTGGCTACTGCCGAACGTGCCACCCTGGCGCAGCATACTGGTTGGGCGCAGACGGTGTCGGATAGCGACAATGTAGCTTACATTACCACCTATACGAGTCACGATGCCCTCTCCACGATGCCCCACAACACCGGTGTCACCAATTCTTCATTAGGTTTCTACGAGCGTGTGTGGGTATATCGCATGAAGGGCAACAACGGCTCTACCGCGGTGAAGGATAAGTATACCGGTCAGCACCTCTATTTCGAGTCTGGATATCTGCACCCCGTGCGTAGAAACGCCCCCAGTTTATCTAACACCAGACAAAAGGTGAAGAACGCTCGTGCCAAATCTCAGAAGAAGAGCGGTGGCTTGAAGAAAGGGTTGGGTGTGTTGAAGAGCATCCTGATGTAACCGCGTCACCGCCAATACTCACTAAAGATACAGCCGCCTTTGTCACAATGACAGAGGCGGCTGTTCTTTTGTCAACTGCCCATCAGCAGTCGTTGCTGGAAGGCAGTAATGTCATCTCTCAGGCCATCGTCTTGCAGGAGGATGGAGCCAGGTTTGAGATACGTTTTCTTGTTTACCTCCAGCATCAGTGAGTGATAGCCGAAGTCGCAATCGGGAGTCTCCGAGTTGCTGTATGGGTAGTTTACGCCCACCTTGTACCCCCTGTCCATAAAATGGTTGACAGCCATATCTATAACTTCATGAGATGGCTTCGACCAGTCTTCGTTGTAGCCGATACAGATTTCTACATCGCTCAAGTCATCAGGGAATGAATGACAATCGAGAAGCAGCGCGCCTTCTTGCAGCGCGCGGCTGAGGCGCTCTTGATGCCAGTGCCACAGATTCAGGAGATGCTGTTCCTGGTCAGAGGGGATG
Source organism: Prevotella sp. P5-108 (assembly GCF_002251385.1). Taxonomy (GTDB): domain Bacteria; phylum Bacteroidota; class Bacteroidia; order Bacteroidales; family Bacteroidaceae; genus Prevotella. The sequence continues at coordinate 83,763 of NZ_NPJJ01000003.1, forward strand.
GCGCGCCTATAATCCTCAAACTCTTTGTAGACGATACCTTGCCCGATGCTTTCCATGGGGTCGTTCCAGAGTCTCTCAGCGTCAACGATAAATCGGGAGTAGGGAAAGCGCACCGTCGTAATGCGGCTATCCTGCAATCCGTGGAAGAGATAGTCCGTATGACAGTCGGTCCACTTGATTACTACATTGTTCAGGAAATCGGCATCGAGATTCCAGAAACTCTTTTCCGCGTCATACAGACCCTCCATAGAGGCGTGCGGCTCATTCAGTACAATGTGTTCGTACATCTTTGTCAGTTTTAATTGTCCTACAATTCGCATCCAAACTGGACCACCGTGGCTGACAGCTCGGTTGGCGTACCCAAAGGGTAACTCTGCAGATGCTATATCGGTTGCAAAGTTACATAATAATATCCATTGCCCAGCAAATAAATCGAAGAATTTGATGAAGCGGCTTGCTTTCGTATCGTGAGCAATCCATTGACCAGCCGCCCGCAGGCATTTCGCACCTGCATCGTCTACCCATAAACTCATTATCGTAGAACGCATATTTCTGAGGCATACATATACCTGCTCCTGATGCGTCTATTTCTGATAATCAAACCATGAATTATGTGAATACATATCTGCAACCATGGTTTCAGCCTTTTAATCGGCTATTTCACGTCGCCATTTGCGTCCAGAATGGCCCGTTCTGAAGAAATTTGTCATGTGCGTGTCAATTTCTTTGCCGATTTCAGCCGCAATATAGAAAATATCACTATCTTTGTCGTCGGCGTTTGCCGACCGTAGGCTGCTGACAGTAAGCATATATGCCTTACGGTGGTTTCCGCCGACATCATAATCGTCTACCATCTATATTTACATTGACTAAACAGGAATTGACACATGAAGACTATTACCGTTTTTCTTGCCTCAAGCAATGAGTTGAATTACGACCGCAACAGTTTCCATGCTTTGATAGCCAAACTTGACGACATATACGAGCCACGGGGTATCCGCATCAAATGCCGCAGATGGGAGGACTTCCCCGCTTATTGCACAGGTGAAAGAACGCAGGATGTCTACAATAAGACCGTACGCTCCTGCGATATGTGCATCTGTATGTTCCATAAAGAGGCTGGACAGTATACTATTGAGGAGTTTGAACAGGCTCTGGATGAATACAGAACCAATCACAGTCATCCCAAGACCTTCGTTTATATACGCGCTCTTGTAGAAGGTGAGGTCGAAACCGACGAACTCAAGGCGTTCAAGGACCAACTCTTCAAGAGCATTGGCCATTATTGGTGCAACTATGCCTGTGATGACAGCATGAATCTCCATTTTGTCATGCAACTTGAGCGACTCATACCTGACATGGGGCTGTCTGCAGGCGACAGCAGCCAGTTGAAGGTGGAAGAGGGTAATGTCACGCTGCAGGGCATCAAGATAGCCGACTATACCAATCTGCCTTTTGCGGCAGCCAATCCCGAATACTGCAATCTGAAGGAGAAATATGCCCAGCTCGACAAGGACATCACCCAACTGCGCGCATTGGGAATAGACGACACCCACGACCTGCTCAGAGAAAAGGTCATAGACCGACAGAAATGTCATGAGCAAATCATCAATATGGAGAAGCAGTTGCTTGACATGGCCTTCCAGGTAAACAAGTCAATCAGCAGCAATAGCCCCATGAGCGAACGCAAGCGTCTTGCCATCGAGATGTTTGAGCAGGGCAACATCAAGGGTGTCATCAATGTCCTCAACGAGGAAGACATGGCTTCTGAAGCCAAGCAGGCAGAGCTGGAGATAGCCCGAGGCCGTCAACTGGTGGAGAGCGGCAATGAGCTGATAGCCAAAGGCATACAGGTCATCCAAGCCCAGGTCGAAGACTACATCCTGCGAGCCAAAGCCTTGATGCTGGACATTGACAATAGCGACAGATTCTCACTCGCCTGCAATGCCTACGAACGGGCGATAGAACTGACGCGTAAACATTTGCCCAAGGCAGAGCTTGCTGGCCAGTTGAATGATTATTACTGTTTTTTGTCTGCTAATAACCAATTCTCCAAGTGCGAAGCATATATCGAAGAGAGTGTGTCTATCAGGGCAGAGTTGTGTCGCGACCACCCCGAGATGTATGAGTCAGACTTGGCTGGTTCATATAACAACTTGGCAATTCTATATAGTGATACCCAGCGGCTCCAGGAAAGCGAAGCGATGTACAAGTCGGCATTGGCGATATATGAACGCTTGGCAAAGGCAAATCCGCAGGCATACGAGCCGGACCTGGCTCGTTCATATAACAACTTGGCAGCTCTTTACAAAGATACCCAGCGGTTCCAGGAAAGCGAAGAGATGTACAAGTTGGCATTGGCTATACGTGAACGCTTGGCAAAGGCAAATCCGCAGGCATACGAGCCGGACTTGGCACAATCATATAACAACTTGGCAATTCTTTACAAAAATACCCAGCGGTTCCAAGAAAGCGAAGAGATGTACAAGTTGGCAATAGCTATACGTGAACGCTTAACAAAGGCAAATCCGCAGGCATACGAGCCAGCCTTGGCTGGTTCATATTACAACTTGGGTAATTTATATCATGCTACCCAGCGGTTCCAGGAAAGCGAATCTATGCACAAATCGGCATTGGCTATATATGAGCGCTTGGCAAAGGCAAATCCGCTGGCATACGAGCCGGACTTGGCTGATTCATATTACAACTTGGGTTATCTATATGGCGATACCCAGCGGTTTCAGGAAAGCGAGGCGATGTACAAATCGGCATTGGCTATACGTGAACGCTTGGCAAAGGCAAATCCGCAGGCATACGAGCCGGACTTGGCTGTTTCATATAACAACTTTGGTAATTTATATTATGCTACCCAGCGGTTCCAGGAAAGCGAAGCGATGTACAAGTCTGCCTTGGCTATATATGAACGCTTGGCAAAGGCGAATCCGCAGGCATACGAGCCGGACTTGGCTGATTCATATTACAACTTGGCTAATCTATATAGCGATACCCAACGGTTTCAGGAAAGCGAAGCGATGTACAAGTCTGCCTTGGCTATACGTGAACGCTTGGCAAAGGCAAATCCGCAGGCATACGAGCCAGCCTTGGCTGATTCATATAACAACTTGGCAATTCTTTACAAAAATACCCAGTGGTTCCAAGAAAGCGAAGAGATGCACAAGTCGGCAATAGCTATACGTGAACGCTTGGCAAAGGCAAATCCGCAGGCATACGAGCCGGACTTGGCTGATTCATATTACAACTTGGGTATCCTGTATAGCGATACCCAACGGTTCCAGGAAAGCGAAGAGACGTACAAGTCTGCATTGGCTATATGTGAACGCTTGGCAAAGGCGAATCCGCTGGCATACGAGCCGGACTTGGCTGATTCATATAACAACTTGGCTATCCTGTATAGCGGTACCCAGCGGCTCCAAGAAAGCGAAGAGATGCACAAGTCGGCATTGGCTATACGTGAACGCTTGGCAGAGGATAATCCACAGTTATATGGGTCGGATTTGGCAAAATCGTATAGCTACTTGGCTATTTTGTACAAACATACCCATCGATTTGCGGAAAGCGAAGAGATGGCTAACGCTGCAGCAGCTATACGTGAACGCTTAGGCATAGAATAGCCACGAGGCATCACTACTCTGGAAACAAGTGTCTGCAAGCCATTAAGAGGCTATTGTCCGTTTTGCGTCACGCTGTATAGGGTGGCGCAAATGGTATATAGCCTGCGGCAGTCACCAAGGATAGCCAAAGCCAAAGCCCGAAGTCCGGTCTTGCCGGTCTTCGGGCTGTTTGTATCTTCGCGTTGTAGTTTACTGACGGCAACGATACTGCCGCTCTCTGTTCAATCAGTCGGTCGGGGCACCTCACTCCAACTCGTAGAACTTCACCCAGTCTACCTCCATTTCCACGGGCAGCTGCTTGGGGTCGGCCTTGCCTACCCACGAGCCCTCTATCTGCATGTCTATGAGCAGGTAATAGGGCGTACCGAATGGGAACTGGCCCTTGTCGGTGGTCTCTATCCTGGGGTAGACCAGCGATGTCTTGCCATTGATAGACAGGATGATGGAGTCGGGCAGTATCTCCACCGCATAGGTGTTGAAGCCGTCGCGGTCTATGGGCAGCGTCGAGCCGTGGGGCGGATTCTGGTCTTTCTTGAGCACGTGGGTGTAGTATGTGTGTATGGTCTGATAGGCGATGGTGTCGTGGTTGAGATGCTCCATGATGTCTATCTCTCCGCCTTCGGGCCATTTTATCTCAGCATCGGGCAGCATCCATATTGCGGGCCAGGCTCCCTGTGCGCTGCCAAACTTTGCGCGTACTTCTACCTTGCCGTGCCTGATGGTGCGCTTGTTCTTGGTGTAGAGTCCGCCGGTGACATAGCGGGCGGTGTCGGCGTCGCGATGGGTGTTGACGGCGCCACGCAGCACCAGTCTGCCGTCACGCACGGCGTAGAGCGAGTCGGCGTCAGACATGTGGCGTTTCCAGTCGGCATTGCCACGTGTAATCTTCGACCACGAGAGGTTGTCATAGGTGTTTCCGTCAAAATTGTCTTGCCATACGAGCCGGTACTTGTGTGGCGATGATGCGAGTGCGGCAGTGCAGAACAGCAGTGCGGCGATGGTTGTAGTAATCTTCATAAGAGGTTTTGTTTAGACAGCTACAAAGTTAGTATTTTTAATTCTTCTACCGTCCTTTGCCGCCATTTATTTGTTCCCCGATGGCCCACAACAATGAAAGGGCCTGGAGCTCCACGCCTGGAGTCAAGCCCTTTCTAACCTAATTAACGCTTATTTATAAAAGAATGTGTCTTGTTACATTTCCTCCCCGCCCGAATACTGTTCTGAGGGATTCATGCCGTCCATACCCTGCTGGCGCTGCGGCTTCTTCTTGGTGTTGCCGAAGTTGTAGGTCACCGTGAGGTTGACCTTGCGACCGCCCCACTTGTTGATCTGATGGCGGGTGAACGACTCGCTCGATGTGAATGTCTCCCACTTGCGTGTGTTGAACACATCGCGACAGTTGAGCGACACGGTAAACTTGCGGTTCATGAAGTTCTTGCGCACTCCGAAGTCTACATTGTAGTTGCCCTTGCGGTAACCCTGGGTGATGACCTGGCGCGAACGATAGCGTCCGCCGAGCTGTACCGAGATGTCGTAGGGCAGGATGAGGCTTGCCTGCATACGCGCGTTCCATGTGAAGCTGGAATTGCCCTCGCCGGTGATGGTCTGGTCGTCTATCACGTAGCTGAATCCGTTGAGCTTGTAGTAGTAGGCGTTGATGTTGGTGGTGAGGTCCAGTATGCGGAACAGCTTGTTCTTCAGTGTCGCCTCGATACCCTCGCTCTGGCTCTTAGCCACGTTCTTGGTGGTCTGGTACATGATGCCTGTGGCGGCGTCGTGCCAGTTGACGCGCTGCATCACGTCGGTCGTCGGACGGTAGTAGGCGCTTACCAGCAGCGAGTGCTCGGTCCAGGTGCGCAGATAGTTGAACGAGAACGAGTTGGAGAACTCAGGCGTAAGCTCGGGGTTACCGAACGAGATGGAGGTGGCGTCGCGCGTGTCGCGGAACGAGTTGAGCTGTCCGCCCCAAGGACGACGCAGACGACGCGTGTAGTTGAGCTGCAGCTGGTCGTTGTCTGTCAGCTGATAGCTCATGAAGATGCTGGGGAAGAGCTGGAAGTAGTCCTTGTCAAAGGCCTTGTCGCGCTTCGACGGGTCGCGCTCCTGCTCCCAGGTATAGCTCTCTGTGTTCACGTGCCAGTATTCGCCGCGCAGACCACCCATCACGCCCAGCTTGCCCAGCTGGTATTGTGCGGTGAGGTATACGGCGTGCAGGTCCATGTCGTAGATGAAACGGTTGTAGAAGGCGCGGTCTTCGCTGGCGTTGAGTCCGTTCCAGCTCTGGTCGGTCCACGACTCCTGCGGCGTGTTCTCTTCAGAGAAGTTGCCCTCATATCCCGCCTGGATTTTGGCGTGCTCGCTGATGGGGTTCTCATAGTCGAGCTTCACTGTCCAGCGGCGGTTGTTGATGTGCATGGGGCGATACTGGTAGTTATACACGGTAGGCATATCGCCTGTGATATAGTCGGTAGAGTCCTGATACACATTGTCGTCATCGCTCTTCCACTTGCTCAGTCCCACCACAAAGTCCAGATAGTGCTTGTCGGTGAAGTTGTGGCGGTAGTTGAACTCTCCGTAGAGCATATCCATATTGCCTATACCCGATGTGCGTCGGGTCATGATGCGGTCGGGGGTACTGCTGCCTGTAGTGCCATACTGGTAGGGCGTGAGCGACCAGTTCTTGTGGCGTCCGTCCATAATCATACCACTCAGAGAGATGTCGTCTTTCTTGGTGGCGTGCCACGTGATGCCAGCCCGCGAGAAGATGCCGTTGCCCATGCGGTCGTTGTCGGCGGCATAGCGCTGATACTGCGAGGTCTGGGGGAAATACTGCTCGCTCTGGCTGTGTCCGCGGTTCTTGCGGTGGCGGTAGCCCACGTTGAGATAAGCGTCCAGCTTGCCGCTGTTCATATTGATGTTGAAGCTCGTCGTAGCGCCGCCGCGGGTGTCGGCACCCGCCTCTACCGAACCGTAGTAGCCTGCCTTGCGGTCTTTCTTCAGCACGATGTTGATGATACCCGCCGAACCTTCAGCCGAGAATTTGGCCGAGGGGTTGTCGATGATTTCTATGCGCTCGATGCTCTCTGCGGGCAACTGCTGCAATATCTGCGCGCGGTTGTCGCTGGTCAGACCGCTGGCCTTGCCGTTTATCCACACCTCTACGCTCTCATTGCCGCGCAGCGAGATATTGCCGTCGTTGTCTACTTCGACCGAGGGGATGTTGTCCAGCACGTCTGAGGCAGCCTGGCCCGAATTGGATACCAGCTGGCTCACGTCAAACGACTTGCGGTCTACCTCCAGTTTCATCGTGGCGCGCTGCCCCGTCACCTTTACTTCCTTGAGCATGTGGGCGTCTTCAGCCATGTAGAGCACGGCATACGACACGGTGGGCGCGGCAGCCGTGATGGCAAATGTGCGTCTTATCGACTTGTAGCCCAGGTATGACAGCTGTGCCACGTACTTGCCTTCCTTCAGGTTGCGCACGGCAAACTTGCCGTCGGCGTCGGATATGGCGCTGCCGATGATTTTGGTAGTGTCGCTCTGGGCTACCACCAGAATGTTGACAAATTCGAGTGGGATGCTGTGGGCCTTGTCCAGTATGCGGCCCTTCATCACTCCCTGCGCCATGATGGTCATCGTGGCGAGGGCGAACAATAATAATATGTATAGTCGTTTCATACAATCTATTTGATGCATTTGGCGTACCAATGGTTTAACGCGTCAAAAGAAAAATCGATATTTTTTCTTATATTTTGATTAATATGCTTACCTTTGCAGTTGCGTTGGTCCCGTAGTTAAATGGATAGAACGGAGGTTTCCTAAACCTTTGATCCGAGTTCGATTCTCGGCGGGACTACTACACATGAAAGAGGATGAACCTTCATGATGGAGGGGTTCATCCTCTTCTTGTTTTATCCCTTCCGGGCCGTGGGGCTACAGCTCGCGCGAACCCTTGAGGTGCTCTTCGGGCCAGAGATGCTTGGCATAGGTGTAGCCCTTGAGCTCATAGATGGCGCGCAGACACTCCACACGCTTCACAAAGTCCTTGAAGTCCTTCTGTGCGGGGGCCATCCACTGCACCTCGCTCAGCGCACCCATTCTGGGCAGCACCTGATACTCAGCCAGAGACTCGGACACGATGTACTCGCTCCACAGGTTGGCCTGCACGCCCAGGATATGCTTGCCGGCTTCTGCCGGAGTGCCTTCGGGGATGGGTTCAAAGCTGTAGGTCTTCTCTATAGGCAGGTCGCCGCCGATGAGCAGAGGCTCGTTGTGGTTGTTGGCGGTCTGGTAGTAGTCGAAGTAGGCGTGGCTGTTGGGCGTCATGATGACGTCGTGGCCCAGAGCGGCTGCCTGGGCGCCGGGCTCGGCTCCGCGCCATGACATGATGGTGGCCGACTGGTCTACGTTGCACTCCAACAGCTCGTCCCAACCTATGATCTTGCGGCCTTTAGCAGCCAGATACTTCTGCACTTCAGTAGCGAAATATCCCTGCAGACGGTCTTCCTTGCTCTGCTTGTTGCCAGCCACGATACCCTTGTCGCTGATCATCTGCTGGCACTTGGGACATTTCTCCCAACGCATCTTGGGAGCCTCGTCGCCGCCGATGTGTATGTACTCGGAGGGGAAGAGGTCGCAGATTTCGTCGAGCACGTCTTTGATAAACTGATAGGTCTTGGGATTGCCGCCACAGAGGATGTCGCGGTACACGCCCCAGTAGTGGCCCACCTCGTAGGGACCGCCGGTGCAGCCCAGTTCGGGATAGGCGGCAAGCGCTGCCAGCATGTGGCCGGGCATGTCTATCTCGGGGATGATGGTGATATAGCGGTCGGCAGCATACTTTACGATGTCGCGCACCTGCTCCTGGGTGTAGAAGCCACCATAGCGCACGTGGTCGTCTACATCGGAGTTGCGGCCCACGGTGGTACCGCTGCGCCAAGCGCCCACCTCGGTCAGACGGGGATACTTCTTGATTTCGATGTTCCATCCTTGGTCTTCGGTCAGATGCCAGTGGAAGCGGTTCATGTTGTGTAGCGCCAGCATGTCGATATACTGCTTGACAAAGTCGGCAGAGAAGAAGTGGCGCGAGCAGTCGAGGTGCATGCCGCGATAGGCGAAGCGGGGTGCGTCGTTGATGACCACGGCAGGTAGAGTCACCTCTTCGGCCTGGGTGAGCACGGGCAGACTCTTGCGCAGGGTCTGTATGCCGTAGAAGACGCCCTGGGCTGTGGCGCCGCTGATGGTGATGCCACGGGCTGATACCTCGATGTGGTAGCCTTCGGCCTCCTTCATCTTGGCGTCGGTGCGCAGCACGATGTTGCCGCGCTGGTTTTTCTTGTCGGCCACGGCGGTGGTGAGTTTCATTCCTGTCTTCTCAGCGATATACTCTGCCAGGAATGTGGCGTTGCGCGCCATGTCGGCGTCGCCCTGATACACTATACGGGTCACGCCGTTCAGCCTGTACGCGTCGCCCTTGGCTGCGGCAATCTCTCTTGGCAGCGGTACTACCCTATAGTCGGCATTGGCGGCTGCGGCAGTGAGGCCCAGCGCCAAGGCCAGTGTCATCATTACTTTTCTCATTATACTGTAGTTTGGTTATTTTACGATTTTGTCTTCCATCTTCCAGTCCATGATACGGCTTATCTGCGGTATCAGCTTCATGGCTATCTTGCGATGGCCCTGGTAGTTGGGGTGGCCGTCGGCGCCATAGTCGCGTCCGTCGCGCAGCACCTCGAGCATGGGTTCGGCAAAGTAGACCTGCTTGTCGTCATAGCAGCGCTCGCGCAGGATGGGGAAGCAAGCCTGCAGATATTTGCGGGCAGAGTGGGGCATGATGCAGAGTATGGGCACGTTGCCGTAGTGGCTGCGCAGACTCTTGATCATCTTGACATAGTTGCCCACATACTGGTCGGGAGTGGGAGTGACCTCACGCGAGAAGTCGTTGGTGCCGAGATTGATGAGCACGATGTCGGGGCGGTATGCCTTGAAGTCATATTCCACCGTTTTGTCGTTGTCATACACCTTGGTGTGGCGGTCCAGCATGCTGTAGTCAGAGCGCTGCTTCTTGTCGCCGTAGTTGCGCACCATGCCCTGGCCCGAGTGTGCCTGGATGGCATAGTCGGTGTCGAAGTAGCGGGCTATGAGGCAGCCGTAGGCGTGGTCCACGTTCTCGGTCTCTATCTTGAAGTGCTCGTTCTGCGTGGGCGAGTCAGAGCCGTAACCGCAGGTGTAGCTGTCGCCGAAGATTTCTATCATGCGGCTCTTGCGCTCCACGGCCTTGAGCCGCGCACCCTTGGCACCGTAGAAACCGTGGATGGTGGTGATGCCGTTGCCCTCGCAGGCACGCTGCAGACGCAGACGGTGGGTACCCTTGCCCAACTTCTCTGCCAGCACGATGCGCTGGTGGCTCAGACTGTCGGCAAATATCTTCTGGGTCCACTCTCCGTCGATGAATACGTTGAAGTAGCAGGGACGGGTGCTGCTCATGTCTACGGCGATGGTGCCGCCGGTGAAGTCGGTCTGCGCATATACGCCTATCCAGTCGAAGCTGACGCTGCCGTCAGCATGGGCGAGGGTGCGTCCGGTATAGGTCACGCCCTGGGTGATGAGTCGGGTGTAGTCTGTCTTCTGTGCCATGGCCTGGAGCATCAGCACCAGCAGGCACAATAATAGTCCATGTCTTTTCATGTGGTTTCTTGCTTTATGTTGTGATTGATTACTGTATGCTCAGGAGCGAGAGTGCCATCACGATGTAGCGCCCCAGCCGCTCGTTGAGCATCTGCAGGGCGTGCTTGATGTGATACTTCACCGTGTTGACCGATATGCCCAGTTCGAGGGCTATCTCGGCATGCTTCTTGCCGGCAAAGCGGCTCAGCTCAAACACCGTGCGACATTCCAGAGGCAGGGCGGCTATGGCTTCGTCCAGCTTCTCTGCCAGCTCCTTGTCCAGCAGCTGGCCCAGCGGCTGTTCGCCGTTGCCCGTCACCATGGTTTTGTCTGAAGAAGGGGGGATGGCCTCGGTGGCGATTTCGTATTTCTCGCGGTTCTTGCGCAGATGGTCGAGACAACTGTTGCGCACGCAGCGGATAAGATAACTGCGCAGCGACACTTCGACCTCTATGCGCTCGTGGTTTTCCCAGAGATGGAACATCACGTCGCCCACCACCGACTCGGCGAGATAGTCGTCGCGCAGATAGCGGCTGGCAAAGTGGCAAAGCACCTGATAGTGGGTATCATAGAGATACTTGAAAGCCTTTGTATCTCCTTTGCGCAAACCGTTTACTACCAATTTCTCCGAATAGTCCATCGTGTATACAAAATAACCGCCGAAGCAGCATGCAAATATACAACAATAATTTTGTATATCAGCCACTGTCGGCGGTTATTTTATGTTGGGTGCTATAGTTTTTACTCTACGACAACCTCGTCGATAAAGAACCATGCCGGGTAGCCCACTCCGTAGTGCCAGGGAGGACATACGCCGATGGTCTCAATCTTGACGCGCACATAGCGGGCGGTTACGGGCTGGGCGACAGTCACGGTGCCGGGGATAAACTTGACCTGTATGTCTTTGTCTTCGGCAAAGTCGATGCGGCCCATGTCGGTAAAGGTCTTGTTGTCCATCGAGTACGAGTAACTGATGCTCTTGGGCAGCAATACCCATGCGCCCAGCTGCTGCAGGAAGTCGGTGGTGACGGTGCTGAAGGTCTTGGCCTCGCCCATGTCGAGCACGAAGTCGGCGTCGCGGCCTTCCCATCCTACCCAGCTTTCCACAAAGGTGGTGCCGCCATAGAGTCCGTCGGTCAGGGCCTTGTCGGCTATGGGCTGGTAGGCCTTGTCGGGAGCGCTGTGCCATATCACCTTGGCGCCGGAAGCCTTGTTGGTGTCTGGGTGGGGCAGGAAGCGCTTCTTGTAGAGGTCGCAGTAGTCGTCGTAGCGGTTGTTGCGCTCGTTGAGGCTGGTGATGCCGTACTTGGCACACTGCTCACGGAATATCTCGAGCTTGCGGCTGGTGGCTTCGGCGTCCTGGCCGTTCTTGGTGCGGGTTATTTCCAGCTCGCTGTAGCGCAGAGGCAGACGGGCGGTCTGGACACGGGCAAGCAGGGTGCTGTCGCCGGCCACGGCAGCCTCGGCCTGGTCGAATATCTCGGCATAGACCTTCATCAGACGGTCGTTGAGCATACCGTTCTTGTGGGATATGGGTGAGTCGTATATCCACAGCGGTGTCGACGATGACAGCAGCGCTCCGGTGAGCATCATCTGGTACTTATATATATAAGGTGCAGCTGCGCCATAGTATCCCTTCATGAATGTGCGCATCAGCGAGTCGGCGTTCTGATAGGGGTCCCACATGAGTTTGGCTATCATGTAGGCACGCATCTCGCCGAAGTCGGTACCGCGCTGGCGGCCGCCGTTGATTTGCTCGAATATCATGGTAGCGTGGTGTTCCTTGAAGAGCTGTATGTTCTTCTGGATGATGTGGAAGTTGGGGAAGGGAGCCACCATGTTGTCAAAGTTGATGCCGTAGTCCCACACGAAGATGTTGTTGCTGATCTTGCTCCAGCCCTCGAGCGCCCGCATGAAGTCGCGGCCCGACTCGTTGTCGGTCAGAGGCACCTCGCGCTTGCAGTCTATGTCGCAGAGCATGATGTTGACGTTGGGCAGCGGTTTTACATGCTTGGGTGGGTGCATGCTGTACAGGTAGGCGAGGGTAGAGAACTGCTTGTCGGGGAAGCGCTTGGCGAGCTTGTTGACAAAGCGGATAAGATTGCCCGAGGGGGCACCCTCGTACTCCTCTATCTTGGCGCAGGCCTCGCAGTGGCATTGGGTGTTGTTGCCGTCGTTCTGGCTTACGCTAATCATCTTCATGCCGGGATTGGCCTTGAAGATAGAGTCTATCTTCTGCACGGTCAGCTCGTAGACCTCAGGATTGGAGAGACACCACTGGCTGTGGCTTCCAGGGCGGCGCTTGCCGTTGATGAACGAATAGTATTCGGGGTGCTTCTCGCCGTAGACCGACGAGGGGAGGATGCGGTTGAAGGTATGCACCCACAGATTGCCTGCAAACTCGTCCTGACTGTTCTCCAGGCGGAACCAGCGCTCAAAGTCGGGGTCCTGGCAGCCGTAGCTGTGGGTCTGGCGGAAACGGAAGGCGGGCTTGTCGCTCATCTCGATTTCGGGCAACTCGATGTTGGCTGAAGGGGTGAGCGTGTAGGCCTTGTAGGCATAGTAGCTTACGCCCATATAGCGCTCCAGCAGAGTTACCACGCCATAGACGGCACCCTTGCCGCCACCGGTCTTGATGTGCAGCGCGCCGTTTTTGCAGACGAGCTCAAAGCCGTCCTCGGCGGGAGTGGCTGCGGCTTCGCCTATCACGATGGCGCCACCTTTGGCCTTGGCGGGAGCTATCTCCAGCTGTGCTCCTGAAATCTTGTTGACAAACCGCGCCAGCATGTCGGCTGCTTCGCGGTTAACACTGTTGTCTTCGGCCAGCACGATATACGCCTTGGCCTTACCCTTGCTCACCATGGTCATCTGTGCAAAGGCTGCCGACGTCATCATTACCAGTGCCGCCAGCAGACCCAGTCTGCGATACATTTTCATTGTCTGTTGTTTAGATTGTTAATAGCTATACCTTTGTATTGGTTTACAAAGGTACTCATTTTGAGTGGCACAGGCAATTTTTTCATGGTTTTTTGCTCGATTGTCGGTTTTTTCATTTACCTTTGCATCCGCATTCGGGATGTAGCGCAGTTGGTAGCGCACTACGTTCGGGACGTAGGGGTCGGGCGTTCGAGTCGCCTCATCCCGACCAATGCCAGTCAGGCGGAGAGTCAGTAGAGACCCTCCGCTTTTTTGTTCTGCCTGGTTGCCGTCATCTGCCTCCGCCGCCTCGGAGCCGCCTCGGCTTTCTCTCAGCCAGCCGCCAGCCTCACGCCACCAGTATTCCCTTCTCTTCTGCTTTCCGCCATTCCCGTGCCCGAAACCATCAGTGCTATAACAGACCGAGTTCTTCCCGAAATAACAGCATGGAAGTCGCGTATGCTTGACCCCGTGTATGCCATTTGCTGGCTTGATGCCATTCACTACAAGGTGAAGGACGATAAGGGTCGTGCAGTCACTCGTGCAATATACGATATCTTAGGTATAAACAAGTCTGGCTACAAGGATCTTCTTGGTATGTATATATCTGAGAGTGAGGTTGCTAACTTCTGGCTTGATGTAATGACCGACCTTCAGAACCGTGGTGTACGTGATATTCTGATTTGTTGCGTAGACGGTCTTAAGGGATTCCCTGACGCAATCCAAAGTGTATTCCCAGAAACCTCCGTTCTGCTATGTGTAGTCCACCAAATCCGCAACTCAATCAAGTATGTAGGAAGCAAGCATCAGAAAGAGTTTCTGAAGAATCTCAAGACCGTATACGGTGCCGTAAGCAAGGATTCCGCATTGGCACAGCTTGACATGGTTGATGAAAAATGGGGTGAGATGTACCCTATAGTTATCAAATCCTGGCGCGACAACTGGGAGCGTCTTACGGAAAATTTTAGTATACTCCTGCAATCCGCAAGATTATCTACACAACCAATACGGTTGAGGGCTATCATCGTCAGGTGCGCAAAGTAACGAAGAACAAGGGTATATTCCCGTCAGACACCGCACTTGAAAAGTTTGTGTATCTTGCCTATCGATACATTAGTGGGAAATGGACTATGCCCCTGTCTAATTGGGCACTGATATCACAACAACTTGCTATAAAAATTGGAGATAGGTTCAAGATTATGTAACTTTGTCTGTGAAAGGCTCCTCTTATTTGTGTGCAGATATGAAATCTGCACACAAATAAGAGGGAAAGAATAAAAAATCAGAGCCGTGACACAGTTCTGTTTACATTACCGCGTTCAAGGCACCTAATGTTGGGATATCGATGACTCCTTGTATTGCTCGGGTACGGGTGCGGTGTTGATTGAACATCGTACACTACCTAATTTATTGTGTAATAATTAGTTAAGTGCTGCTTAGTGAGGTGTGCGGTAAAATCAAAACTATGTTTCTACAACCTTGTAGTCGGAGACTCTTAATCCCGATTATTGTTTACTGGAAGCTGCTTTCCATTCATCATAGATATGGCTAAAGATAGCTACGCCATCATTCAGTTGCTTCCTAGCTAAAGACTTATCTTTGTTCCACCATTCAAGAATGTAATTCTTCAGTCCCTCATATTCCTTTTGATCCTTGAATTGTCGATCCAGGCTTCCCATTTTGCCAAGCGTTGCATTGTAAAGAATAAATGCCCGTTTCTGTCCATTAGGCTTCAGTGCATACCAAGTAGCCCAAGAGTTTCCTGTGTTTATGCCATTGCCAGGCAGAAATACGTGAACTTGATAGACAGATGCATTCTTGCCGCGGTAAAGGAGTTCCATAAGGCGATCCTCTTTTACAGCCCTAATCGAATTACGTGCTATCGTTTGGCAATGTTCCCACACTTCGCCTTCAGGGTGTTCCTCTGTGAGTGCAAGCCATTCCATCTTGGCTATTTTCTCAGCATCGTACTTCTTGGCTTTTTTGCCATCTGGATTCTCGGCAAGTCTTACTTGATATTCTAACGCCCACCCCATGTACTTCTTAGGAATGTAGCCCTCTATCTGTTTGCCATCCATCATAGTGAGGCGAACATGACGCATTTCTGGGTCGTCATTCTTGCGAGCGTGTACAGCTATCGCTACCATCATTACTGCTATGAGCAGCCAAAACTTCATTGCTTTCATAATGCTTCCTTTTAGTTGTTATTTATTGTTTGCCATCTAATACTTCTATCACTCGTTGTATCATAGAACTTCGGTTGTGTTCACCTGGTCCAATGAGTTTCTTTTCCCATTCCTGCGAAAGTCCTACACAGTGGCAAAGTTCTCGGATAAAGGATTTGTCGCATTTCTTATAGGTATCTCCCAAACATATAAGTTTGCCATCAGTCTGTCTGATATAGAAGTCGCAAGCCGTCTTGCTTGGGATGAAAAACATTGCTGCTGCTGTGTTACATTGCCAAGCTTTCATTCCTCCCATGTCCGTCACGGAATAACCTTGGGAGGCATAAATATAGACTTGCAATCGTGGGTGGTTAACATATAGCCAGCTCCATCCCACATTTTCCAAGGGAACAAGTGTGCGTACGTTTTGCTTGGAGGTGGCATTCCACACCACTACAGAATCAATGTTGGCGAAAGGTATCACATCGCTAGTGCATTGGCGAGAAAAAAAGTTTCTATAAACTTGAACATCCTTTTTCTTGCGTGGCAAGTCTATTCGGTCATTACTTTCATAGAGTTGCTGGATACCATTCTTTAGGTACACTCGTCCCTCGCATGATTGAGCTTGCATGCTAATAGTTCCCATATAAGCAAGCAAAATGCTAATGATGAGATATATTCGCCTCAAATATACCTCCTCATGCACGGCATTTTTGATCTCTCGGATGGTCTTGTCATTGGAAAAACGCCAACCTTCTATTTCTTCAAATTTGCACATAAGCAATTCCTCTTGATAATTATACAAATATACGAGGAAACTTTCTGATTACCAAATGAATTAACCATTTTAATAAAAGCACGCTTCCTTTCGGGGGTGTGCCCACTACCTCCACAAGATTTATGATTATCACTGGTGGCTCGTGTCGTCCGATATGGGTTTGCGTGCCTTTGTTGCGTGGTCGTGGTAATGGTGGTCAGGTAGATAGCAGGGGAGGTAGGAGTGATGGCGCTGGCGGAGAGGATGCGAGCAGCGAGAGATGCGTGTGCCGGAGTGATAGGGGTATAAACAAAAAGGAGCAAAGATGTGGTAATCTTCGCTCCTTTTTGTTTCGGATTAACGTCAACGACATTATTTGCCGTGGTGCTCGTCAGAAACGGTTAACTTTTTGCGACCATGAGCACGGCGAGAAGCCAATACGCGGCGGCCGTTCTTTGTTGCCATTCTCTCACGGAAGCCGTGCTTGTTTACACGACGACGGTTGTGTGGCTGAAATGTTCTTTTCATCTTATGCTTATCTTTTATTTGTTATTATTTCTGTCTCTGAAACGGCTGCCGTCTCCCTGGCCATGATGCCGGTGGAAGCATAGACGCCTTTTTGGGTTGCAAAAGTACGCATAATTTTTGAAATAACAAAGAACTCAGACATTTTTCGGTCAGAATTAGATGTTTTTTTATAAAAAAGTAGTAACTTTGCACCGCTTTTAGCAGACAACAACATTATAATAACAATATGATTAACTCACAGGAAATCAAAATCGGTACTTGCATCCGCATGGATGGCAAGATTTGGACTTGCATCGACTTCCAGCACAGAAAGCCGGGTAAGGGTAACACAGTAATGATAACCAAGCTGAAGAATGTTGCTGACGGCCGTGTGCTTGAGCGTACATTCCAGATTGGTTTCAAGCTCGAGGATGTTCGCGTGGAGCGCCGTCCTTACCAGTATCTTTATGAGGATGCCACAGGCCGTATCTTCATGAATCAGGAGACTTTCGAGCAGATTCCAATCCCTGCACACCAGATTACCGGTGTGGAGTATATGAAGGAAGGTGATGTGGTAGAGGTTGTAACCGATACAACTGACGGCACTATCCTGCTCGCCGAGATGCCTGTAAAGACTACTCTGAAGATTACTCACAGCGAGCCCGGCGTAAAGGGTAACACCGCTACCAACGCCACCAAGCCCGCTACTCTCGAGTCGGGTGCCACCGTACGCGTGCCTCTGTTTATCAACGAGGGCGAGACCATCCTGGTCGATACCCGTGATGGCAGCTATCTGGGTCGTGTAAGCGAGTAATCGCGCAGCACCCTATACTTTTGTGACAACCTATATCTCCGGGGCCACCATGGTGGGTGTTCTGAGATATAGGTTGTCTGCGTTTCAATACCATCAATCCTATCTGTACTACTGACATGAAATATAGTTTTATCATACCCGTCTACAACCGTCCCGATGAGGTCGACGAGCTGCTCGACAGCCTTACGCGCCAGGAGTGTCGTGACTTTGAGGTGGTGGTGGTCGAAGACGGGTCGGCAGTGCCTTGCCGCGACGTGTGCGACCGATATGCCGACAGGTTAGACCTGCACTATTATAATAAGGAGAACTCGGGCCCTGGTCAGAGCCGCAACTATGGTGCGGAGCGGGCGCAGGGAGAGTATCTCATCGTGCTCGACTCCGACGTGGTGTTGCCTCCGGGCTATCTCTCGGCGGTAGATGCCGAACTGGCAGAGCGCGAGTGCGATGCTTTTGGTGGTCCCGACAGTGCCCATCCGTCGTTTACTCCGGTGCAGAAAGCCATCTCCTACTCGATGACGAGCTTCTTTACCACCGGCGGAATACGTGGCGGCAAGAAGAAACTGGACAAATTCTATCCCCGCTCGTTCAATATGGGCATCCGTCGTGATGTCTATGAGCGTCTGGGTGGTTTCTCGCGTATGCGCTTTGGTGAAGACATCGACTTCTCTATCCGTATCTTCAAGGCAGGATGCCGCTGCCGCCTTTTCCCCGCAGCCTGGGTGTGGCACAAGCGCCGTACAGACTTCCGCAAGTTCTGGCGGCAGGTCTACAATAGCGGTATCGCGCGCATCAACCTCTACAAGAAATATCCCGAGAGCCTCAAGCTCGTCCATCTGCTGCCTATGGTCTTCACCGTGGGTGTGGCGCTGTTGGCGGTGATGGCTCTGGTGGGAGCAGGGGTATGGGCGGCTTGCCCGCAGACCACTCTCGGACCATGGCTCATGGCGTTGGCACTGGCTCCGCTGGTGCTCTATTCGCTCATCATCTGCATCGACGCCACCCGCTCGGCGCGCAGTCTGCGCGTGGGTGTGCTCAGCATCGCCTCGGCTTTCATCCAGCTTACGGGCTATGGCTGTGGCTTCCTCTCGGCGTGGTGGAAGCGCTGTGTGTGTGGCAAGAGTGAGTTCAGTGCTTACGAAAAAACCTTCTATAAATGACCTCCGGCAGTCTGAGCATCAACCAGTGGGCAGAGGAAGACCGTCCGCGTGAGAAGCTGGCCCGCCTGGGAGCGTCGGCGCTGAGCAATGCCGAGCTGCTGGCCATCCTCATCGGGTCGGGCACTCCCGAGAAGAGCGCTGTAGACCTGATGAAGGAGATACTGGCCGACTGTGGCAACAATCTCAACCAGCTGGGCAAACTCTCGCTTGCCGAGCTGCAGCGATACAAGGGCGTGGGATTGGCCAAGGCGGTGACCATTCAGGCCGCCTGTGAAATGGGCCGTCGCCGACAGGTGTCGCGGCCCGAGGAACGCCCGCGCATGGACAGCGCCGACGCCATCTATCGCGAGATGCATCCCCGTATGCAGGACCTCGATGTCGAAGAGGCGTGGGTGGTGCTGGCCAACCAGTCGTTCAGGCTCATCAAGGTGCTGCGGCTGAGCCATGGCGGCATCAGCGAGACGGCGGTCGATGTGAGGGTGGCACTCCGCGAGGCTCTGCTCTGCAATGCCACCGTGATGGCGCTCTGCCACAACCATCCCAGTGGCAACTGCCATCCCAGCCGCGATGACGACCGCATTACCGACCTCATGCGTAAAGCCTGTGAGACCATGCGCATCAGACTGGTAGACCATGTCATCGTCACCGATGGCGCCTACTACAGTTATCGCGAGGAAGGCAAACTGTGAGGAAACACTTGCCGCGGGGCGGACGAATATCAGTGGGGCTGGCTGAGCCATCGGCTTGGCCGTAGTCCATATAAAGAAGATGCACAACATGCTGCTGGCAGCGCGTTGTGCATCTTTTTCGTATGGGTCGGTTGTCGCCGTGGCGACCAGGGCGACAGCGTCAGTTAATCTGCTTGTAGAACTCCTGCTGGGCGGCAAGCAGAATATCGAGCACTCTGGGGATAATGTCGTCAAAGACGGGCGTGCTGTCTATCAGCAGCTCGGCAGAGAGCCACACATTGTCGTTGACGATAGTGGCTTTGACCACCTTCATCGAGACGCTCACCGCGTTGGTGGCTTCGAGGACGCCGGCGCGGTTGTCTTCGGTCACGTCAAAGACGCCCGGCATGACCAGACGCAGGAATGTCTCGTCGTTGTCGCTGCCCATGAATATGAAGTTGCGCATCTGGTACTTGAAGAAGATGTCGTTGTCTTCGTCCTGCTCGTATTTGAAACCTTGTGAGCTGAGGAACTCTTTCATTAAATCTACATTTGTCATAATTTTTGGGTTTTGGTTGTTAGGATGTATATGGTTTATTGTTCTCTTGCTTCTGTCAGGCGTTGAAACCTATGCGCGGGCGTTCCATGTTGCGGCGCTCCACTCCCTGCATCTTCTCTTCTATCTCCTTGTACATATTGACCATCTCGGGGCGTATCGAGGGCCGCGTGTTGCGGATGGAGGTCTCGAGCAGCTCCTGGCTGATGAGCTGGTTGGTGAAGGCTGCCGTCATGGCTGCGTCGTTCACGATGTAGGCGATGTCGCTGGCTATGTATCCGTCGGACAGCTCAGCCAGATGCTGGGCGTCGATGGCTGTCTCGTCGTAGGGGCGGTCCTTGAGGTGGAGCATGAACATCTCCTTGCGCGCGTCGAGGTCGGGCAGCGGCACGTAGATCTGCTTGTCTATGCGGCCGGTACGCAGCACAGCCGGGTCTATTTTGTCGGGGCGGTTGGAAGTGGCGATGACAAAGATGCCCTTCTTGGAGCAGTTGTTGAGCTGGCTCAGAAACTCGTTGACTTCGCCCGACATGCTCGTGTTGTCGATGTTGGAGCGGTTGGGGACCAGCGCGTCAAACTCGTCGAAGCACAGCACAGACGGTGCTTTTTCCTGTGCCTGCTTGAAGAGACTGCCTATCTTCTCCTGCGAACCGTGGATGTAGATGCTCGCCAGGTCTGAAGTCTTGACCATGAGGAAGTTGAAGCCCGTCTCTTCGGCGAATTTTTCTGCGAAGAACGTCTTGCCGCATCCGGGAGGACCATAGAGCAGCATGCCATTGGGTGGCGTGAGCTTGTAGCGCTCTGCCAGTTCCTTGTTCTTGATGACAAAGATTACGCGTTGGTAGAGCATGTCCTTGAGTTCCTTCATGCCGGCGATGTCGGCAAATCCGTTGCCCTTCTGCTGCTCCACGCTGAACGTTACGGCGTTGGGGTTGTCTTCCGCCTGCTGGGTGGTGGGGCCGGAGGATTGTCCCGGTGCATTGGCACCAGTGGTCTCCTGACAGGGTTTGCCGTCGATGAGGCTGATGATTTCCTCGACCGACTTGAAGCGGTCTTCGTATTTCACCGCCAGACCCTTCTGCAGGATGCGGGTGGTCTTGTCGTCGAGGTCTACACCCTCGAGCGAGAGCTGTTCTGACTTGCGCTTCTCCTTGATGAGCGTGAAGCGGCGCGCTCTGGTCATGCCCTCGGTAAAGGTCATCTCCCACGGAGCCGCGCCGAAGAGCATGGTGTAGAGGACGGCCGTGGCAGAGAAGATGTCGCTCTGCTCGTCGTAGAGGCCCATGAAGGTCTCGTTGGCGCAGTACTCCACCTCCAGGTCTGCCACCTCAAAGGGTGTCTTTCCATTGCATCGCGGCGCTGTGTGCCCCATATCGATGATTTCGGGAATGCCTCCAGCCACCTTGGAAAGCATGATGTTGCGGGGAGTGATGTCGTTGTGGCACAGGCCTTGACGGTGCAGGTAGCCGAGGCCGTTGAGAATACCTCTATATATATTCAGGGCGGTGTCGGCATCCATCCTGCCTTCGCGGGCGAGCTTGTCCATCAGCACGTCGCCGGTGAAATAATTGGTGACGAAGTAGTGGCACTCTCCGCAGTCCAGGTGGACCTTGCCCGAATCGATGAAGGAGACGATGTTTTCATTGACAAGTTTCTTGCAGCGCTCGATGGTGTAGACCTCGTGCGTGGCAGTGTCCATGAGGCGCTCTGGAGTCTTCTTGAGGATATACAGCTTGAGAAAATAGATGTTGTCGTTGTCATCTATCACACGGTAGGTCTCGGTATATTCGTTCTCCTTGATGAGGCTTTGGGCAAGGTACTTGCCAAGTCTTGCGTTCTCTTTCAGTACACTCATAGTTCAGTCGTTAGGTTTGGTGTATAGTATTTCAGATGACAGCCATAGCCGATGGCCGATGGCTATGGTTACAAAATTAAGACAATTTCCGTTAATGCCAAACTTATCTTCCGCTTTTTTTGACTATAGACAGGGAAAATGGCGTCTTTTCCGCCCGTCTCGCGGCTGGACACAAAAACGCCGCAGGCGTTCCTCATCACTGAGAATGTGCCTGCGGCTATAATCTTGAAAACGAAATCGGGTTTATTTGAGCACGCCAAGTTCCTTGCCCACCTTGATGAAGGCGGCGATACACTTGTCGAGCTGCTCGCGGGTGTGGGCGGCAGAGAGCTGCACACGGATGCGGGCCTCGCCCTTGGGCACTACTGGATAGTAGAAGCCTGTGACGTAGATACCTTCCTCGAGCAGACGGTTGGCATAGCGCTGAGAGAGCGGCGCGTCGTAGAGCATCACGGCGCAGATGGCGCTCTGGGTGGGCTTGATGTCAAAGCCGGCAGCCTGCATCTTGTCGCGGAAGTAGTTGACATTCTCTACCAGATGGTCATGGATGGAGTTGTCTTCCTTGAGCATCTTGAACACCTCGAGACTGGCGCCGATAATGGCGGGAGCCAGCGAGTTGGAGAAGAGGTAAGGACGGCTGCTCTGGCGCAGCATGTCGATGATTTCCTTGCGGCCGGTGGTGAAACCGCCGAGGGCGCCACCAAACGACTTGCCCAGTGTGCCGGTATAGATGTCTACGCGGCCATAGGTATTGCACAGTTCGCTCACGCCGTGACCGGTAGCACCTACCACGCCAGCCGAGTGAGACTCGTCGACCATGACGAGGGCGTCGTATTTTTCAGCGAGGTCGCAGATCTTGTCCATCGGAGCCACGTTGCCGTCCATCGAGAATACACCGTCGGTACAGATGATGCGGAAGCGCTGGGCCTGAGCTTCCTGCAGACACTTCTCGAGCTCAGCCATGTCGGCGTTGGCATAGCGGTAACGCTTGGCCTTGCACAGGCGCACACCGTCGATGATAGAGGCGTGGTTGAGGGCGTCGGAGATGATGGCGTCTTCCTCGGTGAGGAAAGAGCCGAAGAGACCGCCGTTGGCGTCGAAGCAGGCGGCATAGAGTATGGTGTCCTCGGTATGGAAGTAGTCGCTGATGGCAGCCTCAAGTTCCTTGTGGATGTCCTGAGTACCACAGATGAAGCGAACCGAAGACATACCGAAACCGCGACGGTCCATCATCTGCTTGGCACCCTCGATAAGGCGGGGATGGTTGGACAGACCGAGATAGTTGTTGGCACAAAAGTTAAGCACTTCTTCGCCCTTGACCTGGATGGCAGCACCCTGGGGGCTCTCGATGATGCGTTCTTCTTTGTAAAGGCCTGCGCTCTTGAGATTTTCCAAAGTAGCGCAGAGCTGTTCTTTGATTTTACCGTACATGTTTGTTCACGTTTTAGTTCTTGTTAGACTACAAAATAACGCATTATTTTCGACAAATAAAAGCGTTTGCCTGTTTTTTTTGTTAATCTGCGGGTAAAAAGGTTTTTTTATGGCTTTTTTGTCCTTAGTCTCAAAAAAAATTAGTTAATTTGCACCCATAATTTTAAGTACTTGACACATGAAAAATATCTTGGTCATCGGCTCTACAGGCCAGATTGGTTCTGAGCTGACGCGTGAATTGAGAAAAATCTATGGCAACGACCATGTAGTAGCTGGCTATATCAAGGGCGCAGAGCCCAAGGGAGAGTTGCTGGAGAGTGGTCCGTCGGCCGAGGCTGATGTCACCAACGGCGAGATGATAGCCAGCGTGGTAAAGCAGTATAATATCGACACCATCTACAATCTGGCTGCGCTCCTGTCGGTAGTGGCCGAGTCCAAGCCTCGTCTGGCATGGAAGATAGGTATCGATGGACTCTGGAACATACTCGAAGTGGCTCGCGAACATGGCTGCGCCGTATTCACACCCAGCTCGATAGGTTCTTTCGGACCATCTACACCCAAGATGATGACTCCCCAGGACACCATCCAGCGTCCCCGCACCATGTATGGCGTCACCAAGGTTACCACCGAGTTGCTCAGCGACTATTATTTCAACAAGTATGGCGTCGATACCCGTGCCGTGCGCTTCCCTGGAGTCATCTCCTATGTCACTCCTCCTGGTGGCGGCACCACCGACTATGCTGTCGACATCTATTACTCGGCAGTTCGCGGCGAGCGCTTCGTATGTCCTATCAAGGAGGGTACACTGATGGATATGATTTACATGCCCGACGCGCTCAAGGGAGCCATCGACGTGATGGAGGCCGACCCCTCGCGCCTCGTTCACCGCAATGCGTTCAACATCGCATCGCTCAGCTTCGGTCCCGAGACCGTATACCAGGCCATCAAGAAGTACAAGCCCGACTTTGAGATGGTCTATGATGTAGACCCACTCAAGCAGAGCATAGCCGAGAGCTGGCCCGACCGTCTCGACGATACCTGTGCGCGCGAGGAGTGGGACTGGTGTCCACGCTACGACCTCGACGCCATGACCCGCGATATGCTTGAGAAGCTCGCCATCAAGCTCGGAGTATAACGACTATACATTATATAATATATAAGATGCACAACGCGCAGCCAGCAGCATGTTGTGCATCTTTTTTTTGTTTGGGGTAAGGGTTTCGGTCTAATATCGGCGCTCCATGAGTCCGCCGTAGGTGTTGACGCGCACCACGATGTCGGCTTCCTGTGCCCTCTCGTCGAGCGGGATGCTCACAAACGCCACCTGGGTGTAGTATTCGGGCACCCCGTTCTGGTTGTGCAGCAGCGTGAAGGTAAACTGCTCGCGGCTTCCCATGCGTAGGGTGTCACACTTCACGCCCACGGTCTGGCGCCCCATCTCTCCGTTGTCCTTGGCACCTGCCTTGAGCGCCAGTCTCATGTTGATATAGCGCCCGGTAGTGCTGCGCCATGCGCTTTCGAGTCCGAGCGGGTCGGTGCGCAGCGTGTCGGGGCGTGTGGTCTCAATAGGCCGCAACACCGGCACCGCACCGATAGAGCGTGGCTTGACGGTGGTGGCTGCGTCGTGATAGTCGTAGTAGAACAGGGCACGATACAGCGTGTCGGCCTTTGCCGCCCATTTTGCCGTAATCGTGGGCTGCAGCTGCAGCGCCTTTCCCTCGTCGGTCACCACGCGGCTTATCACGCCCTTGTCTGTCGTATATGCGTCGACCATTTCGGCCTGCATATACGAGTAGTGTCCGTCGCCCGAGTCGTAGCTGCTGCTCTCGCAAGCCGCCATCACCACTGCCATCACGCCCAGTAGCCAGTATCTCATATCACAGCCCCATTTGGTTGATAGCCGGGTTGGCATACATCTTGAGCATCTGTTCGCGCAGATAGGCATCGTCCTTGCCCTCCATCTCTATCTTGTCCAGCTGGTCCTTGAGGTAAGCCTCAAAATGCGCTTTATCTTCAGCCGTGTAGTGGTCGGCGTGGGCAGAGTCGCCTTGCAGCAGGTCGAGCGCCACGTAGTTGTTGGGATAGAGGCGGTAGCCTGCAAATATCTGCCGGTCTATGTGGTCGGCGATGAGGCGGAATAGCTCGGTCTTGGGCGTGTCTGCCGGGATGGTGTCGAGGTAGCTGTCTATGCAGTCAGCACACTGGTAGTGTATGTATCCCTTGTAGCCCATGATGCCGGTCTGCATGCTTGTCACGTCGTCCATCGGGCCTTTCTGCCAACTGGGGTTGTCGCGGCGCGCCTGCAGTTCGGCAGCCTTGAGATAGTCGCAAGGGTCGTACTCATAGCTTATGGCGAGGGGCACGAGGTGCAGCTGCTTCAGGCGGTCTATGATAGAGCCATCGCCGCCCATCACCATCATCTTGAGTATGGCTTCCTGGGTGCGGTCGTTGCTGTCCTTGGCGCGGCCTTCGCGCTGGGCTATCCATATGTTGTCGTTCTTCTCGGCGATGACGAAGTGCATGTACTCGCTCAGCCGCTTGCTCGCCATCAGCATCTCGCGCATGGAGAGGGCACGCTCTACGATAAACGACTTGTTGACGCGCACCAGGTCCTTGACCCAGGGCAGCTTGAGCAGATTGTCGCCGATGGCGATTTCACATGTCGTGTTGAAGCCCGCGTCTATCAGCAGCTTGTCGAGCAGTGCCGAATCGAGCACTATGTCGCGGTGGTTGCTGATGAAGGTGTAGCGGCTGTCGGTGTCGAGCGATGCGATGTCGATGTCGCATCCCTTGCTGAGCCGCGCCAGCAGCTGTACAAGAAAACCGTAGCAGAAGGTCTTCTGGAAATCGAGGTTGTCCTTGCAGGCGTGCATCTTGGCAGCCAGCGCCTCTTTGGGTACGTCGGGGTAGAAATAGGCCAGCACGCTGCAGAACTGCTCGTTCTGGAGCAGGCGGTCAAAGACGTCCGGTAACTCGTCGGGTTCAAACGGACGGATGGGGTCAAACTGTTCAGGAATTTTCATAAGCGGAAGTTCTGTAGGTTAGAACTGGTTCTCCACAATCTCGCTCAGTACCTGGGTGATGTCGAGGCCGGCGGCGCGCACCTGCTGTGGGATGAAGCTGGTGGCGGTCATGCCGGGTGTGGTGTTGATTTCGAGCATGTTGATGCAGTCGTTGCCCTCGGCATCCTTGGTGATGATATAGTCGATGCGGATGATGCCGTTGCAGTGCAGGATGTCATAGATGCGGCTGGTCTCCTCGGCCACGGCTTTGGCGGTGGCGTCGGCTATGCGGGCAGGCGTAATCTCCTGCACCTGACCGTTGTACTTGGCGGCGTAGTCGAAGAACTCGTTGCTCGTCACCACCTCGGTAGCGGGGAATACCACCGATTTCTCCTTGGTCTTGTAGCAGCCTATGCTTATCTCTGTGCCCTGCATATAGCGCTCTATCATCACCTCGTTGCTCTCCATGAATGCCACGCGCAGTGCGGCAGCCAGCTGGTCGGGCTCTTTCACCTTCGACACGCCGAAGCTCGAACCGTCGGCAGCGGGTTTGACAAAGCAGGGCATACCCAGACGGCGTGCCACCTCGTTCTCGTCGATCTCATCGCCACGGCGCACCAGGATACTGTCGGCCACGTTGACGCCGAAGCCTCTCAGATAGTTGTTGAGCACATACTTGTCGAAGGTCATAGCCTCGACCAGCACGCCGCTGGTGGAGTAGGGCACATGGAGCAGGTCAAAGTAGCCCTGCATCAGTCCGTTCTCGCCGGGGGTGCCGTGGATGGTGATGTAGGCGTAGTCAAATTCGACGACCTTGCCGTCGCATACGAAGGTGAAGTCGTTCTTGTCTATCTGTGCAGTGGTGTCATTGGCGAGCTGCACGTGCCAGTCCTGTCCTTTGACATCCACGATATATACATTGTAACGTTCTTTGTCGAAAAACGAATAGATGCCCTGTGCCGAGCGCATAGAGACATCGTGCTCTGATGAGTCGCCGCCGCAAACGATGGCGATGTTTCTTTTCAGTTCTTTCATCTTTATCCTTGTTTAGTTCTCTGCAAAAGTATTTTTGGTTGTTCCTGCGATAAACGTACGCCACTTCTCGATGAGCTGGCGCATGTCTTCAGGCCATTCAGACGTGAAGTCCATCTGCTTGCCCGTGGTGGGATGCACAAAGCCCAGTGTGCGGGCGTGGAGTGCCTGCCGCGGACAGAGTGAGAAGCAGTTCTGCACAAAGGCGCGGTAGGAGGCGCTGCGCTCGCCGCGCAGGATTTCCATGCCACCGTAGCGCTCGTCGGCAAAGAGGGGATGGCCTATCGACCGCATGTGGGCGCGTATCTGGTGGGTGCGACCGGTCTCGAGTATGCACTCGATGAGGGTGACGTAGCCAAACCGCTCGATGACGCGGTAGTGGGTCACGGCGGGCTTGCCTATGCCCGAGTCTGGCGCAAATACAGCCATGCGCAGACGGTCTTTAGGGTCGCGCCCGATGTTGCCTTCGATGCGTCCTTCGTCGTCCTTGACGTTTCCCCATACCAGGGCATTGTAACTGCGATGTGTAGTCTTGTTGAAGAACTGCAGTCCCAGCTTGGTCTTGGCGTCGGGAGTCTTGGCTACCACCAGCAGACCGCTCGTATCCTTGTCTATGCGATGCACCAGACCCACCTCGGGGTCGTTGGGGTCGTAGCCCTCGACATCGCGCAGATGCCAGGCGAGGGCGTTGACCAGCGTACCAGTGAAGTTGCCCACGCCGGGGTGAACCACGAGACCGGCGGGCTTGTTGACCACCATCAGCTGGCTGTCTTCATAGACCACATCGAGTGGTATGTCCTCGGCCTCGATAGAGGTGTCGTGGCGCGGACGGTCGAGCATGAGCGTGACCACATCGCCCGGGCGCACGCGATAGTTGCGCTTCACGGGGCGGTCGTTGACATGCACAAAACCGGCATCGGCGGCACGCTGTATGCGGTTGCGGCTCGAGTGCTGCAGCTTTTCGAGCATATACTTGTCTATGCGCAGCGGCTCCTGACCGCTGTCCACGACAAATCTGAAGTGCTCGTAGAGCTGGGGTTCGCCTTCGAGTTCGTCTATATCTTGCAGGTTGATGTCTTCGTCTGTCATGATGCTTTATATATATAATAAGGTGTAGCCCCCGAGCCTATTCGGCTGCCGTCGGCGGAGCTTTGACCTCTTCAAATTCGTCCACCTCGCCCGCCGACTCGTTCTCGTCAAACGGGTCGATAAAGTTGATGGAGTCGGCTTCGTCTACCATGCCGCTGCCAGCCTGTACCACTATCGGGTCGTCGACAGCCACGCGGTCGCCCGCCGACACATGGCGTCCGTGTACGGTGATGCCATAGACCCAGTCCTTCTCGCCGGGCACGCGTTGGGGTGTGCCGAGCCTGAAGCCCATGGCAGAGAGTCGCGCCATAGCTTCGCGCAGCGAACTGTTGTCTATCACGTCGGGAATGGTGAGGGTTGGGGTATGCAGCGAGTTGATGGTGACATAGATTACGTGTCCCGACTTCACCTTGTCGCCCGCTGCAGGCGACTGGCTCAGGATGCAGTCGGGAGGGAGAGTCTTGACATAGCCGGTATCATTGACCACCATCACCAGATTGAGGTCGGCCATGATACGGTCGGCGTCAGCAAAGCGCTTATCCTTCAGGTTGGGCACGGTTATGGCTTCGCCATGATGGGTATAGGCGTCGAGGGCGAACTTCACCCCTATCACCAATGCCAGCACCACCAGTGCCATAGCGCAAAGGTTGCCCCACAGATAACGGCTTTTCAATTTGCCAATAATATCGGATGAATTCATCTGTCGTAATTTTCTGCACAAAGTTAGTGCAAACCGAAGACAATACAAAGAAAAAACGTATGTATTTTCATTTTGTATTGTTGAGGTGCCGCCGTAACTTATGTAAAGTTAGTGCAAACCGAAGATATTACAAAATAAATCTCCTTTATTTTTAATATTGGTGAGTTCGAGAAGGCCGCCATGGCGTTTAGCATCATCCGAAGACGCCGATAGTAATGCCAAAAGCCACTTCGCTGGCTCGTATCGTATGGCGCGGATGCGCGTTTCGGAAGGCACGGACACGCGTTTCGGAAGGCACGTACACACGTTTCGGACGATACGAGCCGGCGGAGTTGGTCAGGATATTTGTAGAGGTGGTCTCCAGCGTCGCAGAGAGGGTCAGGAGATTTGTGGAGGTCATCAGAAATTTTGTGGAGATAGTCATAATTTTCGTAGAGGTCATCAGAAAAATTGTGGCGATGGTCACGGGGTGCACAGAGTTGGTTGGTAGGGGCGCGTGGTTATCCGTGGGGTGCGATGGGTTGGTCGGTCGGGGTGTGTGGGTGTCCTTGGGGGCTGCGATGGGTTGGTTGGTAGGGTTGTGTGGGTGTCCGTGGGGTGTGATGGGTTGGTTGGTCGGGGTGTGTGGGTGTCCGTGGGGTGCGATGGGTTGGTTGTTCGGGGTGTGTGGGTGCCCGTGGTGTGCGGTGAGAGGATGGTGCGCACCCTTGGCAACTCTGTAGGAGTTGCGATTTCATAGCCCAGGGTTGAGGTGCGCAGCGCCTCTACCCTGGGTACAATGATAAAAGATAAAGCTACTCTGAAGGAGTTGCGATTAGCCGTAGGCGTTACCCGCAGCGAGGTTTTCCCGGTTTATATTTTATGATAATTTTCCCATGAGGGAACGTTCTCGGGTTTGGAACATTTGATAATTTTCCCCTGAGGGTAACGCCTACGGCTAATCGCAACACTTACAGCGTTGCATGGCTGGTGGGGTGGATACCCAGGGTAGCGTGCTTCGCCCGCAACCCTGGGCTGGGGAATCGCAACACTTACAGCGTTGCTGTTGCTTGTGTAAGCCCCTCCCCGAACTCTCCCCAAGGGGCAGGAGTTCCACATCAAGCCCCATTCCAACCCTCCTAATGCCTTCTTCAAGGTGAAGGAGTTCCAACGGAAGCCCCATCCCAGCCTTCCCCAAGTGGAAGGAGCACCAACTGCTGGCCTATCCCAGCTTTCTTCAAGGTGAAGGAGTACCAACAGAAGCCCCTCCCGACCTTTCACATGGGGAAGGAGCGCCATCCAAGTGCCTTAAACACAGCGGGATAGGACTCCCGCCCCTTGGGGAGGGTTGGGGAGGGGCTTCAGTTGGGGGCGATTCTGGGGCTATTGCCCCTGGCTATGACTCTGGAAGACTACTTGCCCATGACAAACTCGAGGGTGCCACCTGCCATGATGTCTGCGTAGGTGATGTAGTTCTTCTTATACTTCTTGCCGTTGAGCTTGACCGCCTTGATGTAGCAGTCGTCGGCGCCGCGGCGGTTGGTCTTTACGGTGAAGGTCTTGCCGTTGGCGAGGGTGATGTCTGCGCGGCGCAGCTGGGGCGAGCCGAAGCTGTATACGCCCGACGCGGGGTCTACGGGGTAGAAGCCCATGCTCGACCAGATGTACCATGACGACATCTGTCCGCAGTCCTCGTTGCCCGAGTAGCCGTCGATGCGGTTGAAGTACTGCTCGGTCATCACCTTGTTGGTGTAGTACTGTGCCTTGCGGTCTGCGCCGACCCAGTTGTAAAGGTATGCGCAGTGGTGGCTGGGCTCGTTACCGTGGGCGTACTGTCCTATAAATCCGCTGGCATTGCCGCCGCCGTCGAGGTCCACTCGGGTGGTGTCGGCGAAGAGGTGGTCGAGTTCCTTCTCAAACTTTTTGTTGCCACCCATGAGTGCTATCATGTCGGGCACATCGTGGGGCACGAAGAAGTTGTACTGCCAGGCGTTGCCTTCGGCATAGGGGTGCATGCCCTTGGGTCGGTAGGTGTATGGATTGAATGGCTCCATCCACTTGCCGTTCTCGTCTTTGGCGCGGAAGAAACCAGTCTTCTCGTCGTAGAGGTTGCGGTAGAGGTGGGCACGGCGGTTGAAGTATTCATAGTCGTCCATCTTGCCCAGGTGCTTGGCGAGTCGCGCCACGCAGGCATCGTCGAAGGCGTTCTCGAGCGTGATGGAGACTGACTCTATCTGTCGTGTCTCGGGCAGATAGCCATACTGCTCGAGCAACTTCCATGGCGACTGGCGGTGCTCGCGCATCGAGGTGCCACGCACAGCCTCGTAGACGCGCTCGGCGTCGACTCCGGGCAGGCCCTTGAGGGCTGCGTCGACCATCACGGGTATGGCGTGGTTGCCTATCATGCAGTAGTTTTCAGATCCCCACAGCTGCCAGATGGGCAGATAGCCATAGACGTCGTACTGGCGCAGCATGCTCTTGACCATATCGCCCACTCGCTCGGGCTTGAGCAGTGCATAAAGCGGGTTGCAGGCACGGAAGGTGTCCCAGAGGGAGAAGGTGCTGTAGTGGGTCTCGCCCTCGGGCAGACGCGCGTCGGTGAAGTCGGAGCGGGTGTAGGCGCCGTTGACATCGGAGACGGTGTTGGGCTGGATATAGGCGTGGTAGAGGCCGGTGTAGAAGATGGCCTTCTGGTCGTCGGTGCCGTCGATGCGTATGTTGGCGAGCTCCTTCTCCCAGGCTGCCACTGCCTGCTGCTGGACAGCCTCGAAACTCCATCCGGGGTTCTCGGCCTCCATGTTTTCGCGGGCATTGTCTACGCTCACGGGCGAGAGCGCTACCTTGACGATGAGGGGCTCGCTCGATGCGCCGAAGTCGAGGAAGCAGCGGGTGTCGCGGCCGTTGGCCACGTCGCCGTCTACATAGACCTCCTTACCCTGGCGGAATGTCTTTGCCACTACGGGGCGTGAGAACTGGGCGTAGAAGTATACCTTGCGCGCCTTCTGCCATCCGCTGAGCATGCGGTAGCCCACCAGCGTGGTGGCGTTGACGAGGCGCAGCTGCGAATTGAAGATGATGGTCTTGCGGTCGCCGCCACGGTTCTGTCCGGCGTGCCTCATGTCGAACGCCAGCGTCTGGGGCTTGCCTGCGGGATAGGTGATGCGGGTCATGCCCGTGCGGGTGGTGGCGGTGAGCTCGGTGTTGATGCCAGAGGCGTCGAAACGAACCGCATAATATCCCACGGAGGCCTTCTCGTTGTCGTGGCTGAAGGTGGCGGGGTAGAGGTCTTCGCCCTGCAGACGGGTGATGGGCTCTACCGATGGCTGCATCATCACGTCGAGCAGGTCTACACAGCCGGTGCCGCTCAGATGGGTGTGGGCGAAGCCGTAGATGGTATTCAGGCTGTAGTCGTAGCCCGATGCGCCGTCGCCATTGGGGCATACAAACTCTTCGGGGCTCAGCTGGACCATGCCAAAGGGAGTGGTGGCGCCGGGGAAGTTGCCGCCCTTGAGGCTGTGGGCATCTACCTGGCCGGTGCCGATAAACGGGTTGACATAACGCGTCACGCCCTCGTCGGTCTGTGCCCATGAGGGCATGGCGGCCATGAGTGCCAACGCTAACATGCAGTGCTTGATGATTTTCATAATGGTAACTGTCTATATATATAATATGGTGCAAATATAAAAAAAAGTAAGGACAACGGCGAAGACGGTGGCTGAAAAACTGCGGACGCGGACAAATATTGCAGCCAACAGCCTAAAAACCACAGCCCCGCCCTCGGCTCGCGGCGCGCCGATGGGCGTGGGCGCAGGGCTGTGGTGCGGGCGGCGTGACGACTACTGCGGGTCGGCAACCGTGGCTGACGACGAAGCAAGGACAGACGGGGCGAGGGACAAGGGACGGCCGGTGGCGCAGGGCTGCCGCCCAAACGGTGTGGGGCAAAGTCTGATGACCGTGGGGGATAAAAAAAACACGTTTGCAGATGGCTTGCGGCATCTGCAAACGTGATGATAATCGTATCTGTGGCGGGCTCGGGTACGCCCGAGCGAGCTTCGGCGAGGCTCAAGATGGGGGTGAGCGGTCGGGGCGCGGTCTATCCCCGGATGACGCGGCGATAGACATCGAGCACCTGGGCTCCCACGTTGTTGCCCTCAAACCGGGCCACATATTCCATGCTGCGGGCTATGCGCTCGTCGCGCCCGGGAGCTCCCACGAGCACCTGGCTGATGGCATGGGCCATGGCTCGGTCGTCGTCGGGGTCTACGTAGAGGCAGTCGGGTCCTCCCGCCTCTTCCAGACAACTGCCCGTGCAGCCCACTACAGGCAGCCCGCTCTGGATGGCTTCGATGATGGGCACGCCGAAACCCTCGTAGCGCGAGGGGTAGACACACGCCTCTGCCATCTGGTAGAGCGAGGGCAGGTCGGCATTGGGCACACCGCTGAGCCAGCGCACCCGGTCGCCCAGTCCGTGGGCGGCGATGTAGTCCTTGACCTCCTGCGCATAGTCGGTCTGCCGGCCCACGATGACCAGCGCCACATCGTCTATGTGCTGCAGCGCCTTCACCGCCAGCAGTATGTTCTTGCGTCGCTCTACGGTGCCCACGTTGATGATGTAACGGCTGGGCAGCACGTAGCGGGCGTGCACATCCTGGAGCTTGGCATCGCTCTCGCGCAACTTGAAGTGGGTGCTGCAGCTCTGGTAGATAACCTCGATGCGTTCGGGGTTTACGTGTCCGTAGTGCATGATGTCGCGCTTGGTGCACTCGCTGATGGCTATGATGCGGTCTGCCTGGGCTATGGTGCGGTGGAACTTCCATGTGTATATCTTCACATCGGCCCGGTTGTAGTACTCGGGATGTCGCATGAAGATGAGGTCGTGGATGGTGACCACCGTGCGGATGCCGCTGCGGTGGATGCCCAGTGGCAGCTCGCCCGAGAGTCCATGATAGAGGTCTACGGCGTCGCGGCGCAGGTCGCCCACGATGCCCCACGAGCGCCAGAGCCACTTGGGCATGTGGCCGCGGGGGTAGACAAAGTCCATATTGGCGGTGGTGCGTACCTGGGTGCGCAGGTCGTCGCGTCCGGCGTCGGGGGCATAGAGCAGCAGACGGGTGTCGGCATCGATGATGCCCGCGAGGTTGTTGGCCAGATTGCGTCCGTAACTGCCCAGCCCCGTGCCGTTGCGCACGATGCGTTTGGCGTCAAGTCCTATTTTCATGTTGTCGGTGTTAAAGCAGTGGGGGCAACTCGTAGAGATGTATGCCGTTGCTGCCCTTGATGAGGATATAATGGTCGCGTATGTCGTTGTCGGCGAGGGCTTGCTTGACCTCCTCCACATCGGCAAACTTGCGATACGCGGTGTCGGTATGGGCAAACTCTTCGCCTACGAGCCATACATCCTTGAGTCCGAGAGAGGCTATGTGGTCTGCTATGCGCTGGTGCTCCTCGTGTGAGGCGGCTCCCAGTTCGCGCATGTCGCCGAGGATGGCCATCTTGTGGTCTACCTGCATGAAGGCGAAGTTGTCTACCGCCGCCTTCATGCTGGTTGGGTTGGCGTTGTAGGCATCCACGATGAGCGAGTTGCGCTGGGTCACGGTGAGCTGGGAGCGGTTGTTGCTCGGGATGTAGTGCTCGAGAGCATGGCATATCTGCTCGGGGCTCACGCCGAAACGGAGTCCGATGGTGATGGCTGCCAGCATGTTAGTGATATTGTATGTGCCTATGAGGTGGGTCTGCACGCGGTAGGTGGCGCCGTGGGTCCACTCGAAGCAGAGGAACGGGGCGCTGCTAACCACCCTTCCCATTACGTCGGCATGGCTTGCGGCGTCGGCAGAGTAGGTCATGGTGTCGTCGAGATGGCGCTCGGCGGCCATGGCGGTGAGGTAGGGGTTGGCGGCGTCGATGAAGGTCTGGCAGTGGTGGGCAGCGAGGAAGTCGTAGAGTTCGCCCTTGGTGGCCATCACGCCCTCGAACGAGCCGAAGCCCTGCAGGTGGGCTCGGCCCACGTTGGTAATCATGCCGCAGGTGGGCTCGACATACTCGACCAGTGCGCGGATGTCTCCGGGATGGGATGCGCCCATCTCCACTACGGCTATCTCGTGGGTGTCGTTGAGTCGCAGCAGCGTCTTGGGCACTCCCACATCGTTGTTGAAGTTGCCCTCGGTGTGCATCACGCAGTAGCGCTCGGCGAGCACAGCCGATACGAGCTCCTTGGTAGTGGTCTTGCCGTTGGTGCCCGTGATGCCTATCACGGGGATGTCGAACTGGCGGCGGTGCTCGCGTGCCAGCTCCTTGAAGGTGGTCAGACAGTCGTCGACCAGGATGTGTCGGCCGTCGTCCTTATAGTATTCCTTGTTGTCTATCACCACATAGGCGCAGCCCTTGTCGAGAGCGGCGTCGGCGAAAAGGTTGCCGTCGAACGAGGCGCCCCTGAGCGCGATGAAGATGCTTCCCTCCGGACAGTTGCGGCTGTCGGTGGTTACGGTGGGGTGTTGTTGGTACAATTGGTATAATTGTCTGCTATCCATAGCTTATGTCATTTACATCGCAAAAGTACAAAAAATATTTTACCTTGAACCACAACGGGACGAAAAATGTGCGCACGGTGCAGACGATAGCCTCTATTGGCGTGGAGATGATGCCCGCCGGCGCGGATGTAGGCTGTGGATGGGTATATATAAATAAGGTGGGGCTGCGGTGCATAAGGCGTTCTCTCGCCGTGCCGCCTGCAGGGGCGAAGATGCCGCAAAAAGTCTTGATTCTTTTCAGGGCTCCGCCCTATGCGGCGGTGCGTGGGGGTGGATGTTGCCGAGAGGGGCTTGGCACAATGGCGGACCTTTTGGGGTTGCTCTTTTTTTCGTGTTTCTGTCCTTTGCGATCTATCCCTTTATGTAATAATGTTTGTGTTGATAATCATGCCGTCAGTGTGTGCTTGACCGCGGTGTGTGAATGTTGACAAAAAGTTGAAAAATGGAGTTTCTACGCTTCTGTCAGATTGACATAGGTCAAGAAAGGGGGGGGGGGGGGGAATACTTCATGGAAATTTTCGGTTAGAGGATTTTAATGGGTACCTTTGCACCCCAGAATTAAGCAAACTAATTATTACTTCAGAAATTAGATAGAAAACAAAAGTTATATAAGTTATGGAATTAAGTACAAGTATGCTTAAAAAAATTACCAAAGTTACATTTCTTTTCTTTCTCCACATGCTTTTTGCAGCCTCGATTGCTCAGGCGGCAGACAAGCCCGTGTATCAGGAGACTGACAGTAGTAAACCCAATTATCTGAGCAACCGCCGTGCGCTGGTTGGCCCCGGATGCAGTGTCAACTCGCTGTTTGACGGAGTCAAGGTGATAGGTGGAGTCAAGGACTTGCAGAACCTCGTGGATGAGGACTTGTCCAATTATGCCTCTTTCCCCTCGCTTGCCGATGTGGGCGTGGCGGTGGCTCCCATCGTGAGCGTCAAGGACCTCGACAATGCATATGCTGCTGGTACTGAGGTGGGCTTCTCGCTCCAGGGTAACACCGGCGCTGCGCTGTTGAAACTCGACGTGAGCACCTTCTATCGCATCTGGTTCTACCGCAATGGAGAGAAGGTGGGCGAGGCTGCCGTCAAGGAAGGTCAGGATGTCAAGGGCCTTGAACTGAAGCTGATAGAGCTCCCCGGCAATAAGGACTTTACCAAGGATATCACTGCCACAGCCCCTGCCGAGTTTGACGAAATCAAGTTGGTCAAGGCTGGTGTGGACGTGGCTGCCCTCGGCACATTCAATGTGCGCTATGCTTTTGTAGGCAAGGCCAGAACCTTTACGCTTACCAAGAGTGGTATTGAGGAGTATAACAAATTGACCGGCCAGAACATCACCGTGAAAGGACACGGTGAGCCGGGTGACCATTGGGCAGTAAACGCAAGTAACCTGGTGGACGACGATTTGGAGAATGGTCGTGCGGTTGTTGTCTTGTTGGAGGTGTTCTCTTCTCTTCCTGCTACAGTAACTGCTGATAATGGCATTAAGAATAAAGAGACCTTCAAGGCTGGCACAGAGGTAGGATTTGTCTATACCAACACTACCGGACTGGACCTGTCTGTGGCCAAAACAATCAAACTGACCCTCTACGATACCAATAACAAAAAAATAGATGAGTACTGGGCTTCTGCCTCTGTCCTGGGCTTGACTGCAGGAAAGGTTGAGAAAGGTACGTTCCTTATCAAGGCTCCCAAAGACTTCTCTTCTGCCAAGATTACATTCCCAGGCGTATTGTCTATAACCGCAGGTGAGGTCAAGGTCAACTACGCCTTCATCCGTATGGCTTCGGAGATAGCCTCGCACCATTGCCCCATCAATGTGGTAGCCAGCAAGTCGGTGTGTGATTGTAACAATGAGTATCAGCTCGACTGGAACAAGGACATCGATGTGACCTGGAGCGTGGACAAGGAACCCCAGGGTTCTCACGCTACTGTGGACAATACCGGCAAGGTGACGCTCAGCGTTCCCGGCGAATACCGCTTCAAGGCACAGGCTGCAGATGGCTGCTACGAGTACACCACCCTGGGTTATGGCAATGTGGCTGCCTATGATGCTGCCAAGAACGGCGAGAAGATACTGGTCAATGTAGACAAGAGCAGTCCTCTCTATGAGCTGACCGACCGACGCGGTGGCGGACTGTCTATCTCGAGCGGCGTGAAGAACAGCAGCGCGCTGCTGTCTAAGGACCTGCGCAACTTCAGCTATCTCAAGGCAAGCGTAGACCTGATTGAAAACAAGGTGCTGGCTGGTGTGAAGAGCATCGACGGCAGCAACCTCGCCGAGGGATTTGACGGTAAGATGAAGGCAGGATTTGTGGTTGCCACCAATACCACCGGACTCACTGCCAATGTGCTCGACATATTCAATGTACATATATATAATAAAGGTGAAGAGGTCAAGGTAAATGCCACCAAGCACTGGAGTACCATCTCCGCCGGACTGGCTGGCAGCGGCCAGATGCAGAAGATGCGCTACAGCATTGAACTGCCCAAGGGTACTGTGTTCGATGAGATTGTGCTTCAGAAAACTGGTGTGCTGAGCGCTGACCTCTCTCAGTTTAATATCTATTATGCATTTGTAGACGACGCCGAGAATACCACTCCTTCAGAGGACCTGCTCTACAACGCCACCATCATCTCTCACAAAAATACAGACGCCTCTATCGACTTCAAGAACAGCGATGTGTTCAGTGTAGCCAATATCGGCAACGGCATAGACAACATCGCCAATGTGATAGACGGCAACCTCAAAAATGGTGTCAATTTCCCCTTGGGTGCCAATCTGGGTGGAGCCAAGCTCGCAGTCAACATGGGCTGTGTGGCTACTCCCGGCCAGCAGCTGGTGGTAGTGATGGACAAGGTGAAGTTGGGTCTGGGTGTGGAACTGGGCAATGCGCTCAAGATCATCACCAGCCTGAAGGGTGAGAAGCAGGAAGAACTGACCTCATGGAAGGTGCTGGGCGCAGACATCATCGGCGACGGCGGCGAGTCGTATGCCATGCTCAACCCCACCAAGGAGTTTGACCAGGTAAGCATCGTTCCACTCAATGTACTGGGTGCCCTCACCAATATCAAACTCTATGGTCTGGCTCTGCGCAATGATGCCAATGAAGACGGTGTGCCCGACGTGGTAGACCCCGAGCCATGTGCCCGTGAACTGGTGCTTGACGAGGACTATGCACTTGCCGAGGAAAGCAGCATGAACAATGTGCGCATGGTGCTGCACCGCACTCTCGCCAAGAACGTAACCGGTGACTATGCCTGGAACTCCATCATCCTGCCCGTAAGCATGACCCGCGCCCAGATAGACCAGGCTTTCGGTAGCGATACCAAGCTGGCCGAACTCTCCAAGGCCGAAGACAAGTGGATATACTTCAAGGAGATGGCTCGTCCTGCCAATGACGCCGACGTGGTGCTCAATGCCAACGTACCCTACCTTATCATGCCTTCGCGCGAGGCCGACCTCGATGCGAACGCCCAGTATGAGTCGATGAAGAACGGTATGGTAAACGGTCCTATCTACTTCGCTACCGGCATCAGCTACGAGAAGCCTGCCACGATGGAAAACAGCGTGAGCAGCAACGAGGCCGAGGCAATTGACTTCTGCGGTTCTTACGAGAAGTCAACAAAGGTTGCCGCCGGTTCATACATGATGAGCAAGGGCAATCTGGTACACACTGCCATAGACCATAACATCAAGCCCTATCGTGGATGGCTCAACGTGGTCTTCGGCGGCCAGCAGCAGAAGCAGCTCAGACTTATCGACGTAAACGGCACCACTACCGACATCAAGAACATCGGTGAGATAACCACCAAGCGTGCCACTGGCATCTATACCATCGGAGGCCAGCGCATGGAGAGCGACAATCTGCCCAATGGCGTGTATATTATCAATGGTGTAAAGGTAATCAAAAAGTAAAAACGATATAAACAGACTGATAAAAATGAACAAGAAACTTTCATACGAGGCACCTCGTACTACAGCATACAAGATAGAAGCATCATCTGCCATCCTCGCTGCATCAGGCGGCTGGACCAACTCTGACAAAGAGCATGGATTTGACATCGTAGAAGAAGATGTCAACAACCCGTACGACGACAACGACTTTTAGTCAGTAGCAGAGACATAACCATAAGCGCCGGCAATTCCAAACAGGAGTTGTCGGCGCTCTTGCATAGTATGGGGGCGTGTATATAGGGCAGTCGTTCCAACAGGGGCCACTTCCCAGTTCTTGCCATGGGGGACTTGGGCCGCGATTACATAGTCAAGGCTTGCGGTGTGTTACTCGCTGTTGATATGTCTGTGCAGGCTGCTATGAATGACGCCATCGGCTAATCGCAACACTTACAGGGTAGCTATGATATGTACCCTACAACCGGCACTTACAGCGTAGTTAAGATATGAACCGTGTAACCTCTGCTTCGTCTTGATGTTTCTGAAGCCCCGCTCGCTGGCATTGGAAACACGGGCTGTCGGCGCTACGGATGAACCTCTATTTCCTGTTGCTTAGAGTGATGGCTAATGATATGAAGGCAAAGGTAATGCCCACGATGCATACGCCTAACCAGTTGGCTCGGTTCCATAAATATCCGGCACAGAATGTACCGAGTGAACCACCTATAAAGTATGTGGTCATGAAGATGGTGTTGGCACGGTTGGAAGCATGCGGAATCTCTTGCAGGCATCCGCTTTGATTACTGAGTTGCTGACATTGCAATCCTATGTCGACCAGGATGATGGCTGCGATGAGCCCTGCGTAGGTGTCGCCGAAGAGCAAGGCTATTCCCCAGGCCATAATCTGCATGCTTGCTCCGAACAGACTGAATTTACGAATGCCGAACTTAGGGACCTGTTTGCCTATGCCACTTGCCGCCACAGCACCCATGATGCCGCAGAGTCCGAGCATCCCTACCATGTCGCTTCCTGCCCTGAAAGGTGGCTGAGCAAGATGAAAGGCGAGGCACGACCATATGGCCATCATGCTGCCGAAACCAAAGGCGGCACGGATGGAGTAGATGCGTACCGAGGGGTGGAGAATGATAATCTCTGCCATGGTGTTCATTAGTCCTCTATAAGTACCTTCATAGTTGCGTTTCATCTCTGGCATCATCAATAGCATCATGCCCATGCAGATGAGCATGACGAAGGCGGCGATAATAAACATCTCGCGCCATCCCAGCCATTCGCCGATGTAGCCGCTAATCACTCGTGAGGTAAGGATGCCCGTCAGTAATCCGGATAGTACAAAGCCCATATTCCTGCTCTTGTTCTTGGTTGCAGAAAACTGTCCTGCTATCGGGATGAAGAACTGTGGAATCACGGAACAGGCTCCTATCAGCAACGAAGCCCCCCAGAGCATCCACACGTTTTGTGCCACTGCCATCACGATGGCCATCACGGCAGCGATGCTCATATTGAAGAGGATGAGTCTCTTGCGTGAAAACATGTCGCCCAGGGGAATGAGGAAGAATAGGCCAAGCGCATAGCCTATCTGCGTAATCACGGTGATGAGGTTGGCGCTCTGCTCGGTAATGCCTATGTCATGACGGATTAGTTCGAGCAATGGTTGGTTGTAGTAGCAGTTGGCTACTGTGAGTCCTGCGATGATGGCCATCATCAGGAGAATGTTGCGGGGTATACCTTGATTTTCTTTTAGCTGTATCATTTGGGTCTGTTTCTTGTTCCTTTGGGACAGCAAAAATACTACAAAGTTCTTTAATTACATTGTTCTTAGCAATTTTTTATCGCTGCCACGCTAAAGTGGCGGGATAATGCTCATAGGGCGGCGGGTATACAGAATGGAGTATGGTGAACCTTTGTCCATGAGTCAGTTCTCTTTTGGCATCTTCCCTCCGTTTGTGTTTCGACATAGTCTGCCATGTCTTCAATCTATCCCTGAGTCAATCTGCTCAAAAGCGACACGGATATGAGCTGGAGTCTGATGACCGATTTGGGGGTCAACAAAAGAAACAGGGTTGCGGGAATGGAACCTGCAACCCTGAAGTGAGTGGTTGCCGCACTGATGATGCGGCGGGTGATAAGTGCGCTATATACCTTATTATATATATAGCATTATCTCTTGGACAGAACTTCTTGCTCGTACTTCTGTACCTCGGCGATGTACTGCTCGGCTACAGGCACATTGTTCTTGAGGTTGAAGTAGTCGAATACGGCGCCGAATGGGAGGGTCTTCATCTCCTCGAGGAGGGCGAGACGCTCGAAGCCCTTGCCTTCGTCCTCGTACTTGCGCAGTGTGGCAAGCGGCTCAAGGAATGCCTGGAGCAGAGACTTCTGGGCTGCACGTACGCCGATGACGTAAGCACCGATGCGGTTGATGGATGCATCGAAATAGTCGAGGCCGATGTGGGCACGGTCGAGGGCGTTGGCACGCACAAGCTCGGTGAAGAGGTTGCGGGTGTTGTCGTCGAAGAGTGTCACGTGGTCGGAATCCCAGTGCATGGGGCGGCTCACGTGGAGCATCAGCTCGGGCACGAAGAGGAGGAGGCTGGAAACCATGTCGCTCACATTCTCGGTGGGCTCGTAGTGGCCGGTGTCGAGGGTGTAGATGGCGTTGTTCTTGGAGCAATAGCCTGCGAAGAAGTCGTGAGAACCTACGGTGTAGGCTTCGAGACCGATGCCGAAGAGCTTGGCTTCGAGACAGGACTTCATGTGGGGCAGGTCTTCGGCGAGGATTTCGTCGAGGCTCTCTTTGAGAATCTGGCGGTAGCGGTAGCGCTCTACGGTGAGGTCCTTGCTTCCGTCGTGAACCCAGATGTTCATGATACAGGGGTCGCCCTGTGCCTTACCCATGGCATCGGCGATGCGGCGGCAGCGCTTGGTGTGCTCAATCCAGAAGTCGCGGATGGACTTGTCGGGATTGGCCAGCGAGAGGTCGCCACTCTTGGGGTGGGAGAAACTGGTGGAGTTGAAGTCGAGCTTCAGGTTGTGCTCCTTTGCCCAGTCAATCCATCCCTGGAAGTGGGAAACTTCTACCTGGTCGCGGTCTACAAACTTGCCGCCGAACTCGCCGTAAATCTCGTGGAGGTTGAGGCGATGGTTGCCTGCGAGCAGGGTCTGTACTTTCTCTATATCCTGACGCAGCTCGTCGATGTTGCGTGCCTTGCCGGGGTAATTGCCTGTGGCCTGGATGCCACCGGTAAGAGCCGAGTTGCTCTCAAAGCCTGTCACGTCGTCGGCTTGCCAGCAGTGAAGTGATATAGGGGTCTTCTCGAGTTCGGCGATGGCTTTGTCGGTGTCTATGCCAAATTCAGCGTAACGCGCCTTGGCGATGGCATAGTTCTGTTCAATGGTTTCTACTTTCATGATTTTGTTATTTTTTTGGTTC
This sequence comes from Prevotella sp. P5-108, assembly GCF_002251385.1. Taxonomy (GTDB): domain Bacteria; phylum Bacteroidota; class Bacteroidia; order Bacteroidales; family Bacteroidaceae; genus Prevotella. The sequence continues at coordinate 126,561 of NZ_NPJJ01000003.1, forward strand.
ATATTTCTTAATCTCTACCGAGTTGGCTATGATATGGCGCATCTGCCAGATGTCATCCACCTCTCCGGCTGCTTTGGCCTGGAGCATCACGTTGCCCAAGGCAGTGCCCTCCTGTGGGCCTGCCAGTACGGTGATGCCGCAAGCGTCGGCGGTAAGCTGGTTGAGGAAGTCGTTCTTGGAGCCGCCTCCGATGATGTGGAGCACCTTGATGTCGGTCTCGCTGAACTCGCGCAGGTAGCCCAGCACCTCGCTGTAGCGTCGGGCGAGCGAGTCGAAGATGCAGCGGATAATCTGTCCGTGGGTTTCGGGCACGGGCATGCCGTGGTCGCGGCAATACTGCTGTATGGTGGCTACCATGGAGTCGGGATTGGTGAAGCAGGGGTCGTCGGGGAAGATGAAACTCTCGTTGTCCTCTATCTCCCAGGCTTCCTTCTGCAGCTCGAGGTGTCCCAGATGGCGCAGCTCTGACCATTCCTGTCGGCAGCGCTCGTAGAGCCACATGCCGCAGATGTTCTTGAGGAAACGTGTGGTTCCGCCTACGCCGCCCTCGTTGGTGAAGTTGAGCTCGTAGCTGCGGTCGTTGATGATGGCTTTCTTGGACTCGATACCCATGAGGCTCCATGTGCCGCTGCTGAGGTAGGCAAACTCTTCGTCCTTGGCGGGCACAGCGGCTACGGCGCTGGCAGTGTCGTGTCCGGCTACAGCTATCACGGGCACGGCGCCGAGTCCGGTCTGCTTCTGCACGGCCTCGTTGATGGTGCCGATGATGGTGCCGGGGTGGGTGAGTGTGCCAAACTGTTCGCGCTTCAAACCTATGCTCTCAAGCAGGCGCTCGTCGAGGTCGCCCGTGGTGGGGTTGAGCATCTCTGAGGTCGAGGCGACGGTGTATTCGCAGATGGCGTTGCCGGTGAGCATGTAGCTCAGCGCGTCGGGCATGAAGAGTATCTTCTTGGCATTGCACAGTGCCACGTTGCCCATCTCGCCCATGGTGTAGAGCTGGAAGAGGGAGTTGAAGTTCATGAACTGGATGCCGGTGCGCTGATATACCTCGGCGCGGCTAATCTTCTCTTCGAAGTAGCGCTCCATCATGCCCATGGTGTGTGGGTCGCGGTAGGCGAGTGGGTTGCGCAGAGGCTGGCCGTCGTCGCCAATGCATACGAAGTCGCATCCCCAGGTGTCGATACCTATGCTCGTAATCTCAATGCCACGCTCGGCGACGGTCTTGAGTCCCTTGATGATTTCATTATATAGGGCAAAGAGGTCCCAATAGAAAAAGCCATTGACATTGATTAGAGGATTGCCAAAACGGGTAATCTCCTCCAAAGCAACCTTGCCGTCTGCAAGGGTGCCTATGATAGTTCTTCCGCTGGTTGCGCCTAAGTCAACCGCAAAGAAACACTTTCTATTCTTCATGATTTGTGTAAGATTTTTAGTTTTTCTGCAAAGTTAACTGATTGTTGGCATTGCGCATCTTGTTTTTTGACCTTAATTCATAAGTTTTTGACAATATCTACACATAATTATATTATATATATGCACGTGGGGGGCTGGATGGACGCGCGGGAATGGTATCGGTGGGGGCCTGTTTGACGATTATGGTTGTCGGGGCGTGTCATGGTGGTGGCTGTGGGCGTGATGAGGGTCGAGAGGCGCCTTCGGGTGCTTTTTGCGGTTTTTCCCGCTCTTTGGGCGTGGGTGGGATATGAAGCGAAGATTGGCTCTGGAGCCACTAAAATCGTGACAAAATGGGCGAAAATGGCCTCTTTTGTCAAAATATGCGAAAAAATTGCGTTTATTTTCAACTTTTTTGTTGAAATGTTTGGTTTGTGTTGAAAAAAGCTATACCTTTGCATCCGCTTTCGAGAATGAAACACTTCTCCTGAGCGCTGAAGAAAGAGTTCTTTGAAAGATTTAAGATAAACAGAAGAGTAGTAGTACAAGAAGC
>NZ_NPJJ01000030.1 GCF_002251385.1 Prevotella sp. P5-108
CCCCCAAGCAGACCGACGGCAAGCAACCCACACCCCCTCAACCCACTAATCAGGAAGACAATGAGAAAGACAAGAAATAAGATGACCGCCGGCATGGCGCTGGCTGTGGCGGCACTGATGGCGGCTGGCTGCTCCACCACCCGGGCGCTGCCCGAGGGCGAACAGCTCTTCACCGGGCTCAAGCCTATCGAGTATACCAACTACGAGCCGTGCCAGCATGCCGAAGACACCAAGATAGAGATGGAGTCGGTGCTTGCCTCTACGCCCAACGGCGCCCTCTTTGGCAGCAGCTACTACCGCTCGCCGTTCCAACCCAAGCTGTGGGTATGGAACGCCTTCTCGCAGAGCAGCTCGCCCTTGGCGCGGTGGATTACGCGCGCCTTCGGAACCAAGCCCAAGCTGATGAGCGAGGTCAACCCCGCCCTGCGCGTGTCGGTGGCCGAGAACCAACTGAAGAAGTACGGTTACTTCAACAGTCATGTCAGCGCCCAGGAGATTACCGGCTCCAACCCCAAGAAGGCCAAGGTGGCCTACACGGTGGATATGGGTCGTCTGTGGCGCTACGACTCTATCCAGTATGTGGGCTTCCCCACCCATGCCGACAGCCTGCTCCACAGCGCCGACGACCAGGCGCTCATAGGCAGGGGCAACCCCTTCAGCGTGGCTTCGCTCGACCAGGAACGCCAGCGGCTCAGCACCCTCTTCCGCACCCACGGCTACTATTACTATCAGCCCGGCTACGCCACCTATCTGGCTGACACCATCAACAAGCCGGGCCAGGTCGACGTAAGACTGCAGCTGGCTGACAGTCTGTCGCCGCAGGTGATGCAGCAATGGCACATCGGCAACATCGGCATCGACTTCCGCCGACAGTTTGGCGACGTGCTGCAAGACTCCATCCACTTCCGCCACCTCACCGCACGCTTCAACGGACGCCGCTCGCCCGTGCGTCTCGGTGCCATACTGCACGATGTCAAGCTGCGCCACGGCAGACTCTACAGCAGCGACGACGAGGCACAGACGATGAAGGCCATCCAGAACACGGGACTCTTCAGCTACAGCACCCTCAGATTTACGCCACGCGACAACGACACCCTCGACCTGCAGCTCGACCTGGTGATGGACAAGCCCTACGACTTCTACATCGAAGCCAACGCCAAGGGCAAGACCACCGGACGCATGGGACCCGAGCTGGTGGCTGGTCTCGTCAAGCGCAACGCCTTCCGCGGCGGCGAGCGCCTCGACATCAATATCCACGGCTCCTACGAGATGCAGACAGGACACAGCGCCGAGGGCAGCCAGAGCGGCATCAAGTCGTATGAATATGGCGGCGACGTGGCTCTGGTCTTCCCCCGCATGCTCACCCTGCGCAGCCTCTTCACTCCCAACAAGATGCGCATGCGCCGCATCGGACGCTGGTATCGCTACGGTGTGCCCACTACCACCATCAAGGCGTCCAAGAACGTGCTCCACCGTGGCGGGTACTTCAAGCGCCACGTGCTCTCGGGCGAACTTACCTACGCGTTCCAGTCGTCGCCACAGTCACGCCATCAGTTCAGCCCGCTCATACTGTCCTATGAGTACATGCAGCGTCAGACCCAGGCGTTTATCGACCTGCTGGAGCGCAACCCGTATCTCAGCGTGTCCATGCGCGACCAGTTTGTGCCCAAGATGTCCTATACCTATACCTACAACAGCCCTTCTACGATGCGCCACCCCATCAGCTGGGAGATAACTGCCAGCGAGGCGGGCAACCTGCTGGCTGCGGCGTATACCATGATGGGCGAACGATGGGCCGAGCGCAACAAGACGATGTTCAAAAACCCCTTCGCCCAGTTTGTCAAGCTCCAGACCGATTTTGTCAAGAAGTGGCGCGTCACCGACAAGTCGTCGCTGCTGGGCCACGTCAATGCCGGCGCCGTAATCAGTTATGGCAACGCGCAGAGTGCGCCCTATTATGAGCAGTTCTATATAGGCGGTGCCAACAGCGTGCGTGCCTTCAACGTGCGCAGCATCGGCCCAGGCCGTTACCATCCCAGCGACGCCAAGCTCTCGTACATCGAGCAGACGGGCGACCTGAAGATACTGGGCAACCTCGAATACCGCCCGCAGCTCTGGGGCTCGCTCTACGGCGCCCTCTTCCTCGACGCCGGCAACGTGTGGTCACTGCGCGACAGCAGCAATCGCCCCGGCAGCAAGTTTGAAGCCCGCAACCTCTTCTCGCAGATGGCTGTGGGCACCGGTGTGGGTCTGCGCTACGATGTGGGCATCTTCGTGCTGCGCGTAGACTGGGGTATAGGTCTCCACGTGCCCTACGACACTGGCAAGAGCGGTTTCTATAATGTCAGCAGCTTTGCCGATGCGCAGAGCCTCCATCTGGCGGTGGGTTATCCGTTCTAATGGTCACATTATTCACCTCACTCGTCAGCAACCCCACCACTCTACAGCCCGTCGCCATCAATCTGCCACCGCCAGAGGATAGAGATGGCATCCCAAGACAACCATAGGGCATACAGCCCCTACCTGCCACACGACGGCAGTTGCCACCTGAGGCGTCACCGACTTGCGCAATAATTGTGCAAACCAGTGACGCCTCATGGGTATGGCTGCATACGGGATATACTCTCAACTATATGACTATCAATCATCATCGCCAGCAACACCGCCATCAATATTTTTTTGAAAATAATCAGAGAAAAATTTGGCGGAATGAAAACCACTTCGTAAATTAGCACACAAGAACATCAATTAAAAACCCAAAGAAATGTATAAACAAGTATTTCTATTACTCCTTGCACCTTGGGAATGGTATATTAGCCTCCATGGAAACCCAAAGGGGGTGTACACCGCAAAGTTCTTAACGCATCTCGCACATTAAATAAATGTTATTTTCGAACCGGATAATTCTGGAGGAACTATAAGGGGCGTTGCAGCAGTCCTCAACAAAAATGGCATAAAGGGCAAATTCGTTTCTGGGACAGGCTATATAAAAGACGAGATTGACTTTGGATTACCCGTATTATTTGCCGCTGACAAAGAAAAATCAAACGAAGATGGTCACATGTGGTTAATTGATGGATATAAGTATGATATTGAGGAATACGATGACATTTGGCGCTTTTTTGAAGACACTATCTACATAGACCCAAATGTTCCACGCGAAGGTACTATCATACGCGAACGTCGGCAAGTATATTGCAACTATGGTTACCAAATGAATTGGGGATGGGATCTCAATGACTTTATCCATGCACGTGATGAGGATAACACTTATTATGCGATTGGTAATTTTAGACAATATACCAAAAACTACTATTATTTCAGACGTGAACAATGACAATTATTAACATATAAAACGATACGATTATGAAGAAGTGTTTTATTCTTGCGTGGTTGCTGTTGCCAGCCACATGGTTGCTCACAGGATGTACGGACAACATGGAGACAACTGCCCCCGAAGAGAAGACTACTGGTCTTGAGCCTATTCAGATGGAGTGCAGCAAGGTGCAGCAGACGCCATTTGCCAAGCAGAGCAACAAGTTTGCCAACAAGTTTTTCGCTACGGCAGCCAAGGAGGTCGAGGGCACAAACACCAACCTGTGTATATCGCCCATCAGTATGCAGTATATACTCTCTATCTACGCCAACGGCTTGGCTGACGAACAGGCGCAGAAGGTGGTGGACTTCCTGGATATGGGCACACTGGACCAAGTCAACGAGAGCAGCCGTCAACTGCTGGCCCTTTTCAATGAGGACGACGAATATGTCAAAGTGGCAATGGTCAATGGACTGTGGCAACAGGCCAACAGCAAAGAGATAATCCCATCATTCGCCGAGAAGATACAGACATACTATCTGGCTGACACCAAAGAGACCAACTTCAAAGACCCACAGGCTGCCAAGAGTATGATAAACGGTTGGGTTGCCGACAAGACCGATGGCAGGATAACCGATGCTCACCTGAAAGTGGGCGACTATACGTTTACACAGAATGCATGGGTCAATGCCACATCCTTTGACGCCAAGTGGACTTATCCGTTCAACGCCCTGCATACCAAGAAGGACAGTTTCACCAACATAGACGGCACCGTGTCAGAAGTAGATATGATGGAAGCCAATGTAGGTATGGCCTTTGACTATTCCAATGAAGATGTCTATATCATGGAACTGCCTTATGGCAAAGGATACTACACTATGATGTTGGGAATACCGCGTAAAGCAGAGAAGCTGGACTCTATATGCGCCAATACCGACTGGTGGGCAGTTCACGAGCAGGCCCATCTCGCTCAGTTGGAACTCTACATGCCCAGGTTCTCGATCTCTACAGACTTGACAACAATATTCAAGAATGAAGAGAATAGCGCTACTGGCATACTCAGTAAACTGGGATTGGACGAGTCTGTTGCCTACGCCGACATGGTAAAAGCCACAAAACCAGCACGCCAGATGTGGGGACTGTCACAAACTGCCATCATAGAGGTAGAGGAAAACGGAACCAAAGCCGTAACCTCCACATCTGGCAATGAAGGCATGTATATATCCCCTTACGTTCCGCGCAGGATAGACAAGCCCTTCTTTTTCGCTATCCGTGAGAATACAACTGGCACCATCCTGTTTATGGGAAAGGTAGTACATCTCTAAGACAACACGCGTGACAACACGCGACAACTCAAGCGGCCCGCAACCGAGAGCTATCACACTCACGGTTGTGGGCCGCTTAGCCTATACAAGGGAAACCACCACGGCCAAAGCGGGCATAAGTTTTTGGATGCCAACAATAAAAAAAACGGCGAAAACGACCATTATGTTGAATAAAATGAGTAATTTTGTACTCCAATGGACACTTCTGAACTGCAAAAGATAAAGCAACGGTATAATGTTGTCGGCAACAGCGACGGGCTCAACCGTGCACTCGACATCGCCCTGCAGGTAGCCCCAACCGACCTGTCGGTACTCATCGTGGGCGAAAGCGGTGTGGGTAAGGAGATTATACCCCGCATCATCCACGACAACTCCCCCCGACGCAAGGAGAAATACTTTGCCATCAACTGTGGCTCCATCCCCGAGGGAACGATAGACAGCGAGCTCTTCGGACATGAGAAGGGGTCGTTTACCGGCGCCATAGGCGAGAGCGAAGGCTATTTCGGCACCGCCGACGGCGGCACCATCTTCCTGGACGAGGTGGGCGAGCTGCCCATAGCCACCCAGGCACGATTGCTGCGTGTGCTCGAGACGGGCGAATATATCCGCGTGGGCGGTCAGAAAATCATGAAGACCAACGTGCGCATCGTGGCCGCCACCAATGTCAACATGCGCAAGGCCATCAGCGAAGGCAAGTTCCGCGAAGACCTCTACTATCGCCTCAACACCATCCCCATCCAGATGCCGCCACTGCGCGAGCGCGGCCAGGACATCCCCCTGCTCTTCCGCCTCTTCGCCCTGCAGACGGCAGAGAAGTACAAGCTGCCCAAAATAACGCTCACCGACAAGGCCAAGCTCCTGCTGATGCAATACAAGTGGCCCGGCAACGTGAGACAGCTCAAGAACATCACCGAGCAAATCTCTGTGCTCAGCGAGAAGCGCGAGATAGACGCCGAGACACTGTCGCAGTTTATCCCGCAAGACCCAGAGAGTACCGAGCTTGCCACTGTCGAAAAGGCAGGCAAGCACTCCTACGAGAGCGAGCGCGAACTATTATATAAGGTATTATACGAGCTGCGCGGCAATGTGACCGAGCTGAAGAAGGAGATAGACGCGCTCAAGAAGCAACTGGGAGAGCACGGCACGATGACCGCCCAGCAATACGGCCACTCGCTCCCACACATCGCCAACGGACAGATGGCGACAGTACAGGCAGAAGACGCGGTGGCAGAAGAGATAAAAAACGAACCCGCAGAGCCCATGACGCGCGAAGAGCACGACAAAAAGGAAATAATGGAAGCACTGGAAAAGGCCAACGGCCGACGACGCGAAGCTGCCATAGCCCTGGGCATCTCAGACCGTACACTCTACCGCAGACTCAAACAATACGGACTCGACTAAACGATGACAATGAAGAAAAAACTCATATACATACACCTCGCACTGATGGCATTCGTGCTGACCACCATCACCGCGTGCGCCTTCAAAGGCTACAAGTTCAACGGTGCCAGCATAGACTACACCAAGACCAAGACCATACAAATCAACGATTTTCCCATACGCAGCAGTTATGTATGGGGACCCATGGGCCCTCTGTTCAACAACGCCCTCAAAGACGAATTTGCCAACCATACCCGTCTGGTACAGGTCAAGCGCAACGGCGATCTCAAGATAGAGGGAGAAATCATACAATACACGCAACGCAACAAGTCGGTGTCGAGCGAAGGTTACTCAGCACAGGTAGAGCTCACCATGACCGTCAGCGTAAGGTTTACCAACAACGTGAACCACAAGGAAGACTTTGAACGTCAGTTCTCAGCCTCGCAGACATACGAGTCGACCCAAAACCTGAACTCGGTACAGGAAGAACTGGTCACCCAGATGACCAAGGACCTCGTAGAACAGATATTCAACGCCACCGTGGCCAACTGGTAAACCACCCCAACCACCACAGATATGCAACTGGACTTAGAGCAACTCATCAAGCATCCGCAGACTATGGACAAGGAGACCCTGTACGACCTCCGAAGCCTCATTGCGCTCTATCCCTACTTCCAGACCGCACGTCTGCTGATGCTGCAAAACCTCTACATCCTGCACGATCCCTCGTTTGATGAAGAACTGCGCAAGGCAGCCATATACATCACCGACCGCAAGATGATATTCAGGCTGATAGAGGCAGCACACTACAAGCTCAAAAGTGCCACCACCGACAACAGCCAGACAAAGAACGCCCCAGGCGCCGACCGCACCATCTCGCTCATTGACAACTTTCTGGACACCATCCCCGCCACCGATGAGGAAGAGCCGAAGAAGAAGAAACGCAAGCCAACGGCTGCCGACGCAGCGATAGACTACGTGAGCTTCCTGCTCGACACCGAGAGCGAAGACGAAGAGAGCCCCGAGGCTCCGCTGATGAAAGGACAGTCGCTCATAGACGACTTCATCAACAACGACAAGGGCAAGATAGAACTCAAGGAAGAACCTGAGTATGTGCCAGAAAGCAATGACACAAAAGACAGCGAAAATATGGTGGACGGAAGCTACTGCACCGAGACTTTGGCACGAATTTACATCCAACAAGGCCGTTTTGAGAAGGCTTTGGAAATAATTACGCGCTTAAATTTGATTTTTCCAAAAAAAAATGCTTACTTTGCAGACCAAATACGGTTCTTGGAGAAGCTGATACTGAACAGCAAGGCCAAAAAGCCATAAGATATAGAGCAAATAATAACAAAAAAAATAAACAACAAGATGATTTACACATTATTCGTAGTACTTATCGTACTGGTATCTATCCTGATGATTGGCATCGTGCTCATCCAGGAGTCTAAGGGAGGAGGTCTCTCTTCACAGTTCTCTTCTTCCAACCAATTCATGGGTGTTCGCAAGACTACCGACCTGGTAGAGAAAATCACATGGGGTCTGGCCGCCGTTATGGTTGTCATCAGCGTAATCTGCGCCCACACCGCTCCCAAGGCCATCACCGAGGAAAGCGTAATGGAGAAGGCAGCTACCCAGACAGAGACTACCAATCCTACCAACATGCCTGGCTTCGGCGCAACCCAGCCTACCAAGGGCAATACCCAGCAGGCTCCCGCTGCCCCCGCAGCCGAGAACAACAAGTAAGAGTTACCAAAGGTACGCAATATGAGCCCGTTCTGCCCGACGCAGAGCGGGCTTTATTGTAGCCGTCCACGCCGACGGGCGCAAGAGAAGGCTCAGCCTCCAGGCTGCGCAGCCCCCGTGGAAGCAGAAAATACAAGGCGGCGCGAAAAATAATGGGCAAAAAATTTGCAGGAAACAAATATTTCCATTACCTTTGCACTCGCTTAATGAGATTAAGCTCTAAATGGTGGCTGTAGTTCAGTTGGTTAGAGCGTCAGATTGTGGTTCTGAATGTCGTGGGTTCGAGTCCCATCTGCCACCCATAAGAAGCAGTTCTTCGGAACTGCTTTTTTTGTTTCCCCCAATCAGCCAAGCACGCAGCCAAGCCCATCCCACGCACTACCAACATCATCTCACGCATTGCCGAGCACATCCCACGCACAGCCAAGCACATCCCGCGCACAGCCGAGCCCATCTCACGCACTACCAACATCATCCCACGCATTGCCGAACCCATCCCGTTTACATCCAAGCCCCTACTCCGTCCCACCGCCATCGTCCCCGCAAGACGCGGAAGCACCCCACCCCGCCTGGAGCACATCCCAGCGAAGCTGGAGGGTACCTTGGCAAAGCTGGAGGGCGTCCCGGCAAAACTGGAGGGTACCTCCACGCAGCTGCTGACCACCTCGGGCGACGCGCATCGGACGATACGAGCTTCCGTATCGTCCGAAACTCGCATCCGTACCGTCCGATACGTACATCCGCGCCGTCCGACACGCGCCAGCAATGATGGCCACGGCATCGCCGAACCGGCTCACAGCCAATGCTTTGCTGACCGTTGACGACCACAGCACAACATCCGTGCAGCGCAGCCCTGACAACGGGCGCGATGACGCGGTCAGCGGCAGCCACATAACCACAATCCCCATCCATCCCGTTACGGGACAGATGGGGATTGCCGGCAATCGGAGAAGCAGACTACTTCATCTTCTTGTTCATAGCCTTCAATGTGACCGAGATATTGGCCAGAACCCGCATAAAGCTCCAGCTAATCAGCGAGGAGGCAAGCACCATGACCGTGGTCACAAATCCGCTGGGACTGAATATCTTGTCGTCGATGTATTGGTACTCGGGATTTTGTACCCAGACAATGTTGAATAAGCAGATAATCGAGGCGATGATGCCACATACCAATACGATGTTGGCGATAATTACAAGCGTCGTCTCTGCACCATTACCGGAATTCTCTTCTACGGGTGCTACAGCCTTGGCTGCCACTGGCTCTGCTACAGGCTGCACCTCAGGGTCTTTTTCATTTTCTTGCATGATTACTATTGTTTTTATTGTCGTTACTCTTGTTTATTCGTTGGGGCTGCGGTGCATGAACCTATTGTCGGCCCACAACAGCAGGACTATGACCGCCAGCGCCACAGCCACCTGAAGCAGGATGGCGCCCGGACGCTGGTCGAAGAAGCGGTCGATGTGGCGGTAGACGTGGGCGAAGAACGACTCTGCCGTATTGGCTTCACGGATGACATTGCGGTGGACGGTGATATTGAACAATATCTCGCCCAGATTGTCGGCAAACCACATCTCGGGCAGATACTTCCTGCCCAGTCCGGCACGCAACATGGCTATCTTCTGCCCATTGGTCATGGCGGGGCCGTAGCGCTCGAGCAGCGAGGTGACCACAGCCGTGTTGCGGCAGGAGTCCATAATGTCCAGCACGCGGCGGTCCAGATAGATGTCGTTGACCGAGACATAGAGGTCGCCCGAGTGGCGGGCCTCAAAGCTGAAGACACGACCGCGGTCGTGGTTGCCCTGTATCATGCGACGGTGGTCGGCATCGCGGTCGCTGTCGTAGAGCAACGGTTCGTTGGAGGCACGTATCTGGTAGAGCAGCGAGCCAAAGACTGGCTCGACCGCCGTCCACTCCATACCCAGCAGCCGCCGGGTTTCACCCTTGTACATGCACAGCCGCGTGAGTTGGGCTGAGCGCATGTCCTGCTTGTCCTTGCCGGCGACATCATAGGACAGTCCGGGCATCACCATGTCGAAAGGCAGCACACAGTTGTCCTTGGCACAATGGTAGAGGTCGGCCACGCGGCCATAGTAGGCACCCGACGCCGTGACCTCGACCCTGTCGCCCCGCACCACCTGTATGCCGGTGTTGGCCCAGCACTGCCCGGTGTTGTAGAGAAACACATTGCGCTCGCTGCCACAGGGTTGGGCCATGGTGATGGCTCCTTGCTCATTGATACGCTGCGAGGGGTCGAAGAAGAGCACGCCCCGGATGAAGAACGAGAGGATGACCAGCAGCAAGACGATGGCGAAGACCAGCGAGACAAAGAAGATGACAAAGTTGACGCGTGCCGACCTCACCTTGGACGGGCAGTCGGCGAGCCGCTTCACCCTCGCCCCAGACATGAGGGCTGCCGCCACGGCTGCGCCTCTATAGCAGAGCCACGGCAGGAGCATGAGCGTCTTCCACACCATGCGCACCACGAGCATGGTCACCGGCAGCCGGTCGGTGGGGCGATAGTCTATAAATGGCTTGATGCCCAACACCTCGGCATCGGTCTGCGGGCCCGACGGCGTGGGGCGCTTGTCTGACAGCAACTCGGCAAGAAACGACCTGTCATTGATCACGTATCGCGCCAAGCCCGTGGTGGTGATGGCACTCGTGATGGTCTCAATAAGCGATTTGACATTCATTTTTGCTGCGTATTACGTTCGATGACTACAAGAAACGAACCCACATTGTCGGCAAACCAGGGGTCGCGGAACTTCTTCTCCTTATAATAATAGAGTTCGTTGTTGACGGGATAATTGGTCTTGTCGACCTCCTTGCCATTGTAATAATATCCCATACCATACGACCGGGCCTTGAGGACAGCGGCATCGGCCACGGTGCCGTCCTTGAGCTTGAGCGGCAAGGCTATGGTGTGGGTCTCCTTCATCGTGGCGTCCAGTCCGTGCTGCTCTACCGCCGCGATGACCCGGTCGAGAGAGGCGTCGGGGGTGGCAAGCGAGTCTCTCAGCGTCTTCATGCTGGCAAGATACATGCTTCGGATGACCGTATCTGTCATCACCACATCGTTGACTGCAAAGTGAAGCACGCCGTCGCAGGGCACCACATAGTCGACACGCTCCTTAGAGATGACAGAGATGGTGGTGTGCAGGCTGCCACGCTCCAGACCATCGAGATAGACATCATTGTCGGGGTTCTTGTACCAGCCTATATCCTTCTTGCTGTGCTCGTAGGGGATGACCTGCATCAGCAGCACGCCGAAAGGCTCGTCGGGCGCCAGCTTGTACTTGTCTCTGAAGTCATTGTGGCCTCCCTTGCGCTCAAAGCCCTCAGTACCCACCCAGCCGAAGCCAGGCTGGCGGTCCTCGTTGGCTGCGTCGACCAGATAGTGTATGGCGGTATTGGCGGCACCCGATGCCCGGATGGATATACGCTCGTTCTTCTTGACCTCGATGCCCGAGTTGGCCCACAGTTCTGCCGTATTGAACAGCCAGTATATCACCTCCTTGTCTTCGGTCTGCATGATGGTGGCGCCATAGGTATTGGTCTTGATGACATTGTAGGGATAGAAACTCTTGACCACCAGCACCACAAAGGCCAGACCTACAAACAGCACGATGACTATCACAAAGAGCGAGGCTATCACCTTCCACAACGACCTCGGGCTCTCAAGGAGTTCGAAGAGGCGCTTGTGGCGCACGATGTCTATGGTTATGGTCTTCTGGGCGTCGTCTGGCTGAGCTACCGGGTCAGTCTGTGGCGTCACTCTCTCATCGGTATTCACCTCTTTTGGCATTTCTGGAGACATAGCAGTAATAGGTTATAATGTTAAGGATTAAGATAACATTGCAAAAATAAGCAAAAAAACGCTGCGAGTGGCCATTGTCGCCCACTTTTTTACTCCCAAGCATAAAAAAAGCATTACCCCGGCACACAATCCTGCCAACGTAATGCTATTGATGGAGTGGAGCTGGAGGGATTCGAACCCTCGTCCGCACAGTAAAACCATATGCTTTCTACACGCTTATTCCGGCCTTCGGTTTTCGTGCATTGGCAAGACCCGGACCACCAACCAATGCCTTATCCTCTAAGATTTCATCTCCGATGCGAGGCTTTCGAGAGACTATTTCCGACTGTACTGCACCGCTTGACCAAGGAGTTTCGGAAAAAGAGCCCTTGAGCGATGTCTCGTCCCGTCACCTGGTGGCGGGATAAAGCCAGTAATCTACTATGCTTCGATTAGGCAGCGAGAGCGTAATTGTTTTCGCCAATTAATTTGTCGATGACTCTGATTAAGGAGATAGCCAACGAGTCTCCGCGTGCTTACATACCATCTTAGCCGCCGTCAAATCCAGTCAACCCCAATGATATATGGTCTGCAAAGATAAGGGATATTTGCGAAACCAACAAGAAAAAAGCGGAAAAAATCCATTTTCACGCCCAAAATGCGCTACTATGCGCTCGTCGATAGGGTAATGGCAGAGGCTGTCATAAGAGAAATGATGCCGTAAACAAACGTTTCAGACAAACGTCTGGCTTGAAGCATCAAGGCACACTCCTTATATCTATAAAGGCGACTATAATGACAACTCCCATGCTGGCCATGAAAGACAACACATCATCCGCATGAGCGATGGTTGCGTCAAAAAAGGTCATAGTAAGATAAGAGGTCAAAGGAAATGGAGGCACAGGCGGCCTCCATTTCCTTTTTTATAACCAATTATATTATAGAATTTATGCAAATGACCGTTGTTCTCTGCTCAATAGATTCTAAAAGGCATTCCTTGCTCCGTCAACCAGCAACAATGCCATCCGTCTGGAAAATAAGCGATTGATGCTTTAAGCAGAAGTTTCTCCTTGCCTCCGCTGCCGTTATCAACAAGACAACACGCATTCATTCCAAAAGTTGCCCCTTCCGACACCCATCCTTCAGTAATTTCGGGTAGTTCTTCTAACGAATACATCTTCACCAGATTGGTCTCTATCTTGTTCGTGAAGCGATAATGTCCTCCATTATAAACCTTCCAATCAGTTTCAAGTTGCACCACATTATCGCGGGCGAACACATCTCCACAAGCGATAGTCAATGTGAATTTTGAATATTCATAATTGACAATGCTGTCTTTGATAAACAGGATTGTTTTCACCCAACTCTCAATTTTCATATTGGTTATGCTGATAATTCCAGTCTCTTTGGTATATGCAATACAGGAGGGCATTGCTGTACTAACAGTTTTGTCTTGATTATAAACCTTAAGAGATTGGTAACCTTCTAATTTTTCCGCATCAACTCCAGTTGCATTGTCCTCCCTGAATGTGTGATTGAATACATCACAATCACTCATAAATGTCATATCAGAGAATTGGGGCTCTTCAAAATAATAAAAATACTTGAACATTTGGTATTGGTTGCCTTGAGAAAGCGGGCCTGCAAATCCACATGGATGGGGAGCCTTGGGGTGGTAGATAGTACGGTAGTAGTCAATGAAATTATGGGTGATAGTCGCTGCATTGTAATAGCCAAACTCAAAGCACTCATTATCACACAATTCCTGACCGCCATTAATATAATTATTGGCAATGGTAGAATCGCACATTATCATCTCTTTGCTACCAAATTTGGCAAACCAATAACACGTCAAGAACATACTGTATGTAATATTGCAAATGCTATAAAGAGAACTATCGTACAAGAACGCCTCCATTCTGCAGAAATAGCAATCACGTATAGTAAGTGAGTGCAACGTACAGTTGTCAAAAAAATGGACGGTATTTTCCTTGTGTTTAGGCGCACCATTTCCTCCCCAGTTAAAATCCTTACAGTCTTCGCAATAGAAATACACACCCTTAATAAAGCCCGATATTTCGGTAGCATCTTGAAACAGATGGGTGCTGTTACCCAATCTTATACATCCTGTTTTTACCTCGTCTCCCGTTTTGATTTTAAGTCCATGGATACAATTTCCAACGATATATAGTCTAACTTCACGATTCTCGTTAATAGGCTCCGTAACATAGAATGTATAACCACTGGGGATAAGAATTGGAATTCCAGAAGAATGGGAAGCAGAAATGCTTTTTCTCAACGCTACGGTGTCATCTACCTTGCCATTACCGACGGCACCAAACATAAGGGGAGTAATATAATCCATAGATATATATATTTTAGTTAGTTTCGCAAAACTAACTAAAAAGGTTGATTCCAACAAGAAAAAAACGGAAAAAATTGTTGGCAATCAAAAAAATAACTATATTTGCATGCAGAACACTTTAAATGATTTCATCTATGAGTAACTTTTTTCTTACATTACGCACTTTTGCCTGCCTGTTCGCCATCACGCTGACATGCAATGCCCTGGCTGACGACAACTCCCCAAGCCAGCAATTCACTGTAGTCATGGAGCAACCCGGAACTCTGGAAGAGGTCTTGGGCGACAAACCTCTTAATATAACCAGCCTGAAGATTGTTGGCAACATATATTCCTCAGACTTGCTATATCTGGCTCCATTCATGTATTCCCAAAAATTTCTTTCCCATTATTTTCCAGGTAACGATGCTCCGGATAAAAAACTTGCATGGCACAAGGACAACAATACCAACACGCTGAATGAAATAGATTTGTCGGAAGCCACTCTCCTTATGAGCAACAATGAAGAGCAAAACCAATATCGGTATTATGAGAAACTCCCTCCTGTAAACAATCCTACGATGCTGGTACACTATGCAACAATTGACGACATAAACTCGCTTCCTCGGAATATATTCGAGAATTGCGAAAACTTGAAAAAAGTGCATTTACCCAACTACATGCACAGCACGGGGTATGGTTCTTTTGCAAATTCAGGTTTAACGGAAATACCCTTGACTGCATCTATTGACACCATAAGTAATTGGTCGTTTAAAGGAACCTATGCCACTCATATTACATTTCCTAATTCTGTCAAATACATAGGAGCAGGTGCTTTTTATCATTCACGTTTAGAGGAAATCCATCTTCCTAACTCTTTAAGTTATTTGGGAAGCTCTGCTTTCAGCTTTTCTATACACCTGAAAAGCATTAACATCCCCGAAAAAATAGACAGTATATATAAAGAAACATTTAGAGGATGCGATTCTCTTTCCACTATATATATTCCCAAAAACATAAAATATATTGGAGATGGAGCATTTAAGATAGATTACGGAAAGAGAGTGAACAGAACCATTCATGTATATGGATGTCCTGATTTAGAAGGTAGCCCTTTTTGTTCTTCGAGCTCGCATACAAATATCTATTTTTATTCTGCCACACCTTGTAAGTTGAAAAATGTGTATCTCAATGAAGAGCTATACATTCCTATCGATGCAAAGGATGCATATCTTAGCAATCCCGAATGGAAAAAACTTGAAAAAAGACTCCATTATTTCGATGCCACTGTAGGTGTGGCAACGCCATCGACACCCGGGAAAGCACACGAATGCGACATATATTCTATCAATGGGCAACGCTTAAAGAACAAACAGAAAGGTATCAACATCATCCGCATGAGCGATGGTAGTGTCAAAAAGGTCATAGTAAGATAAAAGGTCAATGGAAATGGAGGCACAGGCAGCCTCCATTTCCATTTTTATAACCGTCTATACCCTAACAAGATATACACAACGACGTGGTGGCAACCGCAACCGCCATGAAAGATGGCAAAAAAATAATTGGGCTATCATGCAACAAATCGGCAAAAAACGAGTTATTATATTATATAATGTAGGACAACCAACAAATGACTCAACAACAGGCTACAGACGGAATGGGCAAAATGGAACTCGCCATCAAGCGGACAGCCGACATCCTGTTCGCCATGGTGGGCATGGTGGTTCTCTCGCCCGTAATGCTGGCAGTGGCGCTGTCGATAAGACAACAACAGAATGGCCCCATCTTCTTTCGCCAGGTGCGCATAGGAAAAGGCGGCAAGCCCTTTGTGATATTCAAGTTTCGCACACTAAGCAGCGAAGCCGAGAACGAAGGGCCGCAGCTCATTGCCCAAGGCGACGAGCTGACATCGACAAGACTTGAGCGGTTTCTGCGCGGCCATCATCTCGACGAGCTGCCACAGTTGTGGAATGTGCTCAGAGGCGACATGTCGCTGGTAGGGCCACGCCCCGAGCGCAAATACTACATAGACAAGATTATGAAGCAGGATGCGCGTTACAGCCTCATCTACCAGATGCAGCCCGGACTCACGTCGGAAGCTACGCTCTACAATGGTTACACCGACACAATGGAGAAGATGCTACGCCGGCTGGACATGGACATCAGCTATCTGGAGCACCGCTCGCTCTGGCTCGACACCAAGATTATCATCAAGACAGCCCTGAGCATCGTGATAGGGAGGAAATTCTAAAAGAAATATGAAAAGATACGTTATATTACTCATCGCACTCATGGCCTTTGCGGCCACCACATCGGCACAGTCGTCAATGACCGACGACCAGATAATGCAGTTTGTGGTAAAAGAGCACAATGCCGGCACATCGCAGGCACAGATAGTGACCAAGTTGATGCAGCGCGGCGTGAACATCACGCAGATACGCCGCGTGAGAGACAAGTATGAACGCCAGATACAGAATAAAGGTATGGGCGTAGTGGCCGACCAGGCAGTGGAAAAGGCAAAAAGCCGTATGCGCACAGCCAACGGCGAGAAGAGGAAGGCTGCCCAGGCCAAGAGCCAGACCAGCACGCTGATACAGCAGGAAAACAATCTGCGCACAGAGATAGAAGACGACGAGCAGACGGCTGAGTTCCAGCGCGAACTGTCGGCCATACTGCCCACAGATACCATTGCCCTCTACCGGCAGCTGATGGCCGAGCGGAAGACGAAGAAAGTGTTCGGCCGCGACATCTTCAACAACAAGAAGCTCACCTTCGAGCCCAATATGAACATCGCCACCCCCAGCGACTACCGTCTGGGTCCGGGCGACGCCGTTATCATAGACATCTATGGTGCCTCGCAGAAGAGCAACCAATACACCGTATCGCCCGACGGCGATGTGACCATCGAAGGTTTCGGCCCCGTACAGGTAAGCGGTCTCACCGTGACACAAGCCAATGCCCGACTGCGCCAGACGCTGGGCAGCCGCTACCAGAGCTCGAAGGTGCGTCTCACCGTGGGACAGACCAAGACCATCATGGTCAACGTGATGGGCGAGGTGCGCATGCCGGGCACCTACATCCTGTCGGCCTTCTCCACCGTGTTCAATGCACTCTACATGGCGGGCGGCCCCAACGACATAGGTACGCTGCGCGACATCAAGATATTCCGTGCCAACCGCCTCATCGCCCATGTCGATGTCTATGACTACATACTCAACGGCAAGGCCAGCAACATCCACCTCACCGACAACGACGTCATCGTGGTGGGGCCCTACGACTGTCTGGTCAACATCACCGGCAAGGTGAAACGCCCCATGTACTATGAGATGAAGAAGAGCGAGAGCGTGGGCACCCTGCTCAAATATGCCGGCTCGTTTACCGGCGACGCCTATACCCGCTCGGTGCGTCTGATACGCAAGACCGGCCGCGAATACTCGGTCTACAACGTGGGTGAGTTTGACATGAACTCCTTCCACATCGCCGATGGCGACTCTATCACCGTCGACTCTATCCTGAACCGCTATGAAAACATGGTCGAGGTCAAGGGAGCCGTATTCCGTCCCGGCAAATACCAGGTGGGCGGCGAGATTACCAGCGTGCGCTCGCTGCTCGAGCATGCCGAGGGAGTGACCGAACAATCCTTCACCGCCCATGCCGTGATGCACCGCATGCGCGCCGACCGCAGTCTCGAGGTCATCCCCGTTGACATAGACGGCATCATGGAAGGACGCGTAGCCGACATAGCCCTGCAGAAGAACGACATACTCTTTGTGCCCACACGCCAGGAGCTGATGCAGGAACAGACCCTCACCCTGCACGGCGAGGTACACTATCCAGGCATCTACCGCTATGCCGCCAACATGACCATCGAAGACCTGATACTCCAGGCGGGCGGACTCAACGACCAGGCCTCGACGGTCAAGGTAGACGTGGCACGCCGCATACGCGACCCCAAAGCCACCCAGACCGACAGCATCATCGCCCGCACCTACAGTCTGGCACTGCGCGACGGGTTCGTCATCGACGGACAGGCCGGCTTCCACCTCATGCCCTACGACGAAATCTATGTACGCCGCAGTCCTGGCTACGCCACTCCACAGAACGTGACCATCGAAGGCGAGGTGATGTTTGCCGGCACCTACACCCTGTCGCACAAGAACGAGCGAATGAGCGACGTGCTGCGCAAGGCGGGCGGAGTGACCGACCTGGCCTATATCAACGGTGCGCGGCTGATGCGCCGCACCACCGAATCGGAGCGCATCAAGATGCAGGCCGTGACCCGTCTGCTGGCAGGACAGGGCGCCAACAGCGACTCCATCAATGTGGCGCTGCTGCTGCTCTCAGACACCTATCCCGTGGGTATCGAACTGGCTGAAGCGCTGGCCAACCCCGGAAGCGATGCCGACCTGGTGCTGCGCGAGGGCGACCAGATCATCATCCCCCAATACAACGGAACGGTGAAGATAAGCGGCGACGTGATGTTCCCCAACACCGTGGCCTACGAGAAGGGGCGCCGCTACTCATACTACATCGACCAGGCGGGCGGATTCGGCCAGCGCGCCAAGAAGAGCCGTACCATTATTATATATATGAACGGCACCGTAGGTCGTGTGGCCCACAACGCCAAGGTACGCCCCGGATGCGAAATCGTGGTGCCCAGCAAGCCCAAGCGCAATGCCTCGGCCGTAGGCCAGTGGCTCGGAATAGGCACATCGGTAGCCTCGCTCGCCACCATGATAGCCTCGCTCGCCAATCTGTTGAAGTAAGACAATAACCATTATGAACGAAAGAGATAATCAGATAGACATCATAGTAGTCGCCAAACGAGTAACCAGCAGGAAGAAGCTGTTTCTCAAGGTGTCGCTTGCTACCTTTGCCGTAGCCTGTATCATCATATTCCCCGTGCCACGTTACTATACCAGCAGCGTGGTGCTGGCTCCCGAGATAGGAGACATCATGGGCAAGAACAGCCTGTCGTCGCTGGCCTCGTCATTCGGTTTCAACCTCGGCAACAGTTCTACGGGCGATGCCATATACCCCGACCTGTATCCCGCGCTAATCAACACCAACGACTTTGCCATCAATCTTACACAATGCAAGGTCAAGAGCAAGGACGGTAGCGTCAATACCACTTACTACGACTATCTGCTCAAACATCAGAAGCCATATCTGCTGGCTGTGCCATTCAACTGGTTGAAAAACCTACCCAAAAAGCTGTTCGGCAAGAAGGCCAAAGACTCTACAAAAGACATGAACCTGTTCTGGCTCACAGAGGAGCAGGACGACATATTGGGTGCGATACGTAAGAATGTAACCTGTGGTATAGACCCCAAGACAGGTGTCATCAACATCACCGTGGAAGACCAGGACCCACTGATTGCGGCCACGATAGCAGACAAGGCAATGGCCGAGTTGCAGAATGCCATCACACGCTACCGCACCAACAAGGCAAAGGTTGACTATGAATACTACAAGAAGCTCACCACCGAGGCCAAGCACCAGTATGAGAAGGCACGGCAGATATACGGTAGCTATTCCGATGCCAACATGGACGTGATACTGGAGAGTTACAAGGCCAAGCAGAGCGACTTGGAAAACGACATGCAGCTGAAGTACAACACCTACAGCACGCTGAACACCCAGTTGCAGCAAGCCCAGGCCAAGGTACAGGAGAACACACCGGCATTCACCATCATCAAGGAAGCCTCCGTTCCCCAGCTCCCCGCCGGCCCCAAGCGCATGATATTTGTGGCATTGATGATGATCCTGAGTTGGATTGTCACCACCGTCGTGATATGCAAGGACTTGTTTGTCGGACTGTTTACCAGAAAGTAACCACATCCAATTATGGCTTCTCATATTAAATCCACAATCCATTCCATCTTCAAAAGCAACTTCTTCAAAGACTCGTCATGGGCCGTCTTTGGAAATGGCATTGGCTATGGCCTTATGCTTCTTTCTGGCATCATCATAGCCAGAATGCTTGGAAAGGACTTGTATGGAGAATATGGATTTGTCAAGACAACGATGTTCCAATTCGCGGCTTTTGCCACATTGGGATTAGGATATTCATCGACAAAGTTTGTCGCAGAAAGCAAGGAAAAGCAAAAGGCAGATATAGACAGCATTGTCAAAGCATCGATAGACATCACAACGGTAGCCAGTGCATCAATCGCCCTGCTGCTGATAGTCTTTGCCACTCCCCTATCCACATTTCTC
This sequence comes from Prevotella sp. P5-108, assembly GCF_002251385.1. Lineage (GTDB taxonomy): Bacteria > Bacteroidota > Bacteroidia > Bacteroidales > Bacteroidaceae > Prevotella. The sequence continues at coordinate 20,128 of NZ_NPJJ01000030.1, forward strand.
AATGCCCCATCATTGGCCTCGACATTTCAGGCGTTAGGACTGCTCATCATTGTCCGTGCTATCAGCACAACCCAATATGGCATCCTTGCCGGATTCGGCGACTTCAAGCGTATAGCCTATAGCAATACGCTTTCCGGAGTAGTCATGATTGTTGGATGCATCCCTCTTACCTATTATTTGGGAATCACGGGGGCATTGACAACGCTGGTCTGTTCACAGGTGATTGCCGCTGTCTACAACGCCTACTGCATCAACTGTCATGCACACTATTCGTTGTTCAAGACCCGAAGTCGGCATTCATGGACTATTGCCAAGTTCTCCCTTCCTATAGCTTTACAAGAGTTTACATTCGCGCTGAGCAAATGGCTTGGCATATTAATCATCACCAAATACGCTACCTTAGGCGAGGTAGGCATTTATACTGCAAGCGAATTATGGTATGCTGTCATACTGACCGTACCTACATTCCTATCCAATGTAATATTATCCCATCTCAGCGCCTTAGGAGACGACTACAACAAACACAAGAAGAGCGTAAATGTCATGATAGGAGTCAACATCTGCTGCACTATCGTTCCTCTTATCGCTGTCTATATAGCGACTCCATTGATACTGAACATATACGGCCCCTCGTTTACTGGCATGGAACCCGTGCTGAAGATTTCGGTCATGACAACCCTCTTTACATGCTGTTCAAACGTATTGACCTCGGAACTTATAGCACTGGGAAAGACCTGGACCCTCTTTACCATCAGATTTATCCGCGACCTGTCAATGGTCGTCACCGGCTTCATCGTTATAAGAGGGAATGACGGCCAATACGCAGCAAGGGATTATGCCACGATAACATTGACATACACAGCTATATTCTTTATCGTCATTTACATAATAACCCAATATTACATCAATAAGAAAAGCAAGATAACCCAATCATCAAAGAATGCGTAACTGGAATTTCCATATAGCTACTCTGCTGTTTGTCATGTCTATAACATTCAGCCTTCTGTCCCAATCGCCATTTATGCTGGAGACTGGTGCAGACAGGATACTGAAGCTCGTATGGATTTTGCCCTTCTCATTCCTGATGCTGACAACCCCTCAATCATTTTTGAGCAACAGATTGTTTCCCTTCTACGCTTTTATTATTATGATGGTGCTTTATGCCGGCTTTTGCCAAGTGCTGACGGGAAACCAACATTTTACCCCAGACATATACAACATATTCATATCTCTCATTATAACCATGGCGTCATACAACTATTGGCTGCATTACGGCAATTACACCGTAATGCGGAACATCTGCATCATCATGATAGTATGCGGTATTCTGCTCTCAGCCGAGTTGTATCTGAACTTTCTTCAAAGCGCCGACTTGTCCAGCAAGTCATACGCCTACGAAGACAAGAACTCTATAGGCCAGATACTCTTGTGCTGCATATTCCTGCCGTTTATGTTTTACAAGCCCAACAACAAAAACATACAAAGAGTCATCTGGATAAGTAGCATTTTCATCTTTATAGTGATTGTCATGCTGAGGTCGCGCGCCACATTTATAAGCGCCCTTTTCATTATCTATTATCTGTTCGCTCACCTGAGCAGCAAGAAAACCAAAAGATGGATGGTGGCATTGTTTCTTCTTGCATCCATAATCATCCTTGTCAATGCCAATCTGTATGAATTAATCATCAACGGCATCATCCTTGGTGGACGAGATACAACAGACATCAACTCATTAAGTTCAAACCGACTTTTGGCATTTTCAATCGCATTCAAGCTCATTCCACAAAATCTATGGATAGGTTCGGGTAATTATTATGTTGATTGTCTGCCACTAAACATTCTGACTGAGTTCGGTGTCATTGGTCTGACCCTGTTTGCTGTTTTTGTGATACACCTCATCTATCAGGTAAGAAAGCACAAAGACGAAAGCAAATTGGCATTGACCTCTTATATACTTCTAATCGCTTTTCTGCTTAATGGACTCTTTGAAGCCTATCCCCCATTTGGCCCAGGCGTCAAATGCTTCAGCCTATGGATGTTATATGGTTTTCTACTCTCAAGATACAACGAAAAAGGAGAAATAGCCAACAACTCTACAACCAAGTGATTTCATTATGAAGCAATCCAATATCTGTATGATTACCAATATCGGCCCTCATTACCGATATCCGATATTCAACCTCTTAGGAGAAGCGTTGAATACAGACTTCTATATAGGCGACCGCCTGCAGTTTGAAATCAAGACTTTCGATTATCATGCGCTTACGGGATATAAGAAGACGCTGCACAATATCTTTATCAACAAGTTTTATTGGCAAAAAGGCTCTCTCCGCCCATTATTTGGACACTACAAATATTTCATTCTTGATGGTGAGCCTTTCTGCCTTTCGTCCTGGGTCATCATTTTGCTTGCTCGGCTGATGGGAAAAAAGGCCATAGCCTGGACACATGGATGGTATGGCAGAGAGGGGGCAGTGAAGAGAGTTGTCAAGAAGTTATATTATGCCCTTCACTCCAAACTGATGGTATATAATGAATACTCCATCAACCTGATGGAGCAGGAAGGTATAGACCGAAATAAGATGGTGTGTATAGCCAACTCGCTGGACTCTGACAAAGATATGGAAATCAGGCGGCAACTTGGCCCAACAGATATATACTCAAAACATTTCAACAACTCTGACCCCACCATTATATATTGTGGGCGATTACAGAAAATCAAGAAGTTGGATATGCTTATCGATGCTCTTGTCGAGCTAAAGGCAGAAGGCATAAATGCCAACATCATCTTCGTGGGCAAAGATACAGAACAAGTGGATGTAGACCGCTATGCCTTGCAGCGTGGTGTCAGCCAACAGATTTGGATGTATGGTCCCTGTTACGATGACACCGTTTTAGGCCAGTTGTTCTACGATGCAGCCATTTGTGTTTCGCCTGGCCACGTAGGGCTCACAGCCATTCATGCACTCAGTTTTGGCTGCCCTGTCATCACTCATGACAACTTTGCTTACCAAGCCCCTGAATTTGAAGCCATCAAACCAGGCATAACAGGTGATTTCTTTCACCACAACGACACCCATGACCTGGTACGCGTATTAAAGAAATGGCTCGGACAAAATGATTGCCAACGTAACCAGACACGCAGCGCCGCTTTCGATGAAATCGACAGCAAATGGAATATCCATTATCAATTGGATATTATACGGAAAATAACCAACGATTAACAAAACTATGAATTCATCACTAACTGCAAATATCAGAAGCCTGCTTCGTTCTTGCGTTTTAAGCACATTGGGCTGCATAGCCACTCCTGCTCCAGGAATACATATTCTCAATGGCCATCGCATTGAAAAAGAAATAGAACCCGACACCTTCAGACGGTTGCTAACCCAACTGTCTGGACAAGCCAGATTCGTACGTATAGAAGAGGCCGTCAAGATGATTGTCAACAGAGAGCATCCTGATAAGCCAGTTGTCGCCTTTACATTTGATGATGGATTTATGGAATGCTATACTCTCTTTGCACCTCTCTTGCAAGAATTTGGCACCAACGCCATGTTCTTCATCAATCCCAACTATGTGGATGGTGACGAGCAATATATACGCAACTTCAATGATAATATTGTCATGACTCCTGGCAAGAATCCCATGCGTTGGCATCATATCAAAGACCTCTCACAGCGAGGGCATATCATCGGAGCCCATACTTTGGACCACTTTATGATTAACAGCGAAGACCGCGATATTCTACATCACCAGATATGCGATTGCAAACATATCATCGAAAATCAGCTGGGTACCGAGTGCGAATACTTTGCGTTTCCCTATGGCAAGCTGTCACAGGCCAACAATCAGGCGATAGATATTGCCTGCAACTGCTACAAGTATGTTTTTTCGCAGTCAGACCACAAGCATTATTTCTCTTTCGAAGGCAGAGTTATCAACCGACGCCACTTCGAACCATTCTGGCCCATCAGCCATGTGCGTTATTTCCTCAGTTGTAATAAAAGATAGAAAGATGAAAGAACTCAAAGACAAACTCAATCATTTGATTTCAAAGATATCCCCCCGATTATTCTTTATCATTGCATATATACATAATCGCCATCGCCTTCCACACTTCAGTCATCCTAAAGACCTGTCTGAGATATGGATAAAATATGTATTAGAGGGTAACTCTTTGAAGTTATACAAATTGGCAGACAAGTTTCTTGTAAGAGAATTCGTAAGAGAGAGAGGACATTCCGACATTCTTCCCAATCTGTTAGGAGTTTGGGATAAACCCATAACGAAGACTGAATTCGATAAATTTCCCGATTCATTTGCTCTGAAGATGAATTATGGAGCAGGAATGAACATCATTTGTCAACACAAAGACACACTTACTTATCAGACAGTGTCTTCGCTATTGCATAAATGGTTTTATAATCGTAAAGGTTATCCTTGTTCAGAGAATCATTATAATCTGATTACACGTAAGGTCATCTGTGAAGAATATATAGGCGACAGCAACCAAACTTCCCCAACAGACTACAAATTCATATGTATTAACGGGGAACCATTCTGCGTATTAGTCTGCTTTGACAGAATTGATGGAGAAGCTAACTACATGCCTCTTACTTTGGATTGGAAGCCACTGCCCAACTATAACAAGAACGGATGTTCGTATACTATCGCCAGACCAAAGAATCTTGATAGAATGGTTCGTATTGCCTCTGATTTGGCAAAAGGCATTGAACTGGTGCGTATAGATTTGTATGATACCGGAGAACATATCTATTTTGGAGAGATGACTCTCACTCCTGCCGGTTGCATATTCCATACCTGGTCACAAGAATCGCTTGACGAAATGGGAGATTATTATTGGAAGACCAAAGCCACATTTGTACCACAAGCCAACTTCTAATATGCCCACACTCTTACAAATAAATATTACAGCCAACTGGGGCTCTCATGGCAAAATTGCCGAGGGAATAGGAAAGATAGCATTATCCAATGGATGGCGCAGCATCATCGCCTATGGACGATGGTATAACCCAAGCCAGTCAGAGCTCTATCAGATTGGCAGCATACGCGACGAACAGATACATGGGGTTACCTCACGCATCATGGATAACCATGGCCTGATGTCACGCGGAGCCACTCGACGGCTCATCGACTATATAGAAACTGTCAATCCGGATATTATCCATCTTCACAACATTCATGGTTATTATCTCAACTATCCCATCCTTTTCGATTATTTGGCCAAGACAGGCAAACCCATAGTCTGGACACTGCACGACTGTTGGGCATATACAGGACATTGCGCACATTACATGTTTGCCAGATGCGACAAGTGGAAAACCCTATGCCAACATTGCCCACAGAAGGATACTTATCCTAAAAGCATCATCTTAGACCGCTCAAAACGAAACTATCTTTTGAAGAAACATTATTTTTGTTCTGTTCCCAACCTTACGCTCATAGCAGTAAGCCAATGGCTGCAAAACGATGTCAAGCAGTCTTTTCTCAAAGACCTGCCCTTGTATCATATCCACAACGGCATTGACACCAATACATTTTACATAGACAGAGATACAGACGGTATATATACTAAATACAACATTCCCCACGATAAGAAAATTGTTTTGGGTGTAGCCTCTAACTGGTTCCGCAAAGGATTTGAAGACTTCATCCAGCTGAGACACATGCTCGATGACGAATACACCATCGTGTTGGTGGGACTTACGGATAAGATGCTCAAGCAGTTGCCCACTGGTATCATCGGCATCAAGCGCACTCAGAATGTAGACGATATGCGTAAGTTGTATTCCATCGCCGATGTATATATGAACCTCACCTGGGAAGACAATTTCCCGACCACCAACTTAGAGGCTTTGGCATGTGGAACGCCAGTAATAACCTACGACACCGGTGGCAGCTCAGAATCCCTGACTCAACAGATTGGTAAGGTCATTGACCAAGGCGACATCTCCGCAGCACTGGATAGTATCCGATTATATAGCCACAATCCTGTTCCCGGAGAACTATGCAGACAACACATCGTAGATAATTTCAATTCCGAACAGAAATTTCATGATTATTTCAAACTCTACTGCAGTTTGTTGTCACATCACAAGTAAGCGAGAAATCACCACCTGCGATATTCAAATATTTTATACAACACCTTCAAGGACACCATAAAGATATTGGTGTAGACTCCATTTTCACGACAAGCCCTTACATCTTCGTTCAATAGCACTATCTTGCTATGAATATTACGGGTGCTTACACCTCCCGTACACATTGTGACGCAATCTACGGGGATATATTTTGCCCGAATATGCCATTTATGAAAAAGACGTACCATCATTTCATAGTCTGCGGCGATTCTATAATCCGTACTGTATCCTCCAGCCTGTTCATACCTCTTTCGCCGTAGATAAAATGATGGATGGGCTGGCATAAAGCCGAAACGCAACCAGACTGGGCTGAACTTACTTGAAGAATAATAGCGTATTATCTTGTCTGGATTAGAACGGCGTATGAAGTGAATATCACCATAGACAGCATCAGTGCTTTCAGAATCAAAAGCATCGCATATCCGTTCAACTACAGTTGACGACGTGTAGTAATCGTCCGAATTGAGAAAGCCGACAACATCACCCGTCGCCATGCTGATACCTTTATTCATGGCATCATAGATACCCTTGTCTGCTTCAGATTTCCACTTCATACGGCCGTCAAAAAGCGGTTCGTAATGTGAGATAATATCGAGAGTCATATCGGTAGAACCTCCATCAACTATAATGTATTCTATATCATTATAGCTTTGCTCCAATACCGATGTTATCGTTTTCTGTATAGTTTTCGCACTGTTGTATGCTACAGTGACAATACTTATTCTCATTGTTTTTATTGTCTCTTCATTTTATTGATAACTCAATAATCTGTTTTTTATTGCTTTTTTTTAGAGTTTACACAATAATTGTTGCCATTATGCGGTTATTCTTATAAAAAGACTATTAAATGGCTATTGATAGACTACTCGATATAGGTACATTTATTATCAGCATACTCTGCGGTTTCCTGTTTATACCGCTTACTCTCAACTTCTGCAAAGCTAAAGGGCTCTATGACATTCCCAACGGCCGCAAGTTGCACCACAACCTCATCCCCCGGCTTGGAGGAATTACCTTCATTCCAAGCATGGTGATAGCCGCCCTCGTGGCTATATCCACCTTGGACAGCGACCCTGCATTGGAGCAGCGCATACCGCTCAACCTGTGGACGATAATCTTCTTCAGCCTGCTCATCATCTATGTCGTGGGCATCATCGACGACCTATTTGGCCTCAGTGCCCGCATTAAGTTTGTCGCCCAGATTGTCGCCGCCGCCTTGATGCCCCTTGCCGGTCTTACCATCAACAATCTGCATGGTTTCTGCGGCATCTACGAGATACCGGCTTTTATCGGCGCCCTGCTTACGGTCTTTGTCATCGTGTTTATCAGCAACGCCATCAATCTGATAGATGGTATCGACGGACTGGCTGCCAGCCTTTCGCTTATTGCGCTGTTAGGACTCCTGTATGGCTATGACCAGCAGGGACTCAACTCCTACTGCATCATCATAGCCGGCATGGCTGGAGTACTCATTCCCTATCTGTACTTCAACCTGTTTGGCAAGGCCGAGAAGAACCGCAAGATATTCATGGGCGACAGCGGCAGCCTTACCCTGGGCTTCCTGCTCAGTTTCCTGGTCATCAAGTTTGTGATGGTCAATGGCCATGCCATGCCCGTCGATGCCCATCGTCTGCTGTTGGCTTATACACTACTTATTATCCCTGTATTCGATGTCGTCAGAGTTATCCTGCACCGCCTGCATCATCATTCTCCCCTATTTTCGGCTGACAAGAGCCACATCCATCACAAATTGATGCGCGCGGGATGCACCATGCACCAGGCTTTATGTGCTATACTGGCACTGGCACTGTTCTACATTCCGCTCAATCTATGGCTATTCCCCCTAATGGGCATCACGGGAGTGGTATTGATAGACATCACACTCTATACGGCGTATAATCTGGCACTCAATTACAGGATAAGCAAAAGGGAATAATATCTGTCGACGCTTATACTCAGGGAGCCTGTCCAAGTCATTATCGCACATGGGGTCATGACAACATTAAAAGCAAAGAGGCGACACACTGTACTTAACGAGTGTGTCGCCTCTTTGCTGTAATAGAGCCACGTATCAGAACTTCTTGAAATGCAGCCTTAGCCTGTCCGTCGCCAGCGTCATGCGCGAGGCAGTGAGCTGCTCGGCATTATACTTCTCTTCCAGTGCATTGATGCCAAAGCGGGAAAGCCAACGGGCTTCGGTTACGGGATGGTCACCGCCATCTTCCGTATCTTGATGCCAGCCATAGTAGTAGGGCTGGGAAAGGGTGAGATAGCCGTCGCTGTGGACAAAACGCATAAAGTAGCAACTGTCGGGATGGTCGGCATCGCGCAGATAGAGCAACTTGCCTTGCACTGCCCAGAACACACGGTCTCTGCTCATATCCTTCACGCCGCCCGTCTGCAACGTATCTACTCGTTCCAGGTGCCAATAGCCGGCGAGGTCGCCGTTGTGGTCGCGCTCCAGTTCACACGAGGCAACACCCATAGCCAGGGCCATTGCCATCATTATGGATAGTATATGTCTTCTCATCATCTTCTTTTCTTAGTATTCTTTTCCAGCAGACCGCCCTTGCTCAGGGTAAACTGCACGCCAGCATTGTGGCCCAGTATCGAACCGAAGTCCATGGCGTAGCCACCACGCAGCTGCCAGTTGTGCTTCAGCCGGCAACCAGCCTCAACGAGAAAACTCACGTTGTGGCGCTTCTTGAGGTATGGCTGGTCATAGGTGCCCAGTCCGTCTTGCCAGGTGGCAAGCAGACGATAGTCTATCGTCCGCGTCACATTGCCATCGACGCCCAGGTGAAAAGCCATAAACCGATTGTTGGCTACATGGATGCGCCCGTTGTCATTGTAGATGGGCGAGCGATAGAGCGGATTGCCCATTACCTGACCCCAGTGCTGCCAACCGGGATAGGTGCCGTGGTTGTAGTAGTCGTCGTTGCCGGCGATATGGTCGGGAATGTTCATGGTATGGTCGTGATAGAGAGGGCCACTCTGATACTTGGTATAGAGATACTCTACCACCACATTGTGAAGCCAGCTGCAGTACTTGAGATTGAGTTCAGCACCGAGCATGATGTCCTTGAGGTCATACATATAGAAACGGCGGTCCTTCTTCACCATATACTCGTCGCCCTCGCCATAGCCGTCGTAGTCGAGCATGAACATGCCCGAATGGTCTTCAAAGAAGTGGTCGGCGTAAAGCCCCAGCCGCCAGGTATCGGCGTTGTAGTTGATACGCATGAGCCAGCTGCCCAGCTGGTTGCCCTCGACATTGGCATACTCACCCTCGCCCACGTCGCCACCACCAGGGACAAAGGCATTCCAGAACGAGCGCAGTCCCGTCTTGCCCTTGATCAGTTTGATGTCATCGCTCCCTTCGGGCTTGTGGGTAGTACCGCCAAACTGGGCGCCCATCTCCAACCCCAGTTCCAATGACAGGGGATAGAGGTCTTCGTCCTTGCCTATACGCAGATACCCCGCCTTGCTGTGATAGAGCAGATGGTCGGTATAGTCGGTCTTACAATGAGTGAAATCATGCTGCCAGTTGTCATCGGTCATCATGCCATAGGCGATATGACCCTTGAGCTGCAGCCAGCCACCACCGAAGGGCAGCGTCCAATACTCGGGAATAGCCACTCTCACCTGGGGAACGGGACGCGCATTGATGCCCAGCGTCTGCGAACCACTGCTGAGCCGGTTGTTCTTGAGTTCCATGCCATACTCTTTGCTGCCCACGGTGAGCACACCATGCAGCCAGCGCACCTCGGCGTAAGCCTGCTGCACGATGGGGTTGGTGCCATAATTGACACCACCCACGAGGTCGAGGCCATAGCCCACACCCCAGCGGCGGGCAGAGTCTGCCTGCAACGGGCGCACCACGCTGGCACGCAGATAGCCATTGCCGCGGTCCAGCGTGCTCAGACCATAACGGTTGGCATTGAGCCATAGCGGAGTCTTGCCCTTGGCATAGCCGCCCTGCATTTCCACCTGCCATGAGGCATCGCGAGAGAGGTCAAGACGACCTGCCTCGGCGCCGTCCTGCCAGACATACTGGGCATGGGCAGCCACAGGCAGCATCAGCGCCACTATAAGTCTTAGTATCTTCATCTGTGGATATTTTTTCACCTTATTATATATATAACGCACAGACCCGACATTTATTATAACCAACCCGAAAAAAGCCCATCTCCTCTCCCGCCCTGCTCCAGTCATCCCTGCGCCAGCCGCAGCCACCTCGGGGATAACGATACGGCATTGTAGGGATTTTCCTCCCCCTCTTTAGGGAAAAACCCTTTGTCACCTTGCTTTTTCTTTGTTTCTTTGCACCAGATAAAGTAAACAACTAAATCCTTACGATTATGAAAAAGTATATATTCACCCTGATGGCAATGATGACAATGGTCGTTTCAGCCAGCGCAATGAGTTACAGTCAGGCACGCGAGCAGGCTCTGTTCCTGACAGACAAGATGGCTTACGAGCTCAATCTCAACGACGCTCAGTATGAGGCTGCCTACGAGATAAACCTTGACTATCTGATGGGTATCAATACTTATGACGACCTCTACGGAGTCTATTGGACCCGTCGCAATATGGACCTGAGTTACATACTCCTCGACTGGCAGTACCGGGCTTTCTGCGCCGCCCACTACTTCTACCGCCCGCTCAGCTGGGACGGTTACTACTGGCACTTCGGCATCTACGCCCGCTACCCCCACCGTGACTATTACTACTTCGGTTGTCCCCACTTTGTCACCGTATATCGCGGCGGACACAGCTGGCACAACAACGGCAACCGCAGCTGGTATCGCGGACGCAGTTTTGCCGGACACATCAATCGTGACAACGGCAGGAGCTTCGGTATGCGCGACAGATTTGACCGCGGCGAATTCGGCAACGGCACTCGCTCCTTTGGCGGACGCAACAACAATTCATCCAACATAAATCGTGAGAATGCCAACCGCAGCTTTGGCGGACGTGCCAATCAGCAGTCTGCCGGCGCTTCCAGCAGCAACCGCTCGTTTGGCAGCCGTGCCTCGCAGCAGAGCGACCCGATGTACAACCGCAACAGCAGCAGCTCTTCGTTTGGCGGACGAGCCAACCGGCAGTCTTCGGGCGTGAGCGGCAGCAACCGTACATTCGGCAGCCGAGCCGACGGAGGCGTGCGCAGCTCGACCCGCACCACCGTAGAGCGCCGCTCCAGCGACTACAACTCGCCCTCGTTCGGCGGACGCGCCAATAGCCAGCCCAGCCGCACTTTCTCTCCATCCACCTCGCAGCCCTCTCGCTCTTCGGGCAGCAGCTTCGGCGGACGCTCGGGTGGCAGCAGCAACAGCAGCTCCTTCGGCGGTGGCAACCGCGGTGGCGGCAGCAGTCGTGCAGGAGGCTCCTTTGGCGGCAGCCACTCTTCAAGCAGCCGTTCTGGCGGTGGTTCATTCGGCGGTGGCCACAGATAAAGACATAGCGTTATTAGTAAAATAAGTCACTCTCTCCCCTGGGGTCAACACGGCACACGATGCCAGCCCCAGCGGGAGAGAGTTTTTATTGGTGCCCACGCCGACCATCCGCAAGTTCGGGGAAAGGCCCTTCAGGACAATTGCAAGGCATGAAATGGTGATTTCAGTGTCTGCAACGATAATATCCAAGCGTGAAATCACCGTTTCAAACCCTGAAATCATCTTTAACGGCATCACTGGCGAGATGACATCCGACGCAGAAGGGATGAAATTCACCACCGAAAAGATGACATCCGACGCAGAAGGGATGACATTCACCACCGGAAAGATGACATCTGAAATGAGCGAGATGATGTCCGTCACCAGAGAGATAAAAACAGACGCAGAAGAGACAACGCCAACCTTCGCCGCCGTCACGACCGTCACCGCAAGCCAAACAATAATAATTGCTAAAACTTATTAAGGTTTTATTAAATCAGACGCCATCGCCCTGGCGGCGTTCGTGATTGTGGCGGGATTATTGTATATTTGTATTCCACTAATCTGTGTTTGATTCATGACCATAACTATAATTGTTCTGATTGTAACTATAGCCATGTTTGTCTGGGGACGCGTACGTGGCGATGTCGTAGCCCTGTCGGCCCTGATGGTACTTACCGCTACCGGAGTTCTTAACACCAGCGAAGCATTAAGCGGTTTTTCTTCTCCCATAGTCATTATGATGGCCGGCCTCTTCGTCGTGGGCGGCGCCATCCTGCAGACGGGTCTTGCCCAGTCGGCAGGCAACAGCATATCGCGCATGGCCAAGGGCAACGAGACGCGCGCCTTCATCTATGTGGTCCTCGCCACCTCGTTCATCGGCGCCTTTGTGAGCAACACCGGCACCGTGGCCATCATGATGCCCATCATCATGAGCATGGCAGCCAGTTCGGGCATACGCTCTTCGCGTCTGCTCATGCCGGTGGCCTTTGCGGGCAGCCTCGGCGGCATGCTCACCCTGATAGGTACGCCCCCCAACCTTGTAATCAGCGAGACCCTCGAAGAGCATGGCTTCGCACCGCTCGGATTCTTCACCTTCCTCCCCATCGGTCTGATAGTGATAGCCTTGGGCATAGCCGTGCTGCTGCCCATGAGTCTGCTGCTCATCAAGAAGAAGGGCAAGCACCACAAGGGAACTGCCGGCAAGACGCTCAACGACCTGGCCGAGCAGTACCAGCTGCACGACAATCTGTACAAGTTGCGTGTGGGCTACAAGAACAACGGGCTCGCAGGCATGTGTGTGCAGCAGCTCGACCTGCAGAACAGGTATGGACTCACCATACTCGAGATACGCAACGAGAAGAAGAAGGCCCTCGGCATGGACATACGCCAGAGTATGGCGTGGGCAGACACCATCATCGCCCAGGGCGACATACTCTACCTCTATGGCGACAAGGATGCCATGGAGCGGTTTGCCAGCGACTATCACCTGATAAGGATGAAGACCACCCGACTGGACTTCTACGACATCGGCATCTCCGAAATCATCGTTCTGCCCACCTCGCGGCTCACCGGAGTGCGCATACGCGACTCCCGACTGCGCGAAGACTATTCGGTAAACATCCTCAGCATACGCCGCGACGAAAACTATATCAAGGAAGAGCTGAGCGACCACCGTCTGCGCAATGGCGACATACTGCTCGTGCAAGGCCAGTGGGACAAGATTATGCAGATGAACCACGAGAACGAGAACTGGGTGGTGCTGGGACGCCCCGACAAGCAGATGGAGAAGGTGTCGCTCGACTTCAAGGCACCCGTGGCGGCAGCCATCATGCTGCTGATGATACTGGTCATGGTGTTCGACTTCATCCCCGTGAGCCCCGTCATCGCCGTGGTCATGGCTGGACTGCTCATGGTCTTCTCGGGCTGTTTCCGCAGCGTCGACGCCGCCTACAAGACCATCAACTGGGAGAGCATCATCCTGATAGCCGCCATGATGCCCATGTCGATAGCACTGGAGAAGACGGGCGTGTCGAGTATCGTGTCAGAAAATCTGGTGAGCAGCCTGGGCGCCATCGGGCCTTACGCCCTGCTGGCAGGCATCTACTTCACCACATCGCTCATGACCATGTTTATCAGCAATACCGCCACGGCGGTGCTCATGGCACCCATAGCCATGGCTGCCGCTACCCAGACCGGCGTGAGCCCCTACTCCTTCATGTTTGCCGTGACGCTGGGCGCGAGCATGTGCTTTGCCTCGCCGTTCTCCACACCGCCCAACGCGCTGGTGATGAAGGCGGGCCGCTACACCTTCATGGACTACGTGTGGGTGGGTCTGCCTCTGCAGATTATCATAGGCATCGTGATGACCTTCATACTGCCCCTGCTCTTCCCCTTTGCTTGACGCTGTGCTCATCAGAGCCACAATATTGACCGAGGTCGTATTTTTTAGCCGCGAAAATTTGCTTAATTCGGCGAAAAATACGACCTTTACATATTGTTAATATATAAGAAACAGAAATGATGAGAAACCAGATAGACTGTTTTGTAGCCATTGCTTCGGCTGGCGACGCCGAGGCGACGATAGAGACCCTCTCACGGAGCGTCTCGGTAAGAGACATCACCCTGATGATAGAGCCGCAGACAGCACAGGCATATCCCCAAGCACAAGTAATCGAAACAGAGTCGCTCACGTCGACAGCCACGCTGGCAGAGATAGCTCGCCGTGCCACGGCACCCTACGTGCTGCTCACGCTCAAGGCCCAGCCCATCCTATGGGGCGACCACGCCATAGAGCGCATGGTGGAGACGGCAGCCGACACCGGCGCGGGCATGGTCTATGCCGACAGCCGCATGGCTACCGCCGACGGCAAACTGGTGGCACACCCCGCGATAGACTATCAGAAGGGTGCGCTGCGCGACGACTTCGACTTCGGACCGGCTGTGCTCGTGAGCACGGCGCTGCTCAAGGGCTATATGGCCCAGCAGCCCGCCGCCCCCGACTACCGATGGGCTGCGTGGTACGACCTGCGCCTCTACATCTCGCGCCAAGCCGCCATCACCCACCTCAACGAGTATCTCTACACCCAGCAGCAGACCGACAGCCGCGCCAGCGGTGTGCGCCAGTTTGACTATGTAGACCCGCGCAACCGCGACCGCCAGATAGAGATGGAGGATGCAGCCACCCGGCATCTCGAAGCTGTGGGCGCGATAGTAGACACCCATCGCTACGAGCCTGTAGACCTGGACGAGCAGGACTTCGACGTCGAAGCCTCGGTGGTCATCCCCGTCTACAACCGCTGTCGCACCATTGCCGACGCCGTGGGGTCGGCTCTGGCCCAGCAGACACGGTTTGACTACAACGTCATCGTGGTCGACAACCACTCTACCGACGGCACCACCGAGATACTGAATGACCTGGCGCGCAGCGACCACAGACTGATACACCTCATCCCCGAACGCGACGACCTGGGCATCGGCGGATGCTGGAACGCCGCCGTCAATGACAGCCGCTGCGGCCGCTTCGCCGTACAGCTGGACAGCGACGATCTCTATGCCTCGCCCTCCACGCTGCAGCGCGTGGTCGATGAGTTCCGCCAGCAGCCTGCCGCCATGGTCATCGGCGCCTACCGCATGTGCGACTTTGCCCTCAACACCCTGCCACCGGGCATCATAGACCACCGGGAATGGACAGACCACAACGGGCCCAACAATACGCTGCGCATCAATGGGCTCGGGGCGCCTCGCGCCTTCTTCACCCCCGTGGTCAGAGAGATACGCTTCCCCAATACCAGTTATGGCGAGGACTATGCTATGGGTCTGGCCATCAGCCGCCGCTACCGCATAGGCCGCATCTACGACGAACTCTATCTCTGCCGCCGTTGGGAGGGCAACTCAGACGCCGCCCTCAGCATAGAACGCCAGAATGCCAACAATCTCTATAAAGACCGGCTGCGCACCATCGAGCTCGAAGCCCGCCAGCAGCTGAACAGCCAGCCCGAGGGCAACTGCCGCGAGCTCAACCGCTTCATTGACCGCCAGCTGGAGCTCTGGAGCGACGCCCGCCAGCGTTTCCGCGACCTCAACCATGTAGAGCAGCACAGCCTCTGTAGCGGCGACACGCTGCTGCAGGTGCAGTTCAACCCTGCCCGCATGGTCTCTACCGGTGCGCGCATCGATGCCCGCAGCATAGCCCATCGGCCCTGCTTCCTCTGCGCCGACAACCGTCCGCAGGAGCAGATGGCCAAGCGCCTGGACAACGACTTCACGCTGCTGGTCAACCCCTTCCCCATTCTGCCCGTCCACTTTACCATTCCCCTCAACCGCCACAACCCGCAGCGCATACGCACGTGTTATGGCGAGATATTCCGCATGGTAGAGCGTTATCCCGAACTCACCGTATTCTACAACGGTCCCCACTGTGGAGCTTCTGCCCCCGACCACGCTCATCTGCAAGCCGTATGCTCTGGCCTTCTGCCGCTGCAGAACGACTGGGCAAGGCTGGCCAACAGCAGAGAGATGGTGTATGAATACGACAACGACAACCATATCTATGCCGTGGGCGGATATGTGGTGCCGCTGCTGGCCATCGTCAGCACCGACGCCACCGCCGACAAGGCTCTCTTTGACCGTATCTACAAGGCTATGCCTCTCCACAAGGATAGCGGCGAGCCCATGATGAACGTCATCTCATGGCAGCAGGACGAGAGCCACGTCACTGTCGTCATTCCTCGCGCCAAGCATCGTCCCGACTGCTACACGGCCGAGGGCGACGCCCAGTATCTGGTCAGCCCGGGAGCTATAGACATGGCCGGCCTCATCATCACCCCACGCCAGACAGACTTTGACCGTATCGACGCCGACAGAGCAGCAGCCATCCTCCGCGAGTGTGGTGTCGGGGCTGAGCAATTCGGACGCATCACCGCCCGCCTCACTGCCGCCGCCGAGGCAGTTGCCGAGCCCGAAGCCACAGCCGAACCCATGGTGTCGGTAGGCATCGTGAGCGCCAAGCGCATCTGCTTCGACCTCAACCGCCCTTATATGGCCAAGGGCCAGCAGATTGAGGGCAGACAGGAAGTGGAGTTCGCCGAGGGCGGCATCAGTTGGAACGGCAACCTGTACAGCCAACTTACCTTCCATCCACAGCATGAGGATGCGTCGTTTGCCCTCAGCGACGTGACCATCGGCGTCAACTTCCACTGGGAGCGCACCGAGACGCAAGTGTTTGCCGGCACGCTGAGACTGGTGGTCGAGGAAGACAAGATATGTGCCATCAACGAACTGCCCGTGGAACGCTACTTGGAGAGCGTCATATCGAGCGAGATGAGCGCCACATCCAATATCGAACTGCTGAAAGCCCACGCGGTGATATCGCGCTCTTGGCTGCTCGCGCAGATGCACAAGCGCCAGCAGATGGACGGCAAGAGCGGTTCGGGATTCTTCTCCTTCACCAAGACCGATGATGAACTCACCCGCTGGTATGACCGCGAAGACCACACCATCTTTGACGTGTGTGCCGACGACCACTGCCAGCGCTACCAGGGCATCACCCGCGAGACCAGCGACAAGGCCCGACAAGCTGTGGCTGCCACCGGCGGACAGATACTGCAACACGACGGCGAGATATGCGATGCCCGCTTCTCCAAGTGTTGTGGCGGCATCACCGAACGCTACCGTTACTGCTGGGAGGATATAGACAAACCTTATCTCATGGCGGTACGCGACAATGCCGAGGGCGTGGAGACCGGCGCTGTAGAGCCAGACCTGACCATAGAGGCCAACGCCGAGGCATGGATAAGGCAAAGCCCAGCCGCATTCTGCAACACCACCGACGCCACCATACTCTCTCAAGTGCTCAACGACTATGACCAGGAGACCAAAGACTTCTACCGCTGGCGCGTGAGCTACTCTCAACAGGAGCTGAAGAAACTGATAGCCAACCGTCTGAAGATGGATATGGGCGACATCGTGGCGCTCGAGCCTCTGGAGCGTGGCGCCAGCGGACGCATCTCGCGTCTGCGCATCGTGGGCACCAAGCGCCAGTACATCATCGGCAAGGAACTCGAGATACGCCGTACGCTCAGCGAGAGCCACCTCTACAGTTCGGCCTTTGTGGTTGAACCCCACGGCGACATCGATGGTGTGCCCGAGCGCTTCGACATCCTCGGCGCAGGCTGGGGTCATGGCGTCGGCCTCTGCCAGATAGGCGCCGCCGTCATGAGCGAACAGGGCTACAGCTATGACAAGATACTGCTCCACTACTATCGTGGTGCCGAAATCAAGAAGATATACTAAAACACTGGATATGAACAATAGCAAATCGCCATGGAGCTGGGTTCCTTCGCTGTACTTTGCCGAAGGACTGCCCAATGTGGCCGTGATGGCCATCTCTGTCATCATGTACAAGCAGATGGGGTTGAGCAATGCCGAGATAACCTTCTACACCAGTTGGCTGTATCTCCCGTGGATGCTCAAACCTCTATGGAGCCCGTTTGTAGACCTGGTAAAAACCAAACGATGGTGGATAATCACCATGCAGTTGCTGGTGGGCGCAGCCTTTGGCGGCGTGGCATTCACCATCCCTACCGACTTCTGGCTGCAGGGCACCCTGTTCTTCTTCTGGGTGATGGCCTTCACGAGCGCCACCCACGACATCGCCGCCGACGGATTCTACATGCTCGAACTGACGCCCAACGACCAGGCATTCTATGTGGGCATACGCTCCACGTTCTACCGCCTGGCCACCATCTTCGGCCAGGGTGTGCTGGTGATGGTAGCCGGCAATCTGCAGGTAATCTACCGCAACAGCATCCCCTTCTCGTGGAGTCTGATGTTCTATGGCGTCACCGGCTTGTTTATCGGCCTGTGGCTGTGGCATGGCTATGTGCTGCCCAGGCCCAAGGCGGACAAGGCACACACCGCCAATACGCCGCAGCAGATTATGGGCGAGTTGGCGCACACCATCAGGACATTCTTCTGCAAGAAGCAGGTGGTGACAGGCATACTCTTCATGCTCTTCTATCGCATGCCCGAAGGTCTGCTGGCCAAGGTGGCTGCACTCTTCCTGGTAGACAACGAGAGCAATGGCGGCTTGGGACTCTCGCCGCAGGAGTATGGACTGGTGCAGGGCACGGTGGGCGTGATAGGACTCACCCTGGGAGGCATACTCGGCGGATTGTGCGTGAGCCGGGACGGCTTGAAGCGCTGGTTGTGGCCCATGGTACTCGCCATCACGCTGCCCGACCTGGTATATATCTACATGAGCTACGTGCTGCCCAACCTTGCCATCGTCAACGTATGCGTGTTTGTCGAGCAGTTTGGTTATGGATTTGGCTTCACGGCCTACATGATGTACCTCATCTACTACAGCCGCGGCGAGTTCAAGACCAGCCACTACGCGCTGTGCACCGCCTTCATGTCGCTGTCGATGATGCTTCCCGGCTTCTTCGCCGGAGCCTTGCAGGAGGCTGTGGGCTACCGCATGTTCTTCATCATCGTGGTGATAAGCTGCGTGGTGACCTATATCGTCACCGCCATGCTCAAGATAGACCCCAACTTCGGCATCAAGGGCTATAACGACGAAGCCGAAGCCACCGACGAGCAAGACGACTATCAGGAATAGACCCATCACCACCACCAATGGCAAAGGCGCCGACCCTCGCAAGAGAGTCGGCGCCTTTGTTATGGGACAGCTGGTGTCAACGGTCGATATATCTACGGGTGATGTCGCCATACTCGTCGATGCGGCGGTCGCGCAGGAAGGGCCACCAGCGACGCACCTGCTCGCTATGACCGAGGTCGAGGTCTACGATGCGGCGCTCTTCACCGTCGGCAGAAGCGCGATAGAGCAGCTCGCCCTGGGGGCCAGCCACGAAGGTAGAGCCCCAGAACTCTATGCCCGGAGTCTGTCCGCTGGGGTCGGGCTCGAAGCCCACGCGGTTGACCGCCACCACAGGCAGTCCGTTGGCCACTGCATGGCCGCGCTGTACGGTGGTCCACGCCTCGCGCTGACGTTGCTGCTCGTCGGCAGAGTCGCTGGCTGCATAGCCTATAGCCGTAGGATAGATGAGCAGCTCGGCACCCTGGAGCGCCATAAGCCGTGCTCCCTCCGGATACCACTGGTCCCAGCACACCATAACGCCCAACCGGCCCACCGAGGTGTCAATGGGGCGGAAGCCCAGGTCGCCGGGGGTGAAATAGAACTTCTCATAATAAGCCGGGTCGTCGGGGATATGCATCTTGCGATAGGTTCCGGCTATCGAGCCGTCGCGCTCTATCACCACGGCGGTGTTGTGATAGAGTCCAGGGGCACGGCGCTCAAAGAGCGAGGTGACGATGACCACGCCGAGTTCGCGTGCCAGCTGGCCGAAATACTCGGTAGACGGGCCGGGGATGGGTTCGGCCAGGTCGAAGTTGTCTACATCCTCTACCTGACAGAAGTAGAGTGAGTTGTGGAGTTCCTGAAGTACCACGAGTTGGGCACCGTCGGCAGCCAGAGCCCTGACGCCCTCGGCCAGACGGCGTTTGTTGTCGGCTATGTCACTGGTGTTGTGCTGTTGCAGCACTCCTACTTTCAGTTCTTTCATATCTATCTGTGTTATATTTCTTCTGGGATGATGGGTGATGACGCTTATCGGCAGAGCACGCCCGCGGGCAGTTGCATGGTGAGGCAGTGGATGGAGCCGTGCTGGCGGATGATGACACGGCTGTCGATGCCGATGAGCTCGTGGTCGGGGAAAGCCTGCTGCAGAGCCTCGGCAGCCGCCTGGTCATTGTGGGGCTGGTCATAGGTGGGATAAATCACGGCGCCGTTGACGATGAGGAAGTTGGCATAGGTAGCCGGAAGCCGCTCGTCGTCGTATCTGATTTCGTCGACCATAGGCAGGGCGATGAGGCGGTAAGGGCGCCCGTCGTCGGTGCGCAGTGCCTGGAGCTCGCGTTCCATGGCGCAGAAGTCGGCATAATGCTCGTCGGCCTGGTCGCTACACTTAATATATAATAAGGTATCGTGGGGAGCCACGCGCACCGTGGTGTCGATGTGGCCGTCGGTATCGTCGCCCACCAGATTGCCGTGGTTAATCCACACTACGCGTCGGGCGCGAAGTCTACGCCGCAGCTCGGCGTCTATCTCCTCGCGGGAGAGGGGCTGGTTGCGGTGGGGAGCCAGCAGACAATGGCTGGTGGTAAACACGGTGCCCCGGCCGTCGCTCTCGATGCTGCCGCCCTCGAGCACCATGTCGTCATGGTCTTCACGGCTGCCGTGGAGCAGGCCCTGCTCGCAGAGGTGGCGGGTGATGGCATTGTCGTGCTGCCAGCCGAACTTCTCGCCCCAGCCGTTGAAGCGGAAGTCGAGCAGCACGGGCTCGTCGCCGCCCATGAGGGTGATGGCGCCATGGTCGCGCGCCCAGGTGTCGTCGGTGTCGCAGCAGGCAAAGACCACGCGGGCCATGCGGGCACGGCCGAGACGAGCCTCAAGCAGAGAGCGCACATGTTCAACCTCGGGCGAGACCACCAGCAGCGCCTCGTGGCGGGTGATGGCGTCGGCAAGTTGGAGATAGGTCTCGGTAATCTCGTCGAGATAGGGAGCCCAGTCGGTACCGGCGTGGGGCCAGGTAAGCTGCACCCCGCTCTGCACTGCCCATTCGGCAGGCAAGTATAGTCTGTCGTCGTTCATCGGTGTACGTAGAATTATGTCTGTCAGGGCAGTCTGCCTGCACCTCGCCCTCGCCGACTTGCCCGTCGGTCATGGCGCGGTGGACGCTACCCTATGCAAAGGTACTGCAAACCATAGACAATACAAAGAAAGCGCGATGGTTTTTTAGGTCGAAATGGCAACCACCGCATCTGGCGACAGCAAAAAAATGTCGGCACAGACACAATTTCCCTGCAAAATGATTGGCAGTTCGATGGTTTATATCTACCTTTGTCTCACCAATATACAAAGAAAGGACAGACATGGACAACGACAACAAGCCGACAAAATTCTGCTATCCATATCCGCATGCGGCAATCACTGCCGACTGCATCGTCTTCGGCTACGACCCCAACAAGACGCTACGCGTGCTGCTCGTCAAGCGGCGCAACGAACCCTACAAGGACTGCTGGGCGTTTCCCGGCGGCTTTATGGAGATAGACGAAGACCTGAAGACCTGCGCCCGGCGCGAGGTGATGGAAGAGACGGGCATGGCGTTGGGCGAGGTGTTCCAATTCCGCAGCTACAGTGCCGTAGACCGCGACCCACGAGAGCGCGTCATCACCGTAGTGCACTTCGCCTTTGAGGCCCTCGCCGAGGTCAAGGGCAGCGACGATGCCGCAGAGGCACAGTGGTTTGACATTGACAACCTGCCAGTGCTCGCCTTCGACCACAGGACCATCATCCACGAGCTCTTTGAGTTCCTGGAGGATGTGATATACAACGACCTGTTCTTCAAGTATTCGCCCGAAGGCATACCGATGGACGCACTAAGCAAACTGACCACAGACATACTGCAACTGAAGGAACTGGAGCGTCCGCCCATTGACGATGACACGTTGTAGGACAGCCCCGGCATCCCATAGACCCAACAGAAGACAACCATGATTATCGAAGAAATCGTAAAATATAATGAAGAGTTTGTAGCCCGACGCGGTTACGAACAGTATGTTACCAGCAAATACCCCGACAAGAAGCTGGCAATACTCTCGTGTATGGATACACGACTCACCGAACTGCTCCCGGCAGCGCTGGGACTGAAAAACGGTGACGCAAAAATCATCAAGAACGCCGGCGGACTGGTCATCAGCCCCTTCGACTCTGCCATGCGCAGTCTGCTGGTGGCCATCTACGAACTGGGGGTAAAGGAAATCATGGTGGTGGCCCACTCCAACTGCGGCGCCTGCCACATGAACGGTGCCGAGATGAAGCGGCTGATGCTGGAGCGCGGCATACACCAGGACGTGATAGACACC
Organism: Prevotella sp. P5-108; assembly: GCF_002251385.1. GTDB lineage: Bacteria > Bacteroidota > Bacteroidia > Bacteroidales > Bacteroidaceae > Prevotella. The sequence goes on from NZ_NPJJ01000030.1 coordinate 42,674, forward strand.
ATCGCGCTCTGCGGCATAGACCTCGACCACTGGCTTGAGGGCTTTCACGACACCGAGGACTCGGTGAGAAATACCATCAACACCATAAGCCACCACCCGCTGGTGCCGCGCGACGTCAATCTCCATGGATATATCATCGACTCGGTGACGGGCAAGCTCACCGAGGTCAAATGACAGAAAGACAGCCCACAAGATGATAGAACTCAAGAATGTAGACATACACTGCGACGACGGCACAGACATCAGGCAGGCGTCGGCAGTGGTGGCCAACGGACGCTCGCTGCTGGTCTATGGCCGCGATGCCGCCACGCGCCACTGTCTGGCGGAGGCGCTGCTGGGGCTCAGGCCCGTGGCTGGGGGCTATCTCACCTACGACGGCGAGGTGCTCACTCCGGCTGCCTCGCGCTATATGCGACGACAGATAGGCTACATACCCGCACTGCCGCCACAGCCCCAATACTCGCTGCGACAGATGGCCGACTCGCTGCTGCAGCTCGACATCCATCGCGAATACCGGAAGGACAGCAACCAGCTGATAGACATCTGGATGGCGGCAGGAATAAGCGAGCAGCACATCGACGCGCCCTGCGAGACAATCGCCGCAACAGAGGTGACGACGGGCATGCTCTGCCTGGCCCACTGGCTGCGCAAGCAGGTGGTGATAGCCGAAGAGGTGGCCGACGAGGCGACGGCTGAGCGGCTGAGGGAGATGGCTGCCGAAGACTCGGTCGTCATAGCCACGACAGCCAACAGCGCGTTGGCAGATTATTTTGACAACCATATCAATCTGGAGGAACTACAATGATAGAGACCATACATCTCTCTTTTGGCAACCTGATTATAGGTGCCCTGTTTTTCATCATACCTCTATATGCGCTCTACGCCTTCAAGGTAGAGATATGGGGGCGCACGCTCAAGGCGCTGGCCACGATGGCTGTGGCGCTGACCCTCGGCGCACTGCTCACGGTGCTGGCCGTCCGGGCTGGCCACATCGGCGTGACGCTGCTGTGCGCGCTGGTGTTGCTGGCTGCCACCGCCTGGTACATGCGCATCAAGGCACGCATACGACAAGCCAACTACATAGTGCCCATCATGCTGGGGCTGACGCTCACCATACTGCCTCTCTCGCTGATATTCGTCTATCTGGTGCTGGGCATGAACCCGCTGGCACCGCATCTGCTGCTGCCCGTCGTGGCCATCACCACGGGAGCGGTGGCTGAGTCGAACGTCAAGGCGATGGGCGCATACTATGACGGACTGCACCACCATGCCCAACTCTACTACTATCTCACCGCCAATGGTGCCACCCATCGCGAAGCCACCAACTATCTGGCCCGACGCTCGATGAAGCGGTCGCTCATACCGCTGTTGCAGCGCATGGGTATCATGGGGATGGGCACCGCGCCGGTGATGATGTGGGCCATGACCATGAGCGGCACAGACATCTTGAGCGCGCTCGTGATACAGCTACTGTTTACGGGACTGCTCATCTCGGCAGCCACAGGCCAGCTGGCGCTCACCCTCGTGCTGGCGCGCAGATACGCTTTTGACGCATACGACAAAATCAACGCCAGAGGATGAACAGGATATTCTGCCCACTGATAGCGCTGCTGTTACTGTCTGGATGCAATCTGCCCAGAGACCACAAGCGACTGACAGGACGGCTGATGGACGACGCGCCACAGCAACAGACCGAGGTTGAAGACACGGGCGCACTGCTGCCGGCGCCACTCACAGACAGGCCCGAGCAGATACTGCACCGTGCGGGGTACACTGCCTCGTACAATCATGAACTTAGGCTGTCCAACTGGGTGGCTTGGCATCTCACAACCGACCACACCAACGGCCCCTTCAAGCGCAAGGGACGCGCCTTCACCGAAGATGAAGAGGTGGAAGAGCCGCGTGCCAACACCTATGACTACCAGCGCTCGGGATATGACCGCGGACACATGTGTCCCTCGGCTGACAACCGATGGAGCGAGCAAGCCCAGGCCGACTGTTTCCTGCTGACCAACATCTGCCCACAGCTCCATGCGCTCAACGACGGCGACTGGCGCATACTGGAGGAGCAATGCCGCGACTGGGCTGATGACTGGGGCGACCTGTACATCGTGTGCGGACCCGTACTGACCAGACAGCACCACAAGCGGATAGGCAAAAACAAGGTGACGGTGCCCGAAGCATTCTTCAAGGTCATCGTATGTCTGCAGGGAGAGCCACGCGGCATAGGCTTCATCTATCGCAACGACGCCCGCCGACGGCTCCAGACGCAGTATGTCAACTCGATAGACGAGGTGGAACGCATCACGGGCATAAACTTCTTTGCCTCGCTGCCCGACCAGATAGAGGACAAGGTGGAAAGCCAGGCTCGGCTGGAAGACTGGACCCAACGCGCCAACTGACACCACCGTCTCTGGCAGCAGAAAGGGGGAAAAGAGGACCGGCGAGGGCATAAATGCCGGAAAGGCAAGGGCGAAAGCAATCGCAGAGGAATATGATAAAAATGTCAAGCATGCACATTTTTATCATATTCCTGCTTTTTATATAGCTAAAAAATGATAGATAGGTTCACGCGCATGAAGGTTTTCTTGCTGAAAAGCGACTTTATGAGTAAATTTGTAATCATCAAACAATGAAAGCCGACATCCATGCGATGGCGGAACAAAGACTGACTCCGCGCCGTACTGACTACTGCGGGCGGAGATTAAGGGAAAGAACCAGAGACTGACATTGACAAACACTAAAAAACAACTCAAAAGTATGTACGACCAACTGGATAATCTGAATATCACGATTGACAAGTCTGTCAAGAGCATTACAAGAGCGGCATGTATGTATCTGTCGCTGGCCATCGAATATGGCATATTGCTCACCGAGAACCCAACGGCACGCATCGTAATCTACGACGACCACATCGACTTCGGCGTGAGCATGAACCCCATGATGGATATGATAAACGGCGCCCTGCTGCCCCACTTCTACAAGGAGAACAACCGGGTGGTGTACCGCTTCATCGGCGATGCCAAATGCGAGGTGAATGACCAGATCATCGACTACGTGGGCAACGACTGCATCGAAGCCAATGAAGAAAGCCACGTGTTTCAGCAGATGTACACCAAATACGGCATAAACTAATCGGAACGGAGGACATCTCCAGGAATCCGGAAACCACTTACACACAGATTATTACCATCACTGCCGGCTCGTATCATAAGAAACGCGAGCTCGTATCAAATGTCACGAGGGCTCGTATCTTACGACACGAGCCCTCGTGATTATTGTTACGAACCAGCCAACACGGCAAGCAGACCGGCAGAAGCAGCTGACAACGGCACTGCAGGCCATCAGGGCGACCGGCAGAGCGGCATGGCGCCGCCGCGGTCAGAGCATCAGCACCCGCATCTCGGCATTGGTCATCTTCATGATCTGGCTCATGGGGCGCTGATGATACACGCTCTGTATGGCCTTGTTGATGATACCGTGACCCACAGCCACCACCACCTGGTCGGGATAAGTGACCCGCACCCAGGTGAGGAAGTTGCGGGCACGGGCGAGCAACCGCTCAGCCGACTCGACATTGGCGGGCCACTCGCGGTCGGCAAGCGAGGGGATGTACTCGCCGGTGAAGTCGCCCCAGTCGCGCTCGCGCAGCAGCGGGGTCTCCACCATAGGCACCTGGCGCCCCTGGGCGAGGATGCGGCAGGTCTGGATGGAGCGGTAGAGGTCGCTGGAGACGAAGGCGTCGATGTGGATGTCGCTGAGCTTGTCGCGCAGCGCCTCAGCCTGGCTGATGCCGGTGGCATTGAGTTCGCCCTGGGTCTGCCCCTGCATGATTTGGCGGGCATTGTCGACGGTTTCGCCGTGGCGTACAAGATATAATGTTGTCATAGTCATAATATAATTTGTGGTCAAAATAATTGCATGACCCAATGATTGTTTGTACTTTTGCAGCAGAAAATGATAATTGCTACAAATTAATGAAAAATCTGCTAAGTTCGCAGTTCCGCGCGCTCGTCGCCATCATCGTGGGTCTGCTGCTCATCACGTTTCACGAAGAGACGGTAAGATGGATAACCATACTGATAGGCGTGATGTTCTTCCTGTCTGGCGTGTTCTCGGTGACAACCTACTACGCCTACCGCAAACCCGAAAAGGGCATGATTATGTATGACACCGACGGCAACCGACTCAACCTCTACCGCCCCGTATTCCCCGTCGTAGGGTTGGGCAGCATGGCGCTGGGAGTGATACTGGCGCTGATGCCCACCACATTCATTACAAGCATCACCTATATCTTCGCCCTCATCCTGATTATGGCTGCAGCCAACCAGTTTATCGGTCTGGCCCACATACGGCAAATTGTGCGCATAGGGCTGTTCTACTGGGTGGTGCCCTCGGTGGTGATGCTCATAGGTCTGACCGCACTGATACGGCCCGAATGGATAGCCTCGGCTCCGCTCATCATCATAGGTTGGGCGATGGTGGTCTACGGCGTGAGCGAGTCGGTCAACACGCTCAAGGCCCACGCCGCCCGGCGCGCCTACAAGCAGATGATGGACCGCAGAAACTCCGACAGCGCCGACGCGCCAGCCGATAACGCTGAGTGACACGCCGACGCTGTCGTAAGCAAGCGTCATCGCAGGGAGTGGAACGCATCAGCGCTCTACGATACCCTGGATATAGTCGCAGATGATGCCGATGCCCTTGGCGTTCTCTCCACCCTGTGGGATGATGATGTCGGCAAAGCGCTTGGTAGGCTCGATAAACTGCTCGTGCATGGGCTTGAGCACCGAGAGATAGCGGTCGACAACCATGGACACGGTACGGCCGCGGTCGATGGTGTCGCGCTGGATGTTGCGGATGAGTCGCTCGTCGGGGTCGGCATCGACAAATATCTTGAGGTCCATCATGTCGCGCAACTTCTTGTTGATGAGCGTCATGATACCCTCGATGATGATTACCTTCTTGGGCTCGACATGGATGGTCTCTGGCAGACGGTTGCAGATGATGTAGGAGTAGGTGGGCTGCTCTACGGCACGGCCATGGCGCAGCTCGTTGACATGGTTGATGAGCAGCTTCCAGTCGAAAGCATCGGGGTGGTCAAAGTTGATGGCATGGCGCTCTTCATCGGTCATGCCTTTGTTTTCATTATAATACGAATCGAGCGGCACCACAGCCACATAATGGGGCGGCAGAGCCTCAACGATTTTCTTCACTACAGTGGTCTTGCCCGAGCCTGTTCCGCCGGCAATACCGATAATGGTTACTTCGCTATTCATTATTGTTTGTTTTACAAGGGGTAAGACCATCGCCCGCCCAAAGGTCGCGGCAACGCCCCACCCCATCATTTTCTTATTCTGTATCAGCACGGGCCGCTGCGACGTCATCGCCAAACAGCTCGTCGAACATGCGGCTGTAATACTCGGTCTTCAGCTCCACCTTCATGGGATAGGCCCTACTGCTGCTGGGCTGCCGGTAGAGCATCAGTTCGCGCCCGGCATAGCTGAAGGGCACCGACTGGCCCATGGCGGGCTGGGCGGTGATGTGGAAGTGGGAGGAAAAAACCTGAGTGGCAAGCTGCCCTGCCGTGAGCACAGCCCGACACTGGGGCAGAGCGTCGAGGAGCGCATCGAGGTCGGCTGGCTCTACGATGTCAAGGTCCTTGTCGGAAGCAGTGCCCTTGGTGCGTCTCACCCGGACAGCCGTATCGTAGATGGCCACACCGAGGGAGGACAGGAAGGTCTGCAACTCGGTCAGGCGGAAGGTGTGCCTGGCCTCATCGACAAAGTGCATCTTGTCGCCAAAGAAATGGAGACCGAAAATGCGCCACATATCGTTGGTGTAATTGGGATAATACCAATCCATACACCAACGACGGGGCGCAGGGGGGAATGTGCCAAGCATCAGCAAGCGTGCATTGGCAGGGAGAAAAGGTTGAAAAGGATGTGTCTCGACATCCATAATTTACTTCTGCTTGGAGAGATACACCACAACGGGCAAGTGGTCTGAATAGCCGTCAAGCCATACGCCTCCAGCGGTGGTTCGCTTGGGAGCGCCCTTATACTTACCGGTGCTCTGGAAGAGATAGTCGCGGCGGAAGATTTGGGCCTTGCGATACTTGAGCATGCCGGCGTCGGGGTCGTTGGCATCCTTGGGCATGAGCAGATTGGGGGTCATGATAATCTGGTCGAAGAGATTCCACGAGCCACCATAGAAGAGGGTGCCTTTACCCTGCTTGTGGATATTAATCCATGGGCTGTACATCTCGCCAGGTCCCACCTTGTCCTTGTCGGCTCGGGCACCCAGACCGTCGACCATACTCTTGTCGGAGGGGTCGTCGTTCATATCGCCCATGATAAAGAACTTGTAGGCGGGATTCTCGCGGAGCAGCGAGTCCTTGATGACGCGCATCTGGCGGGCTCCGAGCTCACGATAGTAAGAGGTAGAGAAGCGGCTGGGCAAGTGGGCCACGATAACCACCACCGGCTCGTCGGCAAGTTCACCCTTGACGGTGAGGAAGCCACGGGTAATGAATCTTTTGTCCTTCTCCTGTTCGGTTACATAGGGATGGAGCTTCACATCATTGACCTTGAAGAGTGCGGGATTGTAGAGCAGCGCACAGTCTACACCTCGCTTGTCGGGGCCCTCGATGTGGCAGAACTGCATATTACGCGCCTTGAGCGGCTCCTGGGCACAGAGGTCTGTAAGCACACGGGCATTCTCGACCTCGCTCACTCCGATAATGGCGCAACCCACATTGGGGAGCATGTCGGTACCCATATCGGCAAGCGCCTTGGACATATTCTTCAGTTTATGCGAATATTTCAAGCCGTCCCAACGGTAACTTCCATTGGGAAGAAATTCAAAATCGCGTTTGCCTTCATCATGGATGGTGTCAAAGAGGTTCTCCTGATTGTAGAAGCCAACTCCGTAAACCAACAGCTTCTTCTGAGCTGAAGTCATGAGGCAAATCATACATGCCATCACGGCCAAAAACAAGTATCTTTTCATCTTTTTTTAGTTATTTTCTGCAAATATCGGAATTATTATTGACATAATGCCCATTTTCATAGATTTTTATTTGAAAAAACTTTTCCATTACAAATATATTTAGTTACTTTGCAAACATATAACACATAATTATAAATATATTCAACTATGCAAAGAAAGCTTAAATTGGCAGTGATTGCCCTGTGCTATGCTCCGTTGGCCTTCGCCCAAACGCCCTCAGGCGAGAAGCAGACCACCAAGCCCATAGACGAATCGGCATTCACATTCACAGAGGCACAGTTGGGAGACGATGATGATATGACACAGAATATCAGCATCCTCAACTCCAACTCCAACCTCTATGCCAGCGGCGTGGGATATCTGTTCTCACCCGTAAGATTCCGTTACCGTGCGTTAAACCAGAGCTACAATGAGATTTACATCAATGGCGCTCCTGTCAACGACATGGAATCGGGACAGTTCCGTTACTCTCAGATTGGCGGTCTCAACCAGCAGACCAAGAACGTAGATTTTGCTCTTCCCTTTGAGGACTGCCAGTTTGGCATGCCTTCAATGGCCGGCAGCAACAACTACGACTTCCGTTCGGGCAACATGGCAGCAGGCCATAGAGCAACCGTATCGGCAGCCAACCGCAACTACAACTTCCGCGGAATGTACAATTACAACTCAGGCTTCAACAAGAACGGTTGGGCTGTATCTGCAAGCCTCACCTATCGTTGGGCCAAGCGCGGATATGTAGAGGGTACATTCTACAATGCCCTGTCTTACTTCTTCGGCGTCCAAAAGCTCTTAGGCGACAACCACTCTCTGTCGTTTGCCACATGGGGTAACCCCACTGAACGTGGCGCACAGGGTTGTGCTACTGATGAGGTATACTGGCTCACTGACAACCGCTACTATAACTCCTATTGGGGTTATCAGAACGGCCATGTGCGCAACTCACGCGTGGTGACAGAATACTCTCCCTCGGCAGTACTCACCTGGGACTGGGACATCAACAAGGACATGAAGCTCACCACGACCGTATTTGGACGCTACGGTATGTACAAGAGTACCCGTCTGAACTACAATAATGCTGACAACCCCCATCCTGACTACTGGAAGAATCTGCCCAGCTCATACTTCTATGTATGGGGCGACGACCCTCTGTACAGCGCTTATCGCACAGAGTCGGCTGCCAACAACTGGAAGCAGGCTTATGACAGCTGGCAGAACCCCATCAACCAGCAAATCAACTGGAACCAGCTCTACTATGCCAACAGCCAGGTATCAAAGAACGGCGCCGACGCCCTCTACTTCATCCAGGCCAAGAACATAGACAACGCCACACTCACACTGGCTTCTACTCTGGCTGCCAAGCAGAGCAAGAACGCTTCGTGGAACGTGGGACTGGTACTCTCGACCAACAACGGTCACCACTACCAGACCATGGAAGACCTGCTGGGTGCCAAGTCATACCATAACATCAACACCTATGCTGTGGGCAAGTATGCTCCCGGCTCTGACGAGACTCAGTACGACCTCAACAGCGCCGGTCCCAACAACCTGGGCCGTCTGGTGTACAATGGCGACATCTTCGGTTACAACTACAACATCTTCGTACACAAGGCCAACGTCTGGGCCAACTACCAGAAGTCTGTAGGCCGTCTGCACATGATGGTAGCAGGCCGCCTGGGTGGTGTCATGATGCGCCGCGAAGGCCACATGCGCAATGGTCTCTTTGCCAACAACTCTTACGGCAAGGGAGAATATGCACGCTTCGGCGAAGGTGGCGTCAAGGGTAGCCTGACCTACAATGCCGGCAACGGCCACACATTCCTCGTAGGTATGGGATACCAGTGGAACGCCCCCAAGGCCAACGCTGCATTCGCTTCACCTGAGATGAACAACGACTTCGTGCTCAACCTCAAGGACGAGCATGTGCTGACAAGCGAAATCGGCTACCAGTTCAACAACAGCTGGTTGCACGCCAACATCAACGCCTACTACAACCGTATGGACCACGTCAGCGAGTGGCAGAACTTCTACTTCGACGATATCAACTCATTCTCTTACGTGTCTATGACCGGTATCAAGAAAGAATTCTATGGCGTCGAGGCTGGACTGAAGTTCAAGCTCTCTTCGGCTTTCGACATCAACATGCTCGGAACCGTAAGCGAGGCCAAGAACATCAACAACGCACAGGCTCGCTACCTCATCTCTACCGAGGGTGCATACAGCGAGACCGAGACCGTATATAATAAAGATATGCACGAGGCCAGCACACCTCTCACCGCTCTCAGCCTCGGTCTGAGCTACCACCAGAAAGGTTGGTTTATCGACCTCAACGGTAACTACTATGACCGCATCTACCTCTCTTACTCTCCCTGCTACCGCTACGAGTCTTCGCTCAAGAAGCGTCAGAACATCTATGGTGACGTGTATGACAACGAAGGCAATCTGCGCAAGTCGGCCATCAGCCAGGAAGAAGGCAAGGGTGGTTTCATGCTCGATGGTAGCGTGGGCCGTCTCATCCGTCTGAAGAAGGGTCAGATTTCAATCAACTTCTCTATAACCAACATCCTGAACAACCGCGATATCGTTACCGGTGGTTTCGAGCAGAGCCGAAGCGACTACTCTAACGAGAAGGTAAGAGCTTACCGATTCTCCAAGAACCCCAAGAAGTTCTATGCCTTTGGTCCTAACGGATTGCTGAACATCGCATACAAATTCTAAAACTCACCAGCGATATGAAATATATGAACAAGATATTGGCCGCCTGCTTCTGCGCCCTGCTCGCTTCGTGTATGGGCAGCGACTATGCAGACCCCAACATGACAGAAAACCCCTTCGGCAACAGCCAGATTGCCGAAACCAATGTGATGAATATCGGTGACTTGAAGGAAAGCAAAGACTTCAAGTTCATCATCGCCAATGGTGCTTACAAGAAGGTGGAGAAGAGCATCCAGATTAAGGGCCGCGTGACCGGAAACGATGCTCAGAGCAACCTCTACAACACCATCTCTATCGAAGACGCCACTGGAGCCATCGAGGTTTCCGTAGGCCAGGGTGGAACCAGTGGTTTCATGCCCGTAGGTCAGGAAGTGCTCGTAGAGCTCAAGGGTCTCTACATCGGCGGTTACCGCAAGAAGGCTCAGATAGGTACTGTATATACCAGCGCCAACGGTACTCTCGGCATCGGGCGCATGAATCGTCAGGAGTGGGCCCAGCACTACAAGATTATCGGCACCGCCGACCCCTCTCAGGTGGTTCCCACCGAGTTTGATGTGACCAAGATTGCCGACGCAAGCTACATCAACGCCAACGCCAGCCGACTGATGACCATCAGTGGCGTGGAGTTCTCAGCCGCCGACGGCAAGGCTGTCTATGCTCCCGATGACGGCAGCGTGACTCTGACCAGCAACTGCGCCAACCGCGGCCTCAAGGGCCTCGATGAGAAGAACATCGTAGTGCGTACCAGCACTTATGCCAAGTTTGCCAAGGCCGTTCTGCCCACTGGCAAGGTTAAGATTACTGGTATCTTCTCTCGCTTCAACGACACCTGGCAGATCCAGATACGTTCGCTCGACGATGTCGTTGCCGACGACCCATTTGCAGGTATCGACGGCACTGGTCTGGGCACAGCCGAGTCACCTATCGACGTGACACGCGCACTGAGCCTCATCGCCAAGAGCGCCTACGAAGCCACCAAGGAGTACTATGTGACAGGCATCATCTCAAAAATCAAGGAGGTCGATACCGGCAACTATGGCAATGCCACATATTATATATCTGTTGATGGCAAGGACGCCAACAACCTCACCGTCTTCCGTGGTTACAACATCGGTGGAGAGAAATTCACCGCCGAGGACCAGATCAAGGTAGGCCAGAAGGTTGTCGTTGCCGGTACGCTCACCCTCTACGGCACCGAGCCAGAGATGAACGCTGGCAACAAGATTATATCCATAAAGTAACACATCATTAAGAAATAAAAGAAACAAAGATATGAAAAAACTTATTTATTCAATGCTTGCCTTGGCCACTATCGCCTTTGGCTTCTGTAGCTGCGAAGACGTTCCTATGCCTTACGGCTATCCACAGGGATCTACCGACCCCACCAATCCTGACCTCCCCGCAGAGGGTGAGGGTACACTCGAGTCTCCCTACAATGTGGCTGCTGCCAACGCAGTAATCGCCGGCGGCGACTTCGACCCCGAGAAGCAGTTCTACATCAAGGGTATCGTTACCTCTATCGATGAGACCGACGGTTTCCCCAACTCTTTTGGCAATGTCACCTACAACATCTCTGACAAGGCCGACGCTTCCAACAAGCTCTTGGTTTACCGTGGCATGGGCTTCGGTGGCGCCAAGGTTAATTCTACCGACGACCTCAAGGTAGGCGACGAAGTTGTAGTTATGGGTAAGCTCATCAACTACAGCGGCAAGTACGAGGTGACACAGGGCAGCAAGATTGTAGTACGCAATGGCCAGTCATCTGTCACCACCGGCACTCCCGAAGGTGAGGGTACCCTGCAGAGCCCCTACAACGTGGCTGCAGCCCTCAAGCTGGTCAGCGCTCTGCCTGCCGACGTTCCCACAGAGAACGCCCTCTATGTAAAGGGTAAGATTTCCAAGATCAACAGCGTAGAGACTGCCACATTCGGCAACGCCAACTACTATATCTCTGACGACGGCACCGAGAACGGACAGATTCTTATCTTCCAGAGCTACTATCTGGGCAATGTGAAGTTTACTTCTGCCGACCAGATCAAGGTGGGCGACGAGGTTATCATCTATGGTAAGTTTGTCAACTTCAAGGGCAATACCCCCGAGACCGTAGGCAAGGGTACATCTTACATCTACTCTCTCAACGGCAAGACCCAAGGCGGCGGCGAAACCGGTGGCACCACTACTGGCGAAGCCAAGGGCGACGGTACCAAGAACAACCCCTACAACGCTTTGGGCGCTAAGGCATTTGCCAGCAAGCTGGAGTCTGGCCAGACTTCTACCGAAGAGGTATACATCAAGGGTAAGATTTCAAGCATCAAGTACAACTTCTCTGCAGAGTTCGGTACAGCCACCTTCAATATCTCTGACGATGGCAAGGCTGCCAACGAGTTTATCATCTACAGCACCCTCTACCTCAACAACGAGAAGTACACTACCGGCGACCTGCTGAGCGTAGGCGACGATGTAGTCATCCTGGGTAAGGTGACCAACTACAACGGTACTCTCGAGACTGCCTCAAGAGCCAGCTACATCTACTCATGGACCAAGAATGGCGGAAGCACCGGCGGTGAAGGCGGTGGCGGCGAAGCTACTGGCAGCGACGTGACCATCAAGGCTGGCGACATCTCCAGCACCAATGCTGCCGACGTGACCGAGGTGACCGTCAACGGCATCGGCTTCTCCTTCAGCAAGGGCTCAGGCGCCAACGCTCCTAAGTACTATACAGCTGGTGGCGGTACCATCCGTATGTATCCCAGCAACTCTGTTACCATCAACGCCGGCAGCAAGAAGATTGCCAAGATCGTGGTAGAGTGCGACGCTTACAACGGTGTCAACTACACCGCAGAGGGCAAGGCCACCTGTTCTCCTGGCAAGGCTACTCTCAACAACCTCACCTACACCTTCAGCGAAATCAATGCAGCCAAGGTGACCATCACCGACGCTGCCGAGGGTACAGGTCAGCCCAAGCAGCTGCGCATCAAGTCTATGCAAATCACATTTGCCAAGTAAGGACACAGCATCCTGAATCATACTATATCCCGTATCATCCTCAGCGATGATACGGGATATTTTGTTTACACCTTATTATATATATAGGGGCCATGCCGAATCAGTGGAGACCACCGGTGCCTCTGCCAGAGCCGTCCTGCACCAGGAGCCCACGCCCATAGCGCCCGCTGCGACAGTCTGCGCCACCCTCTTCGACGCCCGCGCACCCATAGCCACGCCAATTATCACCCTCGGAGACAAAAAATATTTCGAAACATTTGGCAGTTAAGCGAAAAAGCAGTAATTTTGCACTCCGTAACGTATTCGGACAATTTATAAACAAATAACAATAAACGAAATGAAACAAGGTATTCACCCAGAAAACTATCGCCCCGTCGTATTCAAGGATATGTCCAACGGCGATATGTTCCTTACAAAGTCTACATGCAAGACTAATGATACAGTAGAGTTTGAAGGCGAGACTTATCCAGTGGTAAAGATTGAAATCTCAAGCACCTCTCACCCCTTCTACACAGGTAAGAGCAAGCTTGTTGACACCGCAGGTCGCGTTGACCGCTTCATGAACCGCTACGGTAAGCTGAAGAAGTAATATATCTTTCGAATATATTCATTCCATGCTAAAGTGCGTTCTAACGTAGTTGCATATGCGTTAGACAGCACTTTTTTTCATGCCATTTCTATCTATTAACTTTATAACAATGAACAAATTCCTTTCCTTTCTTTCTGCGGCTGTCATCATGCTGACGCTTGTCGCATGTGGCGGAGATGACGGACCGTCTGACCCAGGTCAGGGACAGAATAAGGTGGTCAACACCAACCGCAACATCCCCACATCGATGACCCCCAAAGAGATTACCCACCTGGAGTTTCCCAAGCTGGCAAGCGAAAACAGCATTGTTCTCGTCCATCACACATCGGGTGCGCAGGACGTGAGCTACTCTTGCGAGTGGGACTACAAGAAGAAGTCCAACCGCTGGTCGTGTTGCGCCATGACCAACAAGACCATCAAGGGCGGCGCAGGTCGCGTGGGAGATTTCGAGGAAGACCCCAACCTGCCCACAGCCATGCGCTTCAGCGACACCAATGCGATGTACACCCGCTCGGGCTACACCCGTGGCCACCTGATTGCCTCTGCCGACATCCAATACTCGCGCGAAGCCAACCACTCTACATTCTACTACAGCAACATCCAACCTCAGCACTACGACTTCAATGCCGGACAGAATTATGAGGGCATTTGGGTGCGTATGGAGAGCTGGGTGCGCAAGAAGGCCGAATCGCTCAAGGACGGTGACACCCTCTTCGTGTGCAAAGGCGGAACCATCGACAAGGAAAGCCAGATTATGGAGCGCGTCAAGGGCCAACTCATCGTGCCCAAGTACTTCTACATGGCGCTGCTCATGAAGACGGGCTCCGAATACAAGGCTATTGCGCTCTGGGTAGAGCACCAGAAGAAGGTGGACACATCGGCCGTCAAGGACCATGCCATCACCGTCAAGGAACTCCAGAACCTTACCGGCATCGACTTCTTCTGCAATCTGCCCGACGATATCGAAAACCGCGTAGAGGGCAAGATTAGCCCCATCAGCTGGGGACTCTGACACTCCCCTGCCCTTACGGACAGACATAACCATAAGCGCTCCTTCGCCCAGGCACCATGCTGGCGAAGGAGCGCTTGCCGTTTTCTTCCCCGCCATCATTCCCGCCCGGTCGGCCTACGAGCCATTCTGCATGGCGACCGCAAACGACCTCGTTGCGTGGCTTGATTTCATCATTTCATAGCTTGACAGGATTATTGCGCACCGCGATTTCACCATTTCACGGTTTGCATCCACTTTCAGCACCACCATCCCAGTGTTTTCCTCTTCCGCCGGCTGATAGTCCACAGCCCCGACCGCTATCAGCGTAGCGGCTGTTGCTCTGCCCGTGACAGCTGTCACTGTCGGTATGGCGGCTGCGTTTCTGCCCGCAGTCCCTAACAACAGACAGGGCGGCTATCCCTCATCATCGGGATGGCCGCCCTGGTCGTCGTGGTCTGCAGTGTTCTATCTGTGTCCGTTCTTTATCGTGATGTTGCGCTCCACGGGAGCGGTCTTGTCATCGGCCTTCTTGCCACCGAAAGTCTTGCCGGCGACCACTGCTGTGGTCTCGACCTTGACGCGCTGGGGCAGACGCTTGGTCAGATTGAAGTCGTCTTCCTCTTCGATGTTCACGCCCACGCTCGTACCCTTGAAGTGGGTGGTGCTCAGCTTGTCCAGGTTGTTGTAGGCGATGAGCATATTGACAGGGTCTTGGCCCGACTGGCTGGGGTCGTAGGAGATTTCAATGCCGCCATATCCGTTGACACACCAAGAGAAATTGGTGCGCGTCTCGCCCTCGTCCTCGTTGTAGCGATACTCCGTGCCGCGGCCCTTGACGTCTGACGAGGCACTGAGCTCAAAGTGCCATATCACCTGATAGTCGGTATACACGGTCTGCCCGGCCTGGTTCTTGAAGTACATGCGCAGCGGGCCCTCCCATTCGCCGTTGAGATAGCGCGCCATGGTGGTGCGCGAGTTGTTTATGTCGGCATTTACCGCATTGATAAACGAGCGGTAGTCATAGTCCGAAGCGTAGGGATAATAGTGGTCAAACCAGTCGGCAGTGGTACGGTCGTCGGTACCGAAGTCACCATAACGGTTGAAATACTCAGTCAAAGCTCTGTCGAGGTCGAAATAGTAGTCATAGTCGTCGCTCTCACCACACGACACCATCGTCGCCGACATCATCACCAGCACCACGGCTGTCATCAAGGTTGCTAACTTTTTCATAATCGTATATTTTTAGTTGTTATTGCTTATTGTTATGCTGCAAAATTAGCATTATATCCTGACAATGCCAATGGAAAATGGATATTCTTTGGTGGGCTTATCCCTACACTTTGTGGGGAAAACCCTAAATAATCTAAAAATCTCTGCTTTACGCCTTCTCCGTCTCGTGAGAAATAAGTAACTTTGTCGCCATATAACTGATATTTATAGTAAACAAGATGAAAACCGTTTTCGATTTTGCTGTCAAAGACAGAAAAGGCAAGGAGGTATCGCTGCGCGAGTATGCCAACGAAGTGCTCCTCATAGTAAACACCGCTACCAAGTGTGGCTTTACTCCTCAGTATGAGGAACTCGAAGCCCTCTATCAGGAATATCACACCCAGGGCTTTGAAATCCTCGATTTCCCCTGCAACCAGTTTGGCCAGCAGGCCCCCGGCACCGATGAGTCTATCCACAATTTCTGCAAACTCACCTACGGCACCGACTTCCCCCGTTTCAAGAAGGTCAAGGTCAACGGCGACGATGCCGACCCTCTCTTCCGTTTTCTGCAGGAGCAGCGCGGTTTTGCCGGCTGGGACGAGAGCCATCCCCTCACCCCAGTCCTCGACAAGATGCTCAGCGAGGCCGACCCTGACTACAAGCAGAAGAGCGATATCAAGTGGAATTTCACCAAGTTCCTCATCAACAAGCGCGGTATGGTGGTAGCCCGCTTCGAGCCCACCGAAAGCCTCGACAACATCAGCAAGGAAATAGAAAAACTCTTAGCCCAATAACAACGTGGAACATACCAAATGTCTCATCATCGGCAGCGGCCCCGCCGGCTATACAGCCGCCATCTACGCCGGCCGCGCCAATCTGCAGCCCATCGAGTATTGCGGTCTGCAGACGGGTGGTCAGCTCACCCAGACCACCATCGTCGAAAACTTCCCCGGCTATCCTGAGGGCGTCGATGCCAACCAGATGATGATGGAACTGCGCGAGCAGGCCGAGCGATTCGGTGCCGACATCCGCGACGGCGTGGTGACGGCTGCCGACCTGTCCAAGCGTCCCTACATCGTGACCATCGACGACGGCACTCAGATAGAGGCCGACACCATCATCATAGCCACCGGCGCCAGCGCCAAATACCTGGGGCTGCCCGATGAGCAGAAGTACAATGGCATGGGCGTATCGGCTTGCGCCACCTGCGACGGCTTCTTCTACCGCAAGAAGGTGGTGGCTGTAGTGGGCGGCGGCGACACCGCCTGCGAAGAGGCATCCTATCTGGCCAATCTCTGCACCAAGGTCTATATGATTGTGCGCAAGCCCTACCTCCGCGCTTCCGACATCATGCGCCGCCGCGTCGAGGAAAATCCAAAGATAGAAATCCTCTACGAGCACAACACCGAAGGACTCTATGGCGACAACGGCGTAGAGGGTGCCCACCTGGTGGCACGACGTGGCGAAGCCGATGAGCGTCACTACGATTTGCCCATCGACGGCTTTTTCCTCGCCATCGGCCATAAGCCCAACACCGACGAGTTCCGCGGACAGATAGACATGGACGAGCAGGGGTATATCAAGACCCTGGGCGCATCGCCATGCACCAATGTCGAGGGCATATTTGCCGCCGGCGACTGTGCCGACCCCACCTACCGTCAGGCCATCGTAGCCGCCGGCAGCGGATGCAAGGCCGCGCTCGAGGCCGAGCGCTATCTCAACCGATAGGGTTGGCTGAGACTGATTACAGATACTGTATCTGACATTCCATCTGCAATATCTACACAATTCACCACATGCTTCTTGATTGAAGCAAGTGGTGAATTGTGTGTTATATAGGTGATTATTTATAGCCAAAAGCACAAATTATTCACTCAAAAGTGAATTAAATAAGAAATTATACTTACCTTTGCAGCAACAAGAACCCATACGACTATGACGACAATTTCATTAAAAACCATAGAGCAGAATGATAACGTAGGCATGTTCTCTATCTGTTTCGACGGAAGTGAAGAAAGCGAGTTCGAAAAGTTCCTGATTGAATTTAAGGATAATGCCACATATAACAAGGATTTTAATGTTATCCTTATGGCTTTATCCAAGATCATTGACAAAGGTGCCCTTGAACGTTTTTTCCGTAATGAAGGCAGAATGAACGACAATGTCAAAGCCTTGGCTATCGACTCACGCAGACTGCGACTCTACTGTCTACGCATATCTGACCAAATTCTCATACTTGGCAACGGCGGCATCAAGAATACACGCACATATCAAGAGGATGAGAAACTAAGCGGTTATGTGATGGACTTGCAGACATTTGACAGGGTGCTTGTCAAAGCACAAAAGTCAGGCAAAGTTACCATTGAGAAAAATATGATAACCGATATTCAAAGTGCTACTTTTGAAATATAACATACAGCTTATGATACAGAATGAATTGTTCAGACAGTGCCTCACCGCTATACCAGCTGAGCAGAAAGCAGAATTTGACCTTTCCTTTGGAATAGCAGAGCGCATCAGCGAAGTTCTAAAAAGCAAGAACCTCACTCAGAAGGATTTTGCCCACTTGCTGCACAAGCGAGATTCTGAAGTATCCAAATGGTTGACGGGCAGACACAACTTCACCATGCAGACCATAGCGAAGATAGAGACTGCACTGGGCTGCAAACTGATTTCCATCGTACGATGAAACCAAATACGCTCAAGGCCGAGCGCTATCTCAACCGATAGGCTTGGCTGAGACGTACACCTTATTATAATATATATAGCTATTTCCCCCGACTCTGGCTCTGCGGCCAGTGTCGGGGGAATTTGCGTGATGGGAAACAAATAGCGGGGGTCAAATATCAAAAAGCACACACATGAGAAGGCGATTATTGTTAATTTTGTAGGCGTAAAGAAATCTAACAATCACCACTCGCGGCCATGTTGCTGCGAGAAACATAACTATCTACGACATGAGAACTATTACTAAAAGTCTGCTCTGTGTGCTCTGCACACTCCTGAGCGTCACAGCCAATGCCGGGGACTATCGCGTTACCGACTTCGGAGCCAAAGCCGACGGCATCACGCTCAACACCAACATCATCCAGCATGCCATCGACCACGTGAGCAGCCACGGAGGCGGCAACCTGGTGTTTACGCCGGGCCGTTACCTTACGGGCACCATCTATCTGAAGTCTGATGTCACGCTGATGCTTGAAAACGGCGCCGAACTGCTGGGCTCTACCAATCCCTGGGACTATGACAAGAGTCCCGTGGTCAACTGGCAGTCGCTCATCTTTGCCTTCGGACAGAAGAACATCGCCATCCGTGGCAAGGGAACCATCAACGGACAGGGCGCACAGACCGCCTACAACCAGGTGGATATCATCAACCGCGGACTCTACGACGATGCGCTGCGCAACGGCCGCCCCTATGAGGGCAACCGCCCGCAGAACATCTATTTCCGTGAGTGCGACAACGTGGTGGTCGAGGGCATCACCCTGCGCGACCCCGCCAGCTGGAACCAGACCTACGACCAGTGCCGCAACCTGTTGGTCGAGGGCATCACCGTAGACAGCAAGTCGTACTGGAACAACGATGGCATCGACGTCGTAGACTGCGACGGAGTGGTGATACGCCACTGCACCATCGACGCTGCCGACGACGTGTTCTGCTTCAAGTCCCACTCTGCCGACCACATCTGTCAGAACGTGGTGGTCGAAGACTGTGTGGGCCGCTCCAGTGCCAACGGTCTGAAGTTTGGCACCGTATCACGCGGAGGTTTCCGCAACTTCAAAGTCAAGAATCTTACCATCTATAACACGTATCGCTCTGCCATCACCTTCGCTACTGTCGATGGAGGTATCATCGACAATATCGAGGTCGATGGCGTGCGGTCCATCAACACCGGCAACGTAATCTTCCTGCGTACCGGCGAGCGATGGAACAAGGGCAAGCGCCCATCCATGAGCAACATTACCATCCGCAATGTCTATGCTGAGATACCCTCTTTCAAGCCCGACGCTGGCTACAGCTATGAAGGACCGGTAGAGGATATGCCGCGCAACATCTCGCCGGCCAGTATAGTGGGCATCCCCACCTGCAAAATCAAGAACGTGACGCTGCAGAACATCGAGATAGTCACCCCCGGCGGCGGCAACCCGCTCTTCGCCTACCGCGGCACCACGGCCAAAGACCTCGACAGCATCCCCGAGATGATTAAGTCTTACCCCGAGTTCTCCCAGTTCAAGGAACTGCCTGCATGGGGCTTCTATCTGCGCCATGCCGAGAATGTCACCTTCGACAACATCGTCTTCCGTGCGCTCAAGCACGACTACCGTCCGGCCATCGTAGCCGACGATGTCAAGGGGCTGACCCTGAAAGACATGCAGTATATAGAGCCCGACAGCAAGGGCAAGGTACAGGAAGTGCTATACCACTCTACACGCAACAAATAACCTAAAAACAACAGAAATCATGAACAAGATAAAGACTCTGCTCTGCGCCACCCTGCTGGCCCTGACTTCCATCTCGGCCATGGCCAAAGACTATCAGGCTGTAGCCTTCGGCGTGAAGAGCGACGGAGTGACCAACAACACCCGATCCATACAGCATGCCATAGACTATATCTCTGCTCAGGGCGGCGGACGCCTCGTCTTCTACGTAGGCCGCTACCTCACCGGAAGCATCGAACTCAAATCGGGCGTAACCCTCGTGATACACGAAGGAGCCGTGCTCGTGGCCTCTCCCTCGGTCTACGACCATAAGGGCAGCCCCCGCCGCGCACTCATCCATGCCCAGGGACAGCACGACATAGCCATCACTGGCAAGGGCATCATCGATGGCAACAGCCGCGCGCTCATCGCCGACATTGCCGAGCAGACCGCTCGCGGATACGCCGACGCCAATGCCGAGGTGCCTGCCCTCATCGCCCTCGACCGCTGCAAAGGTGTGCAGACAAGCGGCGTCACCCTGCAGAACTATGCCTGCCCGCCACTGCAGTTTGACCACTGCCACAACGTCCAGGTCACAGCCGTGACCCTGGGTCTCTCCGACGCCGCCATGCCTCTCTACGAGGCCAAGGAGTGTGGAAAGATGACTGTCAAAGACTGTCTTACACAGCCCCGTTATTAACCTACTACCCAACAGCATAAAACTATGAGCAAGATAAGACATTTGATACTGGTGGCGCTGATGACCCTCGCCGCCGCCAACGTCGCCGCCAAAGACTACCAGATGACCCTCTTCGGCATCAAGAGCGACGGAACCACCATGAACACCCGCTCCATCCAGAAGGCGATAGACTATATCGCACAGCAGGGCGGTGGCAGACTCGTATTCACCGTAGGCCGCTACCTCACAGGCAGCATCCACATGCGGTCCAACGTCACCCTGCACCTCAGTGAAGGCGCCATACTCGTGGGGTCGACCAATCCCTACGACTACGACATGGAGCTCAACTCTTGGTACGGACTCATCCTCGCCAACAAGCAAGACAACATAGCCATCACCGGCAAGGGAGTAATCGAGGGACAGGGCCGCGCGCTCGCCAACAACTTCCTGGCTCAGGCGTGCAACGGCATCATCAACGACCCGCTCAAGCTGGGCCGCGTGGCCAACCGCCCAAAGCTCATCTATTTCCGTGAGTGCAACCATGTCACCGTCAAGGACATTACGCTGCAGAACCCAGCCTTTTGGACCCAGACCTACGACCAGTGCACCAACCTCGTCATCGACGGCATCACCGTGCACAGCCGCGCCTATTGGAACAACGACGGTATGGACATCGTAGACTGCAACGGAGCGCTAATCCAGAACTGCTACGTCGACGCCACCGACGACGCCATCTGCCTCAAGTCGCACGATGCCAAAAGCCTCTGCCAGAACATCACCGTGCGCAACAACAAGGCTTGCTCGAGCGCCAGCGGCATCAAGTTTGGCACCGCATCGGTAGGCGGCTTCAAGAACATACGCATCGTCAACAACACCATCTTCGACACCTTCCGCTCGGCCATCACCATACAGGCTGTCGACGGCGGACACGTGGAGAACATCATCGTAGATAGTCTGCGCTCCATCAACACCGGCAACCCCATCTATCTCGTTGTGGGCCAGCGACGGGGCGACGCCCATGAGCTCATCGAGGTCAACGACGACACCAACAAGCCCGGCCGCAGCCGTATGGACAATGTGCATATCTCCAACGTATATGCCGAGGTGCCTGCCACCAAGCCCGATGCCGGATACGAGTATGAGGGTCCTACCGAGGACAACCCACGCAACATCTCGCCCTCGGCCATCGTAGGACTTGAGAACAACCACATCACCAATGTGAGCATCGAGAATGTGGAGATAGTCTACCCCGGCGGAGGCGACCCCAACTACGCCCGCGTGGGAACCGACGAACTCGACAAGGTGCCCGAGATGCCTCGCGCCTATCCTGAGTTCTCCCAGCACAAGGAGCTGCCCGCCTGGGGCTTCTACGTGCGCCACGCCGACGGAGTGACCTTCCGCAACGTGCGCCTTACCGCCCGCAAGGCCGACTACCGCCCAGCCATCGTCCTCGACGACGTAAACCGCGGCTCATTCACCAAAATCAAGGTGGCCGAGCCAAAAGCCGGAAAGAAACAGCAGATATTCGCCCATAACTCCAAGCAAATTAAGAAGTAACTTAAGACCATAGCTACAAGCAGTCAGCCATCCGCCCGGCAACGGGAGAATGGCTGACTTTTGTTTTCGCACCACTGCCCTGCCCCATCGCGGTCGCGGCGGCAAGCCCTGCCACCTTCCGACGCCACTGACAGACCGGCACAAGCAATACTGCCAGACCACCGCACAACCCACAGCAATACGAGAGGACATCGCCACACCCGCAAAAGCTATTGACAGCCACCACATTCACCACCATGGCTGCTGCGTGCCTTATGTTACGTAGGCTCGTATCGTATGTTACGTGGGCCCGTGACTTCCGACACGTACTCACGTGACATACGATACGAGCCGCCAAAGGCCATCAGCACATCGGTGCACCTGACCGAGACCGAGGCTAAGCTGGCTGCGACCGAGGCAGCGGCAAAGAAGAGGGCTGGACTCCATGTGAGAAGTCCAGCCCTGGTTATGGTAAGGCCGTTGCCTGTGGCAGTAAGGCTGGTCTATGCTTGCAGCCCGGTCGTGGGGTGAGGTTGGGCGTCGCCCTTGCGGCTCACCGCCCACATGCCGGCAAAGGTGAGTAGGCCATTGAGCATCAGCAGCTCGTAGCCGAAGTGATATCCGCAGAGGGCGGTGGTGGCGGTGTCTATGCCAAAGCAGATGAGGGGCGAGGCGACGGCAATATAGGGCACCCAGCGGTCGCGCACCGTGCGGCGGGTGAGCAGCGCAAAGCCAAACATGCCGAGCAGCGGACCATAGGTATAGGAACACATGACATAGATGGCGTCGAGCAGACTGGTGTTGTTGAACACGCGGAAGAGCAGGATGAAGAGGGCAAAGACCACAGCCATACCCACGTGGACACGATGGCGCAGGCGCTCGTCGTTGGCCCGCCCGCGTATGTCTACGCAGAACGAGGTGGTGAGCGAGGTGAGGGCCGAGTCGGCACTGGAGAACGACGCCGCCACGATGCCGATGGTGAAGAACACGACCACCGCCATGCCCAACTCTCCCGAGGCGGCAAAGGCAGGCAGCAGCTGGTCGCCCGAGGCATCGACGCCCGTGCGCTGGGCAAGCATCATGAGCAGCACGCCCAGGGAGAGAAACAGCGCATTGGCGGGCAGAAACGCCACGCCATAGCTGCACATGTCCTTCTGCGCCTCGCGCAGCGTCTTGCAGGTCAGGTTCTTCTGCATCATATCCTGGTCGAGTCCGGTCATCACCACTACGATGAACACACCGCTGAAGAACTGCTTCCAGAAGTTCTGCCGCGACACCCAGTCGTCGAAGACAAACACGCGGCTGTGGCCGCTGTCCATCACAGCGCCCATCGCCTGGGCGAGGCTCATGTCGAGGGCATCGGTGACATGGATGATGATGAGTATCAGGGCGGCAAACATGCAGAGGGTCTGGAACGTATCGGTCCACACCAGCGTCTTCACTCCGCCACGGCGCGTGTAGAGCCATATCGGCACCACCAGCAGCGGCACGGTAATGTAGAAGGGTATGCCCATGCTGTCGAAGACAAACTCCTGGAGGATGATGCACACCACATAGAAACGGGCGGCGGCGCCGGTCATCTTGGACAGCAGGAAGAACGAAGCCCCGGAGAGGTAGGAACAGCGCCCCAGCCTCAGACTGAGGTAGGTGTAGATGGTGGTGAGGTCGTAGCGGTAGTAGATGGGCAACAGCACAAAAGCCACGACAATGTAGCCCAGGATAAAGCCCATGCAGGTCTGCAGATAGGTCATGTCGCTGGCGCCCACCATGCCGGGTACTGAGACAAAGGTGACGCCGGAGATAGAGGCGCCCACCATGCCAAACGCCACCATGTACCAGGGCGAGCGGCGGTTGGCGCGAAAGAATGTGTCATTGCTCGAGCCGCGCGTGGTGAGCCGGCTGAAGGCCAGCAGCAGCCCGAAATAGATCAAGACCGAAAAGAGTATAATCATAATGTGTCAAGCGTTGAATGAGGTGGGCGTCTGGCTGTCTATCTCGCGCAGCAGAGCCACGGCATCGCCCACGGTGGCTATCTGCGCCACGTGCATGAGCCGTCGGCCCTTGACCTCCTTGAGCTCGCAGCGCCGCGGGTTGGCAGCCATGTAGTTGATGGCTTTGCCAAAGGCAGTGCTCTTGTAGTAGACGCTGTCTGGGTTGCCCACAAACTGAAGCGTCATGCGGCCCTGACGCAGGATAATCTTCTCGAAGCCAAGCCGCTTGCCCAGCCGGCGCAACGCCACGACCTGCATGAGCTCCTCGCCCTCGTGGGGGATGGGTCCGAAGCGGTCGATGAGCCTCTGGCGATAAGCGTCGAGCTCGCGGTCGTCGGTAATGTTGTCAAGCTCGCGGTAGAGCAGCATCCTCTCGCTCGAGCCAGGCACATAGGTGTCGGGGAAGTACATCTCGAGGTCGCTCTCCACGGCACAGTCGTCGACAAACTCGCCGCTGATGTCGCGGCCGGCAGCCATCTCGTCGGCATAGATGTCCTGGAACTCGTCGTTCTTGAGTTCGGTGACCGCCTGGGAAAGTATCTTCTGATACATTTCATACCCGAGGTCCTCCATGAAACCGCTCTGCTCGGCGCCCAGCAGATTGCCGGCGCCGCGGATATCCAGGTCTTGCATGGCGAGGTTGAAACCACTGCCCAGTTCAGAGAAATTCTCAAGCGCTTCAAGCCGGCGGCGCGCGTCGGGCTTGAGCAGCGATTTGGGGGGAGCCAGCAGATAGCAGAAGGCCTTGCGGTTGCTTCGGCCTACCCTTCCGCGCATCTGGTGCAGGTCTGAGAGACCAAAGCGGTGGGCATCGTTGATTATGATGGTATTGGCATTGGATATATCGATGCCGTTCTCGACGATGGTGGTAGAGAGCAGCACGTCGTAGTCGTAGTTGATAAATCCCATGATGACCTGCTCGAGCTCGTCGGGCGGCATCTGGCCGTGGCCGATAGCCACACGGCAGTCGGGCACATACTTGTGGATGAGGTTGGCTATCTCGGGCAGATTGGAGATGCGGTCGTTGACGAAGAACACCTGTCCGTTGCGGCTCATCTCAAAGTTGATGGCTTCGGCGATGACCTCGTGGCCATAGGTGTCGACCTCGGTATGCACGGGATAACGGTTGGGCGGCGGTGTGCGCATCACACTCATGTCGCGAGCACCCATGAGCGAGAACTGCAGGGTGCGGGGAATGGGGGTGGCCGACATGGTGAGCGTATCGACATTGGTCTTCATGGTGCGCAGCTTCTCCTTGGTCGAGACGCCAAACTTCTGCTCTTCGTCGATGATGAGCAGCCCCAGGTCTTTCCATTTGACGGTCTTGCTGATGAGCTTGTGGGTGCCCACGAGGATGTCTATCTTGCCGTCGGCCAGGTCTTTCAGCACCTGGGTGGTCTGGCGCGCCGTGCGGGCACGGCTGAGATAGTCTACGCGCACGGGGAAGTTCTTCAGACGGTTGCGGAAGGTCTGGTAGTGCTGGAAGGCGAGCACGGTGGTAGGTACCATCACCGCCACTTGCTTAGAGTCGCACGCGGCCTTAAAGGCAGCGCGCACGGCGACCTCGGTCTTGCCGAAGCCCACATCTCCGCAGACGAGGCGGTCCATGGGGCGGGCACGCTCCATATCGGCCTTCACCTCCTGGGTGGCTCGCAGCTGGTCGGGGGTATCTTCGTAGAGGAAGCTGGCCTCGAGCTCGTGCTGCATGAAAGAGTCGGCGCTGAAGGGGAAGCCCTTCTCGTGACGGCGACGGGCATAGAGCTTGATGAGGTCACGGGCAATATCCTTGATGCGCTTCTTGGTGCGCTCCTTGAGACGGTCCCAGGCGCCGGTGCCCAACGTGGAGAGGCGGGGTGGCTCTCCGGTGTCCTGGCGGCGGTACTTGCTGATTTTGTAGAGCGAGTGGATGGAGACATCGACCTTGTCGTTGTGCTGGTAGATGATGCGTATCACCTCCTGATAACTGTCGCCCACGGGCACGCGCACCAGGCCGCCAAACTTGCCGATGCCGAGGTCGACATGGACAATGAAGTCGCCGGGCTCGAGTTCGTAGAGTTCCTTCATGGTAAGCGCCATCTTGCCGGAACGGGCGCGGTCGCTGCGGAGGCTGTACTTGTGGAAACGGTCGAATATCTGGTGGTCGGTGAAGCAGCAGATGCGCAGCGCATTGTCGGCAAAACCGCTATGGAGGGCCTTGTCGACGCCCTCGAAGTCGATGCCGGTGCGCTGGGCATCAAGGTGGGAGCGCTCGCGGTCGCTGCCCATCTCGGCGAAGATTTCGCGCAGACGCTGTTGCTGCTTGGCGCTGTCGGCAAGGATAAAGAGGCGGTAGCCCTGGAGCAGATAGTCTTCGAGCGACTGGCGCAGGAGGTCGAAATTCTTATGGAAGAGGGGTTGCGGGGTGATGTTCATGGCGATGGTAGCCGTGGCGCCAGACTGGGCGTCGGCATGGGCGCCCACATTCATGCCAAACCACACATGGCGGAGGCGTGCCTGAAGGGTGTCGTACTGCGACGGCGGACAGAGAGCCCACTCGCGCCGCATCTCGCGCTCTATCTGCTGGCGCTCCATCTCGGTGGCGCCCTCAAGCCGCTCGGTGAGAGCCTGGGAGGAGAAACCCTCGCTATAAACGCGCGCCACCACGCTGCCCACGTAGTCGAAGTCGGGGGCAACGAGCAGCGTATCGTCGGGCACGAACTGCAGGAAGGACACGCGCTCGGTGGCAGTCTGGGCAAGTTCGGGCAGGATGTCTATCTCGGACTTGCGGTCCTTGGACAACTGGTCCTCGACCTCAAAGGTACGGATGGTATCAATCTCGTCGCCGAAGAAGTCGACGCGGTAGGGATACTCGCTCGAGTAGGAATAGATGTCGATGATGCTGCCGCGCTGGGCATACTGACCTGGCTCATAGACATAGTCGACCATCTCGAACCCCAGATCGCGCAGACGATGGGCGACATCGGTGATGTCGATGGTCTGACCC
Organism: Prevotella sp. P5-108; assembly: GCF_002251385.1. Classification (GTDB taxonomy): domain Bacteria; phylum Bacteroidota; class Bacteroidia; order Bacteroidales; family Bacteroidaceae; genus Prevotella. The sequence continues at coordinate 69,799 of NZ_NPJJ01000030.1, forward strand.
GTGGTGAGATGGATGCGGTGGTCGTCGATGTTCTGCTGCGACGCCACCATCTCGGCCAGAGCCTCTGGGTGGGTGACCACATAGAGCACGTCGCCACTGCTGCGCGAGCTGAAACGGCCGAGCACCTCGGTGCGCAATATCTCGTTGGCGGCATCGCGCTGGCCGTGGCGCACGGAGCGCCGGTAGCTCGAGGGGAAAAAGAGCACGCGCTCCTGGCCCATAATCTGAGTAAGGTCGTGGTAGAAATAGCCCGCCTCGTCGGCATCGGGGAGGATAAAGACCACGGGGACGGCCACTCTGTCGGCCACCGAGGCAAAGAGCAAAGGCGTGGCCGACGCCTGTGCACCTTGTATATAGATATGGCGGGTGGCAGGTTCGGCCAAAACCTTAACGAGCGTACCCGCTTGCGGGCACGCTCCGTAGAGTCTGCTTAAATCTTCTATCGTCATAGGCGTGAAATCGCTTCACTCAAAGAGAGGGATGGCTCAGGCTTTGGGCAAGGCAGGATAATGGCGGAACCAGCCGTCCCAACGGAGACGCATCACACCAAAGAAAGCCTCACCGAAGATGCCACCGCTCATCTTGCTGACACCCTCGCGACGGTTGACAAAGATGACGGGCACCTCTTTGATTTTGAACCCTATCTTGTAAGCGGTAAACTTCATCTCAATCTGGAAGCCGTAGCCCTTGAAGCGTATCTCGTCGAGGGGGATGGTGGCAAGCACACGGCGGCGGTAGCACTTGAAGCCGGCGGTGGTGTCGTGGACCTTGAAGCCGGTGACCATGCGCACGTACTTGGACGCGAAATAGCTCATCAGCACGCGCCCGATGGGCCAGTTGACGACATTGACACCGCTCACATAGCGCGAACCGATAGCTACATCGTAGCCCTCGTCATGACAGGCAGAGTAGAGGCGTGGCAGGTCGGCAGGGTCGTGACTGAAATCGGCATCCATCTCGAAGATGTAGTCGTAATTGTGCTCAAGCGCCCACTTGAAGCCAGTGATATAGGCGGTGCCGAGTCCGAGTTTGCCGCTGCGCTCGATGAGGAACAGGCGGTCGCCAAACTCGTCGGCCATAAGGCGCTTGACTATCTGGGCAGTACCATCGGGGCTGCCGTCGTCGATGACCAAGATGTGAAAACACTTGTCCAAGGAGAAAACCGCACGAACGATTTTCTCCATATTTTCCTTCTCGTTGTATGTAGGAATAATTACAATACTATCGCTGGTATTCATACCTCTCCATTTTTCTTACAAAGATAGTGCAAGTCGAAGACAATGCAAAGAAAAACACGAAGTTTTTTTCGTTTTGCATGGTTAAGACGCCGCCTATCTTGACTAAAGATGGTGCAAAGGGAGCAAAACTGAAAAGAAAGCACATTGACAGTGCAGCTGTAGCCTCTGTCGCTGCGATAAACGAGGGCGTGAGAAAACTACGGATAGTGGGTGCCACACTCCCACTCACGGAAACAAACCTGGCGGAGATGACATCTGCGGTGATTTCAAGGTTTGAAACGGGGAATGCAAACTCGGAAATGAATATGGCAAACCATGATTTCTGCATTTCAAGTCGCGGACCCGACTCAGAGTGGCTCGCAGCGGGGTTGCAGACGGCGAGCGGGTGGACGGGCTTCGTGGAGAAACTGACGGTGCGGGCGGAGAAACTGACGGCGCGGGCGGAGAGGCAGAAAAAAGAACAGGGAATAAGCGGTAAGATACCGACTTATCCCCTGTAGATATTATTAAGTTAGATTTAGTATATCTTGCTCTCTTGCTGCGTTATGCCAGAGCTATCCATTCGTAGATGAATGAGCATACACCGAAGAGCAGCACACCTGTGGTACAAACGGCGAGGGCGAGCTTGGTGCTCGTGGCGCTCTGGAATGTAGGCAGAGGATGCTCGTTGGGCTTGATGTACATAGCCTTGACGATGAGCAGATAGTAGTAGAGAGATATCACGGTGTTGACCAGCGCGATGAATACCACGATGTAGGCCAGCGCTCCGGTGGTGGTGGCCAAGTCGGCGCCCTTGACAGCTGCCATGAAGACGAAGAACTTGGAGAACATACCAGCGAAGGGAGGAATACCACCCAGGGAGAACAGGGCGAGGGTCATGAGGAAGGCCAGACGCGGATTGGTCTGATAGAGTCCGTTGTAGCTTTCCATATCTACCACGCCGTTATTGTGCTCCTCGATAGACGAGATGATGGTGAACACAGCCATATTGGCTACCACGTAGATGAGCACGTAGAAGCTGAGGGCGTAGACCGATGTGGCCTGGTTGCCCACGATGGCGAGCACGATGTAACCTGCCTGAGAGATAGAGCTGAACGCCATGAAGCGCTTCAGGTCGCTCTGATGGATGGCGAAAAGGTTGGCCACGGTGATAGACAGCACGATGACAATGAAGAGCATGTACTGCCAGTACTCGACCATGGGACCGAAGACCTTCATCAGCACGGTGCAGAGCGTGAAGGCTGCGGCTCCCTTAGAGATAACCGACAGATAGCCGGTAACGGTGGTGGGAGCGCCCTGGTAAGAGTCGGCTGTCCAGAAGTGGAAGGGCACGAGAGAAATCTTGAAGCCCAGACCGCTGACGAAGAACACCAGACCCACGATGACCATAGGAGTGGCAGAGAGTCGCATCACTACGTCGTCGAAGTAGAGTGTGCCTACTGCGCCATAGAGCAGGCTGATACCATAGAGCATCACGCCGCTCGAGAAGGTGGCGGTGAGGATGAACTTGGCACCTGCCTCGGCTGAGTTGTGGCGGTACTTGTCGAACGCCACCAAGCAGGCCATGGGCACCGAAGCCAGCTCAAGACCCAGGAAGAACAGCAGGAAGTGGTTGGCACTTACCATCATGTTCATACCCAAGAGGGTGGCGAGGGTGAGCATGTAGAACTCACCCTCCTTGAAGAAGGTATCGGGGCGGCGCATCCACTCGCGGCTCTGGATGAGCACGATGAGTGTGCCGAAGGCGAGGATGCTCTTGATGATACCGATAGAGGGTGTGGTATAGTACATGCCGCCAAAGGTAACGGCAGACTCTACGGGAGCGAGATTGAGCAGGGTGTGGACAAGCATGAGCACACACACCAGCGGACCGAACCATGCACGGGGAGCCTTGAAGTCGGCGCCAGCCTGTACATCGGCTACACGGGGGGCAGTAAAGAAGTCTGCAATGAAGACGATTACCAGAACAGCCATAAGGCTTACTTCGGGCATCATATGTAAAAACTGACTATAATCAATATTCATTTCTTTTAGATACTTAATCGTTAGACATTACAGTTTACTGGGCTATCGCAACAAAGTTGCCGATATGCTGGATGATAGGGCCTACTGCATCGTAGATAACCTCCTGTGCCCAGAAAGGCGCAGTACCGAGACCGGCTACGCAGAAGATAAGTCCACCCACGGCCAAGCGCTCGTCCCAAGTAGCATCGGTGAGCTTGAGGAACTCGGGGTTGGGTATCTTCTGGAATAGAATCTTGCCCACAACGCGCAGGATGTACACGGCTGTCACTACGATAGAGGTACAAGCCACGATGGTACATACACGGTGGAAGGTATCGGCGTTCTGGAACGAACCTACGAAGATGGTCATCTCGGCCACGAAGCCAGAGAAACCGGGGAGACCCAGGTTGGCCAAACCTGCCACTACATAGGAAACGGCGAGGAAAGGCACTACCTTCATCAGTCCGCCGAGATAGCGCACGTCGCGAGTGCCGGCACGGTGGTAAATCATACCGATGACAGCAAAGAAGAGGGCTGTCATCAGACCGTGGGACAACATCTGGATAACGGCACCGGTGATGGCGGTCTGGGTAACCATGCAGAGGGCGAAGAGCACCATACCGCAGTGGGATACCGAGCTATAGGCATTGATGTACTTGAGGTCGGTCTGCACACAGGCTGAGAGCGCTCCATATACCACAGAGATGGTGGTGAGGATGAGGAACACAGGTGCCCAGGTGTCGAGAGCGGAAGGCATGAGATACATCGCAATGCGGAAGCAGCCGTAGCCACCGAGCTTCATCAGCACACCGGCGTGGAGCATAGACACGGCGGTAGGGGCGCTGGCATGACCGTCGGGCGACCATGTGTGGAATGGGAAGAGGGCTCCCAGCACGCCGAAACCGATGAAGAGCAAGGGGAAGAAGATGTTCTGCACATTCTCGGGGATATTGGCCATAGCCGCAATCTCATTGATGTTCATCGTGGTGGCTCCACTGAAGAAGTAGATGGCCAGGATGCCGATGATGAGCAGCGCCGAACCACCCATAAGCATCAGGGTGAGCTTCATGGCGGCATACTCCTTGGCGCCTGTACCCCATACTCCGATAAGCAGATACATAGGGATAAGGGCTACCTCGTAGAACATGAACATGGTGAACATATCTACCGAGATGAAGAAGCCGAACACACCGGTGCTGAGCAGGGTGAACCAGAGGAAGTATTCCTTGTGGTTGGACATGGCCTGCCAAGAGGCAAAGGTTCCGGTGAAGACAATGATGGCCGACAGCAGGAGCATCACGACCGAGATGCCATCGACGCCTACGCTGTAGGCGATATGGAGCGAGGGGAACCATGCCACGCTGTAGGTGAACAGCATGGGATCGGTGTTACCGGCATGGCGCATCTGTATAAAAGTAACGGTAAGCCAGATGGCAAGGACCAACAGGGCGCTGGCACCTGCTACCATTACGCCACGTACCTGAGCCAGGTTCTTGGAAAACCAGAGCCCGAGGAGCATCAGGACGGGGATAACTACGAATAATGTTAATATACTCATAATGATAATGCTCTAAAGACAAAGAAGGATTAATGATATAGCTACACTTCCCGTGATAAACCATACGGCATACTGGCGCACGTCACCACTCTGCCATGGACGGATAGACTCACCGGCTTCCTGTGTACCCCATGCCATGAAGTTCATGGTGCCGTCGATGACGCGGCGGTCAAACCATGCGATGGGCTTGGAGAAGAGTCCGAAGACTATCTTGTGGGTGAAGAACTGCCATGCGTCGTCGATGTAGAAACGGTTGAGGGCAGCCTTGTGCAGCACAGGCATACGCTTGGCCAGAGTGTCGGCCAGCGGAGTCTTCTTGGGAGCGTACATATAGGTGGCAAGGGCAATGCCGATGACAGCCACCACAATGCTGGTAGTAGCCACCTGAGCATTGATGTGGATATCGTAGCTCTGGCCGGTAGCCGAAACAAAGTGGCCGAAAGGTATAAGACCGGCTACACACGAGATGATGGCAAGGAACACCAGCGGACCCCACATTACGAAGGGCACCTCTTGTGGCTTGCGACGGTGTTCGGGGTCAAGTTCGTAGTAGCTCTGGCCCCAGAATATCACGTAGTAGAGACGGAACATGTAGAAAGCGGTCATACCGGCAACCAGTGTCATGAAGTAGCCCATGAAGGGAGAGAACTGGAAGCAGGCGGTGATGATTTCGTCTTTAGAGAAGAAACCTGCAAAGGGAGGGATACCGGCGATGGCGAGACATCCGATGAGGAAGCAGACATTGGTAATGGGCATATACTTGTGCAGACCTCCCATATACTCCTTGAAGTTGCTGCCGATAATCACGATGATGGCACCGGAGCAGAGGAAGAGCAGGGCCTTGAACATGGCGTGGGTAAAGAGGTGGAACATACCGGCCATATAACCCAGACCACCCTCGTGGTTGTCGATGGCAGTACATACGCCAAGGGCTACCAGCATATAGGCTATCTGAGAGATGGTCGAGAAGGCCAGACCACGCTTGATATCGCGCTGACAGCAGGCTACGGCTGCGGCATAGAATGCGGTGAAGGCAGCGATGTAGGCCACATAGTGCAGGGCGTTGGGGGCGTAGTTCACCCAGATGGGGAACAGGCTGGCCACCTGATATACACCAGCCACAACCATGGTGGCGGCGTGGATGAGCGCTGACACGGGTGTGGGGCCTTCCATAGCGTCGGGCAACCAGATGTGCAGCGGGAACATGGCACTCTTACCGGCACCACCGATAAACATCAAGAACAGGGCGGTAGGCAGGACAAATGCTGCACCATGCAACTTCAGCACCAGGTCGTGGTCGGCAGCCAGGTCGTAGTTGAACGTGCCTACATAGAAGCTGTAGAAGAGAATACCGATGAGGAAGAAGAGGTCGGCGAAGCGAGTTACGATAAACGCCTTCTTGCTGGCGTGGACAGCGGCATGCTTGGGGTAATAGAAACCGATAAGCAGATAAGAGCACACGCCCACCAGCTCCCAGAAGAGATACATCTGGAAGAGGTTGGTGGCAACCACCAGACCCAGCATGGACATCGTAAACAGGCTCAGGTAAGCGTAGAAACGCTGGAAGCCCTTCTCATAGCCTTCAACCTCATAGTTCTCGTCGCGCTCGGCCATATAACCAAACGAATAGATATGAACCATAAAGCTGACAGTGGTGATAACGATGAGCATCATCACGCTGATAGGCGTAAGGCGGAAACCGATGTTGAAGGTAAGCAGCTCGCTAAACTTCAACCAGCTATAATTGAACACGGTAACGGTGTTGTAGGCGCCAGTGACGGCATCTCTTCCCTCTACGAAGAAATACTTGTAGGCGGTATATACCGACATGGCGAATACGCAGCCCAGCACGATGGTGCCGATGACACCCGCTACCTGCTTCTTCATCTTCATGCCCGCAAGTCCTAACACGAGGAAACTCAGCAACGGCAGAAGAAGTATCAAAAATGCATAACTGTACATAGTGTCTTAGAATTTCATGTTTTCAATACTGTTCACCTGGTCACTGTGATAGTTACGGTAAACATTAATAATAATAGCCAGCGCAACAGCAGTCTCGGCAGCACTCACACCGATAGAGAAGAGTGTGAAGAAGAAGCCTTCCATCTCACCGGGGAAAAGGATGCGGTTCATCACGGCAAAGTTCAAGTCGACAGAGTTGAGTATCAGCTCGACCGAGATGAGCATGGCCACAAGGTTGCGGCGTGTGACAAATCCGAATACACCTATAAAGAACAGCAATGCACTAAGTGTAAGGAAAAACTCTACGGGAATATTCATTTCTGGTCCTCCTTTCTTGCAATCATGATGCCTCCGATGATACAAGCCAGCAAAAATACTGATATCAACTCGAAGGGTAATACATACTGATATTTCTCTGAACCCACAAGGGCAGTACCTATCTCCTGCATGGTTACCTCCTTGTCGGCCAAGCTGGCTGCCATGTCGATAAACTTATGCTTGAGGATTACGCCCACTACTGTGGCGAGGCCCAGCAGTGAGATGAGCAGTCCGCCCATCAGGCGTGAGCCCTTGAAGTATTCGGTCTTGCCCTGGAGGGCGCGCTTGTTGACCAGCTGGATGGCAAAGACATACATCACGGTGATACCTCCGGCGTAGACAGCTATCTGGGCAGCACCCAGGTAGGTATAGTCGAGCAGGAAGTAAAGACCGGCGATGCCGAAGAGCACAAACAGCAGGAAGGTGGCTGCACGCATGATGCTGCGGGTCAGCACACACATTAAGGCTGAGCCAAGAATGACTACGGCCAGAATACAAAACATTACAATATTTGCCATAATCGGTTTACTTGGTTTTGGTGTTAAACTTACCTATTTCCAGGGGAGCGCCGCCATCAATGAGGTTGGGCAGCGAACCGCCTTTGTATACTTCCTTGTCCAGATGATAGACGAGCTTGTCACGGTCGAAGACAGCGTTTTCGAAATCGTTGACAAACTTGATGGCTCCGAAGTTACATGCATTGACGCAGAGCTCGCAGAACATGCAGTCGCCCAGGTCGTACTGGTAATCTACCAGCTGGCGCTTCTTCTTGCCTGTCTCGGGGTCCTCCACCATCTCGGTAACAATCTTGATGGTGTCATTGGGGCATGACTTCTCACAGAGTGTACATCCCACACACTTGTAGCTCTCGTCCTCGTTGCGCTCGAAAACCAGGCGTCCGCGGAATCGGGGCGAAATGTGGAGTGTAGTCTTGCGGTTCTCGGGATACTGCTCGGTGCTCTTGGGTGTGAAGTACTCCTTCATGGTAGTCTTCATACCTACGGCAAGCGTCTTCACGCCATCGGCAATACCTTTGAAATATGAATTGTTAGACATACTTTGTTATTAATCTATTGTTGAATTACGGTTTGATATTTCGCAGATTATCCGTGGAAGCCCAGCGCTACGCATACGGTCATCAGCACGAGGATAATCAGAGACAGAGGCATGAGATACTTCCACTCGAGGGTAAGTATCTGGTCGATACGCAGACGGGGGAAAGTCCAGCGTACCCACATCAGAATCCATACCACGGCGAAGGTCTTGCCGAAGAACCAGATAAATCCGGGGATGAGGTTCATCAGATTGTCGAAGCCCTCGATACCGATATTGAGAGGCGCCCAGCCACCGAGGAATACGGTAGAGGCGATGCCCGAGATAACGAAGAGGTTGAGGTACTCTGCCAGATAGTAGAAGCCGAAGCCCATACCCGAATACTCGGTGTGGTAACCGGCTGTCAGCTCGCTCTCTGCCTCAGCCAGGTCGAACGGGCCACGGTTGGCCTCGGCGTTACCAGCTACGAGGAATACGAGGAAAGCCAGGATGGCAGGCACGTGGCCCTTGATGATGAGCCAGCTCCAAGGACCGACCTGAGCCTCAACGATGCCGCTCACCTGCATGGTGCCTGTGAGGACTACGGCAGAGATAAGGCAGAGGCCGAGCGACATCTCATAGGAAATCATCTGCACGGCGCCACGCATGGCCGACACTACCGAATACTTGTTGTTGGAACCCCATCCGGCGAGGAACACGCCGAGTACGCCTATCGAACTGATGGCGGTGATGAGGAACAGACCCACATTGAAGTCGAGGATATGCGCACCCATGTTCCATGGCAGGAATGAGAAGGTGCCCACCGAGGCGATAATCACAAGGAAAGGAGCGATGTAGTAGAGCATCTTGTCGGCTCTGTCGACAACGAAGATTTCCTTGATAAGCATCTTGAGCACGTCGGCGAAGACCTGGAAGATACCCCAAGGACCTACTCGCATCGGGCCCAGACGGCACTGGAAGTAGGCACACACCTTGCGCTCCATGAAGATGAGGGCGATGGCTATCAGCGCATAGGCGGTAAGGATGCCTACACCCACGAGCACGCACTCTATCAGTATCGACCAGAAGTCGCCCAGACCGAGGGTCTGGCGCAGAAGACTGTCGATGGCGGTTGTTACTATACTAAAATCAAACATCATTATGTTCTCTTTTTACTTATACATTATTATATTATTATCTGTCGAGGTCGGGGATTACGAAGTCGATGGCAGCACCGGTGGTGATGAGGTCGGCTATCTTCTGACCACGGAGCATAGGGTCGAGGGCGCCGGTAAGCGACAGACCCATCGGGCGCATCTTCATACGGTAAGGCATCTTGTCGCCACGTGAGTCGAGATAGACGCCAAACTCGCCGCTGGCTCCTTCTACAGAGAAATACCACTGTCCCTCGGGCACCTTGATGATGGGCTTCTGCTTGATGTAGTATTCGCCCTCAGGGATATGGTCTATGAGCTGCTCGATGATGTCGAGGCTCTGATAGAGCTCCTTGATGTGACAGTAGTAGCGGTCCATAGAGTCGCCGCCGGTCATGGTTATCTCCTTCCACTCCACCTTGTCGTAGAGGGCATAGGGATGACGTTTGCGGGTATCGTTGGCCCAGCCTGCGGCACGTCCGGCAGGACCGGTCACGGCATAGTTGATACAGTCGTCCTTGCCCATTGGGCCAACACCTTCGAGACGGTTGTGGGTAATCACGTTGTCGCCGAAGACGTCGAGATATTCCTGTATCATCGGGCGCAGATAGGCGCAGAGCTTCTTGACATTGTCCACGAAGTTGGGGTCAATGTCGGCCTGCAGTCCGCCGATGCGATAATAGTTCTGTATGAGTCGGCCGCCGGTAGTTTCCTCCATCACGTTGAGCACGTGCTCACGGTCGCGCATACAGTAGAGGAAAGCGGTGAGGGCACCGAGGTCCTGTGCGGTACAGCCCAGGTAGAGCAAGTGGGAGTCGATACGCTGCAGCTCGTCCATGATGGTACGGATATACTGTATGCGCTCGCTGAGCTCTATGCCCATAGCCTCTTCGATGACGCCCACGAGAGCGTGGCGGTGCATCATGGCCGAGAGGTAGTTGAGACGGTCGGTCAGGGCGAGGGTCTGTGGGTAGGTCATATTCTCCCACATCTTCTCGATACCGCGGTGGATATATCCCAGGTGGGGATAGATGCGCTTCACGGTTTCGCCGTCCACTACGGTCTGCAGGCGCAGCACGCCGTGGGTGGATGGGTGGTTGGGGCCTACATTGATTACATATTCATCTTCGTCGAAGAGTCTCTTCTCGGTAGCTACCAGATGACCGTTCTTGTCGAGCGAGTATTCTACGGTGTAGTCGCTCTCGGGCTCGTCGGTACAGGGGAACTGGTTGGCCTCGGGGCTCATGTCGAAGTCCTTGCGCAGGGGATGACCCTTGAAGTCGGTGCGCAGGAAGAGGCGACGCATGTCGGGGTGGCCGAGGAACTTGATGCCCACGAAGTCGTAGACCTCACGCTCGAGCAGGTCGGCCACCTTCCACAGATTGATTACCGTGGGGATAACGTCGCTGCCATCCACCTTCTTGGCGATGGTTCTCACCGAGCAACGCTCGGCAGTGTCTGTATTTTCGAGAATGTAGATACATCCGAGTCCTTCCTCACCGAAGTCTTCACCGATGATGGTAACAAGGTAGTCGAAGTGTTTCTCGTTCTTCAATTTCGCCATCTCCTCGGCGAAATTGTCAAAACTCAGTTCTATGTTATTCAGCTTCATATTCTTATACCTTATTATATATTAGTCATCAAGTCCCTTCTGTGGGTCGAAGCCTTCGGGCACTTGGGTCACGATGATAGGCTTCTTGTTGCCCAACTTGTTGGCATCAGAGAGGTTCTCGTTGCTCAGACCGCGCAGACCACCCTGACTCATGGAGAGATTCTTCTCATCAGCAGTCATCTTGTGGTTGGCGCCGCCAAAGAATTTCTCGACCTTCACCTTGCGCTGCAGCTGCATCATGCCGTAGAGGATAGCCTCGGGGCGTGGAGGGCAGCCGGGGATGAACACATCCACAGGCACCAGCTCGCTGATACCGCGCACCACGTTGTAGCTCTTCTTGAAGGGGCCGCCGCTAATGGCGCATCCGCCTACAGCCACTACATACTTGGGCTCGGCCATCTCGTCGTACAGACGCTTGAACACTGGTGCCATTTTGTTGGTGATTGTACCGGCACACATGATAAGGTCGGCCTGGCGTGGAGAGTTACGGGTCACCTCGAAGCCGAAGCGAGAGAAGTCGTAACGGGCACAGCCTACGGCCATAAACTCAATACCACAGCACGATGTTCCGAAGGTAAGCGACCACAGCGAGTTGCTGCGACCCCAGTTGATGGCGGCGTCGAGTGAGCTCACCACCACATTGGCACCGCCCTCATTGAGCTCGGCGGCAATCTTCTCCAGCGTGTCGTTGTCCTTAAACTCGTCGTAAGGAATGCTCTTGATAGAGGCTCTGTTCTTTACTTCCATTCCAATGCTCCTTTCCGCCAGGCGTAAGCCAGGCCAAATACCAATACCAACAGGAAGAAACTGATGCTCACGAGGGCCAGACTTCCATACTGCTTAACGACTACAGCCCAGGGATAGAGCAACATAGTCTCGATGTCGAACATCAGGAAAAGGATGGCGAAGAGGTAGTAACCGATGTGCGAGGGCAACCATGAGCTGCCGCGCGTGGGGATACCACACTCAAAGGGCTCACCTTTTACCGGATTGTACGAACGGGGACCGATGAGCTTGGCAATGACATAAGCAGCCACCACCAAGGTTACAGCCGTTAGCATAACGGTAATCAACAAAGTGAAATTCATAAAAATTATAACGTTATTAATAAATATTTTATGCGCAGAAGGCGTTTTGTCACCTTCAAGTTGCAAAGTTACTACTTTTTTTGGTAACATTAGTCATTATTAACTGAAAAAACACCTATTTATATATACGCACGCCCGCAGGCGCGAGCAAAGTGGCATTTTTGGTGACAACCTGACTCACAAGCGACACCATCTACCCGTGCACCGACGGCCGGCGGCAACTTGGAGAGACTACCTCCTCGGGCATCGCCACCGTCACCGCGCACCGCTCCCCGTCGCCACGGTTGCCCGACATAATCTTTGCAAGTTCATCGGTCACCGCAGCCAGCCTCTTGGGCGGCTCGTAACATAAGGTACGTGAGCTCGTGACGCAAGATACGTGAGCTCGTGACTTATGTCACGTGGGCTCGTGTCTTATGTTACGAGCCGACAACCGTCATCAGGACATCGCCAAACCTACTGACAACAAGCGTATTGGGCACCTCTCTGCCATCTCCATCGACTACGAGCCAGACAGAACCCTTCCGGCCGCCTCCATGGCTGCCTGGGCGGAGGCTGTAGTGAGAGGCTGGCGAGGCGACCTCATGGGTGACGGTCTGCACCTGGCTCCGCCCCTCGCCCCTGCTCCACTCCATGCTTGCGACGGTTTACGGCGCCGCCGGCAAGACAGGCTCGGGGACAAAAAAAAGACTTCCATCACTGCACAGAGGCAGGAATGAAAGTCTTGATGTTGTGTTTGTATCAATACAAATGACGTTTCACTTTCTCAAGGTAACGCTGTGTACTCGCCACGGTGTAGTTCTGACCGCCGTTCCAAGCTCGGATGGCCTGTTCTACATTGTTCTGCGGGTTGTAAAACGACTGGATGAGCAGGAACATAGCTCGCGACTTGCTGATGCTGAATCTGTCGGCCAGGGTGTAGCGCTTGTTCGAGCCTCTCATGCGCAGTATGCGGTTGCAGTCTTTTACCAGTACGGGGGTTATCTGCATAGCTCCACAGGAGTTGCCCTTCACCGCCCTTGCGTTTCCTTCGCTTTCTACCTGGATTATCGCATCCATCACGGGATTCCAATCCATGGTCTTTTTAGTTTCCAGTGACCCACTTGCTATCGCCAGCAGTGGAAATGTCACACCAATAGTCAATAATACAAATAATCTTCTTGTTAATAAACTCATAAATTATTGTTTTTGACATCTGAGCCACATCCTGAAAAAAGCTCGCGACAACGGTATTGATAAGAAGAAAAACCACCGTGTCTGGATGCCAGTGAATACTGGGAGTAACCGTGTCTGAAAACCTTAAACCGACAAGCGTTACTCCGATTATCGCGTGCAAAGGTACGAAGAAAATCTGAACCGTGCAAGAAAAACGGCGAATAATTGTAAAGGATATGGTAGTCGAGGTAATCAAGAAACCTTTGTATCACAATCTTTTACGTTTCCAAATTGTTGTAAATTCTTACTTTTGCCATCGCCGCGACGAGGGCCATCGCCGCGGCTGCGACAGGCGCTGCGAGGGGCTTGGCGGAGCTCGTCGCGACGCCTCCGAAAACGAAAAAAGGCATCCCGGAGAGGGATGCCTTGTGGGGCTGGGGTGCGATGGTCTTACTCTTTGCCCACGAGCGGAGCGGCCTGGGTGTAGACACGTGCGCCAAGCTCCTTGTCGAGCATGTAGAGACCATATCCGTTGTCCTTAATCATGCGGATATTGTCGATGATGGTGCTGGCGTTCTCTTCTTCCTCCACCTGCTCGTCGATAAACCACTTGAGCATGCTCTGGGTGGCGAAGTCGAGCTCCTGGGTGGCCAGTGCGTAGAGGTTGTTGATGAGCGAGGTGACCTTCTGCTCATGGGCCAGTGTACTCTCAAATACGTCGAGCATCGACTCCCATGTGGTGGGCACAGCCTCGATGGGCTTGAGGGTTACCACTCCGTCGCGTGAAACGACATAATTGAAGAATATCTTGGCGTGGTCCTGCTCTTCACGGAACTGGACCTCAAACCACTTGGCCATACCGGGCTGGCCCTGGGCGTGGCAATAAGCTGCCATAGACAGATAGAGATAAGCCGACCAGAGTTCGGCATTGATTTGGGCGTTGATAGCCTCTTCTACTTTCTTGTTCAACATGTTATTCAGTTTTATGTTTACCTGCTGCAAATTTACGAAAAAATGTAAACACTGCATAGTTTTTTAACTTATTTATATTTAGCGACTCCACATCTGCGGGCGCCATCACTGTCCTGACAGCCACTTCTCCGCCGCCGACAACCTTTTCCCCACCGCCGACAACCATTTCCACGCCGCCGACAGCCATTTCCCCGCCGCAGCCACCCATTCACCCGCCGCAGCCACCCATTCACCCGCCGCCTACAGCCATCAAAAAAAGCCCATCGGGCGATACCTGCGTATCAGCTCCCGATGGGCTTCATATCTTTGGAATGGGTTTTAGAACTTAGCCATTTTGATGGCGTCGATGGCACACTCGCTTCCCTTGTTGCCATACTTGCCCCCACATCTATCCTTGGCTTGCTGCAAGTCGTTGGTGGTAAGCAGTCCGTAGATGACGGGGATGTTCTGGTTGGAGTTGAGCCGTGCTATGCCGTAGGTGACGCCCTGGCAGATGTAGTCGAAATGGGGCGTCTCGCCACGGATGACACTTCCGAGGATGATAACGGCATCAAATCCGTCATTCTTGGTCATCTGCTGTGCTCCGTAAATCAGCTCAAAGCTGCCGGGCACGGTCTTGACGTGGATGTTCTCGGGCAGAGTGCCATACTTCTCCAAGGTGGTCACCGCGCCATTGAGCAGCGCGTCGGTTATCTCCTTGTTCCATTCAGCCACTACTATGCCGAAGCACATGTTGCTGGCGTCGGGCACATTGGCTATATCCTCGTCGGAGAGGTGGTGGAGTGCTGTAGCCATGATTACTTCTCCTCCAGACGTTGGATGTATTTGTCTATCTCCTGGCTCTGAACAAGAGCAGAGGTGACATAGTTGGCCTTGATATCCTTGTATATCTCGAGCGCCTCATCATTCTTGTTCTGGCTCTCCAGCAACTGCGCTGCTGAGAGCAGGAACAGGGGCGACAGACTGTTGTTTACGCCGTTGTGGCCCTTGCTGTCGGCCATCTTGGCAGCCTTCTTCAGGTCTGATACGGCCTCGTCTATCTTGTTGAGGTTGGCATATACCTGGCCGCGGGCAGCTACTGCTGCGGGGCTTACCAGTGCGTCGGAAGCTGTAGAGTACTTGTCGAGATACTCGGCTGCCTTCTCCCACTTCTCGGTGTGAGCATAGCTCAGACCGGCATAGAGGTTGGCGAGATTGGCTGCATCGGTGCCGCTGTAGTCAGAAGCAATCTTCACGAAACCTACACAGTTGGCGCCGTCGCCATTAAGAGCCTTGTCAAACATGCCCTGGTCAAAATACTGCTGACAAAGACCCAGAGCGGTAGAAGCCTTGTCCTCGCGGGGAGCGCTTACATAATTCTTGTAACAGAAGAAACCTACGATGAGGAGTACTACTGCAGCGGCAGCAATAACGATGGGCTTTTTGTATTTGGTGATAAAAGCCTCAGAAACGGTAAGCACGTCGTTAGCGGGTGCTTGTTCTTTTTTGTTTGTCATTTTATTTATTATTTTTGTTTTTATTCCCAATGTTGCAATCATGCTGACGGCCACGAAAGCCGCGTGCATATTCAAGGCAAAATTAATCAAATAATCTCACATATTGAAATATATTTCTCTATTTTTTTGCTTTTGCGTGATAATTGGCGTAACTTTGCATCACTCACGGGGATAACACACTCCCAGAGAGCAAGGATAAAGCCGCTATGATTCTGAAAAGACTGTCCATACTCAACTACAAGAACATAAGGGAGGCAACGATAGAGTTGTCGCCCAAAATCAACTGTCTTATAGGGCAGAACGGCGTGGGAAAGACCAACTTTCTCGACGCTGTCTATTACCTGTCGTTCTGTCGGAGCGCCTTCACGCCCATCGACTCGCAGGTAATCATGCACGACCAGGACTTCTTTGTGCTCGATGGCGACTACAGGAGCGACAGCGGTGAGGATTTCAACATCTACTGCGGCATGAAGCGTGGGGTGAAGAAGCATTTCAAGCGCGACAAGAAAGACTACAAGCGTCTGGCCCAACATATCGGGCTCATCCCGCTGGTCTTTGTCTCGCCCGCCGACAGCGTGCTCATTGCCGGGGGCAGCGAGGAGCGCCGGAGGCTGATGGATATGGTGATATGCCAGTACGATGTGGCTTACGCCGATGCCCTGATGCGCTGCAACAAGGCCCTGCAACAGCGCAATGCCCTACTCAAGATGGAGGCTGAGCCCGACCCTGCCCTGCTCGACATTTGGGAGGAGGAGATGGCTTCACAGGGAGAGATTATCTATCGCCGGCGCGACGAGTTCATCAGCCAGCTCATTCCCGTGTTCCAGCACATCTACGAGACCATATCCGAGAACAAGGAGAAGGTGAGCCTGCGCTACATCTCTCATTGCCAGCGCGGACGGCTCATCGACGTGATACGCCGCGACAGGGCCAAAGACCGCGCCGTGGGCTACTCGCTCCATGGCGTACACCGCGACGACATCGAGATGATGCTCGGCGACTATCAGATGAAGCGCGAGGGAAGCCAGGGGCAGAACAAGACGTTTGTGCTGGCGCTGAAGCTGGCACAGTTTGAGTTTCTCAAGCGCACAGTGACGGCCACGGTGCCGCTGCTCTTGCTCGATGACATATTCGACAAGCTCGACGCACGCCGCGTGGAGCAGATTGTGAAGTTGGTATCGGCCGACAACTTCGGGCAGATATTCATCACCGATACCAACCGTGACCACCTGGACCGTATACTCCAGCACAGCGCGATGGACTATAAGTTGTTTGAGGTGGAAGATGGAGAAATCACCCAACGCAAGGAGGACGACAATCATGTTTAAGCGCAATGTAAAATCAATCGGTGATGTTATCAATCACCTGCTACGCGACCAGGGGCTGGAGACGCCCTTGCTGCAGCGGAGAGTTATCGACGCCTGGGAGACGGTGACCGGCGCCACCGTGGGCAGATATACCGGCGAGAAGTTCATCAAGAACCAGACGCTGTTTGTAAAAATAACAAATCCCGCCCTCAGGCAGGATTTGTCTATGATGCGTTCCAAGTTGGTACAGCGTCTCAATGCCGAAGTAGGCGCCATGGTCATCGCCGATGTGCGCATCTACTGAGGCTTTTATTCCTTATTTATCTTTCTTGTCTTCGTTCACAAACTTTTCGACCATACCCTGGGTCATCACCACGGCCTTGAAGCGATTGGCGTCGAAGACCACAACGTAGCCCTCGCTGTCGGCGTGGGGCTTGAAGGTCACGTAGGTCGACCCCAGACCGAAGAGGTCGTGACCGTAGAGCATGAAGCTGACGATGTCGGTAGCCGTAATCATCTCGCTGTCGGGAGCATGCCTGTGCGAGATAGAGTTGGAGTCATTGCCGATGGGTATCTCTATATAGAAGTTGTGCAGCCGCCTGAACGAGGTCACCTGGAGCTTGCCGTCCAGGTCGATGACATAATCATTGCCAAACGGCTGCACATCGGTATGGGTCGTGCCCTGGATGATGTACATCCTGAGCCGGCCGTTGTCCATGGGTATCACGTCGAAGTTGAGCGTACCGTCGGCGGAGCTATAGTTTAAGATGCTGTCGCCACACGTCTCCACCACCGTCTTGATGGCCTGTGTCCGCAAGACCATCGCCTGCATCTCACTGTTGTCGAGGGCACGCTTCTTGGTCGTGGTTATCGAGAACATCGACTGCGGGTCGAGCACATAATCAAGCAGCAGCTCGCCTTTCTTGTCCACATAGATGTAGTGCATGATGCCGTTGTCGTCGACGGTGACGCCTCCCATGCCGATTTTCTTCACATCCACCTTGTGCTTGGTCAGTTCGTCGGCACTGTGCCAAGCCAGATACTCATAGAGATACAGTCTGCGGGCTTCGTCGACCACCGAGTCTGCCATCTGCTGCAGTCGGCGCAGCTCGAGCGAGTCTATGGGCGTAATGGCAAGCGAGGTCATGACGCCCGTCGCCATCATCAGCATGAGGATAATGCGTTTCATATCTATTGTCTGTAGGTTATATCACTTCGTCTACGGCGATATCGGTAGACTCACACGGCACATGCTCCACGCGTTGGAAGTCGAAACACATACCTATCTTATAACAGTGAGGGAGATTGACCAGGAAGCGGTCGTAGTAACCCTTGCCGCGCCCAAGCCGATGGCCGCTGTCGTCGAAGGCCATGCCGGGAATGACAGCCAGGTCGATGCTTTCGTAGTCGGCAAAGCGCTCGCCCACGGGTTCGAGTATGTCGAAAGAGCCACGACGCAGACTGTCGGCGCCATGATAGACGCGCAGCTCCATCTCGCCTTCGCCGGTCACCACAGGCAGCACCACGGTCTTTCCCTCGCCGTAGAGCGTGTCTATGAGCCCATGTGTGTCCACCTCATCGGGCAACGAGCAATAGAGCATCACGGTCTGTGCCTCTGCCATCCGCTTATGGGCCGACAGACGCCCCACAACGGCAAGCGACAGTTCGCCCAACTCCTGCTGGGTGAACTGTCGCTTGCGTTGGCGGATAAGTTGTCTTAGTTCCTTCTTAGACATATCGCCTGGGTGATTATGTTATTTTCTGTGCTTGGCCACCGCCTTCTTTACGGCGACCTTCCTCACTGCCTTTTTCTTGACTGCCGGCTTCTTGGGAAACGCCTTGCCCTGGGCAAAGACATTGAGAGCAGCCCTGATGTTGTCATCGTCCTGGTTGAGGTATTCGTTCCAAGCCTCCTCGTCGAGCATATTATAGATGATGCGACTGTTGATATACTGGTCGAGCAGCTTGTGCGACTTGCGTATCATCAGGTTGCGTCGCTGCAGACCGTTGCGGTCAGCATAGGAGGCAAATCGCTCCACGAGGTTCTGTGTCTTCAGATAGTCGTAAAGCGACTGCATGTTGCGATACCCGTTCAGTTTGGCACGGTTATCATCCGTATAGTCGTAGGCAAACTGCAGTATCAGTCCGCTCATGGCAGCCCGCTTGTAATATGACGTCATACCCAGGGTGTCTTCGGGGATGAAGATGTCGGGGGTGATGCCGCCACCGCCATAGACCACGCGTCCGATATGGGTGTGATAAGCCGGACCGGTGTGCTTGATGGAGTCTTGCGAGAAGTATTCGCCGTGCTGATAGCGGTCTACCAGGTCTTGGGCGTAGAACGACTCGTCGCCCATGGTATAGGGCTTCTGGATGCAGCGGCCCGAAGGAGTGTAGTAGCGGGCGGTGGTAAGACGGATGATGCTGCCGTCGGGGAACTCCATCTGCTTCTGCACAAGGCCCTTGCCAAACGAGCGGCGGCCGATGATGGTACCGCGGTCATTGTCCTGGATGGCGCCGGCAAAGATTTCAGACGAAGAGGCCGAGCCCTCATTGATAAGCACCACAAGCGGTATATCCTTGTAGCTGCCGCGACCATCGGAGAGGAACTCCTGCCTGGGCTGCTTGCGGCCCTGGGTATATACTATCAGACGGTTCTTGGGCAGGAACTCGTTGGCCATCTGCACAGCCGTCTCGAGATAGCCGCCGGTGTTGTCGCGCAGGTCTATCACGAGATTGGTGAACCCGCTCTGCGAGAGCTTGGCCAGCGAGATGAGCAGCTCGGCATAGGTGGTCTCAGAGAATTTCTTCACGCGGATGTAGCCGGTCTTGTCGTCGAGCATATAGGTGGCGGCGATGCTCTTCTGGGGGATGTCGCCACGCGTGATGGTAAAGGTATGGACCATCTTGGAGCCATAGCGCACCACGCCTATCTTGACCTTGGTGTCCTTGGGGCCCTTGAGCCTGTGCATGGCCTCTTCCTGGGTCACTATCTTACCCACAAACGGCTTGCCATCCACGCTCACAATCTTGTCGCCTGCCAGAACGCCGGCCTTTTCGGCGGGACCGTTCTTGATGACGCCCTGGATGTGAATAGTGTCCTGTCGGATGACAAACTCGACACCGATACCCGAGAACGAACCCTTCAGGTCGTCGGTGGCAGTCTGCGCCTGCTTGGCATTGATATACACAGAGTGAGGGTCGAGCTCGGAGAGAATCTGCGGGATAGCCACATCCACCAGCGAGTCGATGTTGACCTCGTCTACATACTGGTCGCTGATGATATGCAGCAGATTGCTCAGGCGGTTGCTGCCGCTGTTGATGATATTCAGTCGGTTGCCCGAGAAATGATTGGCATAGAATGTTCCGATGATGATGCCTATGATGATGCACAGGGCCATCAGCAGCGGAGTGAATCTGTTAGACTTTTTCTGATTCATTGTCGTTAGCATTAAGATAAACCACTTCGATATTTGCACGCTTCAGAAGGTTGATACCATCCTCAAGACGATACTTCTCACCATAGACCACGCGCTTGATGCCTGCCTGGATGATGAGCTTGGCACACTCTATACAGGGCGAGGCGGTGACATAGAGCGTAGAGCCGTCGCTGTTGTTGCTGCTACGTGCCAACTTGGTGATGGCGTTGGCTTCGGCGTGCAGCACATAGGGTTTGGTGAGATTGTTCTCGTCTTCACACACATTTTCAAACCCACTCGGTGTGCCGTTATAGCCGTCGCTGATAATCATCTTGTCCTTGACCACCAGCGCCCCTACCTGCCTGCGACGGCAGTAGGAGTTCTCGGCCCATATATGTGCCATGCGCAGATAACGCAGGTCAAGGCGGTATCGCTTCTCTTCTTCTGTCATGTCGGTATGTTGTTATTGGGTGTCGCTTTTTATTCCGTTGCGCTCGAGCAGTGCGTCGATGGTGGGCTCCTGACCGCGGAAGCGCTTGTAGAGCGTCATGGGATGCTCGGTACCGCCACGCGAGAGGATATTGTCTCTGAAGCTCTGGGCGGTGGCACGGTCGAAGATGCCGTGCTTCTTGAAGACGCTGAAGGCGTCGGCGTCGAGCACCTCAGCCCATTTGTAGCTGTAGTAGCCGGCTGCATATCCGCCCGCCATAATGTGGGAGAACTGCACCGTCATGCATGTGTCCTTGAGCTGCGGAGTGACCATTGCCTTGGCCCAAGCCTTGTGTTCGTAGTCGATGATGTCGTCATCGAAGGCGTCGCGCTGGGTGTAGTAGGCCATATCCAGCAGACCGAAACTCACCTGACGCAGACAGCTGTAGCCCACCATGAAGTTGCGGCTGTCCACGATGCGGCGGATAAGCTCGTCGGGCAGAGGCTCGCCGGTCTGATAATGGTAGGCAAAGGTACTGAGGAATTCCTTCTCTACGGCATAGTTTTCCATAAACTGGGAAGGCAGTTCGACGAAGTCCCACCACACGTTGGTACCCGAGAGACTCTGGAAGCGGGTGTTGGCAAACATGCCGTGGAGCGAGTGACCAAATTCGTGCAGGAAGGTCTCCACCTCGCTCAGCGTGAGCAGTGCCGGCTTCTCGGCCGTGGGCTTGGTAAAGTTCATGACCAGTGACACATGCGGGCGCACATTGTTGCCCTTGCGGTCTATCCACTGTCCCTGAAACTCTGTCATCCATGCTCCGTTCTGCTTGCCTTTGCGCGGATGGAAGTCGGCATAGAGCACAGCGAGATACTCTCCGTCGTTGTCGTACACCTCATAGGCTTTGACATCGGGATGATACACGGGGATATCCGCGTTTTCCTTGAAGGTGATGCCGTAGAGACGGGTAGCCAGTCCGAAGACGCCGCCGATGACGTTCTCCAGCTTGAAGTAGGGGCGCAGCATTTCGGCATCGAGATTATAGCGCTCCATCTTGAGCTTGTGGGCGTAGTAGGAGATGTCCCAGGGCTCCAGCTTGAAGTCGTCGCCCTCGTGGCGGCGCGCCATCTGCTCTATCTCTTCCATCTCGTTGACGGCGGTGGGCTTGTAAGCCTCGATGAGGTCATCGAGCAGACGATAGACATTGGCGGTATTGGTCGCCATGCGCTGCACCAGCACATAGTCGGCATAGGTGTCATATCCCAGCAGCTGTGCCACCTCGCGGCGCAGATTGACCAGCCGTTTGCATATCTCCAGATTGTTCTGCTCGTTGTCGTGGGTACATACGGTCATGTGGGCCATATACATCTCACGACGCAGGTCGCGCCTGTCGGCATAGGTCATGAAGGGCGAATAGCTGGGGAAGTCGAGCGTGAACACCCAACCCTCCTTGTCCTTCTCGGCAGCAGCCTGGGCGGCAGCCTCACGCTGTGTGTCGGGCAGTCCGCTCAACTCTGCTTCGTCGGTGATGTGCAACTGATATGCCTTGTTCTCCTTCAGCAGGTTCTGAGAGAACTGCAGCGAGAGCATGCTGGCTTCTTCGGTCAGCCGGCGCAGCTTCTCCTTGTCCTCGTCACTGAGCAGGGCACCGCTGCGCACAAATCCGTCGTAAGAGGTTTGCAGCAGCATACTCTCCTCGGGCGTGAGCTCACGATGGTGCTCATAGACATACTTGATGCGCTCAAAGAGACGACGGTTGAGCGACACGTCGTTGGCGTGCTTGGTCAGTATAGGGTTGAGTTTCTGGGCCAGGGCGTCCATCTCATCACTGGTCTCGGCACTGAGCATGCACGAGAACACGCTCGACACGCGGTCGAGCAAATCATAATAGTGCTCGCCCTTGCTCAGGTCCACTCGGGTGAGAGTATTCTCAAAGGTGGGTTCTTCGGGGTCGTTGATGAGCTTGTCGATAGCCTCATCGTCACGGCGTATACCCTCCATGAACGCCTCTTCATAGTGTTCGGTCTTTATTCTATCAAAAGGAACAGTGTCGTGAGGGGTGTTATATGGCAGGAAAAAGGGATTTTCCTGAGTTTTGTCTATATTTGCTGTAATGTCCATACTATTCGTAGTTGATTTCGATGCAGTGACGGCGCTCCTGTTCACCACAAGCACGCTTAATGGCTGAGGCGCCGCCTATTTTATGCAAAAATAGTGCAAACCGAACGCCATAAGCTCGCTTAATGGTTGAGGTGCCGCCTATTTTATGCAAAAATAGTAAAAAACTAACATATTCAAGCCATTATATCCATTTTTTTAACTAATGTTTTACTTCCATTGGCGACGGCCGCTGTCATTCATGCCTTGAGCGGGCTTTGATCCGCCACTCCCCTCGCCCATTTCGCGACCCATGAACTTGCCTACGGCGCCACCCAGACCCGCTCCAGACCGCTGCCCACCAAGCCATTTCCCACAGAGATGGCATTGGCGATGATTTCAGGGTTTGATTTCTGTATTTCGGACTGCGATTTATGTGTGGCAAACCATGATTTCAGTATTTCCCACTTCGCCGTCAACTTATTTGCGGTCACGGGCGGTTTGTCGCCATTCACGGTCATGACGGGGCTGCGGGCGAAGCGCCCCTCGGCGGTAGAAACGACAGAAGGGGATGACACCTTGGGGCGCGGGAAAACCGCTGAACCTTACGGAGTCATCCCCTTCGGGAATATGGGGGCTATCGCTTTACTTCCTGTCCATCACGCGCCATACGTAGGCGATGTAGGCGAAGACAAACGGCACAAGGAGCGACACGTAGAACATCGTGCGGAGCGTGAACTCACTGCTGCAACTGTTGGCAATAGTGAGCGAGCACTGCAGGTCGGCATTGGAGGGATAGTAGGCGGTATCGGCATAGCCTGCCACCAACAGCAGAGAGAGCACGACCAGCACCACGCCCACACCGGCGGGCCAGATGCCACGGATATAGGTTTTGCTGACGATGGTGCGCACCACGCCGTAGAGCAACAGCACCACGCCCGCGAGGGTGAGCACGACGAGCAGCGGCATGGCAAGGTAGTTGTGCAGATACTTCATCGGCTCCAGCGACACCACGCCCGTGGCGGCGTCGACGGCATATCCGTCCTTGAGCAGCAGTCTCACAAAGAAGGCCAAGAACAGCACGAGGAAGGGCACCGTGCATCCGATGAGGCGCACGCTGCCACGCGAGCGGATGTCCTCGTCGTCCACATTATTTATAATATAGAGCGTGCCCAGCATGCGCGCCAGAAACATCACGGCGAGACCAAACACGAGGTTCCACACGTCGAGCAGCGCGTCGAGTCCGGCAGAGGCGTTGGCCCAGCGGCTGATGACGGGCGAGCCGACATCGGTCAGCGACGCCTTCTCTACCAGGAAGTTTGAGCCGTCGAAGAATGTAGCCACAGCGCCACCGAGCAGCAGCGGACCCACGATGCCGTTGAGTATGAGGAACCATCGGTAGGTGCGGGTGCCAAGCAGATTGCCCTTCTTGAGCTGGAACTCATAGCTCACTGCCTGCAGCACAAACGAGAAGAGGATAATCATCCACAGCCAGTAGGCTCCGCCAAAGCTGGTGCTGTAGAAGAGGGGGAACGAGGCAAAGAAGGCTCCGCCAAAGGTGACGAGCGTGGTAAAGGTGATTTCCCATTTGCGTCCGGTAGAGTCGAGCACCTTGCGCTGTCCTTCTTCGGTACGGCCAAGGCTATAAACCATTGAGTTGGCGCCCTGCACAAAGAGCAGGAACACAAGCAGCGCCCCAAGCAGCGAGACGATAAACCACCAGTATTGTTGTAGGAATTCGTAAGTCATAATCATATTATGATGTATAGGGTTTCACAAGTTGTTATTTGTTGGCATTATAGTTTCTGATGACACGGCACATGATGCTGACCTCGGCTATGAGCAGCACGGTGAAGAGTATCAGGAAGAGGAAGAAGGTCAGGGCCACGCTGCCCGACTGCAGGTCGGAGACGGCTGCCACCGTGGGCATCATGTCCTGGATGGCCCAAGGCTGTCGGCCCAACTCGGCGACTATCCATCCTGCCTCGCTGGCGATATAGGTAAGGGGCAGCATCGCCAGGGCAGCCAGATACAGCCAGCGATGGGTGGCGGTGATGTCCTTGCGCCAGGCGATATGGCCGATGACGAGGAAGAAGAGCATGAGGAGCGACCCCACGCCCACCATGATGCGGAAGGCGTAGAAGTTGACGGGGATATAGGGCACCAGTTCGGCTCGGTCCTTGATATATCCATAACCGAAATATGGCATGTCCTGCTTCAGCTGGGCAGCCAGACTGTCCAGTCGGGCGTCGGTGGCGTCGGCAGCCTTCAGCTTGCGATAGGTGGCAAGGGAGGTGATGGCTCTACGGCCACGCTCCATCTTCTCTTCGGCAGAGAGTTCGCGCTTGCCGTCACGGGTATAGCCGTTGAGGATGTCGTTGACACCGGGCACGTAGCCGTCTATCGAGTGGGTGGCAAGCAGGGAGAGTCCGTTGGGGATGGCTATGCGCAGCGGAGCCTCGCCGCCCTGGGCATAGTCGGACTGCTCCAAAGGGTTGACAGCGGCTATGGCGGTGAGCGACACGCCCTCGCCTCCGTCGTAGAGTGCCTCCATGGCTGCCAGCTTCATGGGCTGGGTCTCTGCCACCTTCACTGCCGAGAAGTCGCCTGTGGTCATGGTGAGCACAGCGGCCACGATGCCCACGATGCTGGCGATGCGGATACTCTGGCGTGCCATCTCCTGCTCACGGCGGCGCAAGAGATACCAACAGCTTACGGCGCACACGAATACGGCGCCCACCACCCAGGTAGAGGTGACGGTGTGGAAGAACTTGTCGACGGCAAAGGGCGACAGGGCTACATCAATGAAGCTCGTCATCTCGTTGCGCACGGTGTCGGGATTGAACTCGCAGCCCACGGGGTACTGCATCCACGCATTGGCCACAAGTATCCACCATGCCGAGATGGTGGCGCCGAGTCCGGTGAGCCATGTAGAGGCGAGGTGGAAGCCACGCGACACCTTCTCCCAGCCGAAATACATGACGGCGACGAAGGTGCTCTCCATGAAGAACGCCACGATACCCTCGACAGCAAGCGGGGCGCCGAAGATGTCGCCCACAAACCAGGAGTAGTTGCTCCAGTTGGTGCCGAACTCAAACTCGAGGATGATGCCCGTAGCCACGCCCATGGCGAAGTTGACGCCAAACAGGCGCTGCCAGAACACGGCAGTTTCTTTCCAGAATAGTTTACCTGTGCGGTAATAGCACGTTTCCATAATGCCCATGATGAGGGCCAGACCCAGCGTGAGCGGCACAAAGAGCCAATGGTAGATGGCTGTAAGTGCAAACTGCGCACGCGACCAGTCGATGAGGGTTGGGTCGATTGTCAACAGGTGTGTCATTGTTTATAATTTTAAGATGATTGATGATTGTCGTAAGATTTCTAAGGGGCAGCACCGCCATCGGGTCAGCGCCCCACCAACTGGCCAGCCACATAGGCCGCCTTGTCGCCGTCGTGCGCCTTCTGCTCCAGCACATCGGGGAAGAAGAAGAGTTTCAGCACAAAGAAGATGACAAATAGCTTGATGAGGATGACTGCCCACAGCACCCGGCCGAGGGTCATGGTGCGGAAACCGTCGGCATAGAGCCGGTACACCTTATATAATATATTGTTTCTGTTCATTGTCGGAAAGTGTCTGGAGTGGGTTGCTGATGGGCTGGGGCTGCCAGGTCGGCCACAAATCCTCCCCGGAAGAGCTGCAGACGCCCCTGGTTCTGCAGCCGATGCAATGCGCGCGACACCTCGAGACGGCTGCAACCCAGCTCTTGGGCCAGGCGTACCATCTTGACGACCACACGCTTGGCGCCTACGGGGTAGCGGCTGTGACTATGGACAAAGTCGACGACGCGGCTGTCGATGCTTTCGCCGTGGCTGCGCCAACAGCGGGCGTGTCGCTTCTGGATAAGCGCAGAGAGAAGATTGAAGTAGTTGATACGGAAGATGGGAAAACGGTCTATCAACTTATAGATTTCGTCTTTGCCGATACCGATGACGCTGCAGGGCGTCAGGGCGCGATAGAGGCTGGCATAATGGGGGCTCACGCCAAACAGCGCTTCGTACTCGAACAAGAGCGGAGCCGCAGCGGTCTCTGCCACCGCATAGGACCCGTTGTCGGCAGAGGTGACGACCTCTACCCTGCCGTCGATGAGAAAGAAGAGGCGGTCGCAGGTGGTCTGGGCACGCGCTATGGTGTCGCCCTCGGCATACTTGTGGAAACCCAGACGGGTATGGGTCACCAGCGCACCGAGGTCGGCCTTGCTCAGTCCCTGGAAGAGGGCAAACTGGAGCAGCTTGTTGTATATATGCAGCGTGTCCATAGGGGTAACGGTGTCAGAGGGGGTGGCGCTATCAGCGGGCGGGGTCGGCCATCTTGTCGCGCAGTGCCGGAGAGCACCACACGGCATGGCGGCCCTCGCGGTCGGTATAGATGAAGTAGGCCATCATGTCCTTATGTCGGGCAAGCACCTCCTGGGCGCGCTCGAGTCCCATCACCATGAAGGCGGTGGCATAGGCGTCGGCACGGGCACAACTGTTGGTGAGCACCGTGGCAGAGAGAATGCTGTGCTGGACAGGGTAGCCGGTCGCAGGGTCAATGGTATGGGCATACTTGCGGCCGTTCTTGTAGTAGAAGTTACGGTAGTTGCCGCTGGTGGCCATCGCCTTGTCGGCAACATCGATGATGGTCTGCAGTTCCTGGTTGATATTGAGACTGTCGTCGGTGGGCTTGGTGACGCCGATACGCCAGGCGGTCTGCTTGTCGTTGACGCCGTGGGCAACGATTTCTCCGCCTATCTCTATCATATAGTTGGTCACGCCCTGGTCACGCAGATAGCGCGCCACCACATCGCAGCCGTAGCCCTTGGCTATGGCGCTGCAGTCGAGCATGGTGCGGGCGTCCTGCTTCACGACATGGCGTCCGCTGAGTTTCACCTTCTCATATCCCACAATAGCCAGCAGACTGTCTATCACAGCCTTGGTGGGCGGGGTACCCTGCTTGAAACCGAAGCCCCAGGTATTGACCAGCGGCGCCACGGTGATGTCGAAGGCGCCGTGGGTGTCGGCAGAGACCTCCTGCGCCATCGTAAACACATCGGTGAAGAGGTCGTTGACCTCGACGGTCTCGTTGCGGTTTACGCGAGAGATGATGGAGGTCTCGTTAAACGGAGAGAGCGAGTTGTCTACCTGCTGCAGCTGGTCGAGTATCCCGGCTTGCAGGTCGCGGTCGTACTGGTACACGATGCTGTAGGTGGTGCCGAATATCATGCCCTTGTTGTGCTGGTAGGGCATCGCCCGGTTCTGGCGCACGATGATGACCGTCGCCACAATCAGAAAGAGCAGAAACACACCCTGCCCTATCAGTTTCTTCTTGCTTGTTCGCTCCATATAGATGATGGTGTCAGAGTTCGATGATTACATTGAAGGTGCCGCCGATACGGTCGTCGTAGCGACCATAACCAGGGATATACCAGGCCTTGCCGATAGCGGGGTCTTTGGCTGTGAGTTTGCGCTTGTAGCGCAGGCTCCATCCCAGACGCAACGGGCCCCAGATGCGGGCATCGACGCCAGCGACCAGTTCGAGCCAGTGGCAGTTGGCACTGTTGTCCTTATAGCTGTACTCCACATCGTCGCCCCACACGGGGTCCTTGACAGCGGTGCCGTCGACATCATACTTGAAGGAGGTATAGCCATAGCGGCCGCCCACATAGACGCGGTTCACGTCGTGCTTGTTGCGCAGCACGTTGAAGTCTACACCCACACGGCCGTAGGGAGCCGAGGTCTTGTAGCGCAGTCCACTGTCTACATCGTCGGCATCGGCATGGCCCACACCCAGCTCGACAACGGGGAAATAGCGGTCGCGCAGATTGAGACGGGCGGCAGCCTCGTACTGGCCATAGTCGCCCAGACCCGACTGGATGACGCCCACGAGGTCGAACGACACTGCCACTCCGCGGAAGAGGGGTATGGTGTCGCGGTCGGTAAGGGTCTTGCCCTTGTGGTTCTGCGCCTGCAGCGCCAGGGGCATCAGCAGAAGCATGAGGCTAACTGCCAAGACTCTTGAAATAAATGAGCAAATGCGGTTTCTGAGCATCGTAGCTTACTTTATTCTGGTTAATCACAACAGAGTCAATGCGGTGATGGGTGCATTTGACCTGCTGCAGCGTATGAAACATGGTGGCAGGACAGTCTACCGACTCGAAATGGGGTTCGTTGGTCTTGGTGATGGTCACGGTGTCTATGGTACGCACACCGCCATCGGGACGGATGTCGAAGTAGTACTCGTCGCTCTCGTGGCTGTAGCTCAGCGGGATGCTGAAGCTGTCCACGCGCAGCGCCTTGTTGAGCAGCACGGTGTCGGCTCCCGATGTGCGCTTGACCGATATGGTCAGCGTGTCGTCGAGCGTCGTCACGTCGCCAGCCAGCCTATACTTTGTATAGACGGTATTGTTGAGCGGACAGTCTATCGACGAGCACGAGGCAATCACCGCCACCACCGCCACAAGCAGTAGCGCTATTTTCCGCATCGTATCTCCTCCTCTATCTGGTAATCATTGCGGTTGGGGTTGCTACGGCTTACCAGGTCGCCGATGAAACCGGCAAGGAAGAGCTGGGTACCGATAAGCATCGAGGTGAGGAAGATATAGAACCAGGCAGAGTCGGTGACCAGATGGCCATAGTTGCCCTGGCTCAGTTCGACCAGCTTGCTGATGCCCAAGATGGCGAGGGCGATGAAGCTGATGAAGAATACCAGCGAGCCCAGAAATCCGAAGACGTGCATAGGCTTCTTGCCAAAGTTGGAAAGGAACCACAGGGTGAGCAGGTCCAGATAGCCGTTGAAGAAACGGTTAAGGCCAAACTTGGATTTGCCATACTTGCGGGCCTGGTGGTGTACCACCTTCTCGCCAATCTTGTCGAAGCCGGCATTCTTGGCCAGGTAGGGAATATAGCGGTGCATCTCGCCATAGACCTCGATATTCTTGACCACCTCCAAGCGGTAAGCCTTGAGGCCGCAGTTGAAGTCGTGCAGGTTCTTCACACCGCTGATCTTGCGGGCGGTGGCATTGAAGAGCTTGGTGGGGATGGTCTTGGACAGGGGGTCATATCGCTTCTGCTTGTAGCCCGACACGAGGTCGTAGCCGTCCTCCATAATCATCTTGTAGAGTCCGGGTATCTCGTCGGGAGAATCCTGCAGGTCGGCATCCATAGTGATGACCACGTCGCCCTTAACCTCCTTGAATCCGCAGTAGAGCGCGGGACTCTTGCCATAATTGCGGCGGAACTTGATGCCACGCACGTGCTCCGACTCCTTGCTCAGACGCTCGATAACGTCCCAGGAGTGGTCGGTAGAACCATCGTTGACAAATATTACTTCGTAGCTGAAGCCGTTGGCTTCCATCACACGCTTAATCCAGGCAAAGAGCTCGGGCAGCGATTCTTCCTCGTTGTAGAGGGGGATTACTACTGATATATCCATATCTTGTTTACGTTTTATATATACATTATTTATTATAGGGGGCATAACTTCGGCGCATGATGGCAGCCACGGGCAGCGACATGATGGCGCAGAACGTGATGTTCTGGGTGAAGAAGGTGAACACCAACTGCACATCGCTTGTGGCGCGAAGCGTGTTGACGGCCTCCTGAAGCTCTCGCACCGACAGGTTCTGCTGTCGGTAGATGGCCTCTATCGTCTGGAGGGCGCCCACCAGCATGCCGATGAAGGCACCGTTGTCGAAGAAACGGAAGTAGACCAGCTGGAAAGCCGCGAAGAGCAGGCTGGCGTAGAGGAAGGTATACCACAGATAGGCATAGCCACGACGGAACGAGATGACTCCGTCGAGGGCGCGGTCACGGAAGACCTTGAGGCGTGCGCCGGCCACAAAGGGAGTGGCTATGGCAAGCATCGTGCCCCACACGGACTGGGGGTCGAAGATGATGGCCATAAAACTGGCTGCCCACAGCACTGCCATGAACACGCCATCGATACGCGCAAAGGCCTTGACCTGTTTGAAAGCGTCGCTAAGTGTCATATTATCTGCAAAAGTACTGTTTTTTAGAGAGAAAATCCATAAAACTGCGATTTTTTCGCATTTCCATGGTCTTTTTTTTTGGTTCTTCCGCCTTTTAGAATGATGGAAGATAATTAGCTGGTTATCGACAAAGGCCTTAAGGGATATATGGCATGACTTAGTCAAGACCTATAAAACTTCTGGTTGACAACAACTTGTAGAACAGAACACGCTCATAGCTTATAAGCGACATATGATGGTGGCGGAAAAGGATTGGTTTCTTGGGATAAAATCGAAGAGTTTCTGAAGAAGAATCAAAGGCAATTGTATAGACAGAAAAACATACTTCGTAGCTACCCGCCTGGCATGGGGCGACTGCCATTCGCATACTTATAGTGAACTTCACCAGATGTTAAAACCGATAAATCTTGTTAAACGAAGGGCGTATTACTTCGTATGTTTATACCTTTGTGTACTGTTTTATAATCTGAAGGATAACACTTAATAAAGAGAAGGAAAGATGAAAGATTGTTCAGGACATCCAGTTGTCTGCAACCATAATAAAGTAGGCTTCTTGGGATTGCTCGTCACATTAGGCATCGTATTTGGAGACATTGGAACATCACCCCTATATGTGATGAAGGCCATACTCCATACAGGCGAAGCCATCGACGAAAGCACTATCTTGGGTGCATTGTCCTGTATCATTTGGACACTCACCCTACAGACCTCCATCAAATACGTATGTGTGGCTCTGCGTGCCGACAACAATGGCGAAGGAGGCATTCTCGCCCTCTACGCTCTTCTGCGCCGCCTCAAGAGTAAGTGGATTTATATACTGGCTATCATTGGCGCCAGTACCTTACTGGCAGATGGAATTATCACCCCTGCCATTACGGTTACTACAGCCATTGAAGGACTCGAAAGTATCAGTCCGAATCTGCCTGTCACTCCCATTACACTTGCCATTATCACCATCATCTTCTTTGTGCAGCGGTTTGGCACCGAGAGTATTGGCAAGTCTTTCGGAGTCTTCATGCTCCTATGGTTTCTCCTGTTGGGCATAATAGGCGTCATCAGTATCACGACCTTCCCTATGATACTAAAGGCATTCAACCCATATTATGCTGTCATCCTGTTGGCAAAATCCCCCCAATGGTTTTTAATTCTGGGTGCCGTGTTTCTCTGTACTACCGGTGCAGAAGCTCTTTACTCCGACTTGGGACATTGTGGCAGAAAGAACATCACCATCAGTTGGGCCTTTGTAAAGACCATGCTCATTCTCAACTATCTGGGACAGGGAGCATGGGCGCTGAATCATGTGCAGACAGCCTACTCCGTGAATCCGTTCTTTGCCATCATGCCGCAGAACATACTTGTCTTCGCCATCATTATGGCCACGGGTGCGGCTATCGTTGCGAGTCAGGCACTCATCAGCGGTACCTTCTCCATCTTGAGCGAAGCCATGAACCTGCACTTCTGGCCCCGTATGCGAATCAAGCATCCCACACATGTAAAAGGGCAGCTTTATATCCCCGTAATCAACCTTGCCATGTACATCGGTGTGGTCCTCATCATCCTGCTGTTTCGCGACTCCTCACACATGGAGGCTGCCTACGGACTCGCCATTACTATCACCATGCTGATGACTACATTGCTGCTCGGTTTCTACCTGCACAGCAAGGGTATGGCGCGACTTTTCACGATATTGTTTATTGGCACATACTGCACCATCGAGGGCATCTTCTTAACTGCCAATTTGTCAAAGTTTCTCGCAGGAGGCTGGTGCACAATGCTCATTAGCGGAATCCTGTTCCTGATGATGTATGTATGGGTACGTGCCATGAAGATACGCCGCCAGTACATTAGCACCAAACCACTGGACGACTATTATCAGATTATCTCCGACATCAAAGCCGACGAAGACATCCCCAAGTACGCTTCCAATCTTGTCTATGTAAACCATGCCGACAAACAAGGTACCGTAGATGACAAGTTGCTATATTCCATCATCAACAAGCAACCTAAACGCGCTGACCATTACTGGCTCATCAATATGGAGTTTGTAGATACTCCTGATACGCTGGAGTACAGTTGCGAGACCTTAGTGCCCGACACACTGTACAGCGTGACCATGCACATAGGTTTCCGTATCGAGCCTCGGGTTAGTCTCTATCTGAGACAAGTGGTGGAAGACCTTGTGGATAGCAAGAAGGTTGACCTTACCAGCACCTATCCTTCACTCCGCAAAAACGGTATTCCTGGCGATTTCCGTTTCATCATCATCCACCGCGTGTATTATCCCGAGAGTTCCGTCAACCGCCAGCAGAACCTGCTGATGACCATCTACGCCCTTATCAGCAAGATAGGCATTGACGAGCCAAAGGCATTGGGCCTTGACACTTCCATGGTGGTGGTAGAACGCGTGCCGCTGATTATCAATCATCACATTGGCAGCATCAGGCGAATCGCACAAATTGTAGAAGAATAAACAAAACCGACTGATTGTAACCTGAGTTCGGGATAAGAAAGTCTTTGTAAAAGTTGGTAATCCCAATAGTTCTTAGTACCTTTATGGTTGTAACACGGGTATAAGTTTCATTGACAGTACATGCATTCCCATATGCCACAACAAGCGCATAACAAGGAACAAGGTGTTCCGTGGTTATGCAGAAAGAGGTGAGAGTACCATGGGATGGTATTTCGGTTTCAAGTTGCACCTGATATGTAATGAGAGAGGTGAACTGCTTAACTTTATGCTTACGAAAGCGAATGTTGACGACAGAAATACAGATGTGTTTAACAGATTGAGTGATAATGTGTTCGGAAAAATATTCGCAGACAAAGGATATATTTCACAGGGCTTGTTTGAGAGATTGTTTAACGACGGCATTGAAATTGTCACTGGCTTGAAATGCAATATGAAAAACAGACTCATGCCATTGTATGACAAGATTCTGTTGCGCAAAAGGTCTGTCATAAAAGAAAGTTCCGACTTCGACAACATGATGAATGATGTCGAAAACGAGGTTGAGGAACAGCAAGCCGAGGATGGACTTGTAAACCGTGTTCCTGAGTTAAAACAGTTGAGTGAGGACATTGACAAGGCTACCAATACCTTCATCAATTCCACATTTGAACTGGAGTCTACCATTCAGCAGTATCAACGTGCAGAAACCAAATTAGGTGGTGCTGTGACTACTATCAGCAAAAAGGTTGATCAATCGATCAACACTTAGACAAAGTTTTAGAGAATACGCCAACACAATTAAAGGTGTCTGTAAATGTCAACGATGCTGACTGGCAGAAAATCCAAGAACTGTTTGCCAAAGAACGCCAATGGATGACCGCACAGATGCATATCCGTGAGGTCAATTCCATGTTTGCTGATGAACGGAAGAAAGTCCGTGAACGATACAAGGAATATGATGGCTGCTATCTCGGTCACTATGCCCAGTGGTTCTTCTGGTTTTTCTTCTCTATCGGCATCTTTGTGGTTGCAGGAGTTGTAGGAATGATGATTGCACAGAGTTATGGAAAATGACAAGCCGACTAACCTTAGACTTTCGCCTAAAGTCAGTCGGCTTATCTCAATTAAACTATTCGCATCCTAACTCTGTGAACACGAAATAATCATAGAAATGATAGAAATGACTATTGCAATAGAGGACAAAACTAAGCTGCCTATATCCTTAATTCGACCAATCAAATGATCTTTCTCTTTTTGTTTCTTCTGCTTAATTAACGAAGAGACCTCTTGTGAAAGCAACTGTAATTTTCCGTTTGGCTTTACTACCCATCCTCCTGTTGTTACAGTTATAGCCTCATGTTCTTTAAGGATATTCGTTATGGCTTTGTCTCTATTGGAAGGTGTAACACCTAAGGTTGAAGGTTCTATGTATTTTAAAGTACTATTCTCCAGTTCTTTAATAACATTAGCAAGTGCCGCTAAAAAGTCCAAATCTAAATTTTCCATTGTAACACTATTGTTTTTGTAAATGCTGGTATCACACCTCTATTAGTTTAAAGAGATTTCTCCATCTTTAACCTTATCAATAGTAGCTTTTCTATGATAGCCATTCTTGGTGAATTCATTTATCCATATAAGCCTCCTTGTACCATCACCATAAGGTTGTAATCTGAAATGACCACTAACTTTGAAAGACTCATCATTACAGATTTCGGTATACCACTTACTATCAAAGCGATAGTAATTAAGCCCTGCTTCTGTGACAATCTGAGTCTTTTTGTTCTTTTTAATCTCTTTTCTTATGGTGGTTGAAACTTTACCTAATTGCACTTCTGCCCATTGTCTTAAACACAAATAATCCAAGACCATATCTATGTAATCTCTGATATTTGCTTCCATACAACCATCAATAAGAGGTAGAACCATGCAGTCTAACTGATGTCCATTTCCCTTAATTCTATCCTTTGGTGACACACAAATGTAATATGTAGGTATCGACAAATATTTATCGATGTTGTCTTGGAATATCCATAAAGTAAGACAGCCATTCTTTATGCTATACACGACATAACACCCTTCTATAAAGTATGGGCTACGAACAATTCCATTCTCATTATCTAACTCTTGGAGAATATCAATATGAAATTGTGTAAATTTCATATAGGATTTATCCATCGTCTCAACAAATGTCTTAGAGAAAACGACCAAATTACGGCAGTTTCCTTTTACTGTAGATAATTCTCTTATCGCATTCTCTCTGTCAGAATCAATTGCACTACCGATATTATTACACCAATTAAGAATGCTTTGTGGCAATTCTCTTTTATCAAGACAAAACAAGTATCTAAACAATGTAATGTCATTTATGTTTTTAATTTTCATAAACAAATACAATTTGTCAATTAACCCTTTTGATCCATCTATAGTCAGGACCTTTAGTTGTCCACTGAAATTGCCACATTGCACCGGACTTATTGCTTATCAAATAGTATTGATACATACTCGTCATCGGTTGTATTGTAAAAATGCTACTATTACCTGCTTCAAGAACTTCTTCATTAATTGAAACGCAAAGGAGGTTGTCTAAAGACTTGGTATCGTATTGCACTTGCCAAAGTCTTCCTGTAAAACTATCCAACATGATGAATGTCCACATATTTTGAGTAGCAAACATTTTGAATCTCCCCTGCCATCTATCAGTTGAAGATGGATATGCTTTTGACCAGTAATTTATTGGTGCAGCAAACATGTAATCTGTTCCTTTTGTGCTAAATTGGACTTGCCAATTCTTTCCAGTAAAAGTATCAAGCATGATGAAAGTCCACATATTCTGTGTTTCATAAAGACAAAAGCGATTATCAGTTTCGCCACCATCTTCCATTGCATCACATATTTTCCAAGATTGACCGTCATCTTGCACCTATAACACTTCTCCCGTAGCAGTATTCAAACGTAACTGGTTATGGTAGTTACGTGTTTTATACATTTTATAAGTTTGTGCAAATAGGCTGATAGGCATAAAGCACAAAAACAATAAAGCAGCAATTTTCCTCATATCGTTTCTGTTTTACGAAAAAACTAAATGGAATTTGGATTATGCAATATTACCATCATTCCTTCATTTATTCTTTTACGACAAAGATTATGTCGGCAAGACTTTCGTACATTTTTTTATTACCCCTTAATTCCGCAACACTATTATAAATTAGGCCTTTTAAGTACCTGAGCAACAAAAAGTTGCCCAGGATTTTTCCATGTCGAAGAATTCACTTATCTTAGTGTTGCAAAATAAACAAGAGAATCCGACGATAGACATGGCAAAAATACAAATTAAATCTGAGAAACTCACTCCTTTTGGAGAAATATTTTCAATCATGGAGCAATTTGACTCCACATTGTCATCTGTAATCGACTCAACCCTCGGTCTGAGGTGTAGATTGTTCCATTTCATGGCACGTTTTCTCGCCATGACAGAGCTTAAGTAAACTTAGCTCTGCTCATCTGGCTTAACGAAAACGTTCGTTTCCATCAGAAAGACACGCTGAAGAGATTCTTTGAAAGATTTGAACAGAACGGGCTTACTATCTATCGTTTCATAGCTGACTGTGGATCATGTTCCGAGGAAATCACAGAAGAAGTAGAGAAACACAGCAAGTCCTTTTATATCCGCGCAAACCGCTGCGGTTCGCTCTATAATGACATCTTTGCTCTCAGAGGCTGGAAGACTGAGGAAATCAATGGCATTGACTTTGAATTGAACTCTATCCTTGTTGAGAAGTGGAAGGGTAAAGCATACCGACTTGTGATTCAAAGACAGAAACGGATGGATGGTGTGCAGGACCTTTGGGTAGGAGAATACACATACCGTTGTATCCTGACTAACGACTATGAATCTTCCGCAAGAGAAATTGTCGAGTTCTATAACCTTCGTGGAGGAAAAGAACATATCTTCGATGATATGAACAATGGTTTCGGGTGGGACAGATTGCCCAAATCCTTCATGGCAGAGAACACAGTGTTCCAAAAATAACAGCATCAGATTAAAAATTATCGCTGTCCGCAAAACTTTTTTTTGAGCATAAAGAATTAGGGCTGGATTCATCGCTTGGAATTCAGCCCTTTATTATTGGCTAAACATCCATATCATTGCCATTGTTTTTGGTAACTATATACCTTTCGGGGGTTAAAAGTATATAGTTACCAATTGTTTTATAAAAAGCCGCCATTCCTATCCATATTCTCTTGCTTGCTTAATGGTCATGCCGACCGACCTGATACCCCTGCTTCCCAGCACGATGGACGAGGCGATGTAAATACCTATTTTTGGGTATTGCCGCAGTATTCTGATTGCAATAACTTTGCATTTAGTTAATTATTAGAGGTTAAGACAAGCATGAGAACCCCAGTTCGGGATAAGATTTTGTTCATAAAAAAGTTGGTAGTCTCACAAATATTTTGTACCTTTATAGGTGATTTACAATAAGTTACAAAAATATTTAATATGACTACCGATTACAAAGTTACAG
>NZ_NPJJ01000031.1 GCF_002251385.1 Prevotella sp. P5-108
CGTAGATAGGACAAATAAATATATTCGCCTGTCTTTCGCTCATACTTTCAGCTTTCTGTTTGTTGTTAGAAGTCTTGAACTTCTGTTCTACAGTCTTGCTTGTGTCAATATGTCAAAGATCTTTTCGAGGACTTGCCTCGGAGTGGAGAATATCGGGGTCGAACCGATGACCTCTTGCATGCCATGCAAGCGCTCTAGCCAACTGAGCTAATCCCCCTCATAGAGAGTAGTAGTGCAGATTTTTCACCTGAATCACATTGACCTTGTGGTCGATGTGTAGTCCCAGGCAGACTTTGCCTAAACCACATTGACCTAACGGTCGATGTGTAGTCCCAGGCAGACTTGAACTGCCGACCTCCACATTATCAGTGTGGCGCTCTAACCAACTGAGCTATAGGACTGTCTGACTCGGCGTTCAATTAACCTGTGGGCTTAACTGCGCCCA
>NZ_NPJJ01000032.1 GCF_002251385.1 Prevotella sp. P5-108
GGATTAAGGAATTCTCACGGTAAGACCATCTATCTTCCCAAAGATTCTCGATGGAAAACAACGAACCTGAGAAAATCTTAAATAATTTAAACTCCGGATAGATGAGTGGTATACAATAAAACCACAACTCTATTTTTTGTTCCTTTTTCCTGCATCAGCGTGAGATATATGAAAAAAAACGGCTGAAGGAATATTTTAAACGCATCTATCATAAGGATTAAGGAATTCTCACGGTAAGACCATCTATCTTCCCAAAGATTCTCGATGGAAAACAACGAACCTGAGAAAATCTTAAATAATTTAAACTCCGGATAGATGAGTGGTATAAAATAAAACACCAAAAACAGATACGCTAATTTTTTTACAATATTTTGATGCGAAATCATAAACATATCTAATTCTGAATACCCACAACGTTCTTTTATTGTTTTATTGGCCAATAGAAATGGAACGCATAAACAAATTATAAAAATTATGTATTTACTTATATAAACATTATCTACTTGTGTGTAGGAAATTCCATATCCAGAATAGAAAAATACGCTGAAAAGCATAATTGCTATCAACAACCTAAATCGATAGTTTTCTATTCTATATATTGCAAATGCTCCTACAAGCACAGTAACAAGTACTATAGTAAATAGCGCTACAGGATCAATATCGTATGACAACAAATATTCCATATTATTCTTTTGTGACTAAAATATATTTTAGAAATAAAATTTGTCCTAATGCAAGAACTATATATGATAAGAAGAAAGCTATTGAAATTGAACTTGCTCCATATCCTTGGATTAAGCAGACATAGCTAATGAATATAATAAGTACAGCCCACATAGCATTAAATGAAAAACCGACCCAAGTCTTAGCTTTACTTTGCAATGCAGCTCCTACAACATTACAAATTGCCGAAAAAATCGTAGACAAAGATAGAATAATTAATGTTGATTGGTTTTGGGTATAATCCTCGCCATATAGACTCATAATTTTTTTACTGAATATAGAAACAAATAGAGTTACAATGGCAGCAACAGTTACATTAATCAATACATTTATTTTGAACACTTTCCAATATGTGTCATTATTACTTGATGAAATACTTGATAATATAGGTAGCACGATTTGTGAAATAGAAGCAGGAATAAACATTATTATTATTCTCCACTGATCAGCGACTTCATATATTGCGAGTTCCTCGAAACTGGCAAACCGTGTTAACATAGCTCTAACTATAAAAAATGTGGGTGCGGTAATGCAAGAAGCTAAGGCTGCCGGTAAACTGAATTTATAAAGTAAGCTAATATGCTCTCTAGATATACGGAATCTTACAATTATAATATTGACACTTCTAAATGACTTTTTTATAGATACCGCGTTTGTTAAAAATATCACAATATAGCCTAAACCAAATCCGAGAACTGCACCAAATACTCCCCAATAGTAAGCACCAATCAACATGAATACTGATTCTGCAATGCTTCCATACAAGGTATTTATAGCGATTGCCTTAAAATTTTCAAGTCCAGACAGAGTGCCATTCTGTGCTCCATTTATTATTGTAACAAATAATAATAACGCTCCAATGCGTAATGAAGGCGCAAGTTCCGGGCTTTTTAATATAAATGCAGCAATGTCGGATGAGAATATTAAAATTAAAAGAGTTATTATCAATCCTGTAAAAAATGCGAATCCATTTGTTAAGCAGTATATACTCGGAATTTTTTTTCTATCGCTTGCCATAAATTCCGAAATATACTTAGCAGCAGTGACACCCATGCCTGCAGATCCTACAGTTACAAACAAATTTATAGTTGATCTTACAATGCCAAACTGTCCATATTCTTCCTTACTTAGAATATGTGCACATATTATACCTGATACGAGCACCAAGAATTTTGCAAATACAGAACCAGTTAAAGACCAGAATGCCCCGGACGCAATTCTTTTTCCTATTTTGTTATTTGCTATTTTTTTTATTAGTAATTTAAACCTTTTATTCATGACAAAAATTAAAGACCATGTATTTATATAGCAGCCGGCTTACCTTAAGTTTTTAAGAATATCCTTTTGCAAAAAAACAACCGTCATGTCTTTGGCCTCAACTTATTTTTTAGCTACAATACTCGTAACTTGAAACAATATAACGGCACTAATTAAAGATGCAAAGACAGCCAAAACACAATTTATCGGTGCGAACCCAGTTACATTCATTAACGTAAATGGACTTAGTATAAAAAGTAAATGTACAATGTAAAAATGGTACGAATATTTATCGCTCCAATTATATAAATAGTTGTATTTAATATTTGCAAGTATTATTTTTAATATTAGAAAAATAGAAAGTCCC
The DNA here is from genome assembly GCF_002251385.1 of Prevotella sp. P5-108. Classification (GTDB taxonomy): domain Bacteria; phylum Bacteroidota; class Bacteroidia; order Bacteroidales; family Bacteroidaceae; genus Prevotella. Next base: position 2,348 of record NZ_NPJJ01000032.1, read on the forward strand.
AAAAATAGGTGAGCATATCTTACATATGCATTTACTAATGTTTGTGAAATCTCAATTCCATTATATTCCATATATCCTCTTATTACATTTAACACAATGCCGATTAGAATAAGGATTCCATCCATAATTACTGACTCTAACCTTGTCAAAGTTCTATAAAGGTCTGCAAGTACAAAGCCTATTATATAACATGCTATTCTATCAGGCAGAAAATATGATGACAACAAGAATCCTATTACCTGTACGAAAAGTATCAACCCTATATAATATACAATCTTCGTAAGCATTTTCTTTTCTTTTATGCTATCACGAAAACTACATAAATAAGGAGTTAAGAAGTAGCAAAACAAAATATAACCAACAAACCACAAATGACCTAGCCCCTTTATTGTCCCTACGCAAAATAAAGACTTTATAACAGTTGAAACAGTTAGGATATCTCTGCAGAAAACAACGTACATAATAATCGCAAAAACCAAAAACACATAATAAGAAGGTAATATTTTTCTTATCTGTTTCTTGAAAAAATCGATTGGATCATAGATTGTTTTCGACGCATAGAGGAAGCCACTTATTATAAAGAAAATCTGCACGCCGACATTTAACCATCTACACAAAGGATTGTCATAATATTGAAATATGTGACAAGTGACGATTAATAACATTGATATAAATCGAATTGCAGATATGGTAGAGGATTTTCCCCCCCCCATTTGATTTCTATAATTAATTCCCATGTTATTTTATATAAAAACTATTGAAGTGCGTGATGGTATCGCACCATAAGCATAATGCTCCACTTGTGCACGCACTAACCACTAATTATTCAATTGTATTTCTTCCTTTTTTGTATACATAGACATATACAGAATTTTCTGATCCATTACCTAACTTATCTCCCATATCAAAACCTTCTGCATGCATCTACACTTCCAAATCTTTTGCACCTTGAACAGTCTTTACTTTAACATAGTCAAAATATTCTGCGTTATGCTCTCTTTCTCGCCTTTCAATATGATTTGTTATTCCGCAATAATAACAACTGAAAGATTGAGGAATTAATCCGTCAGAGTTTTTACAGCACTTTTAGATATTTGACAGCATCCAATATGTCCATAAGAAAGAATTCCATTGTCTCATTTTTAGATATGATATACACCCTCAAGAGGACAGATGTTGAAGCAATCGAGCACAACCTTGCCTTTCAATTTATCCCAGTTCTGCTTAATATGATCGTGCTTAACCATGATTACTACCATATCTACATCTGCAAGGAACTCATCGAATGAGTCGTATTGGTTTTCAGCAATCTTGTTACCTTCAAGGAATGGATCATAACACTTGAGAGGACGTGCCAAGTGGCGCTCCTGAAGTTCAAGCATCTGGAGGGTTGGTGACTCGCGATAGTCGTCAACATTCTCCTTGTAGGTGAGTCCATAGAGGCCTACCTTACGGTTGTTATCAATGTTGTTCTCCTTCATAATCTCATGGATGCGATTAAGAACGAACTCTGGTTGGCTATCGTTGGTTTTCATAGACTCATCGATAACCTTAGCAAGACGTGGGTAGTCGCCAACGAGGAACCAAGGGTCAACAGAAATGCAATGACCACCTACGCCAGGACCAGGCTGGAGGATGTTTACGCGAGGATGCATGTTGCAGATCTTAATAATTTCGTAAACATCCATATTGTCATGACGGCAGATACGAGCGAGTTCGTTAGCGAAGGCAATATTGACAGCACGGAAAGTATTCTCTACAACCTTAGTCATCTCTGCAGAACGGATGTCGGTTACGACGATTTCTCCCTGACAGAATGAGGAATAGTACTGCTTTACTTTCTCACCAATCTCCTTAGAGTCTGCACCGATAGTACGATTGTTGTGAAGAAGTTCATATACCATGTTTCCTGGAATGATACGCTCCGGAGCATGAACAAGGTGTAAATCCTCACCAATCTTGAAGCCATTAGCTTCGACTACAGGACGGACGAAATTGTCCATAGTACCAGGACTAACAGTTGATTCGATAACAACGGTTGCACCCTTAGGGCAAATCTTCATTACCTCCTTAACTGCTGCCACTACATAGCAAGCATCAACTTTTTTTGAGAACTTGTCATAAGGAGTAGGAACAGATACTATATACATGTCTGTCTTCTGATACTCTGTAGTAAATTTGATACCGGCCTTAACTGCATCTTGGAAGAGTTCGTCAAGACCATCCTCCTTAAAAGTGGTGCGACCAGCGTTGAGAGTGTCGACAAGTTTCTTGTTATAGTCAGTACCAACTACCTCTACACCATGAGAGGCCATCATAAGGGCTGTAGGGAGTCCTATATAGCCCAAACCAATTACGTTAATCATAATTCTTACGCTAAAATAATATAATAATAATTGCTTCTACTTAAATTCATTGGGATTAGCAAACATCATAGCGGTCTGTTCCCTTGCCTGCAAGAATCTCTACAATCCGGCGGCAAGCCTGTCCGTCGCCATAAGGATTGACTGCCTGCGACATCTTAGCGTATGCCTCGACATCATCAAGAAGGGTGCTAACCTCGTTCATAATCTTTTCATAATCGGTACCTACAAGATGTACGGTACCTGACTTGAGAGCCTCGGGACGCTCGGTGGTATCACGCATTACGAGTACGGGCTTGCCAAGACCTGGGGCTTCTTCCTGAATGCCACCTGAATCAGTGAGAACGATGGCCGCCTTAGACATAAGATGCACAAACTCCAGATACTGCAATGGCTCTATGAAGAAGAAATTAGGGCGAGTCAAGTCCTCACCAAATACTTCATGAATAGGCTTACGCACATTGGGATTAAGGTGCATAGGATAGACGAAATCAACATCAGGATACTTCTCCGAGAGGTCCTTCATGGCAGTTACCATACGGATAAATCCATCACCAAAATTCTCACGGCGATGTCCGGTAATCAGCACTAACTTCTTGCCATGGTCAAGACGAGCAACATCATAACCAGCCTGAAAAAGAATCTCGTCCTGCTCCTTGGCAAGTGCTGCATCATTGTTGAGCTTGTCAACAACCATATGCAATGCATCTATTACGGTATTACCCGTAACATAAACCTTACCATGAGCCTTCTCTTCGAGCAAATTCTTTTCTGACAATGGTGTCGGAGCAAAGTTATACTCGGCAACACGCCCTGTTATCTGACGATTCATCTCTTCGGGCCAGGGGCTATAAATATTATGGGTGCGCAATCCAGCCTCTACGTGACCGACTGGAATCTGCTGATAGAAAGCAGCAAGGGCAGATGCTGTTGACGTAGTAGTATCGCCATGCACCAGCACGACATCAGGCTTGCATTCCTTAAATACATCACGCATACCAGTAAGAACACGAGCTGTCACGTCATACAAGTCCTGTCCTTGTTTCATGATATTCAAATCATAGTCAGGTTTCACATCAAAAATAGTTAGCACTTGGTCAAGCATTTCACGATGCTGCCCTGTCACACACACTACGGTTTTAAAATCTTCCGTATGTTTCTGGAACTCCTTGACAAGAGGACACATCTTAATAGCCTCTGGACGGGTTCCGAATACAAGCATTACTGTTTTCATATTATATTGACAATGTGTTTACATGTTGTATAATTATGGTTTATCTTCCTAAAGACACCATTTCCATCATCCTCTCCCTAAACCTATTTGTAATATCCAGCATACCACTCAGCAAATCTCCTCAAGCCTTCTCTCAAGCTGGTATTGGGCTTGAAGCCGAAGTCCTTCTCTAATGGGGTTGTATCAGCATAAGTTACTGGTACATCACCGGGCTGCATAGGTACAAGTTCCTTATGAGATTCAAAGTCATAGTCTTTAGGGAGAACTCCTGCACGGACCAGCTCTTCCTGCAGGATGGTCACAAAGTCGAGGAGGTTTTCGGGCGAGTTGTTGCCGATGTTGTACACCTTGTATGGTGGGATGGGCAGTCCGTCCTCGCCGTTCTGCTTCTCAGGGGCGTGCTGCATGATGCGCACCACTCCCTCCACGATATCGTCAACATAGGTGAAGTCGCGCTTGCAGTTGCCATAGTTGAAAATCTTGATGGTCTCGCCTTTCACCAGTTTGTTGGTAAAGCCGAAGTAAGCCATGTCGGGACGACCGGCGGGGCCATAGACGGTAAAGAAGCGGAGGCCGGTCGAGGGGATGTTGTAGAGCTTCGAGTAGGCATGGGCCATCAGCTCGTTGCTCTTCTTCGTGGCGGCGTAGAGGCTTACGGGGTTGTCCACCTTGTCGTCTGTCGAATAGGGCACCTTCTTGTTGCTGCCATAGACGGAAGAGGATGAGGCATAGACCAGATGTTCCACTTCGTGGTGGCGGCACGCCTCGAGGATGTTGTAGAAACCGATGAGGTTACTCTGGATATAGGCGTCTGGATTGGTGATGCTGTAGCGCACGCCTGCCTGGGCGGCGAGGTTGACGACTACGGATATATGGTTGTGCGTGAAGATGTCCTCCACGGCTGCCTTGTCGGCGATGGAGGCATGGACGAAGGTCCAGTCGCGCTGCAGCGACTCTATATCCTTCAGGCGTTCATACTTGATGTTGACATCATAGTAGTCGGTGATGCTGTCGATGCCGATCACCTTGATGTCCTTGACATCATGGAACAGGCGCTTGACAAGGTTGCTGCCGATAAAGCCGGCGGCGCCTGTGACGAGGACGGTCTTGCCCTCGAGGATTACATTGTATTCTACCATTGCTGTTTACTTGACGATTCCAGGATATTGTTGTTGTACTTCCTCATAGCTCTGCAGATTGCCGATGTCATAGCGGCGGCCGGGCATCTCCATGGCATGGACGGCGGTATGGCGGCAGAGCCAGGCGATGAAGCTGCCGGGGGCGTCGGTGCCGCAGCCGTCGGCGATGGCTGCAGGGATGCGGGCGGCATCTTCAGCGGTGTAGTAGTAGAAGGGCGGGCACACCCAGTGGCTCTTGGGCTGGGCGGGCTTCTCCTCCATGGACATGATGCGGTCATTGTCGTCGATTTCGAGCACGCCGCACTTGTGGAGGCGTTCATCATTAGGTTCTTCGAAGCGCATCACGCAGCTGGTACGCTTGGCGTCGGCATAGCGCACGAAGTGCTGCAGACTGAAGTCGAGCACATTGTCGCCGGCGATGACGAGCATGTCGCCTGTAAGGCCGAGGCTGTCCACGGCAAAGCGGATGTCGCACACGGCGCCGAGGCGGGTCTCATTGGTCGACGTGCCGTCATCGACCACGGTGACCTTCTGGCGTTTGCCTGCCGCCCACTCCTGGAAGTGGTGGGCAAACTTGTGGTTGCTGATTACGATGTATTCGTCGACAAGGCCGGCGCCGTCGATGTCGTCGACGAGCCAGTCCAGGATGGTCTTGTCCTGCACCTTGAGGAGGGGCTTGGGGAAGTTTTCGGTCAGGGGATAGAGCCGGGTGGCATAGCCTGCCGCAAGAATAAGACACTTCATTGTTGTTTTCTTTAGAGGATTAGGCCGTCGGCGCTGTGGCAGACGACGTACTGGTATTTGCCCTTGAGCTGGGGGAAGGCGCGCAGGTACTGTTCTTCCACCTGGCGCCCGATGCTCTCGCTGTAGGCGGGGTCGATGAGGGCCATGCAGCATCCCTTGAAACCGGCGCCGGAGAAGCGGCCGCCGTAGATGCCGTCGGTATGGGTCATGATGTCGTAGAGGGTCTTCAGTTCGGGTGAGCCGGTCTCGTAGTTGTAGATGCTCGAGTGGCCGCTCTCGAAGCTCAGACGGCCGAAGGAGTCGAGGTCGCCGCGGCGCCAGGCTTCGGCGCCCTGTTCCACGCGGGCGAACTCGGTGTACCAGTGTTCGGCTCGCTTGGCCCAGTTCTCGGGCAGGCGGTGGCGGTACTCGAGGAACACCTCGACGGGGACCTCACGCAGGTGGGTATCGCCGAACTTGCCGTACTCCATGCCGGCGAAGGCCTTGAGGGCGTAGGCGGCGCTGCGGCACTCGTCCACGCGCATGTTGAACTTGCTGCCGGCGAGGGTGCGCTCCACACCGCTGAAGAAGATGGCTATGGCGTAGGGCTTCATCGCGGGATGGGTGGGGATGAGCTCATAGTGGTCGTCGAGGGTGTCGAGGTAGAGCAGATGGTCCTTACGCGAGAAGAGCTCGCAGCTCTGGTCGAGCTTGCCGGAGCTTACGCCCACATAGCGGTTCTCCACAGCCACGGCCATCTCTATCATCTCGAGGTCGGTGAGGCTGATGCCGTTCACACGGCAGAGGGCGCTGAGGTAGACGAGCGTCACGGCTGCCGATGACGACAGGCCGCCGATGGGCAGGGTGCCCTGGATGACACCGCAGAGGCCGACGCTGAGCGGATGGCGCATGCCGAGCTCGAGGGTGGCGCCGCGCAGGTAGTCGGCCCAGTCGTTCTGGCGCACCTCGGGCACGCTGTGGATGTGCCACTGGGCGCGCTTGTCAAACTGGAGCGAACAGAGCTCGATGACGCCGTTGTGCTTGGGTTTGTAGGCAAGATGGATGCCGCGGTCGATGGCCAGGCCGGTAATCTTGCCCAACTGGTGGTCGCTGTGGGCGCCGATGGGGCACACGCGGTAAGGACAGAAGGCCATGCCTTCGGGATCCTTATGGTAGAGTTCAAAGAACTTCTCTTCACATTGTAGCATAGTCGTTGCGGGGGTTATGGGGTCAGTCGCGGCCGAAGATGTCGCGGGTGTATACCTTGCCGGCCACGTCGTCGAGGTTCTCGTCGTAGCGGTTGGCGATGATGGCTTTGGAGCGGCGCTTGAACTCGTCGAGGCTGTTCACGACCTGGCTGCCGAAGAAGCTGGTGCCGTCTTCGAGCGTGGGTTCGTAGATGATGACCTCGGCGCCCTTGGCCTTGATGCGCTTCATGATGCCCTGGATGGCTGACTGCCGGAAGTTGTCGGAGTTGGACTTCATCGTGAGGCGGTAGACGCCGATGACGCACTCGTGTTCCTTGGTGGCGTCCCACACGGCGTTCTCGTTGTAGTAGCCGGCCTTGCGCAGCACGGCGTCGGCGATGTAGTCCTTGCGGGTGCGGTTGGACTCCACGATGGCGGTCATCATGTTCTGCGGCACGTCCTGGTAGTTGGCCAGCAGCTGCTTGGTGTCCTTGGGCAGGCAGTAGCCGCCGTAGCCGAACGAGGGGTTGTTGTAGTGGCTGCCGATGCGGGGGTCCAGACCAACGCCCTCGATGATGGCTTTTGAGTCGAGACCTTTCACTTCTGCGTAAGTGTCAAGTTCATTGAAGTAGCTCACGCGGAGGGCGAGGTAGGTGTTGGCGAAGAGCTTCACGGCCTCGGCCTCCTTCATGCCCATGAAGAGGGTGTCCACATCGGGCTTGAGCGCGCCTTCCTGGAGGAGGGCGGCGAAGGTGCGGGCGGCATCCTTGAGCATCTCCACATCGGTGACCGACTCGATGGCGCGGTTCTCATCGGCAAAGTCGGGATGCGACATGATCTTGGGGTAGCCCACGATGATGCGACTGGGATAGAGGTTGTCGTAGAGGGCCTTGCTCTCACGCAGGAACTCGGGCGAGAAGAGCAGGTTCAGTTTCTTCACGCCGCGCTGGGCGTACTTCAGGTAGAGGCTGCGGGTGTAGCCCACGGGGATGGTGGACTTGATGACCATGACGGCATCGGGATTGACCTCCAACACCAGGTCGATGACTTCTTCGACATGGCTGGTGTCAAAATAGTTCTTTACGGGGTCGTAGTTGGTCGGGGCGGCAATGACCACGAAGTCGGCGTCGGCATAGGCCCGGCGGCCGTCGAGGGTGGCGGTGAGCAGCAGCGGCTTCTCGGCCAGGTAGCGCTCTATATAGTCGTCCTGGATGGGTGAGATACGGTTGTTGATCTTCTCCACCTTCTCGGGTATCACGTCAACAGCCGTGACACGGTGGTGCTGCGAAAGCAGCGTGGCAATACTCAGGCCGACGTAACCGGTTCCGGCAACGGCGACACGTATGTCTGCAAAATTACGCATATAATAAATTGAGATAAAAGTTGTGCTGAAAGGGGATGGTCTGGCCAAGGCTGTAGCGAGGGTGGTAGTAGCTGTTCTAATGGTTTTCGTCGGTCACCGTGATGACCGTCTTTGTTTACACCTTATTATATATATAAACAGGGGTTGGGTGAGTTCAGCCTTCCACAACCTCAAAATCTTCGTTGTGGACACCACGGATGGCTACGGCGTAGCCGGCAAACTCCATGACGAGCTGGCGGTCGCGGTCGATGCGTACGATGTAGCCTTCCAATCCCTTGAAGAGACCGGTGAGGACACGCAGCTTGACGTGGTCCTTGGCAAACTTGACAAAGGGGTCGCGCAGGAAGGAGACATTGTCGGGATGACCGGTAATGGCCTGCATGAAGGGTTGCATCATGCGATGGGAGATAACCGCAGGATGTCCTGTACTACAGTTCTTAATGAGATGAGTTTGAGGATGATAGGTACTGAGGAACTGCTGCAGTTCAGCCGTATGGCCCTGCAGGAATACCAGACCGTTGATAGTAGGCAAGAGTTTCTTGACAACACCCTTGCCGTTGGCTTTCGGTTTGTATTTGTATGAATAGTGGACAAAACACTCGTGCCGCGCCTCGGGGTGGGCGGCATTGTAGGCGTCGACCTGACGCTTGAAGAGTTCGACCTGTTTGTTATGGATATGGACATATCCCCAGGGAGCTTCTGACAATGGCGCAGAAGCCATGCTGGGGGAGGCGCAAGATGATACATTTTCTATTCCCGACCCCGATGACAACTCGGCTTCGGTAACGTGGATGCCCTTTGGAAAACAGGAGGTTACACCACTGTTTTCGTCGGCTATAGAAAGAGTGATAGAGCAATCCTGCGTCATTTCCTCGTTCTATTTTATGTCATTGATGATGAAAAGCGTGTCGTTCACTACTCTATTGTGGAGCGGCAGACGAGCGCTATCATTGTCGGCAATCCCCGTATCAGAGAATAACGCCGATAGTGCAACGACCTTGTTCACAATAACATAAATATTAAAAAAATCAGTCCAGTTGAGATATAGCCCGACAATCACAATTGTCATAACCTTACGTTCCAATAAAATATTGCCGTCTTCTCTAACTGTATCGACAAACGCCGCAAGCGGCGCAGTCTCATTTGGCAAAGTTAACACTTTTATTCCACTTAAAGAAAAAATGCTAAAGAAATATTTTCGTTTCCTGCATTTTTATACAGCAGGCAGACAGGGGGGATGGCAGCCACGACTGCCTATACATTATTATATATATAGACAGACAGACGAGCATCGGAAAAAAGTGGGGCTTGATGTACAGACTGGCGACACTTCATCAATGGCCTCGAGCAGCATCAACCGTGAAAAGCAGCTGAGCCGAAAAACGAGGGACCGTTCCCTACCCTTCTGCCAGCAACCGCTGCCACGCCAGGATTGGTCGTCGTCACATCTGCCATCGCCATCAGGATTCTATAAGGTGTCTTGGGCGTCGGCGAAACACAAGATGATGTTACATTTGTATTACGGCAATATTACGAATGATAACTTTTACGGCGCAATAAGTACGTTTTTGACACCACAACGATAAAAAATGTAAATGTTTTATATTTTTTCCACCATTTTTCATTGTTATTATAATAATTATCCTTATCTTTGCAAAAAATATGGGATCCATGTGATATGGTGAAAGTATTTACTTTAATTTGTTTTAGTAGATTAGTTTTTAAGTAGTTTGTTTTAAAACCGGTTATCGTGATGATAGTCGGTTTTCTTTGTAATAGCAAAAGTATATGACATGAAAAAAGGCTCTGCCTGAGTGGCAAAGCCTGATTTTTGTACTCGGTAAGGGAATCGAACCCTTATGCCAAGATTGAGAATCTTGTATCCTAACCGTTAGATGAACCGAGCGTTAGGTCGCATCATGGAGAACGTTTGCTGCGGAAGGAGGGGGATTCGAACCCCCGGTACGGTAAACCCGTACGTCAGTTTAGCAAACTGGTGGTTTCAGCCACTCACCCATCCTTCCTGGGGGTTCAAGTTTCCTTTAACCGAGCATTGTTCTCAAATGCGATGCAAAGGTACTAACTATTTCTGAAACTTCCAAACATTTTCCATTCTTTTTTTGAATATTTTTAATGCTTCAGCGGCTTGCTGCCTACAATTAGCTAAGTTTCATAGAGTTGTATTAAACTTATTTTTAACATTGCCATTGGGCGATTTACATTGCCAAAGCTCCGCATCGGATACATACGCCCCAAAAGCGTATTTGTAAGCAGAAATGACCATCGACGGAATCGTGGAGGGTATCTCTGCAAAATTTATGATTAACTCTGCAAGAATTATGATTAACTTTGCAAAAATTATGACCGACTCTGCAAGAATTATGATTACCTCTGCGAGAATTATGATTACCTCTGCAAGTATTATGATTAACTCTGCGAGATTTATGACCATCTCTGCGTCCAGCGCATTTACCCTGCGCTTCCTGGAGCATACTCCCCCACCCGCCACGCAGCGCGCGCGGGTGACGGAAGAGACATTCACCGAGGCAGACAAATACTTTGTGCAGACCTCTGCCGTTTTATAGAGTGAGGCGTTACACTTACGACGCCTGTAATAAACTCTAACAACTATGGCAACTATTAAATTGAAATTCAGGACTTCATCGAAAGATGAAAAGGAGGGTACTCTGTGTTACCAGGTCATTCACAAGCGCAACGTGAGATGGATTACGACAAAACACCTCATCCGTGCCAACGAATGGAACCGTCACACAGCCTCCATCACGCTCACCGGCAATCGAGAAAGAGACTGTCAGCTGCGGCTGATACAATCGTCGGTAATCTGGGAGATGGAACAACGGAAGCGAATCATCAGACAGATGGAAACGGAGACCATGGACTATACCATCGAGATGCTCTTCCAGGCGTTTGAGCATCTGCCGGAGTGTGTCACCGTGTTCGACTTCATACAGAAGCAGATAGACAGGAAGCGGGAAATGAAGCGCTTCGGCACCGCGAGGACCTATACCAACACTCTGCGCAGCTTCCGAGAATTCCGAAGCGACAATGACCTCACGTTCACCGAGCTCACGCAAAAAATGATGGAGCAATACGAAGCCTGGATGACCCATCGCGGGCTGAAGCAGAACTCCATCAGATTTTATTTGCGCACGCTCAACACGCTGACACGCAAGGCTATCGACGAGCATCTGATGGAAGACCGTCAGCTATTTGCCAAAGTGCGTCTGTCGTATGTGAAGACGACAAAGCGTGCCATCACCGAGAGCCAGATAAGGCGCATCGAACGGCTCGACCTATCAGGAAAGCCCGCGCAAGCACTGGCGCGCGATATGTTTATGTTCAGCTTCTATATGCGTGGCATGTCGTTTGTGGATATGGCTTTCCTGCGCAAGGCAGACCTGAAGTATGGCATGCTGAGCTACTGCCGACGAAAAACCAACCAGCACCTGACCATCGCGTGGCATCGGGCGCTGCAGGACATCATAGACAGATATGCCCACCTCACCCGCAACACGCCTTATCTGCTGCCCATCATCACCCGAACCGACGGCACTGAATACAAGCAATACCGCAACCGGGAAGAGTGTATCAACAGGGCACTGAAGAGCATCGGGGTGGCTGCCGGACTCAAGATTCCGCTCACCACCTATGTGGCGCGACACTCGTGGGCAAGCATTGCGCGCAATATGAATTTCTCCATCGCCATCATCAGCGAGGGCATGGGCCACCAGTCCTACCGCACCACCCAAATCTACCTCGACTCCATCGACACCGCACGCATAGACGAAGCCAACAACCGCATCATTCGCAGGATAAGCATGGGGAAATAAACGGGCAGGAGACAGACCGACGACATACACTCACACCCGTGTCGGCAGTTATGAGCAATGCGAAGCACGCAGCCTCATCCTATTGGTACACAATGGTTTGCAACGCTCTCTAAACCACATATAAAATAAATGCGAACCATGAATTGCCTAATTCAAGGTTTGATTTCACCGTTTCAGAGTTTGCATTACGCGGTTCAAACCATGAAGTCATGATTAATGTCATCGGCGAAGAATTGCCGCTGCGTATTGCCACCAAGCAAGAGATGGGCAGCGCCCGCACATTGACCACCTCCGTCCGCACGTTGACCACCTCCGTCCGCACGTTGACCACCTCCGCCAGCCCCGTGACTGCACCCACCACAAACCAAGAAAAAAGCGGCCAAGACACAATGGTCTTGACCGCTTTCTATATATACGTTTATCTATTGGTTTACATCATGCCAGGCTGGGCGGGCATAACTGGAGCCTTCTCATCGGGCTTGTCGACGATAAGGCACTCGGTGGTAAGGAACATACCAGCGATAGAAGCCGCGTTCTCAAGAGCTACACGAGCAACCTTGGCAGGGTCGATGACACCAGCAGCACGCAGGTCTTCATAGATGTCCTTGCGAGCGTTGTAACCGAAGTCGCCCTCGCCCTCACGTACCTTGTTGACTACGACAGCACCCTCGCCACCGGCGTTGGCTACAATCTGGCGCAGAGGCTCCTCGATGGCGCGGCATACGATATTGATACCAGTCTGCTCATCGGCGTTGTCGCCCTTGAGGTCCTTGAGGTCCTGCTGGGCACGGATATAAGTGGTACCACCACCGACAACGACACCTTCCTCGATGGCTGCACGAGTAGCGCAGAGTGCGTCGTCAACGCGGTCCTTCTTCTCCTTCATCTCAACCTCAGAGTTGGCACCCACATAGAGCACTGCTACACCGCCAGCCAACTTGGCCAGACGCTCCTGCAGCTTCTCCTTGTCGTAAGAACTCTTGGTGGCAGCAATCTCGTTCTTAATCTGAGCCACGCGGTCCTTGATGTTCTCCTTGGCACCGTGACCGTTGACAATAGTAGTGTTGTCCTTGGTTACATTAACCTTGTCGGCAGAGCCCAGCATTTCGAGAGTAGCCTGCTCCAGCTTGAGTCCCTTCTCTTCGCTGATGACTACACCACCAGTAAGCACAGCGATATCCTCGAGCATGGCCTTGCGACGGTCGCCAAAGCCAGGAGCCTTGACAGCGCATATCTTCAAGCCACCACGCAGACGGTTGACAACCAGAGTGGTGAGAGCCTCAGAGTCTACATCCTCGGCGATAACCAGCAATGGACGGCCGCTCTCAGCAGCAGGCTGCAGGATAGGCAGGAAGTCCTTGAGGTTGGATATCTTCTTGTCGTAGATGAGGATATATGGATTCTCCATAACGCACTCCATCTTGTCGGCATCTGTCATGAAATAAGGTGAGAGATAACCGCGGTCAAACTGCATACCCTCTACGACACCGATATTGGTGTCACGGCTCTTGCTCTCTTCGATGGTGATTACACCGTCCTTGCTGACCTGACGCATAGCATCGGCGAGCAGCTTGCCAATCTCAGGGTCGTTGTTGGCAGAAACGGTAGCCACCTGCTCAATCTTGTCGTAGTTGTCGCCAACCACCTCGGCATTGGCCTTGATGTGCTCTACCACCTTGGCAACAGCCTTGTCGATACCGCGCTTCAAATCCATAGGATTGGCACCGGCAGTAACATTCTTCAGACCCTCGTTGACGATAGCCTGAGTAAGGATGGTGGCAGTAGTAGTACCATCACCAGCATCGTCGCCAGTCTTGGAAGCCACGCTCTTAACGAGCTGGGCACCGGTGTTCTGGAACTTGTCCTCGAGCTCCACCTCCTTGGCTACGGTAACACCGTCCTTGGTAATCTGAGGAGCACCAAACTTCTTCTCGATAACTACATTGCGACCCTTAGGACCGAGAGTTACCTTTACTGCATTGGCCAACTGGTCAACACCCTGCTTGAGCAGGTCACGGGCATCTGTATTGAACTTGATATCTTTAGCCATGATTCTATTTCCTTTCTTATTGTTATAAATGAAAACGGTAAATACTAATTATTCCTCAACAACAGCGAGCACGTCGCTCTGGCGCATCATCAGATACTTTTCGCCGTCATACTCGATTTCGGTACCTGCATACTTGCCATAAAGTACCACATCACCTGCCTTGAGTATCATGGCATCATCCTTGGTGCCCTGACCTACGGCTACGACCTTGCCACGCTGTGGCTTCTCTTTAGCTGTATCGGGAATAATGATTCCACCTACTTTTTCCTCGGCTGGTGCGGGAAGAACCAGCACTCTGTCTGCTAATGGTTTAAGTTTCATAATCTAATATTTTTAAGAGATTTATATTTTTTATTTTATCAATCTGCCATCTTGTCTGCCAAAACTGTGCCAATCCTGTCAGTCATGACAAAAAAAATAACAATTCACTGCATTTTTATGGGTAGCTTGTCAGCATTGCTCCTAATTGTGTCACATTTTGGCGTCCGCAATGGCAGTATTCCCAGGCATCACTGCCTGCTCCGCACCGCCTGCCCGCAAAGAAAAAGAGGGAAAAAGTTGGCAAGTCGCGATATTATCCGTAAATTTGCGAATATATATCTTAAGCACCTATACTCTCACGACTATGGCCCAAAACTATAAGAACATCAAAATTTTTATCAGCAGCACGTTCTGCGATATGGATGCCGAGCGCGACGCCATCATGAACCGCGTATACCCAGCAGTGGCACAAGCGTTGGCTCCCAAGCACATCCACGTTGACTTCATCGACCTGCGCTGGGGCGTAAGTACCCAGCAAATAGCCGAAAACGAGCGCGAGAACCATGTGCTGCGCGAGTGCATAGACAGCATCAACGAGTCGAGACCGTTCTTCATAGGACTCTTAGGCGACAGATACGGTTGGGTTCCGTCGCAAGAGAGTTGGGACTGCATCATCGACGGCATGAGTGACCATGAAAAGCAGTTCATCAACCAAGACACTGCCGAAGCCCGCAGTGTGACAGAGCTGGAAATGCTCTTCGGTTCGCTCATAGACAGTGACAATCTGCATCGCAGTCTGTTCTGCTTCCGCAACCCTGCGGTATATGAGCACATGGACAAGGAACACCTATTTATATATATACAGGACAACGAAAACGCGCAAAGCCATCTGGCCAGACTCAAGAAGCACATCATCGAAACCATGTCGAGCCACCAGCTCAAGCGCAATGTGTGCCAGTATGATTGTCAATGGGACGGCAACCGCCTGTGCGGCATGGACGGACTGGTGGACTTCCTCACCCAAGCGATTGTCCAGGAGATAGAACTCTATGAGTGTGAGAGCGAAGAGGGAAACCCCGAGAATGAATACGACTCGACTGCCGCGCGCTTTGATGCCATCATGGACCACCATGACGCCAACTTCTGCGGGCGCGAAGACTTTGTCGCCAACCTTACCGATGTAGCAGCCACCACCCAAGCTAAAGCCATCATGCTGACAAGCCATTATGGTCTGGGCAAGACTGCCCTACTCTCCCACTGGTATCGGCAGCTGTGCAAGGACGACCGATTTCTGCCCTACATCTACTTTGCCGACCGTCAAGGCAATCATGGCAAAGTGGAAATGCCACTGAAATACTGGTTGGCTGATAAGCGTACCGGTGCCACGCAACGTTTCGGCGCTGAATCCCAATACGAATTGGGGTTGCTGGCCAATAAACTGGAAGAAGCCACTGCGGCTGACAGCCGGCGCAAACTGCTCATCATCGACGATATACATCTGCTGGACAACTACCACAAATGGTTTGACCCTCGGCTCTTCGCCGACGACACACTGATAATATGTACAGCCGACAGCGAACAAGCCCCTCGTTTCGAGCATCTGTGCGACAACATTTATCTCTTGCCTCCGTTGAGCACGGACACTGCGCGACAGCTCGTCGAGACACGACTGCAGCGGGTAGGCAAACAACTGCAAACCGCCGTGATGGAAACTCTGCTGAACAAACAAGAGGGGAAAGTAAAGCCTGCCGGCATACCGCTATGGAGCGTGATGATAACCAGGCAGCTGGTCTTGCTCGACGGCAACTACTTTGCCCAGCAGCGCAAACGCCAAGAAGAGGATGCCGAACTCAAGATACAAAACTCTCTGATAGACATCATCGCACAGGCGCCTGTATATCCCGAGCAGCTATTCATGACTTGCGTAGAGTCGGCTGCCACATTCGTAGACAGGCAGTTCGTCTTGGACGTGTTGCGCTTCATCGCCATCACTGAATTCGGAATCCGCCCGCAAGACCTGAAGGCACTGATGGGCGAGAAATGGGACAACCTGAAATTTGCCGAA
Organism: Prevotella sp. P5-108; assembly: GCF_002251385.1. Lineage (GTDB taxonomy): Bacteria > Bacteroidota > Bacteroidia > Bacteroidales > Bacteroidaceae > Prevotella. The sequence continues at coordinate 18,584 of NZ_NPJJ01000032.1, forward strand.
CTCAAACGCCACATGGGAAGCCTGCTGGCAATCGATGAAGAGAGCGGCACGATAGACTTTGCTTACAGTAATTTCAGAAGCGAGATATACATCCAAGCCGGAGAGCAGCTCGCTCCCTACTTCGCTGCACTTATCACTCATCTGGGCGACATCTCTAAAAACGAGATTGACAACAACATCATTGGCAACGAGATACCCTATCTTGCGGTAAAATATGCCACTGCCGCCGTAATGGACTACATTCTTGACAACGACCGCGGTCATCTGCGCGACAAGAGCGTCTATGCGCTGGCAGACCTGACATTCAGAAAGTCACAAGTGGTAAAAGCATGGATGGAACTGGCAGCAGAGCGAAAGCCCAAGGAGACGATAGCGCTTGCCACCCAGATTATAAGAACCCACATGGGCTGCCGGCACTACACCGCTGCGGCCACGGTCGCCTCATGGGTTATACCCAAGATAGACAGTGGCAAACTGGACCAGGAGGCACGCCGCGACTACTATACCTTGGTAGTTCTCTATATGGAGTCGCTCTACCAGACGGGACAATATGAGAATGCCGCACATCTGTCAAACCATCTGCTGTCAGAGTGCTACAACGAGCTGGACAATCCAGACTACTACGAGATATGCGGCATGGCTATTCTGGTAAAGACACGCATCGAAAGCAAGAACCCCAACGAGCATACCCTGGGGTGGGCTGCGAAGGGCAACGACCTGATGGACCGCCTGGTGCTGGAAATGCAACAGGTGCAGATGATTACTTACCTGCGCGAGTTGAGCGAGATATATCTCACCATCCCAGGAGTAAACGAGCCAGAAGCGGAAAACAGGGCACAGTTTGTTGATGATTACCTGTCGGCTCCACAATGGATGTACCATCTATACTTTATGATTGCGCCGCTGAGGAAACATGCTGAAATGCTGGAGCAGCATGACGATTTCGCCGCTGCCATCCTACGCCAACAGGCTGATGACTACGAGCAGACCCTGCTCAACGCCTATCCCGACAATCCCCTCTTCAATGGAAACTGCACTATCCCCTGTGAACAAGACGGGCACGAGCCCGACAGCCTCTCCCGTAATTTCCCTGAGAGTCTGAACCACTACTACAGCCAGAAGAACCCGTCGATAGAAGACACGCTCAAGCTACAGATTGCCTTTTATCGTATGTGCAGCCATACCGAATGGAAACTGAAAGAAAACAGAAATCGTGGAAACAAAGAGCAAGAACTGCATGAGTTGCAGAGACTCAGCCTCGACATAAACCATATGCAAGCTACAGGTGTAACATCACCGTTGGTCATGATGGGCTATTCGTTGGCAAACAGCTGCATGGCCTACTACTACGAACAAATGGGCGACAAACAAAACATGATGTATCACAACAAGCAGCATGAATACGCACTGTGCGAAGCCTACAGCCTCTATCCCAACATCGCAGAACTGAAGCGTCGCTATGCTGCCGCAATTGACGAGACAGGTCGCCTCTTCCTGATGCTGTATGACAACTTCAAGGCAGCCGAAAAGTGCTATGCCAAGGCCAACGAGATGTTTGTCCAGCTCTTTGAGCAATCGCAGGAGGGAACACTCGTGGACGATATGGCGCTGAGTACCTACAATCTTACGACCATCTATCTGATGCAGAAGGACTATAACAAGGTGTGCGATACGTCGGCGAGGCTGCTGTCTATACCGCAGATAGAAAGCCGCATCGGACAGCAGGACTTCTTGGCTGGCATCTACGAAAATCTGTCAATGGCAAAACTCGCCATGGGCGACTCTACTGCGGCCAAGGAATACCAACTCGCAGCCAAAGGCATCTACAAGCGTCTGCTCGAGGAGCATCCAGACAACGAGAAATACATGAGAGACGTGGCGATAAGTTGTATACGCCAGACCGAACTGCTGATGTCTATCGGCGGAAAGGTGGATGATGCCATCGCCGAAATCAACGAGGGCGAGGATATGCTGCAACGGGTGCTGACACTCATCCCCAACTCGCCCAAGGCCATCAACAACTATATAGGTCTGCTGTCGTGTAAGACAAAACTGTATATACGACTGCACAACAGCGACAGGATGATAGAGGCATACGACAAGTTTGAGGCACTTACCCTCAGAAATATTATCGAGACACGCAACCCACAGCACATCCCACTCATGCTCAGCGAGATGGAATCATTTGTCGTCACCGCACAACAGTCCAAATGGGAGGAGATGGCACATGCCTTCATGGAAGTAAAGCAGCAAGCGCTGAAGCATCTGGTAGAAAACCGTCTGATAAAGACGCAATAGTCCAAAGGCACCCTGGGGAATAAGAAAAACCGGCACAGAAATGATGAGTTTGGCAAAAAATGAGTAATTTTGCAACATATTATTAGCATTGAGAATATGGAACTGAGACAACTCAAATACTTTCTGAAACTTGCCGAGACTCTGAACTTCTCTTCGGCTGCCAAGGAGCTGTTTATTACCCAAAGCACGCTGTCGCAACAGATTCTCAATCTCGAACGCGAATTTGACCAACCTCTCTTTGTACGCAACAGCCACGAGGTGCAGCTCACCGAGGCAGGGCGGCTGCTTATGCCCCATGCCCAAGAAAGCATCAATGCTGCCGAAAACTGCATAACTCTTGTGCAGGAACTCAAGCACATGCTTGTGGGCGAATTGAATGTAGGAGTGACCTTCTCGTTCAGCAATATCATGGCCGAGACCATGGCTGAGTTTCTGAAGAAATATCCCAATGTCAAGCTCAATGTATGCTATGACTCCATGGCTGTGCTTATGGAGAAACTGCAGCACCATGACCTGGATCTGGTCCTGGCGTTCAAGCCCCTAAAGACCGACAACCGCATCGACAGCGAGGTCTTGTTTCATACGCACGCTTCGGCAATAGTCAATGAGTTTCACCCACTGGCCCGCCAGTCGAAAGTGACGCTGGAAGAATTGCAGAAATATGGATTGGCGCTGCCCGCGATAGGCTTGCAGGCTCGCAACGCTTTTGAGAAGGTGATTGAAGGTAATGACATCACCTTCAAAATCAAATCGGAAATCAACAACGTGAACCTCCTGTTCAAGCTCGTCAAACAGACCAATTATGTGACCGTGCTGGCGGCGTCGACCGTCATCGGCGAGAGCGGCGTCTGCGCCATTCCAATAGACCTGCCCGAAGCCGACATGGAAGGATGTATCCACACCATGAAGAACGGATATACGAAGAATGCCGCACGCGAGTTTATCAATATGCTACACACCCCCGCAACTCTGTGGAAAGAAATAGCCCTGCCCAATGGATAAATCACATTGAGCAGGGTTATACCTTATTATATATAGATGACTGTAAAGGAAAGCAGACTTAATCCATACGATTCCGATAGTCTTCGTAGGTGAACTGGCGCAGCACTTCCAATTCATTGTCGGTATGCAGCAGGGCTATCGACGGATGGCTGATGCCATTGAACATACAGGTCTTGACTGTGGTATAATGCAGCATATCCTCAAAGATAACATTCTCGCCTACTTGCAGTTCATGGTCAAACTGCCACATTCCCATAAAATCGCCCGACAGACAACTGTTTCCTCCGATACGATAAACATGAGGAAGGGATGCGTCGGCATCCATGGGCAAGGAATGAGCTCCACGTATTTCAGGTTGGTAAGGCATCTCGAGACAGTCGGGCATATGGCAGGTAAAGCTGACATTGACAATAGCTGTACGAATGCCCTTATTCTCAACCACATCTACCACTTGTGACACCAATGGTCCTGTCTGCCAACCGAAAGCGCTACCCGGCTCAAGTATGACATGAAGATGGGGATAGCGGGCATGGAAGCCTTGAAGCAAACGTATAAGCCTGTCGACATCATAGTCAGCGCGGGTCATAAGATGGCCACCACCGAAGTTAATCCACTCAATCTGCGGGAACCACTTGGCGAATTTCTCCTCGATATGCACCAAGGTGCGCTCAAAGACATCAGGTCCGCTCTCACAATGGCAATGACAATGGAAGCCACGGATATCGGACGGAAGAGTGGCAGGAAGTGCGTCGGCCATAACACCAAACCGGGTGCCTGGCGCACAAGGATTATAGAGGGCAGTACCCACCTCGGAATACTCGGGGTTGACACGAAGTCCCAGCTGGATGGTAGAGTCTATCTCCCTGACCCACTCATGATAACGGGAGTACTGAGAAAGAGAATTGAAGGTAAGATGGCTGGAGCAACGGGCGATATCATCGATTTCATAATCGGTATATGCAGGCGAATAAGTATGCGCACGCGCTCCGAACTCATGAAAAGCCAGCATAGCTTCGCCCAAAGAACTGGCTGTTGTCGAAGAGATATATTCACGGAATATAGGGAAAGTCTTCCACAGAGCGTAGGCTTTGAACGCCAATATAATCTCCACGTCGGCTTCGGAAGCCACACGCTGTATCAGCGCCAGATTTCTACGCAGTCTCTCTTCCTCCAGAATATACATTGGGCGATGGATTTCGCCATATGTCAGTCTATTTACCTTCATCACAGTCTTAACCTAAGTCTATATTTTGGTGCAAAGTTAATTTTTTATTTGATTATAATTGCAGATTTAATGGTTTTTTCATACATTTGCATCGTAAAAACGAATGCAGATGAAACTAGTCATAATGACCAAGTCCACTTTTTTTGTGGAAGAAGACAAAATACTAGCCAGCCTCTTTGATGAAGGTATGGACAATTTGCACCTTTTCAAGCCAGGTTCATCGCCCATGTATTCTGAGCGTCTGCTCACATTACTCCCTAAAGATTTTTATAAGAAGATAACCGTCCACGAGCATTATTATTTGAATAATGAGTACCGTCTGGGCGGTATACATATAGACAACCCTGCCGACATTGCCCCCAAAGGTTTCAAGGGTCAGCTGGGGCGTACATGTTCAGACCTGAGCATGTTGCGACAGATGAAGAAGGAAAGCAACTACGTCTTTCTGAAGAATATCTTCGACTGTATGGAATTCCCGGAAGAGAAATCCAACTTCAATCTTAATCAATTGGAGGATGCGGCCAAAGCCGGGTTGATAGACAAGAAAGTATATGCCTTGGGAGGAATGAGTCTGGAAAGGATTCGCATTGCCAAAGCCTTAGGTTTCGGTGGTGTAGTGATATGCGGAGACCTGTGGAACAGATTTGACATACACAACCAGATTGATTTCAAAGAGCTGATTGGTCACTTTCAGCGTTTACGCAAAGCAACGAACTGATAAAAACCACTTGTATAATTAAAATAACGCATAAAAATGAGTGAGAAAAACTCTTTTTTGGTGTTCTCGGGAACAAACACGAGATACCTTGCAGAAAAAATCTGCGCAAGTCTGAATTGCCAGTTGGGTAACCTTATCATTACCAAATTCTCTGACGGCGAGTTTGCTGTATCGTACGAAGAGTCTATCCGTGGTCGTGATGTATTCCTGGTGCAGAGTACATTCCCCAACTCTGACAATCTGATGGAGTTGTTGTTGATGATAGACGCAGCCAAGCGCGCATCGGCAAGACACATCAATGCGGTAATTCCCTACTTCGGATGGGCACGTCAGGACCGCAAAGACAAGCCACGCGTAAGCATTGGCGCCAAACTTGTGGCCGACCTGCTGAGTTGTGCCGGTGTAGACCGCGTCATTACAATGGATTTACACGCCGACCAGATTCAGGGATTCTTCGACGTACCCGTAGACCACCTCTACGCATCTGGCGTCATCCTCCCCTACCTGCAGAGCTTGAAACTCAAGGACATGGTTATCGCCTCTCCCGACGTAGGTGGCTCAAAGCGCGCCAACTCGTATGCCAAATATCTGGGCTGTCCACTGGTGCTGTGCAACAAGACCCGCGCAAGAGCCAATGTGGTAGAAAGCATGCAAATTATCGGTGATGTGAAAGACAAGAATGTTATCATCGTTGACGATATGGTTGACACCGCTGGTACCATTACCAAGGCTGCCAACATCATGAAGGAAGCCGGCGCAGCCAGCGTGAGAGCCTGTGCTTCACACTGCGTAATGAGCGGCCCCGCCAGCGACCGCGTACAGCAGTCCGAACTGGAAGAGATTGTATTTACAGACTCTATCCCCTACACCAACCGCTGCTCCAAGGTAAAGCAGCTGTCTGTAGCTGATATGTTTGCAGAGACCATACGTCGTGTGGTTGAAAACGAAAGCATCTCTTCACAGTATCTGTTATAATGAAGATAACTTATAAGACACTACTTATTGGAGTGGCAACCGTCTTGTTTATGGGCGGTTGTCACTCCAATGCGTCTAAGGCTCCTGTCGAAAGCAGTGTAGCGAAAGACACGATAGCCAACGTACAACTCTATGACCTGCAGCGCAACACCGCCAACCTCTATGACGAGATAAGCAAGAACAAACTTACCGTAATAGACTTCTGGGCATCCTGGTGTGGTCCTTGCCGTATGGAGGCGCCCAACCTGATAGAGATATACAACGACTATAAGGACAATGGGCTGGGATTTGTCGGCATCTCGCTTGACGGCGAATACAAGAAGTGGACTGAAGGCATCGAACAGCTGCAATTGCCCTGGCCACAATACTCGGACCTCAGACAATGGGATGACACTCTGGCAAGAATGTATAACATTGAAAGTATTCCACACACTATCATCGTCAACAGCAAAGGCGAGATTCTGGCCCAAGGACTGAGAGGCGATGAGTTGAGACGCTTTATCGACACCCAACTATAAAAAGCGGAGTATGGCTGTATCCATGATAATAGCCATAACGCAAAATATACAAAGAGAAAAGGAGACATTCACCACATTCGGCGATTGTCTCCTTTTCTCTTTGTTGTCCAGTACGTGCTATTTGATAATTTCGGCTATGGCTTTAGCCATCTCGGCCGCACCTTTGGCTGATGGATGTACGCCATCGCTCAACATAAACTCCGGCTTAGAAGTCATACGCTCGCGAATGTCTATAATCTCACACTTGTTCTTCTTGGCCAACTTGCGAATAATGGGGATAATCTCGTTTTCAATCACCGTATTATTGATGTCATTCGGATTGACCATCTTGTTGGAAGCAACCAAGGGAAGCATCAGATAAATCTTAGGAGAAGAAGGCAGACGCTTCAGGCTGTCTATCATCTGCTGCATATCATGGGCAAACTCCTTTCCATATTGCCAGTTATGGGCTTTGGAATCATTGGTACCCAACTTAATGATGGCAATATTGGGATTGAAATCAAGAGCCTCACGCCATGCCTGCTCCTTCATATAAGGGTAGTCACCCTTGTTGAGCATGGTACGGGCGCCGACGCCATAATTCTCCACATGATAGCCTTCGCCAAGCAAATTCTGCATTTGGGCAGGATAGCCAAACTGAGAGCGCATATCAATACCCGAACCGTCGGTGATACTATTACCGATACAAGCTACACGGACGGCATCGCGGCGATGACTGGGCAACTGGTTGAGCCATGAGGTAAGATTGCCAAGCATCTCATCGTGATACTTGAACTTGGAATTAAATCCAAAGCCATGTCCACCAGAGGGATAAATATAAAGCGCGCATTTGCCACCCTTGGAACGCATGGCAGAATAATAAGCCACGGCATTGGTCACAGGAGGAACGCTCACATCGTCATTGGCCAACAAGAGAATGGCGGGCGGGGGAAGATGACGCTGCACATGGAGCTGATTGCTGAATTCCTTGACGAGCTCTGGATTATGCCATTCCTTTCCCAACAGGTTTTTAGCCGAACCGGCATGACCTTTTTTCTCGTCCATCGAGATGACGGGATAGAAAAAGATGGAGAAGTTGGGACGATGGGCGAAATCGGCATGGGTAGAGATAGTCGAAGCAAGATGTCCGCCAGCCGAAGAACCCATGATTCCGACATCATAGGGATTGACATGCCATACATCAGCACTATCGCGCACCATCTTCATGGCAGCCATAGCATCGCCGATAGGAAGCTGACGGTTACCATGTGGCAAACGATACTTCAACACAAAGCAGGCAATTCCCTGCTGATTGAAATACTCTGCCCAGTCGGTACCTTCATGCTGCATAGCGACTATCCAGTAAGCTCCACCAGGGCAGACTACCACGGCACGACCGGTGGCCTTCTCTGCAGAAGGAAGGAAACAACTGAGGGTGGCCTTGCCATCCTCGCTCACCGGCACTACAAACGAACGGCTCGTAGATTGAGCCTTGACCATTATCGCACATAAAGCGATGAGAATGAATAAATAAACTCTTTTCATTGTTTTGTTAGATTATCTTTTTATTCTTAATTTTCATGGATATTACGCTCCTCGCCCACACCCTAATAACGATGCCCAAGCGGAAGATGCCGCCAAAGGCAATTGGGCACAAGGCGCCAGAAAAACACCAAAAGGCGATAACGCCAATCGATAACCACCACATGGCGCCGACGGTATATGCTGCGGACGATGTGGCGGGCCACCACTTCAGGCTTCATCTTCATGGGAAAGCCAGAACCGGCAATGAGCGCAGTGTCAACAAAACCAGGACGGATGTCAGTAAACCGAATGGGGAGTCGCTGGGAATAAGCCAACTGCTCCAAAGCCTGGATATAGGTATTCTGAAAGGATTTGGTCGCACTGTAGGAAGGCGCCGGAGCAAGTCCTTTCACACCAGCTATCGAAGAGATAACAGCAATATGCCCTCCCCCATGCGTTTTCATATACTGAAAGGCAACATTGACAAGCCGGCAAAATCCCACCACATTGGTATTGACGGTATTCATCTCTATCTGCGACTCCAAATCAAGGTTCTGCGAGCCGATACCAGCCGCATGGAAGTACAGGTCGACACCACCAAGGCGGTCTATAAGTGCCAAAAGACGGTCAGGCGCATCAGGCATGGTGACATCGCACAGCGCATAGTCAACACGGTCATCAGCCATTTCGCGAAGAGAGACAAGAGGCTGTTCTCTACGCGCCATAAGCCCCACTTGCCATCCATCACGGATAAGACGGCATGCCACTTCACGGCCAATACCCGATGAAGCTCCTACTATTATTGCCTTTTTCATCGTAACAAAATTACGAAAAATAGATGGAAAACAGAGAAAAACTGCAGATTATTTGTTTTTTCACGCGATTTCTACTATTTTTGCATTATATTTATATATTATAATAGGTATATCACACATAAATATGAATAGTTTTATAAAACAAGTATTGGCTACGGTAGTGGGCATTATGCTTTTCTTCCTCATTACCGGCGTTATTGCCACTATGAGCTTGGTGGGAATGATTGCATCAAGCGAAGCGACAAAGAATGTAAAGGAAAACTCTGTCCTGGTCATCAATCTCTCTGGCGTGATGAAAGAACGCAGCCAAGATAATGTCCTCAACAAGCTGACAAGAAATGCCACCAGCAATCCTGGTCTGGAGAACACCTTAGCCGCCATTAAGAAAGCCAAAGACAACAAAGATGTCAAAGGCATTTATCTGGAAGCCGGCTTGTTCAGCACCGACTTTGCCTCGCTCCAGGAACTTCGACAGGCTCTGGCCGATTTCCGCAAAAGCGGTAAGTGGATTGTTGCTTATGGCGAAACCTATACACAAGGTACATATTATCTGGCATCGGTTGCCAACAAAGTATATCTCAATCCCCAAGGCAGTCTGGACTGGCATGGCATCGCTGCCGAGCCTATGTTTGTCAAAGACCTGCTTGCCAAGTTTGGCATCAAGATGCAGGTGGTAAAGGTAGGCAAATACAAGAGTGCCACAGAAATGTACACCGAAGACAAGATGAGCGATTCCAACCGCGAACAAGTCAAGAGATATATCGATGGCCTCTGGGGCAATATGTGCAAGGCGGTGTCAACGAGCAGAAGTATAAGCGTGGACAAGCTCAATGAATACGCAGACAACATGTTGCTCTTTGATGACCAGAAAACACTGATTAACCGCAAGCTCATCGACGGCCTGCTCTATACTGACCAAGTGAAGGGCGTAGTCAAGAGCATGCTGAAGATAGACAGCGACGAGTCTATCAACCAGATTTCCGTTGCGGATATGGGCAATGTCAAGGAATCTTCTACCGATGGAGAAGAGATTGCCGTTTATTATGCCTACGGCAACATTGTCAACACCCCACTTGAGGCATCAGGAGGCCTGTTGGGCAACGACGACTACATCATAGCCACCGACGTGTGCAAAGACCTGCAGAAACTTGCCGACGACGAAGATGTCAAAGCCGTTGTATTGCGCATCAACTCTGGAGGCGGCAGCGCTTATGCCTCTGAGCAGATGTGGCACCAGATAGAGATGCTCAAGAAGAAGAAACCAGTAGTAGTATCTATGGGTGGAATGGCCGCATCGGGTGGCTACTACATGAGCTGCAACGCCAACTGGATTGTGGCTGAGCCGACCACACTCACCGGAAGTATCGGAATCTTTGGCGTCATCCCAGACCGAAGCCAACTGCTTACGCAGAAGTTGGGCATAAAGTTTGACGAGGTAAAGACCAACAAGAACTCCACATTCGGCAGCAGCGCCCGCCCGATGAATGCAGACGAGCAGGCCATACTGCAGAGTTATATCAATCGCGGCTATTCCCTCTTCCTCAAACGCGTAGCCGACGGCAGAAAGATGAAGGTCGAGCAAGTGAATGAGATTGCACAGGGCCATGTCTATCTCGGTCAGGATGCCATAGGTCTGAAACTGGTAGACGAATTGGGCGGAATAGACCAAGCCATTGCCAAAGCTGCAAAGCTCGCCAAACTGGACCAATACTATACAAGCAGTTATCCCGGCGAGCCCGACTTCCTTGCGGCTCTGCTTACCGACGTACAGGAAGGCAACTATCTTGACGAGCAGATGCGTGCTGGACTTGGCGAATACTATGAGCCATTCAAGCTCCTCAAGAGCCTGAACAAGATGGATGTCATCCAAGCCCGTATGCCCTTTTACATGAATCTGAGATAACAATGAGAACCGAAGGAGATTTTATCAAAATCAACGAATGGCTTTCACCGCTAAGCTGGCTCTACGGCTTAGGGGTGAAATTCCGCAATCTGCTGTTTGATACCGGCGTATTGAAATCACAGTCGTTTAACACGCCGGTTATCTCCGTAGGCAATATCACCGTAGGCGGTTCCGGTAAGACACCACATGTGGAATACTTGATAAGTCTGCTGCAAGACTACGTGCCCGTCACCGTATTGTCACGTGGATACAAGCGCAAGACCAAAGGCTACCAACTGGCCAACGCCCACTCTACCATGAGTGACATCGGCGACGAACCGTATCAGATGAAGATGAAGTTTGACTCTATACACATTGCTGTAGATGCCAAACGCACACGAGGAATAGCACATATCATCAACGACAAGGAGACACGCGACACCGGAGCCATCCTTCTTGACGATGCCTACCAGCACCGCTATGTGAAGCCGGGCATCAACATTCTGTTGGTCGACTACCACCGACTCATCATCTACGACCGTCTGCTTCCTGCAGGCCGACTCAGAGAGCCAGCCACCGAGAAGAAGAGAGCAGACATCGTGATTGTCACCAAATGTCCGAAGGACCTGAAGCCAATGGAGTACAGGGTACTGACCAAGGCTATGAATCTGTTCCCATTCCAGGAACTCTACTTCACCACCATCGACTATGACAACCTGAAGGGAATATACAACGGCAAAAGCCTAAGCCTGAAGGAGATAGCCAACAAGAAGATTGTCTTGCTCACAGGCATTGCATCTCCCAAACAGATTGTCACAGACCTGTCTCCGCTCTGCAACAGCATAATCCCTATTACCTTCGGCGACCACCACGCCTTCACAGACAAGGATATCGAGTATATCAACCAGCGCTATCAGGAGGTAGACGGCGACAAGGTGATTGTAACCACCGAGAAGGATGCGACCCGCCTGACAGAGATAGAGGGACTCAGCGAGGAAATCAAGTCGAATATCTATGCACTCCCTATCCATGTCACTTTTATGCTCGGACAAGGAGAGAAATTCAACCATAAGATTCTGAGTTACGTACGCAAGAACTCCCGTAATGCCAAGTTGCTCAAGGCCAAAAACGAGCAGCCTGCCAAAAACAGCAGCAAGCCCGTCAACAAGCCACGGACCATAAGTTTTAAGAACAATTGATTCGCGTACGCAATGCCACTTCCCGGCACAGGACTACTATAACTAATGATTAAACGTTCATAAACAATAATGACTGATATTTCAAAACTGGGTGAGTTTGGACTTATCGACAGACTCACCAAAGACATCAAGCCCAAAAACGATTCAACAATCTACGGTGTAGGCGACGACTGCGCCGTACTCAATTATCCCGACACCAGAGTACTGACCACAACAGACATGCTGATGGAAGGCGTCCATTTTGACCTGACCTACATCACCATGCAGCAGTTAGGCTACAAGGCTGCCATGGTCAACCTCAGCGATGTCTTTGCCATGAATGGCAGTCCGCGACAGCTGCTGGTCAGTATGGCAGTAGACAAGCGTTTCGATGTAGAAAGCATCGACGACTTCTACACCGGCCTCAGACAAGCCTGCGACAAGTGGAATGTAGATATCATAGGTGGAGACACCACCTCTTCGCGCACCGGTCTTGCCATAAGCATCACCTGCATCGGCGAAGCACAGGAAAAGGACATCGTCTATCGCAACGGGGCTTCAGAGACCGACATCATCTGCGTGAGTGGTGACCTGGGGGCCGCCTATATGGGTTTGCAGCTGCTTGAGCGCGAGAAGAACATCTTCTACGAGCAATACGATGCTCTGTCACAGAAGGTAAAGAAAGCCGAAAAGAGCGGTGACAAAGATGCGCTGAAAGCCCTCAGCAGCGAGGAAGAGGCGCTACGCATGTATCAGCCCGATTTTGCCGGCAAAGAATACATCATTGACCGACAGTTGCGCCCCGAAGCCCGCGGTGACATCATGGCCCAACTGCACGAAGCCAACATACACCCCACGGCGATGATGGATATCTCCGACGGACTAAGCAGCGAGATACTGCACATCTGCAACCAGAGCCATTGCGGGTGTCGTATCTATGAGAACAAGATACCTATCGACTACCAGACTGCAGTCATGGCTGAAGAACTGAATATGAACGTGACGACCTGCGCGCTCAATGGTGGCGAAGACTACGAACTGTTGTTCACTGTTCCCATTGGCGACCACGAGAAGCTGAATGGAATGGACAACATCAAGCAGATAGGCTACATTACTAAAGAAAGCCTGGGAAAAATGCTCATTACAAGAGATGGAAATGAGTTTGAACTTACAGCCCAGGGGTGGAACCCGCTTAAACATTAATTCACATTTAAGCCCTATAACGCCGTTTTTCACACAACAACTGTTAACAAAGTGAAATTCGGCATTATTTTCTTAGGCATTATGCTTGTAGTTCCAGAAAATGTTGTACCTTTGCACACGCAAACAAGAAACAACGATGGTGCCATAGCTCAGTTGGTAGAGCAAAGGACTGAAAATCCTTGTGTCCCCGGTTCGATTCCTGGTGGTACCACGAAAGAAAGCAGTTAAGTTTTACTTAACTGCTTTCTTCTTTTTTCCCGTTACCAGACTCACCATATATTATAGTGCCACACTTAGTGTCTTCATAAGAAAGGAGCACACACTACCAGCCCAGGAGTATTTGACCCCAGGAGGCCGTTTGGACTTTGCCTTTTTCTAGAATTAAGACTGGGCATGCAGATGGTAGCCCGCTTATCTGGCGCAGTCATTGCTATCAGTCAGGAGTTCATCCCTACCGACTTTCTAAGCCCCTTCAGTGCCGCCGTGACCATCATTGGCGGCTCGTATCGGACGATACTCACATCCGCATCGAACGCCACGCACATCCGTACCGTCCGATACGTGCATCCGTTTCGGACGGTACGCGTCGGCCAAGTCACCGACCATGCCTCCAGAACAGCTCATCCTAACACTGTTGGTCGAATACATGAAATGCGTCACTTATGAACTCGAAGTCACTATCCCTCTCTACAGAAACCAAAAAAGGGATAAGCCATTCTGTTACGGCCTATCCCTTGGATATAATCATCATCCTTGATGCTATTCTGTCTTCAATTGCGCGTCCTTGTTGCTACGATACTTGGCAAAGTACTGGTCGATTACGGCACGTTCCTCGGGAGTGACCGTACCCAGACGACGCATGATGCCATAATAACAGTTGCGCACCTGCTCACTTATCTGCTGACGGCTGTGTGTGCCAATAGAGTCACCCTGATAGGGACGATATATGCTCTCCAGCCTGGCCGCGATAACCTGCTTGACACTATCAACATTGCAGCCCGATGGCACGACGGCAGACAGCGTATCGACTTCGGCTACCTGCTTGGCGGTATCTGCCGCTACCGTGTCGGGCAAGATATAGGAGGTGGCCTCTTCGGGCGTTTCATCCGAACCGAAGCTGATGCCACTCTGGGCGATATAGACGATAGCCCCCACTATCACTGCGGCACCTGCCACCAACGCTGCCCACTTGAGACCTCGAGAGAAATCTACCGACGGACGACTGTCAAGGGCCGTTGCCACGTCTTCGGCATACATATATCTGTCTGTTCTGCCCAGACTGCAACACTTGGCAATAACCGGCGCAAAGTTGTCGGGCAATGTCATCTGCCGCAACACCAGTCCCAATGAGTAGATGTCCGACCGGGTGTCTACCGCCACGGTCTCGTCTTTCTGCTCAGGAGCCTGAAAACGGGTAGATGTAAACGGGGCCTGAATTTCATCGGCAAACGGAGGACGCAGGTCTAACAGTTTGACATTGTCGCCCTGCTTCGTAATAAGGATGTTCGACGGCTTCAGATTGCGGTGGACCATAAAGCGCTGATGGATGCTCTGTAGTGCATCTATCAGTTGTCGCGCCACCCGCTCTTGTTCCTCTTCCGCATGTTGTTCTGCCAAATAATCGGTTATGGAGCGCCCTTCTATATACTCTTCCACGATGCACCGCCCCAAACGGGCGTCATCTATCAGTTCATAATAGACGGGAAGATAGGTACTGTGCAACTTGGCCACAGCCTCATACTCTTTCTTGAGCAAGGCTACATACTGGCGGCGCTCGACATATTCCTCCTTTAAGGTCTTGGCAATATATGTTTTGTCATCTATGGTAAAACGAAGTAAACGGAAGATTCCCTTTGAGGGTATCTCAACATATTTTATATTAGATAAATCAAATTTGCTCATGCTACCAAATTCTAAATACGTTATCTATGGCTACAAATTTACGAAATGTTTTAGAGATAAGCCCCATTTTGTTTTGTATTTTTTTATATTATTCCTAATTTTGCCGTATGATATTCTATTTTTCAGGCACAGGCAATACAAAATGGGCCGCAAAGCATGTTGCTGCACGCTTAAACGAAGAGTTGAAGTTCATCCCCGATGAACTTTCTACCGACATGACCTACACCGTCAATCCGGGTGAAAGCATAGGTTTTATCATTCCTGTCCACGGATGGCGTCCGCCGCTATTGGTGCGACGCTTCCTATCCCAATGCCAGTTCATTCATACCGACAAAGTATATACCTATATTATATATACAGCTGGCGACAGCATCGGCAAGGCTGTCGAGATATTCGAAAACGACCTGAAGCATCACGGGCTGACTGTCGATGCCGCACTCTCGCTCATCATGCCCGAATCGTATGTGGGTCTGCCATTCATGGATGTAGATAAGGTAGAAAAAGAAAAGGCCAAGAAACAGAAAGCAGCCGAAGAGTTGGAAGTCTTTGTCAGCGATGTCATCCTCCCCAAGAAGCAGGACATACGGAAAGTCATCAAAGGTCCCGTGCCGTCATTCTTCAGTGGGCCTATAGGCAGTTTCTTTGTCAATCGCCTGATAACCGACAAGCGTTTCCACGTAGAAGCAGACCGTTGCCTACAGTGCGGAATGTGTGCATCCGTATGCCCGGTCAATGATATCGAAGGCGGAAAAGGCAAGATGCCCTCATGGAAACACAATGGCCAATGTCTTACCTGTTTCTCCTGCTATCACCACTGCCCTACCCACGCTATCGAATTTGGTCGGCAGACACAGAAAAAGGGACAATACTATTACGACAAGAACAAGTAAGTCAGAGGTATTTCTTGAATGAAATGCCAATGCGCCTGGGAATAAGAAACATGATGTCTACGGGTGCCAACGGCAAGAACCCGAGACAATGGCGCATGGCCATCCATGCCGTCTCGATGCTTTTGCGCAGACTGGCTGTCTTGTTCTCACGGCCATACTTGCCGAAAGTACCACCAGCCATTACCTCACGCATAATCTGCCGCCCCCACCGGCTGTCGGCCTTTGTGAGCGGGAATGGAAAACTGTCGCGCGGTAACCCTATGCTGTCGACCATCAATGCGCCGACAGCCCTGAAGCCACGATAATAACCAATCTGCCGAAGGCGGGCGGCAAGTAGGTCTACATCATAATTACCCTTATTCCTATCCAGCATCAGGGCCAAATCGCAGATTTGCCGCAAGCCTACCCCTTCGACCAGCAGATGGTTGAACAGGTGTTTGAAAACGACCAGAATATCCATAACTGCCGACAACGTATGGACATCGACACCATTTATCGGCAATGTATGGGGCGATGCAGCCTCGTCGGCTATCCATCGGTCAAAACGATGCTGATGACCGGCAAAGCCAAATGTCTCTATACGATGATGAAGTTCGAAGCGGGTCTTCTGATACGAGAATTCTGCATGCTTGTCCAACTGGTCGTCCACTACTGGAACGTTCAACTTGTCTGCCATCAAGCGTTTGGCTGACTCATAATGAGACAAAGGCACATAGAAATCAATGTCGCCCGTACTGCGCAGACTGACCTGAGGATAATAGCGTGCTGCAATTTGACCCTTGAAAACCAGATAAGGTATCTGCGCCTCTGAGAGGATTTGGCCTATCATTGCCACATGAGCATCTCTGGTGGCAGCGTGGCGCTTATGCCCCATGAGGATAGACATAATCTCCATCGCCCCCTCGTCATTGGTACGCACATTATTGGAAAGCAAGGCCTGAGCTACGAGTGCCGACACGGCCTGTTGCCGCGAAGCCCGAAAAACGGGGCTCAGCAGTTCTTCATCATAAGAGACCGGCAGTTCTTCGTTATGCCACAGAGCACTTCGCACAAGCCTCAACAGTTCTTTATGTATCAGTTTTTCTTCCATACGCGGTCTTATCTTTTGAGAAATGCCATAAACTGTGGGACTTTCCACATCATCTTCATCACCTTCATAACTTTTCCCGACAAGTGAAACGACTGGTAGATGGCCGTATCTTCACGCCACATCTGGCGCCGGCGCGAACTGTCGGTCGACAATCCGCCCATATCCATCTTTACGATATAGCGGCGAAGATAAACCGTACGAATACGATTGACATAAAGATTGCGGAACAACCAATCGGTATCAGCAGCAATCTGATAATGTTCGTTGTAGGCACCATAGCGGGCAAAAACATCGCTACGCACATAACAAGTGGGATGCAACGGCAGCCATCCCGCGCGCAACTTCCACCGCCTATTGGTTCCGCTTATCCAGTTGCGTATCACTCTGTCGCCTCTGACAAACAAGCCATCACCATAAACCATATCGGCAGCCGAAACGGCCATCGCCTCGGCCACTTGCGAAATGACAGTGCTGTCATAGAGTACATCATCTGAATGGAGCAGTCCTATGACATCGCCCGTAGCCAGGCGCAACCCTTTGTTAATGGCCTCGTACATGCCGTGGTCGGGCTCGCTAATCAGGTGGGAAATATGGTCTCTATACCGGTTGATGACATCGAGTGTACCATCGGTAGAGCCTCCATCGACCACGATATACTCGATGTCGGCATAATCCTGACGGATTATGCTCTCTATCGCCCTGCCTATAGTGTGGACGCGATTGAGACAAGTGGTTAAGATGGTAACTTTCATCCTGACGACTATGGATAGGTTTATACTTTCAATTTGGATATGGATATGCGCTTGATTTCTTCCTCAATGGCTTTGGGGTCATTGCCGCAACGCTTCTTGACCTCATAGACTTTGGCATCGGCAAGAGTACGATACCACCATCCTTGCAGAAAATGCCAGAGAAATCCCTCCTTGCCATCGAGGAAACCCAATCGGAAGAAATAACGATAAACAAACAGGGCAAAAGCACGCCAGAACAATGGGAGACGGGCGTATTTGAGTTTCTTGGCACGCACACCGGCTGAATGGGTGCCAATATTAAGAATCTGTTGGGGGCTATGCTTCTGACACTCTATGGTCAGCAGTTCGATGGCTTCGCGCGTGGCATACCAGTTGTGCTTGGCCGTCCACTCGGTAAGCGTCATCAGGCTGGCATTGTAGAAGGGATATGTCATATCGGCCGTCGTACCCTCCGTGAGATAGATATGTTCGTCCATCAGCTTGTCCTCTATTCTCGCCTTGCCATACCTGAACAGGCGCAACAGTACCAACGGAATGATGCCATGATTGATTTCACGGCCCATGAAATTATAGAGACATCTCAAGGTATAGCCATTGACTCCCGAAGGGGTGGCAGGCAATCGGCGTTCTATCTCGTCTATCAGCTTGTCAGTGAGATATTCGTCGGCATCCAATCGCAAGACCCACTCGGTAGTAATAGGAAGATTGTCCAACGCCCACTGAAACTGCTTGGCGTGAGACTGAAACTCATGCCTCACGGCTACCGCTCCCATCTGCGTGGCCAGTTCTACCGTGCGGTCGGTACTATAACTGTCAACAACATACACCGTACGGGCAAACTTCTGGGCATTCTGCATTACCCTTGCGATATGCCGCTCTTCGTTGAGCGTAAGGATGATTACGGATATATCTTGCATAGAGTCAGTTGTTTAATACACGTTTCTTGATAAATCGGGCAGGATTGCCACCTACTACGGTCCATGCCTCGACATCTCTGAACACACAGGCCCGAGCTCCCACTACGGCACCCTCGCCAATGGTCACCCCTTTACCGATAAAACACCCCGCAGCCACCCACACGGAATGTTCAATCCTGATGGGGGCGGTTATCAATGGATTGGTCGATTGGCTAATGTCATGGGATGCGGTAAAGAGTTGGCTTCCCTGGGATATCACGACATTGTCGGCGATGGTCACCACATCCTTATTATATATCTCGACACGAGGGGCCAGACAGCTGTGGTCTCCGACCTGCAGATTCCATGGCGCCCAGATTTTGCACGATGGATAGATGTCGGCCGTAGACGACACGCGCGCACCAAAAAGCCTCAACAGCCAAATGCGCAACAGATTGAAGCAAGGCAAAGCCAAGCATCTGAACAAAGTCATATTGACCAATCGCCACAGAAGCTGTTTCTTGTGGTGGGGCTTAACCTCACTGTAATGTGAGAGATCTACATGCTTTATTTCTTCCATCTTCTTCATTGATTATCATTCTCAATATACCCGTAACGGTAAGCCAAATCCGGATATTGCATCATCTTATAGATATAATAAATACAAGCAAAATAGAGAACAAACTGGAATCTCATCGAAGATATGGGCGAGAACAGGCTATCCCATATCAATCCGATTAGGCTGCTGGTTAGCACAAAACTGAATATGCTCTGGCGACGCAAGGCAATGACGCCACATCGGATGAAGAATGCGATAATCAGGACAGACAGCAGCATGGCCAAGACACCATTGTATACGCCATAACCCACTATGACCGAGTGGGTAGGTATGACATCTATATTCAGCTTGCGCTTATCTATGCGGGCGCCCTGTATCTCCAGCAACATCGTGTTATAGTACATTCCCGGGTCACGCGCCCATGCACCCCATCCCACCCAAGGAGAGTCGGCAAAGGCATTGAGTCCTACGAAGGGCTCGGTACGTCCTATCTTGAGCAACTCCAGCACATTGTATGGATTGTCCATCTTGGCTATCTGCGTGTGAGCATTGCCTCCATATATCTTGCCCGACAACACGCTGTCAACATACATCTTGTAGGAATAGGCACCAACAGCAAGGACCAAAGCGGCTCCCACAAATACCTTCTTCTTGTTCCACCTTATGCGCTCGTACAGAAACAGGGGGATCAAGCCACTGACAAGGAGTATAAGTCCATTGCCTCGCGCGCCAAGCACGATGGAAATCGCTCCGAGGGCGATAAACACGATTGACGCCTTAAGGTTTTTGAATCCCAACCAAACCGACAGCAGGACAGCAGCGCTGTTGATGAGTGGGCTTATCTTGAACTTGAAATAAGCCATGGCTATTCCCTCGCCAGACTTGACATCCTGAAAATCAACATCCATCTCTCCAAGTCCGAAGAAATCGTTGACTCTGAAAAACAAGATATTAGCTATCAACGTGCCCACCAGGAAGAAGACTATGTTGGACCTATTCTTGAAAAACAAGCCCAAGACAAACAAGAACTTCAGATAACACATCGCCGTGACGGCCACTCCCCTGGCAGCATTCTGCAAAGAGTTGTCCACAAGTGTCTCGCTGACAATCTGGACAACCAACAAGGCTGCGAAACACTTGGAGAGTCTCATTATCTCGGCATCATGCTGGAAGACACCTAATCCGCGGTTCTTCATCACATAAAGCCAGAAATAGAAAATCACAAAGATATCAAAGGCAGAGACGTTTCCAACGAATTCAAAACGAATCTGGTCGAGTATACAGAGGATGACTATGGAAACAAAATTCATCATCTCCCACCCTCCTTGTTATGGTTAAACCTGTCGGCAATCATTGCAAACAGCCTGCTACGCTCTTGCCTGTTGACACAGACCAACATAAAAAGCGCGGGGACCACCAGGGCAATAGCCAACACAACGGCTACAAGCCCAAGGAGCGAGTCGCCGACATACAGATGGATGACGCTGACAATGACATAAGACGCTGCTGTCAGCACAACTGCCCCCGTCAGTACCTTAGTGATATAATCGCGATAGCTCACACCCACCATCCGATGCAAGAAGAAGACGCGCACCATCTGGGTCATTCCAAAGACTATCGCCAAAACCAAATAGGCGCTTTGCGGAGCTGCTCCCATATACAACACTATTAGGGCAACGGGAAGCACCAAAAGCAGGGTTATGGCCTCTGCCACCTGATAGCGCTTCACGGTGCCTGTGGCTTGGATAGCAGTGTTGACTGGCGCGGCAAGTGCATTGACCAGTGTGGCCCAAAGCATCATCTGCAGCAAGGCCGAAGTGGTGGCGGGCACCTCCACCAACCATATTCCAAGCAGATAGTCGGGCATAATCAGAAATGGCAATGAAACCATCAGCATGATACCCACCGAGAGTTTGGAACTGTAATAGACCAGCTGGGCCATCGCTCCACGGTTCTCTTCTGCATAATACTTGGTAATCTGAGGCTTGGCAGCCATCATAAAGTTTGCACCAAAAGTGGAAAGTGAAGCATTGACCTGCTGGACGAGCGCATTGGCCGCATTGACGACAGGGCCGAAAAACAGATTGAAGAGTATGGGGATGCCCTGGGTATGCGCCACATAAGCAAAGGCTCCTGTGAGCGACCAACCGGAAAATCCCAACATCTCGACGAGCAGAGACTTATCCCTCGGCTCACGCGTCATCAATATAGAGAAATGCTTCTTGCAGAAATACCCGTAATACACGCGCACCCCGACCTGTATCAGACATAGCAATACGGCATAGGCTACGAGGCGGTCGCCGCCCCAAGCCAACAGGACAAAAGCCGTCGCAAGGACGGCTAACGACTGCACCACAGAGATATACGCAAAGACGACCATACGCTCGTATGAGATGATGAGCGCATTGTAAGGCAGGCTCAACACGTCGATGACAGCGGCAACTATCGTAAGTTGGCAGACAATATTGGCTGCCAACAATCTGCTCTCGGGGATATAAAGCACATAATTGACAAAAACGACACCGACAATCTCGCCCAACGCAAATATCAATAACGCCAGCAAAGCAAAGATATACCTGCTGGTAGCAAACACGCGGCGAAGCATCACGTCATCGCCCTTGCCCATATAAAAGTTGAGGAAACGCTGAGCGGCATTGACCAAAGAAGCATTGATGAAGACAAAGAATGTCACAACGCCTCCCACAACGCTGTAAATACCATAGTCGACCACGCCCAAAGCTTCAAGAATGAGTCGGCTGGAATATATTCCCACCGCAATAGTCAAAAACATACGCGCGCTCAATGCGAGTGTATTCTTAGCTATTCGTTGGTTGTTATGTAGGGTTGACTCAGTCATAATCAAGGCATGTTCATGCTTGTGCGACACAAGACAGGCACTTGCATAGATTGCTTGCACAATCCCAACCCCATCTATCTGTCGGCTATCGCATACAAAGGTACAATTTATAAATGACAAAAAATCACATTTCCTTGATTTTTCATAGTCTTTTCGTTAACTATTTAAGTTTAATTTTATAACTTTGCCCTCAAACAAAGGACAACAATGGATAAAAGTACACTCAGAATAGTATTTATGGGTACTCCCGAATTTGCAGTAGAGTCATTGCAAACATTGGTAGAGGGAGGATATAATGTGGTAGCAGTAGTAACCCAGCCCGACAAGCCTGTAGGCCGTCATCAAGACACGCTACAGGCTTCGCCAGTTAAAAGATATGCATTGGAACACAGTATCCCCGTGCTCCAACCGGTCAAAATGAAAGACGAGTCATTCATCGAACAGCTTCGCAGTTTCAACGCCGACATCCAGGCTGTCGTTGCCTTCCGCATGCTGCCCGAAGTGGTATGGGGGATGCCCAGATTTGGCACCTTCAACGTGCATGCTGCCCTCTTGCCGCAATACCGCGGCGCTGCCCCCATCAACTGGGCGGTAATCAATGGAGAGACTCAGACCGGTGTAACAACTTTCTTCTTGGACAAGGACATTGATACAGGTAGAATCATCGACAAGAAGACCTTTGACATACCTGATGATGCTGACGTTGAATATGTCTATGACGGCCTGATGCGTCTTGGTGCCCAACTGTGCAAAGAGACGATAGACAAGGTCATCGAGTGTGACGGAGACGTGCCCTCCGTTGCCCAAGAAGACAACGACTGTCTGAAACCGGCACCCAAGATATTCAAAGAAACATGTGAGATAAATTGGAATCAACCAGCCAAGCAAGTATATGACTTCATCCGAGGACTGTCGCCCTATCCAGGAGCATGGTCATCGTTGGAGCAATCGGTTGAGGCGTCAGCCAAGAACAAACTGGTGCTCAAAGTATTCAAGACCGCAAAAACAGGAAGAACTACTGGACAAAAGGCGGGAACAATCATGGTCGAAGGCAAACAGATGTTCATCGCCTGCGCCGACGAATGGCTGGAGATTGTCAACCTGCAGATTTCCGGCAAGAAGCGTATGAATGCAAACGATTTTCTTAATGGCATGCGTACCATCGAGGACTATCATTGCACAAAGTAAAATAATTATGAAACAAGCAGAAGATATAAAGAATGCAGTTGAGGTGCTGCGCCGTGGAGGTGTAATACTCTATCCTACGGACACCGTGTGGGGCATAGGCTGCGACGCCACCAATGCAGAAGCGGTGGCCAAGGTGTATAAAATCAAGCAACGTGACGACTCCAAGGCCATGATATGCCTTGTCGACTCAGACGCCCGATTGCAACGCTATGTACGTGAAGTGCCGGCTGTGGCATGGGACCTGTTTGAACTGGCAGACAAGCCTACCACCGTAATCCTTGACGGTGCTGTGAACCTGGCTCCCAATCTTATAGCCGAAGACGGTTCCATCGCTATGCGCATCACTCGCGAAGAGTTTTCCAAAGAACTGTGCTTCCGTTTCCAGAAGGCCTTGGTAAGCACCAGCGCCAATATAAGCGGACAGCCAGCCGCCGCGAACTATTGCGACATATCACAAGAGATACTCGACGCCGTCGATTATGTTTGCTTCTCACGCCGCCAAGAACACAAGCCTCATACACCTTCGAGCATCATCAAACTCGCATTGGACGGAGAGGTTAAAATCATAAGAAAATAAGCAATCACGGACGATGACAAACGTAGCTACAGAATCAGACAAAACGATAATATCCAAGTTGGTAAAGTGGAACAAACAGCACTTGTCCGATAGGCAGAGCACATTGATTCTGTCATTCTTTATCGGTCTCTTTGCTGCCATCGCCGCTTATATCCTGCATAGTATAATCAAGGAAATCCAGCACTTGCTTACCACAGGATTTACGATTACCAGCTACAACTGGCTATACTTGCTTTTCCCTGTCATAGGTATATACCTTACCTCGCTGTTTATCAAGTACATCGTCAAAGACAATATCTCTCACGGTATCACGCGTGTACTCTACGCCATATCGACCAAGAACAGCCACCTGAAGTCACACAACTGCTGGTCATCGGTGGTGGCGTCGGCTATCACCATCGGCTTTGGCGGTTCGGTAGGAGCCGAGGCGCCTATTGTACTTACCGGTTCTGCCATCGGCAGCAATCTTGGACAGATGTTCCATCTTGAGAAAAAGAACCTTATCCTTCTCGTCGGATGTGGCGCAGCTGCTGCCATTGCCGGAATCTTCAAGGCCCCTATTGCCGGGCTGGTTTTCACTCTTGAAGTATTGATGGTTGACTTGTCTATGGCGTCGTTGCTGCCAATCCTCACCTCATGCGTAACCGCCACTTGCTTCTCCTATATTTTTATGGGAGGCAGTGCCCTCTTCAATTTCCATCTTGACAGCATGTGGGGACTGGACCGCGTTCCCTCCGACATACTCCTTGGCATGTTCTGCGGACTGATAAGTCTCTACTTTATGCGTACAATGACCGCATGCGAGAACTGCTTTGCCCAACTTGCCAAACGGCCATACCTGAGATTGCTTGCTGGTGGTATGGTGCTAAGTCCGCTCATCTTCCTTTTCCCCTCACTCTATGGAGAAGGATACAGCGCCATCAACACACTGCTTAACGGAAGCACACCCGAAGAGTGGAATCACGTCATGGACAACTCTCTCTTCTATGGGCATGGCGACCTGCTGGTCGTTTATGTCGGATTGGTATTGCTGACCAAAGTCTTTGCCACATCAGCCACCAATGGCGGTGGCGGCTGCGGTGGTACCTTTGCGCCATCCCTGTTTATCGGCGGATTCAGCGGCTTCTTCTTTGCGCGAATATGGAACATGTATCAACTGGGCCCCTACGCTCCCGAGAAGAACTTCACGCTATTGGGTATGGCAGGAGTGATGGCAGGAGTGATGCACGCCCCGCTTACGGGAATATTCCTTATCGCCGAACTTACCGGTGGCTACCAGCTCTTCATGCCACTTATCATTGTGAGTGTAGTTTCCACCCTTACCATCAGCATCTTTGAGCCACACAGCATCTATGCCATGCGATTGGCACGACAGGGAAAACTGCTCACCCACCATACCGACAAATCAATCCTTACCCTGATGAGGCTTGACAGTCTTATCGAACGCGAGTACACATCCGTCACGCCCGACATGCCACTCAGCAAACTGGTGAGAGCATACAGCGACAGCCATACCAGTTTCCTTCCCGTGTTGGACAAAGGCGGAACCCTACTGGGAGAAGTCAACATGACACGCAACCGACATATCATCTTCAGAACAGAGCTGTACAATCGGTTCAGAGTAGAGCAACTTATGTCCGACTGTCCTGCCAAGATTGGCGAAAACGACCCAATGGACGAGGCCATGCATAAATTTGAAAACACCAATGCCCAGTATCTCCCTGTAGTCGATGTCAATAACCGTCTGGTAGGCTACATCGACCGCACGCGAATGTATTCGCTATATCGCAAAATGGTTGCAGACTTCTCGGCAGAATAAGAAACCAAAGATATACAAAATCTTCCCATTCCTCAACATCATCATAGGGTCTTTTACGATAAAAGGCCCTATTTTTATACCTATTTATAATATATAGGGCAATAACGGAAAAATAATTACAAAGTCTGGCCGATAATAATTACTTTATTGCTAACTTTGCAGAGTTTTACGTTTAATCAAAAAAGAGAATGTTAAGGTTTAGAAAAATTACATTGGTCACCACCATGTTGGCTCTGGTGCTCCACGCCTTTGCACAGGGGCCCAACAACAGTGGAACTTACTACCAGGCTGCCACTGGTAAGAAAGGTGCCGCACTGAAAACAGCACTCTACTCCATTATCAGCAATCACAGAACCATAAGCTACGATGGTTTGCTGAGCTACTATGAAAAGACCGACAAACGTGCCGACGGGAAACTGTGGGACATGTACTCTTGTACCACCAACTACACTTTCAGAGACAATGCCGGAGGGTACAAGAAAGAAGGCGACTGCTGGAACCGTGAACACTCGGTGCCACAAAGTTGGTTCGGCAAAGCCTCGCCTATGAAATCAGACATTGTCCATGTGGTTCCCACCGATGGTTATGTCAACAATCGAAGAGGCAACCTTCCCTTTGGTGAAACCCGAAAGCCAACTTACAGTTCAAACGGCGGTTTCTGCAAAGTAGGTCCTTGCTCTACCGAAGGCTATTCGGGTACTGTATTCGAGCCCAACGACGAATACAAAGGCGACTTTGCACGTATCTATTTCTATATGGCCACTTGCTACGAAAACAAGATTTCGTCATGGTCCAACACTGCGGTATTTGCCGGCAACAAATACCCTGCCTACAAGTCATGGTTTATCAAGATGCTACTGCGCTGGGCGAAGCAAGATCCCGTAAGCAAGAAAGAGATAGACCGCAACAATGCCGTGTATGGCTGCCAGCAAAACCGCAATCCCTTCGTCGATTATCCTGGACTGGAGGAATATATCTGGGGCGGAAAGCAGAATGTCGCTTTCAGCTATGACAACTATGACAACAGCACCGATCCAGGTACTGACCCAGACCCTAACCCCGATCCTGACCCCAATCCTGACCCGGACCCAGATCCCAACCCGGACCCAGATCCTAATCCGGACCCAGACCCCAATCCGGACCCAGACCCCAATCCTAATGGCGTTGTCTTTACGTTAGTCAAGTCTGAAACAGAGATTAATGCCGGTTCGTATTATATCTTGGTATTCCCAGGCAACGACAAGGTAAAATCATGCGCACTGTCAGACCTTACCGATGGCAAGAACTTCTATACTTCTGCCGACGTAACTATCGGATCCGACGAGACTATCACAACTACCGTAGACGAAAAGGGCAAGCCCCACCAGCTGCTTCTTGGCGGAACCAAGGGCGCCTACACCATCTACGACGTCATGGGCAAAGTATATCTTTCACAGACCAGCAATGACAATAAGCTCTACACCGCTACTACAACATCCGACAACAAGACGAAATGGTCTATCAGCGTAGAGACCGGTTACAGCCATATCACCAATAACAACTGGACCTCACGCGAGATACAGTTCAATGCCAACAGTCCACGCTTCGCCTGCTACACAGGCAGCCAGAAAGACCTGATGCTCTACCGCCGCACAGTAACCGACGGCATTGACACACCCACCACGTGGCAACCTACAAGAGTAACGGTATACTCTATCACCGGTATTGCCGTGCGCCGCAATGTCGAGCGTTCGGAAGCACTTACAGGTTTGCCCAAAGGCATCTACATACTCAATGGCAAGAAAGTTGTAGTCAACTGACACGCAGCCTATCATAAAAATAGCCCGAGTTGAAATTTCAACCCGGGCTATTTTTATGTTAGGTGTTGTCAATACGATGACAACCCTTATTCCATTACACGATATCCCATCCTACAGCAGAAGCTCCAAGAACGGCGGCAGCTGAACCATCGAGGCCGCTAACCAGGAACTTAGCCTTACCCTTGAAGATGTTGAGGATATGGTCGTTGTAGCTCTTCACGATAGGATCCATCAGCAGGGCGCCAGCCTTGGTAAGACCACCGAAGAAGATAAAAGCCTCAGGAGAAGAGAATGCAGCAAAGTTGGCACAAGCCTCACCAAGAATTTCACCGGTGAAGTCGAAAATCTCCTTAGCCAACTTGTCACCCTTGCCAGCGGCAATAGCCACATCGAGAGAAGTGATATCTTCGGGATTGAGCTCACGCAACAGCGATTCATCATCGCGTGTCTCCAAGAACTCGCGTGCAGAACGAGCGACACCCGTGGCAGAGCAGTAAGTCTCCAGACAGCCGCGACGACCACAACCGCAAGGACGACCGTCGAGGCGTACAATGGTATGACCGAGCTCACCGGCAAAGCCATCACAGCCATAAACCAGCTGACCATTGACTACGATACCCGAGCCAACGCCAGTACCGAGGGTAATAACGATAAAGTTCTTCATACCGCGAGCCACACCGTAAGTCATCTCGCCGATGGCAGCCGCATTGGCATCATTGGTAAGGGCTACAGGGATACCCAGAGCATCAGAGAAGAGCTTGGCCAATGGCACGACGCCCGTGCGACCCCACTTCAGGTTAGGCGCAAACTCGATAGTACCATTATAATAGTTACCATTAGGAGCACCTATACCCATAGCCTTGATCTTGCCGATACCACCCACCTGATCTATAATGATCTGGAGAGCCTCAACTGCAGCCTTGACATAATCATTGACATCGTCATAAGCCTGCGTCTTGATAGCTGTGGTCACCTTGATATCACCACGGCTGTCGACAATTCCAAATACTGAGTTGGTTCCACCCAGGTCCAAACCGATTACATACGGTTTCATTTCATTCTGTACGTCCATTTTATAATTATCTTTAGTTATTGATTTTGTTCTAATAGACAAAGGTAAATATATTTTCCATAAAACCACAAGAAAAGCATCAGTTTTTTAGCCTCAGAGGACATTTTTCCAAGTTATAGCGTTTTCTTTCAAGTTAATTTATTAACTTTGCATCCGCTATGCCGTTTCCGTTTCAAATAGACATATTAGGGATGATACTCAAAGGAGTCCTGATTGGTATCATTGCATCGGCGCCTATGGGCCCCGTAGGAGTCCTGTGTATCCAGCGCACCCTCAACAAAGGGCGTTGGTATGGATTTGTCACAGGCATAGGTGCCGCCATGAGCGACATCATCTATGCTATGCTAACGGGCTTTGGCATGAGTTTTATCATGGACCTGATAACCAATCCTACCAATAAGTTCTGGCTTCAGATTAGCGGTAGCGCTATACTGCTGCTCTTCGGTATCTATTGTTTCAAGGCCAACCCAACCCGCAACATCCACCGGGGCGGCACCAAGAAAGGGTCTCTGACACACAATGCCATCACGGCTTTCTTCGTAACCCTTTCCAATCCTCTTATCATATTCCTTTTCATGGGCACATTTGCCCAGTTTGCCTTCGTTATCCCCAACCATCCATTCGAAATGTCATTGGGCTATATCAGCATTGTGATTGGAGCCCTGATATGGTGGTTTGGTCTGTCCTGGCTCATCAACAAGATAAGAGGAAAGTTCGACGACAATGGTATTCTTATAATTAATAAGGTAATAGGAAGTCTGGTGATTGCCTTCTCTTTACTGGTACTCATCGGTACTGTCTTCAACCTCTATACAATCAGTTACTGAGAAAATGTTTGTTGCAAAAGAATTAAGGAAGAATTCGATAGCCGAATATCTTCTGTATATGTGGCAGATGGAAGACCTCATCCGTGTTTACGGCTGTTCGTTGCCTGTCATCAAACGTGAGTATATCAACAAGTTTGACTTCACCGAAGAGCAAAAGGAGGAAGAGCTTGACTGGATAGGCAATCTCATCAGGATGATGAATGAAGAGGGTAAGCGCGAATACGGTCACTTGCAGATTAACGAGGTGTTACTCAAGGATGTTTGCGACCTCCATCACCGCTTGTTACAGTCTTCCAAATTCCCATTCTACAATGCAGCATATTACAAGGCATTGCCCTTTATTGTGGAATTGCGCAACAAGGGCGATAAGGATATCAACGAAATCGAGACATGTCTCGATGCCCTCTATGGCATCATGATGCTGCGCCTGCAGAAGAAGGCCATCTCACCCGAGACCGAAAAGGCCATCAAGGAGATTACCACGCTGGTGGGTCTGCTTTCAGACTATTACATCAAGGACAATACCGAAGGACTCAAATTCGAAGACGACTGATTATGAATATACTTATCACAGGATGCAACGGACAGTTGGGCAACGAAATGCAGCTCCTGCAGCAAGCCAACAGCCAACACACATTCTTCAACACCGATGTAGCCGACCTCGACATCACGGATGCCCAGGCCATCAGTGCATTTGTCAACGAACATGAGATAGACGGAATCGTCAACTGTGCAGCCTACACCGCTGTTGACCGCGCAGAGAGCAACGAGGAACTTTGTACTCTTCTCAATGCCAAGGCTCCTGCCTATCTGGCAGAGGCCATCGAGAGCCGCAAGGGTTTCCTGGTACAGATTTCCACCGACTACGTATTCGACGGAACCAAGCATACGCCATATACCGAGACCGACACGACTTGCCCGGACAGCGTGTATGGACGCACCAAGCTCGCCGGCGAAGAGGCATGCATGACCCGTTGCCACCGCACGATGATTATCCGCACCGCCTGGCTCTATTCCACCTTTGGCAACAATTTTGTCAAGACAATGATTAAACTGGGACAGACCAAAGACCGTCTTGGCGTAATCTTCGACCAGATAGGCACCCCCACCTACGCCCGCGATTTGGCAGCCACCATCATGACAGCCATCAACCAAGGCATCATCCCGGGCATCTACCACTTCAGCAACGAGGGAGTCATCAGCTGGTACGACTTTACCAAAGCCATCCACCGCATAGCCGGCATCCAGGGATGCAAGGTAAGCCCGCTGCACACCGAAGAATACCCCACCCCAGCCCACCGCCCGCACTACAGCGTGCTGGACAAGACCAAGATTAAGAATACTTACAATATAGACATACCCTACTGGGAGGAAAGCCTGGAGGAATGTATCAAAAAACTGCAAACAACATAATAGAATGAACGAAATAGAACGTAGAAGGACCTTTGCCATCATCTCACACCCGGATGCCGGTAAGACCACGCTTACAGAGAAGTTCCTGCTCTTCGGAGGACAGATTCAGGTGGCTGGAGCTGTAAAAAGCAACAAGATAAGAAAGACTGCCACATCAGACTGGATGGATATAGAGAAGCAGAGAGGTATCTCGGTCTCTACATCGGTCATGGAGTTTGACTATCAGGACTACAAGGTAAATATCCTTGACACCCCTGGTCACCAGGACTTTGCAGAAGATACCTACCGCACGCTTACAGCCGTAGACTCTGCCATTATCGTGGTCGACTCTGCCAAAGGTGTGGAGACCCAGACACGCAAGCTGATGGAGGTGTGCCGCATGCGCAACACGCCGGTTATCATCTTTGTCAACAAGATGGACCGTGAGGGCCGCGACCCCTTCGACCTGCTCGACGAGTTGGAGAAGGAACTGCAGATACATGTGCGCCCACTGTCATGGCCCATCGGCCAGGGACTGAGATTCAAGGGTGTATACAATATCTTCGAGCAGCAGCTCAACCTGTTTACCCCCAACAAGCAGAGGGTTACAGAGAAGATTGCCGTAGATGTGGCCAGCAGCGAACTCGACCAGCATGTCGGTGAACGCGAAGCAAGCCAGCTGCGCGACGACCTTGACCTCGTCGATGGCGTATATCCCGAGTTCGATGTTGAGACCTACCGTAGCGGCGATGTTGCACCCGTCTTCTTCGGCAGTGCCTTAAACAACTTCGGTGTACAGGAGCTGCTCGACTGCTTTGTACAGATAGCACCGAGCCCACGCCCCACCAAGGCCGAAGAACGTATGGTCGAGCCCACCGAGCCCAAATTCACAGGCTTCATCTTCAAGATTACAGCCAACATCGACCCCAACCACCGTTCGTGTATCGCCTTCTGCAAGGTCTGTTCGGGCAAGTTCCAGCGCAACCAGCCCTATACCCACGTACGTCTGGGCAAGACCGTAAGGTTCTCATCACCTACGCAGTTCATGGCACAGCGCAAGTCGACCATCGACGAGGCCTACCCAGGCGATATCGTCGGACTCCCCGACAACGGAATCTTCAAGATAGGCGACACGCTGACCGAGGGCGAGCTTATCCACTTCAGAGGACTCCCCAGCTTCTCTCCCGAACTGTTCAAATACATCGAGAACGACGACCCCATGAAGTCCAAGCAGTTCTACAAAGGTCTGGAGCAGCTCATGGACGAAGGTGTGGCCCAGTTGTTTGTCAATCAGTTCAACAACCGCCGCATTGTGGGAACCGTAGGTCAGCTGCAGTTTGAGGTAATCCAGTATCGACTGGAAAACGAGTACAATGCCAAGTGCCGTTGGGAGCCCGTGCATCTCTACAAGGCCTGCTGGATAGAAAGCGATGACGAGAAGGAGTATGAAAACTTCAAGAAGCGCAAATACCAGTATATGGCCAAAGACTCTGAGGGTCGCGACGTGTTCCTGGCAGACAGCGGCTACGTGCTGTCAATGGCCCAGCAGGACTTTGAGCACATCAAGTTCCACTTTACCTCTGAGTTCTAATCCCTTAGATACCAACAGCCAATCGCAATGTTCATCCCCATGGGCATTGCGATTGTTTTTTATTCCCCCAAGCCCATCTTCACTCTTCCCGCCATGATGGTAGCATACATAGCCTGCTGGCCATACTTAGCCCAGACCTGCCTGAGAGTAATTGCGAAGTTGGAAATAGGTAATTCGCAGTATGAAACCATGAAATCAAACCTTGAAATCCACAAATCAGACCTTGAAGTCAACTTATATGCAGTGAAAAAGAAGATGTAAAGAGATGCCTATACATCTGCCGCATCCACCCCGTGATAGGCCAGCAATCCTGCCATAGGCGTACGGGCCACGGTGCCCATCTTCAGCCCCTCGCGCTCTATGGCCTCAGCCAACAGGTCGCGGAAATAATAAGCCACGCTACCCACAAAACTCACGGGAAGGTCGGGGCGACGGTAGGGCTTCAGGTTGTAATGCACAAACGAGCGGAAACGGTCAAGAACCATGTCGTACACCTGCTGATTGTCCAGGTGTCGATGGATAAGCGGAGCAAGAGATGCCAAGAAACTGTTGGCTCGCGGCTGCTGGTAGATGCGCTGGATAACCTGGGGATAGGAAAGCTGGCAAGAGGAGTAGAACTCGTCACGAAGCTGCTCGGGAAGCTGGCCTTTAAGCAAGTCGTGCAGGAAGTGTTTGCCCAAATCGGCCCCACTGCCTTCGTCGCCCAAGATGTAACCCAAAGGAGGGGTATTGGCAGCGATGCTCTCGCCATCATAGAGACACGAATTGGAGCCGGTACCGAGAATACAGGCAATACCCTCGGCGTGCTGGCACAGGGAACGGGCGGCGCCAAGAAGGTCGGACCACACGTGGAGCCCAGGAGCAAACGGGGCAAAGACCCGGGCAAGGATAGCACTGACGATGCCTGTGCCCACGGCATTGCAGCCAGCACCATAGAAGTAGATATCGAGCGTGGAAACGACGGCCCGTCTGCGGGTAACCTCTTGAGCCACAGCATCAAGCTGCTTTACGATATCATCCTCACTCTGATGGATGGGATTGATGCCCCCAGTCTGCATACGTACGACCGTTCTGTCGTCGCAGACAAGCGCCCAATCGCTCTTTGTACCTCCGCAATCAGCAATAATTATCATTACTATCCTATTTTTGGTTTAATAGTACAAAATTAATAAAAATATCCTTACACAATTCGATTCTTTTGAGTAAATTTGCATGTATAATGAGAGATAATATGAAAACAAAGATATTCATGCTGCTACTGCTGCTCACAGTGGCAATGCCCTCAATGGCCGTCTTAAAGGAAAAGGACCTGTCGCACACTCTGGCCATCCTACGTCAGGAGCTCACTGACTACAGAATAGAACTGGAACGCCAGACGGGATACCTGAAAGAGCAGCAGGACCAGATGACTATGAACATGTATTCAATCATCAACCAGTGCAGCCAGAATTCGCTGATGCTATACTCGCAGAAGTCGGGATATATATTTGACTTGACCTACGCCTGTCATGAAGCTACAGAGATGTATCATGCGTTCAAGAAGTCGGTTATTCCCTTTGAAAACTATCTGCAGCGCTCCACGAGCGAGATAGCGCGGTTTGACTCCTTGGTAAATGTACTGAGCCAGATGAGCGACCGCACGCTGAGCGAGCACGCCGCCATAGACCGCAATGTCTGCCTCACCCTGTCTATCAACATACTCAGAACGCTGAAAAGCAACAACGAACAGATGAGTATGTACATCAAGTATTATCACAACACTGAGAGACAGCTGAGCAGTCTGAACGACTACGCCATCAAGCGTTATGGTGACATACAGGCCAGCATATTCAACAATGCCGGCGACAACTACTTCACCATACTCAGGCATATCAGTACCAACGTGAGCGAGACAACCGAAACGCTCTCGGAGAAATACAAGCCGCAGGCCAAGCGCAAGTCGCAATGGAACAGCAGGCTTATGTTTGGTCTGCTGGTAATCATCCTGTTTGGCGGTATCATTTCCATTTCGCTCAACGTGCTGCTGTTCAGGGTAGCGATAACCCGCCTGTTCAAATCACAGCGCCTCATGCAGAGGGTGACACGTCTGCTGAAGACAGACAACATCAGTGCCACACACGAAACGTTTATCGGCAAGCGCACGTGTATCACCATGGCAGCAACGGTAGTAACCTTTGCCATCGTGCTGGCCATCATCAGACTGGCAGCCGACCAGAACTTCCTGATTATGGCCTGCAATCTGCTGGTAGAATATGCCTGGCTGTTGGGCGTGATACTCATCTCGCTGCTTATCCGTCTGAGCACCAAGCAGATAAAGAGCGGTTTCCGCATCTATGCCCCTCTGATTGTCATCGACTTCATCATCATCAGCTTCCGCATAGTACTGATTCCCAACATATTCACCAATCTTATCTTCCCACCCGTTCTGCTGGCCTGCACCCTGTGGCAGTGGAATGTCATCAAGCGACATGGTCACAACATCCCCAAGACCGATGTCTATTATACCTATCTTTCGCTCATCGTATTCGTGGGTGCTACCATCTGTTCATGGATAGGCTACACTCTGTTGAGCGTTGAGATGCTGATATGGTGGATAATGCAGCTTACCTGCATCCTGACCATCACCTGTCTGAAGGGCATCATCAAGGCGTACGCCGAACGCAACGGTATCTTGGCCAAACCCATCACGCTGAAATGGGCTTATAGGCTTGTCTATACGGTACTCCTGCCGGTAATGGGCGTGGTGTCGGTGATATTCTCCATCTATTGGGCTGCCGACATCTTCAATCTGAGTGATACGACCATGCGTATCTATACCAACAACTTCATAGACTCCGACAACATAAGAATAAGCATCCTCGGCATCTTCATGGCGTCCATCCTGTATATTGTCTTCGCGTATGTCAACAAGACAAGCAAGGATTTCCTAAAGCTCCACTTCGAGAAGACCGACCCCACGACCGCCGCGAGCAAGAACGTCATGGCAAAGAACGTGCTGCAGGTTGTGGTATGGGGCGTATGGCTGATGCTGGTATTGAGTATCTTCCACGTGAACAGCACCTGGCTCGTGGTCATCTCAGGAGGTCTGTCAACAGGTATCGGTTTCGCGATGAAGGACATCATCGAGAACATCTACTACGGCATATCTCTCATGGCGGGACGCATCAAGGTGGGCGACCTCATCGAATGTGACGGCATAAGAGGCACGGTAAGTTCGATATCCTACACCTCTACACTCATGGACACAACCGACGGCAGCGTGATTGCTTTCCAGAACTCCCAGCTCTTTACCAAGAACTACAAGAACCTGACAAGAAACCACGGCTATGAGGTGGCAAGCATACCATTCGGAGTGGCCTATGGCACCAATGTCAATACGGTGCGCGACCTGGTATGCAACGCGGTGAACAAGCTGAAGTGCAAGGATGCCACAAGACCTGCCAAGATGGTATTTGCCAACTTCGGCGACAACAGCATCGACTTCAAGCTCATCGTGTGGGTTCCCGTGCTGACCACCACCTACGCCAAGGGCGAAATCATGGAAACTATCTATAATGTACTGACTGAGCACAACATAGAAATTCCGTTCCCACAGCGCGACATACATATCATATCCAACGGAGACGATGCCTGATGCGGTATCTCTCCCAACAAGTATAAAAGAATATAGTCAACTAAACATAAGCAAGCTATGCAACCACTATTCATTGCCGGTCCATGCGTCATCGAGAACATGGAACTTTTGGAAACAGTAGCAGAGAAGTTAGTAAGTATCAACAAGAGACTCTCGACAGAGATTATCTTCAAGGCATCATTTGACAAGGCCAACCGCACCTCCATCCGCTCGTTCAGAGGGCCAGGGCTGGAGAAGGGGCTGACCATGCTCAATGACATCAAGACCAAATACGGACTGCGAATCCTCACCGACATACACGAAAGCTGGCAAGCGCAACCTGTAGGCGAAGTAGTGGACGTCATACAGATACCGGCTTTTCTCTGCCGCCAGACCGACCTGCTGACATCTGCCGCCAAGACAGGTAAAATCATAAACATCAAGAAGGCACAGTTTCTGAGCGGAAAGGACATGCGCTATCCCGTAGAGAAGGCGATGGATTCGGGTGCCACCGAGGTATGGCTCACCGAAAGAGGAAACAGCTTTGGCTACAATAACCTTGTGGTAGACTTCAGAAATATCCCCGACATGAAGGAGATAGTGCCCACGGTGGTCATGGACTGCACACACAGCGTGCAGCGACCAGGCGCTGCCAATGGCACAACGGGCGGCGACCGACAGTTCATACCCGCCATGGCCAAGGCAGCCAAGGCCTTCGGCGCCAATGGCTACTTCTTTGAGGTACACCCCAATCCGGACAAGGGACTCAGCGACGGACCGAACATGTTACCATTGGACAAACTGGAAAACTTAATCACAGAACTCTTATGACAACACAACTCACACAAATACGCCAATACGCCAAGCAGTGTCTCGAAGACGAGGCACAGGCTCTGCTGGAACTGATTCCACAGCTGGACGAGAATTTCGACAAGGCTGTCAACATGATTTACAACTGCAAGGGTAAAATCATCGTGACAGGTGTAGGCAAAAGCGGACATATCGGAGCCAAGATTGCCGCAACGCTGTCGTCAACGGGAACACCCGCATTCTTCATCAACCCATTGGATGTTTTCCATGGCGACTTGGGAGTGATGACTTCGGATGACATCGTGCTGGCGCTGAGCAACTCGGGACAGACCGACGAACTGCTCCGCTTCATCCCCATGGTACTGCACATGAACATACCCATCATCTCGATGACGGGCAACGAGAACTCGCTGCTCGCAAAATACAGCAATGCCCACATCAAGGTGTGGGTGAAGAAGGAGGCTTGCCCGCTCAACCTCGCCCCGACAAGCAGCACCACCGCTGCACTGGCTATGGGCGATGCGCTGGCAGTAGCTCTGATGGAGGTAAGACATTTCGAACCTCGCGATTTCGCCCAGTTCCACCCAGGTGGCGAGTTGGGCAAACGCCTGCTGACCACAGCTGAAGACGTCATGATAAGCCACGACCTGCCGGTAATCGACAAGGACATGAACCTTGGCGACGCCATCATACTGGTGAGCAAAGGCAAATTGGGTCTGGGTGTATCGACAGAGAACGACAAGGTTATCGGTCTGATTACCGACGGCGACATACGCAGAGCTATGGAGAAATGGCGTGAGAAATTCTTTGACAAGAAGGTGAAAGACATCATGACGACAACACCCAAATCGGTATTGCCATCAACCAAGATAACCGAGATACAACGCATCATGCATCAATACAAGGTGCATACAGTATTGGTAGTAAACGAAGAAAACAAACTACTGGGCGTAGTGGACCACTACAGTTGCATGATTTAATACATTACAAAACCAAAGGTGAAACATATCATAACAACAATCATAGTATTGTTAGTCTGTGTCTGTGCCAACGCACAGACATCAGACTCTGTTATCGTAAACAAACTGAAGGAGAGGGGCGTAAGTTTCTCTCACAACAATTCCGTAACCTTGCTTGCTACGGGGCGGGAAAAGTTTGAGGATATGTTTCAAGCCATCAGGAACGCCCGCCACTCCATACATCTGGAGTATTTCAACTTCAGAAATGACTCGATTGCCCGCGAGCTGTTCCATCTGCTCGAAGAGAAGGCCCAACACGGTGTTGAGGTCAGAGCGCTTTTCGACGCTTTTGGCAATTCTTCCAACAACCGTCCACTCAAGCAGCGCCATCTGGACACCATACGCGCCAAAGGTGTAGAGATATACAAGTTTGACCCCATCGTCTTCCCCTGGATAAACCACGTCTTGACACGCGACCACCGCAAAATTGTGGTCATCGACGGACGCATAGCGTATATCGGCGGTATGAATGTGGCAGACTACTACATCAAGGGAACGGAAAAGGTTGGCTCATGGCATGACATGCATTGCCGTCTGGATGGCAACGAGGTAAATACGCTGCAACGTATCTTCCTGAAGATATGGAACAAGACTACTGGGCAGAATGTCCATGGTGCCCAGTATTATCGCGGTGACTATACCGACACCTCTTACTTTACGGGGCTGAAACCAGATACCACGGAGAGTCGGGGGAAAAAGGTTGTGGGCATTATCAATCGCGAGCCTCGCACAAGCAATGATATAATCAGGTATTTCTACGAGAACGCCATCAACTGTGCCCAAGACAGTATCAAGCTCATCAACCCCTATTTCACATTGAACAGGAAACTCAAGAAAGCGTTCAAAAATGCTGTCAAGCGTGGTGTAAAGGTAGAGATAATGCTCTCTACCCACAGCGACATCCCTCTGACGCCAGATTGTGGCTTCTACAATGCCCACAAACTGATGAAACACGGTTGCAGGATATGGATGTACACGCCTGGGTTCCATCACACCAAGATTATCATGGTCGATGGGAAAGTGTGCACCGTGGGAAGTGCCAATCTGAATGCACGCAGTCTGAGCTGGGACTATGAAGCCAATGCTGTAATCGTGGACAGCCATACCACCCGCGAATTGGATAATCTATTCGAAGACAATAAAAAGAATAGCTTCCTGTTGGACGAGAAGAAATGGGATGAATGGCGCACGCCGTGGCAGAAGTTCAAGGGATGGGTAGGACATCTCTTGTCGCCATTCTTATAAGAAAAAAGTAAGGAATATCAGATATTTGCGATATCCACATATCCATGCGTGACAGCATAGATAGTAAGGGCCGATACGCTTCGCGCATCAAGTTTGTCCATGATGTTCTTGCGATGAGAGATGACTGTGGTCAAACCAATATGCAGCTTGTCGGCAATCTCCTTGTTGATATACCCCTCAACAATCAATACCAAAACTTCTATCTCCCTATCGGTAAGTATTCCGGCATTACCGGCAGGAACATCCATAGGCAGGTTGCGTCCGCGAGAATGGGCATGCTGCTCCAGCATAAGCAGCGACTTGACCAGAATATCCTCTGACACATTGACATTAATACTATGAAAACCCGTAAGGCTTTCACTGGAAGTGGTAAGCACTATCGTCTTGCGGCTATGCTCCAGGAAGAACATGCGGTGGGCAAGGACGATATTGACCGAAACAAAGAAGTGGAAATACCTGTCTGGGACAGAAGCCTCAAACTCATTGAAGGAGCCATAGAGTTCGACATCCATAATAGGCATAATACGCTGGAGAATAGTCTTCAATCCTATTGCTGCCAACGTATTACCATCTATTACGGCAATGGCCGGTCTATGTCCTTTCTCCATCATCATCGTGACCAGAAACGATAGGTTATATCCTGCATGTCACCCGCAGCATCCAGTTTGTAGAGACGCTGGTTGGTGGTCTTGCACTTGAGAGAACCAAGATGGGCTATGTATGGACCCACCTTGATATAATCAAAGACGTTCTTGGATGCCTGGGAAGAGATACGGAGTCGCCCACTATACCACGCTACTCTGTAATGAGGGTATTTGGCGTGGATATAGGCAGCAAGCTGGCTAAGATAGGAAGGGTCAGAATCTCCACCCATGAAACAGATGCAGGTAATGTTGCTGCCGAACCTGGCAATGAACTCATCCAGCACTTCTGTCGTCAATGGAGCACCTACATCCTCCCAAAGGAACTTGCTGTGACACCCAGGACAGTGGCACGGGCAATTACTGATATTAATTGCCAGTGTCACCTCGTCGGGTATCTCTTGGAAAACGATGCCTGTATTAACGTACTTTAGCATAGTATCTTCTTTCTGCCTCAGCCTGTCGGGCCTGTGAGAAATTGCTTACGCGCTTGAGATAACCTATGATGCGCGTAAGATAATCTACATTCTTGCTCTTGCAGACAGGACACTCTTTGAGGTATCTCTTGTCGATGTGTCCACAATCATTACAAACGGTATTGGGGATATTGAAGGTGAAATAGTTACAGCCTTCCTTGGCAGCTACCTTAAACAACTGCAGGTATTGGTCTTTGCTCAAATGCTCTTCAAGATTCATGTGCAGAGCCGAACCTCCAGTAAGATGTTCGATGTAAGGAGCGCCATGGAGTTTGAACTTATCAATCACAGTCAGCGAATCATCTTCCACCGCATAGAAATAAGAGTTGTAGCAATCACGGGGAACGAAATAGCCATCCTCCCTATCCCACTTGGCATGCTTAACACCCACATTCTCGGCAGGTATCATCTCGCAGTTGAACATGACTTCCTTGCTGCGGTATTGCTTGTTGTACTTCTCAACCAGTCCCAAGACTGTCTGAACGAACTCCAGATACTGGGGATTGTCATTAATCTTCAGTCCCATAAACTCGGCAGCCTCTACCAGACCATTGACACCGATGGTGAGATACTGACGGCTCAAGTTGATGTAACCTGCATCAAACAGCGGAAGCATACCATTCTTCTGAAGTTCCTTGAGGTTTTCGTTATAAGCCAACTGCACCTTGTGGCAGAGATCAATGACATGAGAGAGGTATTCCTTATAGTCGAGATTGTGATTGACAGCATACTGTATGCAACGATTCAGGTTGATAGTGAGCACGCTCTTCGAACCGGTCGAAACTCCACCGGCTCCCAGCGTATAGCTGAACCCATTGTCTTGTATCTCGTTACGCAGACGACAGCAAGAGCTGAGGCTGTCGGCATTGTCGCTGAGATATGTGAAGAAGCTGTGACCCTCGGAGTACATCTCAGCTGCAAACTCTCCCCACTCCTTGTCCTTACATTCACCATTCTCGGTAAGCATGGCCATGGTCTCAACAGGGAAGGTAAGCACCGTCTTGGTGC
This sequence comes from Prevotella sp. P5-108, assembly GCF_002251385.1. GTDB lineage: Bacteria > Bacteroidota > Bacteroidia > Bacteroidales > Bacteroidaceae > Prevotella. The sequence continues at coordinate 59,924 of NZ_NPJJ01000032.1, forward strand.
GCTCCTCGTTGAACCACTTCATGAATCGTTTCTGCAACCATGACAGTCCTTCCCAATCGGGCTGGCTTCCATCGGGGAAATAGAAATTGCCAAAAAGACTATCGAAATAGTACCTGTCATAATAGGAAATATTCCAGAAAACAGCCTGATAGTTACGTGCGCCGGTGGGCTGGTTAAGAGAATAAACTATCTGCTCAAAGCTGTCGGTTATCACCTTGTCAATAGTGCGCTTCTTCAACGACAAATCAACCACCTCATCAGCTCGCTTGTAGTAGTCCTGGCCGAACTCCAGTCCAACGAAATAGTTCATATACATCAAGAACTCCGGTGTAGCGCATGCGCCAGAGAGCATAGAGCTGACCATAAACACCATATTGATGAAACCACCACAGAAAGACTTGAGGTTGGTGGGAGCGGTAGAGTTGCCGCCTATTGACGACGTGCCACCTATCAGCCAAGGGTACATGGTGATGGATGCGCAATAGTTGGCAAGCGATGTCTCATCATTCTTATATATAAAGTGGTGTGTGAGTTTGTCTATATATTCGTCCGACAGTTCCTTTCCGTACATCTTTTTGATGCGGTCGGTAAGAAGTTTACGATTAAGTCTGATAAAACTTGACTTGGGCAATTCGCCGATAAGTGTAGCGATATTCTTGTGCTCCACATTGGCATTGGCATCATACTTGGAACCTGTAGCGGCATTGGAAGCCTGCATATAATCGGTCAAGAACTTCAGGCGCTCCAAGGTTTCGCGGTCTTCAGTATGCTGCTGACGATAAAGCATAAACGACTTGGCTACCTTGAAGAAGCCTTCTGCCATCAGAGCCTCTTCTACCTGGTTCTGAATATCTTCCACCTTAATATTATTATAGATATTAAGACGGCTGATAAGTTTTGAAACATTACCAAGGTCGATTGGCTCATTCACGGAGTCAAATGCCTTGATGATAGCGTTCATAATTTTGTCCATGGAGAAACGGTCTTTACCACCGTCTCTCTTGGTAATGGTGAAGTTCTTTATTTCCATATTTTTAGTTATTTCTATTCATGATAAACATTATAAAGTTGTTCGTTTTGGATAACTTTTCATTTTTTATTTCCCAAAAAGTTTTCCAAAAAGGAAAACTTCAAAAAGATTAGAGTGATAGTTATTTCCATTTTTTATCATTTGCAAAGATAATAAAAAAGCCGCTGATGGTACAGGATAAGATGGAAAAAGTTCTATCCATTTACATATTTTAAGACTTGACCAACAGGGCGACTGACGGGATTGCAACTACCGTCTTTCAAGTCATCAAACAGCCAAACAGCATCAACTGCGTGAATGACAAACAATTATAAAAGAGGAGAAATATTTACTCGGAAAATTGCCGCGATTTACAGTTTGACTGCGGACATATCTATAAGACCTTTGGCGATGGCATAGACGGTAAGACCTGCAGGAGAATGTATCTGCAACTTACGTGCAATATTCTTGCGGTGAGTGATAACTGTGTTGATGGAAATGCAAAGATGGTCAGCCATCTCCTTATTTGTCATGCCTTGCACCAGACAGACTATCACGTCGCGCTCGCGGTCGCTCAATACATCTGCATCACTGTTCTTATTAATCATATTAGACAACTTCTGCGATATATTGCTTTGGTTGATTTGCTTTTCAAGCAATCTGACTGCCGGTATAAAGATATGGTCTTCGACCTCGGAATGCTGGGCAAGCCATGACTCACAATTATAGATATCAAACAGCGTCGCATAAAGCTGATTATTGCGATGCGCATCGACTGGAAGATACTGTATGATGATATTCTTCAACTCACGCAACTTGACATCTATCTGGTCATGATGCTTGGAAAAAGTCTCCACATCATAGTTGGTCTGCGCTTTTCCCTGAAGGAGTGCCTCGACGTATGGAAAGACATTCTTTTCCTCATACTTCATATGATGGACGATACTGCGGGCATACTCATCGTATATCTTGATGATGAGAGACGCCAGATTGTCGGCTGCGTCAAGCGATGCTATAAGTTCCTTCCTAATGAAAGGCAACTCAAAGTCCAAATAGTATTCGTGCGAGGATTTAAGATATTGCATCAAAGTGGGTACAGAAAGACGCGCGACATCATCCGCTCCCAGGTATCCATTGATGGTATAATTGACAATACACAGAAAAGTGAAGCTATCGACTCCCTCATCTCGACAGACCTCTTCTACCGTCTTGTTGCCAAATCCCAGGTTGATGCCAAAAGAGCCAAGGCAGCGCAAAACCGCATAATTATCCTGTAAAAGAGTAATCATCTTGTCTGATGCTTCATATAATTTCTGCTTCTTCATCGTCTGCTGTTATATAATTGTATACAAAATTACAAAAATCGAAAGAATATTTTCCCTCCACATTACTTTTTAACACAAAGTGAAGCCTATATTTGTTGCAAAGATAAAAAGGATGTCCAAATGGTGCAATACCTAAAAGTAGGTATTTTGAGTATGAACGCCGAAGACAACTACCTACTTCATAGAGTGGCTCTCCACGCTTGTAGAATTAACCTCCACGCTTATGGAGATACACTCCACGCTTGCGTAGTTGGCAAACGGCACCGTAAAAGCAATACAAAAAAATCCCTTGCCATCAATCTGACAAGGGACTTCATTATTAATTATGCTATAATTTGCTTCCTATTACTTGGCATAAGCCACGCTGCGGGTCTCACGGATAACCGTAATCTTAACCTGACCAGGATAGGTCATCTCGTTCTGAACCTTTGTTGCAATCTCGTCAGAGAGCTTGATGCTTTCCTCGTCGCTCATCTTGTCGGCACCGACAATCACGCGCAACTCGCGACCTGCCTGGATGGCGTAAGTCTTAACCACGCCAGGGTAGCTCATAGCTATAGCCTCAAGGTCGTTAAGACGCTTGATGTAAGCCTCGACTATCTCGCGACGGGCACCGGGACGGGCACCAGAGATGGCATCGCAAACCTGAACGATAGGAGCAAGCAGGCTCTCCATCTCAGTCTCATCATGGTGAGCGGCGATGGCATTGCAGATATCTGCCTTCTCCTTATATTTCTCTGCTATCTTAGCACCATAGAGTGCGTGGGGCAGCTCGCTCTCCTCGTCTGGCACCTTACCGATATCGTGCAGGAGACCGGCACGCTTGGCCTTCTTAGGATTAAGTCCCAGCTCTGAAGCCATAACCGCACAGAGGTTAGCTGTCTCGCGAGCGTGCTGCAACAAGTTCTGTCCGTAAGAAGAGCGATACTTCATCTTGCCGACGATACGCACCAGCTCGGGATGCAGACCGTGGATACCCAGGTCGATAACCGTACGCTTACCAGTCTCAATAATCTCATTGTCCAACTGCTTCTTGACCTTGGCCACAACCTCCTCGATACGAGCGGGGTGGATACGGCCGTCGGTAACCAGCTGATGGAGAGCCAGACGGCAAACCTCGCGACGGATGGGGTCAAAGGCAGAGATGACAATAGCCTCGGGGGTATCGTCGACGACAATCTCGACGCCTGTAGCAGCCTCAAGGGCTCGGATATTACGACCCTCGCGACCGATGATACGACCCTTAACCTCGTCGTTATCAATATGGAACACGCTCACCGAATTCTCGATAGCAGTCTCGGTAGCCACACGCTGGATGGTCTGGATGACAATCTTCTTGGCCTGCTGGTTGGCATTGAGCTTGGCCTCGTCTACAATCTCGTTGATATAGCTGGCGGCATCAAGTTTGGCCTGGTCCTTCAGGCTGTCTATCAGTCGTTCCTTGGCTTCCTCGGCGCTCAGACCAGAGAGCTCTTCGAGCTTGGCACGCTCCTGCTCCTGCATCTTCTCAAGTTCCTGCTGCTTTACGAGCATCAGCTTCTTCTCGTTGTCTATACGCTGCTGAAGCTGGGTGAGTTCCTGCTTCTTTCGGCCTATCTCGTCCTGACGCTGGTTGAGAGATATCTCGCGCTGCTTGAGCCTGTTCTCGTTTTGCAGAATCTTCTGGTTGCGCTGCTGCACCTCCTTCTCCAGCTCACTCTTCTTGTTGAGGAATTTCTCCTTGACTTCAAGCAGTTTCTTCTCCTTTACCACTTCGGCTTCCTTAGAGGCTGCCGCTACCATTTCATTGTATTTTCCCTTAATGACATAACGGAAAATCATATAACCAGCCAATACTCCCACGACGAGAGCTACGGCCACTATAATCAATGTAATTACCATTTTTAGTATTATGTATATAAAATTTAATTCCTTACTCGCTATCCAACGCTTCTTCGATTTCGGAAGTCAACTTGGTAAGGATGTCGGTAACAGGCAATATATCGTGTTTTCTGGTTTCCTTCTGATATCTGAGAGATATATCAATCAGAGCCATATATAATATTTCCTTCTCACCCTTGCGGTCTTTATAGACAGCAGAGTAATTGTTTACAACATCGGTTATCAGCTTGGCTGCGGCACGATAGCACTCTTCCTCTGCCCGAGGAATAGTCACTGTCATATCCGTATCGTAGACATGTAACCTAATACGCAATTTTTCCTTGTCTGACTCACCCATCGCTTCGCGTTATTTTTCGCTCAGTAGCGTGATACACTTGTTAACGTCTCTGATGAGCTTGGATATGCGCTTCTGCGCTCCTTCGACATCACCGTCGGTGACCTCAATCATCCTCGCCATCTTCAAACTCTCATAGTCCATGGAAGCCTGAGCCAACCGAGCCTCAAGTTCGGCTATCTTAGCGTCGCGTTCGGACAGCATATCCTCAAGACGGGTCTTCTCCTTTTTGAGTTCATCAAAACGGAGAATCATCTGTCGCATACGTGTCGTAAACAGCGTCAATGTTTTCTCAGTAGCATCCATAACCTATGTTTAGTTTACAAATTTATATGAATAATCTGTAAAATCCAAAGAAATGTCTCGTTTTTTGTTATTTAGCTGCCTCTTCTTTGGCTTTTGGCTCTTTCTTGGCCAACATCACCACCTGATAGACAAATCCGGTAATCCACTTTTCAGAGAACGAGAGTCGCTTGTTGTACTGGCGGATATTGAGCACCACCTTGACAACTCCGGCATCCTTGTAGTCGTTCTTGGTAAAGATTTCCTTCACGGTCTTCTCGGTCATCGAGTAGATGGCGCCCTTGAAGAAAGAAGGCATACGCAGCTTGAACTTCATGAGATTACCCATCAGCATCATCAGGTCTTGGGTAAAGCCCTGGAACTGTACGAGGTACACCTGTACGTCCTGTATCTTACGGCAGTTCTTACGAATACTGGCATCAATCTCTTTGAAGAAGAGGTCGTCAACCTTGTAGAGCTCTTTGAGCATCTTCTTGCAGTGGCTCTTCTCACCAATACCCAACTTATTGTTCTGGGTGGGTACATGCAGCGTCGTCTTGAACATACGCAAGTCGGGCAGCATGGCAAGATTGTTGATACCCAGCTGGCTGGCTATCGATGCCTGAAAGTACACCCTGATGAGCGTCATGTAGTCTTCCATTCCGCCCGTTTTCTTTTCCGTTGACTTATTTCCGAATAATTTTGAAAATATTCCCATTATAATTACTTAAGTTTTTAATTAAATAATGGCCTAATTGCCATTAACAGCCACAAAATTACAACAAACTCGCCAATTGTCAAAATTATTTAACGTATTTCTTCGGACATAATACCAATGTATCGCAGCGGCAGGCACTGAGCTGGCCTTCCCATGGCCTCTCCGTGAAACTCATAAGGGGAACCGAATGCACAACTTAAAGTTGCATGAGACCAACCAGATAGAAAAGCAATCGCACCATGGGTTTTTCCTGCCATCAAAAAAAATGGCCGACGATGAATATTTTTTTTAATTATAATAAGGAGAAATCCGAATTATTATATTACCTTTGCATAGATTACGCACGATATAAGCCCATGCTATTGCCATAGCTGCACAATGGTCATAATCGATGCCGCAGAAACAAAAACCATACAACATGCCACAACATATAAGCACAGTCGAAAACACCCTTAAAACTGAAGCAATGGCAGAGGACCAGAAAAATCCCTTGTTAATGCTGTCCAACAGAACCATAAAGCGTACATTCGACTTGTTTGCTGGTCTATTGGTATGTATCATCTCCCTACCCTTCCTGCCCATCATCGCGCTAATCATCAAGATGCAGAGCCGCGGCCCCATAGTGTTCAAGCAGGAGCGCACCGGTCTTGACGGCAAGACATTTGTATGCTACAAGTTTCGCACCATGCGTCTGAACGACGAGTGCGACACACTTCAGGCCACAGCCAATGACCCACGCATATTCCCATTTGGCAGTTTCATGCGCCGCACACATATCGACGAAATCCCCAATTTCATCAATGTAATCAAGGGCGACATGAGCATTATCGGCCCACGCCCCCACATGCTCTACCACACCAGAAAATACACCCAGTTGATAGACAACTACATGGACCGTCATCGCTGCAAGCCCGGCATTACGGGATATTCACAGGTGCTGGGACTGAGCGGAGAAACTCCCGAGGTGTGGCAAATGGCAGAGAGAGTGAAACACGACATATGGTACATCAAGCATTGGTCAATAGGATTAGACCTATGGATACTCTATCGCACAGTGGTAGTCACTTTCTGCAAGAGAAGACAGAATAATATCTAAAACGAAATAACAAGGTGAAAGGTATAGTACTTGCTGGCGGTTCAGGCACTCGCCTCTACCCCATAACCAAAGGCATTAGCAAACAGCTGATACCTATCTTTGACAAGCCGATGATATATTACCCCATCTCGGCTCTGATGCTCGCTGGCATACGCGAGATTCTCATCATCTCCACCCCTTACGACCTCCCAGGCTTCCGCCGACTGCTCGGTGACGGCAGCGAACTGGGCGTCAAGTTTGAATACGCCGAGCAGCCAAGCCCCGACGGACTGGCCCAGGCTTTCATCATCGGCGAGAAGTTTATCGGCAATGACTCCGTCTGCCTCGTCCTTGGCGACAACATCTTCTATGGAGCCGGCTTCAGTGGCCTGCTCCACCAGAGTGTCACCAATGTAGAGCAAGACGGCATGGCTACCGTCTTCGGTTATTACGTCAACGACCCAGAGCGCTATGGCGTGGCTGAGTTTGACGCCGATGGCAACTGCCTCTCCATCGAGGAAAAGCCACAGCATCCCAAGAGCAATTACGCCGTTGTGGGACTATACTTCTATCCCAACAGCGTGGTAGAGATAGCCAAAAACATCAAGCCCAGTGCTCGCGGCGAGCTCGAGATTACAACCGTCAACCAGGAATATCTCAACCGCCATCAGCTGAAGGTGCTTACCCTCCAGCGCGGATTCGCCTGGCTCGACACCGGTACCCACGACAGTCTGAGCGAGGCCAGTACCTTCATCGAGGTAATAGAGAAACGTCAGGGCCTCAAGGTGGCTTGTCTCGAAGAGATCGCCTACAAGCAGGGATGGATAGACGCTGACCAGCTCAGAGAACTGGCCAAGCCCATGCTCAAAAACCAATACGGACAATATCTCTTATCATTGACAAAATAAAAACTTAAATAAAATGGAATACGTAAAAAATGGAATGCCCGAAGAAATTCGAGACCAGGAAAAGAGTTCGCTGAACTATCAAGATGTTATCCGGATAGCCGTACTCTATTGGAAATGGTTCTTACTTTCTGTGATTATCTGTGTAGGAATCGCAGCCGTATATCTGCGCTACACCACACCTGTCTATCAAGCCACCACCAAGATGCTCATCAAGAATGATGACAACAATGCACGCAGCCGCACCGGCAGCCGCATTGCCCAGGCAGCCAACCTGGGATTCATGGAGGCAAGTGACGGTTTTGACAACGAAATGGAGATCATCACCTCGCGTCTGCTGGCCGAACAGGCAGCAAGAGACCTGAAGCTCTACACTACCTATTATATAAAAGGTAAGATTAAGGCACAGATAGCCTACCACAACAATCCCGTCAATGTGGATGTAGACCCCACTCACCTGGAGATGCTGAAGGCTCCCGTGAAGCTGACCATCAAGTATGAGAATGGACAGTACAACGTGACAGGCACCTACACCAAGCCTCTCGTAGAGGGTACCAAGGGCGTGGAATACAAGATAGACAAGAAATTCAAGAACCTGCCAGCCACCTTCGGTACCAAAGTAGGTGTGATTACCCTCTCACGCAATGCCTGCCCCCAGATGCGCGAAGGCGACATCATGAAGGCAGTTATCGTGTCTCCCCACATGATGTCATACAAGTATCAGAAGTCGCTCAACGTATCTCCCACATCCAAGACGACCACCATCGCCAAGCTCACACTCAACGACGAAGTGCCTATGCGCGCTACCGACTATCTGCGCCAGCTGGCCGTAGTCTACAACCGCCAGGCCAATGAGGACAAGAATGAGGTGGCTCGCCGTACCGAGGAGTTTATCAACAACCGTATCGAAAAGCTCAACGCCGAGCTGGGCAGCACCGAAGGGTCTCTGGAGAGCTACAAGAAGCGCAACCAGCTGGTTGACATCAAGCTCAATGCAAGCCAGAACGTACTCAACGCAAGCCAATACCAGCAGAAGTTGTCTGAGGCCCAGATGCAGGTTGAACTTATCAACAGCCTGCGCGAGACTATGAATTCGAGCAAGGACTACGCCGTGCTGCCTGCCAATGTGGGTATCGCCGATGTAGCCGTAACCTCGCTCATCACGAAATACAATGAGATTTCTCTCAATCGCAGCCGTCTGCTCAATGGCGCCTCTGAGTCTTCGCCCACCGTCATCCCTCTTACCAATCAGCTTGACGAGCTCCGCCACAGCATCAGCGTGGCCATGAACCAGGCCAAGTTCAATGCCGAGATGCAGCTCAACAAGATTGAGAGCGAGTTGAACCGCAACTCTGGCAAGATGACTGAGACTCCAGAGCAGGAGCGCATCCTTACACAGATTGGCCGCCAGCAGGAAGTGAAGTCTGCCCTGTATGTGATGCTGCTGCAGAAGCGCGAAGAGAACTCCATCTCTCTGGCATCAACCGTGGACAAAGGCAAGCTCATCGACACTCCCGAGGTATTGGGCAAAATCAGTCCTAAGGGTAGCATCATATTGCTCATCTCTTTTGTATTGGGTATCGGTATTCCCGCCGGTCTGCTCTTCCTTATCCAGCTGTTGCGCTACAAGATTGAGGGACACGACGACGTGGAGAAGCTCACCAAGCTGCCTATCATCGCCGACGTTGCTGTGGCCAGCGATAGCGCCAAGACCAAGGCCGACATCGTGGTACACGAGAACAAGAACAATATGATGGAAGAAATTTTCCGTTCGATGCGTACCAACCTGCAGTTTATGATGAAGGAAGACGAGAAGGTCATCCTCTTCACCTCCACCACTTCGGGCGAAGGCAAGACCTTCAACTGCGCCAACCTCGCCATCAGTTTCGCACTGCTGGGCAAGAAGGTACTGCTCGTGGGACTCGACATCCGCAAGCCCCGACTGGCCGAGTTGTTTGAGATTAATGACAAGGTACACGGTATTACCAACCTTCTGGTCAAGGAGCATCCCACTTGGGCCGACATCAGCAAGCAGATACTGCCTTCAGAGGTAAACAGCAATCTGGAGCTGCTCATGGCTGGCCCCATTCCTCCCAACCCCGCAGAATTGGTAGCCCGCAAGAGCCTCGACGACATTATCAACGAACTGAAGAATCACTATGATTATATCCTTATCGACACCGCCCCTGTAGGTCTGGTTACCGATACGCTTCAGATTGGCCGCGTAGCCGACGCCACGGTGTACATGTGCCGCGCCGACTATACCGCCAAGGAGAGCTTCAACCTCATCAACGAACTTTCAGAAACCAAGAAGCTGCCTAACATGTCCATTGTACTCAACGGCGTAGACATGACCAAGAAGAAGTATGGCTACTACTATGGCTATGGCAAGTATGGCAAATACGGACATTATGGCAGATACGGCCGATATGGCAAGGGCTCGTATGGTTCATACGGTTCTTATGGCAATTACAGCAAGAGTCACTATGGTGACGCCAACGACGACTCCGTCAAGCACTAAGGTGCTTGGCGGGACAGCCGTCGGCCTCCTCACGCGCGTATATATATAAATAGGTATAAGAGACTATGACAATAGCCGTAGATTTTGATGGAACGATAGTCACCCACGAGTATCCGAAGATTGGCGAAGAACTTCCGTTTGCCACAGAGACGCTGAAGATGCTTATCAAGGAACATCACAAACTGATACTGTGGACTGTCCGCGAAGGTGCGCTTCTCGACGAAGCCGTCAACTGGTGCCGCGAGCGTGGCGTTGAGTTTTACGCCATCAACAAAGACTATCCCGAAGAAAAACAAGAATGGAACAATCACTTCTCCCGCAAGCTGAAAGTAGACATGTGGATTGATGACCGTAACATCGGCGGTCTGCCCGATTGGGGACAGATTTACCAGATGATACACTACAACAAGACATGGCACGACATCATGCGCGAAGAGCGCAGAAGCCTGAGAGGAGAAAATGAAACACAAAAAAAGAAACATTGGTGGCAATTCTAACCACCAATGTTTCTTTTTTTATATCGTCCTCAGTCTATCCCACTACAAACTTCAGGATAAACAGGAGCGAGAGTATCACCAGCGTGACACTTATATTCTTAAACTTACCAGTACATACCTTCATCACTACATAGCTCAAGATGCCCAAGCAGATGCCATCGGCTATGGAATAACACAACACCATCGTAATCATAGTGATAAACGAGGGGAAAGCCTCGGTGACATCATTGAGTTCTATCTTCTTCACCGAGTCAATCATCAGCACGCCCACCATAACCAGGGCACCACTTGTGGCAGCCGAAGGAATGAGCAGGAAAAGCGGAGACAGCAAGAGGGCTGCGATGAACAGGAATCCGGTAACCAGTGAGGTGAGCCCCGTGCGACCGCCCTCGGCTATACCCGAAGCACTCTCGATATATGTAGTGACGGTACTGCTACCCAACATGGCTCCACAGGTAGTACCGATGGCGTCGCTGAGCATGGCTTCCTTCACACGAGGAATAGAGCCGTCGGGGCGAACCACACCAGTTTTCTCCGCCAAGCCCACAAGCGTACCCACGGTATCAAAGATATTGATGATAAGCAGCGAGAAGATGACCACCAGCATATTGATATTGAAGAAACCATCAAAATCAAACTGGCAGAAAATCGGCGCTACCGAGTGGGGCTCCGACACAGGCAGCCACCCATCAGGCATCACCGTCACGCCCATCGGCAAACCTACCAGAGTAGCGATGATGATGGCGATGAAGAGAGCGCCCTTCACTCTACGGGCTGTGAGCACTCCGCTCAGCACTATGGCCACGATACCCAGGATAGCTTCGGGGGTGAAATTGCCCAAAGCCACAAAGGTGTCGGGATTGGCCACCACGATGCCGGCGTTTTTCAGTCCGATAAAGGCTATAAACATACCTATTCCAGCCGAAATGGAGTAGCGCAAGTTGCGAGGGATGCTGTCCAGAATCTTCTCACGCACGTTCATAAACGTGATGAGGATGAAGACTACGCCCTCTACAACCAATGCCGCCAACGACTGTTGCCACGACAGGTGCATAGCCTGACACATGGTAAAGGCAAAGAAGGCATTGAGACCCATACTTGGAGCTTGGGCAAACGGCAACTTGGCCATGAACGCAAGCAACAGGGTGGAAATGGCCGCCGCGAGGGCTGTGGCTGTGAAGAGAGCGCCTTTGTCCATACCCGTAGTGGCCAGAATTGCAGGATTGACAGCAAGGATGTAGCTCATTGTCAGAAAAGTGGTAGCGCCGGCCACAACCTCCGTGCGCACACTTGCCTTGGCACTATCAAATCCAAGGGCTTTGGTTAAAATATTCATTAATTCACTATAAATTAGGATTCTACATCTGCTTAATGATGATGCAAAAATAATAAGAAACGCCAAAACAGGCAAAAGAATAACCAAGAATATTCATAAAAACCACTTATCCTGCTACTTGGCGCTTCATTTCCACATTATTTTATATGACGGGCGTTTCACTCTTCCGCCCCCACACCTTCAGTGCAGCTCCAACTACCTGTGGCCCTTATTCTCTATCGCAAAGCCGCCATCTTCAGCACCTTAGCCACTATTATTCTTGACTTTTATGCCAATATGATTGTTATTATGTATACCTTTGCAGTCGAAAAAACATTCATTATGGCAAAGAGAGCATACATAGAGAAAAACAAGGCATGGCTGGAAGACAAAGCCCGCGAAGAAGGCGTACTCCAGTTGCCGCGCGGTGTGTACTATCGCATCATCCACAGCGGAGAAGGCACTACCCACCCTTCACCCAGAAGTATCATCACAGCCCACTACCGCGGCTCCACCATCGACGGTCATACCTTCGACTCGAGTTATGGCGGCACGCCACTGGCCATCAGGCTCTGCGACCTAATAGACGGTTGGATTGTGGCACTGCAGCAGATGGTCGTCGGCGACAAGTGGGAACTGTACATCCCGGCAGAGATGGGCTACGGCAAATTCTCCCAACCCGGAATCCCTGGCGGTTCTACCCTCATCTTCGAGATTGAACTCTTGGGAATCGGCTGATACAAGCCACTTTTGCCCCATCAAGGCAGTCTGACCAATGGCCAACCCTCCTGTTTCGGAGACCATCATGGCCATCATCGGCACCATCATTGTTAAAAAAACCAAAATCGCGAACAAATAAACGGATATAGTTCCCCGTTTCACATTGAAAATTAGTAATTTTGCAACCGATTTGGTGTTTACTCACCTTATCATCGAGTTAATTAACATAATGTCTAACTTTTTTATTTATTTCATTTATTAATTTTATGTCAGATTTTAAGAACGTACAGCCGTTGGCAGACTTCAATTGGGACGAGTTTGAGAATGGCACTAATGCAGGCTCAAACATTGACGACATTCAGAAGGCTTACGACGAGACCCTCAACAAGGTTACAGAGCATCAGGTAGTAGAAGGTACCGTAATCTCTGCTGACAAGAAAGAGGTTATCGTTAACATCGGTTACAAGAGCGATGGTATCATTCCCGCTTCTGAATTCCGCTACAACCCCGACCTCAAGGTAGGTGACAAGGTTGAAGTTTACGTTGAGAACCAGGAGGACAAGAAGGGCCAGTTGGTTCTGTCTCACAAGAAGGCACGCCTGGCCAAGAGCTGGGACCGTGTTAACGAGGCTCTCGCTAACGACGAGGTTATTCAGGGCTACATCAAGTGCCGCACTAAGGGTGGTATGATTGTTGATGTATTCGGAATCGAAGCATTCTTGCCCGGTAGCCAGATTGACGTTCATCCAATACGCGACTACGATGTATTCGTAGGCAAGACCATGGAGTTCAAGATTGTCAAGATCAATCAGGAGTTCCGCAATGTGGTTGTTTCTCACAAGGCTCTTATCGAGGCCGAGCTTGAGGCACAGAAGAAGGACATCATCTCTAAACTTGAGAAGGGTCAGGTACTCGAGGGTACTGTTAAGAACATCACCTCTTATGGTGTATTCGTTGACCTCGGCGGTGTTGACGGACTCATCCACATCACCGACCTGTCTTGGGGCCGCGTAAGCGATCCTCACGAGGTAGTAGAGCTCGACCAGAAGATCAACGTTGTTATCCTCGACTTCGATGAGGAGAAGAAGCGTATCGCTCTCGGTCTGAAGCAGCTTACTCCCCACCCATGGGAGGCTCTGGATGCCAACCTGAAGGTAGGCGACCACGTCAAGGGCAAGGTAGTCGTTATCGCTGACTACGGTGCATTCGTTGAGATTCAGCCCGGCGTTGAAGGTCTTATCCACGTTAGCGAGATGTCTTGGAGCCAGCACCTCCGCTCAGCTCAGGACTTCCTGCACGTAGGCGACGAGGTAGAGGCAGTTATCCTGACCCTCGACCGCGAGGAGCGCAAGATGAGCCTCGGTATCAAGCAGCTCAAGGAAGATCCATGGCAGAGCATCGATACCAAGTATCCTATCGGCAGCAAGCACACCGCTAAGGTTTGCAACTTCACCAACTTCGGTATCTTCGTAGAGCTTGAGGAAGGTGTTGACGGCCTTATCCACATCTCTGACCTCTCTTGGACCAAGAAGGTTAAGCATCCTTCTGAGTTCACACAGGTAGGCGCTGAGATTGAGGTTGTTGTGCTCGAGATAGACAAGGAGAACCGTCGTCTGAGCCTCGGCCACAAGCAGCTCGAGGAGAATCCTTGGGATGTTTACGAGACTCTGTACACTGCAGGTTCTGTACACCAGGGCAAGATTACCGAGATGATGGACAAGGGTGCCGTTATCACTCTCAACGAGGGTGGTGAAGGCTTCGCTACTCCCAAGCACTTGGTTAAGGAAGACGGCTCACAGGCTAAGCTCGGCGAGGAACTCCCATTCAAGGTTATCGAGTTCAACAAGAACTCTCGCCGCATCATCCTTTCACACTCTCGTACATTCGAGGATGAGAAGGAAGAGGTTAAGCCCGTACGCAAGCACGCTGCCAAGAAGCAGGACGCTCCTGTTATCAACAACGTTGCTGCCAGCACATCACTCGGCGACCTCGATGTATTGGCCGAACTGAAGCAGAAGATGGAGAAGGGCGAGTAATATCAGCCTAACCCATTAAAAAATAAAGAAAGCCCGCAAAATTTTTGCGGGCTTTCTTTTTTATTCCAACGATTATTAGTAACTTTGCAGACACATTTAAGATGTACCAAGAATGTTTCATCCCTTGAAACATTATTTTATATAACCACATCACATATTAATATATATGTATAGCAAAGAAGAACTGATAGCAAAAGCTATTCCTGAACTGTTGGATATTGCGCACAGCATGGGTGCTGTGACCACAGGCAACAGCGACCAGGAGAGCCTCGCCTATGCCATTCTGGACAAGCAGGCAGAAGACGAAGGCAATAAAAATCCACTTGGAGCCAAACGCCGTAGAACACGCATCATCAAGAAGGAAAGCGACAAAGTATATACCGTGAATGGGAAAGAAGGCGAGAACTTCGACTTGAAGAAAAACATCAACACCCACAAGGAAGAACCCGGACTTTTTGCCAACGAAGAGTTACTCAACAAAGACGCCGAGACTCCAGTCGTGGCTGATGAAGAGCCTATCGAGAAGCCCAAGCGTCGCACACGCAAGACCACCAAGAAAGAGGCTGAGGAAGCCACTCCTTCAGAAGAAACACCCGTAAAGGACGAGCCCGCTACCGAGGAGCCCGCTACTGCTGTTCAGGCAGAGACAGCCCAGACCAGTGAGCCCGAAGCTCCCGAGCAGGTAGAAGAGCCCCAGGCAGAGCAAGCCGACTTCGTTCCCGAAGCCCAGTTTGCCATGGGCGATCAGCCCGCTGCAGAAGAGGGCGACAGCGAAGGACTGATAGCCAAGTTGCAGGCAAAAATCAACGCCCACAACGAGAACATCGACAACAGCCCGATGGTTACCAACGACGTATGGGAAGGCGACCCCGGTGATGGCACCGATTTCATCATCACCCACGACCTGCCCATCGAAGACGAAGGTGTCGTGCCCACCTACGACATGTTCGATAATCCCACTACCCCCGTCAACAATACCGTACAGTCATACCAGCAGCCCGTGCAGGAGAATGTTACCAAATACGACTTCTCCGACATCATCACTGCCAATGGCGTGCTCGAAGTTATGCAGGACGGTTACGGCTTCCTGCGCTCAAGCGACTACAATTACCTCTCTTCTCCTGACGATGTCTATGTTTCCAACGCCCAGGTGAAGCATTACGGACTGAAGACAGGCGATGTAGTCCAGTGCCATGTACGTCCACCCCATGAGGGCGAGAAGTATTTCCCCCTTACCAGCATAGACAAAATCAACGGACGCGAGCCCGCAGAAGTCAGAGACCGCATCCCGTTCGAACACCTTACCCCACTCTTCCCCGACGAGAAATTTACACTCTGTGGCGACCGCGCCACGACCAACCTCTCTACCCGCATAGTAGACCTCTTCTCTCCTATCGGTAAGGGACAGCGCGCCCTCATCGTGGCCCAGCCCAAAACGGGTAAGACCATACTGATGAAGGATATCGCCAACGCCATAGCAGCCAACCACCCCGAAGCCTACCTCATGATGCTGCTCATCGACGAGCGTCCTGAGGAGGTTACCGACATGGCCCGCACCGTCAATGCCGAGGTTATCGCCTCTACCTTTGACGAGCCTGCCGAGCGCCATGTCAAGATAGCCGGCATCGTGCTCGAGAAGGCCAAGCGCATGGTCGAATGTGGCCACGATGTTGTCATCTTCCTCGACTCCATCACCCGTCTGGCCCGCGCCTATAACACCGTTTCCCCTGCCTCTGGCAAGGTGCTCACCGGTGGTGTCGACGCCAATGCCCTGCAGAAGCCCAAGCGTTTCTTCGGAGCCGCGCGCAACATCGAAGGCGGCGGTTCGCTCACCATCATTGCCACCGCTCTCATCGACACTGGCAGCAAGATGGATGAGGTTATCTTCGAGGAATTCAAGGGTACCGGCAACATGGAGTTGCAGCTCGACCGCTCACTCAGCAACAAGCGCATCTTCCCTGCCGTCAACCTGGTGGCATCAAGCACACGCCGCGACGACCTGCTGCAAGACCAGTTTACGCTCGACCGCATGTGGGTATTGCGCAAGCATTTCAGCGACATGAACTCTTTCGAGGCCATGAACGAAATCCACGATACTATGGTAAGAACCAAGGACAACAACGAGTTCTTGATTGCCATGAACGGATAAGCAGCAATACATATTACGACTATCATCGAGGGAACCGTCTTTACAAGACAGTTCCCTCGATGCGTATATAAACTTCTATTAACTGTTCACGAAGCAAAAAAACATGGTCATATCCTTTGTCCTGCCCAAGACTTTCTGTAACTTTGCACCCAAGTTCTGCACCGCCCCATTCGTAGCGGGGATGCACAATAATAACCACATAAACATATTGACCGGATATGAAAGTATTGAAATTCGGCGGTACATCAGTAGGTTCCGTCAAGAGTATTCTGAGTGTAAAAAGCATTGTTGAAAAGGAAGCCAAACGCCAGCCAGTCATCGTCGTCGTCAGTGCGTTGGGAGGTATCACCGACAAACTGATTTCCACCTCCAAACTGGCTGAGAACGGCGACGACAAGTGGAAACAGTCATTCGACGAAATCGTTGACCGTCACTACATGATGATTGACACCGTCATTACTGACAACACCGCACGCGAGCAGCTTTTTGCTACCATTGATATATTATTAGACCAGCTGAAGAGCATCTTCTTCGGCGTTTATCTGGTCCACGACCTCAGCAAGAAATCTTACGACACCATCGTCAGCTATGGCGAGCGCATCAGCTCTCACATCGTTGCAGCCATGATACGCGGAGCCCGCCGTGTCAACTCCCTCGACTTCATCGTCACCGAGCAGAAGAACGGGCGCCACATCCTGGACAGCGACCTGACCCACAAGCGTGTGTGCGAAACCTTTGCCAACCTCTCGCGCATCTCTATCGTGCCCGGCTTTATCAGCCGCGACCGCGACACCCACGACATCACCAATCTGGGTCGTGGCGGCTCCGACTATACCGCCGCCATCATCGCCGCCTCGCTCGATGCCGACGTACTGGAGATATGGACCGATGTCGACGGTTTCATGACTGCCGACCCGCGCGTCATCAAGAACGCCTATACCATCAGCGAGCTCAGCTACATCGAGGCAATGGAGCTCTGCAACTTCGGCGCCAAGGTCATCTATCCGCCCACCATCTACCCCGTTTGCGTCAAGAATATCCCTATCAAGGTCAAGAACACCTTCAACCCCGGAAACCCTGGCACCATCATCAAGCAGCAGATAGCCAATGACTTCAAGCCCATCAAGGGTATTTCGAGCATCAGTGGCACCACGCTTATCACTGTGGCGGGTCTGTCTATGGTGGGCGTCATCGGTGTCAACCAGCGCATCTTTACCGCACTGACCAACGGTGGCATCTCCGCGTTCATGGTTTCCCAGGCTTCATCCGAGAACTCCACCTCCATCGGTGTCCGCGACGCCGATGCCGAAGAGGCTGTCAACGTGTTGAACAGCGAGTTTGCCAAGGAGATAGAGACCGGAGCCATGTTTCCCATGCACGCTGAAGGCGGACTTGCCACGGTGGCCATCGTCGGCGAAAACATGCGCCATACGCCTGGCGTGGCGGGCAAGCTGTTTGGCACGCTGGGACGTAGCGGTATCTCTGTCATCGCCTGTGCCCAGGGAGCCTCTGAGACCAATATCTCCTTTGTCATCCAAGGCAAATCTCTGCGCAAGGCGCTTAACGTCTTGCACGACTCGTTCTTCCTGTCCGACTATAAGGTGCTCAACCTCTTCATCTGCGGTATCGGCACCGTAGGCAGCATGCTCATCGAGCAGATACGCAGCCAGTATGAAGAACTCAAGGAGCACTCGCGCCTCAAGCTCAATGTCGTGGGAATAGCCTCGTCCAAGAATGCCATCTTCGACCGCGACGGACTGGATCTCAGCCACTACAAAGAGATGCTGCAACAGTCATCGCCAAGCAATATAGAACTGTTGAAGGAGAAGATATTGGGAATGAACATCTTCAATTCCGTGTTCGTCGACTGCACCGCAAGCAAGGATGTGGCACAGATTTACCAGACCCTGCTCGAGCACAACATCAATGTGGTTGCCGCCAACAAGATTGCGGCTTCGTCAGACTATCAGAGCTATATCCGACTGAAGAACACGGCGCTGGAGCGTGGCGTCATCTATCGCTTTGAAACCAATGTGGGCGCCGGACTGCCCATCATCGGCACCATCAATGACCTGCGCAACTCAGGCGACAAGATACTCAAGATTGAGGCGGTGCTCAGTGGCACGCTCAACTACATCTTCAACGAGCTGTCTGCCACCGTCCCATTCTCCGAGACCGTAAGATTGGCCAAGGAGAACGGCTATTCCGAGCCCGACCCCCGTATCGACCTCAGTGGCACCGACGTGATACGCAAGCTGGTCATCCTCACCCGCGAAGCCGGCTATCAGATAGAGCAGGCCGATGTAGAGAAGCATCTCTTTATCCCCCAGCAGATGTTTGAGGGCAGTACCGACGATTTCTGGGCCAAGCTGCCCTCCTTGGACAAGCAGTTTGAAGCCAAGCGTCAGCAGCTGGAAGCCGAGGGGAAGCGTTGGCGCTTCGTGGCAGAGATGGAGAACGGTGCGGCCAAAGTCTCTCTCAAAGAGGTGACCAAGGGGCATCCCTTCTACAATCTGCAGGGCTCCAACAATATCGTGATGCTTACCACCGAGCGTTACAAGGAGTTCCCCATGCTTATACAGGGCTATGGAGCCGGCGCCGGGGTCACCGCAGCCGGAGTCTTTGCCAACATCATGTCTATAGCCAACATCTGATTAGTAGTCACTATACGCTAAGAGGGTACAAAGCCAATCACTTTGTACCCTCTTCGCGTATATATATGTATGTGTCGATTACTCTGGACGCACATCCACCGCGTCGGCCATCAGGTGCATGGCGGTCTCATCGATGCCCTGACTCTGCAGCAAGTTTATGTCGGCCTCAAACGAGGAATAGATGCTACGGCTTGTACCCTTGTCGCGCCTGCCTGCCATAGCGAGATAGGCTCTGAACACCTCCACGGCTTCTGCCACTCGTCCCGACAACCACAGACTGTACCCATAGTTCAGACGGTCATCGGCATTGTCAGGACATTTGGCACATAGCTTCTCATACTCAGCCACAGCCTGCTCGCTGTTGCCCTGGTTCATCATGCCCCACAGCATCACACGCACCACATCCATGTTGTCGGGATTGTTGTAGTACAGTTTGTGCAATGTCGGCATCGCCTCCTCCACCCTGCCCGACATCACCAGACACAGAGAGCGGTTAAGCAGATAGTTCACATTGTCCTCATGGATGCCTGCCAGACGGTCATAGCAACTCAGTGCTGCCAGATAGTCCTTGCGGTCCAGACGACTATGGGCGGCGCCACGCAGCACATACTCGTTGTCGGGATATTCGGCCACCATCACATCATACATCGTCGCAGCCGTAGCCTTGTCGCCATGCTGCCACAGGTAGTGGGCGACAAACAGACGGTCAGACAGTCTCAATGGCATTGGCACTGCTGCAAGCAGAGTCAGCACTGTGGTGTGATAATGTTCGTCCTTGCGCGTGTCCATGCTATCCATAAAGCGCAAGGCGTCATAGCACATTTCCTTATAACCATCCGTGTCGCCGAAGAGACGGTCGTCGGCAACGAAGACATTGACCACATCAGGCCGCTGACGCATCCTGAAACAATCGACGAAGTTGTCCTTCATCGCATACAACTGATGGAAACGGAAAAGGTCATGGAGATAATTGCGGCGGATAAACGAGGCCGATGTCATGTCTTCAGCAGCCATCGGCATGACGCCGCCCTTGTTTTCAATCATTGCCTTGCGCAGATTAGCGGGCAATTGGGTCATCATCTTGGAAAACAAGATGACAAAAGAGTATTTGTCGTTGTCGCAGAAAGGAAGTGCAGAGAGCATGCTCTTTATCACCTCATGGGCATCTTCCGGTTCTGCGCTTCCCGAGTCTACAGATGGGTTGTCCCAGAAGAACGGCTCAAACCAGTGGCTTAACTTGGAGAAGAAGCTATAGCGCTTGGCTTGACAGAAACCGCCATAATAGATATCCCGCCCTTTGGCTGCCATCTCTTTCATTCGGTTCATGACCGTCTCCACTTCACTCATCATATTTTCCGAATCCTCCGGATGCAGGATGTCATGAAGGTCAGACGATTGGGTGATATCCTTAGAGAGTTGGGCGAAATCCATATTCCCCTGCTTGAGCAGCGTAGGCATGATATCGCGCTTGATACACTCATCATCATACAGGGCATTGACGCTGGTCATGAGCTGTATCTGCATTTCTTTGAGATGCTCCACGCCTTTGTCGTGTTCTACTATCATATCCACCGTGCGCTTCTGGCCTTCCACCATCAGCGTCTGGTTGCCATCGAGCGACAAGGCCCAGCCCACCAGTGCCCGTTGGCGCACGCTTTCTGCCACATCAGCCACATAGACCGCCGCCAGCACCTCCAGTTTCTTCAGGTCGAAGACGTTGACGCAGGCCAGCATGATGGCCCCCACTATCCATTGGGCATCCACCGTATCGATGGCGGGCGAGGTGAGCAGCATCCTGTAGAACGACGCGTCGGCATCATTCCACTGGTTGGACAGCAGGATATGGTCAAACAGGCGCCCCATATACGCATCGTGCGCCTGCAGCAACTGCCGCCGATGTTCTTCCCGACTCTCGGGCGCCTCGAGCGAGAGCATGGCCATATCAGCCACATGGTCTTCCAACCGCTGCCTGATAGCGTCAGGGTCGAAATCAATGCGACTGGACGCCAGCCGATAGGCGGCGTCATGATAGGAAGGATTGTCTTTTTTCTTGAGTTCTACCTGTATGTTCTGGATTAGCCTATAGGTTTTGCCAATCATTTCGTCATACAAGTCATTGCGACGCTCGTCGGTATATCCACGACGCATGAAGTCGAGCATCAGGTCATAGTTGCGGCGTATGTCATCGACATCACCCGAAAAGGCGTACAATGCCTGTTGTTCTATCAACTTTGACAGGCGGGTCAATGTGTTTGAGAGCCGCCGATGAGCGTTGAAATCTTTCAGTATTGTCTGTATGGCGTTATCCATAGCCACTGTGTCTTAGAGTGATTGCTTATCGCTGCTTGGGCAGGGCGATGTGCGGGTAAGAGTACTTGGGCAGCCTGTCTATGGTCTTGCCATCGGTATGGCAGACCGCCTTCACCAGGTCGGCATAATGCTTTACACCATAGTGGTTGAGCGAATCACAGGCTCTGTTATATCCCTCGACAAACGCGGTGAGCTGCTTCACGCGCTTTTTGTCCTTCATCAGATGGGCACCTGTCACTACCACACCCAGATGTTCCTTCATTTTCCGGCTGTCTTCGATTACCGTGTGCTTGAACATCCTGGCTGTCGTGGCCTGTGGCTCTGTCAGCCACATGGCATCCATTTCGTTGTTTTTCAGCATATCCAGCCTTATGAGTACATCATTGATTTGCACCCTGAATACAGGTGCAGAGGTCTTGACACCGTCGAGGGCCTTGTCGGTGAGATAATCGGTTGCCGAGTAGCGGGTCATCGCCACCATCTTGTCGCCCAACTGCGCCGCCGTCTTGACACGCGCCGTGCGGTTGGCTATCAACTGCCAGTAGGCATCGGTAGGCCCCATCGTCAGAAGCCCCACCCCGTGCTTGGTCATATGCTCCACACGCTTCAGGTCGGTCACTGCCACCTCCACGCTTTTGCCTTTGAGCGCCGTGTCACAGTCTATCTGCGCATTACGCACCTTCAGCCTCAAGTCCACTTGCGTGCTGTCATACCAGTGTTTCTGTTTGGCCAGATACACAGGCATACAGTCGAGCGTAGGTAGCACCGCCACCTTGAGCGCAGCCGCTTCCTCTTGCGCCAATCGGGCTCTTTCTGCCCGGCTGAGTCTTACTTTCTCTTCATACGACTGGCCGCAAGCCGACAGCAAGACAATGACAGCAAGCAGGAATATTGGTTTATGTTTCATCTGTATTCACATATTTATTTATATGCAAAAGTAGCAATATTTTTTGATACAATAAAAAAACTTAGTACTTTTGTGGTAATCAATATACAAGACAATGGCCAAAGACAAGATAGCGTACGTCTGCTCGGAGTGCGGACAGGAATCGGCGAAATGGATAGGAAAATGTCCGAATTGCCACAAGTGGAACACTTTCAAAGAGATACGTATCTCAGCCGATACGGGCACCACTGCCGCCAAGTCGGCTGCGCAGACGCTCAATGCCCACCGCAGCGTGGGCGAGGGCCACAGCCATGCCCTGCGACTCCGCGACATCGCCGCCAAGGAAGACCCGCGCATCGACACCCACGACAGCGAGCTCAACCGTGTATTGGGTGGAGGCATTGTGCCCGGCAGCATCATCCTGTTGGGTGGCGAACCCGGCATAGGCAAGTCTACCCTCACCCTGCAGACCATCCTACGCATGAGCGATATGGATATACTCTACGTGTCTGGCGAGGAGAGCCCGCACCAAATCAAGATGCGCGCCGAGCGTATCGGCAAGGGCAACAGTGCCCTCGACCACATCAGCATACTCTGCGAGACGTCGCTCGAGAATATCTTCGCCTGCATCAAGGAGGTCAAGCCCCAGCTGGTCATCATCGACTCGATACAGACCATATCCACCGACGACGCCGAGTCAAGCCCTGGCAGTGTGACTCAGATACGTGAGTGCGCCTCTTCACTGTTGCGGTTTGCCAAGACCAGCAGTATACCGGTCATCCTCATCGGACACATCACCAAGGAGGGTTCGCTCGCCGGCCCCAAGACGCTGGAACACATCGTAGATGCTGTCATCCAGTTTGAGGGCGACCAGCACTATATGTACCGCATCCTGCGCGGCATCAAAAACCGCTTTGGCAGCACCTCCGAACTGGGCATCTACGAGATGGAGCAAGACGGTCTGCGTCTGGTGGGCAACCCTTCAGAACTGTTACTCACCGAGGACCACGCGGGGCTGTCAGGCATAGCCATCAGTGCAGCCATCGAGGGCGTACGCCCCTTCCTCCTGGAGACCCAGGCACTGGTTTCGTCGGCAGCCTATGGCACTCCCCAGCGCTCGGCCACGGGTTTCGACCAGCGCCGACTCAACATGCTGCTCGCCGTATTGGAGAAGCGGGTGGGATTCAAGCTCATGCAGAAAGACGTGTTTCTCAATATCGCCGGCGGACTGAGAGTCACTGACATGGCGATGGACCTCAGCGTGATTGCCGCCGTATTGTCCAGCAACGTAGACACCCCCATCGAGGCAGGATGGTGCATGTGTGGCGAGGTGGGTCTCAGCGGCGAAGTACGTGCCGTCAACCGTATAGAGCAGCGCATCGCCGAAGCCGAGAAGTTGGGCTTTACCGACATCGTCATCCCCGCCCTCAATCTGAAGAGCGTCAACCCACACAAATACAATATCAAGCTCCATCCCGTGCGTAAGGTCGAAGAAGCCCTGCGCGTCCTTTTCGGATAGAGCCTTCACCCCCGACAACAGCAAGAGCACCTTGGGCATGCCATAATGGATAGCCCAAGGTGCTCTTGCTGTTGATACGCCTCTCCCGTTATTCTTCGTCGTAGACGGTATGGTCTTCGATGCCGGCATCGGCCAGAGCCTCGATGCGCTCACGACAGGTACCACACTTGCCACAGTGATGCTCGCCACCCTTGTAGCAGCTCCAGGTCTCGGCATAGTCTATGCCCAACGCCTTGCCATGGCGGGCTATGTCGCTCTTGGTAATCCCGGTATAGGGAGCCAGCACCTCTATGCCGGGATAGGTTCCCAGCCGCGTAGCTTCAGACATGGCGCTGACAAACTCAGGTCGGCAGTCGGGGTAGATGGTGTGGTCGCCGCCGTGATTGGCCATCATCACATATTTCAGCCCGTTCGACTCAGCCACACCTGCCGCTATCGAGAGCATGATGCCATTGCGGAAGGGCACAACGGTCGATTTCATATTCTCGTCATCATAGTTGCCCTCGGGGATGGCCTCGGCGCCCTCCAGGAGCGAACTCTTGAAATACTGGTGCATAAATCCCAGATTGATTACGATATGCTTGATGCCCAAGCGCTCGCAGTGCATGGCGGCAAAGGGAATCTCACGCGCATTGTGATTGCTGCCATAATCAAACGAGATACCCAGCGCTATACGCTCCTTGTATTCATAGAGCATGGTGATGCTGTCCATGCCTCCACTTACTATCAAAACAGAATCTTTGTTCATATTGCTTATTGTTATCACCCTGCAAAATTAGACAATAAATGGTTAATACCATCGTTTTGTTCCCGATTATTTTTGATTTCATCATCGAGGGCACTACTTTTTTGGCCCATCCGTATAAAATTATTAAGGTGTAATGACTTTATCATCAAAAAAAGCACTAACTTTGCATACAGATAATATAACCAATCATTAAAATACAAACGAAATGAAAATCGATCAATTCAACTTTGCCGGTAAGAAGGCAATTGTCCGTGTAGATTTCAACGTGCCACTGGACGAGAATGGCAACGTAACCGACGACACCCGTATCCGTGGTGCTCTGCCCACCTTGAAGAAGGTACTTGCCGATGGTGGTGCCCTCATCATGATGAGCCACATGGGCAAGCCCAAAGGCAAGGTTAAGCCCGAGCTTTCATTGGGTCAAATTGTAAAGAACGTAAGCGCCGCTCTCGGTGTTGAGGTTAAGTTTGCTCCCGACTGCGGTAACGCCAGCGAGGCTGCAGCTGCCCTCCAGCCCGGCGAGGCACTGTTGCTCGAGAACCTCCGTTTCTATCCCGAGGAGGAAGGCAAGCCTGTAGGCGTAGAGAAGGGTACACCTGAGTTTGACGAGGCCAAGAAGGAAATGAAGGGCCGTCAGAAGGACTTCGCCAAGAAGCTCGCTTCTTACGCTGATGTATATGTTAACGACGCCTTTGGTACAGCTCACCGCAAGCATGCTTCTACCGCCGTTATCGCTGACTACTTCGACGCCGACAGCAAGATGCTGGGCTACCTCATGGAGAAAGAGGTAACAGCCATCGACAACGTGCTCAAGAACGCCCAGCACCCCTTCACCGCCATCATCGGTGGTTCTAAGGTAAGCTCTAAGCTCGGTGTCATCAAGAACCTGCTCGACAAGGTAGACAACCTCATCATCGGTGGTGGTATGGGTTATACCTTCATCAAGGCACAGGGTGGCCACATCGGCGAGTCTCTCCACGAGGACGACCTCATGCCCGAGGCACTCAATGTAATGGCTGCTGCCAAGGAGAAGGGTGTAAACCTGAGCCTCTCTGTAGCTACCGTTGCTGCCGACAGATTTGCCAACGACGCCAACCGCAAGGTGGTAGACATCTTCAACATCCCCGACGGATGGGAGGGTATGGACGCCTCTGAGGAGAGTCTGGAGCACTGGAAGAAGATTATCCTCGAGTCTAAGACCATCCTGTGGAACGGTCCTGTAGGCGTATTCGAGATGGAGAACTTCGCTCACGGTACTGGCGAGATTGCTAAGTATGTTGCTCAGGCTACCCAGGAGAATGGCGCATTCTCACTCGTAGGTGGCGGTGACTCTGTTGCAGCTGTCAATAAGTTCGGCCTGGCCGACAAGGTATCTTACGTATCTACCGGTGGTGGAGCTATGCTCGAGGCCATCGAGGGTAAGGTGCTCCCCGGCGTAGCTGCTATCGAGGGCTAAACCAGCATATCCTATATCATTAGTATCATATCAGGCGGAAGGGTCGCAGAGTGACCTTTCCGCCTTTTCTTTATCCCTGCAGTCTGCCCCGCTCCACCTCTGATTACCCCTACATCGCAGGCAGCCATCCATGTCATTGTTTCTCATGTCTTTGCCGCCGTGGCAACCACGGTTGGCGACGCGTATCTTACGGCACGCGCTTCCGCACCGCTTGATACGAATATCCGTTTCAAACAACGCGCGCTTGCACACCAATCGTTACGAGCCGCCCGCGAGGGTCAGGAGAGTTGGGATGGTGGTCACAGAGATTAACGAATATACTCGCGGAGAAAAGTAGAGGTAGTCACATTTTTACTGGAGGTCATCATAATTTTACTGGAGGTCATCATAATTTTGCTGGAGGTCATCATAAATCTGCTGGAGGTCATCATAAATTTGCTGGAGGTCATCATAAATTTGCTGGAGGTCATCATAAATTTGCTGAAGGTCATCATAATTCTGCTGGAGATGGTCACAAATTTGGCGAGCGTGTGCTCGGGGGGTGTGAAGGTGGGTGCGGGGGTGCTGAAGGTGGGTGCGGAGGTGGTGAAAGTGGTTGCGG
>NZ_NPJJ01000033.1 GCF_002251385.1 Prevotella sp. P5-108
CCCCTCCCCAGGCCCTCCCCAAGGGGCGGGAGTCCTATCTTGCTGTGGGTTAGGATATTATAACTTGCTGTAGGTACGCATCTTTGGCAACTCTGTAGGAGTTGCGATTTCATAGCCCAGGGTTGAGGTGCGCAGCGCCTCTACCCTGGGTATATATAATAAGGTGTAGCAATGCTGTAAGTATTGCGCTTAGCCAAAGGCGTTATACTCAATCTGATAATATTTCCCTACCCATTTTTGCCTATCGTCCTGGTGCGGGTAACGCCTACGGCTAAGCGCAACTCTTACAGAGTAGCTATATTAGTGGGGGCGCTTACCCAGGGTAGCGTGCTTCGCCCGCAACCCTGGGCTGGGGAAACGCAACTCCGTCAGAGTTGCTGCTGCTTGCGGGGAGGCCAATTCCGGGGTTAATCCATTATTTACTCCTTCTGTAATAGGTTGATATAAATACAAAAAGCCATGGCGGCTGTTGTCGGCTTCGCCTTTTTGAGGTTGGCGGTGACGCCAGTCAGAAAACGAGTTTTCCTCCTTGTCGTCGCCACCATCCCCAACGCCATGCTTTGCATGACGACAACAGCCGGCATGGTTCAAAAAGCGGCCGTTGGCCGTAAAAAAAGGCCGCCGTTGGCGGTAAAAAAACAGCTGCTTGTGTTATTCCATCTGTTTGACTCCTGCCGATAAAAAATATGGTAATCATTTTTTGTACCGGCGTTAGCCGGACTTTTTTTACCGCCAACGGCGGCTTTTTGTTATTTGTGACTTTTCAGCCTGCCATCAGGCAGGCGCGGATGGGTGTGGCGGGGAATATCCGAGAGTCTGCTCTCGAGATATTATCCGACACACACGGGCGCAATAGGGCAAAGCCCTGAAAAGGCACAAATCTTTTTGTAGATTATTGTGATGGTATATTCAAGGATTGTGGAAACACACACGACAAGTAACGCCTTCGGCTAAACGCAACTCCTACAGAGTTGCAAGATTAGTGGGGCCAGCTACCCAGGGTAGCGCGCTATGCCCGCAACCCTGGGCTGGAGAAACGCAACTCCGTCAGAGTTGCTGCTGCTTGCGGGGAGAAGCCCCTCCCCTGGCCCTCCCCAAGGGGCGGGAGTCCTATCTTGCTGTGGGTTAGGACATTATAACGTGCTGTAGGTACGCATCTTTGGCAACTCTGTAGGAGTTGCTGCTGCTTGCGGGGAGGGGCGTCTGTTGGTGGTTTCCCCCATATACCTTATTATATATATAGCAAAAGTGATTTTTCCCCGTTTTTGTTTGGTTACGTTGCGCATTATCATTAACTTTGTAATTCATAGGCGGATAGCCGCCTGAATGATATGGATTATAGGACAACAAATAACACATAATACAATGTTTAGTAAAGAAACATATATCCGTCGTAGGGCTGAGCTGAAACGCTTGGTCAAGAGTGGTATCATCATCCTGTTTGGTAACAACGACTCGCCAGCCAACTTCCCCAACAACGGGTATTACCCCTTCCGTCAAGACTCCACATTCTTATATTATTTCGGTCAGCAGCGCGACGGCCTGGTGGGCGTGATAGACCTGGACGAAGACAAGGAAACGCTGATAGGCAACGACATTGACATAGAAGACATCGTGTGGTATGGCTCGGTAGACACCGTGGCCGACATGGCTGCACAGGTGGGCGTGGAACACTGGGCTCCGATGAAAGAACTCAAGACCATCTGCAACGCTGCACTGAGCCAGAAGCGCCCCATCCACTTCCTGCCTCCCTACAGATATGATATCAAGCTGCAGCTGTTTGACCTGATAGGCATACATCCCAACCAGCAGAAGGAATCGGCATCGATGGAGCTGATTAAGGCTGTGGTGAAGATGCGTTCTACCAAGGAACAGCAGGAGATAGAAGAGCTGGAGCGCGCCTCGGTGATAGGCTATAAGATGCACACCACCGCCATGAGACTGACTCGTCCGGGACTGACCGAGAAGTATATCGGCGGTCAGGTGGACGGCATCGCCCACTCGTATGGCGCCATGGTCAGCTTCCCCACCATCTTCTCGCAACACGGCGAGATCATGCACGGCAATCCCTCTATGGCTGAGCTGGAAAGCGGCCGCCTCGTGCTCTGTGACGCTGGTGCCGAGACCATCAACAACTACTGCTCAGACCATACCCGTACCTACCCCGTGAACGGCAAGTTCAGCCAGCGACAGCTGGAGATATACTCTATCGTAGAAGCAGCCCACGACCATGCCCTCGAGGTGGCACGCCCCGGTGTGAAGTATGCCGACGTACACTTCTCCGTATGCCGCCTCATCTTTGACCGTCTGAAGGAACTGGGGCTTGCCAAGGGCGACACCGAAGAGGCTGTGCGCCAGGGTGCCCACGCCATGTTCCTGCCCCACGGACTGGGCCACATGATGGGTATGGATGTACACGACATGGAGAACCTGGACCAGGTGAACGTAGGATTTGACGAGGAGACCCGCCCCAACCTCGAGCAGTTTGGCACCAACTGTCTGCGCATGGGACGCCGTCTGCAGGAAGGATTTGTAGTGACCGACGAGCCTGGCATCTACTTCATCCCCGCCCTCATCGACGAATGGCGCGCCAAGGGACACTGCAAGGACTTCCTCTGCTTTGACAAGCTGGAGACCTACAAGGACTTTGGTGGCATCCGCATCGAAGACGACCTGCTCATCACTGCCGACGGAGCCCGCTTCTTGGGCAACGAGCGCATCCCCTATCATCCCAAGGATGTAGAAGCATATATGGCTGAAAACAAACAATAATCAACAGAATCATAAAACAACGAGAAATGAAAAAAATCATGATGATGGCGCTCATGGCTATGGTGGCTTTGGGCGCAAACGCACAGGAGAAGAAGGCTGAGAAGGTAAATCCCAACAAGCCCGTA
This sequence comes from Prevotella sp. P5-108, assembly GCF_002251385.1. Taxonomy (GTDB): domain Bacteria; phylum Bacteroidota; class Bacteroidia; order Bacteroidales; family Bacteroidaceae; genus Prevotella. Next base: position 2,898 of record NZ_NPJJ01000033.1, read on the forward strand.
TTCACTGTAGTCAAGGAGAATAAGATTACAAGTATCAAGGACCAGAACCGTTCGGGTACGTGCTGGAACTACTCTACCCTGAGTTACTTTGAGGCCGAAATCCTCAAGGCTACCGGCAAGGTCTATGACCTGGAAGAGAGCTTCGTGACCAACAAGACCTATATGGACCGTGCTATTCAGGTAGTACGTCTGCATGGTGACTGCCAGTTTGCTCAGGGCGGTTCGGCTTACGACCCCTTGTACTGCATCCAGAACTATGGTATCATTCCCCAGGGCATCATGCCTTTCCCCGGCAGTCTGTATGGCGACTCACTGAACAACTTCAACGAGTTCTTCACCGTGCTGTCTCCCTATGTCAAGGCCATTGCTACCAGCAACAGCAAGAAACTGTCGAACCAGTGGAAGGTGGGTCTGCAGGGCATCCTCGATGCCTACCTCGGCAAGTGTCCTGAGAACTTCACTTACGAAGGCAAGAACTATACTCCCAAGACTTTTGCTGCCAGCCTGGGTCTCGACTGGAACAACTACGTGACCGTAACCAGCTATACCCACCACCCCTTCTGGACACAGTTTGCCGTTGAGGTGCAGGACAACTGGCGCAACCCACAGTCATGGAACGTGCCTATCGACGACATGGCCCGCATCATCGAAAACGCCATCATGAACGGCTACACCGTAGCATGGGGTGGTGACGTATCGGAAGAGGGCTTCACCCGTCAGGGTCTGGCTTACTTCTATGACACCAAGAAGATGGAAAGCCTCGCAGGCAGCGATATGGCACACTGGCTCAAGCTGCCCAAGGCCAAGAAGACCAACCTCATCGACTCTCTCGGTGTAAACGTGCCCGAGCTTGTGCCTACACAGGAGCAGCGCCAGCAGCGTTTTGACAACTGGGAGCTGACCGACGACCACGGTATGCTCATCTTCGGTATCGCCAAGGACCAGAACGGCAAGGAGTACTATATGGTAAAGAACTCATGGGGCGAGTCCGGCGAATACAAGGGTATCTGGTACATGACCAAGAACTACATCGTGGCCAACACCATGGACTTTATGGTCAACAAGAATGCCATCCCCAAGGATATACGTAAGAAAATGGGCATCTAAGAACCATAGCACATAAATACATAAACGGCAGCTTCTCATAAATTTTTAGATGAGAAACTGCCGTTTTTTTGTATTTATTTTGTAACTTTGGGCTCAAATAAGGTCTATACCAGACTTGGCCCCCATTCTATTGATAATAAAAGAACGATATAATGCACTTTAAGTGGAATTACAAGTATCCTACACCCGAAGAGGAACAGGCTGCTAAGGAATTGGGTGAGAAGCTCAACATGAGCCCCATTCTCACCCTGCTGCTGATTAGGCGTGGCATTACCACCGAGTCGGCAGCCAAGCGATTCTTCCGCCCCCAGCTTGCCGACCTCATCAATCCGTTCCTGATGAAGGACATGGACATCGCCGTAGACAGGCTCAACGATGCCATGGGCCGCAAGGAGCGTATTCTCGTGTATGGCGATTACGATGTAGATGGGTGTACAGCCGTAGCGTTGGTCTATAAGTTTCTGTTGCAGTTTTATTCCAACATCGAATACTATATCCCCGACCGCTATGACGAAGGCTATGGCGTAAGCAAGAAAGGTATAGACTATGCCAAGGAGCAGGGCGTGAAGCTCATTATCATCCTCGACTGTGGCATCAAAGCCATCGACGAGATAGCCTATGCCAAAGAGCAGGGCATCGACTTCATCATCTGCGACCATCATGTGCCCGACGAGAAGCTGCCCGATGCCGTGGCCATCCTCAACCCCAAGCGTGAGGACGACCCCTATCCCTTCAAAGACCTGTGTGGATGCGGCGTAGGCTTCAAGTTTATGCAAGCCTTTGCCAAGAACAACGGCATCCCCTTCTCACGCCTCATCCCCCTACTCGACCTTTGTGCCGTAAGCATCGCTGCCGATATCGTGCCCGTAGTCGACGAGAACCGCATCCTCGCCTTCCACGGTCTGAAGCAGCTCAACCAGAACCCCAGCGTAGGACTCAAAGCCATCATCGACATCTGCGGACTCAACAACCGCGAGCTATCGATGAGCGACATCATCTTCAAGATTGGCCCGCGTATCAACGCCTCTGGACGCATGGAGAACGGCCGCGAAAGTGTGGACTTGCTTGTAGAAAAAGACCTTGGCATGGCTCTGCGCATGGCCAAGCACATCAACGAATACAACGAGCAACGTAAGGATATAGACAAGCAGATGACCGAGGAAGCCAACCAGATTGTGGCCCGCTTGGAGAACCAAAAGCACCAGTCAAGCATCGTGCTCTACGACGAGAACTGGAAGAAAGGCGTCATCGGCATCGTTGCCTCACGACTTACGGAAATCTACTTCCGTCCCACCGTGGTGCTTACCCGCGACGGCGACTATGCCACCGGCTCTGCCCGCAGCGTCACCGGCTTTGACATCTATTCTGCCATCAAGAGTTGCCGCCATCTGCTGGTCAACTTCGGTGGCCACACCTATGCCACGGGCCTTACGCTGAAATGGGATTGCATCAAGGAATTCCGCATGGCGTTCCAGCAGTATGTAGACGACCACATCCTGCCCGAGCAGACCGAAGCCAACCTGAAGATAGACTCTGTCATCGACTTCAAGGATATCACCAAGCGCCTGCACAACGACCTGAAGAAATTCTCACCCTTTGGCCCAGGCAACCCCAAGCCCCTCTTCTGCACCCTCAATGTCTACGACTATGGCACCAGCAAGGTCGTGGGCCGCGAGCAGGAACATATCAAGCTCGAGCTGGTCGACTCCAAGTCGAGCAATGTGGTCAAGGGCATAGCCTTCGGCCAGAGCGCATCGGCACGTTACATCAAGTCAAAGCGCAGCTTTGACATCGCTTATACGCTTGAGGACAATGTCTTCAAGCACAACGCCATCCAGTTACAGATAGAAGACATACGCCCTGCTGAGGATGAAAAGGTATGACGACATACTGAGAGAATACTGGGGCTATACATCTTTTAGAGGAATACAGGAGTCCATCATCGAAAGCATCGGCTCGGGCAAAGATACCTTGGGCCTGATGCCCACCGGTGGCGGCAAGTCCATCACCTTCCAGGTGCCTGCCTTGGCCCAGGATGGAGTCTGTATCGTCATCACCCCACTTATATCCCTGATGAAGGACCAGGTGATGCACCTGCAGAAGCGTGGCATCAGTTCGGCCGCCATCTTCTCGGGCATGTCCAGACAGGAAATCATCGTGACGCTCGAGAACTGCATCTTCGGTTCCACCAAGATACTCTACGTATCGCCCGAGCGTCTTTCTTCCGAGCTTTTTCTTACCAAGTTAAAGCACATCAACGTTAGTTTTATCACCGTCGACGAAGCCCATTGCATCAGCCAATGGGGCTATGACTTCCGTCCCAGTTACCTGCGTATTACCGACATACGCAGCATCAAGCCCAATGTACCTATCCTCGCGCTCACAGCCACCGCCACGCCCAAGGTGGTGATAGACATCCAAGACAAGTTGGGGTTCAAGGAACACAACGTGTTCAGCATGAGCTTTGAGCGCAAGAACTTGGGCTACATCGTGCGCAACACCACCGACAAAGACCACGAGCTGCTGCATATCCTCAGAGCCGTGCAGGGCTGTGCCATCGTCTATGTGCGCAGCCGCAAGCGCACCAAGGAGATAGCCAAGATGCTCACCGACGCCGGCATCAGTGCCAACCACTTCCATGCCGGACTCGACCCCGCCATCAAGGACCGCAACCAGCAGCAATGGCAGGACGACGAACGGCGGGTGATAGTGGCTACCAACGCCTTTGGCATGGGCATCGACAAGCCCGATGTGCGTCTGGTCATCCACTACGACTGTCCCGACTCCATCGAAGCCTACTTCCAGGAAGCCGGACGTGCCGGACGCGACGGCCAGCGTGCCTATGCCGTGCTGCTCTACGACACGAGCGACAAGGTGAAGCTGAAGAAGCGCATCGCCGACAATTTCCCTGAGAAGGAGTTCATAAGCAGTGTCTACGAGCATCTGGCCTATTACTTCCAGATAGGCATAGAGAGCGGCAAGGGATTTACCGGTGCCTTCGAGATAGACAAGTTCTGCCACATCTACCACCACTACCCCATCCAGACCGATGCCGCCCTGCGCATCCTGCAGCGCGCCGGCTACATCATCTACGAGACCGATCCCGACGCCCGTGCCCGCATCATGTTTCTGCTTCATCGCGACGAGCTATACCGTCTGCACGAGGGCACGCCCATGGAAGAGAAGGTCATCACGGCGCTGCTGCGCTGCTACGGCGGACTCTTCACCGACTATGCCTATATCGACCTGTCGCTGATAGCCCTGCAGAGCGGACTCGAGCACGAGCAGGTCTACACCATACTCAAGATGCTCTCGCAGCGGCATATCGTACACTTCATCCCACAGCGCAAGATGCCCTACATCACCTACCTTACCGACCGCGTGGACCCAGAGCAGGTGGCCCTGCCCAGAGAGGTATACGAGGAAAGAAAGGAGAATTACATCGAGCGTATCGAGGCAATGATAGCCTATATCGAGAACGATGAGACTTGCCGCAGCCGGCAGCTTATGGCTTATTTCGGGGAAGAAAACAAGAACGATTGCCACCGTTGCGATGTGTGTGCAGACCACTACGGACGCGTCACCAAGCAACAGGAGAAGACAGCTCGCGAGCTTATCCTGCAGCAACTGGCCGACGGAGAGCCCCATCACATTACTATTCTGCGTGATCTGCAGATTCCTAAAAAACAGTTCGAACAGGTTTTATCCGAACTGGTGTCTGAAGAGATAATCCTTGTCAACGGCTGTCAAATCTGCCTCAACAAGGATTGACTCCCCTCATTATTTTTCTATAAACACAGCCTTGCCGCGAGCCACCTCGGTCTCTGTGGCATCATCGTCGGCGCGCTTGGTGATGCGTATGCGGTAAGCGCCGTCGGCAGTTTGCTCCTGATAGAAAGTCAGGACATCGCCGCCATGGGCTTCAGCCACATAGGCTATCTCAAAGCGTTTCAGGAAATGAGACTTGTACCAATCGACGGGAAACAGGTCGAGCACATGTTCGATATACTTGACGCTGTTGATATGGCCATTGATATCGACATCATTATAGCGTGTCTTGAGTTCCATCACCTTCACTGCCTCATCACCCATCTTTACCCGCGACGGGCTGGCGATAGGACAGGGATAGTCTTTGTCTATATAGTTGTTGATGGCACCATCGTGGATACTGAAGATGTCGGTGGGCTGACGGCTCTGGGTATCAATCATCGCCCACACGCTGCGACCATAGCCAAGCATGTGGCCGTCGGCGGCAGAGATGGCATAGTTGCGCGAGGTGAAGTAGCGCATGGCACTCTCGACCCAAGTTTCTACATAGAAGTCGTCATACGAGGAGGGCATCTCGTCCATCTCTATCACCAGTCGCGACAGCACCCATGTCTTGTGGCGCGGCATAAGATAATTCATACCAAAGCCACGCTCTGTGGAATGGAAGTCGGCAGCATTGAGCAGATGATTACCCAGGTGTCCCATGAAGAGATGATTGGAGTAATCACAGTGGAAGGGCTCTGCCAAGAACTTGTATTTTGCTATTTTGGTCTGTTCCATATTCATACGTTTTACACAACAAAATTAACGAAAAAATCTCTGGTACCCAACGATACCAGAGACTTTTTTATTATCGGCGCAGTCAAACTGTCACTTGATATATACGATAGCCAGGCGATTGGAGGCAACTCCCTGCACACCCTTGCCGGTAGCCTCGTCGACGATGACGCCGCGGGCTCTGAGATAGTCGGCCACGACATCGGCACGACCCTGCGAGAGTCTCTTGTTGAACGCCTTGGAGCCCTCGGGCGAAGCAGTACCTACTACCTGCACGTGCTTGCCTTCGGCTATGGTGTTGAGGGCTTCCTTGGCCTCATCGGTGAGGTTCTGCTTGCCCTGTGCGAAGGTCACAAACACGAGGTTGCCCACCTGTACTTCCTGTGTTTTCACCACTTCCTTGACCACCTCCTTAGGTTTCTTGGCAAGTTCGCCGCGCAAGTCGTTAATCTGAGCATTGAGTGCATCGACCTCGGCCTGGTCGCGCAGCTGGGCAAGAGCGAAGTTGTGGGTACCATTGGAGTTTCTGAACTTGTAGTTGAATCCTACATTGAGCTGGAAGCCAGACTTGTTGACATTGTAAGCCACGCCCTGGTAGCCATTGCCATTGAGAGCCCAGTTGATAGACGGCTCAACATAGAACTGCCATTCCTTGTTGGCTCCGAAGTTGAAGGCGAAGTCCACGCCAAACTTGGAGGTCAACACGTCGGCTTTCCAGTCCTTGGTGGGCGAACCGAAGGTGTGTCCCCATCCCAGACCCATTACCGGGATAAGCTCAAAGCAGCGAGGCTCACCCTTGTAGCCACCAGCCCAGTTGCTCAGATTGATGGTAGCCAGCAGCGAGGTGTTCATGCTGTTGACGAGCGTACCCTGGAGATTACCATGATGCAGGTTCTTGAAATAGGCATTCCCCTCAAGAGCCAAACCGAATACGGGAGTAAACCAGCGGCCCAAGCGCAGACCGGCATTGGGAGTGATATCACGAAGCCAGCAATGGTTGGCTGCCCCCATGGTCGATGGATGGGTGGCGGTGATGACTCCACCGTTGACACCGAGATAGAAATTATCAGAAGACTTGCTTTCCGAGACTGTCTGAGCCGATGCTGAAACTGCCAGCAGTGCGGCTGCGAACATTAAAACCAGCTTTTTCATTGTTACGTCTTATTTTAGATTTATACTGTTGTTATTGGTCGAGATAGCAAAGATATAAAAAAAGTGAATGGCTGCAAACAGTTTTCCCGAAAATCGACATGAGAAGACCCAAAAAAGTAATAAACAACCCAATTCACACGACTTATTGAACCAAAAAGAGTTCCCCTTCCGCTCGTGATGACGGATGGGGAACTCCTGTTGACTGCCGCTTCGTTATCAGTTGAAGTAGTAGAGGAAGGTGGCGATGCCCTCAAGTGCGGGCTTGCGCTGGCCTTCGATTTCAATCTTAAAGGCGATGCTGGCCTTGCAGATACCGCGCAGGTTGGCTATCTCGTGCAGCTTGGTCACCATACGCAGACGGCTGCCCACGGGCACAGCCTGACCGAAACGCATCTTGTCCATGCCATAGTTGACGAGCATCTTCAGGTTGTTGACCTTGATAATCTGGTTCCAGAAGTAGGGCAACAGCGAGAGGGTAAGATAACCATGCACGATGGTGCTCTTGTAGGGGCTCTCGGCCTTGGCGCGCTCTACGTCTACATGTATCCACTGGTGGTCGAGGGTGGCATCGGCAAACTGATTGATGCGGTCCTGGTCGACGGTAAGCCACTCAGAGGTACCAATTTCCTCGCCCAAGTGAGCGGCAAACTCTTCATAAGAATTAATTTCCAACATAGTCTTGTCGTTATTATATATTAATAATGTGTATTACTTCCTGCGCTTGGTAGTGGTGGTGGTCTTTGTCGTGGTCGACGTAGAGATTCTCAGAGTCTTGGGCTTGCTGGCCTCATAGTATCTGAGCGCCTCGGGCATATCGCGCTGCAGCGCGGCTATACGCTTTGCGTCGGAAGGGTGGTCTGACAGGAAATCGTCCTGATTGCCTTTGCCGCCCGACATGCGCTGCCAGAAGGTGATGGCTTCCTGCGGGTTGTAGCCGGCCATAGCCGCAAAGATAAGTCCCATGTGGTCGGCCTCGGTCTCATGGTCGCGGCTGTACTTCAGATTGCGCAGCTTCAGACCCTGCTGAGCCAGCACGGCGGCATAACTGCCCACATTGGTGCCGGTGGCAGCATTGAGCACGCTGCTGAGCAATTGGGTGCCATACTGCTGCTTGATCTGCTTGGAGATTTGCTCGGCGCTGTGCTTGCCCACGGCGTGGGCTATCTCGTGACCCAGCACGATGGCAAGTCCATTCTCGTTTTTGGTGTAGGGCAGCAGTCCCTCGAAGACCACTATCTTGCCACCAGGCAGACAGAACGCGTTGGCGCTCTTGTCCTGCACCAGGTTGAACTCCCAGCTGTATTCACTCACTTCGGCAGCCATGCCGTTGTTTCTCAAGTAGTTTTCTACGGCAGTAGCCAGTTTCTTGCCTACCCTTACTACCATCTCGGTATTGGCGGCATTGGTCGATTTCTTGGCCGACTGCATGTACTGGCTGTACTCCTTGTTGCTCAGGCTCATTATCTCCTGATTGGACACCATCAGACTCTGCTTGCGACCGGTAATGGGCACCGTGCGCGTGGTGCCGCATGCTGCCAAGAGGGCCACAACCCATACCAGCAGCATCACTTTAAGCTGTTTCATAAAATTCCTTTCTTATACTGGCGCAAAAGTAACCATTTAGAACGAATATGCCAAACAAAATGCCACTTTTTTGGCTCCCACATGCGCCCTCGGGGCTGGTATGGCAAGCTGGCGCAAACAAGCGCGCGCTACGCCACACGCCACAAAACCGCAATGATGGCAGAGAGGTTGAAGGCGGGGCGGGAATTAAGTATTGCGAGGTTGGAAACAATGATTGCAGGGCAGGAAACGATGGTTGCAAAGTCTGAAACCAATTATTCTACGGCCACGGGCAGGAATGGGATGAAGGGAGAAAGGGGGAAAAAGATTAGAGGAGAGTGCATGACCACTGTCACGCCTCTCCTCTCTACAATTATACAAAACATCATGATCTAAGTGGTTACGATCAAACTTTCATCCAGTTGCAAAGGTACTGCTTTCTGACGCTATGTGCAATACCCAAAAATGATGATTTAGTGTCTGATGAGCTGGGAACCCGTCGTAGCCCGGGAGCCGGTATTGACCTGGACGGCATAGACGCCTCGGGGAGCGCCAGCCAGCGAGATGTGATAGCTGCAGCCCTCGGGCGCGAGTCTGTGGGAAGCCACGCGGCGGCCGTCGACCCCATAGACATTGACCACAAAGGTGTGGCTGGGAGCAGAGTCGAACCTCAACTCTACCCCATCGTCCACGGGCCGTATCGCCACGCCCTGGGCCTGACGCTGCGACACATCGGGGATGGCTGTAAAGCCGAGCAGGCGGAGCAATCCGGCATAGACATCTATCTCGCCATAGCCATAATAGTTGTTGGGATAGTCGAGCGACGGGTCGTGGCGACGGGAGGTGGCGGCAATGAGCTCGCGCACCTGGTCGGGGGTAAGCGTAGGACAAGCCTGGAGCCACAGGGCGATGGCGCCAGCGGCAGCGGGGGTAGACATAGACGTGCCCGAATTGTAGTTCCAGGCATAAGTACGGCCGTCAAAGTCAAAGTGTTCCTTGTCTGAGTTGACGATATCCCACGCCGAGGGATGGTGCTCGAGATAGTAGCTGCTGTACGAGGAGACGATGTTGGTGCCGGGAGCCATCACATCGGGCTTGATGCGCTCGTCGACCGTGGGGCCTATCGACGAGGTGCGGGTGCGCTCGCCGTCGTGCCCCATGTCGTAGACGCGATGGGCGCCGAGGTAGGTGTAAATGTCCTGGCGATAGGCGGTAGAGCCCACGCAGATGGCTGCCGGCGAGCTGGCGGGCGAACCGATGCTATGGCTATACTCGCCGGCAGCGAGGCTGGGGTTGGCGGGATTGGTGATGAGGGTGCCACGGCTCTTGTAGAAACTGGCGTCGGTGCCCTCGCCCACAATCTCGACCGACAGCAGGCGCCCGTCGGTCTGGCGTAGAGAGACATCCATCACCGTGTCGGCAGCCTCGTAGGCCGACGGATAGGCGCATGCCATGACGCTCATGCCGCACCACTGCTCGAGGCGCAGCGTGTCGGCAGCCACCTGACGCGAGGAGATGAGCAGCGTGTCGCGGGTGTCGCCGTAGGACACCAGGCGCACCTCGAAACTCCGGTTGCCACGAACCATGAACGACACACGGTCGCCCTCTGACCGCAAGAACGACCCCTCGCTCTGCAGCGACGCCGGTTTGTGGAAGTAGGTCTTGACCAGGCCGTCGTTACCCGCCGAAGCCACGAGTATACGACCAGGGCCAACGAGCGAATCGAGCACCTGGTAATAGAGACGGTCGTCGCCACGGAAGTCCTGGCCCGAGCCTTCGCTGAAGGACGCCACACAGGGCATGTCGCGCTCGGCAGCATAGTCGAAGAGATACTTGAACCCGAGCGCATCGAGGGCATAGGTGTAGAGATTGAGCCGCTCGGGAGGAATCATCGAGGCATTGTCGCCCGTGGCGTTGGCCACAAGGCAGATGTCGCTCTCGTAGGCCACGCCGCGGTAGGCCGAGCGGTAGCCATTGCCGGCAGCGATGCCCGTGGTGTGGGTGCCGTGGGTCTGGTCGTTGCCGTCGGCCGAATGTCGGCAAGCCAGCACATCGTCGCCGTGATAGGTGGCGCCCACGGGCATAGTCCCGTCGTCGGCAGCGAGCATGTCCCACACCGAGCTGATGCGGCAGCGGTGGCTGAGGGTATCGAGAAAGGTGGGATGGGTATAGTCGAAGCCTATGTCCTGGACACCTACCACTACGCCTTTGCCGGTAAAAGCCTGGGGCAAAGACTCTGCACGGTAGGCCTTGTCGGCACGGAGTATGACCGCCATCGTATCGAGGGTGGCGCGGTGGGAACGGTTGGCCTCGATGCGCTTGACCTTAGGAAGCGAAGACAGCCGCGCGATGCTGCCCACGGGGATGCGGGCGATGTGGATGTTGCCAAAGCGGGCAAGCGACTCGCCGCCACAGGAGTCGAGCACAGCGGCTCCGTCGCCGTCAATCTCGACAAAGGCGCAAAGCCACGAGGCCGCATGGCCACCCACGCCCTGCACGCGGGCTGCCGACGAAGAGGCGTCGAGAGCCAGCGAGCGCACCATGGCAGACATCTTGGTAAAATCGGGACGCTGGGCATAGACAGCCGTCACCATGACCCATAGCAAAAACATAAATACGGTTCGCTTCATATTGCAAAATAAATGAAAATAAACGAGCCACGCAAGCCAAAGTCAAAAAAATCAAGGAGAAAGCCCCGTAACCCCTGTTTTTTTAGTACCTTTGCATGAACAGCAAACAATAATACTTAAATAATAATGGAACAAAAGGATTACAAGTATATCAGCGTGGCCTACAAGCTCTATGATATCACCGACAACAAGCAGGAACTGATAGAAGAGACAGCTAAAGACAAACCATTTGTGTTTCTCAGCGGTTTCGGAACCACTCTCGAGGACTTTGAAAGCAATCTCGTGGGTCTGGCAGAGGGTGCCGACTTCGACTTCGTGCTCTCTCCCGACAGAGCTTATGGCGAGCATGTAGACACACGCGTAGTGGAACTGGACAAGCAGATATTCAGCGTCGACGGCAAGTTTGACAGCAAGAACATCTACCCCGAAGCCATCATTCCGCTGCAGAACGAGGACGGCAACCGTTTCCTCGGACGCGTGGTAAGCATCGGCAGCGACAAGGTGCGCATAGACCTCAACCACCCACTGGCTGGTATGACGCTCAACTTCAAGGGCACCATCCACGAGTCGCGTCCTGCCACCAATGCCGAGATAGAGCAGATGGCACGCATGCTGAGCGGTGAAGGCGGATGTGGCGGACACTGCGGAGGCGGCTGCGGCGGTCACTGTGGTGACGGCGGTTGCGGCGACGGCCACTGCGACGGTGAGGGTCACTGTGGCGGAGAAGGTCACTGCGGAGGCGAGGGCCACTGCGGAGGCGGACACCACAACCACTAATAGGCCAATAGGCAACAAAACCACCCACAACATGAGCAACACAATAGGAAACATACTGCGCCTCACCACCTTCGGCGAGAGCCATGGTGAAGCGATAGGCGGTGTCATCGACGGTTTTCCGGCTGGGATAGACATCGACATGGACTTCGTGCAACACCAGTTGGACCGTCGTCGTCCGGGTCAGAGCCGGCTTACGACGCAGCGCAACGAGAGCGACCGGGTAGAGATACTCAGTGGTGTATTTGAGGGCAAATCGACAGGTGCGCCCATCGGATTCATCGTGCGCAATACCAACCAGCACTCGCATGACTATGACAATATGCGCCGTGTGTTCAGACCCTCGCATGCCGACTATACCTATTATAATAAGTATGGCATACGCGACCATCGTGGGGGCGGACGCTCGTCGGCGCGGGTCACGATAAGCCGCTGTGTGGGTGGCGCGCTGGCTATGCTGGCGCTCAAGCAGATAGGGGTGAGCATCACGGCATATACCTCGCAGGTAGGAGGGATAGCGCTGGACCGCGACTATCACCGATACGACCTCAGACGCACTGACGACAACGACGTGAGATGTCCGGATGCCGACAAAGCGGCACAGATGGAAGAGCTCATCATGCAGGTGAAGAGCGACGGCGACACCATCGGCGGCGTCATTACCTGTGTGGTCGAGGGATGTCCTGCCGGGCTGGGCGAACCAGAGTTCGGCAAACTGCACGCCCAACTGGGCAGTGCGATGCTGAGCATCAATGCCGTCAAAGGTTTTGAATATGGAGACGGCTTTGACATGGCCTCACACAGAGGCAGCGAGGTGAACGACCTCTTTGACCCCGACGGCAGCCACGTGACGCTTACCAACCACAGCGGAGGCATACAGGGCGGCATAAGCAATGGCGAAGACATCTGTTTCCGTGTGGCGTTCAAGCCTGTGGCAACACTGCTCCGACCGCAAGCCACAATAGACACAGACGGCAATGCTACGCAGCTGGAGGTCAAAGGTCGACACGACCCATGCGTGCTGCCACGCGCCGTGCCGGTGGTGGAGGCTATGGCTGCCATGGTGATACTCGACAGCTATCTGGTCAACAAGACCACACACCTGTAGGAAAGCGGGCGGAACACGGCAGACGTGACGCCCAGCATGACTCATAAAGATACGAAAAAAGGTTCTTCTGTCTTTGCCAATGGCAAGCAGAAGAACCTTTTTCTATGTATTACGCGTCAAGCCTTAATCGGCATCGGGAACGATGAGCTTGTAGCCCTTGCCGTGGATGTTGATAATCTCAATCTGGTCATCGTCTTTCAGATGCTTACGCAGCTTGGTGATATACACATCCATCGAGCGGGCATTGAAGTAGTTGTCGTCAATCCAGATGGTCTTGAGGGCAAAGTCGCGCTGCAGAATCTCGTTGGAGTGAGCGCAGAGCAGAGCCAGGAGCTCGTTCTCCTTGGTGGTGAGTTTGGTCTGCTTCTCACCGATGGTGAGCAACTGCTTCTGGGCATCGAACACGAAGCGACCGATACGGAACACGGTAGCATCCTTGGCCTTCTTGCCATGGACACGGCGCAGGATGGCCTCTATACGCAGCACGAGCTCCTCCATAGAGAATGGCTTGGTGATATAGTCGTCGGCACCAATCTTGAAACCTTCGAGGATATCGTCCTTGAGGGCACGGGCGGTAAGGAAGATGATAGGAATCTCGGTGTTGGCCTGACGAATCTCCTGGGCCAGGGTGAATCCGTCTTTCTTGGGCATCATCACGTCGAGAACGGCGATATCGAACTTGCCCTTGGCAAACTCTCTGTAGCCGACCTCACCATCCTGGCAGAGAACTGCCTGATAACCTTTGGCCTGTAGATACTCGCGGAGCAACATTCCCAAATTCTCATCGTCTTCGCAAAGCAAAATTTTCAACTTCTCGTCCATAGTTGTATTGTTTAAATGATTATTGATATTGTTTCTATTGATAATTGTGATTGATTAATCTTCTATCTTTGGCAACTTGATGGTAAAGGTGGTACCCTTGCCCACTTCACTTTCTACCTTGATGGTGCCGCTATGCAGGTCGATAATCTTCTTGACATAGGCAAGTCCCAGACCGAAGCCCTTGACATCGTGCACGTTGCCGGTATGCACGCGGTAGAACTTCTCAAACACCTTCTTCAGGTTTTCCTTCTTGATGCCGATGCCGGTATCTCGCACGGAGAAGCAGAGATGGGTATCGTCGTTCCATGTGCGCAGATAGATATTGAGCGGCTTCTCGGGCTTGCCATACTTCACGGCGTTGTCCATCAGATTGAAGAGGGCGTTCTGGAAGTGCACCTCGTCGACATAGATGGCAGAGTCGACAGCCTCAATCTCGGTGTAGATTTTTCCGCCGGTATGCTCTACACGCAGGGTAAACGAGTTGGCCATGTTCTCGACCATCTCGTTGAGGTCGAGGTGCTTCTTCTTGAACACAGCCTTCTTGCGGTCGAACATACTCATCTGCAGCACCTTCTCCACGAGGAAGCGCAGGCGCTTGGACTCGTCCTGCACCACTCCCGACAGATGCTTCATCATGGTCTCGCTCTTGGTGACGCTCTGGTCGTTCATCATCTGCGCCGCAAGCGAAATGCTGGCGATAGGCGTCTTGAGCTCGTGGGTCATATTGTTGATGAAGTCATTCTTAATCTCAGACAATCTCTTCGAGCGGAATATCGTGACTATCGTGAAGATAAAGGTGATAAGCAGCACCACGGTGAAGATCACACTGGGAATCATGAAGCGGATAGACGAGTAGATGTAGCTGTTCATATCGGGGAAGTGCAGCTTGACAACTCCCATCTTGCTGACCGGGTCGTTGCGGAAGAGTATCTGGGTGTAGGTGTACTCTTCTCCCTCGTCGGAATAGTCGGGACAACGATAGACCTCGCGACCGTCCTGGGTAGACACGGTGAAATGGTAGCCAATGTTGACGCCATTGTTCATCAACTCTGCCTTGAGGTCCTGGTCGAGCAGCTTGAAGTTGATGCGCTCCTTCAGCGGTTTGTCTGATGCCGAGTAGAGTATAGACACCACCACCTCGTCGAGCAGCGCCTTCTGATAGACGTAGCGGTTCTTGACAATCTCCTGCAACGACCTCGAAGCCTCGGAGATGCTGCCCTTGTCGTTTTCGAGAATCATTCCCTTGGGCTTGGTGGCAGGATTGGATGATATGGTCTTGAGCTCGAACGAGGTATAGATAGTGCCGTCCTTGCCCACGGCAGCATACTGATGCGACTGCTGCACTGTAGCGTCGGGATGGCCGGAGCGCGTGCCCACAGAGTCCTTCTTGAAGGCCTTACGCTCAGTCTCGTTGACGTCTTTCTCAAGATAACGCAGGGTCTCGTTAAGCTCCAAATTGCGCGAGGCCTGATAGAGAGAACGGTTGACACTCTCGTCAAACTGCTCTTTCTTCATATCCACCATCTCCTGGATATACTTGAGCTGTAGGAAAAGCAGAATCAGGAAGCTGACGCCCATGATGACTGCTATGGTCCATATTGTTTTCTTTTTCATAATGCAAATATACGTAAATACTTAAAACGTTAACATTAAAAGGTTAATTATTTACACTGAGTTTAACATTATTAACTATAAATACACAGATTACTTACGCATTTGTAATTATCGTGATGACGGATAGGATAAAAAAAAGGAGGGATATGGCTTTACCCATTCCCTCCATCATTTTCGGATTTTATACTCTGTTATTCGTCATCGTCTTTCTGCTCTGCCTCATGCTCGGCAATCAGCTTGGATTGAACATCATTGGGCACGAGTTCGTAGCTGGCGAACTTGGTGGTAAACGAGGCACGTCCGCCAGTAAGGCTACTCAGAGAAATAGAGTAGTTGGCGAGCTCCTTCAATGGAATCTTGGCCTGAAGTTTCTGGTAACCAGCCTCTGAGTCCATACCCATGATGAGGGCACGACGTCCCTGCAGGTCGCTCATCACATCGCCCATATAGTCTGACGGTACATAAACCTCGAGGTCATAGATAGGCTCCAGAATCTTAGGACCGGCATTCTTGAACGCATCAGAGAAAGCGTGGCGGGCAGCCAGGGTGAATGAGATTTCATTGGAGTCAACCGGGTGCATCTTGCCATCATAAACGATTACGCGTACATCGCGGGCGTAGCTACCAGTAAGAGGTCCGCGCTCCATGCAGTCCATAATACCCTTGAGGATAGCGGGCATGAAACGAGTATCGATGGCACCGCCGACAACCGAGTTGAGGAATACGAGCTTGCCGCCCCACTCCAAATCAACTTCCTGACGGCTCTTGATGTTCATCTTGAACTCCTGACCACCAAAGTTGAACACGGTAGGATCGGGCATACCCTCGGCATAAGGCTCGACAATGAGGTGAACCTCACCAAACTGTCCGGCACCACCACTCTGCTTCTTGTGACGATACTCGGCCTTGGCTTTCTTGGTGATGGTCTCACGGTAAGGCACGCGGGGCTCATCGAAGACTACACTCAGCTTCTCGTTATTTTCCAGGCGCCACTTCAGCGTACGCAGATGGAACTCTCCCTGGCCGTGAACGATGGTCTGGCGCAGCTCCTTGCTCTGTTCTACCACCCATGTGGGGTCTTCCTGACGCATCTTGAGCAGGGCGACCATGAGTTTCTCCATATCCTGGGCATTGGTAGTACGGATAGCACGCGAATACTTGGAATTGGGATACTTGATGAAGTCGAAACGCCACTCACAGTCCTTGCCGTTGAGCGTGTTGCCAGTCTTGACATCCTTGAGCTTCACGGTACAGCCAATGTCGCCAGCCTCGAGACGGTCTACAGCGATACGGTTGGCACCGGCGCAGGCATAGATGGTACCCAGACGCTCCTTGGAACCACGGTCGGCATTGGTAAGGTCGTCACCAGGCTTAACCGAACCACTCATAACCTTGAAGTAAGATACTTCACCGATATGGGGTTCCATACCAGTCTTGAAGAAATACAGACTCTCTGGTCCAGCGGCGTTGGCCTCAACCTCTTCACCACGGGTATTGTGCATCTTAGGCATCTCGCTTACGAAGGGAACTACATTGCCCAAGAATTCCATCAGTCGGCGAACGCCCATGTCCTTGCCTGCACATACGCAGAATACAGGGAAGATAGAGCGGGTTACCAGACCCTTGCGGATACCTTCACGCAGCTCGTCCTCGGTGAGGGTTTCCTCTTCGAAGAACTTCTCCATCAGAGACTCGTCGTTCTCGGCAGCAGCCTCGACCAGAGCCTTGTGCAGCTCCAGAGCCTTGTCCATCTCCTCGGCAGGAATGTCCTCGATGATGGGTGCACCACCCTCGGGCTTCCAGCTGTACTTCTTCATCAGGAGCACGTCGATAAGCGCATTGAAACCAGGACCGGTAGACAAGGGGTACTGTATCTGTACGCACTTGCTGCCATAGATTTCATGCATGCTGTTGATGATATTGTCGAAGTCACACTTGTCTGAATCCAACTGGTTGACAAGGAAGATAACGGGCTTCTTGAGTTTCTCGGTATAACGGAAGTTATTCTGTGTACCCACCTCAGGACCATACTGGCCATTGATGAGAATCACGGCCTGATCAGTAACGTTGAGGGCAGTAATGGCGCCACCCACAAAGTCGTCGGAACCGGGGCAGTCGATAATATTCAGTTTCTTGTTGTTCCACTCTACATGGAATACTGTGGGGAATACAGAGTAGCCATACTCCTGCTCTACGGGGAAGTAGTCGCTCACCGTATTCTTGGCTTCCACTGTACCACGACGTTTGATGATTCCAGCTTCAAAAAGCATACTCTCGGCAAGCGTGGTCTTGCCGCTACCCGCACTGCCAAGCAGCGCGATGTTCTTGATTTCATTTGTTTGATATACTCTCATATCAAAAAGATTTAAGTTGTTAGTAATGTTCTTAGTCATGGCATGTGTTGCGATACACTTGCCCTTATCGATGCTAAAGTTATATATTTTAGGAGAAACACCAAAAGAAAACGGCAAAAATCTTCATTTTTTTTCAACTTATTAGTAATTTTGCGCCAATTATGGCTGGTTTATACATTCACATACCTTTCTGTGCATCGCGTTGTGCCTACTGTGGCTTTTACAGTACCACACGGGCTGATATGCAAGATAGTTATATCGACGCCGTGTGCCACGAACTTGACATGCGCCAAGCCTCTGCCGACAGCATCGATACCATCTATCTGGGGGGAGGTACGCCCAGCATGCTCTCTGCCGGCAATCTCGACAGACTCATCTCCTATATATATAATAGGTATAGGGTGAGCGACGCCGCCGAAATCACCATCGAATGTAATCCCGACGACGTGTGTCGCACAGGTTTCCGCCTGCCGCCACAAGTAAACCGTGTAAGTATGGGAGCCCAGACTTTCAGCGACAGCAGGCTCCGTCTAATTCGCCGACGCCACACTGCCGATGAGGTGATACGGGCTGTAGAGACACTGCATCGGCTGAACATCGGCAATATCAGCGTAGACCTCATGTTCGGTTTTCCCGACGAGACTCTGGCCGACTGGGAGAGCGACATAGACCATGCTCTCGCTCTCGGCGCCCAACACCTGTCGGCCTACTCCTTGATGTATGAAGAGGGTACCCTGCTCTACCGGTATCTGGAACAAGGGAAGATAAAAGAAATAAGCGACGAACTGTCGCTCGACATGTACAACGTGCTTATCGACCGGCTTACCGCTGCCGGATATGAACACTATGAGATAAGCAACTTTGCCCTACCGGGCTTCCGAAGCCGCCACAACAGCAGCTACTGGCACGACACGCCCTACATAGGCGTAGGTGCAGCCGCGCACTCGTATGACGGAAATACAAGGAGTTGGAATACAGCCAGTCTGGACGACTACATCAGCTCGATAGAAGATGGCATTCGCCCCTGCGAATACGAGACGATAGATGCCGAGACCCACTACAACGACCTTATCACCACTGCTCTACGCACGCGAGAGGGGCTGCAGCTCGAGCACCTTTCGCCCGAAGACCGGCAGTTTGCCCTCGACGCCGCCAGACCACACATCGGCCGCGGCCTGCTGGCTGTCGACGACGACCGGCTCCACCTCACCCGCAGCGGCATCTACCTCTCCGACAGCATCATGAGCGACCTGATGCGGATATAGCCATCCTTACAGTTCTATCTTTCCGTCGCGGCGATACTGCTCGTAGTAGTATTGCTTGATTTCCTTGTCTATTTCGGCCACGCTGCGTTTGCCCGTGACATAGGGACGCACCATCTGGCACACCACCACGCACACCACGCAGATGACGAGCAAGATAAGGAAGTTAACCAGGCTGCTCGCCACAAACTTGTAATCCATCAGACACACCACCACGCCCACGGGCACTATCCAGAGCAGCCAGTCGCCCAGAGTGTTCATCCCCAAGCTATGGGTTCGCTCTTCCTGCCAGCGCTTGGGGGCTCGCGCAATGAGTTGTTTGCTATGAGCGGTCCAGAAGTCTTCAAATTCTTTTTCCATAATCTATCTTTTTGCAACGCTACTCTGACAGTGCAAGCCTCAGCCCCGTAGTATGGCGCGAATCGGGCACTGCCGAGCCTCGGGCACATATATAGCACCCTATCTGCGCACCATTCCAGTAATTGCCACGCACCACGCGGAAATCGCCCGTAGCCGGTCCTTTGGGGTCAACGGCCAGACTGGCGGTATAGTCGCCCATAAAGTCGCTGCACCACTCAGACACATTGCCTGCCATGTCATACAGCCCCAGTTCGTTGGGTTCCAGGCCTCCCACATCGTGGGTGGTCATGTCGCTATTGCCCTTGTACCAGGCCACGTTATTCAGGTTGTCACTACCGCTGAACACATAGCCACGCGACCTGTTACCACCGCGTGCGGCATACTCCCACTCGGCCTCGGTGGGCAGACGGAAACTGTAGCCGGTAAGTGTTCTGAGGCGCGACAGAAACAGCTGGCAGTCATCCCAACTCACATGCTCCACAGGTCTGTTGTCGCCCTTAAACCGCGAAGGGTTACTGCCCATGACGGCACGCCACAGCGCCTGAGTCACCTCATACTTACTGATAAAGAAAGAGCTTACCGTAACTCTATGAGCCGGCGAGGCCCACCCTACTGCATCCTGCATACCCTTGGTAAGTCCCATTGTATAGGTGCCGCCCTCTACGCGTACCATATCATGTACAGCCTGATCCAGCAGTTGCTTACGCGACGGCCCACTCTTTCGGGTCTGCACCGTACGCTTCTGTGTCTTAGACTTTGAGGGTGTGGTATGCGTAACATTCGGAGCAGGCGTGGTCTTAGGGCGTATAATGCCCTGTGCCCCCATTTCTATCGATACGGCCAGTGCCAGTATCGCCATCATGCTTCTTACTGTTTTCATCCTATATGTATTAAAAGACGAGGACAAAAGTACAAAAAAAAATGATGAAGCAGTCTATTATTCGGGAATAATTGCACAATGCTTCTCATAACCGCCAACATAATAGTAAAAAAAACAATACACTCACATAACGATAATGGGAATGCGCTATGGGGCAGACGCACGAGCCCAAAGACGGTGAGAAACAGATACAGTGCATTCTCGCTGGTTGTTACCATGGTTGGATTCAAGCTCATGTACTATGTCGATTTTATCGCTTTCATGGAAGACCCCGAGAAAACATGGAATGATATTCTTGCAAAAAGAGACGCAAAAAGCGCCGCCACCACCTAATCTTTTCGATTAAGGGGGCTTATTGTTGGAAAAAGAAAGCCCGAAGTCAAATTTACTGGGCTTCGGGCGAGATTTTATGCTATTTTGATTTTTACCGGACAGCAATATTTTCCATAATCATCTGTTTTAATCGTTTCTTCATCAGGTGCAGGCCTGCGGCTACACCCTCTGCTCGGTATTATTGAACTGGAGCATACGTTGGGGCACGCTGCGGCGCACGGCGTCGGCAATGAGATTGAGCACCGAGTGGCGCACAAAGGCACGCGTGGTAAGCAGCACCACCTCGCGCACAGGTATGGGCAGAGCAAAGGGGCGCACCAGTTCGTGCTGAGCCGGAGAGAGCTGTTCGAGAGCCAGCTCGGGAATGAAGGTGACACCCTGGCCGCCCTCCACCATGCGCATGAAGGTCTCGATACTACCGAGCGAATAGGTCTTCTTGCTGCTGTCGGCCGACTTGAGTTGGCAGAACTTGACCAGCTGGTCGCGGAAGCAGTGACCCTCTTCGAGCAGCCATAGGAACTCGTTGTTCAGGTCGCTGGTCTTGATGGCCTTGTGGGAGAAGAGGGCATCGCCACGCGACACGTAGGCCAGAAACTGCTCATAGAAGAGCGGTGTCTGCACATAGTGGTCCATATCGTCGAGGCTCACCAGGATGGCGGCGTCGAGCTCGCCCCGGTTGAGGGCACGCTTGATGTCGGCAGTCTTCATCTCCATCACGCGGATATCGGCCTCGGGGTGCTCGCGCTGCAGACGGGTGAAGAACCGAGGCAGCAGATATGGGGCTATGGTGGGCAGGATACCCAGACTGAAAGTGCCTGCCAGCGACTGGCGCTCTTCGTTCACGATGTCGTGGATGCGGTTGGCTCTCACCAGCACCTTCCATGCCTGCTCTACCACCTTGCGGCCTATCTCGGTGGGTATCACCTGCTGCGACGAGCGCTCAAATATCTTCACGCCCAATTCGGTTTCCAACTTCTGTATCATGGCGCTCAGCGTGGGCTGGGTGACCCCACAATGCTCGGCGGCACGGGCGAAATGGCGAAGCCGATATACCGCCACAATATATTCCATCTGTTGTAATGTCATGGCCTATTTACGCGTTAAAATTATCATTTGTATGGGCAAAGTTAATAAAATAATCAACGGCAGAGCACACTATTATAGATTTTTTCTATGGGCAGATAGAAAAAAACGTTTGGAGGCTGTCGGATATATGGTTAACTTTGCATCCAGAATAACAAACAAAACAGAAATGATTATGAAAGAACTTAAAGGAACCAAAACAGAGAAGAACCTCATGGAGGCTTTCGCAGGTGAGTCTATGGCTCGCAACAAATATACCTATTTCGCATCACGCGCCAAGAAGGACGGCTTCGAGCAGATAGCTGCCATCTTCGAAGAGACTGCCGCCAATGAGAAAGAGCACGCCAAGTTGTGGTTCAAGTACCTTGAAGGTGGCGCCGTAAAGGATACCAGAAGCAATCTGAAGGCTGCCGCCGAGGGCGAAAACTACGAGTGGACCGACATGTACGACCGCATGGCACAGGAGGCCGAGGAAGAGGGCTTCACAGAGATTGCTGCCAAGATGCGCGGCGTGGCTGCCATCGAGAAGCTCCATGAAGAGCGCTACCGCAAGTTGCTGAAGAACATCGAGGATGCCCTCGTATTCTCACGCGAAGGCGACGCCATCTGGGTATGCCGCAACTGTGGCCACGTGGTAGTGGGCAAGCAGGCTCCCCAGGTATGCCCCGTGTGCAACCATCCGCAGAGCTACTTCGAGCTCAAGGCCGAGAATTATTAAGCAATGGCCCTCTGCCGCAAGGCGAGGCCAAGAAGATAACTGCCCAGGACTGTCGAGGAATTTTCCCCACAGTCCTGGGCTTTGTCGTCACTACAACCATCATTCCCGCCACCACACTCCCCCATCCCACCACACGGAAGAAGGTGGTGATAATGGCTTTGGGAAGTTTTTCGGGGTTGGATTTTATTGTTTCGTGGTTTGCTTTTATGATTGCGCGCCACGATTTCTGCATTTCATGCTTTGAGATAAACTTAGGGGTGGTGGCGGAGATGTTGTGGATATGAAAAAAGCCACTCACGGCATGGGTGAGTGGCTTGATGGGGTGAAACTAAAACAGGGATTATTTGGGATTAACTATCTCGTTGACTGCGTCGCCTATGCAGGCGTTGGGCATCTGGATATGCAGCATCTCGCACACGGTGGGGGCGATATCGACGATGCGGGTAGGTGTGGAGGTCTGTCCGTGGGGTACCTTCCATCCCATAAATACCATGGGGATGTGTGAGTCGTAGGGGTTCCACACGCCGTGGCTGGTGCCGCGGTATTCGGGGGTAACCACGCCATCGACATGATGGGGCTTGGGCACCACAAAGAGGTCGCCGCTGCGCTCGGGGTTCCATCCGTTGACGATGCGCTCGCGGATGAGCTGAGGCAGACTGGTGTTGACGGCATTGGCATAGTCGACTACCATGTGTACCTTGGGGTTGCGAGCCAGGAAGTCGGCAGCCTCTTTCTTCACGGCGTCGAGCTGGAGCCCGGCCTTGGCGATGGCAGCGTGGTCGAGGTAGATGCGGTTGGCATTGGCCATGAGCGCCACGGTCTCGATGCCATACTTGGTGCGGAAGGCCTCGTTGAGCGACTTGATTTCGTTCCATGCAGCATAGCCGTCGGCGGGTATCTTGTGCTCCTTCATCACATTGGCGTTGTGCATGCCACCGTGGTCGGCGGAGAGGAAGAAGAGGTAGTTGCCCTTGCCCACCTTCTGGTCGAGATAGGCGAGGAAGTCTGCCAACTCGGCATCGGTACGCATATAGGCAGCCTTATTCTCGGCGCCACGGGTGCCATAGGCATGGCCGATGATGTCGGTCGAAGAGATGCTGATGGCGAGCATGTCGGTGACATCGTCCTGACCCAGCTGCTCATTGTCGAGCACGGCTTTGGCCATCTGGAAAGTCTTGGTGACACCCTCGGGGCTGCACTTGATGTCGGTACCAGGCTTCACGCGCACGGTCTTATTGAAGCGGTTGACCCACTCGGGCAGCTTGTCCATATAATAGGAGCTGGAGATGAAGTGTCCTGCCGAGGTGTCCCACCAGTAGGCGGCGTCGGCAGCATGGCCTGCGGGCAGGATGGCTGCGCGGTCCTTGAGCGCAACGCCAAAGACCTTGGCCTTGTAGTCGGTGGCTATCTTGAGCATATCGCCGATGCCTGTAGCAAGGAGGTTGCGAGGCGACATCTTGCCCTCTCTGCTCGACGAGCCCACGCTATGCACGGTGGAGTCGGACACGCAGTACATCTTCTTGCCGGCAATCATAAAATCGTTGCCGGCGATGCCGTTGAGGCCTGGCACTGAGCCGGTATAGATACATGAATGGCCGATGGCGGTAACGGTGGGCACATAGTTGATCATGGTGTTCTCGCAGCTGAAACCTTCGCGCAGCAGGCGCTTGAAGCCGCCTTCGCCAAACTGGTCATTATAATAATAGAGGTAATCCCATCTCATCTGGTCGACCACGAAGCCTACCACGAGCTTGGGCCGCTCTACCTGGGCGAAAGTCGCGGTGCAGGCAAAGACCATCATCAAGAAAGAAATCAATCTTTTCATTGTAACTTGTTTTATTGTTTGTTAATTGTTTGTAGAGAAAAAGTCCGGCCACATGCCGAAATCGGATACAAAGGTAAGGATAATCAACATATCAGGGCATAGAAATTTGACAAAAAAGGCCCGGTTTCTTTCAAAACCAGGCCTTTTCCACCTAAATTATTATAATTGTAACACCAATGGTGTTTTACCTTTCTTCGCAAGGGGCTTACTTGCCCATGTCGAGGTTGTGACCCAAACTGATGGCCTTAACCAAAGCGACTGCGATAATCATTACAAATCCTAATGTCAACATAATCTTTTTACCTTTCTTTTTTAAGTTGTTAATGTTATCCTTTTGTTATCGAGTGCAAAGTTACGCTGTTTGCGCACACAGTCCAAACAATTCGCACTAAAATGGTATGAAATCCCACTTTTGTTGACCTCGGTCAAAATAAAAATCGAGGACTTGCGTTATATCAATAAAAGGCAATTAATAACTACATAACAACAACTATGATGACGGAAGGATATATCGTAAAGCGCTTCGGCCAACCCGTAAAGCGTTATGTTCAGATTTTGGAGCTCAAGGACGACCCTGAGTCGCTGGCAAGCTATCGTAAAGCTCATTCGCGCGAGGACTTCTGGCCCGAAATCAAGCAGGGAATACAGGAAGTAGGCATCCTGGAGATGGAACTATATATTATAGGTACGCGCGAGGTGATGATCGTAGAGACTCCCCTCGACTTCGACTGGGACAAGGCTATGGCCAGACTCGCACAGCTGCCTCGCCAGCAGGAGTGGGAAAACTTTGTCGGCCGTTTCCAAAAGTGCAAGGAGGGCGATACCTCTGACGAGAAGTGGCAGATGATGGAGCGTTTCTTCTATCTGTACGAAGACTGATGACTGGCAACGGTCGTAGAAACGGCTGCAGACTTAGCGGCATAATGGTTGGAAAAAGTGGGGATAATGATGACAATCCTTACTTTTTTCAACCTTTTCATAAATTTCATTACAATTTGTGCTGTTTTTAAGTAAAAATGTGTAACTTTGCCCAAAAGATTGAGAGAAATTGTATCAAGGTTAACATTTTTACTTAAAACATTAACAGAATGAAAGCTACGGATGTTGTGGAAAATCTTAAGAGAAGATTTCCAAATGAGCCTGAGTATATCCAGGCTGTCAGCCAGGTTTTGGCTACCATTGAGGATGAATACAACAAGCACCCCGAATTTGACAGGGCCAACCTCATCGAGCGCCTTTGTGTTCCGGATCGCATCATCCAGTTCCGCGTAAACTGGGTCGACGACAAAGGCAATGTGCAGACCAACATGGGTTACCGCGTCCAGCACAACAACGCCATCGGCCCCTACAAAGGCGGCATTCGTTTCCACTCATCGGTAAACCAGTCTATTCTCAAGTTTCTTGCTTTTGAGCAGACTTTCAAGAACTCGCTCACTACCCTGCCTATGGGCGGCGGCAAAGGCGGCAGCGACTTCTCGCCCCGCGGCAAGAGCAATGCCGAGGTGATGAGGTTCTGCCAGGCTTTCATGCTCGAACTCTACCGCCACATCGGTCCCGATGAAGACGTTCCGGCAGGTGACATCGGCGTGGGTGGCCGCGAGGTGGGCTATATGTTTGGTATGTACAAGAAGCTCACCCATCAGTTCTGTGGCATCCTCACAGGAAAGGGTCAGGAGTTTGGCGGTTCGCGCATCCGTCCCGAAGCCACGGGCTACGGCAACATCTACTTCCTCGAGAACATGCTGAAGACGCGCAACATAGAGCTCGCCGGCAAGACGGTGCTCGT
Organism: Prevotella sp. P5-108; assembly: GCF_002251385.1. Taxonomy (GTDB): domain Bacteria; phylum Bacteroidota; class Bacteroidia; order Bacteroidales; family Bacteroidaceae; genus Prevotella. The sequence goes on from NZ_NPJJ01000033.1 coordinate 28,814, forward strand.
ATCGGGTTCGGGCAACGTGGCACAATATACTATGGAGAAACTGCTCGAGCTCGGCGCCAAGCCCGTCACCTGTTCTGACTCAGACGGATATATCTACGACCCCGACGGAATAGACCGCGAGAAGCTCGACTACATCATGGAACTCAAGAATATAGAGCGTGGCCGCATACGCGAATATGCCGAGAAGTACGGCGTGAAATACGTGGAGGGCGCCAAGCCTTGGTTTGAGAAGGCCGACATCGCCACACCCTGTGCCACCCAGAACGAAATCAACGAAGAGGCTGCGCAGGCACTGGTGGCCAACGGCGTGATAGCCGTAACCGAGGGCGCCAACATGCCCACCACTCCCGAGGCCATCAAGGTGTTCCAGGATGCCAAAATCCTCTACTGCCCCGGCAAGGCAAGCAATGCCGGCGGTGTGGCAGTATCGGGACTGGAGATGACGCAGAACTCGGAGCGTCTGCGCTGGTCGCGCGAGGAGGTGGATGCCAAGCTGCGCGAAATCATGAACGACATCCACGCCAACTGTGTGAAATATGGTACACAGGCCGATGGCTACATCAACTACGTGAAGGGTGCCAACATAGCCGGCTTCCTCAAGGTTGCACGAGCCATGATGGCACAGGGCATAGTCTAAAACAAGATGCGCACCACCTCGTCCATGGGCAGACGCTGCTCTTTGGGCACCGCAAAGTAAAGGTGGCTGTCGCGATAGATAAACGATAACTTCTGGCCAGTGCGCAAGACGGTGACACTGGCAGGCTTACGGGCAGTAATCAGGTTGACCTGGTTGCTGCCCTTTGGCATTACATGGGCATAGAGCGTATCGCTGCCGCGCGAGGTGAGCTTGACATTGCAGAGCTCGGGCCCGGGCGTGATGCCGGTGCCGAAGATTGACTCGCGACCATACGTCATCCACTGCGACAGACTGTCCATCTTGGCATAGAACTCCCGCGGCATATCGCCGTCGGGCCGGGGACCCACATTGACCAGGAAGTTGCCACCAAGGGAACGCGCCTGGGCCAAGCGGTTGAAGAACCAGGCCATAGGGCGGAACTTCTCCTTGCGGTCGTAGCCCCAGCCGCCGCCATAGGTCCACAGGTCCTGCACCTCCCACCAGGGCGAAGGGATATAGGTAGGCTCGCCGCACTCAAAGGGCGTGGTGAGGTCGCCTATGCGCACGCTGGTTCCGTCGGGGTTGTCGGGGTCTACCAGGTTGGCCCATCTGTCGTTGATGACGATACCGGGCTGCATGGTTCTAATCCAACTGTATATCTTCTCGGTGTTGTTCTCAGTGATGCCACGCCACTCCATACCGTCGAGCCACAGCAGATCTATCTTGCCATAGTGCGTCAGCAGTTCTTCCAGCTGGCGCATCACATATCCCACAAACCTTACATACTTCGCGCGATTGGCTACACTGTCGGTTATGGCTGGCACCTTGCTTCGGGTTCTGACATTAAACTCACATGGCGCCATTGCCTCAGGATAATGCCAGTCGCGGGGCGAAAAGTAAAGGCCCACCTTGAGTCCGGCGGCACGACACGCATCGACATACTCGCGCACGAGGTCGCGGCCGGGCAAGTCGTGGCGCACGCCTATACCATACTTGGATGGCCAGAGAGCATAACCGTCGTGGTGACGGGTGGTAAGCACGGCATAGGTGAACCCGGCGTCATGGGCTGCCGTGAGGAAACTGTCGGGAAGAATGGTGGGCTTGAACTTGCGGGCAAGCCGGTAATAACGCTTGGGACTGTGATAACGCTTGCCGCCATAGCGGTAGTGCTTTATCATGTTCCAGGACGGCTGGATGCCGTCGACACTGTGTATGCCCCAGTGCATAAACAGGCCGAGCGCCGCGCCGGGATACCACTGGGCGTCAGGATGGCGCGTGGGCATCACCACGTCGTCGGGCACCGGAGCGGCAATGAGCTTCTCGGCCCGCTGCACGTCGGCAGCGTCTATCTTGTAATCATCGGGGTTGATGCGGGGCTGCGCATGGAGCATCGACGCCGCCGCACAGATAGTCAGCAAAGTATTGATTTTTCGCATTAGGCTTGGGTATTGTTAAGTATTATAGCTGCAAATTTACACATTATTGCAAATACTCTACCTGTAATATTTGCTATTTCGCTTGTGGCACATGACACAATGACAACAACTGCGACCACCCCTAAAAAAAGAAATGCAGCCTTGCGTGCGGACATAAAAAAAGGACTGAGAAAACCTCAGTCCTTGGTAGTGATTCCGGCGGGATTCAAACCCACAACCTTCTGATCCGTAGTCAGATGCTCTATTCAGTTGAGCTACGGAACCATTCCGTTCTTTGCTTCTTAAGTAGTAGGCTAACCTTGTTCCTTAATTGCGAGTGCAAAGGTACAGAGTTTTTCCTATACCGCCAAACATTTCCTCAATTATTTTTCAAAAAACTGCATTTTTCCTGTTTTCGGCCATATTTTACCCCATATTTGGCGATAATGACTGCCCGGGCCATGTCTGCCGGGCGCAACCTGGCCTCGCCACATAGGAACTGCACCCAGAGACCGGAAACGACAATCTGCGCCCTGGTGACCACGGCGAACCTAAAAAAAAGAGCCGTATCCACTACAGATACGACTCTCTAAAAAGAAATTTAGATAATTCGATTACTTAATCAGGTCAACCGAACGCTTGAGGAAGTCATTCAGACGCTGTCCCTTCAGCATGCCGTTCTGGAGCAATGCCAAGTCGATGAGCTGATGTACCACCTCATTGCCAGCAGCGTATTCGCTCAGAATCTGGGTCTTCTTGGCGCGCTGGTCGTTGATGGCCTTCTGCGTATTGGCCTTGTCGTCCTTCTCCTCCTGACTGATTTCCTCGTCTTTCTTGCCACTCTGGCTCTGATTGATGGCAGCCAGACGAGCTTCCTGACCACGCAATTCGGCCTCAACCGGCTTCAGAGCATCTGCGGTAGCCTTGTCGGTCTCGTCAAGTACACGCTTGATGAGCGGATGGTCGCTGTTGAGTACTACCATATACGAATCAGGCATCTGCATATAGAAACTCATGCCAGGCTGATACTTGCTGGTCTCCTTCATACGACGCATATATTCATTCTGGGTGACGAGTACAGGCTGTCCATTCTCGCCCATAGGCTGGACCTCGACCATGAACTCGGCCTTGTCTATCTTGGGCATCTGGGTCTTGAAGACCTCTGACAGCTTGGCGCTCTCATCCTCGCCCAACTCGTTCTTCTTCTCGTCGTCCTTGGTGATAAGACGGTCGGCGATGTCGGCATCGACACGTGTGAAGCGGCTCTTTTCAAACTTCTGCTCCAACATGGAGATGGCAGGAGTATCGAGTTCACCATCCATCAACAGCACGCTGTAACCCTTGGCCTTGGCTGCCTCGATATATGAATACTGCTCGGTGGCATCGTTGGCGTAGAGATATACCAGATTGCCATCCTTGTCGGTCTGGTTGTCCTTGATGAGGGTCTTGTATTCCTCGAAGGTGAAGTACTTGCCGTCGGTGTCCTTCATCAGGGCAAAGTCCTTGGCGCGGTCATAGAAATCTTCCTGCGACAGCATGCCGTAGTTGATGAAGAGCTTCAAGTCGTCCCATTTCTCCTCAAAAGCCTTGCGGTCGGCCTTGAAGAGCGACTGCAGACGGTCTGCCACCTTCTTGGTGATGTAGGTAGAGATCTTCTTCACGTTGGCATCACTCTGTAGATAGCTTCGGCTTACGTTGAGGGGGATGTCGGGAGAGTCAATCACACCATGCAGGAGAGTGAGGAAGTCGGGCACGATGCCTTCGACCTGATCGGTCACAAACACCTGGTTGCAGTAGAGCTGTATCTTGTTGCGCTGGAGTTCTATATTGCTCTTGATGCGTGGGAAATAGAGAATACCCGTAAGATGGAAGGGATAATCTACATTCAGATGAATCCAGAAGAGGGGCTCATCGTGCATGGGATAGAGCGTGCGATAGAACTTCTTGTAGTCCTCGTCCTTCAACTGACTTGGGGTAGCGGTCCAGAGAGGCTCCACGTCGTTGATGATATTGTCCTCGGCAGTCTCCACCTGCTTGCCGTCCTTCCACTCGGTCTTCTTGCCAAAGGCTACGGGCACAGCCAGAAACTTGCAGTACTTGTTGAGCAGCGACTCGATGCGGGCCTTCTCCAGGAATTCCTTGCAGTCGTCGTCGATGTAGAGGATGATGTCAGAACCACGGTCTTCCTTCTCTGTTTCTTCCAGTGTATATGAAGGGCTGCCGTCGCAAGACCATTTCACGGCCTTGGCGTCATCCTTGTAGCTGCGGGTAACAATCTCTACCTTCTTGCTTACCATGAAAGCAGAGTAGAAACCCAAACCGAAATGACCGATGATGGCATTGGCCTTGTCCTTGTACTTCTCCATGAAGTCGTTGACGCCAGAGAAGGCTATCTGATTGATATAGCGGTCAACCTCGTCGGCAGTCATACCGATACCGCGGTCGCTGATGGTGAGCGTACCCTTGTCCTTATCCAGGTTTACATGCACGGTGAGGTCACCCATCTCGCCCTTGAAATCACCCTGGGCAGCCAGGGTCTTCAGCTTCTGGGTAGCGTCTACCGCATTGGAAACCATTTCACGAAGGAAGATCTCGTGATCAGAATAGAGGAACTTCTTGATGACAGGGAATATGTTCTCTGTCGTTACTCCGATATTACCTTTTTGCATAGTTATATGTATTTTATAAAGTTTCGTTCACTTTAATCATCTGCAAAAAACGTGCCACAGCCATCTGGATGCTCCATAAAATCATATTGCCGTGTTGCGCTTGCTCCTTATATATATAATAAGGTATAGGGATGCAGGAAAAGTGATGACTGCTGATTGCCCTACCCTACCAGCTACGAGTGATATGACTCAAAACACGCGCAACAATCGCCTTGATACCCACAAACCCAGCAATCATAAAGCCCAAATAGACAAAAATACGATGAAAACCATCACTTTTCCACTAATTTTCTTTCGTTTTCCAAAAAGATGTAGTACCTTTGCACCCGCTGTCACGTGATGGCAGCAATAAAATTCAAACCTAATCATAATTTTACATTAAAAATGGCAACAAAGATCAGATTACAGCGCGGCGGTCGTAAAGGCTATGCTTTCTACAGCATCATTATCGCTGACGCAAGAGCACCACGTGATGGTAGATTTACTGAGAAGATTGGTACTTACAATCCTAACACCAATCCTGCAACTGTAGATTTGAATTTCGAGCGTGCACTCTACTGGGTAGAGGTTGGCGCACAGCCCACCGATACAGCTCGCAACATCCTCAAGGGCGAGGGCGTTTACCTGATGAAGCACCTCAAAGGTGGCGTAAAGAAGGGCGCATTCGACGAAGCTGCTATGCAGCAGAAGTTTGAGGCCTGGAAGCAGGGCAAGGACCAGAAGACCATTACTACTCGTGAGAACGTAGCAAAGGGTAAGAAGGAAGCTGCTGCCAAGGAGCTCGAGCAGGAGAAGAAGATTAACGAGGCTATCGCCAAGAAAGTAGCTGACAAGAAGGCTGCTGAGGCTGCTGCCAAGGCTGAGGCCGAGGCTGCTGCTCAGGCAGAAGCTACCGAAGAGGCTCCCGCTGAGGCTTAATTCTTCACCGGAAAAGAAATTGATATAGGCTGATTTCCGCAAGGAAGTCAGCCTATTATCGTTTGTATGCATCACAATGACGCTACCCCATCCTATCTCCATGATAAAAGTGATAGCTTTGCCGAGTTCCCGTACCATCGTAATGGATTGCCGAGTTGTGGCAACCAACAAATGAAAATTGCTTCTATACAATGACAAGGCATCACCGTATAGAAGCAATATATGGGGACGAGTCTATCCCGTAGAGTTATTACATCACGCCGTCTTCACGGAGCTTGAGCTGCCAGTTCCATGCACTGCGCATGACGTCATCAAGAGGAGTATCGGCCTTCCAACCCAGCACCTCATTGGCGTGGGTACAGTCGCCCCAAATCTTCTCGATATCGCCTTCACGACGAGGACCATACTTCCAGTTAAGCTTCACGCCGGTGGCACGCTCAAAAGCCTCGACAATCTCGAGGGTAGAATTGCCCTTGCCTGTACCGATATTGAAATACTCGATAGGCTCGGTTTCCTTGTCAAGCACGCGCGCCATAGCAGCCACATGAGCCTTGGCCAGATCCACTACATAGATATAGTCGCGGATACAGGTACCGTCGGGAGTGTTATAGTCGTTGCCGAAGATGGTGAGCTGCTCGCGCACACCGATAGCGGTCTGAGTGACAAAGGGGATGAGGTTGTTGGGCACACCATTGGGCAGCTCGCCGATGAGAGCCGATGGGTGGGCACCGATAGGATTGAAGTAGCGCAGCACGATACTCTTGATGGGAGCGCCACTGTTGATATCGTCGAGGATAATCTGCTCGTTCACCTCCTTGGTATTGCCATAAGGCGAAGTAGCCTTCTGGTGAGGAGCCTGCTCGGTAACAGGCAGATTCTCGGGCTTGGGCTGACCGTATACGGTGCATGAAGAAGAGAAGATGATGCCCTTGACATTATACTTAGGCATGAGTTCCAGCAGGTTAACCAGCGAGATGATATTGTTGTGATAATAGAGCAAAGGCTTCTGCACACTCTCACCCACAGCCTTGGAAGCGGCGAAATGGATGATACCCTCGATGTCAGGGTATTTCTCAAACACCTTCTCTGTAGCCTCCTTGTCACGGAGGTCAACCTTCTCAAAGGCAGGACGGATACCTGTGATTTTCTCAATACCGTCGAGCACTTTCTCATTGGAGTTAGACAGATTGTCTACTACAACTACCTTGTAGCCTGCCTGCTGCAGTTCAACTGTGGTATGAGAGCCGATAAAGCCAGTACCACCTGTTACCAGAATTGTCTGTTTCATATTGTTTGATGTTATGATAAATAATCGTTATTCTACCGTTTATTCGAGCCCCAATGCGGCCTTCAGACCGCTATCCACGCCGCCGAAGCCCATAAATGCGAGACTCAGCAGGCCGGCTGCCACGAGCACGATGGCCATACCACGCATGCCCTTGGGTATCTGCACCAGAGCCATCTGCTCTCTCATTCCGGCAAAGACGGTGAGCGCCAGGGCAAAGCCCAATGCGGTAGAGAAAGCATAGGCGATGCTCTCCGCCAGCGTATAGTCTTTCTGAATGACGAGGATGGCCACACCCAGCACCGCACAGTTGGTCGTGATGAGTGGCAGGAAGATGCCCAACGCCTGATAGAGGGCGGGCGAAACCTTACGCAGGATGATTTCAACCATCTGTACCAGTGCCGCGATGACCAGAATGAAGGCCAGCGTCTGCAGATACTGCAACCCGAGCGGCACAAGCAGTCCATACTGGATAAGATAGGTCACGATGGTAGCCAGCGTGAGCACAAAGGCCACTGCCATACCCATGCCCAGAGCGGTGTCTATCTTCTTGGAGACACCCAGGAACGGACAGATGCCCAAGAACTGGGAGAGAATGATGTTGTTGACGAATATCGCCGAGATGAATATCAGGATATATTCCATAGTCTATGCCTTTTTGAAATGGTTGAACACTGCGACAAGATAACCCAAGGTGATGAATGCACCCGGAGGAAGCACAAAGAGCAGGATATTGGTAGTCTCGGGCAAGAGGGCACACCCGAAGAGCGACCCTGCGCCCAGAATTTCACGCACGGCACCGAGCAGAGTCAGTGCCAGGGCAAAGCCCAGACCGATACCCACACCGTCGGCGATGCTCGCCAGCGGAGTGTTCTTGCAGGCGAAGGCTTCAGCACGGCCCAATATCACACAGTTGACCACTATCAGCGGGATATAGATGCCCAGACTCTTGTTGACATCGGGCAGATAAGCCTCGATAAACATCTGGAGAATGGTGACGAAGGTAGCGATGACCACTACGAAGACAGGTATGCGCACCTTGTCGGGGGTGATGTTCTTGATGCAGGAGATGACAAAGTTGGTACATATCAGCACTGCCATCGTGGCCAGACCCATCATCAGTCCGTTGGTGGCACTTGTGGTGGTAGCCAGTGTGGGACACATGCCCAAGAGCAATACGAATGTGGCATTCTCCTTGATGATGCCGTTTTTGATTATATTGAGTAGATTCATCGTTGTCTATCCTTTCTTTATTTTGGTTGCGCCGGTGTGGGCGTCGGCAGACTGCTGCATATAGGCGGCATACGCCTGGTTTACGGCTTTCAGGAAGGCTCTCGAGGTGATGGTCGAGGCGGTGATGGCGTCTACCTCACCTCCGTCCTTGCTCACGGCGAGTGGCTTCACGGCCTTCTTGCCGATGATGTTTCCCTTGCCGTCTTTCTGAAACCACGTGGCAGCCTTGGCGCCAAGTCCTGGCGTCTCAGCGTGCTGCAATACGGTATAACCGGTGATGGTGCCGTCATCGGCAAAGCCCACCAGCACACGCAAGTCACCGCCAAATCCCATCGTCTGGCTCTCCACGGCAGCACCGCCGCCAGCCACACGATGCACTATCAGTTCCGTCGGTTTGCCGTTGACCGTCATACATACGGTGTCTGTCTTGCTCACCGTCACGTCGCTGTTTCCCATCACGGTGCGTATGCCCTCAGCCAGAGCCAGAGTCTTCTGCGCAGCCTTCGGACCCTCTGTGATGTGGTTGACCACTGCCAGCAGGCATCCTGTCACCAGTGCCACTCCCACCAGCACCACTATCATGTTGGTGAGTGTCGATTCCATCTTCTTCATCGGCTTACCTCCCCAAATCGTTTAGGTTTGACATAGAAGTTGATGAGGGGCGTAAAGGCATTCATGATGAGTATGGCAAACGACATACCCTCGGGATAGCTGCCCCAGTTGCGTATCACCACGGTGAGCACACCTATGCCCACGGCATAGATGACCTGTCCGCGATGGGTCATGGGCGAGGTGACGTAGTCGGTAGCCATAAAGATGGCACCCAGCATCAGTCCGCCACTCAGCACCACTGCCATAGGATGGGCGTAGACCGGATTGGCCGCATGCAACGCCCCGCTCAGCACGAAGACGGTGGCCAGAATGGTAACGGGGATATGCCAGGTAATGACGCGACGCCAGAGCATCCATATCAGTCCGGCTATCAGCGCCAGGGCACACACCTCGCCTATGGTGCCTGCTCCATAGCCATTGGCCACATTGCCCAGCAACATGTCGACCGTATCGGGCAAGCCCTGCAACACGCTTACGTCGCCAGTCTTGATGGCGGTCTTCATCAGGCTCAGCGGAGTGGCTCCAGTCACTGCATCGGTGTACGCCATCTGCTGTCCTGCCACTGGCCATGACGTCATGGCTGCCGGAAAGCTGACCAGGAGGAAACAGCGACCCACGATGGCTGGATTGAAAGGGTTGCAACCCAGTCCGCCAAAGGTCATCTTGCCGATGCCGATGGCTACCAGTGCGCCCACGATAATCATCCAGATGGGGAAATTGCTGGGCAGGTTCATGCCCAGCAGCAGACCCGTGATGCAGGCCGACCCGTCAAGCAGCGTGGTGGGGCGGCGCAGCATATAGCGTGTTATCGCCCACTCAAAGAAGACACAGGCCGCCACGCTTACCGAACAGACTACCACCGAGCCCAGCCCGAAGTAATAGAACGACACCAGCAGGGCCGGCACCAGCGCTATCAGCACATTATACATATTGCGCTCTACGCTGTCGCCGCCGTGGGCGTGGGGCGAAAGGGATATTATCAATTTACTCATTATCTTATTTCTTCTGATTACGTGATTTGATATTGGCCATCACCCTACCCTTGCCGATTACGATGTTGTCGAGGATAGGCCGGTGTGACGGACAGGTAAACTGGCAGCTGCCGCAGGCTATGCACGATACTATCTGCTCCTGCTCGGCACGGTCGTACATATCGTTGGCAGAGAGCGTAGCGAGCAGATAGGGCTCGAGACCCATAGGGCATACCTCGACACACTTGCCGCAACGGATGCAGGGCTGCACCTTGCCGCGATGGGCATCGCTGCCACTGAGCACGGTCACGGCATTGGTACCCTTGCATACGGGCACATCGAGTGAGGCTACAGCCTTACCCATCATGGGACCGCCGGCCAGCACCTTGTTGTCGCCCTCGGGCAGACCGCCGCAGAGGTCCACCAGTTGGGTAAAGGGGGTGCCCATGCGCACCAGATAGTTGGCCGACTTGCCCATAGCCAGACCCGACACCGTGGTATAGCGTTCGAAGAGAGGCTTGTGCTTCATCACTGCCTGATAGACGGCATAAGCCGTGGCCACGTTCTGCACGATGGCACCCACACTGACGGGGATGGCAGGCGGCGCCGGAACTTGTCTGTCGATGACGGCATCGACCAGCTGCTTCTCGCCACCCTGCGGGTACTTCATCTTCAGCGGCACAATCTTTATATCTTGCCTGTTGGCAGTCTTCTCTTGCAAGAGACGGATGGCGTCGGGCTTGTTTTCCTCGATACCGATATAGCCACGCTCTACGTGGGCAGCGCGCATCAGCAGGTCGAGACCCACCAGTATCTCGTCGGCATGCTCCAGCATGAGCCGATAGTCCGACGTGATGTAGGGTTCACACTCCACGCCGTTGAGTATCACGCACTCTGCCTTAGCAGTAGGCGGCGGACAGAGCTTGACATGACAGGGGAAGCCGGCACCACCCATACCCGTAATACCGCCCCACTTCACGCGGGCCACGATCTCTTCGGCAGTGAGTTCGGGGTGTTTGTCCAGGGTTTCGAGCGCCGCACTGCGGTCTATCGTTTCTTCCCACTCGTCGCCCTCTACCTTGATGATGATGGCGGGATGGCGGTAGCCCGTGGCGTCGACGACGCTGTCTATGCGGGTCACCGTACCCGATACCGATGAATAGATGGGTGCCGACACAAATCCGCCGGCCTCGGCGATGAGCGTACCCACCTTCACCTTGTCGCCCTTGGCTACCACAGCCTTAGCGGGTGCGCCGATATGCTGTGAGAGGGGGAATATGGCCTCTGTGGGCAGCGGCGCCTGGACGGTGGCCACGTCGGCAGTGATTTTGTGCTCTGCCGGGTGCACGCCACCTATCTTGAATGTATGCAGTTTCATGCTTCTGCCTCCTTCTTCTTTATGGGGAAATTGACTTTGACGATGGCACCGGTAGGACACTCAGCCACACACTTGGTACACATACGGCATTTGTTGTAGTCGATATACGACAGATTGTTCTCTACAGTGATGGCGCCAAAGGGACAGACCTTCTCGCACTTGCCACAGCCTATGCAGGCAGCCTGACACGACTTGCGGGCTATGGGTCCGCGGTCTTGGTTGACACAGCACACATAGACGCGACGCCCCTTGGGGCCCTTCTTGCGCAGTTCGATGACATGGCGAGGACAGGCCTTGGCACAACTGCCACAGCCGGTACACATCTGTTCGTCGACTTCGGGCAGTCCGGTAGCTGGATTGATGACGATGCCGCCAAACTGGCAGGCATCGGCACAGTCGCCACAGCCCAGACAGCCATAGCCACAACCGCTCTCGCCTGCTCCGGCAGCATTGACAGCCGCACAGGTGTGCAGACCTTCATAGACAGCCACCTTGCCACGCTTGTCGCAACTGCCGTTGCAGCGCACCACCGCCACCATAGGTTCGGCAGCCTGGGCAGCCATGCCCAACACATCGGCAATCTTGCCCATAGCCTCGTCGCCACCTACCGGACAGCGCAGTCCGTCCAGACTTCCCTTGTCGGCGCCTTTGACCAGCGCTTCTGCCAAGGCTGCACATCCGGCAAAGCCACAACCGCCACAGTTGGCACCAGGCAGACACTCCTGCACGTCCTTGACGCGAGGGTCTTCCTTGACGGCAAACCTGCGCGACACGATGTACACCACCACTGCTGCCAGAAAACCCCCCCCGCGGAGGGTCAGCACCGCCACTACAATATAGTTCATTTCATTCATAGTCTCTCAATAATGCTTATTTGGATACGTCTGCCCACAATATTACGGCAGAGGTATAGTAATATATAATAAGGTATAAGAACCAGCAGACTGTACAGCGCCGCCGCCATTTCGCTGGTTCCGGCCATGGCTCTACAGACGCCAAATACCGCCATCATCAAGAGCAGCGGCATTGCAAATCCCAATGCCAGAGCCACCTTGACCGATGACGAAGAGGTGACAACTCTCACCCTGTCGCCCACGCTGCAGGCTACCGATCTGTCTACGGGCACGCTGATGAGCGTCTCCCTGCACTCCGATGCGTTGCAGTGCCCCGACAGACCGCATCCGGCACAAGCCGACGACCGTACTACCCGTACGCTGACGCTTGTCGGGGTTATCTGTTCTACGATGCCTTCCTTACTGACGGCATTGACAGACTTAGGGGATGAACTTGCTGATGTTGTCAAACCAATCCTAAACACAAAGGCAATGGCGACATTGCCCATATATTAATAATGTGTGCAAAATTAACTATTTTTTCTGACTTAGCCACACACTTTGGCCATTAAATGAGCGTTAAACTTTGATTAAACGATGACCTTCCCACGCCTGTTCATTCCATTTTTGCATACAATGATAAAAAACTTAGGTTTTTTCTTTGTGTTTTATCCCACATCCATTATCTTTGCATATAGATAAACACCATGGAGCCGGCCTGCCGGTACCCTGGAAGACTAATAATACAAAGCCTACGGCATGAAAGCGACAGAACAAACGGTGCAACAGATAGAGCGCGCCATCCGAAAAACAGCACAGAAGTTTCCCACTGACAGCGAGAACTCGGTGATTACAGACATACACATCAAGGTATCGCCTGAGAGCGGCGAGATGGTCTCGTTCGACGACGATGACATGGAGCTCAACCGCTGCGTGGTAGAACAGTGGATAGACTGCAACGACGACGATTTCTACACCCATGTCACCACCCTGCTCACCAACACGCTGAAGCGCATGAGCGACACCATCGACCAGATGGGTATCATGAAGCCTTTCAGTTTTGTACTGGAAGACGACGACCGCAACACCGTAGCCGACCTGTATCTCGCCGACGACGATACCGTTATCATTGGCGATGACCTGATGAAGGACCTCGACTCAGACCTCGACTCCTTCTTCGACAATCTGATGAAGGAATAGACCGGAGCATTATCCACCCTTAAGATACCAGCCCCCACAGTGCCAGTCATGGCGTTGTGGGGGCTGTCGGTTGCAGACCGCCCATTGGCGACCGAAGGGAAAACCGCCTTGATGCGGTTTATCTGCGTTGCAGGGCGCGAAATGGCAAATGCGGGGCGCGAAACGAGTATGGCAAAGCACGATTTCAGCATTTCAGGGTTTGAAACCATCGCCAACGCGGTCGCCGCAGAGAATTGCCGGTACGGTATACACTTTATGCCGTGTGCCAGGGCGACGGGGAGAGACTAACGGCGAGTCTGGCTGACTGCGGAAGACCAAGTGCTGACTGCGGAAGACCAAGCGCTGTACAGCGCCAGCGTGCAGCCCAATGCGGCAGCCACGACATCGGGCACAAAGATTTTGGCGTTTTGTTGTCCGTTCTCATAAATTATTTATAATTTCGCCTTTCAATTGACAATAGCACATAGAGATGAAGAAAACCATAAGATATATAGGTGGCATCGTGACGGCGGCAGCACTTGCAGCGGCAGCGGCATGGTGGCTGAGCCTGCCCGCCCCCGAAGACCAGCACCGCTGCATGGCGATGATAGAGCAGCAACGCTGCGCACAGCTGTCTGTAGGCACGCTGTCTATGCCACTCATCAGCAACATCGACGACCGCGACACCACGCGACCCTACCGCAACTTCGACACATGGACTCCTGCCTATACCGATACCATCTACACCCCGGCGGTGTGGGTAAACCGTTGGGCGCTGCTCCCCTCCTGTCACGGCAGTCTTGCCACTCCCATTGCCCGCCCCATCTATGGCGGCGACAGCATAGCCACAGCCCTTCACCTGCGCCGCGAGCTGGCGCTCTACGAAGATATGCTCCACTACTATCGGGGCGACGAAGAGGGCGGCTATACCCTGAAGAGAAACATCGACGAGCAGCGCCGCGAGACAGCCAATCTGAAATACTATCTGCGGGTACACGGCGTGCAGGACGAAGGCTATCACGACATTACACGCTATTACCGCCGCCAGGACCGACAACTGCAAAGACTGCTGTCGCTGCAGCGCGACACTAAGCGCCAGACGGCCATCATCACTCAGCGCATATCCATCCTCCGCAAAGCACTCGCCAACCTCTCGGGTGCCAAGTTTACCACCCAGGCCCGATACGAAGCCATTGTGAAAGAGGGAAAACAACGGCAGCGCTACCCGCTGCACGCTGTGGCAGAGCGCAGCAGGCAAGGCTATCTGCTGCTGCAACGTACAGACAGCATTACCCCCGACAGCGCAAGGGCCGTGAGCATGGTGGCATGGCCGAGGATGCTGGACGAAGAGGCACTGGTCACCACCTATCGCGACCTTTACGCCCGCCACGTCATACGCGACAACAGGCTCAACATCAGCCGCAGACTGGGTATCGCCCCCATCGGTCCCCTACCTGCCGGCTATACCGGCTACTGGCTCAGCCGCCAGGACAATGGCTCGGTCACTGCCGGATATTGGGTCAAGGGTCGCCGCCAGGGCGAGGGCCTCATCTTCTGCCCCGACAGTGTGGAGCTATGGGGACGCTTCAATGCCGACACCCTCTGCTACGGCATCAGCCGCCACCGCACCGACTGGTACAGAGGCGACATGGACCGCCGTGGGCGCCCCCACGGTCACGGCACTCTCTGCTATGACGGTTGTCGCACATACTGCGGCAGCTGGAAAGCCGGACACAGAGAAGGTTTCGGCTATCAGACGGGGCTCAACACGGCACTGCAAGCGGGTGAATGGGAAGCCGGAAACTATCGCGGCGAGCGCCTCACCTATACCTCCGACCGCATCTATGGCATAGACATCTCGCGATTTCAACACGAGAAAGGCAAGAAGAAATTCGGCATCGACTGGCAGCGGCTGCGCATCAGCCATCTCGGCACGTCGAGCCGCAAGCGCATCAACGGGCATGTGGACTACCCCATCTCCTTCATGTACATCAAAGCCACTGAGGGCATCTCCATACGCAACCGCTACTACGCAGCCGACTATCGCCAGGCACGAAGCCACAATATACACGTGGGCAGTTACCACTTCTTCTCGACCACCACTCCGGGAGCAGCACAGGCACGCCACTTTCTGCGCCACGCCCGTCTGTCAAAGGGCGACCTGCCTCCGGTGCTCGACATAGAACCCTCGACGGCACAAATCAAACGCATGGGCGGCCCTGAAGCCCTCTGGCGCGAGGTGAGAGCATGGCTCAGGGTGGTAAGACAGCGCTCGGGCGTGGCACCAGTGCTCTACATCAGCCAGATGTTTGTCAACACCTATCTGCCCTACGCCCCCGACGTGCGCAGCAACCATCCGGTGTGGATAGCACGCTATGGCGAATACAAGCCCGATGTGCGCCTGGCCTACTGGCAGCTGTGTGCCGACGGCCGCGTCAATGGCATCAGGGGCGAGGTAGACATCAATGTGTTCAACGGCTATAAAGACGAGTTCAGACTCTTTCTGGAGCAAAACTGCATACGCTGAAAAAAAAATCGGCATCGGTGCAACTTTTCCTGCCGATGGTTCGTCCAATAGTCAGAAACCAATAAAACAATGACAAATATGAAAAGAATAATCATTATGGCACTGGTGGCGCTGATGACTTGCACCACTATGCAGGCAGCTAAGAAAAGCGTACACGCTACTGAAGGCAACACCGTATCGCAGCGCAGAGTACCTAACTTCACAAGAATAGAATCTGTAGGAAGTATAGACATCGTATACACCCAGGGCAACAGACCGAGCGTCAAGGTCGTGGGCAAGGCCAAAGAGGTAGACTGCGTCATGACCTACGTGAGGGGCAACATACTCAGAGTAGGCTACAACAGCGGATCGCGTATGTTCAACTTCAGCTCAGGAGATGATGTCAAGGTATATGTGACCTCGCCCGACCTGGTAGGCGTAACGCTTAGGGGCAGCGGCGACTTCGAGTCCAAGGGCAAGATAGACAGCGACAACCTGACGGTAGAAATCGTAGGCTCAGGCGATGCCGACATGAAATACGTAATATGCGACAACTTTACCGTCAATCTGCGCGGTTCGGGCGATGTGGAAGTCGACTATCTGCGCTGTGCCACATCGAACATCTGGCTGCGCGGCTCGGGCGACATCGAAATCAAGCAGGACAGGGTCAAGAATACCAACATCATGCTCTATGGTTCGGGCAGCATCGAGGTCAAGGCGCAACGCTGCGGAGTAATCAACGCCTATACATACGGTTCGGGCGACATCACGCTGAAAGGTTCGGCACGCCACCTCAACAGGAGAGCCAACGGCTCGGGCAGCATCGATGCATCACAACTGATGGAAACGCGATAAGAATGTATCATCATAACCCAAAAGACCATCTTCACCACTGCGGAGAAGATGGTCTTTTGGTTTGTAGCGGGTCAGCGCCTTATCCACGACATGTAGCGGTCGGTCCAGCGGCGCCCTCGGGCTGTATGGGCAAGTACCCACTCGGTAAGCGCCACACCCACAAGCGCCGTGACGATGCCCAGCAAGACATCGATGATGTAATGGTGGCAGGTGTAGACAGCCGTAAACCAGATGCCGATGCAGATAAAGGCGAAGAGCGCGACAAGCCAACGGCGGCTGCGACCCAGGACGGCATAGACAGTGGCTACCAGCATGTAGGCGGCATGCAGCGAAGGCACCGCGGCAAAGACATTGGCATTCTGGCCATACAGGGCATGGAAGACGGGCAGCCCGGTGAGGGCATCAAAACGCGCGAGACCCGCCATATTGCCCGGCGTATGCAGAACGGGGGTAAATCCATAGTCAAGAGCATACCATGGCGGGGCGGCGGGATGGATGTAATAGACGCAAAAGCCTATCAGATTGACCACAAGGAAGGCAATGGAGAAGCGGAGATAGACCGAATATCTACCACGGAAATAGAGACACAGCGCAAAGGCCAAGGGCACAGGCACCCAGCAGAGATAGAAGAGCCCAGCCATGACATCGGCTACGACATGATGGTGCTGGGCAAACCAGGCGCCCGGGATAACCGTCTCGCCGGAGGACAGGGCTATGCCAAACCATCTGAGCTCGGTATCATAGAGCTGGCGCACGTCGATGTCGTTGACCATATAGTTGGGATAGAGGCGCATGGCATCGTAGGAGCAGGCGAAGATGACCCAAGGCATCAGCGCCAGCGCCACACGGCGGGTGGGTCTGAGGGCAACGAGCGCCACATAGACCACAAGAATATAGATGCTGAACATAGGGGGTTACTGCTTCTTGCCGGCGTTCAACACTTTGTAGCAATGGGCTATGCGCCAGCAGGCAGTAAGATTGGCAAGGACGGCGATGACCAGCATACCGCCAGCCAGCCACCACAGATTGCCGGTCGCTCCGCTCGCGATAGCCGCCAGGGCGGTGATGACCACGCGCTCGGGACGCTGGAGGAGTCCTACCTTGCACTCGATGCCCAATCCTTCGGCTCGGGCTCGCACATAACTGACCATCACCGAACCCAGGATGGCTGCATAGGTAGCGATGCCCATCCAGAACCAGTCGCAGTAAAGGAATACGACCGAGACGCCGAAGAGCGAAACCATCTCGCTATAGCGGTCGAGGGTAGAGTCCCACAGGGCGCCGAAGACCGAAGACTTGCCGCTGACGCGGGCCAACCGCCCGTCCATCATGTCGAAGAGTCCGGCAAAGAGTATGGTGGCACCACCCCATCCTACCATCTCCATGGCCTGGGCCATATCGCCGCTGCGGACCATGAGGGCTGCGATGACAAAGAGTGAGGTGGCAGCAAGATTGCCCACAAATCCTATGGTGGTCACCATATTGGGGGTAATGCCCACCTTGACCATAGCCTGGATAATGGGATTGATGATAACGTAGATTACGCGTTGAAGAAAATCTCTGTAATTCATATTTCTATTGATTATTATCCATATTGTCATGACGGCACGCGAAGACATAGCAACGCTGCATCTGATAGTTCCACAAGACTGCCACCAAGCAGGCCACAACCACCTTGGACACGATGAAATTGCAACCGGCGAGCTCGGTGACGAGATAGGTAAGCCCCGTATTGAGCCCGATGCTGCCCGCCCATACCACTATATAGCGCAGAGCAAGCCTCATCTTGCCCAGACGCTGTGCGGAGAAGACCCATCGATAGTTGACCATGCAGTTGACCACACCTCCCGTGACGGCTCCGATAAAGGTGGCGCAGACATACCATAACCCCAGAAGTTCAGCAAGTATCAGCGTGACGGCGAAGTCGGCTGCCGAAGCCACAACCGCCGAAGCCTCTGCCTTGCAGAAAGTCACGAGCTGTGTCTTCATATCATCCATATCACCAGTAACAGGACGAGAAGAGAATAGATGCCAGCCAGAATATCGTCGGCCATAACCCAGAAAGCGCCACGGCGACGGTCAAGGGCACGGATGCCCAATGGTTTGACGATATCAAAAAACCGGAAAAGGACAAACGCCAGCGCCGCATAGAGCCAGTGGCCCGCGGGGCACACGATGAGCGGAATCCAGACTCCAACCATCTCGTCGACAACCACACGGGAGGGGTCGTCGCCCCAGAACGGCTGCAACTTGTGGGTAGCCCATGTGCCCAAGCCGGTGAAGACCACAGCGGCAGCAAGCGTGACCCACGCCAGAGAGACAGCGTCGAGCCAGAACGATGCCCCCATCCACAGCAAGGTGGCAAAGAGGGCTCCCATGGTGCCAGGGCCCCACGGCCAGAAGCCACAACCAAAGCCCGTGGCTATCAAGGTAGGAACAAAGGGTATATGCCTAATCATGAGTGCAAAAGTACTGATTATAAAAATAATGTAAAAGCTATTTAACGAAAAAAACATAAAAAGACAAAAAAGTTTTCTCGCATCCCAACAATATGCTTACCTTTGTATTTCGAACAACGTAAAAGAAATGGATGACAACAACATACTCTTAATTCGCAGGACTACCCTCGTGCTATTGCTGGTGATGCTAAAACTCACCATGATGGCACAGGCGATGCTCACGGGGCGGATAGTGGACGCTGACGATGGCGGCCCGATACCCTACGCCAGTGCCTCATACAAGGGACAGCACAAGGCGGTGTCGAGCGATGCCGATGGCAAGTTCAGCATCGAACGCCACGAGGGCTGGACACTGACATTCAGTTCGGTAGGCTACACTCCTGTCTCCATCACCGTCAACGCCGCCACCAAGGAGTTGACCATCAAGCTGAAATCGGAGTCGCGCAAGATAGACGAAATAGTGGTCAAGGCACGCAGAGGCAAATACCGCCGCAAGGACAACCCTGCCGTGGAGCTCATGCGTCGTGTCATCGCAGCCAAGAAGCGCACCCATCTCGATAACCACCCCTACTACCAGTTCAACAAATACCAGAAGATAACCTTCGGTCTCAACGACATCAGCGACAGCGACCTGGAGCAGGGGCTCTTCAAACGCTCGCCGTGGCTGGTGGACTTTGTGGAGACCAGTCCCTATAACCACAAGCGCATCCTGCCCATCTCGGTCGACGAGACGGTGACGCAGCATGTGTATCGCAAAGACCCCAAGTCGGCAAAGACCATCATCAAGGGCCAACGTAGTGATGGCATCAACAACGTATTGCAGACGGGCGAAATACTTAATACTATGCTCAAAGACGTGTTTACCGACATAGACCTCTATGACAACCACATCCGTCTGCTGCAACACCCCTTCACCTCGCCTATCGGTGAGACAGCCATCTCCTTCTACCGCTATTATATAGAGGACACAGTGTATGTGGACCGCGACCTGTGCTATCACCTGCAATTCATCCCCAACAACCAGCAGGACTTCGGCTTCAGGGGCGACCTGTATATCCTCGCCGACTCGACACTGCATGTCAAGAAGTGTAACATGACTATCCCCAAGAAGAGTGACGTCAACTTCATCGACGACATCAAGATAATACAGGAATATACCCGTCTGCCCAATGGAGACTGGGCGCTGACGACCGATGACATGGTGGCAGAGCTGAGCATCATAGCCAAGGCAGCCAAGGTGGTATGCATACGCACGACGAGGCTGAGTGACTATGCTTTCGACGAACTGCCCAACAAGATATTCAAGGGCCGTGCCAACACGCGGCATGAAGCCGACGCCATGATTAGGGACGACGCTTTCTGGAACCAGTACCGTGCTGTGGAACTGACCAAATGTGAGTCGTCGATGGATGCATTTATCCACCGTATGGAGCAATCGCGCAACTACAAGTGGGTATTGTTTACCTTGAAAGCCTTCATGGAGAACTACATCGAGACCGGCAGCAAGAAGAACAGCAAGTTTGATTTCGGCCCAGTCAATACCATTGTGTCGAGCAACTTCGTCGACGGCCTTCGTTTCCGTGTCAGCGGCCGCACGACAGCCAAGCTCAATCCGCACCTGTTCTGGAAAGGATACTACGCCTATGGCTCGCGCTCGAACAGGCATTACTATTCTTCGGAACTTACCTACTCGCTCAACAGCAAGAAGAATGTTCCGTTTGAATTTCCCCAGCGTAACATCATCTTTGAAACTACGCGCGACGTGATGTCTCCCGCCGACAAATACCTCCTGCACAACAAGGACAACATGTTCATGGCGTTTCGTGTACAGAAAGTGGAGCAGATGTACTTCTACAACCGTCAGCGTCTGGCTTTCGACTACGAGACCGACTGGGGTCTGAAGATGAGCGCGCAGATAAAGGCGGAGAGCAACAGCCCTACGGGCAATCTTAGCTTTATCAATAATGTCGACGGAAGCAATGTATCGCAAATCCGCACCACTGAGGTGAAAGCCGGACTGAAATACTGCCCCGGCCAGACATACATCAACACCAAGCAACAGCGTCTGCCGGTCAACTTCGACGCTCCCGAATTCGGCATCAGTCATACCGCAGGTTTCAAACACATGCTGGGTGGCCAATACAAGCTCAACCTTACCGAAGCCAGTATTTACAAACGGTTCTGGATGGGCAGTTGGGGATATATAGACAACCGCCTCAACGTGGGGGCACAATGGAGCAAGGTGCCATTCCCACTGCTGATTATGCCACCGGTCAATGTATCGTACTTTGAGCATGAGAACACGTTCTCGATGATGCGCAATATGGAGTTTCTCAATGACCGCTACGCCTACTGGTCTATCAGTTGGGACCTCAACGGCAAGGTGCTCAACCGTATTCCGCTCATCCGCCATCTCAAGTGGCGCGAGTACATCAGCTTCAAGGGCATGTTTGGCAAACTCACTGACAAAAACAACCCTATGGTTAACTCGGCCGACCCTCTGCTGTTCAGATTTCCTGCTGAAAGCCACGTCATGGACAGCCACACGCCCTATATGGAAGTGGTGGCTGGCGTACACAATATCTTCAAGTTCTTCGGTGTCGACTACGTAAGAAGAATCAATTACAACAACAATCCCGACATCAAGAAGAATGGTATAAGATTCAGTTTCTCCATGTCGTTCTAAACACAAAGACCATCATGCAGATATTGATAGCAGACAGACAGGGCATCACAAGGGCAGGGCTCATGTTCCTCTGTCATGAAGCGGGATATGAATACCGCTACACCGATGACAAAACCGAACTGATAGAGGCTCTGTGTGCCGACGGTGACGCCATCGTGATACTCGACTACACCCTGTTTGACATCGGCGACGCTGCCGAACTGCATATTCTCAACCAGCGCTTCCCGCAGGCGTCGTGGGTACTGTTCAGCGAAGACCTGAGCGTAGACTTTGTCCGCATGACTGCCGCCGGAAACAACCGCTTCAGCGTGCTGCTCAAGGAGTCGCCCCTGGAAGAAATCCGAGAAGGACTGGCAGAGGTGGCAAAAGGCAGGAGGTATATATGCAGGAGAATGACAGAGATGCTGCTCACACCGACGCAGACCACACAGGAGGAAAACAGGCTCACGCCCACAGAGACAGAGATACTGCGCGACATCGCCTTGGGGCTCACCACACGCGAAATAGCCGAGAAGCGCTACTCCAGCTTCCACACCGTCAACACCCACCGCAAGAACATATTCCGCAAGATAGGCGTCAACAATGTCCACGAAGCCACGCGCTATGCGCTGAGAGCCGGACTGGTGGACAGCGCTGAATACTATATATAAAACACAAAAGGACAAGCTCTCGGGGCTTGTCCTTTTGCTTTTGTCATTTGCCGACAGTGATGCGCACATGCTCGAAACCCATAGCATGAAGCAGTTTGTCCATCTGGGCTTCGGCTTGTTGGCTGGCTTTGTTCAGGTTATCCCTGTTGACAACGCGCTGACGCATGATACGACTGGCTTTGAGGTAGAGGCGCTTGCGGTCGGCAGCTGTCCAGGTGCCGGTCTCATAGAAGGTCTGGGTGCGGGCCTCATCGATAAACTCATTGCCCAACAGGCGGACGGGAGGCAGGTCGGCACAGACTGTATCGCCCTCAAGCCTAATCCATCCCTTACGGGCCTGACGCAAATCGATACCCATACGGAGGGTACCATAATAGATGCGTATCAGTTCGGAATCGCCAAAGAATCCATGTGAGACCGTATCGACAATCTCTTCATCGCTGACGGCGAGGAACTCCCATTCGCCGATGCTCTCAATAGACTTTATCTGCGTAGGCGTGAGCGTCACCCGCTCCACGCGCTCTGTGGTGACCACATTGCTTTCGCCTGGGCCATAGACCATCCAAAGCAGCATCAGGGCGATGCCCCCCACCACAAAGAAGGCTATCCACGCATTGACGGGAATGGCGCCGAGGATGCGGCGCGCCAATGATTTCTTCTTATTGTCTTGCTTTGCCATGTTCGGAGGTTTGACGGGTAAGACGTTTGATAAGGTCGGCAGGACCGAAGTCTTGTCTGAACGTAATGGTGATATGGTCGCGCTGGAAGCCCATCTGCTCTATCATCGGTATGAGCAGGGCGGCAGCATTGGCGCGGGCAGACTCGATGATGCCCATTTGGGGTATGCTGCTGATAATGGACTGGCGGCCGCGACGCTCAATGGCGCTGAGCTCGGCGTCGGTGTAATGGGTGCGCAAGAGGGGCACGCGCTCCTTGGCATTGTCGTGGTCTATGCGGGTCGAGGTCATCACCACCTGAGGGTCGGGCAAGACTATCTCAATCCTATCTCCACTGCGGGTGATATTGGAGGCCGAGAAGTCGGAAAAGTCTATATAGCCCTTGATGGTGGCATCGATGGGAATAGCCACCGAGCGCTTGCCAGTGGGCAGAGTCACGCTGAAGGGACGGCCAAGCAACTTGCCACTCACCGCCTGTTCGTCGTCTTGGGTTATTATCTTGCGCACCTTATACTCAGTGGTATATAGACGCGAACACTGCTGTATCTGCATCACCATCATGGGGATGGAGTCGATGGGCTCAGCAGCTTCGGCCACCGGCTGTGTAGCTCTGTTATCGCAGCCCACAAGGGCAGTCGCGACACACAGGGCGAGAATATATCTTATGACTGTCATCATCTTAACTATCTATATCGATGCAAAGGTAGTGCATTCACGGGGGACGACCAAGAAAACCGACAAAAAAATGGAGAGCGTGCTCCCACCGTCAGTGGGCAACACGCTCTCCATATCTATTATTATAGCGTATGTGGCTACTCCATAAACTTCTTGGCTGCACGCAACTGGTGACGCAGGTTGCTCAACAGCTGCTGACTCTCTTGCAGCAGATTGAGATAGAGCATACCTACCTGCAGCTGGCCGTTGTCCTCGATACCCTGCAGACGGTCTATCTGGCGATGACGATACTGCGAGAGTTCGTCCTTGAGCTGGTCGGCAGCGGCAAGGGTATCACGATAGCGGTCGAAACGGCCTGTGGAAATCTGGGTCTCGGTGTCGCGCATCAGTTCGACGATTCTAATCTTAATCATCTGATACTCGGTGCAGACATACATAGGAACAGGGGTGAAGTTGTTATCCACGTGCTCCTTGATTGGCTCGAGCATACGCTGCATGCAATAGATGAGCTGCTGGCTGGCATTGACACCGACGTGGAACCAGGTGTTACGCTCCATAGCCATCTCAATGGGCACACGCTGCAGCGCCACGAGCTGCTGCTTGCGCACGTTGCGCAGTTCCTGCTTGGCGCGACGCAGATGGCGCATCACCTTGCGCAGGGGCGAAGGACGGTTGCTCTCAAATCCATCAATGAGCATCTCATAGTCATCGAGCAGTCTGGCGGTAATGGCGCTCTGGGTGTGACGCACATACTTCTTGAGCAAATCCCAAACTATCTCGGGCTCCTGGGCACGCATCATCAGACGGAAGAGGTCTTTGCCGTCGGCGTCGCACTCGCCACGTTTCTTGCTTTTGCCAGAGAAGAAGAGGATATAGACCACCAGGGCGATGAAGCCTATCTGCACAGCCAGGCCTCCATAGTACATTGCGGCGCAAACCACGGCGGCTGCGATGAAGGCGGCACCGGCTGTGATAAACCATCCACCGATGACCGACAGCACGCCGGTGATGCGGAACACGGCACTCTCGCGACTCCAAGCCCGGTCGGCAAGCGATGAACCCATAGCCACCATGAAGGTGACATAGGTGGTACTGAGCGGGAGGGCGTAGTTGGTACCGATGGTGATAAGCATTGACGCCAGCACCAGATTGACGGCTGCACGCACCACATCAAAGGCAGCTGCATCGTTGGACTTGACCGATACGGGGGCAAAACGGCGGTTTATCCACTGGTTGATTTTATTGACAACCGGGATGTGCTGAACCACAGCACCCACGCTGTCGCTCACACTCTGCACGGTGCGCACGATGGCGCGGGCGGCACGTGACGAGCCGAACATCTCGTCGCCCTCGTCCTGACGGGCCAGGTCTACCGAGGTCTGTATCACGCGCTTGGCCTTCTTCGAGGTAGCCATAGCCGTAATCATCACCAGACCGGCTATGAGCAGGAAGACCACGGGAGTCTTGGCAGGCTGCATGAGCGAGGTCATCATGTACTGGGTGGGGGCCACGCCCGTAGAGAGACCATTGTTATAATAGTCGAGATAACTGTCGAGTCCTGCCAGAGGCACACCGATGAAGTTGACCAGGTCGTTGCCGGCAAATGCCATAGCCAGGGCAAAGGTACCCATGAGCACCACGATGCGGAAGACATTGACACGCAGCAGATGGAGCACGCCCATCAGCACCGTGGAGACTCCGCCGATGGTGAGCAGCAGCATGGGGATGTGCATGCCAATCCAGGTTCTCACGCTCTCAGAGATATAGGGCGAGCCACCCATTCCCTTGAGGAAGATGAAGTAAGCCAGAGCGGTGAAGGCAATGCCGCCAAAGAGCGCCACAGCCACCAGGCCGCCACCGGTCTGACGGAAGGTGAACACCAGGCGAGCTATCCACTGCACAGCCACACCGAAGACGAAGGCTACAGCCACCGACACAAAGATGGCAAGGATAACGCTCAGCGCCTTGTCTGTATTGAGCAGATCATTGATTTGCAGACTGCCGTCGCCCATCATCTTGACAGCAGCGAGGATGGCAGCGGCTCCCAAGAGCTCGAATACCAGCGACACGGTGGTAGAGGTGGGCATGCCGAGCGAGTTGAACACGTCGAGCACTATCACATCGGTCACCATCACCGCCAGAAAGACCACCATCACCTCGCTCATGGCATAGTGGTTGGGCATCATGATGCCATGGCGTGCCACATCCATCATGCCCGACGACATCACGGCGCCTAATATGACACCGGCAGATGCCACAAAGAGAATGGTGCGAAAGGCGGCAACGCGCGCACCTACCGCAGACTGCAGAAAGTTGACTGCATCATTGCTTACGCCGACATAGAGGTCGAACAGCGCCAAGCAGAGCAGAAACACTACAATGAGAAAATAAATTGCACTCATATTTCTTGTTTTTGTTTTACTGCCGCAAAGGTAGGCAACAGTTATTACAATCGTGTTAAGGCACTATGACAATGGAGTGAAATGTAAAGAGACCGCGGCCAGGCTGTCTGCGAAGGCTAATCATGCCGATTGCGTGGGGCCCATGCTATATATAAATATGTTTTTTGGGTTATTGGCATACATTTTTGGCGCAAAGGGCTCATAATCCAGCTTTTTTGGCTACTTTTGCACCATAATAATCACAACCCGGACAATGGCTATTGTAATAGGTATAGATGTGGGCATAAGTACCACCAAGATAGTGGGAATTAACGACGAAGGCCAAGTGGTAGCGCCCAAGCGCATCAAGGCCACCGACCCGGTGGCTTCGCTCTACGGCGCCTTCGGCAAGTATCTCTATGACAACAAAATCAGTCTGAGCGACGTGGAAAAGGTCATGATTACAGGCGTAGGCGCAGCTTACATCGACTCGCCCGTCTATGGTCTGCCCACAGCCAAGGCCGACGAGTTTATCTCCGACGGACTGGGCGCCAGCTACGAGACCGACATCGACCGGATGATAGTGGTATCGATGGGCACAGGTACGTCGCTCGTGCAGTGTATCGGCGACGACATCCGCCATATCGGAGGTATCGGTGTGGGCGGAGGCACCCTGATGGGACTCTCGCGCATCATGCTCCAGACCGACGACATACACACCATCAACAAGCTGGCAAACGAGGGCGACCTGAAGAATATAGATGTGCAGATAGGCGACATCAGCCCCAACCCACTGCCCGGACTGCCCAAAGACGCGACCGCAAGCCTCTTCGGCAATGCCAAGAGCAACGCCACGCGGGAAGACATCGCGCTGGGCATCATCACCACCGTACTGCAGACCATCGGTTCGACCACCATACTCTCGTCGCTTGGCAGCGGCATCAAGGAGTATGTGCTCATAGGCAACCTCACGCTGCTGCCTCAGTGCAAGACGGTGTTCCCCTCAATGGAGAAGCTGTTTGGCGTGCGGTTCATCATCCCCGAGTACAGCGAGTTCTGCACAGCCATCGGTGCTGCGCTGGTCTACGTGAAGGGAAAGAAAGGCAAGGAGTAAACTTATAAACCATATAATAACAATGAAGAAAAACTTTTTGATTGTCATGTGCCTCATGATGGCCCTCATGGCCTCGGCACAAGACCTGGTAGTGTGCAGCTACAACATCCGCAACGCCAACCGCGGTGATGCCAAGAACGGCAACGGCTGGGAGAAGCGCTCAGTGTATATGTGTCAGCAGATACAGTTTGAAGACCCAGGCGTATTCGGTTGCCAGGAAGTTAAGAAAGAGCAGATAGACGATATGCTGCGCCTCATGCCCGAGTATGCCTACGTAGGCGTAGGCCGCGAGGACGGCAAGGAGGGCGGCGAATATTCGCCCGTATTCTACAAGAAGGACCGCTACAAGCTGCTGGACAGCGGCACGTTCTGGCTGGCCGAAGACCCCACCAAGGCAGAGCTGGGATGGGACGCCGCCTGCAAGCGCGTGTGCTCATGGGGCCACTTCAAGGACCTCAAGACCAAGCATACCTTCTATTTCTTCAACACCCACATGGACCACATCGGTGTGACAGCACGCCGAGAGGGCGCCAAGCTCATCGTGAGCAAGATGCGCGAACTGATGAAGAAGAATGACCCCGTTATCCTTACCGGCGACTTCAACGTAGACCAGCGCAGCGAGCCCTTCCAGGTGTTCATCAACTCCGGATTCCTCAACGACTGCTACGAGGTGAGCAAGTATCGCTTTGCCACCAACGGCACATTCAACGACTTCAACCCGCTCAACTGCAGCAACAGCCGTATCGACCACATCTTTGTAAGCAAGAGCTTCAAGGTGGACCGCTACGCCATCCGCACCGACGGTTACTGGGACAATGTGGAGATGTATGAAGCCAAACCATCACCCAACGCTCCTATGGATGTAAAACTCAAAGAGGGTGTACGCCGCAATCCTTCTGACCACTATCCCGTGGTAGTAAAGATGCGCTTCTAACATACACGCCATTTACAGGAAAGGCTCTACCCATGCTGATGGGTAGAGCCTTTTTTATGTCTCGTCGCAACGGAGGGCTACTCGTAATCGTCGATGACGCTGTTCATCATGTCCATCATGGGTTTGGCAGCCTCGAAATACTTGAGCAGTTGGTGGGGCCAGTCGGGAGCGTCGAAGAGACTGTCGGGCACACGCTTCCAGCAGCAGTAGTCCTTCATGCGCAGATAGTCGATGTAGGGATAGTCGCGCGGGAAACCCTTGGGCGCCGTCTTGAGCATGGCAATGCCAAAACCGCGGTCGCTCATCTCGTCGTCGTTCATCACGCCCTCGCCGGGATAACCGAAATAGCGCACGAAGGGACCCGCCTCGACAGCCTTGCGCCAGAGGTCGATGTTGCCCATAATCTCGTTGCGGCATGCGGTAAGGATAGGAGTGGGCAGCCAGTAGGAGCCGATGGCTATGAAACTGTGGCCCGGCTGCAGATGGATATAGTAACCGCCGCGGAGCGACTTGCGGCCCTTGGCACAAATCATGGCACCGAAGTGGCGCTTGTAGGGCGACTTGTCGGGACTGAAACGGGTATCGCGGTTGAAGCGGTAGATGCAGTCTTTGGCCGTGAGATGTGCCACCTCGGCGTCGATGGTAGCTATCTCGGCAATGGCACGCGTGATATCGGCCTCAAAATCGGCTTTACATATATTGTATTCTTTCTTATGTTCGAGGAACCAAGGTCTATTGTTATTGCGAGCCACGGTATCGAGAAATCCAAGTATGAGTTTAGTATTCATAATCCTTATTTTATAATTTTGAATCGTCAAATCTTTTTGGACAGAATGAATCGAAGGGACATTCGCCACAGAGCGGACGATTGCTCCGACAGATATAGCGCCCATGGAGCAGGAGCCAGTGGTGGGCATCGGGGATGTCCTGGACGGGGATATAGCGCATGAGCTGCTGCTCGACCTTCAGAGGCGTATTGGCAGTCTGGGGAACGAGGCCCAGACGGTGGCTGACACGATAGACATGGGTATCAACAGCCATGGTGGGCTTGCCGAACCACACGGCCTGGATGACATTGGCGGTCTTGCGCCCTACGCCCGGCAATGTCATGAGCTGGGAGCGGTCGGAGGGTACATCGCCATGGAAGTCGCTGACCAGCTGGCGCGACATGGCTACCAGATGGTTGGCCTTGGCATTGGGATAGCTCACCGAACTGATGAGCTGCAGCACATCGTCGACCTCGGCCTGGGCCATGGCCTGCGCGGTGGGATAACGGGAGAAAAGGGCTGGGGTAACCTGGTTGATGCGCTTGTCAGTACACTGGGCACTGAGGAGCGTGGCTACCAGCAACTGGAAAGCCGAACCAAACTGGAGCTCGGTGGTAACCTTGGGCATGGCTTCACGATAATAATCGAGCACACGCTGGTAACGCTGTTGACGGGTCATAATAAAATCTGTGTAGGATAAAGGGCAAAACAAACGGAGTATGAAAAACTCTTTCGCTCGTGAGCGGCGGTTTCTACATACTCCGTCGTGGATTGTGGAACGTGCCTTGCGGTGCGCCCACTAAGGTAAGTATCTAATTATTTCTTCTCTTCGGTGGCCTTCTTGGTAGCGGCTGTGGGCTTGTAGGCCTTGTTGAGACCGGCAACCACCTCGGCAGTAACGTCGTAAGCCTTGTCGGCGTAGAGCAGATTGTCGCCGGCCTTGCTCAGGATAAGGCTATACTTCTTGTCCTTGTTGTAGGCAGCGAGGAAGTGCTGGATAGAGTCGCGCAGAGCGGCGTTGTACTTGTCGGTCTCTGCCTGGAACTCGTTGGAAAGACGACGATTGAGCGCATCGAGGTCAGCGCTCTGCTTCTGCAGACCAGCCTGGATGCCCTCGGCCTGCTCACGGGTATAAGCATTCTGCTGAACCTTCTGCTGGAAGTTGGCAGCGGCTGCCTGCAACTGCTGCTGCTTGGCTGCAAGGGTATTCTGGATGTTCTGGCCCTTCTTCTGAAGAATGAGCGAATAGTCTTTGCAGAACTTATACTGCGACATAATCGAGTCTACCTCAACATAGGCAATCTTCAGGCTACCGGGAGCTACGGGCTGAGCCTGGGCTTCATCGTTAGCGGTACTCTTGTTGCATGAGGTCATAGCGAGCGACAGTGCTGCGACTGCCACCATGGTTTTCATCAGATTTTTTTTCATATCAGTTATAGTATTTATTGTCATCGTTAGCGGCGACGGCCTTCGCATCAGTATGCCCCACCCTTCTGGCGGGCTTCACGGTCCTGGTCCATCACGCAGTGTATACCGCGGTCTTTCATCGCCTTGCTGTCATGGATATGCTGGGAAGAGAACTCTCCGTGCTTGCGAAAAAGCAACTTCACACACAATAATGCCAGTGCAATAGCAATTATTAACACGCTTAATAGTAGAGTTTCCATCATTTTAATTAATTTTGCAGTATCACATTGACACCTTTCTGCTGACAAAGGTAGCGTTTTTAGATTAAAGGACAAAATAAATAATCATAAAAATGAGTAACGTAGAATTAAAACCTGCTCGCGTGTTTGAGCAGTTTGCTAAAATCAATCAGATTCCACGCCCCTCCAAGCGCGAGGAGAAGATGATTGAGTATCTCAAGGAGTTTGGTAAAAGCCATGGTCTCGAGACTGTAGTCGACGAGACAGGCAACGTACTGATACGCAAGCCCGCCACCCCCGGCCACGAGAACCGCAAGACGGTAATCCTGCAGAGCCACATGGACATGGTTTGCGACAAGCTGGTGGATATCGAGTTCGACTTTGACAAGGATGCCATCCAGACTTATGTAGACGGAGAATGGCTGCGCGCCAAAGGCACCACACTGGGTGCCGACGACGGTATAGGTTGTGCCATCGAGCTGGCAGTGCTCGACAGCGACGACATCGAGCATGGCCCCATCGAGTGTGTGTTCACTCGCGACGAGGAAACCCAGCTCACAGGTGCCATAGGTATGAAGTCGGGCTTCATGAACGGCGACTATCTCATCAACCTCGACTCTGAGGACGAGGGCCAGTTCTTCGTAAGCTGTGCCGGCGGCCGTAGCACCATCGCCACGTTCAGCGTAGAGCGCGAAGAGGCTCCTGCCGGTTACTTCTTCATGGAAACTGCCGTGAAGGGCCTGGTAGGCGGACACTCGGGCGACGACATCAACAAGAAGCGCGCCAATGCCATCAAGCTGCTCACCCGCTTCATCTATGCCGAGATGCAGAAGACCGACGTGCGTCTGGTTTCTTTCAACAGCGGAAAGCTGCACAACGCCATCCCACGCGACGGCAAGGTGGTATTCGCCGTTCCCGCTGCCGACAAAGAGATGGTCAAGGCCGACTTCAACATATTCGTAGCCAATGTAGAGGATGAGTTCCACGTTACAGACACCGCCATGGAGTTTGCCCTCACCAGCACCGACGCTGCAGCTGTCATCACCAAGGCTGTAGGCGACAACATCATCTTCGCGCTGCAGGCTGTAGACAACGGCGTCTTCGCCATGTGCCAGGACGAGGCTCTCGACTGGCTGGTAGAGACATCGAGCAACGTAGCCGCCGTGAAGACCACCGACAACGAGGTGGAGGTACTGTCATCGCAGCGCTCTTGC
The DNA here is from genome assembly GCF_002251385.1 of Prevotella sp. P5-108. GTDB lineage: Bacteria > Bacteroidota > Bacteroidia > Bacteroidales > Bacteroidaceae > Prevotella. The sequence continues at coordinate 60,487 of NZ_NPJJ01000033.1, forward strand.
GTGATGAGCAACCTCGACAACATGTGCAACACCGTGGCTGCCGCTTACCGTCTGGCTGGTGCCAAGGTGATAACCACCGACGGCTACCCTGCATGGAAGATGAACCCACACAGCAAGCTGGTAGACATCACCGCAGAGACCTATCGCAAGCTCTTCGGCAAGGAGCCCAAGGTGCTGGGAATACACGCCGGTCTGGAGTGCGGCCTCTTCTCAGAGCGCTACCCCAACCTCGACATGGTAAGTTTCGGCCCCACACTGCGCTATGTACACACTCCCGATGAGCGTCTGCTCATCCCCACTGTACAGATGGTATGGGACCACCTGCTCGAGATACTCAAGAATATTCCCGAGTAAAGCATATATTATAATATAGGTACGGGAGGAATTGCCGGCATCCATGCCACCACAACAGCAATTCTGACAACCGGCCTGACGATGACAGCAGACCTCCGCAAAGAGAAGTCTGCTGTCTTTTTTATTGGTTACAGAAAAGCCCACACCGTTCATGCTGAAGGTGTGGGCTTATATAGTAAAGTTAAACAGTCTTGCTGTTTCCGCTTTAGTCCATCCGGCTTATTGCATCGAATAGACTACGTCCATCAGGCGCTTGCCCAGCGCGTCGGCAGCCTCCATAGTGGAAGCCTCGCTGTAGACGCGGATGATAGGCTCGGTGTTGCTCTTGCGGAGGTGCACCCAACGGTCGGGGAAGTCGAGCTTCACGCCGTCGATGTCGGTTACGGTCACATCGGCCTCCTTGCCATAGAGTTCCTTGACCTTGACCAGGATAGCGTCGACATCGGTCTCAGGGGTAAGGTCGATGCGGTTCTTGGCGATATAATAGGTGGGGAAGGTGGCGCGCAGCTGGCTGACGGTAAGTTTCTTCTGGGCCAGCGACGAGAGGAACAGGGCGATGCCCACGAGGGCGTCGCGACCGTAGTGGCTCTCGGGATAGATGACTCCGCCATTGCCCTCGCCGCCAATGACGGCACCCACTTCTTTCATCTTGGTGGTGACGTTGACCTCGCCTACTGCCGAAGCATAATACTTGCATCCGTGGCGCTCGGTGACGTCGCGCAGGGCACGGGTAGAACTCAGATTGCTCACAGTGGCACCCTTGACATGGTCCAAAATATAGTCGGCCACGGTCACGAGGGTGTATTCCTCGCCATACATCTTGCCGTCTTCCTGAATGAAGGCCAGACGGTCTACATCGGGGTCGACCACGATACCCAGGTCGTAACCGCCCTTGGCAACCTCGCTCATGATGCCGCCGAGATTCTTCTCCAGAGGCTCGGGGTTGTGGGCGAAATCGCCGGTGGGCTCGCCATAGAGCATGGTATACTCTACGCCCAGAGCGTCGAGCAGACGGGGCAGGATAACGCCACCCACAGAATTGACAGTGTCGACAGCCACACGGAAGTGGGCATTGCGGATAGCCTCGCGGTCAACGAGCTCGAGAGCCAGCACACTGTCGATATGGCGCTGGTCGAAACTGTCGTCGCTGGTGTAATGGCCCAGATGGTCTACGTCGGCATAGTCGAAAGCCTCGGCCTCGGCTATGGCGAGCACCTCGGCACCGTCGGCAGCGGTAAGGAATTCGCCCTCGGCATTGAGGAGCTTCAGGGCGTTCCACTGGCGTGGGTTGTGGCTGGCGGTGATGATGATACCACCATCGGCGCCGCTCATGCGCACTGCCAGTTCGGTAGTGGGTGTGGTGGCCAGACCGATATCAATGACATCGAAGCCCATACCCATGAGGGTACCGCAAACGACGCGATTGACCATCGAGCCCGAGATGCGGGCGTCACGGCCTACTACTATCTTGTTGGTCTTCTTGGTCTTGCCAATGAATGTGGCATAGGCTGTGGTAAACTTCACGATGTCCAGCGGGTTGAGAGTGTCGCCGGTGTGACCGCCTATGGTGCCACGAATACCTGAAATGGATTTGATGAGTGTCATAATTACTTAAAAGTTATCTTCCGCGTTTATAAGTTATATCATACAGACAGGGATAGACGGTCTGCATCGCATAGCTCTGTCCCTGGGCAGCCGGTACGATGAGTCGTACCTTGGCTATCTCTTCGTTCTCGTTCTCCGGACGCCCAAGATTGATGTAGGTAAAGGGCACAAGCCATCCACCAGGTACTGAGGTGGTGCCATAGACCTGATACATGAGACACTTCTTGGTATCGAACGATGCGGTGAAGGTGCCCGATGTGTTGGTTACTGACATCTTGTCGTAATAGTCGGAGTAATAGAGGATATTGTTGGTAAGCTGTATGGAGTCGGTGAGCAGGTTGCGCTCGGTGAAACGGCAGAGCACATAGGCGGTCTCGCCATCCTTGAGCTTCTCGCCACATCCTTGGCGCACAATCTGCATATAGACACCATTGCTCTCGAAAAGTACAAATTCATTTTTAGACACGTCGGTCTTGTAGCCATTGGCCTTGAACTTGGCCTCGCTGATAACGTTTACTGCCGAGTCGGCAATATACTTGCCTATGGCTGCGCGCTCCTTGGCCTTGCGCTCGGCATAGGTCTCGGTATCGTTGCATGACCATAAGAAACTCAGTCCCAAAAACAATAAAATGATATACTGAATACGCTTCATCAGATTGTAATCTATTTGCTATTATTGATTATACATTTATAATATATACCGCCGCCACAATGACGAGGCATAGCCCAAAGCCATATAACACAAGCTCAAAGCTGCGCAAAGTTAAGCAAAAATAAAAGAAAAACGCCCTATTTCTTCATAATTTTCGATTAGAGGCAACGATTTTCATTTTTTTTATCATATCGGGGGCGCCGAGCATGGTCAGCCGAGGAGTCAGAGCGATGCCCTTCGGAGTTGTGGCGGTGGCCATAATCAAAAGCAAACCGCCAGAGAGCACTCGTGCGAGTCGCCCGCTGACGGTTGCTATCATTCATTATCCACTATGCAGAGCCAGTCGGCCTGCAGTCACTGTCTAAGCATTGACGGCGCCGATAATCTCCTGTACCGAAGCACAGCCATGGCTGTCGAGCCAATCGTTGATACCGGTCTTTACCTTGTAGGCGATGGCGGGGTCTATGAAGTTGGCTGTGCCTATCTCTATGGCTGTGGCTCCAGCCATAAGGAACTCGATGGCATCCTGGGCCGAAGAGATACCGCCAAGTCCGATGACAGGTATCTTGACGGCACGTGCCACCTGCCACACCATGCGCAGGGCAACAGGCTTGACGGCAGGACCGCTCAGTCCGCCGGTACCGATACTCAGCTTGGGGCAACGGCGCTCGGTGTCGATGGCCATACCCATGAGAGTATTGATGAGCGACACGCTGTCGGCGCCTTCAGCCTCACAGGCACGGGCTATCTCGGCAATATCGGTCACATTGGGCGATAGCTTTACGATGAGCGTCTTGTGATAACGCTCGCGCACGGCCTTGACCACACTCGTGGCGCCGGCGCAAGTCACGCCGAAGGCCATTCCACCGTCCTTGACATTGGGGCAAGAGATATTGAGCTCGATGGCAGGTATCTTGTCGAGGGCGTCGATGCGGGCGGCACACTCGGCATAGTCTTCGGGCGTACTGCCGCTGACGTTGACAATCATCCGCGTGTCGATATCCTTAATCTGCGGATAGATGTGGGAGCAGAAATAATCGACACCCTTGTTCTGCAGCCCCACACAGTTGAGCATACCCGAAGCGACTTCGGCCATACGGGGATAGTCGTTGCCCTCGCGTGGACGCAGGGTGGTTCCTTTGACGATAATGCCGCCAATCTCATGCAGAGGCACGAGGTCGGCAAACTCCAATCCATACCCGAAAGTGCCCGATGCGGTCATTACCGGGTTGGAGAGTTCCAGGTTATTTATCTTTACATTTAGACTTGCCATAACAGTTTCTTAATATTTAACACCGGACCATCTTTACATACACACAAATTGCCCTCAATAGTCTTCTCTACACAGCACAGACAAGCACCCAGACCACAGGCCATCATATTCTCCAGCGACACCTCGCAGCTTACGTCGTGCTTGGTGGCATAGGCGGCTACAGCCTTCATCATCGGCTTGGGGCCACAGCAGGATATCTGGTCGAAATGCGTGGTCTGCAGCACCGAGTGATTGGTGACAAATCCGCGCTCACCATAGCTGCCGTCTTCGGTGGTGACATAGACATCGCCCAGCGCCTCGAAAAGCTCCAACTGGAGCAGGTCGGTCTTGGTGCGAGCGCCAAGAAGGAACGAGGGACGGCCGCCCATCTTCTTTATCTCGGCTCCGAAATAGAGCAGAGGGGCCACACCCACGCCGCCGCCAACCAGAAGCAGACGCTTGTCGGCAGTGTCGGGCATGGTGAAGCCATTGCCCAAAGGAAGGACACAGTTGAGGGTATCGCCGACATGGAGCTCGCCCATCTGGCGGGTACCGTCGCCAATACGGGCGACAAGGAGCCAAAGTTCGTTGGTCTCGGCATCAAAATTGTGAATGGATATAGGACGACGCAGAAAAGTATTGGGAGACTTTTCTACCTTCACCTCGACAAACTGACCAGGCGCCATAGGCGGCATGGCGTCCTGAGAAGTCAACTTGATGAGTACGTACTTCTCGTTGAGGTGGTCGATGGAACTTACGGTCAAGTCCAAGCAAGCCTTCTTCATAAATAGAGTTTTATAAGTAACACTGCAATTTGATGATGACACGTGAAGACGCCGTCAGGCGTCTCACGCGCGTACATATAATTATATGTTGCAAAATTACTTATTATTTTGCGAATAATCACTTTTTGGGTACAAAAGTTTCCCAGGTCTGGTCATCGTAGAAGATGCGAATTTCGGTGATATTGCGTTGTGTTTTGTAAATATTTTTCATCACTACAGCAGTGGGCTGTTGACCCTGCTGTGGGGCACGATTGACAGCCGATGGGGTGGGAGCCGTTTGAGGAGCGTCACCGAAATCGATAACCTGTTCACCGCCATCGGGAGCGGAGTCATGGCCCTGGGCAATGTCGCCGGAATGGTCTCCATACATCGAACCGTTGCCAAACATCAACCAGTCGGTAGAGATGGCAGGAAACTTTTTCTTTATCGCGTCGACAATGTTAAGGGTAGGGTTGGTACGACCATTGAAGATGCTGCTGAGGGTGGCGGGAGACAACTCGAGGGTGTTGGCAAACTCCTGTTGGGTCAACCTCTGGGCTTCCATAATCTGCTTAATTCTGTCCTTCATTTTCTGTTAATGGGTTTAAGAGGGCCAAAAATGGCCATTTTTATACGTTTTACAAAGTTAAAGCATTTTTTTAGAACAAACAACAAAAGTAAAGGATATTTTATGATTATGATTATTAAATCAGAAATTAAGATTATTGAAATCTGATTTACCTTTGTTGATACCGGAATTAATATTCATAAATCTATATTAGTTCCCATGTTTACATATATGTAATTCACTTGAATAAATACTGTCTTTAGATTGGTTCTCAGTATGATACATATTAACATGTGCATCTAAATCAGCGCTTAATGCGGTTCCGGTGCATAGTAATGGCGTCTTTTGGCATAAAATGATTTAATATATCGCAAATAATCGCTGTTTTTCATAGGTTTTGCGCTGATTTTTGGCGGTGCATAAATATGCGTTAGGTTTGTAGTTGTGAATGTTTTACATATTAATATTCATATCTAAATCACCCGTGATATTCATTGCGATAAATATCATAATGTTCAAATGTAAATTCATTAACTTCCGCTGTTTAGTTTATGTTTTTAGATTTACAAATCAATATGATAATAAAAGTTAAGACAACCTTTGCGACCACCCTGATGACCGAAAAAATCAAATAAATCGCATATTTCGAGCCATTGTCCAGCTCGTTTGCAAATATGCGAGTATTTTTGAGGGTATTTCTGCCTAAATAGATAATTTTCAGCCATTTAAGGCTAAAAAATAGTGGTTTCAAAACTTGCGAAAAACGGCCCAGAAAAGTCCAAAAACCGCGTTTTCAGGGCGAAATAGTGGCAAAAACGGTCAAAAAAGGCATCAAAAAGGGGGCCGAAGCCCCATTTTTGATGCTATAATGATGGTATGAAAAAACGGAAATCAGTGCATTATGAAGAACAGAAGTTCTTTGGCCAAATCGGAAGCCGTAGCCGAAACATTGCCCAAACCTTTGCTCCTTGCATCGACACTTTTTATCATGTGGATAATCTGCATTACCTTCATCGCATTGTAATTGCGCATGCCAGAGATGTACTCTTTTGCCGCCCAGGGAGACTTCAATCCCAAGAACGACGCCACCGAATTTTCATTGGTTCGCTCGGGAGCATAGAAGGCAATCATCAGATTTTGGAAATAATTAAAGAGCAGAGGCACGACTGCATACAGCGAACCAGCCTTGGGATTATTGTCAAAATAATTCATAATCTGGTTGGCCTTGAAAACGTCCTTGGCGACCACCGCATTTTTCAATTCGAAGATGTTGAAATCTTTGCTGATGCCAATTTGTTCCTCCACCACTTCCGGAGTAATCTGCCGGTTGTCCTCGGGAAGAGAGATGAGTACCTTGTCTACCTCTGAGGTGAGGCGTGCCAAATCGGAGCCCACATGGTCGGCTATCATCTCAGCCGCTTTGTGGTCGATGACCGCCTTCTGCATTTTGACATATCCTTCGACAAATGCCGGCAACTCGTAGTCGCGCTTCTTTTTGCTCTCAAAGACCACACCCTTGGCTTTGGCCTTGGCGACCACTCCCCTGTCGGCTTTGCCACCCTTGTAGCAAAGCACCAGGACGGTCGAAGGCACCGGGGCTGCAAGATACTTCTCCAGTCCGTCGCCACTCTTCATGCCCTGCGCTTCCTTGATGATGACCACGCGACGCGAAGCCATCAGCGGAAATTCGCGGGCCAAGTCGACCACCTGCGGAGCGGTGATATCCGAGCCGAACGCCACCACCTGATTGAAGTCTTTCTCTTCGGGCTGCAGCGCATGTTCCTCGATATACGCCGAGATTTTGTCTATAAAATAGGGTTCATCCCCCATCAAGAGATAGACAGGCGCAAAATTCTGCGCCACCAGGTCACGCATCACGGCTTCATAAGTGATTCCTGTTTCTTTTACTGCCATAATCGGTTGTTTCTGACCCCACAAGGCGCATGGCAGCACCCGGCAGCGTCGTTAATGATTGTGCTATCGTAGAGCCCAGCTTTTCGGCTTTCTTGTCCAGCAGTCGTCGCCCCGAAAATAAATCAACCGATTTGTTTGTTATTTCCACAGGTTTACACTACCTTTGTATGAAAGCGCGAGCCCTCTCATTCACCTACAAAGGTAATGTAAATCGGGCGCAATACAAAACAAATTGTTTTTTTTCCCCGTTTACCACTCTACAAACCATTAAAAAATCAGATAATATGCAATTAAATCTGCCCCCTTTTGATGTACGCATGGGAGGAACGCCCACCCAGCCCACCATCTTTGACATTCTGCGCCGCAAATATGTAGCGCTCACTCCCGAAGAGTGGGTACGGCAGCACTTTATACATTATTTAATAGAGTCCAAGGGCTACCCTGCCTCGCTGCTTGCCAACGAGGTCAAGCTGAAGATTGGCTCCAAGACGCTGCGGGCCGACAGCGTGCTCTACTCCACCCAACTCAGCCCACGCATGATTGTCGAGTACAAAGCCCCGCACATCAAGATAACCCAGCAGACCTTTGACCAGATCTTTGCCTACAACCTACTGCTCAAAGCCGACTATCTGGTGATGAGCAACGGCCTCTCCCATTACTGCTGCAAGCTGGATTCAGACAGCCAGAAGTACGTCTTCTTTGAAGACATTCCCACTTATGAAAATTTATGACAAAACGGCAAGAAAACAGCGGTAATTTTTCTTGACAGTTTTTATCTCCATTACCGCGCCAACCAAGCCCAAAAATCGCGTAATGACATTGCCCAAATCGGAGGACTAAGACAGTACCGCCGTGATGGTCATGGCCGACGCGCATCGTAAGGCACGTGAGTCCGCATCGTATGAAACGTGTGTCCGCATCGGACAAGACGCGCATCCGTGCCGTCCGACACGAGCCGGCAGCTATCATCCCAGCGCCACAGAGTATCATCTCCATACCCACCAAACTGACCTCCAACATCACTGCATAGCATCTCCCGCAGCGCAGAGGTCATCTCCAGCAACGCAAAGGTCATCTCCAGCAGCACAAAGGTCATCTCCAGCAGCACAAAGGTCATCCCCTGCAGCGCAGAGGTGGAATACGCCCGTACAGCCACATTGGTGCCCGAGTTAGAGCGTAAGATTTCTGTCAAGGAGAACGACATCGCCTTCTTGGCTGGCGAATATCCGCAGGTGATACACCGCTCCATTCTTCCCGAAGAAGTGAAGTTGCCCGAGTCACTGCCAGTGGGTCTCCCCTCCACTCTGCTGGAACGGCGCCCCGATGTGCGTGAAGCCGAGCAACGCCTGATTGCCAGCAACGCTGCCGTGGGTATGGCATTTACCAACCTCTTTCCACGCATCACTCTCACAGCCAATTACGGTTTGGAGAGCAAGCAAATGTCAGACTTCTTCAAGTCGCCCATTCACTACCTCGGCGCAAACCTGCTGGGGCCGCTTTTCGCTATGGGCAAGAACCGCGCCATGCTGAAAGCGCAGAAAGCAGCCTACGAGCAGGCCTGCTATGGATACGAAAAAGCTGTGCTCAGTGCTTTCAAGGATGCCCGCAACGCCATCGTTGAGTTCAACAAAATCAAGGAAATCTACGAGTCGCGCCGCGAGCTGGAACGCTCCTCAAAGGCTACTATGGAACTGGCGCAGTTGCAGTACATCAACGGTGTCATTGGCTACTTGGATGTGCTCGACGCCCAGCGTAGTTACTTCGATGCCCAGATAGGACTGAGCAATGCCATCCGCGACAAGCAAATCACCATGGTCAAGATGTATAAGGCACTGGGTGGTGGATGGTAGTTTAGGGAAATCATCAAAACTCCAAATATCTTCAAAGCCGTTTCAGCTATCAGTCTGAAACGGCTTTGATATTTCATCAGGTATGCCCATCACTATTGCTGTCTGCTAAAGAATTGGGCTTACCCAGGTTTTTTCCCGTCAGACAATGCTGCTGAGCGTACAAAAAATCCCTATCTGCTGCTTGCAGATAGGGATTGTTATGGTTATGAATGACGACAGGAGATTACTCTGCATCCTCAGTCTTCTTCTTACGGGTAGCGCGCTTCTTGGGCTTTTCCTCCACATCCTTCTTGATGCCTGCGAGTTCGCTGTCAATCATGATACGACCGCAATATTCGCATACGATAATCTTCTTGTGCATCTTGATATCTATCTGGCGCTGTGGTGGAATCTTGTTGTTGCAACCGCCACAGGCATCACGCTGCTCTACGGTGATACCAAGACCGTTACGGGCACTCTTGCGGATGCGCTTGAAACTTGCCAGCAGACGGGGCTCAATCTTAGCCTCGAGCTCGCGGGCTCTGGCCTTGAGTTTCTCCTCGTCGTCGCGAGTTTCCTGCATGATTTCGTCGAGCTCGCCACGCTTTTCAGCCAATGCCTCAGTGCGGTCGGCGATGATTTCCTTGGTCTGCTCGAGTTCCTTCTTCTTCTCGTCGATGCGAATGATGGCATCCTTTATCTTCTTGTTACAGAGTTCCACCTCGAGCGACTGGAATTCAATTTCCTTGGTCAGCGTGTCATACTCACGGTTGTTCTTCACGTCGTTGAGCTGCTCCTTGTATCTTTCGATACCTGCCTGTGCCTTGGCTATTTCGCCCTTCTTGGCAGTCACGGCACTCTGGAACTCATTGATGTCGCCTTCGATTTTCTCCACACGGGTCTTGAGACCTTCGAGTTCGTCGGCCAAGTCCTGTACTTCCAGAGGCAACTCACCGCGCAATGCGCGCTTCTCGTCGATAGCCGACAGAGTAACCTGCAGCTGATAGAGCGCCTGCAGCTTCTCCTCTACGGTCAATTCAGTAGGTGATTTTTTTACCATAATCGTATTAAAAATAAATGATGGGATTGGTGTCGATGGCCGAAATTTCGCATTTCACACCCTCACACTGCTCCTCTATGATTGTTTTGAATATTTCTGTCGTAAACTGTTCGCTCTGATAGTGCCCTATGACGGCAATCTGTATCTCCTGCTCGTGGCCGAAATACTGGTGATAGCTCATCTCGCCTGTGACAAAGGCATCGGCACCGCGGGCTATGGCCTCGTCGAGCATGAACGCGCCGGCACCGCCACACAGCGCAACCTTGCGTATGGGCCTGCGCAGCAACTGGTTGGCCATGACGCACTCTACGCAGAATGTCTGCTTGAGCATCTGGATGAAATCGTCGGCAGCCATAGGCTCGTCCCACTCTCCCATCACGCCCTCGCCACCTGCCACCATGGCGTCGGCATCTGCCGATGCGCCATGAGCCTCGGCCTGGCGGGTCTTGCCGATGAAACCTACGTGGCTGAGCCCCATCTTCTCGGCAATCTTAAAGTTGACTCCGCCCTGTGCGGCATCCATATTGGTGTGCATCGACACGATGACAATGTGATTGACAATAGCCTTAGCCACAACGCGTTGCACCATATCTTCGCCCGCTATACGCCGCAGCCGGCGGAAGATGAGCGGGTGATGCGACACGATGAGGTTGCAGCCCTTGCGGATGGCCTCATCCACGGTCTCTTCGGTCACGTCAAGACACAATAAAGCCCCTGAAATCTCCGCTTCTGTCAATCCTATTTGCAAGCCGGCATTGTCATAGTCTTCCTGCAAAGGCAGAGGCGCGAATCGTTCAAGGGCATTAACCACTTCTATAATTTTCACGCTAAATCGTAATATTTAGAGTACAAAGTTAGTGATTTCTTATGGAATAAAGCGCTTTTTCATAGCGCTTTAACTATTTATAACTATTTTTCCTGCCCTCTGCCACCTTGATGAGCATCAGTCCGATGCCAGTCCACACCAGTTCGCGCAGACGCACCAGCAGCGCCACAAAGATGGCGGCATTGGCGGTCATGCCCAGACCTGTGGTCGAGAGCAGGAATCCTCCCTCGCGTCCACCAAGCTGCAAGGGCATGAAAAAGAGCAGATTGGCAAGCAGCGAGGTAAATGCCAGTATCAGGATGCAGGCTCCATAACTCACCGACGGCGTGAGGACAAGCAGGATGAAGTAGATTTCGAGCGCAGAAAGTATGCGGCAAGCCAGCTCAAGGCTTACCGCCAGTATGAATGACGCCGGACGCTGGCCGTGGAGAGCCGTTATCTGCATGTCGATGGCGTCGAGCTGGGTCTTGTGGGTCTCGACAAACCGCCCTACCCTCGACTTGAGCAGCGGTATGTGACGCAGGAGCGCCATCAGCCTGTTGGCCAGTCCACGGCGATAACCGCTGAGAAAGAACCAGATGCCCAGTCCGCATCCCGCAGTGACCGCCGCCAGCATGATGGCCATGGGCAGATCTACGGGGTAAAGGGCTACAAAGAGCACCACCGACAGCAGCCAGAAGCAGAGATGGCTGAAGATGTGGGTCATGGCGTAGAGTATCACCGACGACGAGGCGCGCTCTGTGCCTATCCTCGGTGCCAGTTCCATGATGCGATAGGGCTCGCCACCCATCAGTCCGCCAGGCGTAGCGTAGTTGAGGGCAAATCCAGACACGGTGAGCTTGTAGAGCCAGGCAAACTTGACATTGCGGCTGTCGCCCTGCTGACTACGGATGATGGTAAGCCAAGAGGCGGTATTAAGCAGATACAGCAACGCCCATAATACCAAAATCACTGGAAACCAGTAGCCTGCCCGCTGCAGTCCGCGCCACACTTCGGCAAAGTCCAACTGTGACACCATCACGGCCAGCACCACCAGTCCAAAGACCAGGAAGGCGTTCTTGTATCTGCTCTTCATCTTCTACTTGTCAGCGCCGCTGTTCTCGTGCTTCTTGGGAATGGCAAATCTTACCTTCTCGCTCTCATCACGCTTCTCGTGATAGAGTTTGGGGAGCGGATTGGCAAGCGGCTCGTCGTACATGGCGCGGTTGCGATAGGTATCGATGGCCAGATAGATAGCCTGGCGCAGAGCGGTTTCATCGGCCTCGTTCTTGCCTGCGATGTCGAACGACGCATCCTGCAAGGGCTGCACACACACCAGTGGCAAACCGGAAGCTATCTCTACCCCACCTTCGGGCGTCTGTGCCAGGAATGGCGCCATACCCTGGTCGTGATACATGGCCAGAATGCCGTCGAAGCAGTCGTACATGCTGTTGCTGAAGAAGTGGTTGGCGGTATAGGGACCAAAGGCATTGACCTTCTGCTCAGCCAGCGCCTCGATGACGGGCTTGATGGTCTCCTTCTCTTCGGTACCGGGCTCGGGATTGAGGGCCAACACTGCCACACGTGGATTGGAGATGCGATAATCGCGCTTCAGCGTCTGGGCGAAGTTCTTGATAGTCTCTGTCAGCGTCTCGCGGGTTATGGCGTTGGCTATGTCCTTGACAGCCACATTGTCGGTCATGAGTCCGATGCGCATACGGTCGTTGACGAGTATGTTCATCGCCTGGGCATGCTCGGCGAAACACTCGGCTACGTAGTGCATCTGTCCGCGGAAGTCCAACCCGGCGCGCTTCATGCTCTCAGCGCTCACGGGGGCTGTCACCAGCACGTCGAAGAGGTGGTCGTTATAGTCTACCATCGCCTTGTCGAGCGCCATCAGCGCAGCATGGCCCGCCTCTTCGCTCGGTGTACCCAGCTCGACCTTGATTTCATCGTTGGTCACTGCCACCAGGTTTACCCTGCCGTCCTTGGCTTCACTGGCATGGCTTATCACGGCATAGCCCGTGGGCTCCAGGCCGAGGGCCTTGCGGTGGAAGGCGGCTGCCTTGGGCGACCCATAGATGATGGGGGTGCAGAGCTCGAGCATCTCTGGCTCTGCAAATGTTCTAAAAATAAGTTCGTATCCGATACCGTTGGTATCGCCGTGGGTGATGGCCACACGGATTCGTCTGTTGTCGTTCATATATATAATATTAATATGTGTCTACTCGTGCCTTATCTCTTCTATCTTCTTCGAGGTGCTCAGCAGTCCGCAGGCGGCATAGATGTCCTGTCCGCGGCTGGCACGGATGGTGGTAAATACGCCGTGACCGGTAAGATAGTCTCTGAACGCCTCCATGCGCGAGTCGTCGACTCCCCGCAGGTTGACCTCGGGTATCTGGTGGAAGCGGATAAGGTTGATGCGGCAGTCGAGCCCCTTGAGCAGCGTGATAATCTGCTGGGCATGCTCGATGCTGTCGTTGACTCCGTCGAAGACGATATACTCGAACGAGAGGCGGCGCTGATGGGAGAAGTCGTAGTTGCGCAGCAGCTCAACGACCTCTTCGATGCCCATACCCCGCTCGGCAGGCATCAGCTGGCTGCGCAACTCGTGGGTAGGCGCATGCAGGCTTATCGCCACATGGCAGTCGCTCTCCTCGATGAAGCGCTTCAGCTTGTTGCGCACTCCCACCGAAGACACCGTGATGCGCTTGGGGCTCCAGGCATAACCGTAGTCGGCGGTGAGCACCTGGGTGGCTCTCAGCACATTGTCGAGATTGTCCATCGGTTCGCCCTGGCCCATAAACACGATGTTGGTCAGCGTGTCGTGCTCGGGCAGCGAGTATATCTGGTTGAGTATATCGGTGGCAGTAAGGCTTCCCTCGAAGCCCTGCTTGCCCGTCTGGCAGAACAGACAGTTCATCTTGCATCCCACCTGTGACGACACGCAGAGCGTGGCGCGGTCGTGGTCGGGAATATATACCGTCTCCACAAACTTGCCTTCGGCTGTGGGGAAGAGATACTTGACTGTGCCGTCGACCGAGCGCTGCTCGTCGATGGGCGCACGGGCTCCTATCTCGTAGGCCTCGGCCAGCTTCTGTCTGTTGGCCTTGGATATATCTGTCATCTCGTCTATGCTTTTCACCTGACGCTGATAGAGCCACTTGGCCATCTGTCCGCCGGCAAAAGCAGGCATCCCCAATGCTCGAGCCACTTCCTTGAGCTCCAAGAGGGTCATGCCGAGAAGAGGTGTCTTGGTCTTTTCCATATCTGTAATTAATTAATGATGCAAAGTTACTACAAACCAAAGAGAAAACAAAGCAAGCGCGCTGTTTTTTATCGTCGCTGGCGCCAACGTGATGACTTTGGGGCTGGCGCCAGAGGCAAGGGTCTCACTATCTCGTGCGTTTGCCATAGCTGCAGGACACCGCCCTGCTGCCACGACAAAGGGCGTGCCGCAGACAGATGACTCTCTGTCGCCGGCACGCCCTTGACGCTATCGGTAGTGACGAATGGTTATTCGCCGTAGATTTCCTTGAGCTTGTTCAGCAGTTCCTTGCCACGCAGGTCGGAAGCCACAATCTTGCCCTGGGGGTCAACGAGCACATTGCTCGGAATGGAGCTTACGCCATAGACCTCGTTGGCAGCACACTTCCAGCCCTTGAGGTCTGACATCTGAGGCCAAGCCATACCCAACTGCTTGACGCCGTCCTTCCAACGGTCGAGCTTGTCGTCGAACGAAACTCCTACGACATTGAAGCCCTTGCTGGCATGGTAGCGATTGTAAGCCTCTACCACGGTAGGCATCTCGCGGCGGCATGGACCACACCATGATGCCCAGAAGTCTACCAGTACATACTGGCCCTGACCAACCCACTGGCTCAGTTTGACAGTCTTGCCGTCCATATCCTGCATGGTGAGGTCGTGGAAGGTAAGACCGGTACGGCGCTTCTCGAGTCCAGCCAGCTTGCTCTTGGCCTGCATCATAGCGGGATGGTTGAAATAAGCGGTTGCGGGGTCGCAGAACTCCTTGAGATGGTCGTAGTCGAACGAGTAGAAATACTCCAAGCCGATGACGGCAGGCAGCACATTGTCGCGGTTGTCGCGATAGAACTTATAGATTACCTCATTGCTCTCATTGTCAAGACGCTTCAACTCGGCCTCCAGCTCCTTCTGGCGCTCGGGAGTGGCCTTGCCAGCCTTCAGTTCGCGATCCATGCTGTACTGCTTGGACATACAGTCATTCATATAAACCCAGAATGCGGCAACACGCTCGTTGAGGGCAGAGCCCTTGTACTCGTTCTTGGTATAGTCGAGTGCGAGCGGAGTGCCATCGTTGATGAAGAACATCAGGTTGCGGTCGTCCTTGGTGAAGACTGCTACAGCGACGATGGCATCCTTGGGCGCCTTGCCGGCGATGGCGAACTTGCCACCTGCGCATACGCTGTCGGTATAAATCGTCTTGCCACGGCCATACTCGCCGACCATTGCCTTGACGGTTCCCTGGGGCACTACGCCTGAAACCTTGAACTCTACATCCTGTGCCATAGCTGCTACAGTGCATGCAAAAGCAGCCACGAGGGTCATCATGATTTTTCTCATTGTTGTTTTCCTCCTATTGATTAAAACTAAATAAGGTGCGCCCCTCAGCCTACAGGCGAGAGATACACCTTATTGTATATATACATCTTTACTCGGCGCGGTCATCCACGTTGTCGCCCTCG
Organism: Prevotella sp. P5-108; assembly: GCF_002251385.1. Taxonomy (GTDB): domain Bacteria; phylum Bacteroidota; class Bacteroidia; order Bacteroidales; family Bacteroidaceae; genus Prevotella. The sequence goes on from NZ_NPJJ01000033.1 coordinate 76,014, forward strand.
GTGGGAGCGAGCACGGCCTCGAAATCGGTGATGCCGTTGTTGACGAGGATATCATACCACTGGATGAGCTTGCGGATATCGCTGTCGTGTACACGCTCCTCATCGTAAGAGGGCAGCACCTCGGCAAAATAGGCACGAAGCTCCTTGCTTGTGGCCTTCTTGTAATGGATAGAGCAAGGCTTGCTCTGCTCCTTCTCGCCTACATTCTTGAGCACCTGCCACAGAGGGATATCCTCGGCATCGGTGTACATGGCTATATCGGCCAGACTGGTCACGCGGTCGGTGGCAAAAGCCGGCATACGACGGTGAGCGTCGTCAAGGGTTTCTACTATCAAGTTCATTTTACCACGCGAAACCAGCTTGTAGAGACCTGGCTTGCCTGAAATCGAAAGAATTGTTTCCATTGTTTTCTTTATAATCTGTTTATATTATTATTAATCTGACTGATTTGAATGTCTATATCCTGCACACCGTCGTTGACGATAACATAGTGGCTCAACTCGACCATACGCTGCTGGGGCATCTGCCGGCGTATCCACTCGAGTGCTCTGTCGCGGCTCACATGGTCGCGCGCCATGATGCGCTCCACTCTCAGGGGCTCTGGAGCGGTGACGCATATCACATGGTCGAACGCTATGCGCCTGTCAAATCCGCTGTCGAAGAGTATGGCGCTCTCGAGCCAGTCGTAGCCCGAAGCCATGAAGTCCTCAGCCACAGCGGGATGAACCACATCATTGACCGCCTGCTTGTTGGCCTCGCTCTGGAGCAGAAACTCTGTCAGCACATCCTTGCGGAGCTGTCCCTGGCTATAGACATCGGGGCCCACCAGAGAGATAAGTCCTTCGCGGATGGCTTGAGACTCTGCCATGAGCCTCTTGGCGGCGCTGTCGCAGTCGTAGACAGCGATGCCACGGGCTCTGAGCCGCTGGCACACATAGGACTTTCCGGCTCCTATACCTCCTGTGATGGCTATCTTCATTGCTGTTCGATGAGATAGTCAACCTTCTGGCTGACCAGATGGCATCGTGACACGTTGTGAGGATAAGCCTTGAGATGGAGCATGCACTTGTCTTGCGGATGGGCCTGCAGCTCGTTGTAGTCGGCCACCACCTTGAACTGGTCGGCCTTGACATTGCGGTACATGCTGGCTCCGATGGAAAATCTCACCCTGACCTTGGAGGGGAATGTGCGCAGCACCTTGCCCTCGGGCATATTGACTGCCGTGATGGGCACCTCTATGGTCTGCTCGGTGAGGATATCGGGATAGAGCACTATCTTGACCGTCGCCGGCACTGTCTTGACTCCCTTGACCTGCTTCAACTCCACCACCCGCTCTACGGTATCATTGAAATTGACGATGTTCAGATCGGCGGTGGTGACATACTTGATGCTGTCGAGCATGTCCTTGCGGGCATACACGGTCACCTTTTCGGGCATCACCTTCTTGCCGGCAAGATAGTAAGCCTTCTCGGGCTCAATCTTTCCTACCAGCTTGACCGGAACAAGTTTGGACTCGCCATAATTGAAGAAATACTCGATGCGGTCGGGCTTCACGCCGGTGACGCGCGACGAGCCAAACAGCTGGTTGAATGCTGCCTTGATCATGTCGGCCGAGGTGATGACGCCCTTGCCAGCCACCTTGTTGGCCGACGCCTCGAAATTGAAGTTGATGGGTTTCTGCTTGTTGGTCATATAGGCCAAGAGGGAGAATCCCTTGTCCCTTACCGTTACCGTGATAGAGTCTGTGCTCTGAGACGTGATGATTACGTTCTTGGGTATATTGGTAAGGTACACGGGAATCTTGAGTTCTTTCTCATAGCTCTCGTTGAGCGTCATCAGCAGCCAGAATGTGCCGCTGAGCGCGAGAAAGAACAAAAAAATCAAGAACTCCTTGTTGACGAAGCCGAACAAGAAGTTCTTGACATGTGCCATATTACGGTTCAGGTTCGTCATTTATGCCTGGCGCATGGGAGAATTGGCATCGGCGAATACATAGCTCTTATCGACTACGATGTTCACGCCGCGGGCAATCTCTACCTCTACCGTATTCTTCTCCAGATTGATATTCTTTACTGTGCCATAAATGCCACCACCGGTTACCACGTGGTCGCCGGCCTGCAGCGAGTTCTGGAAGTTGCGTATTTCTTTCTGCTTCTTCTGCTGTGGGCGAATCATAAACAGCCACATGATTACAAACATGGCTATCAGCATAATAATCATTCCCATACCGCCTCCGGCGCCTTGGCCCTGGGCAGCTAAGATAAGTGTACTCATATTAGTCTATTCTTATGTTTTGATTGTTGTTACTATTCTTCTATTATTATTTGCCACCGTTGCGATGGGCAGGCTCGATGGGCTTGAGCAGCTTGCCGGTATTGACCAGATGGCGGGCTATGCCGTCGAGCATACCGTTGATGTAGCTGCCGCTCTTGGGTGTACTGTAGAGCTTTGCCAAATCCACAAATTCGTTGATGGTAACGCTGATGGGGATATTGGGGAAAGTCATCATCTCGGCTATGGCTATCTGCATGATGACCACATCCATGTACGCCAGACGCGAGAAATCCCAGTTGTGACTGGCCTCGCTCATATAGCGCTGATAAGTATCGGCATTGAGGATGGTAGCGCGGAACAGCTTGCGTGCAAACTCGCGGTCTTCCTCGTCCTTGTATTCGGGCAGGAGTTCCTGGTTGCCCTTGTTGGCAGGGTCGAAGCGCTTGATGGTCTTCAGCACGAAGGTATCTACTATCTCTTTGTCGTCATTCCAATAGAGACTCTTCTCTTCCAGAATGGCATCGAGCTCGGCATTGTCCTGAATGAGCATCTTATAGAGCTTGCGCCACACTTCACGGTCAGCCTCATAAGAATCGTCATCGCTGTCCATATATTCCTTATATACTTCACTCTGCTCTATCTGATTGCACTTGCCGCGGATAAACTCCTTGTCGTTTTCCCAGGTGAGCTTCTTGTCTTCCAGGAAAGCGTTGAGCATCTTGTTCTCCTCGAGCTGGATGGCGAACTTGTTAAAAGCAAATTTGTTGGATGGTTTGTCTGTGCCTTCACGCTCCGCACGAGCTGTGAGAATATCAAATCGACGTCTTTCCTCTCTTGAAATCTCGACGATTAACAGCAACAGATAGTTGTAAAGGTCATAAGCCTTGGAGAGGCTAAACAACAACTCCTTTTCAGCATTCTCCATGTTCTTGTTGCCGTTTTGGTAGTAGGCGTAGGTTAACTGAACTACCTTAGTTCTAATCAATTCTCTGTTTATCATTCTCTAATAATAATTGGTGTTTCTTTTATTTTCGCTACAAAAATAGTCAAAAAACAAATTCTATGCAATAAAAACGCTGAAAATAAATGTTTTTTTAGAAATTCTTTGCATAATCCGAGGAAAAAGGCTACCTTTGCAGCGCTTTTCGCATCTCAGTGTGATGGCGAATTAATTAATAATTTAGAGTAACACATTATGAAAGAGATTAATGTAACAGGTCAGAAGCGTACAGACCTTGGTAAAAAAGCTTCTAAACATCTTCGTAAGCAGGGCATGGTTCCTTGTAATCTTTATGGTGAGGCAAAAGAGGACAACAAGCCTGTAGCTTTAGCATTTGCTGTAGCTATGAGCGACCTCCGCAAGATTGTTTACACTCCCCATGTTTATGTAATCAACCTCATCATCGACGGCGAGTCTCACACCGCAATCCTGAAGGAACTTCAGTTTGACCCCGTGACAGACGCCGTTATGCACATCGACTTCCTGGAGGTTAACGACCAGAAGCCTATCACTATCGGTATTCCTGTTCGCCTCGTAGGTCTGGCTCAGGGTGTTCGCGATGGTGGTCGTATGAACCTCTCTATGCGCAAGCTCAACGTTACCGCTCCTTATCAGCAGATTCCCGAGCACCTCGACGTTGACGTTACCGCTCTCAAGATTGGTAAGAGCATCAAGGTTGGTGAGCTGAGTTTCGAGGGCCTTGAGATTGCCAATGCTAAGGAAGTTATCGTTTGCTCTATTAAGATGACCCGTCAGGCTGCTGCCGCCGCTGCTGCCGCCGCTCAGGCTTAATTGATAGCGAATGGACAAATTTTTGATTTGTGGTCTGGGTAACCCCGGTGCTGAGTATCAGGATACCCGACACAATACAGGTTTTATGGTATTGGACGCTTTTGCTAAGGCGTCCAATATTGTTTTTGAGGATAAGCGTTATGGTTTCGTGGCAGAGACATCGATTAAGGGACGCAAGGTTTTTCTGCTCAAGCCCACCACCTTCATGAACCTCAGCGGCAACGCAGTGCGCTACTGGCTGAACAAGGAGAACATCGACCAGAAGCGGTTGCTCGTCATCTCCGACGACGTCGCCCTGCCCGTAGGCGCCTTCCGTCTGAAGGCCAACGGCAGCAACGGCGGCCACAACGGACTGGGGCATATCCAGCAGCTCATTGGCCAGGACTATCCCCGCTTGCGCATGGGAATCGGCGGAGACTATCCCCGTGGCGCCCAGGTCGATTGGGTACTGGGCCGATTCTCCGATGACGACCTGCTCAAGCTCAAGCCCAGCATCGACATTGCCGTCGACATCATCAAGAGCTTTGTGCTGGCTGGTATCGACATCACCATGAACCAATACAACAAACTGGGAAAGAAATGAAAACCGAGGCACGTATAGACAAGTGGCTGTGGGCTGCGCGCATATACAAGACACGCAGCATAGCCGTCGACGCTATCAAGAACGGACGCGTCACCATCGATGGCATCAATGTCAAGCCGGCACGCATGGTCAAGGCTGGCGATGTGGTGTCGGTGCGCAAACCGCCCATCACCTATTCGTTCAAGATACTCCAGCCCATCGAGCAGCGCGTGGGGGCCAAGCTCATTCCCGAGATTTACGAGAATGTCACCGACCCCAAGCAGTACGAGCTGCTGGAGATGAGCCGCATCAGCGGATTTGTCGACAGAGCGCGCGGAACCGGACGCCCCACCAAGAAAGACCGACGTGCCATGGACGCCTTTGTCGACCCGGCATTGTTGGACTTCGACGATATTGATGACGACTTTGATTGGGGCAACGACGATGAAGCATAATCTTGCCATCTTTGTATCTGGCAGTGGTACCAACTGCGAGAACATCATCCGACATTTCGCCCACCATCCCGAGGTCAACGTGGCGCTGGTGGTGAGCAGCAGTGCCAAGGCCGGAGCTTTGGCGCGTGTAGAGCCTTATGGCATCCCTACCCTCGTGGTCAATAGAGAAGAACTGGCAAGTCCGCAGTTTGTCCGTATGTTGCAGACCGACTATCACGTCACCTTCATTGTCCTCGCCGGATTTCTCTCGCTCATTCCCGAGACGCTCACTACCGCTTACGCCCACCGCATGATTAACATCCATCCTGCCCTTCTGCCCCGTTATGGTGGCAAAGGCATGTATGGACGCCATGTCCACGAGGCTGTGAAGGCTGCCGGAGACACCGAGACCGGCATGACCATCCACTGGGTGAGTGACGAGATAGACGGCGGAGCCATCATCAGCCAGTTTTCCACCCCGCTCCTGCCCACCGACACCGTCGACGACATCGCCCGCAAGGAACACGAGCTCGAGATGCAGCACTTCCCAGCCGAGATAGAGCGCATCCTGGGCACCCTCGACACCTTATTATAATATATATAGGTGATGGCCGACACTCTCGAACTGCTGCTACTCGCCGTAGCCCTCGCCATGGACTGCTTCACGGTCTCCACCGTGTGTGGCGTCATCCTGCGCCGCCGCCAGTGGCGCACCATACTCCTTACCGCTTTCTTCTTCGGCGCTTTCCAGGCGTTTATGCCTTACATCGGATGGCTCGGCACCTCGCTCTTTGCCCGCCAGTTAGAGGCTTACGACCACTGGATAGCCTTCTCACTGTTGCTGTTTCTCGGCGGCAAGATGATACACGAGTCCTTTCTGCCCGAAGAGCGCCAGAGCTTCTGCCCCACATCGCTGCGCACCCAGCTGGTACTGGCGGTAGCCACCAGCATCGACGCCCTTGCCATAGGCATCTCGTTTGCCTGTACCGGCTATCGCTCGTCGGTCGATCTGGCAGAACCTCTGACCATCATCGGACTCGTCTCCGCGCTTTTCTCGGTCATCGGCTATCTGCTCGGCATCCGTTTCGGTTCGACCGTCACGCGGCGCATCAAGCCCGAGCTCTTGGGCGGCCTCATCCTGATAGCCATAGGCGTCAAGGTGCTCATCAGCCATCTCTACGGGCTGTAGGCGGTCATCCCTCATCCACCAACCAAAATGGGCTGCAACTCTACAAGACGTGAGTTGCAGCCCATTTTGTATGTCGGCCATCAGGTCAGATGCCCATGCCTGGCCCGCGGGGAGGCATACCGCCGGGAGGCGGACCACCATAGCCGCGACCACCCTGCGGACGACCCGGGGGCATATCGCCAGGAGCCATGTCTCCTCGTCTGCGCATACCCTGACGGGCGTTCTTGCCGCCAAACATATTGAAGCGATAGACCACATGGAGCATGGCATAGCTGTTGATGCTGTTATACCATGTATCGCTACGCTGGAAGGCGTCGATGGTACGGCTGAAGTTGCTCTGCTGGTGCAGCAGGTCGTAGAACTGGAGCAGCACGGTGAGGGGCTTGCCCTTGAGGAAGCCCTGCGATACCTGAGCGTTCCATATCAGCTCGTTGGTGTTCATCGAGTTGTCGTTATATCCACGGCGGCTGCTTTCGGAGATATTGGTAGAGAGTGCCGTACCCCAGGGGGTATTGAGGCAGAACGTGGCTCCATAGCTGAACTGCCATGTGTCGAGATTGCTCTGACTCTGCAACTGGTTGCGGCCGTGCATATAGTTGACCGACCCGTTGAGTTCTATCGAAGCCCATCCTTTACGATAACCCACATTGAGCTGTTCACGCAGATTCAGCGTGCGGGTGCGGTTTTTCTGCACACCGCTTGTACGGTCCAGGGTGAGGTAGCTCACGTTGTTGGTAAATCTGGCATCGGTATTGGTATTGGTATACCACGTACCGGTCGAGTCGATAGAGGTGTTGTAGAGCAGTCCTCCGCCGATGCTCCAGTTGCCGTTGATGTTCTCCGGACGGCTGGTGCGCCCGCCAGTCACCTCGTCATAGGTCACCATATTGCTTATCGAGTTGCGCACAGTCTGAAACGACAGATTGGCATTGACAAACTGCGAACGCTTGGTGATGAAGTTGTTGTAGAAGAGATTGAAGTCATTGGTAAACGAGGGCTTCAGTCCGGGGTTACCCTTAGAGATGTCGAGCGGGTTGCTGTCGTCGGTGATGTCGAGCAGCTGACTCATGCTGGGCTGGCTCGTAGTGCCGCGATAGCGTATGCGCAACTGGTGCTGGCGGTTGAAGCGGTAGCGCAAATCAAATGTAGGAGACAGATTGGTCACCGTGCGCACCGTGTCGACATGCACTCCCTGATAGTCCTGGATATACTTCGAACGCTGGGGCTGCACCATAAATCCGGCGTTGAGCTGATACTTGCTCTTGATGAGCCTGAAGGTCAGGTTCATCTCGTGGATATAGTTGTTGTATTCCGAGTAGCGGCTCAGCGTCTGGTCGAGATAGTCGGGCAGCGTGCCGGGCAGCAGGTTGAGATAGTCGCCCCAACCGCGGTACTCGGGGTTGACGCCGTCAAAGACGCTGCTGCTCAGTCTGCTGAAGTCGTAGGTAGAGCGGTCGCTCTTGCTGTGGTTGTATCTGAAGTTGTAGCGCAGCTGCAGGAAGGCGCCCTTGAAGAGGGGTTCGGTGAAGGTCGCCGACAGCCGGTAGTTGTAGTTGTCGGTGGGCATCAGATTGTAGCGGTGGGTCTGATAGGTCGAGTCCAGACCCTCTGCGGTCTGCTTGAGCCACAGTCGGGTGGCATTGAGCGACATGCTCTCGCTGTCGCTTTCGCCGTAGCCTCCGCCCGCACCGAATGTGATGCTGCGTCCACGCGTGTTGAGCTTGCGGTTCACCTGCAGCATACCGCTCAGGTTCTTGCTGTTGCTGTAGTTTATCGAGTTGCTCTTCTGCGAGTTGACCACGATGCCCTCACGGCTTATCTCTTCCAGTTCGCTGTCGTCAAGCGGACTCTCTGAGTAGAGATAGGGGTCGGCATTAAACGATGCCGAGGTCGAGGTGGTCAGTCCGTCGCTCTTCGACCACGACAATGTGGGCCTGAACATGATGTTGGTCATCGTGTCGGGCTGCCACTCCAGTCTTCCCTGTACATTCCAGCTATCGCTGCGCGAGTAGTTCTGCCGTATACTGTTGGAGAAGGCACCAGTGGTATTGACGAAGTTCTCTGCCGAACTGCGTGTGAAGGCATCGCCGTCATTGTGGCGCCAGAATGCACTCAGGTCTATCTTTATCTTCTTGACTTTCTCGTAGTTATAGTTGAACCCCAGCATCTTGGCGGCGTTCAGACCCTGACGGCCGGCCCCGAAGCGGCCTCTGCCACCACCGGGGAAACCCATATCGTTCACGTTGTTGGCACTGCCAAACATCATGAACCTGTTTTTGTCGTCAAAGTATGCGCCCATGCCTCTCTCGGCATAGCGGCTGTGGTTGCCCAAACCCAGGTCTACATTGGCAAAGGTGCCGCGGTTCATGCCCTTCTTCAGTCCGAAGTCGAGCACGGTGGTCTCTTCGCCGTCGTCGACGCCGGTGATGCGCGCCAGGTCGCTCTTTTCGTCATAGGCCTTGATTTTCTCCACGATAGAGGTGGGCAGATTCTTCATGGCTATCTTGGTGTCGCCAGTCATAAACTCCTTGCCGTCTACCAGTATCTTCTTCACCTCCTTGCCGTTGTGGGTTATCTTGCCGTTTTCGTCGACCTCCACGCCCGGCAGCTGCTTCACCAGTTCCTCGATGGTCGAGCCTTCGGGTGTGCGATAGGCGGCGCTATTATATATAAAGGTGTCTTCCTTGACCGTCACCTTGAGTGCCTGCCCTACCACCTGGGTCTCCTTGAGCACCACGGCGTCGGTCTTCATCTCCATCTTGCCGAGGGCCAGGTTCTTGCCGTCGCTTATCACGATGCGCTTCACGATGGTCTGATAGCCTATACTTGATATACGCAGACGGTATTTGCCGTCTTTCTTGATGCGCAGTTTGAATACGCCCTGTTCGTTGCTCAGCGTACCTCCGGCATAGGTGCTGTCGGCATTGAGCAGCTGCACCGAGGCTTGCTCGATGGGCTCCTTGCTCTCGGGGTCAAAGAGTTGGCCCGTGACGAGCCGCTCTTGGGCCATCGTCATCGCCGACGATAGCAGCAGTAGCAGCAGTAGTAGCAGTGTCTTGTTCTTCATTGTTGTTTCGTATGTGTTGCTTTGTTAGTTTTTTGACGCCTCCACGGTCCAAAGGTTTAATCGTGAGCCTCATCATTTTTATGCACACTGTCAGCGGGATGTGCGCAAACGGCGACACTTTTATCTTAAAAACTCTTAATTGTTATCACTGTGTTAGATACTTTCTCCGTAGTTTTGCCTACTTTTGTCCTTGCTATACAAAAAGAGCATTATGTTATGAAACCAACCGATACACTATCCAATAAGCATCAGCAGGTAATCCTTACCACCGACCTTGAGCGCGACCTCACCATGGCGATAGCCGAGTGTGAGCACGACCGCATCTTTGTCATCGCCGACCGCAACACCCATGCCCACTGCATGGGCAGGCTCAGCACCTTCCGCTGTCTGCGCGATGTCATCACCATCACCATCGAGCCCAGCGACGCCCACAAAGACCTCACTACCCTCACCGCCGTATGGCAACAGCTTCAGGAGCATGGTGCCACGCGCCACTCGCTGATCATCTGCCTGGGCGGAGGCGTGGTGACCGACCTCGGCGGCATGGCGGCAGCCACCTTCAAGCGGGGCATCAACTTCATCAATATCCCCACCTCGCTGCTGGGCATGGTCGACGCCTCGGTGGGCGGAAAGACCGGCGTCAACTTCGGCGGACTGAAAAACGAGATTGGCGTCTTTGCCGAGGCACACTTCGTGCTGCTGTGCGCCGACTTCCTTGCCACGCTCGACGACGAGAACCTACGCTCGGGCTATGCCGAGATGCTCAAGCACGGCCTCATCTCTACCACCGCCCAATGGGCCAGTCTGCTGCAGTTCGACCTCGCCACGCCCGACTATAGCCTTCTGGGCAGGCTCGTTGCCGACTCGGTCAAGGTCAAGGAAGACATCGTGGCCCAAGACCCGCTGGAGCAGGGGCTGCGCAAGGCGCTCAACCTGGGCCATACCGTGGGCCACGCCATAGAGAGCCTGCTGCTGCAGCGCACCCCCATCCTGCATGGCTATGCCGTGGCCTACGGCATCGTGGCCGAGCTCTATCTCAGCGCAACCAGGCTGGGCTTCCCCGCCGACAAGTTGCGCCAGACGCTCCATTACATCCGCCAGTATTATGGTACCCCCGCCATCACCTGCGATGACTATCCGCAGCTGCTCGCCCTGATGCACCACGACAAGAAGAACACGGGCACCGACATCAATGTCACCCTGCTCAGCGATGTGGGCGAGATACACATCAACCAGATAGTCGGCGAAGAGGAGATAAGCGAGGCGCTCGACTTTCTGAGAGAGGGCTGAGCCGTCATTGCCGCCGGCATCTCCATGACAAGTCCTCATACCTTATACTTTCATCCCAGGATGAAACGACACTGCAGCCGCACCCACAGGTGCGGCTGTTGTTTTTCCGGCAGTTACGTTGCCGGCCGTCACAGCCCATACTGCTTGGAAGCCAGCATATTTCCGCACATCCCTCACCTGCTCCACGCCGTTACTGATGGTCACTGGCGGCTCGTAACATTTGATACGTGAGTCCGTATCATACGTCACGTGACCGCGCGTCATACGTTACGAGACCACGTGACTTATGATACGAGCCAGCCCACGCACCTTGCAGACCTCCATCTGCCCTCTCCCGCCTCGCTCTCTGCCGTCACGAGAGAGGGAGGGGGGCCAAATATGCAACCCGGTTGCAAGAAAATGTGCGTATCTTTGCACTATAATCATTACATATATGTTGAAAACAGGTTTATATTACTTATCGCTGCTGTCTATGGCAGCATGTATAGCGGCCTGCGGCCATCACGCCCATGCCGACGGAGAAGGAAGTCACGACCACGAGACCGAAGAGGCTGGCCATGAGGGTCACGGCCATGCAGACCAGGACCACGGCGACGAGATAATACTCGAACCCGAGAAGGCACGCGCTGCCGGCGTAAAGGTCGAGACCGTCAAGCCAGGCAACTTCCATGGCGTCATCCACACCAGCGGCAAGGTCATGGCTGCCTCGTGCGACGAGACCACCGTGGTGGCCACCATCAGTGGCCGCGTGGCCCACATGGGTCATGTGAGCGAAGGCCTGAAAGTGGCAGGCGGCACTACCCTCTTCTCCATCACCTCGGCAGGCATGCAGGTGGCCGACGGCGACCCTGTGCAGCGTGCCAAGATAGACTTTGAGCGTGCCGAGCGCGACTACACCCGTGCCCAGGCGCTGATTAAGGACAAGATTATCAGCGTGAAAGACTTCGCTGTGGCCAAAGCCGAATACGAAGCCGCCAAACTTACTTATACCAGCATGCAGAAGACCCGCAGTGCCGGCGGCGTAGTGGTCGCAGCTCCGCGCGGCGGATATATCAAGCAGTGTCTGGTCAACGGCGGCGACTACGTCGAAGCGGGCCAGCCTCTGGCCATCATCACCCAGAACAAGCATCTCTATCTGCGTGCCGAGGTGCCCGAGCGCCGCTTCAACGAGCTCAACAACATCCGAAGCGCCAAGTTCAGCACCAGCTACAGCAACCGCCTCTACGACATCAGCCAGATGGGCGGACACATCCAGTCGTATGGCCGCTCTGCCGAGGTCAACAACTCTTACATACCCGTAATCTTCGAGTTCAACAATACCGGCGACGTGGTCCAGGGCTCCTATGCCGACATCTACCTCATCACCCATGAGCGCCAACAGGTCATCACGCTGCCCCTGACAGCCATCACCGAGGAACAGGGCTTACACTATATCTATATACAGAAAGACGCCGAAGGCTATCAGAAGCAGGAGGTGACTCTCGGCGAAAGCGACGGCGAGCGCATCGAAATCAAGAGCGGTGTGAAGGCCGGCGACCGCGTGGTGACGCGTGGCGCCATACAGGTCAAGCTGGCCTCGGCTTCCAACGCTATCCCCGCCCACAACCATAACCATTAAGCCCACCTCTATACTGTAACATCATGCTGAACAGGATCATCAAGTTCTCGCTCGAGAACAGAATATTAATACTGGTCTTGGCTGTACTGCTGGTTATCGCCGGCCTCTATTCTACCGCCAAGACCGAGGTCGACGTCTTCCCCGACCTCAACGCTCCCACAGTGGTCATCATGACCGAAGCTGGCGGCATGGCCAGCGAGGAAGTCGAACAGCTGGTGACCTTCCCTATCGAGTCGGCGGTCAACGGCAGCACCGGCGTGCGTCGCGTGCGCTCTCAGTCTACCCACGGCTTCTCTGTCGTCTGGGTAGAGTTTGACTGGGGCACCGACATCTACCTGGCGCGCCAGATCGTGAGCGAGAAGCTCTCTGCCATTGGCGAGCAGATGCCTGCCAGTGTGAGCGCTCCCGTGCTGGGCCCTCAGTCGTCTATCCTGGGCGAAGTGCTCATCGTGAGCCTTACCAGCGACAAGACCTCCATGCAAGACCTGCGCACCTACGCCGACTGGGTTATCCGCCCACGGCTGCTCTCTACCGGTGGCGTGGCCCAGGTGAGCGTCCACGGTGGCGACATCAAGGAGTACCAGATACTCATCAACCCCGGCAAGATGAAGCACTTCGGCGTAAGCCTCGCCGACGTGATGGCCTGCACCCGCGGCATGAACACCAATACCAACGGCGGCGTGTGCTACAAGTACGGCAACGAGTACATCATACGCGGCATCACCTCGACCAACGATATCGACAAGCTCGAGGCCAGTGCGGTGAAGAAGAGCGGTGAGAGCGTCATCACCCTTGCCGATGTGGCCGACATACGCGTGGGCAGCCAGTCGCCCAAGCTGGGCGTGGCCAGCGAACGGGCTCACCCCGCCGTGCTGCTTACCGTGACCAAGCAGCCCAACACCAGTACGCTCGACCTGACAGCCCATCTGGACCATGCGCTCGACGACCTCAAAGGCAATCTGCCCGCCGACGTACATATCTCTACCAACATCTTCCGCCAGGCCGACTTCATCAGCAGCAGCATCGACAATGTGAAGAAGTCACTCATCGAGGGAGCCATCTTTGTGGTCATCATCCTGATGATATTCCTTGCCAATGTGCGCACCACCATCATCTCGCTGGTCACCATCCCCCTGTCGTTTCTCGTGGCGATGATAGTGCTCAACGCCCTCGGCATAAGCATCAACACCATGACCCTGGGCGGTCTGGCGATAGCCATCGGGTCGCTGGTCGACGACGCCATAGTCGATGTGGAGAATGTCTACAAGCACATCAGGCTGAACCGGCAGTTGCCCGAGGCCGAGCGCGTGCCCATCATCCGGCTGGTCTATGAAGCCTCGCGCGAGGTGCGTATGCCCATCCTCAACTCTACCCTCATCATCATCGTGAGCTTTGCGCCGCTGTTCTTCCTCAGTGGCATGGAGGGCCGCATGCTCATCCCGCTGGGCATCGCCTTTGTGACGGCACTCATGGCGTCGACGCTGGTGGCGCTCACGCTTACGCCCGTGCTCTGCAGCTATCTGCTCGGCAAGAGCAATGGCGAGATGGGCAAGGAGGCCTTTGTGGCAGTATGGCTCAAGGGGTATTACCAGCGGGCGCTGACATGGGTATTGGGCCACACCCGATGGGTGATAGGCTCTACCGCCGTGCTGCTGGTGGCGGCTCTTGCCACATTCTTCTCTTTAGGTAGCAGCTTCCTGCCCAAGTTCAATGAGGGCTCGTTTACCATCAACATATCTTCGCTCCCGGGCATCTCGCTCGAAGAGAGCGACTCCATAGGCGCACGGGCGGAGAGGCTCCTGCTGCAGGTGCCCGAGATAACCACCGTGGCACGCAAGACAGGCCGCGCCGAGCTCGACGAGCATGCACTGGGCGTCAACGTGAGCGAGATAGAAGCTCCGTTCAAGCTCAAAGACCGCGGGCACGAAGAGGTACAGAACGACGTGAGGCAGCGCCTGTCGGTGCTGGCGGGCGCCAACATCGAGATAGGTCAGCCCATATCCCACCGCATCGACGCCATGCTGTCGGGCACGCAGGCAAGCATAGCCATCAAGCTCTTTGGCAGCGACCTGAACAAGATGTACACCATAGGCAACCAGATCAAGAAGGCCTGCAAGGACATCGACGGCATCACCGACCTCAACGTGGAACAGCAGATAGAGCGTCCGGAACTCAAGATAGTGCCACGGCGCGAACTGCTGGCACGCAACGGCATCACGCTGCCCGAGTTCAACGAGTTTCTGGCTGTCAATCTGGCGGGCGAGACCGTATCGCAGGTGTACGAGGCGGGCAGAGCGTTCAACCTGGTGGTCAAGGCCGCCAACTACAACGAGATAAGCGACCTGATCATCGACACGCAGGACGGACGCAAGGTGCCTCTGTCCGATGTGGCCGACATCATATCGAGCGCCGGCCCCAACACCATCAACCGCGAGAACACCCAGCGCAAGATAGTCATCTCTGCCAACACCACCGGCAGGGCACTGAGCGACGTGGTGGCCGACATCAAGACTGCGGTAGACAACAATATCCAGTTGCCCGAGGGCTATCATATAGAGTATGGTGGACAGTTTGAGAGCCAGGAGCATGCTTCACGGGTGCTCTATCTCACCTGCACGATAGCCATCGCCATCATCTTCCTGCTGCTGTTCATGCAGTTCCGCAGCACGATGGAGGCCGGTGTGATACTGCTCAATCTGCCACTGGCGCTCATCGGCGGCATCTTTGCCATCATCTTCACCACCGGCGAGGTGAGCATTCCCGCCATCATCGGCTTCATCTCGCTTTTCGGCATCGCCACGCGCAACGGCATGCTGCTCATCACCGAGTACAAGCGGCTGCGCACCGAAGAGGGCAAGACCGTGAAGGAAGCCATCATCGAAGGCTCGCTCTCACGACTCAACCCCATACTCATGACAGCCCTCACCTCGGCGCTGGCTCTGGTGCCGCTGGCTCTCGGCGGCGACCTGCCCGGCAACGAAATACAGTCGCCCATGGCCAAGGTGATACTGGGCGGACTCATCAGTTCGACATTACTCAACGCATTTATCATACCTATCATTTATGAAAAGATATCTCATCGCTATTAGCGCCATGCTCGCTACGCTGACGGCAGCAGCCACCGGCACAGACAGCATCGGCGACATACTCAGGCAGATAGCCGCCAACAACCTGACGCTCAAGGCGCAGGCACACGAAAGCGAGGCCGACGTGCTGGACATCAAGGCCGACAACGCGCTGGGCGGCCCATCGGTCGAATACAGCCCTTTCTTCAAGAAGGGATATTCGGGCGTGGTCGAGAGCGAGCTCGTGGTCAGCCAGGAAATCAAGTTTCCTACCAAGTACAAGGATTGCAGCCGGCTCGCAGGCATGCAGAGGAATGCCGGCCAGCAGCAGCTGCTCAAGCAGAGAAGGGACATTCTGCTCGAAGCCGAGCTGATTTGCCTGGACATCATACGCCTCAACCAGACGCTCAGTATGCTCAACCAGCGCCTCACGAGCAGTGAGCAGCTGCGCAGTATGTACGAGCAGCGTATGGAGGTGGGCGACGCCAACATCCTGGAGCTCAACAAGGTGAAACTCGACGTCATGGAGGTGAAAGCCCTGGTGACCGAAGCGCGCAACGAGCGCATACTGCTGCTCCAGCAGCTCCAGCAGCTCAACGGCGGACAGGCCATAGAGGTCAACATGACCACCATGCCTGAGTTTGCAGCCATCACAGACTACAAGTCGTTTGAAGCGCTGGCGCTGGCCAACGACGCCGACATCAAGACAGCCGAAGCCTCACTCAAGACTGCCGAGATGGACATGAAGATACAGAAGAGCGAGTGGCTGCCCAACCTCACGGTGGGCTACCGCAGGAACACCGAGGAGGGAGAGCCTGTCAACGGAATGATGGTGGGCATGAGCTTCCCGCTCTACAGCAACAGCAAGAAAATCAAGGCTGCCCGTGAGCGCAAGCAGAGTGCCGAGATACAGGTGATGCAGTCGCGCCGGGAAGCCGAGGCCTCTATCAGGTCGCGCTACCAGCAGCTCAAGGGGCTGCAGCAGGTGCTCGACCACAGCGATGTCAAAATGATGAACGAGAGTATCGCCCTCTTTGCCAAAGCGCTGAAGCAGGGAGAAATCACCGCGCTGGTCTACTACGAGGAAATCAACAATATCTATCAGAAACTGCAACGCCACATCGACCTGCACTGCCAGAGCACCAAACTCCTGGCCGAACTGCACAAGAACGAGTTGTAACACGCCAGACACCACTATCGCCACAGCGGCTGCCGTCATCTGTAGAGTAGAGACGGCAGCCGCTGTTTGGTTTACTGGGGTGCAGGGGCCAATGATACAGGTCAATAAGACACCATGAAAACGAAGAAAGACACCGCGCCAGCACCGATGTGTGGACAAAAGATGATACCTTTGCAGTCGTTTTTAAGGACACTTACATTATTACCGTTTTAGCAACAACACTTATGCAAGTATTTACGTACAAACCCAAACTGGTTTCTACCCTGAAACACTATAACCGTAGTAAATTTATGCAAGACCTCATGGCTGGCATCATCGTGGGCATCGTAGCCCTGCCGTTGGCCATCGCCTTTGGTATCGCTTCGGGCGTAACGCCCGAGAAGGGCATCATCACTGCCATCGTGGCAGGCTTCATGGTATCGGTCTTCGGCGGAAGCCGCGTGCAGATAGGCGGACCTACAGGTGCATTCATTATCATCATCTACGGCATCATACAGCAATACGGCATACAGGGACTCACCATCGCTACACTTATGGCAGGCGTGTTCCTGATACTCTTCGGCGTACTCCGCTTGGGTACCATCATCAAGTATATACCCTATCCTATCGTGGTGGGATTTACGAGCGGTATCGCCGTAACCATCTTTACCACCCAAATCAAGGACTTGTTGGGTCTGACTATGGCGACGGTACCTTCTGACTTCACCGAGAAGTGGATAGCCTACTTCCACGACATCAGCACGATAGACTGGTGGACGGCGATGGTGGGCATAGTGAGCATCGTGATTATCACGCTCACGCCCCGATTCAGCAAGAAGATTCCCGGCTCGCTGGTGGCTATCATCGTGATGACTCTGGCAGCTCTGATACTCAAGCAGTTTTATGGCGTGACAAGCATAGAGACCATAGGCGACCGCTTCTCTATCAACAGCGAACTGCCCAGCGCCACCGTGCCCGCCCTGTCGTGGGATATCATCAAGAGCCTGGTGTCGCCGGCGCTTACCATTGCCATCCTCGGCGCCATAGAGAGTCTGCTCTCTGCCACGGTGGCCGACGGTGTGATAGGCCATCACCATGACTCCAATACCGAGCTCATCGGACAGGGTCTGGCCAACCTCGCCTCGCCCCTCTTCGGCGGCATCCCTGCCACCGGAGCCATAGCCCGCACCATGACCAATATCAACAACGGCGGCCGCACCCCTGTAGCCGGCATCATCCATGCGGTGGTGTTGCTGCTCATCTTCCTCTTCCTCATGCCGCTGGCGCAGTATATCCCCATGGCGTGTCTGGCAGGCGTGCTGGTGGTGGTGTCGTACGGCATGAGCGGCTGGCGCTCGTTTGCCATGCTGATGAAGAACCCCAAGAGCGATGTCAGCGTGCTGCTTATCACCTTTATCCTGACCATACTCTTCGACCTGACCATAGCCATCGAGGTGGGCCTCATCATCGCCTGTCTGCTCTTCATGAAGCGTATGGCTGAGACCAGCGATGTCAAGGTAATCATGGACGAGATAGACCTGACCGACGAGACCGACGTGAGACTGGAGAACAACGAGCACCTCACCATCCCCACCGGCGTGGAGGTGTACGAAATCAACGGCCCCTACTTCTTCGGTGCCGGCAACAAGTTTGAGGAAATCATGGCCAACTTCGGCGACCGCCCCAAGGTGCGCATCATCCGTATGCGTAAGGTGCCGTTTGTCGACTCTACCGGCATACACAACCTCACCAATCTGTGTATGATGAGCCGCAAGGAGGGCATACAGATTGTGCTGTCGGGAGTGACTCCCAAGGTAGAACAGGTGCTCGAGCACGCAGGCTTCTACCAGATTGTGGGCAAAGAGAACATCTGCAGCCACATCAACCTGGCTCTGGAGCGTGCCAAGGAAATCATAAGATAAACCGCCATCGCCCCCTGCTGGCGGGCGACCCACGCGCGTATATATAATAAGGTAAGGACTTGGAGTGTGACTGCTCCAAGTCCTTACCTTAATTATATATATAGACACCAGAAGGCTGCCGCAGGATAAAGGACTAAGGCTTCAGCCACTCGTCCTTGTACTGCTTGGGCGTCTTGTTCATGCTCTTTCTGAATACCATGATGAAGTAGGCGGTGTCGCTGTATCCGCACGCCTCTGCCACCTGAGCCACCGTCATGTCGGCGGTCTGCAGGAGTTCGCAAGCCTTTCGGATACGGCGCGAGGTGATATATGCCGCCGAGGTGAGGCCCGTATGCTGCTTGACCTTACGCGTGAAGGTGGCACGGGTGACCCCGAAGCGAGCCGCCAGGTCGGCGAGGTCTATGTCGCCTTCACCGATACGGCTGTCTACATACTGCTGCACCTCGTCGATGAAGTCGGGAGTGCGGTCGGTGGTCTCTGCCTGTCCGTCGGCATCGTCGACAACCGGTACGGAGCCAGCATACTTGTCGCGCAGCATACGGCGCTGCTGGAGCAGTAGACTTACGCGCACCAGGAGTTCGTCGGCACGGAACGGCTTGAGCAGATAGGCGTCGGCACCAGCCTGAAAACCCTTCATGCGACCCCGCACCGAAGAGTCTGACGACACCATGACGATGGGGATATGACAGGTAGCAGCCTGCGCACGCACACCCTCGCAGAGCTGATAGCCATCAACGACGGGCAACACGCCGTCGGTGATAATCAGGTCGGGCGCGGCAATTCTGATTTTATGCAGACCGTCTTCACCATTGGAGGCAAAGAACACCTTGTACTGATTCTTCAGCTGGTCGGCAACGTAGCGAGCCACCTGTGCCGACTCTTCGACGATGAGTATGCGTGGCTTGTTGTCGGCATCGGCTTCGACGACAGGGGGCATGTCGGCATCGGCAGGAGATAGAGCGGCAGGAGTGTGGAGGGTCTTCTGCTCGGTGAGGCGAGGATAGTCGTGGTCGCCATGACGCAGGGGGATGGTGATGATGAACTGGGCATACTCGCCCAGCTTGCTCTTCAACTTGATATCGCCACCCATAGCTCGTATGGCAGCCTGCACCGCCTGGATATTCAGCCCCACATGCATATAGATTTCAGAGGTATTCTTGCTGTCATAGGGCTTGAGCAGGTCTTTGACTACCTCGGGCGACATACCCTGGCCGCGGTCTTTGAGTTCGAGCCTGAGCATGCGCCTCTCGATAGACATGCTGATATAGAGGTCGGACTGGTTGTAGGCATGGTGCAACATATCGGTCAGCAGATTGCCAAGAATCTTGTCGACATAATCGGGCACGAAGTCGGCCTCTATCTTGTTGCGCTTGGAGGTCACCACAAGACGTATCTGGCGCTTCGCGGCCTCATGGCGATAGGCTTCGACCAGCATGCGTACATATCCCACGATGTCGTCGTGACACCACTGTGCCTCGTCGACGGGTCTGATGCTGATATTGGTGATGTCCACCACACTGTCTACCAGATGGAGCAGACGACGAGAGGCCTCCTGAAGCTGCGACACCTCGTCGCGTATCTGCTGGTTGTCGGTCTGCGACTCTATGGAGTTGCCCGCCGACTGGATGATGGTCACCGGTGTGCGCAGTTCGTGCGAGATATTGGCGAAGAAGCGCACACGGGCGTCGCGGAACTCCCTGTAGGCGGCAAGCGTGCGGGTGCGGATGCGCAGGAGGTAATAGGAGAACGCCAAGAGGACTATCATACCTACCATGATGAGCGTAAACACGAGCCATCCACTCTCCTGCTGCTTGCGCATACGGTCCATATCCTTGCGCACATAGTTGAGCTTGCGCGTATTGTCGGCCATGAGCTCGTCTATCTGCACATTCTGGATATCACCCAGTTTCTCCAGGTTCATCACCGTGTCGTTCCAGTTCTTGTAGTCGACATAGGCAGCGAGGGCTTTGGCTGTATTGCCCGACTTGCGATAAATCTGATAATAGAGCAGGGCTATCTGCGAGCGGTCGCCAGGCGAGTTGATTTCGTCGGCGGTCATCTTGGCCTCCTGCAGATACTCGATGGCGGTGGCGGTCATCTGTCGCTTGATGTAGACACGCGCAAGGCTTATGCAGGACCGCAGGCGGAGATAGCGGTCGGAGTGGGCCATCAGGGTAATATAAGCCTTGTCGTACTCGGCAGTGGCCTTGGCATAGTCGCCCCTATCCTCGTAGAGGCCGCCATACTCGATACGAATGAGCGCCATACCCACCTCGTCGTTAATGAGCTGTTTCTGCTCCATGGATTTCTGGAAATAGAACTGGGCAGAGTCGAGGTTGTTCTGGGCTCTGAACACTCTGCCGATATCAGAATAGTTGAGCGCCA
The DNA here is from genome assembly GCF_002251385.1 of Prevotella sp. P5-108. Taxonomy (GTDB): domain Bacteria; phylum Bacteroidota; class Bacteroidia; order Bacteroidales; family Bacteroidaceae; genus Prevotella. Next base: position 96,771 of record NZ_NPJJ01000033.1, read on the forward strand.
TACCAAAAGCGCTGCCCAACTTGATTTCGCCGGCAAGCGAGCGCCTGAAGTAGTCGAGGGCTGCCTTGTAGTTGCGGATGGTATAATAGATTTTTCCCAGACCGTTGAGTATCTTCAGCTGACTCTTGAAGGCCGCGGCAGTGGTGTCGCTCCACTGCTGGCAGTAGCCCAGACCAAGAGTCATGCTGCTGGTGGCAAGGTACATGGCACCCAGACGGCGGTAGTTGGTACCCAGTTCGTTGAGGGTATTGACAATTTCCATCGTGTCGCAGATACTATCGGCTACAGCCAGGCCCTGCTTGTGGGCAAGGATGGCGCGACCGAACTGGTTGTCTACACGATATGCCCTACCTAACCGCCGCAGCACGATAGACTCGCCCATACGGTTGCCCGACTGGCGGTAGACTTGGAGCCAGTGCTTCAGGTCGGTGGTGTCGGCCACCGCGTTCAACTTGCGTTCTATCTGTTTGTACTCAGGGGTATTGTATATAGGTACCGTTTTCTTGTCGCTACAGCCAGCAAGAAGCAGCAGTCCCAGAACCACCGAGAGGTAATAGATGGGAAGATATGGATGCTTGATGGGTCTCATACTTTGCCGTGTTCTGTTCTCATTAATGCTAAGATGCCACAAAATTAATGAAAACCAAGAACAAGGCAAAGCAAAAGAAATATTATTTTAGGTTTTGGCCGTCTATTGGGGGCTTTATCGGCGGTTTATATCGACTCTGACGCCCATGCTGAGACCAAACTCGAAGGGCTTGTCGTTGTAGATGGTGCTGACGCCGCTGCCATTGTCGAAGTGGTAGGACACGCCGGGCTCGATATAGAGGCTCACGGCGCGGGTGGCACGATACTCGGCGCCGGCAGACAGCTGTACCGACAGCTGGGGACGGCTCATCTTGACATCTTCGTTGCGCTGCTGACCGGTATAGCTCACCGTGCGACGGCCCTTGACCAGTTTCTCTACCTCGCCGCCAGCGGTGAGATAGACATTGACATGGCGGTTGCCCCATACATTGTAGCCCACAGCCACAGGCACGCCGATGAAGTGGAGCTGCTGGTCGATGTCCTCGCCGCCCATCTCTATCTCTGACGAGTGATAGCTGTAGTTGACGCCGGTCTGCACGCTCCAACGGTCGTCGAGCGAGTAGCGCAGAGAGAGGCCTCCCTTGACGGGCAGCTTGTGATGGGTGCGGCCACCGCTCCTGCCCATAGGAAGCATGGGCACACGGCTGGGGTGGATCATATCGCTGCTGCCATAGACGTCATTGTCCGCTAAAAAGCCACTGCCGGCAGGCAGTTCGGAAGGGATGACAGAGTTGCCTGACTGGGCGCCGCGCACGTAGGCGCCAATCGACATGGGATGGGAGCGGCGGGTGGATGGATAATGTATCACTCTGCGATCGGTCTTTCTGACGGTAGAGCCCGACGGGGAGACAGGCTTCGAGGTGGCAGCAGGCTTGGTGGCTGTCGGGCTGTCGGCATCGGTCGGGCGCTGCTCCATCACCTCACATTCGGGCTCGGGCTCTATATTATATATAGGTGTAATGGCGGCGGGCGTGGTATTGTCGGCGAGCATCACCTCCTTGACGGCGGTGGGGCTGAAGGTTGCCTTCCATCGGCGCACGGCAGCGACCAGTGAACTGGGATCGCCAGCAGTCTGGGCGTCGGTGGCAGCGGCTACGGCAGAGGGCTGCACCGCATGGCTGGTGGGCAATGAGGCTGTCGGCGCCATCTCGGGAGCCGAGGGGGTAAACACAAATACGGCTACGACAACGGCTGCTGCCACCGCTGCCAGAGCTGCTATGCGCTGGGTCCACAAAGGCACTACAGGGGCTTTGCGCGAGGTGGCTGCCAGGGGCTTCAGCCCGCGGCGCTGCATCTCGGCCACGATATCATCATACAGTCCCTCAGGAACATCAGCCTCATAATGCTCCATCTTCTGCTGTATGCGATTAATCCATTTGTCGTTGGTAGTCATATCTGTCTTTTATAGTCTTTTATCATTTGTGCGAGCATTGTGCGTGCCCGCTTGTACTGCGACGCCGAGGTGTCGGGCTTGATGCCGAGCGCTGCGGCTATCTCCTTGTGGCTCTTGCCCTCGATGGCATAGAGGTTGAAGACGGTGCGATAGCCTACGGGCAGCCGTCTTATCATGTCCAGGATTTCGCCCTCGCTGAGTCCGGCGACATCGGGTTCGTCGGTGGTGTCATCGGCTATGTTCTCGACCTCTCCCATCATGGTTGTCGACGCTTGGGCACGCAGAAACATCAGCGCCTGGTTGATGGTGATGCGCGCCATCCATGCCTGGAGCGAGCCCCGGCCCTGATAGGTGAAGGAAGAGATATGGGTATAAATCTGGATGAGCGACTCCTGCAGCACATCTTTCTGGTCGTCGGCGTCGGTGATGTATCGGGCGCAGATACCGGCAAGCACGCCTGCATAGGAATCGTACAGACGACGCATGGCCGAGGCATCGCCCCGGCCAAACAGTTGTATTATCTGTTGTTCGATATCTGCTTGATACAATCGCATAGGATAGCACGTCGCCCATGGGGCCACACCCGCTACGGGGCATGGCCTCGGGACTCAAAACACTGTTATTTGCGGGTACAATACTTGAACTGCGCCTTCTTTTCGCCAGTGAACGACTGCCACTTGACGGTGAGCAGCACGGTCTTGCCTTCGGTGTCGGGCAGCTGGTTGAGACGGAAAGCTATCAGTCCGTCGGCAGGATAGCCAGAGACATCGCCGTGGGCATTGTGACGAATTTCCACCGTGTAGGGTTCGTTACACTTCACGAGGTTGAGCTCGTGGGGCTTGTTGCTGCCAAAGAGGGTGCGGAAGCGCAGGGTGAAATATCCGTCTTCGACCACCGTGGCCCAGCTGTTGACCACCTCTATCGGGTCTTTGCCGTAAGTCTGGTCGTCGTCGGCGCTGTGGAGCACCATAGGTTTGGTGCGTATGGTGTCAATCCAGTTGACATAGACCGAGCGTGAATTGTGTCCGGTGGATTTTTGGTCTTCCTTGAAGTTGACGAGGGCTCTCACCTCCTTGCCGCCATAAGGGGCTGTCTTGATATTGGTAGGTACGAGCGTGGTGGCATCGTCGAGCTGCATATAGAAGGCACCTGTCTCGGCATTGGTCTTCAGTGTGACCAACGCATTGGGGAAGTAGGTGATTCCGTTATCATCGTCATCGTTGCAGGACTGCAGGGTGAAAGAAGAGACTGCCAACACGAGGCAGAGGGTAAGGAATTTCAATTTGTTCATATCTGTCTTTTGCTTTTTGTTTCGTCTATTAAATGCAGCCGCAGCCATTTCCTTGCACGTATTTACCTTTTTTAACCATTAGGAATGGCTTCCCGCCACCACGGTCATCACGCCAAGGAGAGCGGAAACGCGCGCGCTGAAGCGGGAGCAGACGGGATGCATCGCGATAACTGCCACAAAAATAATACAAACCACGCGGAGAAAGAAATAAATTCGCCGTTTTCTTGTCGGTTGCCATCGTTTTCGTGTCGGCTGCCATCGTTTTCGTGTCGGCAACCATTGTTTTCTTGTCGGCTGCCATCGTTTTCTTAATCAGTTGTCATCGTTTGCTTGCCAGCAGCTATTGTTTTCGCGCGTCCACAGCCATCGGCGGCATCAGAGTGAAGGGACAGCCCGACGGCCATCGGCCGCATCGGGCAAGGGCGGCGCGCATTTTCGGCAGGGATGGCATAGAAGTTAATTTCGTGGTTTGAAACCGTCATTGCAAACCCTGCAATCAGCGTTTCGGAACTTGAAACCATCATTTCAAACCCCAAAATCAGGTTTAAGGAGATTGGCGGAAGTTTTGTGGATATATATAAATAAGGTGGGGATGTATTTGCTTCGGTTTGCACTATTTACGGCTCCCGCTGTGAAGGTAGGCGGCACCTCAAGAATAAAAATAAACGAGTTTATTTTGTATTCTCTTCGGTTTGCACTACCTTTGGATAAGGTAGGCTGCGTCTCAACAATGCAAAATGAAAAAACATTGGTTTTTTCTTTGCATTGTCTTCGACTTGCACTACCTTTGCAGATATGGAAATAAATCTTCTTACTACGGCGGAAGCCGAAAAGCTGAACGAGCTTATTGACAACGCCCAACAGATAGTAGTGACTTGCCACAAGTCGCCCGACGGCGACGCTATGGGTGCAAGCCTGGCGTGGACAGACTATCTCTCTGCCCAGCGTGATAAAAAAGTGACAATGGTAGTGCCCGACGCCTATCCCGACTTTCTGCATTGGCTGCCGGGAACCGAACGCGTGGTGCGCTATGACAAGCATAAGGACCAGGTGGCTGAAATCATGACTCACGCCGACCTGATATTCTGCATCGACTTCAATGCTATGTCGCGCGTAGACGAAATGACAACGGTGCTCACCGAAGCCACAGGCCACAAGGTGATGATGGACCATCACCTGAACCCCGAAAAGGAGGGCATGGAGCTGATGGTGTCGCATCCCGAGTTGAGCAGCGCCTCTGAGGTGGTGTTCCGCGTGGTATGGCAGTTGGGTGGTTTTGACATGATGACCCGCCGCTGCGCCACACAGATATACTGCGGCATGATGACCGACACGGGAGGGTTTACCTACAACTCCACCCGTCCGGAGATATATTATATAATAGGTCAGCTGCTCACCAAGGGCATCGACAAAGACCGCATCTACCGCAATGTGTACAACAACTACAGTTGCTGGGCCATGAGGCTGAGGGGATATATCATCTCGCAGAAGCTCAATTACTTTGAAGACTATCATGCCTCTTACTTCACCATCACCCGCAGCGATATGGCGCGCTTTCACTTCATCAAGGGCGACGCCGAAGGGCTGGTCAACGAGCCGCTGCGCATCAAGGGCATGAAGCTCTCTATCTCGCTGCGCGAAGACGACCGCCACGACAATCTGATATGGGTGAGTCTGCGCTCGGTCGATGACTTCCCCTGCAACGAGATGGCTGCCAGACACTTCAACGGCGGCGGACACCTCAACGCCAGCGGCGGCAAGCTCTGCTGCACGATGGACGAGGCAGAGAAGGCTGTGAGAGAAGCCATCATAGACTTCTCCGACAAGCTGAAATAAACTTAATTCGAGATAAAATGAAAACAAGAAAATGGCTCATGATAGCCGCCATGGGACTGATGCTGACTGCCTGTCAGGAGAAGAAGCAGCCCTACAACATCATCGTAAAGAAGGAGCAGGCACCCAAGCCTACCAAGACTCTGGCCATAGGCGACTATGTGCAGAAGTATCACGTAGAGTGGCTGGGCAAGGACTATACGATAACGGTAGCGGCAAAGGCTGACTCGACGCTGGACAAGGTGAGCGACGGCACACGCAAATACTACGACAACCGCATCGCGCTCACCATCAACCGCGAAGACGGCACACAGTTTCTGCACCGCGAGTTTACCAAAAACGATTTTTCCGCCCATGTCGATGCCGGCTACCTGGACAACAGTGCGCTGGTGGGTATCGTGTACGACAAAATCGATGGCGACAACCTCACCTTTGCTGTCAGCGTGGGCTCGCCCGACAAGTCGAGCGACGACTACGTGCCCCTGCTCATCAAGATAGGACGCACGGGCAGTGTCTCTGTGAGCAAAGACACACGCCTGGACACCAGCTCGGCTGACGAAGCGGCAGATGAAGTATTCTAACCCTAAAAAACATAATCATGAAGAATGTAATCACAGCACTCCTGCTCTGCATCTCGATAGGAGCATCGGCACAGACCATGGGCAATCCTATGCCCAACATTTCGGCGGAAGAAAATCCGCTGCAGACCATCAACAACACGCCCGGCCTCTGCGCCATCTTCCGTACATGGGGCTTCATAGGCGACAGCCTGTGTAGCGGCGAGATGGAGAGTCGCGACGAGAATGGCAAGCTGGGTCATCACGACATGTACGAATACTCGTGGGGCCAGTTCCTGTGCCGTGCCTGTGGCGCCGAGGGCGAGAACTTCAGCCGCGGAGGTCAGACCGCCAAGGGATGGATAGCCGACGACACCAAGCGCGGATGGGCATACTGCAAGATGAACCCCAAGCAGGCTTACATCGTGGCTATGGGTGTAAACGACTATACACGCCGCAAGCGCAACAACCTGAAGTGTGGCAGTCTGGACACCGACGTAGACCTCAAGGACTACAACAACAATGCCCCGACCTATGCCGGCTATATGGCTGGCATCATACAGCGACTGCAAAGCATACAGCCCAAGGCAAAGATATTTGTGGTGACACGCCCGCAGACCGACAAGGGCAACAACGCCTATGACGAGTTCAACGAGGTGGTGCGCGGGCTGGCACGTATGTTCAGCAACGTATATGTCATCGACCTCTTCAAGCACGCCCCACTCTATGACGCCGATTTCCAGGACCGTTATTACGTAGGAGGACATCTCAATGCGATGGGCTACGAGTACACGGCACGTGTATTCATGACCTACATAGACTGGATTATCCGCAACAACTATAAAGAATTCAAGGAAGTGGCCTTCATTGGTACCAAACTCCACTATACGCCTGATAATGAGTTGAAAAAGAAGAAATAGCGTCCGCCCGGGCATGCCAAAGACACCCATAAATGACCCATGGGGATAAAAAACATGCCCGAAAATTTGCAAGACTCAGAAAAAAGCACTACCTTTGCACTCGCAAATGAGAAATATCGCGGAGTGGAGCAGTTGGTAGCTCGCCAGGCTCATAACCTGGAGGTCGCATGTTCGAGTCCTGCCTCCGCAACTACAACGTCCGAAAAGCAAATAACCAAGGCTTTTCGGACGTTTTTCGTATATACACTCGTACAGGGGGTCGGACAGTAAGGCCCAGATATATATCGGGTGAGCCATAATATAGCAACAGTTCTATTATCGGTCATTCCGAAACATCCCGAAACAAAAAGGCGCTATCCGTACTGCCTCTGTCGCGCTGTGGAGAGCGCTGTGGGCCATGCGGATAGCGCAGATGTTGACGGCTTGATGGCTGCGGTGGCAGGCAAGCCGATGATGGGTTCTTTAGAACAGGTGTGAGGGATAAACGCCCTCGTCAATGAGGCTCTGGATGCGGGCAACCACACTGTCGCGGTCGGCAGCATAGGTCACGCCAAACCACTTGCTGGTGGTATCGAGCACCTTGACGGTAGCGGTCTTCTCGTTGATGAGTTTGTTGACCATCAATGGGATGAAGAACTCTGCCTTCAGGTTTTCCATATTCTTCTTGTCGCTGAGGAACTCCTTGAAGTAAGCCTCGCTATAGTCGAAGTAATCGGGAGTGAAGCCCCACATATTCATACTTACGGGCGTGTTGTCCTCGACAGCTACCCACTGGCCCTGCTCGTCCTTGTAGCATACGGGGCCATTGACGCGCATAATCTCGGTGCGCTCAACCACGGTGGTAAGGTGACCAGCCTCGTCCTTAGAGCAGATACCGCGAGCCACGGTACCGTTCTCGCTCAGCGTATTGCCTACACGGAAGCCCACCATAGCATAATCGTTCTTGGCGCCCTCGGGCAGCTCTGACAGGAACTTGCCAATCACCATGAAGGCATCACGGTTGTAGAAGTCGTCGCAGTTGATGACGCAGAAAGGCTCCTTGATGATATCCTTGGCCATGAGCACGGCGTGGTTGGTACCCCAAGGCTTCTGACGGCCTTCGGGCACGCTGAAGCCCTCGGGCAGCGCGTCGATAGACTGGAAGCATATCTCGGCGGGGATATGTCCCTCATATTTGGAAAGAACCTTATCGCGGAAATCCTGCTCAAAGTCCTTACGGATTACGAAGACGATTTTGCCAAAACCAGCCTGGATGGCGTCGTAGATAGAGTAGTCCATAATGGTCTCACCATTGGGACCCAGACCGTCGAGCTGCTTGAGCCCACCGTAGCGGCTTCCCATACCAGCCGCAAGAAGTAACAATGTAGGTTTCATATTATATAATAATGTGTTAAGTTATAGTCACCATGCAAAAGTAATCAAAAAAAATCGGAATACACAGCACCTTTACTGATAATTTATGCCATCGTCCTATTTTTGTCTGTAATGTCCGAAATCTTGCCAACCACCACGCTGCGGCTTGCATCGATTTCGGTCATCACGGCGATTACGACAAAGACAGACGGCGCCTCAACCAAGCAAATTGAAAAAACATTCGCTGTATTGTCTTCGGCTTGCACTACTCTATGGCTCACCATGAAGGTAGGCGGCGCCTCAACAATACAAATTGAAAAAACATTCGTTTTTCCTTTGTATTGTCTTCGGCTTGCACTACCTTTGCAATATGATTGACATAAACGAGATAAAGGACAAGCGGATAGCCGTGCTGCTCTCGGGCGGCGTCGACAGTTCGGTGGTGGTATACGAGCTGACCCGCATGGGGCTCAAGCCCGACTGCTTCTACATCAAGATAGGGCCAGAGGAACAGGAGGAATGGGACTGCACCTCTGAGGAAGACCTGGAGATGGCCACGGCTGTGGCCGGAAGGTTCGGATGCCGCCTGCAGGTGATAGACTGCCACCGCGAATACTGGGACCAGGTGACGCGATACACCATGGAGAAAGTCAAGGCGGGCTATACACCCAACCCCGACGTGATGTGCAACAGGCTCATCAAGTTTGGCGCCTTCGATGAGAAGATGGGGCACAACTACGACCTGATTGCCACCGGCCACTACGCCCAGACGGAAATCATAGACGGACGCAAATGGCTCTGCACCAGCCCCGACCCGGTCAAAGACCAGACCGACTTTCTTGCCCAAATCTACGACTGGCAGCTGCGCAAGGCGCTCTTCCCCATAGGTCACTATGAGAAAGACGAGGTGCGCCGGATAGCCGAGCGCGAGCATCTGGTCAACGCCCGACGTCGCGACAGCCAGGGTATCTGCTTCCTGGGGCAGATAGACTACAACGAATATATACGCCGATACCTGGGTGAGAACCCCGGAGACGTGATAGAATGGGAAACCGGCAAGCGCATTGGCGGCCATCGTGGACTCTGGTTCCACACCATCGGCCAGCGCAAGGGCCTCGGGCTGGGCGGCGGTCCCTGGTTTGTCATCAAGAAGGATGTGGAAAAGAATATCCTGTACGTCAGTCACGGTTACGACCCGGAGACTGCGTACAAGCAAGAATTCAAGATACATGATTTTCATTTCCTCACAGCCGGTTTCGACAAAGATGAAACCGACGTGACGTTCAAGATACGCCATACTCCCGACTACCATCACGCCACCATCCGACAATGTGGGGATGGCTGTTATATGGTCTATTCGGCTGAGAAGATACATGGCGTGGCGCCGGGTCAGTTCTGCGTCGTCTACGACCACGAGCACCACCGCTGTTATGGTTCAGGAGAGATTACTTTGTAGTAGTCTCTTCTTTTTTTTCACCCTTGTCTTTCACCGTGGCTTCATAGGCGCGCTTCACGGGGTCCTTCTCGTCCATCTTCTGCAGAGCCTGCTTGACTTTGCGCGTACGTCGGCGACGGGACCGGCCTTTGAAGTCAAAGATTTTCACGAGATCAAAATCGACCACACTCGTCTTGGGATTGAGCAGCTGGCGTTCCTTGGGGTCGGTGACACCCCACTGCTCCACATTCTCACGCAGACGCTTGGACAAGTCCTCGCCCACCACCTCGACTTCGCCCAGGGTGCGGGTGCGGGGAATCAGGCCGATAGAATCTCCCACTTCCTTGAAGCCCATCGAGTGGGTGAGATACTTGGGATGACTCACCGTGATGGTATCAAACTTCTCGGGCAGAACGAGTTGGCCCGTATAGGGCGTGGTGTAGGTTCTGGACTTGTCGACCCTTACCCTCACCTGACGGATGGGCACCCGGGTCTCCAGGTCATAAATCACCACTTTCTTCTGGGCGTAGGCCGACACGGAGAACAGACATAGCAGCGAAAAGAGTACACGATAGTTCATGACAAGTATCTTACTATTGAGTTTGTAATTCTGCAAAAGGCGGCCCATGCGGAACTCGCACTGCCGCCTTTTAGGTATGTATCAGGCTCTATTCGAGTCCCATTTCCTTCATCGCCTTTGCCGCTGCTTTGCCTACAGCCTCGTGGGCCTTCTGTCCAGCCTCATTGGCTTTCTCATTGATTTTGGCTTTGGCTTTGGCAGCAGCCTCGTTGACCTTGGCTTTGGCGTCAGACTTGGCAGCCTCGACTGCCTCTTTGGTCTTGGCATCTACCTTCTTGGCTGTCTCTTCGGCAGCATTCTGCGCGGCTTCGGGCATACTGGTTACGCTGTTTACCAGATTGCTCACCTCACTGTCTTCGCCAGCGATGGCAGTAATCTGTGCCGCATGTTCCTTCAGATATGTCTGGGCCTTGGCCATATATGCCTTGGCTTCTTCGAGCTTGCCCGCCTTGACCAGCTGGGCATATTTCTCCTTGATGGCAGCGAGGGTCTTCATCAGCGCGTTGGGGTCCTTGCTCTTGAGCTGGGCATCGAGCATACTTATTACATCATCGTCTACAGGGGCAGCCACCTCTATGGCTTCGCCTTCGGCAGGGGCATTCTGCTTGTTGCCGCAACTTGCCAAGGCAGTCATGGCGAGGATGCCGGCAAAGAAAAACAATTTCTTCATATTCTTATCTTTATTGTTTATAGACCTGAGTCTCTTGTCTGCAAAGATAGTATATTGCAGCTTTAGCCCAATGGGTTATTAAGATGATTTAACCCACTACCCTACCAATTTATAATTAATTTGGCAAGGCGCAGCAGTTTATCCCCTTTTGGCCGGGCCATACGCCATCAGCTGCTGCCAGTCATCGGCCAGCCTGCGGATGCTGGGCAGAATGACATTGGCACCCTCGCCGGCCAGCACCTCATCGGGCAGCGGACCGCTGTTGACACCGATGGTGAATATCTGGGCTGCCACGCCGGCTCTTACGCCCATCGGCGCATTCTCTACCACTATACCCTCCCAGGGTTTCATGTTGCCTGCCAGTTCCAGACCTTTCAGATAGGGGTCTGGGGCGGGCTTTCCGTGGCTCACATTGTATGCCGACACGATGTGCTGTTCGTCGATAAAGTCTCCGAAGTCGTTGACAAGGCGCTGGATGAGGGGTTTCTGTCCGCTCCCGGTAACCACACAGATAGTCAGTCCAGCCTCGCGTATCTGCTTCATCAGGTCTACGACGCCATCGAATATCCCGGCTTCGGGCATCTGGTGAAACAGACGCGCCTTTTCGTCGTAGATGGCTTGGGCCTCAGCCTCGGTGAGTTTCTTTCCCGTCTGGCGCTCGGCATAGATGCGTATGGTGTCGACGCCCTTCATGCCCTCGGTGGCATAGGAGTCTTCGGCGGTGAAGTGGAGCCCATTGGCGCTCATAGCCTGCTGCCATGCCACGGCATGATTGGGCATGGAGTTGTAGAGCACGCCATCCATATCGAAGAGCACGCAGCGGAATCCCTTCCACTCGTCCTTGCTGGCGAGTTGATGGCTATCGACCATACGGTCCAGGTATCTGTTAATCTCTCTCTCGTACATTATTATAATAATAAAGGGAGGAAGTTACTCCCCCCTTGTTATTGTATCAAGCCCAGAGGCGTTGCGATTACTTCTCGTTCTGCAGACGCTCCTGGATAGCCTTGCTCTCAGCCTCATAGCCAGGCTTGTTGAGCAGGGCAAACATATTCTTCTTGTAAGCCTCAACACCGGGCTGGTTGAACGGATTGACACCAAGGATGTTGCCGCTGATACCACAACCTATCTCAAAGAAGTAGATAAGCTGACCGATGTAATACTCGTTGAGCACGGGCACGCTGATGCGGATATTGGGTACGCCGCCATCCACGTGGGCGAGACGTGTACCGAGTTCAGCCATCTTGTTGACCTCATCCACACGCTTTCCGGCGAGGAAGTTGAGACCGTCGAGGTTCTCATCGTCATGAGGGAAGTCGAGTTCGCGGTTGGGAGTCTCTACCGAGATGACGGTCTCGTAGATAGAGCGCTCGCCATCCTGAATCCACTGACCCATAGAGTGCAGGTCGGTGGTGAAGTCGCAAGATGCGGGGAAGATACCCTTGCCATCCTTGCCTTCGCTCTCACCGTAGAGCTGCTTCCACCACTCAGCGATGAAGTGGAGCTTGGGCTGGTAGTTGACCATAATCTCAATCTTCTTGCCACCCTCATTGTAGAGAGCGTTGCGCACGGCAGCATACTGTGCAGCGATATTCTCGCCGAAAGGCACATTCACGCCAGTAGCCTTCTCCATATCAGTAGCACCAGCCACGAGAGCCTTGATGTCGAAACCAGCACAGGCTATAGGCAGCAGACCCACGGGAGTGAGCACAGAGAAGCGGCCACCCACGTTGTCGGGAATGATGAAGCTCTTGTAGCCTTCCTTGTCGGCACAGGTGCGTGCGGCACCGCGCTTGGCATCGGTAACAGCCACTATCACCTCACGAGCCACGTCCTTGCCCATCTGGGCCTCACACTGCTTCTTGAGCAGACGGAAAGTGAGGGCGGTCTCGGTGGTGGTACCCGACTTGGAGATATTGATGACGCCGAAGCGCTTGCCCTTCAGATAGTCGGTGAGCTCAGCCAGATAGTCCTCGCTGATGTTGTTGCCGGCAAAGAGAATCTGCGGGTTCTTCTTGTCCTGAATGAGCCAGGCAAACGAGTTGCTAAGGGCTTCGATGACAGCGCGCGCGCCGAGGTAGCTGCCGCCGATACCGGCTACCACTACTACCTCACACTTCTCTCTGAGGGTGTTGGCAACAGCCTGGACTTCATCGAGGAAATCAGGAGTAATACTTGATGGCAAGTGAAGCCATCCTAAGAAGTCGTTGCCGGGGCAAGTATTGTTCTCCAATGCCTCGAGAGCGGCTTTAGCTTTGGGTTCATACGCCTCTACCGCACCCTCACCAAGGAAGGAAGCGGCTTTGGTAAAGTCTAAAGAAATACTTTTCATTTTAGTCTATCTAAAACTGTCTGTTAATAATTTGATTTCAATCTGGGGATTGATGCGTTCGTAGAGAATGTTGTACACCGCGTCGAGGATAGGCATATTGACATGCATGTGGCGGTTGATTTCCTTCATGCACTTCGTACCGAAGTATCCCTCGGCTATCATCTCCATCTCTATCTGTGCGCTCTTCACGCTGTAGCCCTTACCAATCATCGAACCGAAGGTGCGGTTGCGCGAGAAGTTGGAGTAGCCCGTGACCAGCAGGTCACCCAGGTAGACGCTGTCATAGACATTGCGCTCTATGGGATTGACGGCGGTCATGAACCGGTTCATCTCCTGCACGGCGTTGGATATGAGTACCGCCTGGAAGTTGTCGCCATACTTCAGGCCCGAGCAGATGCCCGCGGCGATGGCATAGACGTTTTTCAGCACCGACGAATACTCTATGCCAAGCACATCCGACGCCACCTTGGTCTTGATAAACTCCGACGAGAGTACCTCGGTAAAGGCCTGGGCCTTTTCCTGGTCGGCACATCCCACAGTGAGATAAGAGAGGCGTTGCAGCGCCACTTCTTCGGCGTGCGACGGACCGCCGATGACGGCAAGATTGTCGTAAGGCACGTCGTAGACCCTATGGAAGTATTCAGAGCACACCAGGTTCTCATCGGGCACGATACCCTTGATGGCGGTAATGATAAACTTGTCCTTGATACGGGTCTTGAGTTTCTTCAGATGACTCTTGAGATAGGGCGAGGGAGTGACAAACACGAGCGTGTCGTAAGCCTCAACTATCTTGTTGATGTCTGAAGAGAAGAAGATTTCGTCCACATCGAAGTGCACACTTGTGAGATAGGCGGGGTTGTGACCCAGTCTTCTGAAGTCTTCGATGCGGTCGTCGCGGCGCATGTACCACCCCAGGTGGTGGGTGTGGTCTATCACTATCTTGGCGATAGCTGTAGCCCACGAGCCTCCACCGATGATGGCTGTTTTTCCTACGCTAAACATAAATCTTGTTTTGGGGTTATTTTATGCTGTTCTCAGGCCTGTGCGCTGTCTATCCACTGCTGGATGGCGTCGACACCGGGCTTTTCAAACTCGAGCTTGTACTTCTTGTGTATCTCGCCCAACTTCTGCTGCAGTCCCTGAGCCTTCTGGTCCTTGATGTCGCTGATGAGATTGAAGCCTGCCTTGCGCAGCACATACACCTCGTCCTCAGGCACACCAATGGCAGCCCACTCCTTGATGCTGCTCTGAGGTATCTTGGCCTCGGGCTTCATCTGGGGGAAGAGCATAACTTCCTGGATGTACTCCTTGCCGGTCATGAGCATCACCAGACGGTCGATGCCGATACCGATACCACTTGTGGGGGGCATGCCGTACTGCAGCGCACGCAGGAAGTCCTGGTCGATGACCATTGCCTCGTCGTCGCCCTTGTCGGCCAGTCTCATCTGCTCCTTGAAGCGCTCTTCCTGGTCAATGGGGTCATTGAGCTCAGAGTAGGCATTGGCCAGCTCCTTACCGTTGACCATCAGCTCGAAGCGCTCGGTCAGTCCGGGTTTGCTGCGGTGCATCTTGGTGAGCGGGCTCATCTCTACGGGATAGTCGATGATGAAGGTAGGCTGAATGTAGGTACCCTCGCAGTACTCGCCGAAGATTTCGTCGATGAGCTTGCCCTTGCCGAAGCTCGCGTCGATGCCTTCCATCTTGAGTTCGTCTACAGCGATGTGGCGTATCTCGTCCTCGCTCTTGCCGTAGAGGTCATATCCGGTCTTCTCCTTGATGGCATCGAGGATGGGCAGACGACGGAAGGGAGCCTTGAAGCTGATAGTCTTGTCGCCCATCTGCACTTCGGGCTTGCCGTTGACAGCCACACAGATGGTCTCGAGCAGCTGTTCGGTGAAGGACATCATCCAGTTATAGTCCTTGTACTGCACATAGAGCTCCATGCAGGTAAACTCAGGGTTGTGGAAGCGATCCATACCCTCGTTGCGGAAGTTCTTGCCTATCTCGTAGACGCCTTCAAATCCGCCCACGATGAGTCGCTTCAGATAGAGCTCGGTGGCGATACGCATGTACATATCTATATTGAGCGCATTGAAGTGGGTGATAAACGGACGGGCGCTGGCACCGCCGGCAATGCTCTGCAGCGTGGGGGTCTCTACCTCAGTATAGCCAGCCTCGTCGAAGAAGCGGCGCATGGTGCGCAGCACGGTGGCACGCTTGAGGAAGGTATCCTTCACACCGTCGTTGACCACGAGGTCTACATAGCGCTGACGATAGCGCAGCTCGGGGTCCTCAAACTTGTCGTAGGCCACACCGTCCTTATACTTCACGATAGGCAGAGGCTTGAGGCTCTTGCTCAGCAGCGTCAGTTCTTTGGCGTGAACGCTGATTTCACCGGTCTGAGTACGGAAGACGAAACCCTTGATACCGATGAAGTCACCGATATCCATCAGTTTCTTGAACACCTTGTTGTACAAGTCTTTGTCATCGCCAGGACACACGTCATCACGGGTGATATACACCTGGATACGACCCTTGGAGTCTTGCAGCTCGGCAAAGCTGGCCTTACCCATCACGCGGCGGCCCATCAGACGGCCGGCGATAACTACCTCGCGCTCTTCGCCATCCACGAAGTTGTCACGGATATCGGTCGAATAAGCATTTACGGGAAATTCGTCTGCGGGATAGGGATTGATACCCATCTGTCGCAACTCTTCAAGACACTGGCGGCGTACAATCTCTTGTTCGCTAAGTTCTAATACGTTCATATATATTGTTTTTATTTACTTTCCATTCATACTGGCATGCACCTTTGCCCCGCCCGCCTCTGCAGTAACGGGACATACGCACATTATCATCTGCAAAAGTACTCAAAAAAAACGAAATTGCATTGGTTTTTACCTTATTAATTACATCGCGAGCGCATATATTTATATAATGTGCAGGCATTCGTATTGCCTGTACGTATCGTTGTACTCTGCAGTCAGGACATGGAAAACGGAAAAAACAGTAAAAAAGAGAAAAATGAATAAAATGACGGTTACCCATTTTACTTTTCCCACTTCTCGGGGTTATATATATGAACGGCGTTCATACAACGGACCCAATTTCAACCTCAAACGACAACGAATATGAGACATTACAAAACAACCATCGTATCGATGACAGCACTAATGGCCATGCTGCTATGCTTGCCGGCTTCGGGCCATCGCCGCCCAGGCTGCCATCATCGCCTGTGGACTCCGAGACCCATGGTCGTAGTACGCACGGTGCCGACAACGGCCACCCGTGTGAGCAACCACCTCACCCAGAACCAGCGTCTGCACATGGCCCTGGCCTATCTGCAGAACAACAGATACCTCACCATCAAGCACTACGCCCGTATGACGGGACTCAGCAAGCAGATGGCCGAAGCCGAGCTCGACTCCTTCTGCTCCAGAGCCAACGGCATGCTGAAATGCCAGACCGCAGGTAGCAAAAAGGTATATAGCAAGATATAATCACCCAAACCTCACAACGAGAGAAGACGACCATGTCCATCGACGACACTTACATAGTAAAGCAGCTGAAGGCAGACACTGCCAAGGGGTTCGCCCTGCTGGTAAAGCGCTACACCGAGCCTATCTACTGGCACATACGCCGCATGGTGGTGAGCCACGACGATGCCCAGGACGCCATGCAGGAGACCTTCATACGCATCTACCGCTCAGTGGGAAACTACGATGAAATCCGCTCGCTGTCGGCGTGGATATACAAGATTGCCACCCACGAGGCGCTGCGCATCATCGGCCAACGGAAGCAGGATGAGGTTTCGGCCGACGACAGGATGGCGCTGCTCGACGAGCGCGCAGCCGACAGCTATATCGACTACAGCGACGCCGAAGCCGTCAGACTGCAACGTGCCATCCTCGCGTTGCCCGACAAGCAGCAGCTGGCCTTCAACCTGCGCTACTACGATAACATGAGTTTTGCCGAGATTGCCGACGTGACAGACTCCACGCCCGCCTCGGCCAAGACCAACTATCACATCGCCAAGGAGAAAATCATCAGATATATGAACAATCATGACTAAAGATATGGAACATCAATTCGATTTCGACAACATTGGCAAACGCATGCCTTACAGCGTGCCCGAAGGTTTCTTCGACGACATGGAACGCCAGATACTTGCCCGCAACCTATCACAATCGCGCCCCAGGCGCCACCGCTCAATGACCCTGCGCCGCTCGATAGCCGGTCTGCTGGCAGCTGCAGCCGTGACGGGCATAGTAGTGATGATAGGCGGCAGATGGTCTACCCTATCCACGACAGACTATGCCCATGTGGAGCAGGCGTTCGACAATCTGAGCAACGACGACCAGACCTACATCCTCTCGGTGTATCAGGAAGACATATTTATCAACGAATAAAAAACATAACAAGATGAAGACCATTATGAAGTTATGGCTCGTAGCAGCCTTGATGCTGATGGGCACAACCACTATCAGCGCACAGAACAACCAGCGCCAGCGTCTGACGCGCGAAGAACTGGCCGACAAGCAGGCACGGCACATCGCCCAGACCATGGCTTTCGACGAAGCCACCACCAAGCAGTTTGTCGAGACCTATACTGCCTGCCAGAAAGAAATCTGGGCTTTGGGCACTCGCATGAAGGGCGCTCGCAAACAGGCCAACGCACAGCAGCAGACCGAAGCCGAGGCCAAACAGGACATCGCCCGGCAGTTTGAGCGTAGCGAAAAGCTGCTGCAGATTCGCCAGAAGTATTATGCCGAATACAGCAAGTTTCTCACCCAAAACCAGATCAAGCGTGTCTACGTTCTCGAACGACGGATGATGAAGCGTCTGGCCAACCATCGCCCGGCGCGCAAGCCCGGGCAGAGACAGGCATTACAGATGCGATGACCGCGAGACCACAGCCCGACATACCGGGCGCAGATGTCTGCCCATAGGATTATATTTATATACGTGTGTATCGACCGAGATTGTCCCGAATTTACGGGCGGTCTCGGTTTCTTTATTTATATTCCTGGCAGTCATGGCTTTCAGAACCGTGCCAACCACCTTTGGCGGCTCGTATCGTATGTTACGTGGACACGTATCGTAAGGCACGAGCCCACGTAACAAATGATACGAGCCTTCGTGCCTTACGTTACGAGCCGCCAGATGAGGTTACGGCGGATGCGATGACGACCATAATGACGCCAAGCCACCCTCCCACGCTTCCCTCTGGGCCTTGCGATGCAGCAGTGACGACCACCGTCATCGGGAGGGCAGTAGGCACGGTCGGAAAAATAATTGAAAAAAAGTTGGAAAAATGCTTGGAAGTTATCACGCAAGTCGCTATCTTTGCAATATCAAATTAATATCACTTTCTAAACAGCTATAATTATGAAGAATCAAGAGTTTGACTTCAAGGGATTTACCCTGAATGGTTTCGTGATGTTGTTTGCCATTGTGGCTGCACTGGTAATTTCCGGCCTGCTGCTCGGCTTCGGCATCGAGTATGAGAATGCGTTCAAGATTGTCACTGGCTGCGTACTGCTGCTGGCTGCCATCGTCGCCATGTGCGGCTTCATCATGATAGAGCCCAACGAGGCCCGCGTGATGCTGTTCTTCGGCAAGTACCACGGCACCTTCAAGAAGGTGGGATACTCGTGGGTGAACCCCTTCTACAGTGTAAAGAAGCTGTCGCTGCGCGCCCGCAACATCGACGCCGAACCCATCAAGGTCAATGACAAGCAGGGCAACCCCGTGATGATTGGCATGGTGCTGGTGTGGAAACTCAAAGACACCTACAAGGCCATGTTTGAAATCGACGCCCAGACCATGGCGAGCAACGCAGCCTCGGTAGGTGTCAACGTAAACAGCATGATGCGCGCCTTCGAGAATTTTGTCAAGATACAGGGCGACGCCGCCCTCCGACAGATGGCCGGACAGTATGCCTATGACAATACCGACAACAAGGACGAACTGACACTGCGCAGCGGTGGCGACGAAATCAACGAGGTGCTCAAGAGCGAGCTGGAAGAGCGGCTCACCATGGCTGGCATCGAGGTGGTAGAGGCCCGCATCAACTATCTGGCCTATGCACCCGAAATCGCTGCCGTGATGCTGCGCCGCCAGCAGGCCGACGCCATCATCGCCGCCCGCGAGAAGATAGTGGAAGGTGCGGTGAGCATGGTCAAGATGGCGCTCGACAAACTGGCAGAAGGCGGCGTGATAGAGCTCGACGACGACAAGAAGGCTGCCATGATTAGCAACCTGATGGTAGTGCTCTGCGGCGACGATACGGCGCAGCCAGTAGTCAACACAGGCACGCTCAACATGTAATAGGCAGACATGGCAAAAGAGAAAACCAAACCCTTTGTACTGCGACTCGACAGCGCCACGATGGCGGCTGTCGAGAAGTGGGCTGCCGACGAGTTTCGCAGCACCAACGGACAACTGCAATGGATTGTCAACGAGGCGCTGCGCAAGGCCAGGAGGCTGCCCAAGCACAAGAACGGGGGCAACGGTGAACTATCGAATACTACCAACGATGAAAAGAACGACAACATCTGACGGCCCGTTCTTCACGGTCAACCGCACCCTGACAGGCACTCTCTCAGAGGCTGCCACCATCGTCATGCTGGTTGTGGCATGGGGTCTCATCCTGACGGCACTGGTCTGCCCCGCTTCGCTCAGCACCGGCCCCGAGACATGGCTCGACACCAGCCTCTCCTTCCGCGACAGGGCTGGCGCCGTAACCTTCGGCGGCATAGACACCTATCTGGCGCTTTATGCCCTGTGGGCAGCCTATCACCCGCTCTCACGCATAGAGATGCCCATGACCATCACGGCGGCAGAGCAGCTGCGGGTGATGGTCACCTACACCCGCGCGATGGGCGTATGCCTGGCGGCAGCAATGGTGAGCGGCGTGCTGGCAGCCTTCTACATCCCCTGCAGACCAGCCGCCGAGACGGCTATCATCATCTGTCTGGCTGCCATGGCCACCAATGCGGCAGCAGCCGTAGTCTGCGTGTACAGACGGCGCGACCGCAGCAAGACCACCCGACTGAGAATACTCAACTTCAGACCCAAGATATAAACCATACATATATGCAGACACTAAGCAACGACATTCTCTCTGTCACCATCGCCGAGCGTGGTGCAGAGATGCAGAGCATACGCGACGCGCAGGGACACGAGTATCTGTGGCAGGCCGACCCTAAATACTGGGCCAAGCACTCGCCCACCCTCTTCCCCATCGTCTGTGGACTCTGGAACGACACCTATCATCTCGACGGCAAGGAGTATCACATGCTGCGCCATGGATTTGCCAGCAAGAGCGACTTCACTCTCGTAGCCAAAAACGACCACCGCGTCACCTTTGCCCTCACCGAGAGCGAAGAGACACTCAAGGTCTATCCCTTCCACTTCAATCTGAGCGTGACCTACCGGCTCGACGGCAACACCATCCACGTGATCTGGCACGTGGAGAACACCGACCGCCGCGAACTGCTGTTCTCTATCGGTGGCCATCCCGCATTCAACGTGCCCGGAATGAAAGACGGTGACCCGCTGGACGGCTATCTGCGCTTCGACAACCCCGATGCCGAGCGTCTCTATGGCAACACCCACGGCTGCATCACCCCTGGTCATCATCCGCTGGAGATGGATGGCAACGTGTGGCACTTCACCTGCGCCGACTTCGACGACGACGCTCTCATCTTCGACGAGTCGCAGTTGCACGAGGTGGCTCTGCTCGACCGCGAGCGCCGTCCGGTGGTGACCGTAGGCTTCCGCTCGCCGGCAGTAGGCATCTGGAGCCCCACCGCCAAGAACGCGCCCTTCGTGTGCATAGAGCCCTGGTACGGCATACACGACTGGGCTGAGTTTACGGGCGACCTGAGCGAGAAATACCTCATCAACCGCCTGCAGCCCGGTGCCAGCTTCATGAGCGAATACACCATCCGCATCGGATAACACAACCACACAAACAGCAAAAGCCGCAATAGCCATCCCTGCACAAGCAGGAGCTATTGCGGCTTTCTATTGTCTGCCGGTAGAAGCAATGTCAGAGCGAAAGGGCCAAACGGAGGCCTACGTTGGAAGCCCTCTTGTCGGGCGCTATACCAAAGCGGGCTGAGATACGACAGTTGATAGGCTCATCGCCAAAGCTGCCGCCACGCATCACACGCTCGCTGCCTGCAGCCGGTCCAACAGGACACACCTGCTCCTCGGCAGAGTAGTCGCCCATATAGTCGCTGCACAGTTCATTGACGCTGCCACTCATGTCATACAGCCCCAACTCGTTGGGCTTTCGGCTTGCCCAGGCTGGCCAAGAGCCATGGTAGAAACTGCCCACCTCGCCGAGATTGTTGCTGCCGCTGTAACGGTAACCTTTGGCATACTTGCCGCCACGAGCGGCATACTCCCACTCGGCCTCGGTGGGCAGTCGGAACTGCTTGCCGGTAATCGCATTGAGCTTCTGGATGAACTCCTGACAATCATTCCAGCTGACACTCTCAACAGGACAATACGCGGACTTGGTAGAAGACGGATTGGTGCCCATTACTGCCTGCCAGAGTTCCTGCGTCACTTCAAAGACGCCTATGGCAAAACTTTCAACATATACCTTATGCACGGGCTTCTCTTCTGCCAGACTAAAGCCGACCGTATCCATCTCTGCCGTGGCGCCCATGTCGAAAGAGCCTCCCTCTATATAGCGCATAGTAAAATTCACGTCACCGACAAAGAACATCTCCGAGTCTTTGGTAATCTTCTTGGCTACAAAGGCAGGCTTGTCCTGAGTCTCGGTCGCCGTCTCTCCGGATGGCCATGCCTGGGAAATGGCTACAACGATGCCACCCACAACGAGGACTGCCGCCAAGACAGCGGCTGCCACCATCATCGTCTTCCGGCTGACCACGGGGCGTGCGGGAGACTTGGGCTGGGGAGCGGGAATTTTCTTCTTGAGAGTGGTATCGCCGTCGCCCGAACCCGACGCCTCATGCGAGGTATCGGTACGGGGCTTGGGGTTGGCTGCCTGCCCGGCCACGCCATCAAACTCGGCCAGGAACTCGGCAACGGTCTTGGGGCGGTCGCGCCGGCGACCCTCCATGGCATGGGTGATGGCGGTGATGACCTGAGGGGTGACTCCACGAGACTTCAGCGGCTCGAGGGGAAGACCGTCCTCATTGACAGACGAAGCACTGGGCGGCGTCTGTCCGGTGAGCAGTTTATAGTATGTAGCTCCGAGGGCATAGACATCGGTCTCGGGCGAGAACTCGCCCACTCCGCCCTGCATATACTGCTCCAGCGGAGCATAGCCCTCACTGATACCCACTGGGGTGCTGCTGGTCTGGTGGCCCGTAGCAGAGTCGTACTGCTTGGCGAGACCGAAGTCGATGAGCACGACCTCGTCTTTATCGGTGAGCATGATGTTGGCTGGCTTGACGTCGAGATGGGTCATGCGCTGGGTATGAATATAGGTCAGGGCGTCGGCCACCTGACGGATATAGCGCGTGGCCTCGGACTCAGAGAGGGCTCCCTGGCGCCCAACCCTATCGGACAGCGAACCACCGGCGACATACTCCATCACATAGTAGGCTGTGCCGTTTTCCTCAAACACATCGATGATGCGCACGATGTGTGGGTGGTTGAGCCGGGCTATGCTGCGGGCTTCCTTGAGAAACTTCTGGCGATAGCGGTCTACCGTCTCGCGGTTGCCCTCGGTGCCAAGGGTCACGCCACGACTGTCACTGGCGCGACAACAGGCTTCGCGCATGAAGAACTCCTTGATAGCCACCGTACGTTCCAGCCCGCCCTGAATGGCGAGGTAAGTAATGCCGAAGCCACCCTGACCCAGCACTTTCTCTATGCGGTATTTGCCACCCTGAAGATTGTCGCCAGGGTGCAGCGTGAATGTCATATCCATATAGGTAAACTGTTTATTGCCTTGCAAATGTAATAATAAATGACGAAAACGGCTTGCAATCTGCCTGTTTTTTATCTTCTTCGCGAAAAAAACAATCCCGACGGAGGCAAATGATAGAATGATGTGCTATATTTGCATGACAAAAACCATGTAAGCAATGAAAGACTTTGCAGCAATAGATTTTGAGACAGCCAACTCGGAGCCCACAAGCGTATGCTCGGTGGGTGTGGTCATCGTGCGCGACGGCGTGGTGGCAGACACCTTCTACTCGCTCATCAAGCCTGTGCCTGAGTACTACGACTTCTGGTGCAGCCAGGTGCACGGGCTCACGGAGAGCGACACGCGCAAGGCTCCCGTTTTCCCTGAAGTCTGGGCAGAGATAGCGCCACGCTTGGAGGGGCTCACGCTGGTGGCGCACAACAAGGCGTTTGACGAGAACTGTCTGAAGGCGGTCTTCCGCTGCTATGGGATGAACTATCCCGACTACCCCTTCTGCTGCACGCTCGTCAAGTCGCGACGCGTATGGCCCACAGGGCGTCACAACCTCGATGTCATAGCCGAGAGGTGTGGCTACAACCTGTCGCGCCATCACCATGCACTGGCCGACGCCGAAGCCTGTGCTGCCATCGCCATCAAGCTCTTCGGCGACGGCGACGACCCTTACTATATGGAAGCGGCAGATATAGTCTATGCCCGTATGCGCCAACTGGACAGCCCCATCAAGGCTGCCGACCTGGCCCAGCTCATGGGCGAAGAGCGCAAGACGATAGACGCCGCGCTGCGACGACTGAAGACCGAGGGAAGAGTGGCGTCGCCCAAGCGTGGATATTATCAGGCTGAATGAAGAGGGCTGGACGCGCAGGACGCACACCATCAGAACGGGGAGAAAAACACTGTCCGCAATGCCAAAGGTATCGGCACTGCGGACAGTATGGAATGGCTGTCGTGACAGACAGCGGTCTTATCAGATAAATGTGGACTCAATAGCCCGAGCGATACTTGCCATCGTCCTTGTCTTCAAGCATGGAGAGGTAGGACTGGTAGCGCGACGCGGCTATATAGTGATTTTCTACCGCATCAAGCACAGCACAACCGGGTTCGTGGGTGTGGGTGCAGTTGGAGAACCTGCAATCCTTGGAGAAGCGGAAGATTTCCTTGAAGTAGCTGGATATTTCTTCGGGCTCCATATCGAAGGTGCCAAAGCCGCGTATGCCGGGCGTGTCGATGATATATCCGCCATCGGCCAGCTGCAACATCTCGCTGAAGGTGGTGGTGTGCATGCCGGCGTCGTGGGCATCGGAAATCTCGGCGGTACGCAACTGGGCTCCAGGCACGAGAGTATTGATAAGCGTGGATTTGCCTACACCGCTGTTGCCGCTGAGCACGGTCACCTTGCCCTGAAGCAGGTCGACGAGCTGAGCCACTCCTTCGCCTGTGGCAGCCGAAATCTGGCGGCACTCATATCCCACCGTCTCATAGAGGCTCACCATCATCGCCTGATAGTGCAACTCTTCGGGAGAGAGCAGGTCGGTCTTGTTGAAGACCAGTACCACCGGCACACTGTAAGCCTCAGCTGAGGCAAGAAAGCGGTCGATGAAGGTGGTGGAGGTCTGCGGATGGCTCACGGTGACGATAAGGAACGCCTGGTCGACATTGGCGGCAATGATGTGGCTCTGCTTGGAGAGGTTCTGCGACTTGCGCACGATGTAGTTGCGCCGGTCCTCGATGGCGGTGATGAATGCCGTTCCCTCCTGATTGAGCGCTATCTCGACCCTGTCGCCCACAGCCACAGGATTGGTGCTGCGTATGCCCTTGAGACGGAAATTGCCCTTAATCTTGCTTTCGACCGTCTCGCCATTGTCGGTGCGCACGGTGTACCAGCTGCCGGTGTTCTTGATGACGAGTCCCTTCACTATACGGTCATTATCTCTTTCTGCTTGGCATCGAGCAGTTCGTCTATCTTCTTGATATACTTGTCGTGAACCTTCTGCAAATCGTTCTCAGCGTCCTTCTCAAGGTCTTCAGACAGACCGTCCTTGATGGCCTTCTTGAGTTTGTCCTTGATTTCTCCACGCACGTTGCGCACCTCTACCTTGGCGCGTTCACCTATCTTGTTGCACTGCTTTACCAACTCTTGACGGCGCTCGCCTGTGGGCTGTGGAAGATTGAGGCGAACCACCTCGCCATTGTTCTCGGGAGTGATGCCTACATCGCTGTCCATGATACCCTTCTCGATATCCTTGATGGCCTTCTTGTCCCAGGGACGGATGGCTATGGTACGGGCGTCGGGCACGGTGACGGTAGCTACCTGGTTGAGGGGAACCATAGAGCCATAAGAGTTAACTCTCACTCCATCGAGGAGAGCCACATTGGCTCTGCCGGCACGGATGCGTACCAACTGCTCTTCGAGATACATCGCTGCCATCTCCATACGCTCTTCGGCGTCGCTTAAAGTCTGCTTTACGTCTATCATAATCTTAGTGTTTTTGTTCTTTACGACAAATTTAGGTATTTCCGCCTAATTACGCAATATTTTTACCAACAAATTTGCTGACAGGCAACAAAAAAGGGCCACACCCCTACTCGTCTGCAAGTAGGAGGTGTGGCCCTTCGGTCTCTGTCTATATATTGCTACTCGGTGTAGAGATAGCGCTTGATACTCTTCTTGGGAGTCTTCTCAAACTCCTCTTCCTGGATGCGGACAGCCGAAAGACGGGCATAGGCGGGCATCACTGCATTGAAGTCTTGGCGGTTCTGCTCCATGATGCTCTCGATGTCTGATGGCTTGAGACCCATAACCTTGGCCTCATCATAGTCGGGATGGAGAAGGCCAATCAGCTTGTCGCCCTTCTGGATGACTACGCTCTCGGCGACAAGCGGCATCGAAGAGAGCTTGTCTTCGAGCTCCTCGGGATAGATGTTCTGTCCGTTGGAACCGAGCAGCATGTTCTTGGAGCGACCCTTGATGAACACGTTGCCCTCGGCATCCATCGTACCGAGGTCGCCGGTGTGGAACCAGCCGTCCTCGTCGATAGCGGCGCGGGTGGCGTCCTCGTTCTTGTAGTAGCCCAGAAGCACATTGGGACCCTTGGTCAGTATCTCGCCAGGCACATTCTCTGGGTCTGGGCTCACGATGCGTACCTCCTGATGGAGGGCTGCACGGCCACAACTGCCCTTGGCGAAAGACGCATAGTCGGAGTAGCAGATGATGGGTCCGCACTCGGTAGCGCCATAGCCCACCGTGTAGCGGAAGCCGATACGGTTGAGGAAGCTCTCGACCTCCTGACTGAAGGCGGCTCCACCTACGATAATCTCATAGAAATTGCCTCCAAAGGCAGCGGTAACCTGCTCGCAAATCTTCTCGTTGACCTTCTTGTTAATGACGGGCATATTGAGCAGCAGTCGCATCTTGTTGGTCTGCAGCTTGGGGAACACCTTCTTGCGGATAATCTTCTCGATGATGAGCGGCACGGCAATAATGATGCGTGGACGCACGTCGGCAAAGGCCTGGGCGATGATGGCGGGGCTGGGAATACGGGTGAGATAATAGACATGGCAGCCAGAGAGGAACTCGAAGAGGAACTCAAAGGCCATACCATACATATGGGCCATGGGCAGGATGCTTATCACCTTGTCGCCCACTGCAATGTGCTTGCCGATTACCGTACGGGCAAAGTCGGCATTGCTCCAAAGCGAACGGTAAGGCAGCATCACTCCCTTGGAGAAGCCTGTAGTGCCACTGGTGTAGTTGATAAGCGCCAGTTCTTCAGGACTCTGCTCCTTGTAATAGGACACATGTTCCTTGCGGAAGTACTTGGGATACTTGTGACCGAACATCTCGTTGAGATGCTCACGTGCGTAGGTCAACTTGTCGGTACGCGAGAGCACCAGCGAATAGTCGGGGAGATAGACGATGCCCTCAAGAGCGGGCATCTTGGTGCCATCTATCTGGGTGGCGACGACATCGCCCACGAAGAGCAGCTTGGCGTCGCTGTGATTGACAATGTTGTATATCTGGTCTGGGGTAAACTCGTGCAGGATGGGTACGGCTACGGCACCATAGGTGAGCGTGGCCAGGAAGGCACAGGCCCAAGCCGAACTGTTGCGGCCGCAAAGGGCTATCTTGTCACCCTTCTGCACACCGCTATTCTCAAATAGGATGTGCAGTTTCTCTATCTTGCGCGCCACGTCATGATACTGCAGCGTTATTCCCTTGTAATCGGTCAGTGCATCACTGTCCCAATGGTCGATGATGCTCTTCTCAATGAGAGCATTGAAGCTTGGAATTTCCATCATAATGCTTCTTATTAATTGGTTATATAGATTGTTGGTATTTATATCTCTTGATACTCTTCTTGGGTGTCTTCTCAAACTCGGTAGCATGGAGCTGTATGGCAGCAATCTTGCAGAAATGGGGCAGCTTGCTGTTGAGCTCGATGCGGTTCTGCTCCATGACGCCGCGCAGGTCGGCATCGTCGAAGCCCATGCTCTTGACCTCCTCGACATCGGGGTGGACCAAAGCCACGAGCTGGTCGCCACGCTGCACCACAAGGCTCTCGCCGACGAGGGCCATAGAGTTGAGCTTGTCTTCTATCTCTTCGGGATAGACATTCTGGCCGTTGGCTCCGAGCAGCATGTTCTTGATGCGGCCGCGGATGAAGACATGGCCGTCGGCACTCATGGTGGCGAGGTCGCCGGTATGGAACCATCCGTCGACGTCGATGACAGCGCGGGTGGCTTCCTCGTTCTTATAATAGCCGAGCATCACGTTCAAGCCGCGGGTAATGATTTCTCCGGGCACATGCTCGGGGTCTTCGCTGGCGATGCGCACCTCCATGTGGGTGGCAGGGGTACCGCAAGAGCCGGGCACGAAGTCGTCCCAGTTGCTCATGGTAATCATCGGGGCGGTCTCGGTGGTGCCATAGCCCACAGTGATGGGGAACCCGATGCTGACAAAGAACTCTTCGACCTCACGGCTAAGACTGGCTCCACCAACCATAACCTGGTAGAGGTTGCCGCCGAATACCTCGCGTACACGCTCGCAGATACGCTCCTTGACCTTGTCGCGAAGGAGGGGCATATTCATGAGCAGGCGCACCATGCTGGTCTGAAATTCGGGGAAGATCTTCTTGCGCACAATCTTCTCGACCACAAGGGGAACCGAGCAGATGAGGCGCGGACGTATCTCGGCCAAAGCCTCGGCCACGAGCGTGGGAGTGGGCATGCGGGTAAGGAAGAAGATATGGCTGCCCAAACAGAACTGGAAGAGCACATCGTCCATGAGTCCATACATATGGGCCATGGGCAGAATGCACACGCAGTTGCTGCCACGGGGGATATGCTTGCCCATCATCCCATTGAGGAAGTCGAAGTTGCTCCACAGCGCACGATAAGGCAGCACCACGCCCTTGGAGAAGCCGGTGGTACCGCTGGTATAGTTGATGAGCGCCACGTCTTCGGCATCGCCGTGGTGATAGGCCACATGCTCGCGACGGAAGAACTTGGGGAACTTACTGCCAAACATCTCGTTGAGATGCTCTCGTGCATAGGTGAGCTGCTCGGAACGCGAGAGCGTGAGCGAGAAGTCGGG
The DNA here is from genome assembly GCF_002251385.1 of Prevotella sp. P5-108. Lineage (GTDB taxonomy): Bacteria > Bacteroidota > Bacteroidia > Bacteroidales > Bacteroidaceae > Prevotella. The sequence continues at coordinate 125,232 of NZ_NPJJ01000033.1, forward strand.
CAGATAGAACACGCCTTCCAATGCGGGCATCTGCGAAGCGTCTATCTGCGTAGCCACCACGTCGCCCACAAAGAGCAGTCTGGCTTCGCTATGATTGACGATGTTGTAAATCTGGTCGGGAGTAAATTCATTCTGTATAGGAACGGCTACAGCGCCATAGGCAAGTGTAGCCAAAAACGCCACAGCCCAATTGGAACTGTTGCGACCACACAGGGCTATTTTGTCGCCCTTCTCTATACCGCTATTGGCAAAGAGAATGTGCAGTTTTTCGATTTTGCGGGCTACATCGTGGTACTGTAAAGTGGTTCCTTTATAGTCTGTGAGGGCGTCTCTATCCCAGTTCTCCACGACAGCCTTTTCAATATATTCAATAAAGCTCGGTGTCAAATCCATTGCACATAAGAGTAATTTATGTGCAAAGATACTATCTTATTTGCACACTGCAAAACATATTGTGCAGTATTTTACACAAATCACGATAATTTGTACTTTTCTCTACCTTATTACGGGTGGATTGGTGGCTATTTCGGGCACGCTACTCGTAACGCATGCTCTTGGCGGGATGGATGTGGGAGACAAAGTAGCTGGGGGCGATGAGCACGAAGACGCTCACCACGAGGGTTACCACATTGAGGGCGATGATGATGGGAACATTGATTTCGACGGGAGCCGTCTCGACATAATAGGTCGTGGGGTCGAGCTTGACCACGCCGGTATAGCGCTGCAGCAGAAGCAGCCCCAGGGCGATGGCGTCGCCCAACAGCAGTCCGCGACCGATGATGAACACGGCAAACCAAATGAACATGTGGCGGATGGTCTTGTTGCGCGCACCGAGGGCTTTGAGCACGCCTATCATGGTGGTGCGCTCCAATATTATAATAAGGAGGCCCGACACCATGGTGACTCCTGCCACCGCCAGCATCAGCGCGAGGATAATCCAGACATTGAGGTCGAGCAGATTGAGCCACTGGAAAATCTGCGGATTAATCTCCTGGATGGTCTTGGAGGAATAGGTAGCTCCATAGCTGTCCATGGAGCGGTTGATGCGGTCGATGAAGAGCGACTCGGTATCATCGATGCGACTGAAATCGGCGACGGTGACCTCGGCACCCGATGCCTGGTCGGACTCCCAGCCGTTGAGCTTCACGGCGGTATAAAGGTCTATGAAGCAGGTGGTGCGGTCGTATTGGGTAAGATTGGTCTGATAGATGCCCTGGATGGTAAACCGGCGGGCGCGCACCCCTTGCTGGTCGATGAAATAGGCAAAAATCTTGTCGCCACACTTGACCTGAAGCATATCGGCCATCTTGCGCGAGACGAGGATATGGTTGCTGCTCTTCTGGTCGGAGAAGCGGGGGATGGTGCCTTCCACGAGGTTCTTGTGGAGGAAGGTGGTATCGTAGTCGGGACCTACGCCCTTGAACATGACGCCCAGGAAGTCCTTGTCGGTCTTGAGTATGCCCTGCTTCATGGCATAGCGCTGCACGTGGGCCACTCCGGGGATGTCGCGGATGACGCGCACCATGGAGTCGTTCATCTGGATGGGATACTGTTCCTGGTTCTGCAGCGTCATGAAGTCGGCCACTTGGATGTGGGAGCCGAAGCCGATGACCTTGTCCTGGATGGTATGCTTGAAGCCGAAGACTACACTCACGGAGATAATCATGACCGCCAGACCAATGGCCACACCGGCTATGGCTATACGCACGGCAGGCTTGGAGACCTTCTGTCTGTCGCCGGTATAGCTGTATATCTTGCGGGCTATGTAGAGTGGGAAATTCATGGGCGTAAGTGTGGCGCGTGGGGTTATTCGTCGCTGTCGTCGCGACCGGGATAGAGTTCAAGGGCCTTGCGCAGCACCACGAGGGCACGCTCCAGGTCGTCCTTTTTCAGCACGTAGGCGATACGCACCTGGTTGCGGCCGGCACCGGGGGTGGTATAGAAGCCTTGGGCAGGAGCCATCATCACGGTCTCACCCTCGTAGCTGAACTCTTCGAGGCACCAGCGGCAGAACTTCTCGCTGTCGTCGACAGGGAGCTTGGCCACAGTGTAGAAGGCACCCATAGGGATGGGCGAATAGACGCCGGGGATGCGGTTGAGGCCGTCGATGAGACACTTGCGGCGCTCCACATACTCGTCGTAGACATCGCGGTAATACTCCTCGGGAGCATCGAGCGACGCCTCGGCCACAATCTGTCCGATAAGGGGTGGAGAGAGGCGGGCCTGACAGAACTTCATCACCGCGCGACGCACCTCGGCGTTCTTGGTGACCAGGGCTCCGATGCGTATTCCGCACTCGCTGTAGCGCTTGGACACTGAGTCGATGAGGATAGTGTTCTGCTCAATGCCCTCGAGGTGCATGGCGCTGATGTAGGGCGAACCGGTGTAGATGTACTCACGATAGACCTCGTCGGAGAAGAGGTAGAGGTCGTACTTCTTGACCAGGTCGCGTATCTGGTGCATCTCGCGGCGGGTATAGAGATAACCTGTGGGGTTGTTGGGATTGCAGATGAGTATGGCGCGGGTACGCTCGTTGATGAGTTCCTCAAACCGCTCGACACGGGGCAGTGCAAATCCTTCCTCTATGGTGGTGGCGATGGTGCGGATGGTGGCACCCGCCGACACGGCAAAGGCCATATAGTTGGCATAGGCGGGCTCGGGGATGATAATCTCGTCGCCGGGATTGAGGGTGCTCATAAAGGCAAAGAGCACGGCCTCAGAACCGCCGGAGGTAATGATGATATCGTCGGCAGTAACCTCGATGTCATACTTGTGATAATACTCTGTAAGTTTCTGTCGATAGCTGAGATAACCCTGCGATGGAGAATATTCGAGCACCTGACGGTGAACATTCTTGAGGGCATCAAGTCCACACTGAGGGGTAGGCAGGTCGGGCTGACCGATATTGAGGTGATAAACTTTGGTGCCACGGGCCTTGGCTGCAGCTGCCAACGGTGCCAACTTACGGATTGGCGATTCGGGCATTTCAAGTCCGCGAATAGAAATTTCTGGCATAACTCTAATTGCTAATACGGATGCAAAGTTACTTATTTTTTTGTAATAGCCTTACATCCTGTCACAAAAAACTTACAGACGCAGCCATTATCCACCACCAAACGGCCACGCTCATCGTCTTCTCCAAGGGGCAGCCACCTGCCCATCATAGTTCTTAGCATAGGTACTATCGTTGCTATCCGCGGGCTTTATGGTTAACTGTGTGTCATACCATCCGTTGTATATCTTGATGGCATGCACCAGTTGCCCTGCTTCGGTGTAAGTGTCCTGCCGCCCCGTGAAGTGGCGATAAAGGAAGGCGGTGCGGTTGGCTTTATGAAATTCTCTGGTGGGTTCTTGCTCCACAAACCACAGCCGTGGCCGAGCACTGTCTCGGGTTATCAAGGAGAGGGCAAAGAGCCGACGGGGAGCGAAATAGAGGCTATCGGCTGTGGCCATAGAGTCGCGCAAAGTGCGCACGATGGGTATAAGCAACCATGTCGTGTCTTTCGTCTGCCGATACATAGCCTGCCGAACTTTCATATCCTTGCTCGAAAAATTGCGCTCGGTGAGAAAATCCATCTGCTGCTCGTGAGCTTGCACATAAGCCATCACCCGAGCGAGTATCTGGGCTGAGGGCTTGGTTTGCAAGTCCGATTGTCCAATCGCCCCTTCACGCTCATAGCAACTGCTAACCAGCAGAGACGTGGCGGCAAGCAACAGGTACATCCAAAGAATTATACGTCGCATAGTGTTTTTTATCATATATGGTTTATTGGACTCTAAGATGCGTATATAACTACCATCCTCTCCTTCGGTCTATTGTAGATACCCAGATTTCTTCTATTACATAATTGCATAGCAACTTTGCGCGAGTGTCAACGGTGACATTGTATGGCAGCGGCGAGAAAAAGTTTGTATAGACAGACTGTATAAGGAGGCTTAAACTTTACCAGCACATTGACAGCCTGTACCAGACAACTGTCTTATCGACTGCGCCTGCGATCAACGACAAACACCCATATATCGTCTATAACAAAATTAGCCAAATATTTGGCCCGACCATCAACAGTCATATTTTCTGGGAGTTTATAAAACAGCCTATCTGCATTGACCTTAAATGGCGGCTTAAAATACATTCTGATATGAGCAGCTGGTGTCCTAACCGTATCGGGCGACACACCACTAAGATCCATACACGCCACATACGCACCACACACATAGCGCACACCATGGGGATCTACGAAAGGAGATGTATCTTTAATATTAAGAAGTTTTGGTGTGATATCGCGCCTTATTATCTGCCAGAACTCATCGAAGGTGCGCCCCACGAAATAATCTGCCTGCTTGTCAAAATTGAGTTTCAGATACTCTATCGTGTCTCCCACCTCCTTTAAGGGGTAATAATGAAAACTCTGCGCCCTCGCTATAATTGCGGCAAAGGAAACAACAGTTAACAGAATAATTCTTTTCATAATCATGGACAATATTTTATAGTTATATATTGATATGATACATAGTATGCCGAACATTCATGTCCTTGCCCGAAAAATTGCGCTCGGTGAGAAAATCTATCTGCTGCTCGTGAGCTTGCACATAAGCCTTCACCCGAGCGAGTATCTGGTCTGAGGGCATAGTCTGCAAGTCTGCATGACTCCGCGTCCCTTCACTTTCATGGCAACTGGTAGCCAACAGGACGATGGCTAACACAAATACGCTTTTCAGAGATATTAATGCCTTCATACTGTGGTATTATGCTTGGTGGCCATAAAGTTACAAATATTTTTTACCAATGCAATATTTTTTCAATTTTTTTTTGCGATGGCACATCTAAGTCCACACTGAGGGGTGGGCAGGTCGTGCTGGCCGATATTGAGGTGATAAACTTTGGTGCCAAGGGCCTTGGCTGCAGCAGCCAACTGTGCCAATTTACGGATTGGAGATTCGGGCATTTCAAGTCTGCGAATAGAAATAGAGGGCATAATACTAATAGCTATTATGCATGCATCAGGTAGTTATTTTTTACTAATAAACTTCCACTCACCGCAAAGGCTTGTGCGCCAAGCCCTCAAAACGAGTTGCAGACCAATCTGGGCGACAGGGTGACCTGTCTCAAATTCATCGCACAGGGGTTGGCATCAGAGGCACATAGGATGACGACCGCCGCAAGCGCTGGCAACATCATTCCAAAGCGTGAATCAATCAACCAGAGGGCTGAAACGGTGATACCAGACCCTGCAACCAAGAAATCAAAACCTGCAACCAATTTCAACGTCATCATCACCGAAATGAAGCCACACACAGCGCATAAGCTGATAAAGAGACGCATATAAGATAAAGATATAAGGCGTGACAGGGCTGACAGCCGTCGCAGGAATCAAAGCCCTCCAACAGCCGAAGACAAGCGTCAACCGACCAGGGGGTGTTCACATTTTTTTACCCGCAACTGGCTGCGTATAGAAAAAAAGTAACTACCTTTGCACGACAACAACAGAAATAAAGAATATGAGAAGTAGAACAGCCAACTGGTATGAAACCACCGTCCGCTATGAGAAGACTATGGAGGACGGAATGCAGAAAAAAATAAGTGAACTCTATGTGGTCGACGCAGTCAGCTTCGGCGACGCCGAGAAGTCCATCGCGAGCGAGATGTCGGCATACGTAAGCGGCGAACTCGAAATCAAGAACATCAACCCTGCTGCCTATGGCGAGATATTCTTCAGCGAGAACGGCAATGACGACCGCTGGTACAAGGCCAAGCTGCAGTTTATCACCCTCGACGAAAAGAGCGGCAAGGAGAAGCGTAGCAACGTAAACTATCTGGTACAGGCTGCCAACATGAACGGCGCCATCAAGAACATCGACACAGTGATGGGCGGAACCATGATAGACTATGTTATCGCCAACATCAGCGAGACACGCATCATGGATGTCTACGAGCACAACGCTCCCAAGAAGCAGGTACGCGACGACAAGCCCGAATACGAGGAGGAGAAATAATGGTGGACGTGGCAAAAAACCTGCTGGCCATCAAGGCCCAGTTGCCCGAAGGAGTGGAGCTGACGGCTGTCAGCAAGTTCCACCCCGACGAGTATATCACCGCTGCCTACAATGTGGGGCAGCGCATATTTGGCGAAAGCCATGAGCAGGAACTTGCCCGTAAGGCCGCCTCGCTGCCCAAAGACATCCATTGGCACTTTATCGGACACCTACAGACCAACAAGGTGAAGTATATAGCTCCCTATATCAGCATGATAGAGTCGGTAGATTCTATCAGGCTGCTCCGCGAGATAGAGAAACAGGGAGCCCGATGCGGTCGCCGCATCCGCGTATTGCTGGAACTGCACATCGCAGAGGAAGCCACCAAGTACGGACTTACCCCCGACGACTGCCGGAGTCTGCTCGCCGACGGCGAATGGCAGCAGATGGAGCATGTGGAGATATGCGGACTCATGATGATGGCATCCCACACCGATGACCACGACCAGATAGCCCGCGAGATGGACACCGCCCACAGCTTCTTCGACGAGGTAAGAGTCAAGTACTTTGCCGACCAGCCCTCGTTCCGCTACCGCTCGTGGGGCATGAGCGACGACTACCCCATCGCCATCCACCACGGCTCCAACATGGTGCGCGTAGGTACCGCCATCTTTGGCGAGCGGGTCTATTGACATCCCCAACAAAGCCAACAGCCCGGCACGCATGATGATAGCGTGTCGGGCTGTTGGCATTATAAGGAATAGCGGTTTTTACTTCTTCAGCGCTGCGGTGCGCACACGGCTCAGCGTCTCGGGAGTCATCTGCAGATAGCTGGCGATATAGGTGAGCGGCGCGCGGAGTATCACTTGGGGCATAATCTTGCACAACTTCTGATAGCGGTCCTGCGATGTCTCGAAGCGCACCAAGTCGGCATGAATCTGGGAGGTGATAAGACTCTCTTCCAGTATCTTGCGATAGAGTATCTGGATATTCACATTGTGCAGAGCCACCTCCTCGAGGCGTGCCTTGGGCAGGGCGTAGACCCATGTGGGCTCCAGCGCCTCTATCTGCAGTTGTGTGGGTTCCTCTTTGAACAGGCTCTCTATACACATGACGATTCCGCCCTCGACGGCGATATGCTCGGTGAGCTCCTTGCCGTTCTTGAAGTAGAACTGGCGCGTCATACCCTTGGATATATACAGGAATTCTCTGCATATATCGCCCTCGGACAGTATCATCTGTCCCTTCAGGTATTTGCGAGGTACCAGAATACTCTCCAGAATATCCAGTTCTCCATGGGTCATTGTACTGTATTTACGTGCCAACTCACGGGCTACGTCACGTGTTGAATTAAACTTTTCCATAATAAGGAGTTAACTTAATTGTTGATAAGTATAGTAGTACAGAAAGATTTTCCGTTAACATCAGAAGGTTAAGACGAAAATTTCATTCACGAACCCTGGGGTTGCCAAGAACTACATTCTTTCGGTGCATATTACACTCTTTAATGCAAAGATAATAAAAAAAACTATTACTCAACGCATTTTAATATATTTTTATACTCTTGCAATAGTTTTGTAATGTCAATACGGAAACGAAAACCCACACCATGGGATGGCTGACAGTATGGCCACGCGACATGATGTGGGTGAATATTGCGTTCTTTGCCCGTATCGTATCAATCGAGCTTCAGGACGGCGAGGAAAGCCTTCTGGGGCACTTCCACGTTACCTATCTGCTTCATGCGCTTCTTTCCTTTCTTCTGCTTTTCGAGCAGCTTGCGCTTACGGCTCACGTCGCCGCCATAGCACTTGGCTGTAACGTCCTTGCGCACCTGCTTCACCGTCTCGCGGGCCACAATCTTGGCACCGATAGCTGCCTGAATGGCAATGTCGAACTGCTGGCGGGGAATGAGTTCCTTAAGTTTCTCACACATCTTGCGACCCAGAGTCACGGCATTGCTTTCATGGGTAAGCGTGGAGAGGGCATCGACCGACTCACCATTGAGCAGAATGTCGAGTTTGGCCAACTTGGACGGGCGGAAGCTGTCGATATGGTAGTCGAACGAGGCATAACCCTTGCTGATAGACTTGAGCTTGTCGTAGAAGTCTATCACTATCTCGCCCAGAGGTATCATGAAATGGAGTTCCACACGGTTGCCGCTCACATACTCCTGCTTGAGCAGTTCGCCACGCTTGTCGAGGCAGAGTTTCATGATGGGGCCGATATAGTTGGCATCGGTGATGATGGTGGCGCGTATGTAGGGTTCCTCTATATGCTCTATCAGCGTCTGCTCGGGCAGACCAGAGGGGTTGTGTACTTCCTTGGCATTGCCATGCTTGTCATAGACCATATACGACACGTTGGGCACGGTGGTGATGACGTCCATATTGAACTCGCGGTCGAGGCGCTCCTGCACTATCTCCATGTGGAGCAGGCCCAGAAAGCCGCAGCGGAAACCGAAGCCGAGGGCTACCGACGACTCGGGCATGAAAGTGAGCGAGGCATCGTTGAGCTGGAGCTTTTCCAGCGAGGTGCGCAGGTTCTCATAGTCAGACGGGTCGATGGGATAGACACCGGCAAACACCATAGGCTTGACTTCCTGGAAACCGGCGATGGCCTTATCGCAGGGCTCGTCGACGTGGGTAATGGTATCGCCCACCTTGACTTCCTTGGCGTTCTTGATGCCGCTGATGATATAGCCCACCTCGCCGGTAGAGAGCTGCTGCGTGGGAATCATGTCCATCTTGAGCACACCCACCTCGTCGGCGGTATATTCCATGCCGGTATTGAAGAACTTCACCTTGTCGCCCTTGCGTATAGAGCCGTTCTCCACCTTACAGAGGGTGATGATGCCGCGGAAGGAGTTGAACAGCGAGTCGAATATCAGAGCCTGGAGGGGAGCATGGGTATCGCCCGTAGGACTGGGGATGCGCTGGACCACGGCCTCGAGAATCTCGTCGACACCCTCTCCAGTCTTGCCCGACGCACGCAGGATGTCCTCGCGCTTACATCCCAAGAGCTCCACTATCTCGTCTTCCACCTCGTCGGGCATGGCACTGGGCATATCTATCTTGTTGATGACGGGTATGATTTCGAGGTCGTGCTCGATAGCCATGTAGAGGTTGGAGATGGTCTGCGCCTGCACGCCCTGAGTGGCATCGACCACCAGCAGAGCGCCTTCACAGGCGGCAATACTGCGCGACACCTCGTAAGAGAAGTCGACGTGTCCGGGAGTATCAATAAGGTTGAGGATATATTTTTCGCCACCCGACAGATATTCCATCTGTATGGCGTGGCTCTTGATGGTGATACCGCGCTCGCGCTCGAGGTCCATATTGTCGAGCATCTGTCCTTCGGTAATCTGTATGGTCTGCGTACGCTCCAGCAGTCTGTCGGCGAGGGTAGATTTGCCATGGTCGATGTGGGCGATGATGCAGAAGTTGCGTATATGCTTCATTGTGATAATTCCTGATTAGAGTGCAAAGTTACTGAAAATCGGTGATATATTGTCGGTTTGCCACAAAAAAAATATCAGCCTCACGAATAAGTTTTTCACTTTCTTGACGATTATAATGATAATATTCGTAACTTTGCACACCTATTTATATATAATATATAGTGTCATGAAGAGAGTATTGATTGTCATAATGCTTGCTATGACGCTCGCGGCATGCCACGAGTCGATAGAAGACAGGGCCGAGCGCGAGGCTCGCGAGTTTACCCGCCGCTTCTGCCCCACCCCGACCAAGGACTATATACGCACAGACAGCATCGTGTTCCGTCGGGCCACGCGCGAGTACATATATTATTGTACCATCACCGACGAGATGGACAATGTAGAGGTGATAGACCGCAACCGCCAGTATATCCATAACCATCTGCTGGAGGGCCTGCGCCAATCGACCGACATCATGGCTTACAAGCAGGCTGGCTTTATCTTCGTCTACGAATGTAAGTCTGACCAGAACCCCGACCTCACCCTCTACCACGACAGCTTTGGTCCCGACGACTACCGGGAGCCCAAACCGGAAAAATGAGAGCTGCATTAATAACAAAAAAGCGAACGCCTAATCATCAGCGTTCGCTTTTTCCGTTTCCGTTATCAGGGTCTCCGTGTCAGAATCCCATCTCTTCCAGAGCCGTAGCCAACTGGTCAGGACAACTGGTGGGCTTGGCGCCGCAGCGGATGCCCTGCAGACGGGCCTTGACATCCTCGGCTTTCATACCGCGGATGAGGGCGCAGATGCCTTGCAGGTTGCCGTGGCAACCACCCATAAAACTGACATTCTGTACACAGCCGTTGTCATCGACATCGATGTCTATCTGGCGGCTGCAGGTGCCCTGGGGGATATAGCTATAATGCTTCATCATCAATTAGTCCTCAGCGGGTTTCATATTGGTGTACACGTTCTGTACATCGTCAAACTCCTCGAGCTTCTCTACCATCTTGCCGATGGTCTCACGCTGTTCGGGAGTGACGTCCTTGAGGTCGTTGGGGATACGGGTAAACTCGGCGCTGGTAATCTCGTAGCCATTCTGCTCGAGATAGTGCTGGATGTCGCCAAAGCTCTTGGGGTCGCCATAGATGGTAACCTCACCCTCTTCGTCGTCCTCGTCGAACTCGTCATCCACTCCGAAGTCAATCAGTTCGAGTATCAGGTCGTCCATACTCATGCCGTCTTTCATCTTGAAAGTAAAGACTGCCTTGTGGTCGAAGAGGAAGCTGAGCGAGCCCTGGGTACCCAGGTTGCCGTTGAACTTGTTGAACACCGAACGTACATCGGCCACGGTGCGGGTGGTGTTGTCGGTGAGTGAGTCTACGAAGACTGCGATACCGTGGGGGCCATATCCCTCATAGGGCACCTCCTTGTAGTCGCTCTGGTCTTTACCCATAGCGTTCTTGATGGCGCGCTCGATGTTTTCCTTGGGCATGTTCTCACGTCTACAGGTAGCTATGATAGCACGCAGTGTAGGGTTGTTTTCGGGCTCTGGGCCACCGGCCTTTACGGCAATGGCAATCTGCTTGCCCAGTTTGGTAAACGTACGGGCCATGTGACCCCATCTCTTCAATTTCGTAGCTTTACGATATTCAAATGCTCTTCCCATTGGGTTTAGTGTTTTATCGGAGCTCGGCTCCAAGTTTATTTTTAATGTTATTAATCAGTTTGGTCATGATGGCGTCTATGGCCTTGTCATTGAGGGTGCGGGTGGCATCCTGGATGATGAAGTTTACGGCATAGCTCTTCTTGCCTTCGGGCAGGTTCTTGCCCTGATACACGTCGAAGAGTTCCACGCGCTTGAGCAGCTTCTTCTCTGTCTGGAAGGCGATTTCCTCTATCTGGGCAAACTTCACACTGTTGTCGATGAGCAGTGCCAGGTCGCGGCTTACGGCAGGATACTTGGAGATTTCCTGATACTCGAGCTTGTTCTTGCGCACTGCCTTCATCAGCGTATTCCAGTGGATGTCGGCATAGTATACGGGGTTGGCGATGTCGGCAGCCCGCTGCAGCTTGTGGGAGAGTATTCCCAGCTCGGCTACGGTCTTGCCGCCGCGTGTCATCACCTTCAGGCCGGAGGCGAAGATATTGTTGTCGCTCGTTTCGACCACCATCATGTTCTTGGTGAGGCCCACACGGGCAAATATATTCTGCACATAGGCATTGAGTTCACAGAACGAGCTGTCCTCGTCGGCATGGGCCCACGAGCCACACACGCGCTTGCCGGTAACCCACAGTCCGAGGTGAGCCTCTTCGACGTATGCCTTGCTGGGGTCTTCATAGCTCCAGCGGTCCTGATGGTAGTGGTAGCAGTTGCCCACCTCGAAGAAGCGCAGGTTGGCGTTCTTGCGGTTGGCATTGCGCACGATGCTCTCCAGGCCACCGAAGAGCAGCGTCTGCCGCATCACGCCGAGGTCGGCGCTCAGCGGGTTGACCACCTTGACGGTCTGTTCCCAGGGATAGGCGTTGAGGCCGGCCTGCTCGTAATAGCTCACCTTGGTGAGCGAGTTGTTCATAATCTCATAGAAGCCACAGCCCACGAGCTGCTCGCCGACAAGGTTCTGCAGACGATACTCGGCATCCTGCTCGGTCTGCACGGTGAGCGAAGACTTGAGCTGGGTGGGAATCTCGACATTGTTGTAGCCGTAGATACGCAGGATGTCCTCGACCACGTCACAGGGGCGCTGCACATCGGTACGGTAGGCGGGCACGTCGAGCACGAGGCCTTCGGCGTCTTCAGCCACCACCTTCATCTCCAGGCTTTCGGCTATCTGGCGTATCAAGTCGTGACCGATGGCCTTGCCTATCAGACGGTCGCAGTATTCATAGTCGAGACGCACCTGGGCGTCGGCGATGGGGGCGGGATAGACATCGTTGATTTGCATGGACACCTTGCCGCCAGCCAACTGGCAGCAGAGGATAGCGGCCTGCTTGAGGGCATAGATGGTGCCGTTGGGGTCGATGCCGCGCTCGAAGCGGTAAGAGGCATCGGTAGAGAGACCGTGGCGACGGGCGCTCTTGCGAATCCAGGTGGGGTGGAAGTAGGCGCTCTCGAGCACCACATTGGTGGTGGTGTCATAGGTACCAGAGCCCTTGCCACCAAAGACGCCGGCGATACACATGGGCTCTTCGGCATTACAGATGCTGAGGTCGTGCTCGCCCAGCAGGTGCTCTTCGCCATCGAGGGTGACGAATGGGGTACCCTCGGGCTGGGTGCGCACTACTATGCGGTGACCCTTGACCATATCAGCGTCGAAGCAGTGGAGCGGCTGGCCGTAGGCCATCATCACGTAGTTGGTGATATCGACAATATTGTTGATAGGACGCAGACCGATGGTGCTGAGCTTGTCCTTGAGCCACTGGGGGCTTTCCTTGACCTCGCAGCCGGTGATGCTCACACAGGCATAGCGCTTGCAGGCTTCGGTATTATCAATCTCTACCTCGATGGGCAGCGACTCGTTGTCTACCTTGAAGTCATCGCAGCTGGGGCGGTGGAGCGATGTCTCGTAGCCGTTGCGGCGCAACCAGGCATAGAGGTCGCGCGCCACACCATAGTGTGACAGGGCGTCAGAACGGTTGGCGGTGATATCCACCTCGATGAGCCAGTCGCTCTCCAGGTGGTAATATTCGGCGGCAGGCTGACCCACAGGGGCGTCCTCGGGCAGCACGATGATACCGTCGTGGCTGTTGCCTACTCCTATCTCGTCTTCGGCACAAATCATACCGAGCGACTCTACACCACGCAGCTTGCTGCGCTTGATGGTAAATTCCTTGTCGCCATCATAGAGCACACAGCCCAGGTCGGCAACGATTACCTTCTGGCCGGCAGCCACATTGGGGGCGCCGCAGACGATTTGCTGGGGAGCTTCCTTGCCCAGGTCTACGGTGGTCACATGCAGGTGGTCCGAGTTGGGATGGGCCTCGCAGGTAAGCACTTTACCCACATAGAGACCCTTCAGACCACCACGGATAGACTGTACCTCTTCGAGGGCGTCCACTTCGAGGCCGGTAGAGGTGAGGGCTGCTGCGGTTTCCTGCGGAGTAAGACTGAAGTCAACATACTCCTTCAGCCACTTATAAGAAATATTCATTGTCTGTTATCTTTATTGTATTGTGTTCGCTAAATGCTATTTGGGCGCAAAAGTAATATTTTTCCGCCACTTACGCAACTTTTTTGCGTGTAATATTCATTTTCTTCCGCCTTTTTACACCTTATTATATATATAAGGGGTGGCACATCAGACTGAGCGCCGGGGACTTTGGAGCGGCGCAGACCACCTCTACCCCGCTCTATGGGCACGAGCGAAGCACCGGGGTGCCCCCGGCAAAGGCAATGTCTCGCCAGGCAAGGCGCAGAGCATCTTCCCGTCACCGCAGAGGCCACAGACGGCGACCTGCCGATGCCCTCTGCCGGCGCGTAACATCTGTCACGAAGGCTCGTGCCTATTGTTACGTGCCCACGTATCTTACGGCACGGGGGCACGTAACTTACGATACGAGCCGCCAACGCCGGTCAGGAGAGGCGTAATGGTGTCAGCCACGGCTCCATCATGGGCCTCCCGCCCCGTCGGGACGAAGCTGACGGCAGCTATGATGCTGAAACTGCATTTCAACATGGTTGTAACACGGCTGAAACAACCATGTCGTAACTTTGCGCAAAATTCTAAAACGCTTATGACAAAGCAATTTCTCATATTTACGCTATGCACGGCGGTATGTGGCATGGCTGCCACCGCAGAAGCCGTGGCTCAAGACAACCAGAAAAGAAGTATGAAGATTGGCGGTACCCTGCGCTCCAAGTATGAATATCAGACCAGCGAGGGGGAGGGCCGTTTCCAGGTGCGCACGGCACGTGTAAATGTGTCGGGCACGCTCTCGCCGGTGGTGTCGTACAAGGCGGAGATAGACCTCTGCGACGAGGGAAAAATCAAGATGCTCGACGCCTATACCACCATCACTCCCTCAGACCGGTGGGCACTGACGATAGGCCAGATGCGCGTGCCGTTCACGATAGACGCCCACCGCTCGCCCCACCAGCAGTACTTCGCCAACAGGTCGTTTATCGCCAAGCAGGTGGGCAACATCCGCGATGTGGGTGCCAAGGCTGGCTACAACTTCAGGATGGGCTTCCCTGTCGTCATCGAGGCAGGTCTGTACAACGGCTCGGGACTTACCGACCAGAAAGACTACTGGACCAAGGGCATCAACTTCTCTGCCAAGATGCAGGCGATGCTCCCCGTGGGGCTCAACGTGGTGCTGAGCGCACAGAAAATCAAGCCCGAGGCGACGGGCATCATGATGTATGACGCCGGACTCAACTTCCACCGCCGCGGATGGGTGGTGGAGGCCGAATATCTCTACAAGCACTATGACGACGGGGCCTTCAAACCGGTACACGCCGTAGATGCTTTCGTCAACTACGACATCGCGATGAAGAAAGGATGTTTTACCAAGATTTCGCCGCTGCTGCGCTACGACTACATGACCGACCACAGCGACGGACACCGGTATCTTGACGGCAAAAAGGACGAGGGCGGCAGCCTGATCGTCAACGACTACCGCCGCAGCCGTGTCACGGGTGGCGTGACGCTGAGCCTCGACAAGCCCTTCGTCAGCGACATCCGCATCAACTATGAGAAGTATTTCTACGCCACAGGCGCCATCGCCAAGCCTTCCGAGCGCGACAAGATAGTCATAGAGGTGGTCACCCACTTCTAACGGCTGACGCCTGGGACTGATGGCTGGCGCGGGGTGTTAACGGTCGCTCGCTCGGGCCATACGCTCCTCGAGCGCCTCACGCAGGTTGTCGGTCGTGGCGAGCCCCAGCTTGCGGCGGATGTGGGCTCGCTGGGTGTTGACATTGCTCTCGGTCTTGCCGAGGAGACTGCAGATGTCGCCCAACTTCTTGCCACGGAGGATGAGCTGGCAGATGGATTTCTCGGAGGTAGTAAGCTCGGGGAAGATTTCGTCGATGCGCGACTTCTCGGTATCGCTTATGCGCATGAACTCAGCCACGTTGGCAAGGAGGTTCTTCTGCGAAGTCTCGCCCAGGATGTCGAGCAGATTGCGGGTATGCTCGGCGCCATAGCGGTCTGACGCCAGTCGCACATAGGCCCTGATCTGCTTCTTGTTCAGGCGCAGTATCTGCATCAGTTCGGCTTCGTCGCGCCGCAGTTCGGTGTTCTCGACCTGGAGGCGACGGGCGTTTTTGGCGATATGGAAGCCCAGAAAACTGAAGAACACCAGCACCACAAAGAGCATGAAGTAATAGTCGATGAGCGTGGAGTTATTGGTCGTAATAATGCACACGGTGTAGGTCACAAACATGATGGCGGTATTGACCTGGGTGATACGGGTGAGATAGGTGGAGAGCCCCACGATGGTATTGCCCGAGAGCAACAGCATGTTGATGATGATGACCATATACTTGTGGTCCATCGCCGGCTCGAAGGCGCTGTAGAGCGTATCGGCCGACAGCGAGAGCTGGGTGGCAACGGTCATCAGCGACAGGGTGGTGACTATCTCTATCCTGCGCCATAGATAGGCTGCCATCACCACACTCGCCGTGACGAGCAGCAGCATATTGCTCACGCTGAAGAAATGATGGAAGGCGCCCGAGATGCCCAGGATGTTGGACGAGAGCAGCAGGACGAGGGCAATGTAATAGACTGAGAGGATAACCAGGCGGTGGTGACCGATATAGGAAGGCTCGCGTCGATGCATAAGCCCGCTGATGCCGCTACGGATAGTGGCAGATTCTCGGTCGTCGGTTGAGAAGGGTTTCATTGTGACTGCGATTGTTTTTTGCGTCCCCAAAATTAAACATTTTTACGGACATTGACTGTTTTTAAGGCACTTTTTTTGACCTCAACTATCATTTTGACCATTTTTAAGGGTATCATGGTTTTCTTTTTAACCACCGTTTGATTAATTTTGCAGCACTCCAAGACATCAGACATACAGAACAAACCAGTATAAACGACCATAAAAAACTTGAAACACTTGAGAATTGCACAGACTACTCGCTTGGCTCGCGCCGTATACTTCATACAATTTGCTTTCACTTCATGACGCGGCGACAATGAGCCAAGCGAGGGAGACAGACAGCATCTCTCCTACTCCGGTTTTAGACTTTGTCATCATGGTTGCCACCTCACTCGGGGCGGAGATGACCTCCATCGGCCTGCAGAATAACTTATCATACAGCAAGTCGGACACAAAAAATAGGGAATTTTATTTTGTATTTCTCTCAGCTTGCACTACCTTTGCAATAAAAATAACGAGGTTTTGAAGAAGACAAGTAGTGATATATTGAAGATACTGTTCTCGCTCATCTTGGGCGGGGCCATACTTTACTGGATGTACCGCGGCTTCGACTTTGCCCAGTTGGGCGACGTGATGCTGCATCAGATGGACTGGACATGGATGCTGCTGTCGCTACCCTTTGGCATACTGGCACAGGCATTCCGTGGCTGGCGATGGAAGCTGGCTCTCGACCCCTTGGGCGAGCATCCGCGCAACTCCACGAGCGTCAACTCGGTCTTCCTGTCCTACGCGCTGAGCCTGCTCATACCCCGCATCGGCGAGTTTACCCGCTGCGGCGTGCTGAAGCGCTACGACGGCGTGTCGTTTGCCAAAGCCTTGGGCACGGTGCTGACCGAGCGCGTCATCGACACGCTCTTTATCGGTCTGCTGATACTCGCCACCTTCCTCTATCAGTTCCCCATCTTCCATACCTTCTTCAACCAGACCGGTACAAGGCTCGACACCATGCTCTGCCAGTTTTCGACCACGGGCTACATCGTCACCGCCATCTGCGGCGTGGTGGCGATAATCTCCACGTTGGCACTGCTGCGTCAGTATACTATATATAATAAGGTGAAGAATACCATCAGCGACATGTGGGCAGGCATCACGTCGCTGCGCATGATGGACCGCCGCGTGCTCTTCATCGTCTACACGCTGGCGATATGGGGCTGCTATTTCCTGCATTACTACCTGACGTTTTTCTGCTTCGACGCCACCTCACACCTGGGCATCTCGTGTGCGCTGGTGACCTTCGTGGTCGGCTCGGTGGCAGTAATCGTGCCCACGCCCAACGGCGCCGGCCCCTGGCATTTCGCCGTCAAGACCATGCTCATCCTCTATGGCGTAACCGATACCGACGCACTCTACTTCGTGCTAATCGTCCACTCGGTGCAGACCCTGCTCGTCGTGCTGATAGGAGTTTACGCCTGGATAGCGCTGATGTTTACCCGGCGACGTATCATTGTACAATCAACTTAACACTAAAATATCATGAGTGAGATTAAGAATTTGACACCCGAGTGCGTTTGGAAGCATTTCGACGCCCTCACCAAGGTTCCCCGTCCATCTGGTCATCTGGAACGAGTACAGCAGTTTCTCCTGGACTTCGCCGCACAAGCCGGAGTTGAAGCCTTCAAGGACAAAGGCAACAACATCGTCATGCGCAAGCCCGCTACACCAGGAATGGAGACACGCAAGACAGTAGTGTTGCAGGCCCACATGGACATGGTGCCCCAGAAGGCGCCCGACAGCCAGCACTGCTTTGAGACCGACCCCATTGAGACTTATATAGACGGCGACTGGATTAAGGCCAAAGGCACCACGCTGGGCGCAGACAACGGTCTGGGCATCGCAGCCATCATGGCTGTAATGGAAGCCAAAGACCTGAAGCACGGCCCCATCGAGGCGCTCATCACCGCCGACGAAGAGACGGGCATGTATGGCGCCAACGACCTGGAAGAGGGCATCCTCAACGCCGATATCCTGCTTAACCTCGACTCTGAAGCCTGGGGCAAGTTCGTCATCGGCTCGGCTGGCGGCGTAGACATCGACGCTTCTCTCGCCTACAAGGAGGTGGAGACCGACCCCGAAGATGTGGCGGTAAAGATTACCCTCAAGGGTCTGCGTGGCGGACACTCCGGACTGGAGATTCACGAGGGCCGCGCCAATGCCAACAAGTTGATGGTGCGCCTGGTACGTGAAGCCATCGAGGAATGTGAAGCACGCCTGGCAACATGGCATGGCGGCAACATGCGCAACGCCATCCCCTTTAAGGCCGAGACCGTGCTCACCCTCCCCAAGGAGAACGTAGAGGCACTCAAGGAACTGGTAGCCGAGTGGAAGGCTGACTTCGAAGACGAGTACAAGACCATCGAAAACAATATCGAACTCTACACCGAGGATGTAGAGACACCCAAGACCGAGGTACCTGTAGAAATCCAGGACAACCTGATAGATGTCATCTACGCCTGCCACGACGGCGTGGTGCGCATGATACCCGTCTACCCCACCGTGGTAGAGACCTCGAGCAACCTCGCCATCATCGACATTGAGGGAGGCAAGGCTTCGTTTAAGATTCTGGTTCGCAGCTCGCGCGAGGACATGAAGGAGTACACCGTCAACATGCTGCAGAGTTGCTTCAACATGGCCGGCATCAAGGTAGAGACCAGCGGCGACTACGGAGGCTGGGACCCCAACCCCGACAGCGAAATCCTGAACCTGCTGCGCAAGATTTACAAGGAGCAGAACGGCAAGGATGCACTGGTACAGGTAGACCACGCAGGTCTGGAGTGCTCTGTCATCCTGGGCAAATATCCCAATATGGACGTTGTGAGCCTTGGCCCAACCCTCTGCTCACCCCATACTACCGGTGAGCGCTGTCAGATATCAACCATGCTTCCTTTCTGGAAGCTGCTGACAGCAACTCTGGAGCAGATAGCCGAGAAATAACAAGCCCCAACAGGCATACAACCACTGAAGTGTGGCAGGAGCAGACCGTTCCTGTCACACTTTTTTTGATGGCGACAGTGAAAAAAATCGAGAAACGCCGTTCCATTACGGAGAATTTTAGTACTTTTGCAGACAACAAATCAATTATTAACATTATATGGACGATTATCACGCGGAAAATTCTAATCTGTAAGCCGGAGTAAGCTTCATGTGCCTATGCTCCGACCCATTACCCATTTATTAATACGGAGACGAACGACATGAAGACATTTTGGAATATAGACAAGAATCTGACTGCCATCAAGGAGTGGCAGCCCAACTGCTGGATACAAGTAACCTGTCCCACCGATGAAGACCAGCAAGAGCTGGAACAGCGGTTTAATATCCCCGATTATTTCCTTTCCGATATCAGCGATACCGACGAGCGTGCCCGCTATGAGTACGACGACGGATGGATGCTCATTATCCTGCGTATTCCCTATGTCAAGGAGGTGCGCTCACGCACTCCCTACACCACCGTGCCACTGGGTATCATCCACAAGCGCGATGTGACCATCACCGTGTGCTATTACGAGACCAACATGATGATTGACTTCGTCTCCTACCAGCAGAAGCGCGGGCAGGGTTTCACCGACTATGTCGACCTTATCTTCCGCCTCTTCCTCTCCAGTGCCGTCTGGTATCTGAAGCGGCTTAAGCAGATAAGTCTGCTCATTGAGAAGGCCAAGCACAACCTGGACCATGGCGTCAACAATGAAAGCCTCATCGGCCTGTCGCGTCTCCAGGACTCACTTACATACTTCATCACATCCATCCGAGGCAACGAGACACTGCTGTCCAAGCTGAAATTCAAGCTGCAGGTCGACGAGCTCGACGCCGACCTCATCGAAGATGTCAACATCGAGATGTCGCAGGCACGCGAGACCACCAACATCTACTCCGACATCCTCGAGTCGACCATGGACACCTATTCGAGCATCATCAACAACAACATGAACACCACCATGCGTACGCTGACCTCCATCAGTATCGTCATGATGTTGCCCACGCTGATATCTTCACTCTTCGGAATGAACCTCATCAACGGTATGGAAAACTACCCCTATGGCTTCATCATCGCCATCATCATTTCCATACTCGTTTCGGGCTTCACGTGGTGGATATTGCGCTTCAAACGACTATTATAACCCCAAAACGATAAGAAATATTAATATTTGTTAGGTCATTAGGAACTTTTTCATTAAGTTTGCAACCTACATAATAACAAATATAGTGGAAACCGATAATCATAAACTAAACAGTGATATGATGGACTCTCAAGACAACGTCCTGAAACAGGACATTACTGAAGAAGCAGTGGCAGCCCAGCCTGCCAACGTAGACAACGACACCGTGGCCGAAGCCGGCAATGCCCCCGCGACAACGGCAGTGGACAGCGAGCCCGATACCGAGGCTGCACCGCTGAAGATGTATGCCTCCAAGCACGAGGTACTCGAACGTGTCAAGGAGCTGGCCCACAGCGACGAGACTCCCGCCAAGGACGAGGTAGACCATCTTAAGACGGCGTTCTACAAGCTGCTCTTTGCCGAGCGCGAGGCCGACCAGAAGACATTCATCGAGAACGGTGGCGACCCCGAAGCCTACGTGATGAAGACCGACGACAGCGAGGAGCAGTTCAAGGCCGAGATGGGACTCATCAAAGAGAAGAGAGCCAAGGCTTTCCAGCAACAGGAAGAGGAAAAGAAGGCAAATCTGCAGCGCAAACAGCAGATCATAGAAAAGATAAAGATGATGTCTACATCACCCGAAGAGGCCAACAAGTCTTACAACGACTTCAAGGCGCTCCAGCAGGAATGGAAAGACATCAAGGCAGTGCCCGCCGAGAAGGCCAACGAGCTGTGGCGCAACTACCAGCTCTATGTCGAACAGTATTATGACCTGCTCAACCTCAACCGCGAGCTGCGCGAGTATGATTTCAAGAAGAACCTGGAGCAGAAGACACTGCTCTGCGAAGCTGCAGAGAAGCTCGCCGACGAGCCCGATGCCGTCAGCGCTTTCCATCAGTTGCAGGAGCTCCACCAGCAGTATCGCGAGATAGGCCCCGTGGCCAAGGAGCTGCGCGAGCAGATTTGGGCACGCTTCAAGGCTGCCTCTACCGTCATCAACAAGCGCCACCAGCAGCACTTCGAAGAGTTGCGCGCCAAGGAAGAGGAAAACCTGACACGCAAGACCGCACTCTGCGAGAAGGTGGAAGCCATCGCCAAGGAGGAAAACAAGAACGCCACCGACTGGGAGAACCACACCAAGCAGATTATAGATATCCAGACCGAATGGAAGACCATCGGCTTTGCTCCGCAGAAGATGAATGTCAAGATATTCGACCGCTTCCGCGCCGCCTGCGATGACTTTTTCGGCCGCAAGGCTGAGTTCTTCAAGACTCTGAAGGAAAAGTTCGCCGAGAACACCAAGAAGAAGAAGGAGATGGTAGAACAGGCCAAGGCCCTCATGGACTCTACCGACTGGAAAGCCACCTCCGACAAACTCATCAAGCTGCAGAAGGAGTGGAAGACCACCGGCATGGTGCCCAAGAAGGTGGGCGACCAGCTCTGGGCCGAGTTTGTAGCCGCCTGCAACAAGTTCTTTGAAGCCCGCAATGCCGCCACCGCCGGCACACGCAACGAGGAACAGCAGAACCTGGACCGCAAGAAGGAAATCATAGCCAAGCTCAAGGAACTGCTCGACAGCACCGCCGACAACGTGCAGGCCACGCTCCAGCAGCTCATCGACGAATACGGCAAGATAGGCCACGTGCCCTTCAAGGAGAAAGACAAGCTCTTCAAGGAATACCACAAGGTGGTCGACGCCCTCTACAAGCAGCTCAACATCTCTGCCAGCAAGCAGCGGCTTGACAACTTCAAGTCCAGCATCAAGAGTATGGCCAAGCAGGGCGAAGATATGCTCGACAATGAGCGTGGACGACTCATGCGCAGATACGAGCAGCTCAAGTCGGAGATAACGACATACGAGAACAACCTGGGCTTCCTCAACGCCAGCAGCAAGAAGGGCAACAGCCTGATAGACGAGATGAACCGCAAGGTCAACAAGCTGAAGGACGACCTCGAACTTATCCGTCAGAAGATTAAGGCCATCGACGCCGAGAACAAGTAACCGTCAGACACGATTGACATACGCCATCCCTCTGCCCCACCCTGGCAGAGGGATTTTTGTTTCCCCACGTGCCGCCATCACCGCGAAGTGACTGCGGCGCCACCCCAACCCGTCGGGGCTTGCCGCCCCAAGCGCCGTGACGTCCTCTATCCTGATTGCAGGGCGCGAAATGACTATTGCGGGGTGTGAAATCATTGTGGCAAGGTACGAAATGACGATTTCACGACACGAAACCATCTTTATGGGCATGGGCTGTGGCTTTATGGGCATGGGCTGTGGTTTTATTGTCATGGGCTGTGGTTTTATGGGCATGTCATTCGCGGTGGGTTCAACCGGCAGCGGTTTTATGGGCATGGGCAGCGGTCTGGCGCCTGCTGCCACCCACTTATATCCTGCCACGGCAAAAAGAGGGGCGGTTTGCTTGTCTGCCTAAAGGGAAATAAGTAACTTTGCAACACCAATTCATACACCGTTAACAGTCATGGCACGCAACAACACATGGATATACCACCTCGTGGCCTTTGCCACCGTAGCGATATGGGGCTGCACCTTCGTATCTACCAAGGTACTGATGCTCAACGGGCTCTCGCCGGCGCAGATATTCACGCTGCGCTTCCTCATCGCCTATGTGATGATGCTCGCTGTGTATCACTCACGGCTGTGGGCCGACTCGTGGCGCGACGAACTCAAGATGATGCTGCTCGGCATCAGCGGCGGTTCGCTCTACTTCCTCAGCGAAAACGAGGCGATGAACTTTACCTCGACCACCAATACCTCGCTCATCGTGTGCTCGTGTCCGCTCTTTGCCACGCTGCTGGTGAGGCTGGTCTACCGTTCCACTACGCGCATCAGCATGATGCAGTTGGGCGGTTCGCTGCTCGCCTTTGCCGGCATGGTCATCGTGGTGCTCAACGGGCGCTTTGTGCTCCACCTCTCGCCCCTTGGCGACGCGCTGGCGTTTACCGCCTGTCTGAGTTGGTCGGTCTACTCGCTGCTCATGAAGTGGGTATCTGCCAAGTACGGCGCCGCCTTCATTACCCGCAAGGTCTTCTTCTACGGCGTGCTGACCATATTACCTTATTATATATTCTACCCCACGCTCCCCACCGCCGCCGTGCTCACCAAGCCCGTGGTAGTGGGCAACCTGGCATTCCTGGGCTGTCTGGCGTCGATGATTTGCTTTCTCACCTGGAACTGGTGCATCTCCAAGCTGGGTGCGGTGAAAGCCACCAACTGGGTATACTTCAACCCCATCACCACCATGATTTTCGCCTCGTGGGTGCTGGGCGAGAAGATTACTCCCTACTTCCTCGCCGGAGCCACCTGCATCCTGTTGGGCATGTTTGTCGCCGACCGCAGCACCAAGACCAACAACTGACGCCCGCTTTTTTACCTTCGCGACAGCCCCAATCTCCATCATCGCCAACATTTTCGGCGGCAAAGGGCCTATGATTAGGAAAAAAATACCTAATTTTGTAATTTGATAGGTTGTCTGTCAATGCGAAAGAAGCCACTACGGCCACCACTTTCACAGAATTTCAACAAACAAGAAGTATGACTCACGCAGATACACTGAAACACTACACACGGCGGGTGCTGCGCGCGACGGGGATAGCCGTCGCCTCGCTGCTGGCACTGCTGTTGCTCATCACCATACTACTCTACCTGCCACCCGTACAGAACTGGGCGGTGCGCCAGGTCTCTGCCTACGCCTCCGAGGCTACGGGCATGGACATCGGCATCGACCATGTGCAGCTGGCATTCCCCCTCGACCTCGAGGCCGAGGGCATACACGTGGTACAGCCCAACGACTCGACCCAAGCCACCGACACCATAGCCTACATCCACCGCGCCGTGGTCGACGTGCAGTTCTGGCCGCTGCTCACGGGTGTAGTCAATGTAGATGAACTGGCGCTCGAGAAGATGCTGCTCAACACCGGCACCCTGATACACGAGGCGCGGGTGAGCGGACGCATCGGCGCCCTCACCCTGGCTTCCCATGGCGTAGACCTCTGCCGGAGCGACATGAGGATAGACCGCGCCCTGCTCGACGGCGCCCTGCTCGACATCGAGCTGAGCGACACCGTGCCGCCCGACACCACACCGTCGGCCAATGTGTGGAAGATTGCCGTGGAGAAACTCGACATCAACCGCTCGGCGCTTACCCTGCACATGCCCGGCGACACCCTGCGCATAGGGGCACAGATTACCGCTCTCAAGGCGCGCCAGGGCTATCTGGACCTGGGCAAGGGGCTCTACCGCGTGGGCAGCCTCAGCCTCGACGACAGCGGCGTGAGCTATGACAACCGCGCCATAGACCCCGTCGAGGGGCTCGACTACAACCACCTCGCCCTCAGCCATCTGTCGCTGGCTGTAGACTCGGTCTTCTACTGCGCTCCACGCATCGAGGCGGTAGTGCGCAGCGCGGCATTTGCCGAGAAGAGCGGACTCAGCCTTACCTCGCTCGCCACGCGCATAGCCATCGACTCGCTGGCGATGCACCTCCCCACTCTCGCCCTCACCACCACCCACTCCAGCGTCAAGGGGCGCGTGGATATGGACTTCAACGCCTTTGACAGCCGCCATCCCGGCAAGATGAACATAGACCTGCGTGCCTCGCTTGGCCGTGGCGACATCGTCTGTGGCGCATCGTCGCTGATGCCCAAGGCGTTGCTGCGCAGTCTGCCCGACCATCCGGTCAACATCAGTGTGGCCATGAGCGGCAACATGCAGAAGGCGCGCCTCTCCCGCATGGACATCACGTGGCCCTCGGTGGTCGACCTGAGTGCCAACGGATTTGTGGGCAACCTCAACGACACCGACCGTCTCAGCGCCGACATCAAGGTCAAGGCCCGGACCCACCAGCTCAACTTCATCACCCAAGCCCTCGCGCCCGCAGTGGCACGGCAGATACGCATCCCCAGCGGCGTGCGGCTGCAGAGCCACATCACCGCCGACGGCCCCCACTATGCCGCCACCCTCGACATGACCGAGGGTCGTGGAGCGCTCAAGGGCAAGGCAGAGATAGACACGCGGCGCATGGCATACAGCGCACGGATGGCAGCACGTGGGTTGCAAGTGGCACACTTTGTACCTTCAGCGGGCGTAGGTACCCTCACCGGCTCGCTGACGGCACGGGGCACGGGCACCGACATGCTCAGTCCGCGCACCCGACTGCAGGCGCGCGCCGAACTGGGCCAGATAGACGTGGCTGGACAGCGCATCGGCGACACCCACGCCACCATCGACATGGCGGGAGGCCACATCCACCTCAACGCCGCCGGCAACAATCCCCTCTTCGACGGCCAACTGTCGTTTGCCGGCATCGCCAACGGCAGCCGCATCCGTGGCACCTTTGCCTGCGACCTCGACAAGGCCGACCTGCACCGTCTGGGCATCGCCGACAATGCCCTCAACCTGGGTGTATGCTCCCACATCGACATCGATACCAATCTCAAAGACCATCTCAGCATCCTGGGCAACGTGGGCGAGATACGCATCCACTCCAGAAACCATACCTTCCGCCCCGAAGACATAGACTTCGACGTGCTCGCCACCCGCGACACCACCCATGCGCTCATCAGCAGCGGCGACTTCAGACTCGATGCCGACGCGCGTGGCGACTACAACGTGCTGCTGCATCATATCCAACTGGTAAGCCAGGAGATGCAACGCCAGACCCGTGAGAGATACATCGACCAAGTGCGCCTGCGCCAGCAGCTGCCCGAGGCGCGCATCTTCCTCAGCAGCGGGCGCAACAACGCCTTCTCGCGCTTCCTTAAGTGGAAGGGCTACGAGACCGCAAGGCTGCTGGTCGACGTAAACTGTTCGCCTGTACAGGGCATAAACGGACACATAGACGCCGACTCGGTGGTGGCAGCCAAATTCCTGATAGACACCGTGAGGGTGGCGGTGACGAGCGACTCGGTGCGCACCCGCTATCAGGCGCGGATAAGCAACAACAAGCGCAACCCCGACTACACCTTCACGGCGCTGCTCAATGGCGGCGTGTTTGAGCGTGGCGCCTATGCCGCCGCCCAGGTCTTCGACGCCCGCAACCGGCTCGGACTGCGGTTCGGACTGGCTGCCGCCATGCAGACCGAGGGCATACTGCTGCACCTCTATGGCGAGCCGCCCGTGCTGGGCTACAAGCAGTTTGCTGCCAACAAGGACAACTTTATACTCTTTGGCGACAATGAGCGCATAAAGGCCAACCTCAAGCTCACCGCTGCCGACGGCATGGGTGTGCAGCTCTACTCAGACGACACCAACAGTGACGCCCAGCAGGACCTCACGCTCTCGCTCGCCAAGTTTGACCTGCACAAGGTGCTCTCGGTCATCCCCTATATGCCCGACATTGAGGGCATGATGAACGGCGACTTCCACATCGTCAAGACCGAAACCGAGCTGTCGGTATCTTCTGCCGTGACGGTCGACAACATGAAGTACGAGAAGTGCGACATGGGCAATCTCGGCAGCGAGTTTGTCTACATGCCCAAGAACGACGGCTCTCATTATGTCGACGGCATGCTGCTCTGCAACGGCAACGAGGTGGGCACCATACAGGGTACGTACAAGTCGGAGGGCGACGGATGGCTCGATGCCACCATGGGTCTGCAGCGTATGCCTATGCAGCTCGTCAACGGCTTCATCCCCGACCGCCTCATCGGTCTGCGCGGCTATGGCGACGGCACCCTCTCCGTGCGCGGCCAGCTCGACAGCCCCATCGTCGATGGCGAGGTGTATCTCGACTCTACCTACCTCTTCAGCGAACCTTATGGCGTGCAGATGCGCTTTGCCGACGACCCCGTGCGCATCGTCGGCAGCCGGCTCCTGTTTGAAAACTTTGAGATGTTTGCCAACAACGACGCGCCGCTCAACATCTCGGGCAATCTCGACTTTACCGACCTCGGCAACATGATGCTCGATATCCGTATGCGCGCCGAAAACTTCAAGATTATCGACGCCAAGGAGAACGCCAGGTCTGAAGCCTACGGCAAGGCCTTCGTCAACTTCTACGGCATGATGAACGGCCCGGTAGACAACCTGCGCATGCGCGGCAAGCTCGACGTACTGGGCAACACCGATATGACCTACGTGATGCGCGACGCCGAACTCACCGCCGACACGCAGCTCGACGAGCTGGTGCAGTTTACCAACTTCCGCGACACCACCAAGTCAGAGCCCGTGCAGCGCCCCGCCATTCGCGGCCTGGATATGCAGCTGAGCATGTCGGTCGACGAGTCGGCCCACATCATGTGCATGCTCAACGCCGACCACTCCAACTACATCTCTCTGATAGGCGGCGGCGACCTGCGCATGGGCTACAACCCCACCGACGAGCTCACCCTCACCGGCCGCTACACCCTCTACAGCGGCGAGATGAAATACTCGCTCCCCATCATCCCGCTCAAGACCTTTGCCATACAGGATGGCAGCTACATCGAGTTCACGGGCGACCCCATGAACCCGCAACTGCACATCACCGCTACCGAGAGCGTCAAGACCACCGTAAGCGAGGGCAGCAGCAGCCGTGCCGTAGACTTTGACTGTGGTGTCAAGCTCACCCAGACGCTCAGCAATCTGGGCCTCGAGTTCATTATCGACGCCCCTAACGACATGACCATCAGCGACCAGCTCAAGACGCTCACCACCGAGGGTCGCAGCAAGGTGGCGGTGACCATGCTCGCCTCGGGCATGTATCTCACCGACGGCAACACCAACCAGTTTACGATGAACAACGCCCTGTCGTCGTTCCTCCAGAACGAAATCAACAATGTGGCTGGCAAGGCGATGCGCTCGATGGGACTCGATCTCGGCATGAGCATCGACAACACCAACACATCGGACGGCATGCACACCGACTACAATTTCAAGTTCTCCAAGCGTCTGTGGAACAACCGCTTCAGCGTCAACGTGGGCGGAAAAGTGTCGACCGGCGCCGACATCGACATGCAGCAGGGCGACAACGATATGTTCTTCAACAAGGTAGAGCTCGAATACCGCCTGGACCGCAATGCCAGCAAGTATCTGCGTGTGTTCTACGACAACAACAAGTACTCGGACGGCATGCACACCGACTACAATTTCAAGTTCTCCAAGCGTCTGTGGAACAACCGCTTCAGCGTCAACGTGGGCGGAAAAGTGTCGACCGGCGCCGACATCGACATGCAGCAGGGCGACAA
>NZ_NPJJ01000034.1 GCF_002251385.1 Prevotella sp. P5-108
CCGCCCCGTCTTCAAGGTGCAGATACTCTCCAGCTCAGCCTTTGTCAAGGCGGGCGACAAGCACTTCAAGGGCCTTGCCCCAGTGGACTGCTATCAGGAGGGAGAATGGTACAAGTACACCTATGGTGCCTCGACCGACTACAACGAGATTTCCCGTCTGCGCAAGTCCATCCTCGACCGCTTCCCCGAAGCCTTTATCGTGGCTTTCAAGGGCGGCCAGAAGATGAATGTGGGTCAGGCCATCCGCGAATTTAAGAGTAACAAGTAAAATCCTAATTAATACAACAACGGCAATGAGTTTTTTCACCAAAGAAGTAAGGATAGCATTAGCAGCCATCGTGAGCATCGTTCTGCTCTTTTTCGGCATGAATTTTCTGAAGGGCAAGAGCCTCTTCTCCAACGACAACGTATACTTTGCCAAGTTTGACAACATCAGCGGACTTACCGCCTCCAATCCCATCTTTGTCAACGGCTACAAGGTGGGTACAGTCAAGACCATCGATTTCGACTATGCCCATGGCGGCAGCGTCATCGTGGGCTTCGGCACCGACCGCCAGCTCGTCATCCCTGCCGGCACCACCGCCGAGATAGAGAGCGACATGATGGGCAACCTCAAGGTCAATCTCCTGCTCGGTCACGACGCGACCGCCACCGTTCAGCCCGGCGACACCATCACCGGCAGAGTCAACGGAGGCCTGATGGACACCGTGGCAGAGCTCGCCCCCACCATCGGACAGATGCTGCCCAAGCTCGACTCTATCATGGCGAGTCTCAATACGCTGCTCGCCGATCCCGCCGTGGCCAACTCGCTGCACAATGTCGAAGGCATCACCGCCAACCTCAACACCTCGACCCGCGAGCTCAACACCCTGCTGGGTACCCTTAACCGCAACGTGCCCGGCATGATGGCCAAGGCCAACGGAGTGCTCGACAATACCGAGCGACTCACCGGCAATCTGGCTGCAGTGGATGTGGCTGGCACCATGGCCAAGGTCGACCAGACCGTAGCCAATATGGAGCAGTTTACCGCCAAGCTCAACAGCAACGAGGGCACCCTCGGACTGCTGCTCAACGACCGCCAGCTCTATCTGAACCTCAACAAGACGCTCGTGAGCGCCGACACGCTGCTCAACAATCTGCGCGAGCATCCCAAGCGCTACGTCCACTTCTCGCTCTTCGGCAAGAAGGACAAGTAGAGCCCCGCTGCGCCTCGGGCACAGCCACCACAGACGACACCTTATTATATATAGGCAATTGGCAGACCGCTGCATGAGGTCTGCCAATTGCCTTTTTCTATGCCTCGATGGCGCGGGCTGTTCTGGCGATGACGCACAAGCTGCTGCAAGGGGCGATAAAGCTGGATGCGTGGTTTGAACTGGTGGTTGCACGCCACGAACTGTCGGTTGCAAACCACGCATTACTCCTTTCACGCCTTGATTTTATCGCAGAGATGATGGCGGCGAGGCTTGATGAGGCTGCCGACGGTTCTGCGGAGAGTAGGGTAGTGGTGGGGCTATGCAGCTCTTACGTCGTGATTTCTATGGACTTTGTCGGGGCTGTCATCGTGCTTCTATCCCTGATTAAAGCCCTTGAGGGAGTGATTTCTATGAAAATATTTTGCCACGTCTGCGTCTTTTACTAACTTTGCACTCGGAATACAAGGCGTATTCTAAGGGGTGCTTGGGCTCTTGTCCAGGCTGAGATTATACCCACTGAACCTGAAACGGGTAATGCCGACGCAGGGAAGACGTCCCCTTGATGTGTTTTTATAAAACAGAATGAAAATGAAAAAGATTGTTTGCATGGTGGCCGTATGCTTGTGCACAGCCGGCGCCATTGCGCAGACTGCCGACTCTCTGAAGATGATCAATCTGCAGGAGGTGGTAGTCAAAGGTGTGCGCGCTCAGCAGAACGCACCCTTCGCAGTAGCTAACTTCAAGAAGTCAGAGCTCCAGAGCTTTGGCAAGACCGGCAGAGAGCTGCCCTTCCTCTTCGCCAACACTCCCGGCGTAGTGGCTTGGAGTGAGAACGGTACAGGCATCGGTACCAGCCACATCCGCATCCGTGGCGCTGCCGACAGCCGTATCAACGTGACTCTCGACGGTGTAGCCCTCAACTCTCCCGAGGACCAGTGTGTCTTCTGGGCCAACATGAACTCTTATGCCGCTCTCATGGGCTCAGCCCAGATCCAGCGCGGTATCGGTACCTCTACCAACGGCGACGGTGCCTTCGGTGGTACCATCTCGCTCGCCACTGCCGCTCCCAGTCTGAAGCCCCAACTCGAGGTCAACGGCGGTTTCGGCACCTACAACAGCTACAATGTAGGCTTCAACTTCTCTTCGGGCCTGCTCTGGGACCACGTGGTCTTCAACGGCGCCTATCATGAGAGCAGCACCGACGGATTTCTGCATGGCACAGCCGGCCGCCAGGGTTCGTACCTGGGTGCCGTGACCTACTATGGCGACAAGTTTACCCTCAGCTACAAGAATGTGGGCAACTTTGAGAAGACCGGCCAGGCCTGGAGCGGTATTACCGGCGGTAACGACGACGCCACTCTCATAGCCGACGGCATGTATACCTACAAAGACCTCTACAAGAAGGGCTTGGGCCGTTACAACTCGCTCTACGAGGGGTTGGTCTTCGACGACGATAACTATACTTTCCCCAAGGATGCCAACGGCAACTACCAGACCTACCGCTACAAGCTCAACAACGGCAAGTACTGGGACAAGACCACCGACAACTTCTATCAGAACCACAACATCCTGTCGGCTGTCTTCCAGCCTTCAGCCCACTGGAGCCACAACGTAGCCCTGCACTATACCTATGGTTATGGCTACTATGCCGAGTTCCGTCCCAACAACAAGTTCAAGAAGTTTGGTCTCACCTACTATGACAACGAGGGCAATTTTGTGAAGCGCTCTGACTTTATCCGCAAGAAGGGCCTCACCCAGCACACCTATGGTCTGGTGTACAATGCCAACTACAAGGACGACAGCTGGGATGTGCTCGGCGGTGTCAACCTGCAGCAGTTCCGTGGCGGCCACTTCGGCTACCTCACCTATATTGCCAACGAGGGTGCCAACGCCCAGTTCCGTGCCAACGGCGACTACCAGTATTACGACTCGGATGCACGCAAGAACGACTATTCAGCCTTCGTCAAGGCTACGCTGCACCTCAATGAGGCTTGGGATATCTTTGGCGATGTGCAGTACCGCCACGTAGGCTACAAGACCGATGGCAAGAACGACAAGTTCTACGAGCAGGCTGACGGCACCTACAAGAACCAGATGCTCAACATCGACGAGCAGTACAACTTCGTGAACCCCAAGGCCGGTATCACCTTCCATCAGGACGGTCACAAGGCTTACTTCTCTGTAGCCTATGCCAGCCGTGAGCCCGAGCGCAACAACTTCACCGACAACGGCAGCTACGGCTCTCCCGATGCCGAGCATCTGCTCGACTTCGAGTTGGGTTACAGCTACTCTGCCCATGACTGGAACGCCGGCGTGAACCTCTACTATATGGACTACAAAGACCAGTTTGTGCAGACCGGTGCCCAGAGCGATATCGGTGAAAACCTCACCACCAACATCGACAAGAGCTACCGCATGGGTGTCGAGCTCACCGCCGACTACAGCCCTCTGTCATGGCTCACCGTGGCTGGTAACGCCGCCTTCTCTGCCAACCGTCTGAAGAACTTTGACCAGTACTACGAGAACTGGGATGACGAGACCAAGCCAGGTAAGGTGCACTATGACAAATCGACCTTGGCATTCTCGCCATCTACCATCCTTAACGGTTTCATCAACGTTCACCACAAGGCCTTCGAGGCTGTATGGCACACCAACTTCGTAAGCCGTCAGTATCTCGACAATACCGCCACCGCTCTGCGTTCGCTCCCCTGCTACTCGCAGACCAATGTCAACATGAACTACACCTTCAAGAAGGTGGCAGGCGTGAAGGAAGCCGTTCTGGGTCTGAACCTCTACAACATCTTCAACCGCCACTACGCTGCCGGCGGTTGGGTGTACAACGCCATCGGCTATGGCATGTACACCACCGACAAGCCCTACACCCAGCTGGGCTATATGCCTATGGCAGGCTTCACGATGATGGGTACGGTGACACTGCGCTTCTAACCGACGACAGCGATGGAGACATTCATCATCGACCACTGGCTTGACATCACGACCACCCTGCTGGGGTTGGCCTACATCCTGTTCGAGTACCGGGCTTCGGTATGGCTGTGGCCCGTGGGCTTTGTGATGCAGGCGCTGGGCGTGGTGCTCTACTACGAAAAAGGACTCTATGCCGACTGCGGCATGGAGTTCTACTATATCTGCATGACGTGCTACGGTTTCTATACCTGGACGCGCGGTCATCGCGGCGAGGCGAAGCAGAAGTCCGACAAGCCCATCACCCACTTCGAGCGTCGGCTCATCCTGCCCTGGACTCTGCTCACGCTCACTATCTGGGGTGTCATCTACTATCTGCTGGCCTACCACACCGACTCTCGCGTGCCCGTGGCCGACAGCTTCACCACAGCGTTGAGCATCGTGGGCATCTGGGCCCTCGCGCGCAAGTATTTGGAGCAATGGCTCATCTGGATAGCGGTCGATGTGGTCACCTGTGGGCTCTACTTCTACAAGGACATACCCTTCAAGGCGAGCCTCTACGGTCTCTATGTCGTCATAGCCGTGGCAGGCTACTTCAGATGGAAGCGCGAGATGGCTAAAAGTGCATCATAGACATTGAAAAAGAAGCTGCGGCAAGGCCGTAGACTCACATAAATTTAGTAAATTTGTCTCATCAAATCAAACCAACGATTATGATGAGACAATTTTTTATCCCTTTGTTTGCGCTCATGACCACAACGGCATCGGCGCAGACCGGCTCTGAGCGCGAGCCGGTGAGTTATATCGGCGGAGAGATATGCAATCCCCGCCTGCACGATGGCGGACTGGCCTATGCCATCGGCGCTGAGAATGTACAGGTGATGCGTGCCAACCGCACCCATCCTGACGAGGCCGACGGTTATGGCTGGACTTACAACCACGCTGCCAACATCACCTACTGGCACGGCAAGTTCTACCTGGAATACCTCTCCAACCCTGTCGACGAACAGCAGCCGCCCGGCCAGACCCTGCTCGTCACCTCTGACGACGGCCGCCACTGGAGCAAGCCCTTTGTGGCTTTTCCCCCTTATCAGGCTCCCCAGGGCGTGACCATCCCCAAGCCTTACTATGGTTACATCATGCACCAGCGCATGGGTTTCTACACCGCTCCCAACGGCCGGCTGCTCGTGGTGGCATTCTACGGTCACAGCTACAACCCCTTCAAGGAGGGAGGTATAGGGCGCGTGGCGCGAGAAATCAAGGCCGACGGCACGATGGGTCCCATCTACTTCATCCGCTACTCGTCTCACGCCCAGTGGAATGAGAGCAACACCGCCTATCCCTTCTACACCAAGAGCAAGGACAAGGGCTTCCGCGAGGCTTGCCAGGCGCTGCTCGGCGACAAGCTCAAGACGCTGCAGTGGATAGACGAAGACCGCGGACTTGACGGGTTCTACAATCTCAAGGACTCCATCAACCGCGTGCAGGCCACCTCTTACTACCACCGCAAGGACGGAAAGACCGTGGCGCTGTGGAAATGGTCGTATGCCGCCCTCTCTCCCGACGACGGCAAGACCTGGAGCACTCCCGTGCGCATCCCGTCGCTCATCATGGCTGGCGGCAAGCAGTGGGGGCAGCGCACGCCCGACGGGCGTTATGCCATCTGCTACAACCCTATAGAGACCCAGCCCTATCGCTATCCGCTCATCGCCATCAGCAGCGACGACGGCATCACCTACGACTCGATGTGTGTGGTGCATGGCGAGGTGCCGCCCAGACGCTTTATGGGCGAGAACAAGGACTTCGGTCCCTGCTACGTGCGTGGCATCACCGAGGGCGAGGCTACTCCCCCGGGCAACGACATGTGGCTCGCCTACACGGTGAACAAAGAGGATGTGTGGGTGGCTCGTGTGCCCACCCCCATCCGTACCAAGTGGACGGGTCCGGTCAATGACAACTTTGACAACATCAAGCCCCACGGCACCGTGACCGACTGGAATATCTACCGTCCGCGCTGGGCTGATGTCTATGTCAACGACCGTCATCAGCTCTGTCTCACCGACTCAGACCGCTACGACTATGCCCGCGCCATTCGTGTGTTTGAGGCTAAGCCCAAGACCGATATCAGTCTCGATGTGCAGGTGGCTGCCGAGAACGATGATCCCTTTGAGGTCGATGTGACCGACCGCCACGGTGTGCGCATCGTCTGCGTGAGTCTGCATGGTGGCAAGGTGGTGGCCAATGGCGAGGCTGTGGGCAGCTATAAGCTGGGCGAATGGCTCAGCCTCAATATCCGCATCGTCGATGGTGGGGTAGAGGTGCAGGGTCATAAGTTGCTGGCTATGCACAGTGCCCAGCACCCAGAGCGACTGAGTCTGCGCACCGGCGAGTATCGCGACCTGCCCAACCGCAACACCCCCAACCAGGAGAAGTGTCCGCCGCTGCCCGGTTGTGATGAGCGCATAGCTCCGGCTATGTATATTATAGATAATGTACGCGTAGACTGACCGCGTAACAGATAGCACGCAACCCAAGATGACTGCCCCGCAGCGAGGCGTCATCTTGGGTTTTCTGTTGGTGGAAAGGGCGGTGGCGGATGGCTGCTTTCCGGTGATGATAAGTGACAGAAAACTGCTGGTCCTTGTTTCTGTTGTTGTCGTTTTCACTCCTGTCGTCGTGAAGGTAGGTAGTATCTTTATAGAAAAAACGAATAAATCGCTTTGTGTATCTCTCGGTTTTCACTACCTTTGCACCCGATATGAAACAAAGTATATTTAATTCACAATCATCCCTGCGTTTCAAGCGGTTCTCAAACAAGGGCTATGCGCTCTTTGCTTGTCTGGGCCGCGTGGTACTGGTGGGAGTGCTGACGGTGCCTACCCTCAGCCACGCCAAGGCTGGAACGCTGACCACACATGTGGAGGCTGCTGCCGACACGCTGAGCCGCAAGGAGATGAAGCTCGACGAGGTGGTAGTGACCGGCTCTCGGGCTCCGCTGACCGCTTTGCAGTCGGCCAAGATCGTGAAGGTCATCACGGCCGACGATATTCATCGTGCGGCGGTAGAGACTGTCAACGATGTGTTGAAATTAGCCACGGGCGTGGATGTCCGTCAGCGCGGTGGCTTTGGTGTACAGACGGACATCTCAATCAACGGCGGTACGTTTGACCAGATTACCATTCTCCTGAATGGCGTCAACATTTCCAACCCACAGACGGGTCACAACGCCACCGATTTCCCTGTTTCTCTTTCCGACATTGAGCGCATCGAGGTTCTCGAGGGTGCCGCTGCACGTGTGTTTGGTACCTCTGCCTTCAGCGGTGCCATCAACATCGTGACGCGCCGCAACGAGGACAAGGGTCTCGACCTGAATGTGCAGGCCGGTTCGTTTGGCACCGTGGGTGGCGACGCCCGCGTGACGCTGGGCGGCAAGGTCAACACGCATGTCAGCGCGGGCTATATGCGCTCCGACGGCGGTACGACCAACAGCGACTTCGACAAGGGTCATGTCTTTGTCGACGCCCGTATGAGTACGCGCCATGCCGACCTGGATTTCCAGCTCGGAGTGAGTCAGCAAGACTACGGAGCCAGCACTTTCTACTCGGCAAAGTACAATGACCAATGGGAGAAGACCACTCATCTGGTGACATCGTTGGGCGCGACAATCAAGAACGTATATCGCGACCTGGAAATCAAGCCCACGGTGTATTACAACAAGTTCATCGACCACTACCAGCTTATCCACGGCAAGACCGGGGCTCAGGCCGGAGAGAACTATCACAACCTCGACGTGATGGGAGCTTCGGTCAACGCCCACATGAGTTGGCTCCTGGGCAAGACGGCTGTGGGTGCCGACTTGCGACACGAACATATTCTGAGTACGGCTTATGGCGAACTGATGGCAGAGCGCGACTGGGAGAACATCCATGGCAGCGACCGCAAGTACGACCATAAGGGCAGCCGCACCAATGCCAGTTTCTTTGCCGAGCACAACGTCATCCTGGGTGGTTTTACCCTCTCTGCCGGCGTGTTGGCCAACCGCAATACCGGACTTGACAGCCGTATGCGCTTCTATCCCGGTATTGACCTGAGTTATCGTCCTTCAGACGCGTGGAAACTGTTTGCATCGTGGAACAAGGCACTTCGTATGCCTACCTACACCGACCTCTACACCGCCAACAGTGTGCAGCAGGGCGACCGCACGCTCAGACCCGAGCGCAACGATACCTATAAGACCGGTTTGAGCTACCGTACACAGGGCGTAGAGGCCACCGCGAGTGCCTTCTACAGCCGTGGCAAGGACATGATAGACTGGGTGTATGCCACAGCCGAAAGCACCAAGTACGAGGCGATGAACATAGGCCGTCTGACCAATATGGGCTATAATGTAGAGGTGGCTCTCCATCCCACGGAGTGGGTAGCCTCGTCGCCTATCACGGCAGTCACTCTCGGCTATGCCCGCATCCACCAGCGCCATGCTACTGACGAGCCTATCTATCGCTCGCTCTACGCGCTGGAATATCTGCGCGACAAGTTTACAGCCTCGCTCTCCCACCGCATCTGGCGTGCCCTGTCTGCCCGTTGGGATATGCGCTGGCAGCACCGCATGAACGGCTATCATCCTTATGCCAAGGTCGATGCCAAACTGCTGTGGCGCCAGCCCCGTTATGAGCTCTACCTGAAGGCCGACAATCTGACCGCTCACCGCTACTATGACCTCGGCGGCGTGCGTCAGCCCGGACTGTGGCTCATGGCTGGTGCGAGCATCCATCTGTAACACAGGCTGCAGAGAGTCAGGCTGCGGAAAACCGCAGCTGACAGTAATCATCATCATAGTATTAACCCTTATCCGCAATGCCCATAACCCGGCGTTGCGGATAATTATTTTTATGGTGTAGGTCATCTCCGCTGCGGCGTAGGTCATCCCGGGAGCGGTAAAGGTCATCTCCCGCTCGGTGAAGATACCCTCCAGCTATGTGGAGGTGGTCAGGGTGGTGGCGAAGATGGTGGCGGTGGTGCTGCGGGTGGTAGAAACAAGAAGAGGAAGCACCTGCTGTCTCGGGTGCTTCCTCTTCGTCGATATGGATGGGGTGAATGGATGTCTGTAGTGGGGTGCTGTCGCCACGGGAGGGCGATGCGGGCTATTTCTTCAACTTGAACGAGTTCTCGATGCTTATCACCTCGTCTTCGAAGGCCTTGTCGACCTTGATGCGCTTCTCTATCTGCGAGCAACTGTGGATGACGGTGGAGTGGTCGCGGCCTCCGATGAGCTTGCCTATACGTGAGGCGGGCATCTTGGTATACTTGGCGGTGAAGAACATGGTGAGCTGTCGCGGCACCACGTAGTCGCGCTTGCGGCTCTTGCTGTAGATGGCGCTCTGGGTCACTCCGAAGTGGTTGCAGACCTTCTCGAGGATGTCGTCGACGGTGAGCGGACAGTTGTTTGTCTTGATAGCCCGTTGTATGACGCGCTCGGCGAGCCGCATGTTGATGGAGCACGAGTAGACCACGCTGTAGGCGAGCAGCGAGTTGATGACGCCTTCCAGGTCGCGCACACTGCCGTTGGCTGTCTGGGCGATATAGGTGATAACGTCATCGGGGATGCTCAGCGCATCACGTCTGATTTTCGACTTGAGGATGTCCACGCACAGCTCTTCATTGGGCTTCTCCAGTTCGGCTATCAGGCCGCACGAGAATCGGGAGAGCAGACGGTCGTTCATATCCTTGAGTTCTACTGGAGAGCGGTCGCTGGCAA
The DNA here is from genome assembly GCF_002251385.1 of Prevotella sp. P5-108. Lineage (GTDB taxonomy): Bacteria > Bacteroidota > Bacteroidia > Bacteroidales > Bacteroidaceae > Prevotella. Next base: position 9,874 of record NZ_NPJJ01000034.1, read on the forward strand.
GGATGATGCGTCGGCCGTTCATGAAGAGGTGGTTGAAGATGTGGAAGAAGGTGTTCTGGGTGCCAGGCTTGCCCTCCCACTCCTGTACGTCGTCGACGATGAGCACATCGATGGTCTGGTAGAAGAGGATGAAGTCGTTGATGGTCTTGCGCATCACGGCATTGGTGTACTGTACCTCAAAGAGTCGCGCGCTCACATAGAGCACTCGCTTCTCGGGATATTTGTTGCACACGTGTACGCCGATGGCGTTGATGAGGTGGGTCTTTCCACAGCCCGGGGGACCGTAGATAAACATGGGGTTGAACTTGCTGTTGTTGGGGTGCTCGGCTATCGACTGTCCTACCGACCGGGGCAGCTTGTTGCTGGCTCCCTCGATGTAGTTGTCGAACGTCTGCCGCGGGTTGAGCCTTGGGTCGAGTCGCTGAGGCCCCTGCGCTTCGCCGCGCTGAGGCTGCACCATGCGCTGGCGTTGGGGCTGGCGGGCTGGGGCAGCCTGCATCTCCGACTGCATCATCGGCGGTTCGCCTATCTCATTGTCCTGCGACTTTGCCACAAAGTATTGCAACTGCGTATGCTCACCAAAGACCTGGCGCAGCACATGGCGGAAAAGTTCTACATAATTGCCTTCGAGATATTCACAGACATAGCGACTTGCCACTTGGATAGTAACCGTCCGTTCTGCCTCCTTGTAATGGAGGAAGACCAACGGTTTGAACCACGTAGCATATTGCTGGGGGGTTACACTGTCGCTTATCAGCGCAAGAACCTCTTCCCAACGGGCGTCAGGAGTCACTTTCATCTGCGGAATAATCTTGTAGTCTCTCTAAGTTTAGCAATTATCTATTATTCATCATCACGCTATTAGATTCACAGCAAGTAGATGACTTATCATTGTATGCTCGCTTGCTAATTGCAGTTCTGCAAATTTCGGAAAAAAAAACGAGATATGCAAATTTATCTTTTCTTATCTGTTTTTGTCATTTCTGCAACCATCAGATTATCAGCTATTTTCGCTGAAATGGCGGCGGTTGTTGCCGGGGTGGCTATTGTGGTTGCGTAAATGGTTGATATTTAGCGCGTTTTCCGCTCTGGCGCCGTGAGCTTGGCTCCTGTAGTGAAACATCGTGCCTCCAGCGCCCCAAAGCCCATAAAGGCAAGCGCATCGGGGGCTGCCCGAGGTGCGTGAAACATACCCGCTGTTAATTTATACGAAATCTATATAAATAATGAATATCACTTTGGCGCGATTTTGATGTTTTGGCGCTCTGAGAGCCATAGCCCCTACCGTAAAATGGTCATTAGGCCGTTAGGTGTGTTATTTGAATAACTGCTCGCTGCCAGTCCATGGCCGATATGGCACCGCCGTAGCGTGGCATTCCCCCGTCGGCGTGCTCTCCGTAGGACAGACTCTGGCTGAATAGCGGGCTGCTGACGTGCGTGACCCAGGAGCGCACGTTGTAGGCGTATGCAGTGGGTGGAAGCCCTCCCTTGCCCACTGCGTAGGCCGAGCCCATGAGTGCAGGGCGGCCATAGCAGATGTAGGCCGTTATATTGCTTGTGTTGTATATTAAAACTTTCTTCATAATCCTTATGATAGTATGAATGACCTCACTTAGAAAATGGGGGAGCTATTTGAGTACTATAAATTTGAAAAATTAAATTCTGTCATCTTCCATACCCCATTAATACGCTTAAAATAACTCTTAAAGAAGCAACCAGTATATGGAATATATATATATTCTTCCATGGTCGAGTCTTTTAGTGTTGTATATCGTTTCTTAAAATTCTGGGAATAACAACAAGAGTCCGCCAGACTTAAATATAGATCGAAATCAGTTTTTTCATCCCAAACAAAGGTCTGTATCATCGAGTCAGCATATTCATCTCCGTTTGCCAAATATTCCATATACAAGTCACCATTGATACCTTCAACTTTGGCTTGAAGGCGTTTCTTTTGAAATTCTTTATCCTTATGAAATTTCTCTATAAATACGGAGAAATCCTCAAGAGGAATATTTTTCTTTATTTTCAACGTTTCTGTTTTACAATCTGCATTTTCTTCTTGAAATCGTTTTTGATTGTCAGAGCATGAATAAGTGCAGATGATGCAGATAGCATAATGGCATAAGATGAAACTCGCCCAGAATTTATTTTTTGTAATCATCATAATTAATATTTGTGTTAAAAGTAGGGATGAGAAGCTCTCCTTTGTCTCTTGGACAGGCAGGAGCAACAACTATAACTTCTGGAAGCGTTACTATTTTTTCTTCTTGCTTATCTAAGTAGTCCCTGATGTAATAGTGGCATGTGGGGACTGAGTCCCTGAAGGACACATTTCCCCCGTCGAAGAGCAGACGGCTGAGCACGCCGTTGTCATAGACCCTGTTGCCGGCGTACTCGCGCCACGTGTGCACCAGCAGGCTGCTGTCGCAGGCTATGCCGAACTCACCGTCGGGCCCGGCTGGGATGTAGGGCGATTGTTTGTAGTCGTCAGTGCGCATTGTGGTATGCTGTTTTAGAGAATGTTGTTGCAATATATATGATTTTCTCCCTATACTTCAAGCGAACAGATAAAGATTATCGTAACGGGATGATATCGTCTGCCAATATACACTCACTTTTAGTGTATAGCAACGATTTCCATATGTTAAATCCGAGACATGCCTTTACAGCTTGTTTATCTACTATTATAATACGTTTCATAACCTCGTCTATCACCTCATCACGACAAAATACATAATAGGTAAAACTCTCATGAGGCTCTATCTCTTTTGTCGATAACATTGTATCGAAAGTATTTCGCAAGTCTATTGGTTTGTCAAATGTGTCTATCATTAATTGTCCAAGACTGAAATCGCCAACACGTCTAAAAAGGTGATGACTAATAATTTTTTTCTCATCTTTTTCATATCTAAAAAAATCTTCATCGTTATCATACCAAGTAACGTAGGTAGTATTATCGCTCTTGTTTACTACCTCTATTTTATATAAACTTGTAACGGCATCCTGTCGCATAAGGTAATCTATGCGATACCGTATAGTTTTCTCCTGCCCAAAAGACATCGTTGGAAGAGTCAATACTATGAACAATACTCGTATAAATCTCATTATCTATTATTCTTTATAGTTTCTATTTTAGACTTCATAATTAAGTTGCGAAGTGTCGTGTTTGTGTCTATGGCTCTAATATATGAATGTGAAGCCATTTTATGATTATAGCCGCTCCTAAAATACAATAGAACATGCCCGTTTACTTCGTGGCTATATGCTTCGGCTCGACCATTTGGAGACAGACCTAAGTTTATATATACTTCCACATTGTTTGATGTGGAATTCTGTACGCCGTCATTGTCAGGAAATAAAGTCTTTCCCCAAAGTCCTGTATCCCCTGTGGTAATCTCGTCTATAGAGACAAAGTTTCTATACTCTTCTTGTAAAGTGGAGAGTATCATGGCGATTTCTTCTTTTCCTTGCGGTCTAACTTGTTTCCCATCCGGGTCAAACGTATTCACGGGATCATCCCCACACGAAGCGTAAGGTGACACATCGTAGTACTTCTCGCTGAGCTTGTCCATGGTGTTCCATCTTCCTGTAATGGGGTCGTAGTGGCGGGCACCGTGGTCGTACCAGTCAGGGCCGTGGGTGCGGTCGAGCTCTTTGCCTATGTATTTGTAGGGCTGCAGGCCGGTGTTGCGGCTGTCGCCCATCAGGGCACCGTAGGGGTAGTAGTGGTTCACCTCCTCCACATTGCCGTGTGCGTCGGCTACTATGCGGTTGTTGCCTAAGTAGTCCTTGATGTAATAGTGGTATGTGGAGGTTTCGCCAGAAAGATATCCAACAGGGAGCATTATCATTTTATCAAATCTTGTTCTTTGTTTCTCTGAATAATTTTCTTTTGTGCTTTGTCGCTATATGTTCCCATTGCGACATTTAGGTACGGACAACATTTTATATATACTATATCAACAGTATCACCCACTTGTTCCTTTAGGCTATATTTTTCTCCTGTATAACATTTTCCATTATGACTAAATTCATAAGATCTTCCCACCAAACGATTTCTTCTTCTAATATACATATAATAGTCTCCTGCAATGGTGCCTTTTGCAGGCATGCCATAATAATAACAGAGTATCTTTGTCACATTATATGTGACTAAAGGATGCAGCATTAGTATAAACAACAATAAAAAAAGGGAAAATAAATCTTTCATTTTTTTCTTTCTTCTCTCCTTTTTTATTTTTTGCACCTTCTTTCTATGTTTTTCTATTTTTTTTTGCAAATTGTTTGCTCTTTTAATTTCTGTCTTCTGTTTTTTATGCTTTTTCATATCTGTCGCATTGATCGGAATATGTTGATAAAACGAATTATAACTATAGATTATAGTCAAAAAGAAATGGTTTGAGAATTAACCAAATGGAATTTGAGAGTTAGAAGTGACCTCTCTGCTTCCAGCAATGGCGAAAGCAGGGAGGCTCAGAGTGGTCATGAGCCCCAACAGCATTATGACAATCTGGCGGCGCATGGACTGGGGTTAAGATGTTTACATTGCAAATATAATAATGTACACACGTGCCAAGGAAATCGGGGGAAAAGTGATGGCTCGGGGCGAAAAAGTATGATACAGCCTACTTGAGGCCTGATGTGGTCAAGTATATGGCCATCTTAGTGTACGGATATATCCAAAAGAGGCAGACACCGTAGCTTGACGGTGCCTGCCTCTGATATCATTGACCAGCCCGAGGCTTAGTCTTTCTTGCAGTTGCAGGGAGTCCAGGGCTTGAGCTGCTTGAAGAAGTCATTGCCCTTGTCGTCGACGAGGATGAAAGCGGGGAAGTCTTCGACCACAATCTTCCAGATGGCCTCCATACCCAGTTCGGGATACTCTACACACTCGATGCTTTTGATGCTGCTCTGCGAGAGTACAGCAGCCACGCCACCGATGGTGCCGAGGTAGAAACCGCCATGCTTCTCGCACGCGTCGGTAACCATCTGGCTGCGGTTGCCCTTGGCTATCATCACCAGACTTGCTCCATGAGACTGGAATTCATCTACATAGGGGTCCATACGGTTGGCTGTGGTGGGGCCCATTGAGCCACAGGGATAGCCAGCGGGAGTCTTGGCGGGTCCGGCATAGAGTATGGGGTGATCCTTGAAGTACTGTGGCATCTCCTCGCCGACGTCGAGACGCGCCTTGAGCTTGGCGTGAGCGATGTCGCGGGCTACGATGATGGTACCCTTGAGGTTGACGCGGGTAGAGACGGGATACTTGGTGAGCTCGGCACGCACGGCGTCGATGCCCTTGTCCAGGTCTATCTCGATGCCCTTGGCGCCTTCTCCGGGGCGACGATACTCTTCGGGGATGAGGTCAGAGGGGTTGGTGTCCATCTTCTCGAGCCAGATACCGTCACGGTTGATCTTGGCCTTGATGTTGCGGTCTGCCGAGCAGCTTACGCCCATACCGATGGGGCAGCTTGCGCCGTGGCGGGGCAGACGTATCACGCGGATGTCGTGGGCCAGAGCCTTGCCGCCGAACTGTGCGCCGAGTCCAATCTTGTGGGCCTCGTCGAGGAGCTTCTGCTCGAGGTCGATGTCGCGGAAAGCGCGGCCGGTCTCGTCGCCTGTGGTAGGTAGCGTGTCATAATACTTGATGCTGGCGAGCTTGACGGTGAGCAGGTTCTTTTCTGCCGAGGTGCCGCCGATGACAAAGGCGATGTGGTAGGGAGGACATGCGGCTGTGCCCAGACTCTTCATCTTCTCTACGAGGAAGGGCAGGAGAGTGCCCTCGTTCTGTATGGTAGCCTTGGTCATGGGGTAGAAGTAGGTCTTATTGGCTGAGCCACCACCCTTGGCCACCATCACGAAGCGGTATTCCTCGCCCTCGACAGCCTCGATGTCTATCTGGGCAGGGAGGTTGCAGCGTGTGTTGACCTCGTCATACATGTTGAGCGGGGCGTTCTGTGAGTAGCGCAGATTGTCCTCGGTGAAGGTGTTGTAGACACCGCGGCTCAGCGCCTCTTCGTCCTCAAAGCCAGTCCATACCTGCTGACCCTTCTCGCCGTGGATGATGGCGGTGCCGGTATCCTGGCAGAAGGGCAGGATGCCCTTGACAGCAGTCTCGGCATTGCGCAGGAACTGCAGCGCTACATACTTGTCGTTCTCCGACGACTCGGGGTCGCGCAGGATGGCAGCCACCTGCTCGTTGTGCTCACGGCGGAGGGTGAACTCTACGTCGTGGAACGCCTGCTGAGCCAACAGCGTGAGCGCTTCCTTGCTTACTTTCAGTATTTCTTTGCCTTCAAATTCGCCGGTGCTTACACCCTCGGTGCTGAGCAGGCGATACTCCGTTGTGTCCGGGCCAAGCTGGAACATGGGAGCATACTTAAAATCTGGAGTTGCCATGTTGTTTTGTTTATAATGTGTTATTGTCGTTGTCGTTGTAATTCAGTGCCCCGCAGAGATGACCGTTGTCGCAGTGGGAGTCATACCTGTTGGGCATGACAAAGTTAGCAATAATTTCTGACACAATGCCACTTTACCGGATATTTCTTGCATAATCGTCGAAGAAATGCTCTGCCGCATTACCCCAAACGGTCATTAGGCCGTTAGGTGTGATGCGCTTAGCCTCAGGCGTTACTTGCAGCAGGACATAATATAGGATGATATAAACACAAAAAGCCATGGCGGCTGTTGTCGGCTTCGCCTTTTTGGTGACGGTGGCGACGCCAGTCGGAAAACGAATTTTCCTCCTTGTCATCACCACCATCCCCAACGCCATGCGCTGCATGGCGACAACAGTCGCCATGGTAAAAAAAAAGCGGCCGTTGGCCGTTCAAAAAGTCCGCCGTTGGCGGTAAAAAACAACTGCTTGTAGTGGCTCATCGAAGAGAGCAATGAAGAAGAGGTGTTATATAAAGAAATAAGCTAATCACTTTTTGTGTCTTCTTATGCGAGTATATAGAGAATATCGAAGCGCATGTTACTCATTTCTTGTTGGCAGAGTGGGCGCGTGATTATCGAAAAATGCACCAGAGGTGGGAAAAAAGTCAACATTTATTTGCAGGTGTCTCTGCTAATTAGTACTTTTGCCGTTATACAGAACTATACCTACAGTCATATGAATGCAAAACGACTATTACTCCTGACGGCTGTATGCCTGACCATCGGAGTCACAGAGGCGCCTGCCCAGGGTTTTCTCAACAAGCTGAAGAAGAAGGGAATGAAAATCATCAAAGATGCCGTTCCTAATCCCGTGAAAGACGTGACCGACGCGGCTTCAAATCCAGAACGCGTAGTAAACAGAGCCAAGAACCGTGTGACCGGCGGCCATGCCTCGCAGTGTGGCGACAGCCGACGCTCCCGAGCCCAGACGACCAGTCGTGCCGCCACTGGCCAGCGACGCGAGGTAAAACCTGCTCAAAAGCAAATCACCATCAAACTCTACCGAGGTCTGGGACCATCGACGTGGGAGGGACGCAAGACCCAGCATACCCCCAAGCCACCTATGCAGTGTCCCAAGCAGCCCGACTGGTTTAGTTCACTCCCTTTCCCATATGAAATGGACAACGCCACCCTCGCCGAAGAGTGTGCGATGATAAACAATTGGGTCCAGGATGGCAAACCATCGTGCGAGCCGGTGCTCGTGCGTCGTGAGCAGATTAACGATGAAATCTCCGCCCGTCATCATGCTCTCGACAAAGCAGTCGAATATCTGCTCAGCGACCACGAGAACGAAGACGGCTACTACGAAGCGGCTGAGCCGCTGGAGGACGATTTCTTCAAGCATGCCATGCAGTCAGACCTGGCGCCCTTGTACCCAGGGCTGAATGAAAAGACCGTAGAGTATTTCAAAAGCATAGACCGCAAGACCAAGGAGATTACGGTGCGTGTGTATGAGGGCAACTCGGCGTATGATAACAAGATGCATATCGGCGAGATGTGGTTCAATCTGCACTTCGGTGACCGCACAGCAACCCTCGAGAGGCTGGACAATGACGAGTCGGTAGGCAAAGACTATACCGTGCCTTCCACTGTGCGCTATGCAGGTTGCGTCTTCCGCGTGACGGAAATCGGCGCAAGCGCCTTCCAAGGCATGAAGATGCGGTCGGTGACACTCTCGCCGGGTCTGAAGGTCATTGGCACCCACGCGTTCTACGAAACCCGCATCTCAGAAATCAGCATACCGCCCACGGTGACCAAGATAGACTCCCACGCCTTCGGTGCAAATCCCGCACTCAAGCGCATCGTCCTGCCCAACAGCGTGAAGACCATAGGACGTGGCGTCTTCTCGGGTTGTACCGGGCTCACCGAAGCCGTATTGCCCAACCGCGTGGAAACAATGGAGAATACGGTGTTCTGGGGTTGCAAGTCGCTCACCAGCGTGACCCTGCCCCAAAACCTCACCGAGCTGGAGGAAGCTACCTTTAGAGACTGCACCTCGCTTACCCATGTCGACTTGCCCCAGTCGGTAGCTGTCATCAAGGAAAACGCATTCTGCAACACTGCCATGACCTCTGTGCCCTTGACCGAGAGCCTCAAGGAGATACGGAGTGGCGCTTTTGAGGACTGCAACAGACTCACTTCGGTCTCGCTGCCCAGCCGCGTGGCGTTAGACATGTGGGCGTTCAAGAACTGCAAGTCTCTGCGCAAGGCAGCCATCGGCGTGCAGTACAAGGACATACCCGACGATGTCTACATGATGTTCATTGGCTGTCCGTTTGCCCAGAAGCCACTGACCAAGATGCCCGCCTGCGTGACATTCAACGAGTAGAGCCCCTCTCTCTACACAGATATATCGGCCGTCATGGCCTTAACGACAAGAGCAGCCCATCGGGGCTGCTCTTATTGTTAGGTTCCTATAGACCGTATGCTGCTGGGCGCTCTCAGCTCATCAACTCGACGACGGAGGGGGTAAGCAGCGCGGTCAGTATGCCGTTGAGCGTGAGTCCGAGGCTGGCGTAGGCTCCCACAAACTCGTCGCGCTCCATCGCCACCGATGTGCCCACGGCATGCGATGCCGCTCCGAGCGACAGGCCCTTGGCCATGGGGTTGTGTATATGGCCCACCGCCATGAGCTTGAAGCCCACCACGCCGCCTATGAGTCCGGTTATCACGACGATGGCTGCCGTGAGCGATGGTATGCCGCCCAGTGTCTGCGTCACCTCCATCGCTATGGGCGTGGTCACCGACTTGCTGGCGAGCGACGCCACCACCTCGCGCGAGGCGCCGAGCATGCGCGCTGTCGCCACCACGCTGATGATGCCCACGATGCACCCCATCATCTGCGAAGCCAGTATCGGCAATATCTGCTTCTTGATCTGCGACAGCTGCAGATAGAGCGGCACTCCCAGAGCTACCACCGCAGGCTTCAGCCAGAACTCTATCATCTGTCCGCTTTTGTGGTAGGTGTCGTAGGGTATGTCGCAAGCTGTGAGAAACGCTATCATCAGCCCTATCGCTATCAGTATAGGGTTGAGCAGGATGGACCCCGTGCGGCGCTGCAGCATCTTGGCACCCTGGTAGATGCCGAAGGTGAGCGCCAGGAGGAAGTACTCGTTGGTCAGGATTTGGTCAATCATGCTTGCTCCTTTCTTCCATCTTGTCCTTGATTTTGTTCGTAATCTTCTTCTCGCCCTTTGCCACCACCTGGTGGGTGTGGCCCGTGACCAGCAGCACCAGGGCGGTGCTTACCAGTGTGGCGCCGACGATGGGCATCAGCTCTGCCCTAATCAGGTCGAAGTGCAGCATCAGCGCAACGCCTGGCGGCACGAAGAAGAAGCCCAGATTGGCTATCAGGAAGTCGGTAAGACCTCTTACCCATTCCAGTTTTATCACTTTTACCTTCAGCAGCAGCGTGAGCAGCAGCATACCTATGATGCTTGAAGGCAGTTTCACTCCGGTGAGCATCGTTATCAGCTCGCCCGCAGCCATACATCCGAAGAGGATGAAGCATTGTCTGACCATAATTTACACGATGAAGGGTTATCCTATTAACACTCTTATAATTGTAATCGGGTGCAAAGGTATATAAAATATCCGACATGGCGTGTACTCATGCCCCTAAACTTTAGGATAGCCCACATGCAGCCCCCTCGTTACGCCCCGCCATCGCCATCATGCCCTTGCGAGGCGTCGGGGCGTCTCAAGTGGTTGTGCAGCAGGCGTCTGCCGGCCTCCTGTTGACCTCTGTCGGTTCGTATCTTATGTTACGTGACCTCGTGCCTTACGATACGTGTCCTCGTAACATAAGTCACGGGCCCACGTATCGTATGACACGAGCCGCCAATGTGGCTCCGTGGCTCAGCCAGTGGGCCCGGCAGAGCGCCGCCAACGACAGAGAGCAGCCTGTGGGGGCTGCTCTCGTGGTCTTGTAGGGTCGGTATGCTGGCGGGCGTCATCGGTCTTGCGCTATGGATGGTGCTATTGGTTCAGCCGGCGCTCTATCCACAGGCAGTCATCATGGCTCAGCCGTCGGCTTGTCTCTGCCTCGAATTCGCGCTGGCTGCCTATGCGCTTGGCAGCAAGATGGTGCATGAGGTCGAAGAAAGCCTTGTCGCCAATGCGCTGTTGCAGGTCGTAGAGCAGCACGGCACCCTTGTGGTAAAACGTGTAAAAGGCACCATTGGCCTGGCGGTTCAGGCCCCGTATTGGGCAGGCTGTGCGTGCCCACTCGCGGTAAGCCTCTATATAGTCATCGTAGACGGCAGACCCCAAGTGCTGCTTTATGGCGCACAGCGAACTGTACTGGGCAAAGCTCTCGTTGAGCCAGTCTTCCCACTGGTCGGTGGGTGCCGATGACCACCAGAAGTGCCCAATCTCATGGGCAAGCAGCTGGTACAGCCATTCGTTGTAGCGCTGACAGCAGCAGACGATGAAATTGCGTCGGCTGTAGGCACCGCCGCCCCCTGCAGGAAAGAGGAATATACGCAGCTGGCGCCCGTTGGGCTCAAGGCGGTACAGACGGGCATAGTAGTCCATTATCTCGGCACTGCGAACAGCCACCGAGTCGGCATCGGCGTCGGGGAAGCCCAGCGATACCACCTCAATCTTACGGTTGTTGTGGCTGACGGTCTTCTGCTTGAGGTCGGGCGAGGCGATGATGGTGTAGTCGAAGCCCTCCCAGGGCTGCGCCATATGCCAGGAGTCGGCCTTGCGGCTGATGATGCCCGAGCCGGTAAGTTCGAAGCCAGGGGTGATGTGGATATCTATGTTGGCGGTCGACGTCTCGTGGTCGATGTCTATCGGATACCACCCCATGTAGTAGGTGAGCATGACCAGACTGCTGTCGCAGGCGGCAAAGCCATCTTCGGGTATGCTGTCGAGCCGGCAGGTATAGGCAGTGGTGATGCGCGCCGCTCCCCGCGCTGTCCCGGCGTCTATGCGCAGCCGTCCCGATGGGCTTATCCAGGGTGCCTCGATGTCTTTGGCAAACTCGTAGCGGGTGGCTCGTCCATTGACAGCCACTCGTGACAGCTGGGTATATCGCCACAGATAGAGGTCGGCATGGCTGTTGCCACGGAAGTCGATGTCAATGTCGGCCCGCACATCGATGCGCTTGGCGGCAACGTCTATGGTCAGGTCTATGTCGTAGCTGTTTACGATGGGGGTGTTGTTGAGCTTGGTGGCAGTGTCGGTCTGGCATGGCCGCGGCGACTCTGACGCTGCTTCTATCCTTGCCTTGCGCAATCGGTCTTTGACCTGGCTCCATCGGCTGTCGCTGTGGTAGGGCCTTAACCGAGGCTCGAGCAGCAGCTCGGGCAAGAGGTCAGCATCTCGGGCTCCGTAGAGAGTGGCCATACGGTCGAGACTGTAGAAGAGGCTGTCTTTGCAGCCTTGTCGGGCGAAGTTCATGGCATGCCCATACAGGGTGCTTTCGCTCTGGCATGCTGCGGCGATGGTCTGCAGCAAGGCGATGATGATGGCAATGGTTCTGGTTTTCATGTCGGGTGTTGAAAAGAAAACCTCGGCAGCACCACAGGGCGCTGCCGAGGTCGTTATAGGGTAACGTGTGGATATTAATAACCGAATATCTGCTCGGTGGTCACGCGGTGGATGGGGCCAATCTTCTCGAGGGCTTTCATGTCGAGGCTCTTCTCGTCGCCCAGGATGATGTAGCGGTAGGGCTTCTTGGCCATGGTGCGCTGCTCAAAGTCGACCACGTCCTTGAGGGTCACGCCGGGCAGCGCCTGGTAGATCTTCTCGTTGAGGTCGTAATCGATACCCTTGAAGCGGGCTTCGAGATAGGCGTTGATGACACCAAACTTGGTGACTCTGTTGCTTGCCAACTGCTTGGTGAGAGCCTGCTTGGACAGGTTGAACGCCTTGTCGCTCTGCGGGATGGTGTCGAGTATCTCGTTGAAGGTGCGTATGCAGTCCATCATCTTGTCGTTCTGCGAGATGATATAGGTAATTCCGTACTCTGGATGCCCGGGCTTTGGCGAGTTGTTGTAGAACGCGCTGGCGCTGTATGCCAGTCCGCGTGCCTCGCGCAGCTCCTGGAAGACTACGGTGTTCATGCCTCCGCCGAAGTACTCGTTGAAGAGGGAGCTCACCGCTGCTTCGTCGGGGTTCCACGACTTGTTCTCATTGTGATACATTACGAGATAGATGTTCTTGGCGTCGTAGGGCGCAATCCACACCTCGTTCTGTGGAGTGGTCTGCTCCATGTAGTCGCGGTTCTTGAGCGGCTCAGCCATCTTCTTGGGAGTGGCGTGCTGCTTGTCGATGATGGCTGTAAGGTCCTTGACGCTGCGTGGGCCATAGTAGAGTATCTCGTGCTTGTATCCGGGCAGAGCCTTGATGAGGTCGATCAGGGTCTGTGGGTCGGTGGCGCGCATCTGGTCAATGCTCATCCGGTTGAGCTGGCTGTTGTACTCGCCATACTGAGCCAGGGCGCGCAGGGCGCTGAAGTTGGCGCGCTGGTTCTTCTTGCTGTCTTCGTGGTCTTTGACATAGAGACCTACCACGTCGTCATAGGCCTGCTTGTCGGCCTTGGCGTTGTGCATCATGTCCTCGGCTATGGCGAGCGCCTTGGGCAGGTTCTCGTCCAGGCCGCTGATGATGAGGCTCAGGTTGTATGTACCCACGCTGAAGCGGGTCTGGCATCCCAGCTGGTACAGCTCCTTGTTGATGTCGGCCAGCGTCTTGCTCTTGGTACCGATGTAGCTGAGGTAGTCTGTGGCAATGGGGTAGCGGTTGTCGGCCGATGAGCCAAACTCCCAGCGCATTACCATGGTGCTGAGTCCGTTCTCGGTGTTGTGCTTGTAGATGATGGGCAGTCCCTTCTTGGTCTTGGCGAAGGTGAGGTCGCGCTTGAAGTCTACAAACTGGGGCTGGATGGGCTCCACTTTAGCGTTCTTGATGTCGGTGAGGAACTGGCTCTGATACTCTCGGTTGCTGGGGATGGCGGTGATGGCTGGCTTGTCTATCTTCTTCTGCGTAGAGTCTACACCCTGACGCTTGTAGACGGTCACTACGCTCTCGGGCGAGAAGTAGCGGTTGGCAAAAGCCACAATCTGGTCTTTGGTAATGCGCGACACGCGGTCGAGGCTGGTCACCACATCTTCCCACTTCTGGTCGTTGATGAAGGCGTTTACAAACATGTCGGCGCGCGAGTCGTTGCTCTCCAGGGCGCGATACTGCTGCACCTTGTAGTTGTTGATGACCGAAGCGAGCAGATTGTCGTCAAACTCTCCCTTCTTCAGTCGCTCCACCTGGTTGAGCAGCAGGGCTCGGGTGTCTTCGAGCTTCTGTCCCTTTACGGGGATGGCGATGAGGTTGAAGCTGCCGTAGTCGTGCAGACCCTGGTAGCCGGCATAGGCACCCATGATCTTCATGGGCTGTACCAGGTTGAGGTCTATCAGACCCGCCTTGCCATTGTAGAGCAGTCGGCCCATGAGCTCGAGCGTGTCGGCAGCGGCACTGTTGGCCTGGGGCATACGCCATGCCATAGCCACCATCTCGGCCTCCTGGCCAATGACGCTACTGTCGCGTGGGGCGGTGATGGGCTTCTCTGGCGCGTACTCTGGACGGCTGAGGTTGGTGTTGGGCTTCCAGTCGCCGAAGTACTGGTCGATGGTGGCGATGACCTTGTCGGGGTCCATGTCGCCCGCCATGCAGATAGCCACATTGTTGGGAGCGTAGTAGCGGCTGAAGTAGTTCTTGATGTTGACTATCGAGGGGTTCTTCAGGTGCTCCTGTGTGCCGATGGTGGTCTGCGTGCCGTAGGGATGGGTGGGGTAGAGCAGCTTGTTGAGTGCTCCCCACATCTTGCGGTTGTCCTGCGCGAGTCCTATGTTGAACTCCTCGTAGACAGCCTCGAGCTCGGTGTGGAAACCGCGTATCACCATGTGCTTGAAGCGGTCGCTCTGGATTTTGGCCCAGTTGACCACCTCGTTGGAGGGAATGTCCTCGACATAGCAGGTCACGTCGTTGCTGGTGTAGGCATTGGTGCCCTCGGCTCCGATAGACGACATGAGCTTGTCGTACTCGTTGGGGATGTTGTAGCGGGCTGCCAACTGCGATACCGAGTCTATCTCGTGATAGGCCTTGCGTCGCTGCTCGGGGTCGGTCATCTTGCGGTAGCTCTCGTAGCGCTGCTCTATCTCGTCGAGGTAGGGCTTCTCCTTGGCGTAGTCGGTGGTGCCAAACTGATAGGTTCCCTTAAACATAAGGTGCTCCAGATAGTGAGCCAGACCGGTGGTCTCGGCTGGGTCGTTGCGCGAGCCGGTGCGCACGGCGATGTAGGTCTGGATGCGTGGCTTCTCCTTGTTTACACTCAGATACACTTTCAGACCATTGTCAAGCGTGTAGATGCGACTCTGCATGGGGTCGCCCTTAACGGTCTGGTACTTGTAGTCCTTGGCGATGGCTTGCAGTGCCGAGCCCAGCAGGACCAAACCTAAAGCCAGGCCGCGGCCCAGCATACTCATAAAGGTTCTGTTCATATTGATATTTGATGATAATATTGTTACCTATTATTATAATAGACGCATGAACGGCTGGAATTGTGACGATTTTAACATACTTTTTGACAGTGGCGTCAGTTCTCGTAGTCTATCTCGTGGTCGAGCAGATTGATGAAGTCGTCGAAGACCTCGCGCTCCACGTCGCCCATATTGAACTCCTTCTCGGCGTCCTTGCGTATCTCGCTTATCCACATACGGCGCGCCTCTACATAGTCGGTATGTATGCGGTCTATGTCGGCTTGGGTGATGTGGTCTATGTGGTAATAATCGAGTATAAGTCTGTAAGTCCACGCCCACTGATAGTCGCGGTAACGGCCGTCGATGGCCACAAACTCGTCGATGATGCTCTGCACGTCGTCGAGGGTGCCGTCCTTAATCTGCTCGATAAGCCGCTGTTCCTCGCTCTCGGGCAGCAAGAGTCCGGAGAGGTCGCTCCAGGCACCTTCACCTATGGTCGATGCGGGCGGCTCTACGGCTCCGTAGCGCTTGAGCACACGCTTGACCACGGCACCCATATAGATGCGCAGCGCCATGTCGTAGTGGCTGATGCCCATGCGTAGCGAGGCGGCGTTGATGACATACATGTGGTAGTTGTAGGTCGACACGTTGTCGCCCGATGCCTCGCGCAGCCGCTCCAGGATGGCTTTGCCCTGTATGACCTCGTTGACGGAGAAGGGCGAGAGCCAGTCGAAGTTGACGATGCTGCGGTGCTTGCTCAGCGGACGTATGTCGCGCTTGGGCCACTTGCGTATGTCGCGATACAGACCTACCGTGGTGAGGTTGCGTCCGGGCGAGAGATACATCGTGTCGCCATAGGCAATGAGGTAGGAGAACGGTATGCAACGCGTATCGGGATGATACATCAGTTTGCCGAAGCACACGGAGAACGTGCCTATCTTGGCGGGCATCAGGATATAGGCTCCGCTGGCTGTCTTGGCACCTCGCTCGAGTATGCCGTAATGCATGGGGCCCATCTTGTAGGCATGGTTGGAGAAGTTGGTGGCAGAACCAGCGTTATAGAAAGAGAACTGTCCGCCGATGAGCAACGAACTCTTGTGGTGTGAGGCGGTAAAGGGTCCGCAGAAGGCGGCGCAGGCTTCACCGTTGCTCATATATGAATTGGCGAAGAAGATGCTCTGCGAGGCGGTAAATCCGTTGCTTATCTTGCAGGCTTCGCCCACAAAGCAGTCTTGCATCTTGACCGAGTTGATGACCGACGAGCCGTCGGAGATGATGGAGTTTTCACAGATGACACCTGTGCCGATATAGACGGGCTGTCCTACGCTCTGCAGGGTGCAGTCGCTGAGTCGCGAGGCACCGCTTATCTCGCAGTCGGGCCCTATCACCGAGTTGATGATTTCCTTGGTGTTGACGATCTTGACTCTCTCGCCGATGGTGCCGCGGTCGGGCATGGTGCAGTTGATTTCCTCGCGTATGAGCCGATAGATGGTGTCGCGCAGGTGATGGTCGCTGTGGTGCTTGACCATGAAGGCGGCAAACTGGCTGTTCAGGAGTCCGAACATCATGATGTTGCCTTCGCCCACCTCGTTGAGCACCGACACCACGTTGCCCTGGCCGAAGGTGGCGCCCTCGATGGTCTCCATCACACAGACGTTGGAGATGTAGCAGTTGGCTCCGATGGTGTAGTTGTTGATGTAGTTGCCTATGTTCTCTATCAGACAGTTGTCGCCGATAGTCACATTGCGCAGGGTGGCATTGCGTATGCCCGAGTGCTTGCTGAAGCCGGGGCTCACCTCAATGGTACGCTCGAAGACGCCAAGGCTGACGTCGCCGTAGAACATCACGTTGTGCAGATAGTCGGGCGTGAAATCTTCGCTCACGCTCACGGCAGTCCAGTCTTCAGCCTGGCAGCCGTTGAGTTCCAGGATATTAATCTCCTGTTCGCTTAATAGTCGCTGCATAGTTCATGGATAAAAAAGTTATACTTATTCTTCAGATGGATATAAAAAGTCGTTGTAGGGATATTTCTGAACATGGAGCTCGCGGATTTTGCGATAAAGCACATCGCGGAAGTGGTCTATGTTCTCTCGCTCACGGGCAGAGATGAAGATACAGTTGTCGCTCATTTTGGCCATCCACGTACGGCGCAGCTCGTCGAGCGTAATGTTTTCGCGGGTCATCGGGGTGAGGTCGTCTGCCTCTTTCTCGACCCAGTGGTATTTGTCTATCTTGTTGAAGACAAGCACCATGGGCTTGTCGGCGGAGTCGAGGTCCTTGAGGGTCTGGTTGACCACCTCTATCTGCTCCTCGAAGTCGGGGTGGGAGATGTCTACCACGTGGACCAGCAGGTCGGCTTCGCGCACCTCGTCGAGGGTCGACTTGAAGGAGTCTACCAGGTCGGTGGGCAGCTTGCGGATAAATCCTACGGTATCGGCGAGCAGGAAGGGGAGATTGTCTATCACCACCTTGCGCACCGTAGTGTCGAGGGTGGCAAAGAGCTTGTTCTCGGCAAACACCTCGCTCTTGGCCAGGAGGTTCATGATGGTCGACTTGCCCACGTTGGTATAGCCCACGAGCGCCACGCGCACCATGCGGCCGCGGTTCTTGCGCTGTGTAGTCTTCTGCTTGTCTATTTCCAGCAGTCTCTGCTTGAGCAGCGTGATGCGCTGCAGGATGATACGGCGGTCCATCTCGAGCTGGGTCTCACCAGGGCCGCGCAGTCCCACGCTTCCCTTGCCACCGCCCGAACCAGAGCCACCACCCTGACGCTCAAGGTGAGTCCAGAGGCGCTGCAGACGAGGCAGCATGTAACGATACTGCGCCAGTTCGACCTGAGTCTTGGCGTTGGCGGTCTGTGCGCGCATGGCAAAGATATCGAGGATGAGGCTCGTGCGGTCCAGGATCTTCACCTTGAGCTCATTCTCGATGTTGCGCATCTGCTTGGCAGACAGCTCGTCGTCGAAGATAACCATACCGATTTCCCGGTCGTTGTCTTCTTCGTCTTCTATATACTGCTTGATTTCTTCCAGTTTACCCTTGCCCACGTAGGTCACCGTATTGGGGCCGTTCACTTTCTGGGTAAACCGCTTTACGGTCACCGCTCCAGCCGTATCGGCCAGAAACTCCAATTCGTCTAAGTATTCTGTCGTCTTCTCTTCGTCCTGGTCTTTGGTGATGAGTCCCACCAGTATAGCAGTCTCTGCTTTTACCTCTGAAATTACAAATTCTTTCATCTATAATATATAATATGTGGACAAAGGTAGTGAAAACCGAAAACAATACAAAGAGAATTGTCCCTTTTTTTACCATCGGGACCTATTCTGCCAGTGATAAAGACGGTATAACCCTTGCCGCGGATGAAAGATATGTGCGGCAAGGGTTATACGGTCGTGGTAGTTTATGGCTTGGCGGGCTCTGCCTTGACCTTGGCAGGCTCCACCTTGATTTGGAATGGGGTGGTGGGCAGCCCGGCTGAGTTGTAGAGGTTGGCGTCGTCGGGGTTGTCGCCCCAGGCATATCTTACCATCATCGGCACGACGCCCTTGGGGGTGGTTAGCCTTACCTGGTTGGGCGCCACCACTTCGCCCTTGGCCCAGCGGTAGACGCCATCGGCACCTGCCACGGCGAAACCGCAAGCATAGCCGTAGCGGTCGTGACAGACGAGCGTCTCGGCTTCGTTGCGGAGGGTGAGCAGTATGTTGCCGTCGGCAGTACGCTCGGCTCTTACGGGCTGGGGACTGTCGCAATAGACATCGTGCATGCCATACTCATGGTTGAGAGCCATGAGCGACAGACGGTTGGCCACTGTCTGCTTGTCCTTGGGATGCACGTCGTCGGCCTCGCCCACATCGATGATTACCGCCTGACCCGTATGAGGCAGGCTGAGCGTGGCGTTCTGCGCATCGCGCAACGTGGCCCAGCTGCTCTCCGCCGGAGTGTCGACTGGCTTCATGAAATTGGCCAGCTGAACCCAATAGAACGGCATCTCGGGCCGCTTCCACTGCTCTCTCCAGTCGCTTATCATGGCAGGGAAGAGGCGGTAGTACTCCTGGGCACGGTTGGCATTGTTCTCGCCCTGATACCAGATGACGCCCTTGATGCCATAACGGCAGATGGGGGCAACCATAGCGTTGTAGAGACGCGAGGGATACTTGTTGGGATTGTCGGGCACGAAGCCTTCGAGGTCTTTGACGGCAGAGATGCGGTATTTCCACGGATGCTTGAGGATGGGTATGCGCTGGCTGCCCACGCGGATGAAGTAGAGATAGCGCGGGCCGTAGCAACCGCCGCCACCGTGGTCGTCGATGATTTTCACGGTCAGCTCGTTCTTGCCTGCCTTGAGCACGCCGGCAGGTATGGTGTAGGTGCGCTTGACGGTAAATCCCTTGGTTTCGCCTATGCGCTGGCCGTTGACCCAGGTCACGTCGTCATCGTCTATCATGCCCATGTAGAGGGTGGCCTCCTTGCCGGTCAACTCTTCGGGCACATCAAACTGGGTGGTGGTCCATACCACGCCGTCCATCTTGGCGAGCGTGTCGATGGTCCACAGTCCCGGTACTTCAAGTCTCTGCCAGTCGCTCTTGTCAAAGTCGGTGCGATACCAGCCATCGCGCTCGCCACACTCTTCCCTTACGGCCTTGTCAAACTTGGCTTTGAGCACCTGCCAACGCTTGGCCTGGGCGTCGAGGTCGGCGGTGCGCATCTCTTCTACCAGCGGGTTGTATTTGGGGAACGACTCTATCGCCTTGGGACTCATCCAGGTCTCAATGTCGGTGCCTCCCCACGAGGTGTTGATGATGCCCACGGCGCAGTTGAGCCGCTTGGCGAGTTCGCGGGCAAAGAGGTAGCCCACGGCGGTGAAGTCGCCCACCGTCTCGGGGGTAGATACCGTCCAGCTGCCCACGACATCGACTTGGGGAGTCTTTGCCATCGTGCGTTCCACCGTGAACACTCTGATGCCGCTGTTGTGGGCAGAGAGCGCAGCCTCCTCGGCGTTGTCGGCGCTGCACAGTCGGAACTCCATGTTGGACTGGCCGCTCGCCACCCATACCTCGCCCACAAGGATGTCGCTTACGGTCAGGCTCTCCTTCCCTGTGGTCACGGTCATGGTGTAGGGCCCGCCATAGTTCATCGCCGGCAGCACGGCGCGCCATGTGCCGTCTTTCGCCGTGCGCACGGTGGTGCGGTGGTTGTCTATCGTCACCGTCACCTTCTGACCCTTGTCGGCCCAGCCCCATACGTTTACTGCCTCGCCGGCCTGTATCACCATGTGGTCGGTTATCACTGCCGGCAACTTCAGCTTTGCCGTTACGCCCGTGACAAGCATCAGGCATAACATTACTAATATTGTCCTTCTTTGTTTCATGATAATTGTATTGTTTAAGTCAACTGTATTGCGATCTTCTGCAAAGATAGCCATATAATCTGACATACAGCCCGTTTTTGTCAATTATTGCGGGGTTGAGATACAAAAAGCCATGGCGGCTGTTGTCGGCTTCGCCTTTTTGGTGACGGTGGTGACGCCATGCGGAAAACGAGTTTTCCTCCTTGTCGTCGCCACCATCCCCAACGCCATGCATTGCATGGCGACAACAGCTGCCACGGTAAAAAAGCGGCCTTTGGCCGTTCAAAAAGTCCGCCGTTGGCGGTAAAAAAACAACTGATTGTAAGCCCCTCCCTAACCCTCCCCAAGGGGCGGGAATTCATTCTCGCTGTGCTTTAGGGGGTTATGATTGCGCTCCGTTCCTTGAAAAAGATTGGAATATGAACATCATTTGGGCTTTTTTCCTTCCCCGTGGGGAAGGTTAGGATGGGGCTTATGGTGGATGGTACGCACCCTTGGCAACTCTGTAGGAGTTGCGATTACATAGCCCAGGGTTGAGGAGCGCAGCGCCTCAACCCTGGGTAAGAAACCCACCCTACTTAGCTACTCTGAAAGAGTTGCGATTAGCCGAAGGCGTTACCACTGCAGGAATAGCAGCTTGTGTTATTCAGTTTATATACCGCTACGGATAGGAAATAAGGTTATCATTTTTTTGTACCGGCGCAGCCGGACTTTTTTTACCGCCAAAGGCGGCTTTTTGTATTTGCGGCTTTTCAGCCTGCCGTCGGGCAGGCGCGGATGGGGGTGGCGGGGAATAGCCGAGAGCTCGCTCTCGAGATATTACACGACACACACAGACGCAAAGGGCAAAGCCCTGAAAAGCCACAAATCTTTTTGTCGCTCCTTATTGCTACATATCCATAGCGTATGAAGGCGATACCTGCCGCAGGACATAATAAAAACCATAAGGTGATGATACGAACACAAAAAGCAAATTGTGCTCTTCTCCCAGCTCTCCGTATAACCGGACTTCCGCCCGTGCCGCCCGCGGTCTGCTCTATGGTCGTGGTAATGCTCATGGTGGCAGGGTTAACCAACAAAAAACGCCGCGGGGATGTTTTTTATCCGTTTTTTGTCCTTTTTATTATTAATAATGTGTAACTTTGTAATTCAAATAGAATATAACTTAAACATCAGAGCAATGAGATTAATTATCGAATCCGACTATGCGCAGCTGTCTCAGTGGGCTGCCAATCATGTCGTTGAACGTATCAACGCCGCTGCCCCTACAGCGGAGAAACCTTTTGTGTTGGGATTGCCTACGGGTTCTTCGCCCGAGGGTATGTATCGCTGCCTCGTAGAAGCCTACAAGGCTGGCAAAGTCAGCTTCAAGCACGTCATCACATTCAATATGGATGAGTATGTAGGACTGCCCGAGAGCCATCCCGAGAGTTACCACTCGTTCATGCGTCGCAACCTCTTCGACCACATCGACTGCCCCGCCGAGAATATCCACATTCTCAATGGCAACGCCGAAGACCTCGACGCCGAGTGTGCCCACTACGAGCAGATGATAGAGGAAGCAGGCGGTATCGACCTGTTCCTTGGCGGTATCGGACCTGACGGCCACATCGCTTTCAATGAGCCTTTCTCTTCACTCTCATCACGCACACGCATCAAGACACTTACTACAGATACCATCATCGCCAACAGCCGATTCTTCGACAATGATGTCAACAAGGTGCCCAAGCACGCCCTCACCGTAGGCGTAGGCACTGTGCTGTCAGCCCGCGAGGTGATGATTCTCGTCAATGGCCACCACAAGTCGCGCGCCCTCCAGGCAGCTGTCGAAGGTCCCGTGACCCAGGCCTGGACCATCAGCGCCCTGCAGCAGCATCCCCATGCTATCATCGTAGCCGATGAGGCAGCCACCGAGGAGCTCAAGGTGGGTACTTACAAGTACTTCAAGGATATCGAGAAAGATAATTTATAAGAACTTCTATAACTGATAAGACAATGAGACTTAACTTAAGTTCGCAGATTGTATTCAACACAGTTCCCGAAGAGTTTTATAACCCCAAGACGGCCGTAGAGCGCTCCGAGATTACACGCGACGAACACATCCTCACCGACATCTATCCCACGGTGGATGAAGGTGCGCAGAAGATAGCCGATGCCATCGTGGCCGAAATCAAGGCCAAGGAACTGCTCGGCAAGTATTGTGTCTTAGGTGTGGGTACAGGCCAGTCGCTGACCCCCGTATTCAACGAGTTGATAGACCGCTACGAGAAGAAGCTCGTCAGCTTCAAGAACGTGGTTATCTTCAACGCCTATGAGTTTTTCCCCCTCGCTGCCGACAGCCAGCACAGCACCATCAGCCAGCTCCGCCAGCGTCTGCTGAGCCACATCGACATTCCCGAGCAGAATGTCTATACCCTTGACGGTACCATCGCCCAGGAAGACGTGCAGAGCCAGTGCCGCCTCTATGAACAGCGCATCCAGACCTTTGGCGGTATCGACGTGATGCTGCTCGGCGTAGGCCGTATGGGTAACATCGCTACCAACGAGCCCGGCTCTACCCTCACTTCTCAGGCCCGCCTCATCCTCATCGACGCCATCAGCCGCGAGGAGATGACGCTGAGCTTCGGCTCTCAGGAGCCTGTGCCTCCATGCTCTGTCACTCTGGGTATCGCCGACATCCTGGCTGCCCGCAAGGTGTTTATCACCGCATGGGGAGAGGAGAAGGCAGAGATTGTGCGCAGCATGGTCGAAGGCAAGATTAGTGACTCCATTCCCGCATCGTTCCTCCAGACCCACAACGATGCCCATGTGGTCATCGACCTTCCCGCCGCTGGCAAGCTCACCCGCATCATCCATCCCTGGTTGGTAGCCAGCTGCAAGTGGACCGACAAGCTCACCCGCGCAGCCCTCGTATGGCTCTGCCAGATTACCGGCAAGCCCATCCTCAAGCTCACCAACAAGGACTACAATGAGAACGGACTCTCCGAGCTGCTCGCCCTCTATGGTTCGGCTTACAATGCCAATATCAAGATATTCAATGACCTGCAGCACACCATCACCGGATGGCCCGGAGGCAAGCCCGACGCCGACGATACCTATCGTCCCGAGCGCGCCAAGCCATTCCCCAAGCGCGTTATTGTCTTCTCGCCCCATCCCGACGACGACGTCATCTCTATGGGTGGCACCATCCAGCGCCTCGTCAAGCAGGGCCACGACCTGCATGTAGCCTATGAGACCAGTGGCAACATTGCCGTGGGCGACGAGGAGGTGACACGCTTCATGCACTTCGTTAATGGTTACAACCAGCTCTTCATGGACAGCAAGGACGAGGTCATCACCAAGATGTACAAGGACATCAAGAAGACACTCAAGAACAAGAAGGAGGGCGATGTAGATACTCCCGAGGTACGTACCATCAAGGGTCTTATCCGCCGTGGTGAAGCCCGTACAGCATGTACTTACAACAATATACCTCTCGACCACGTTCACTTCCTTGACCTTCCGTTCTATGAGAGTGGCAAGATAGAGAAGCTCCCCATGACCGAGAAGGATGTTGAGATTGTACGCGAACTGCTCCGCAAGGTTCAGCCCCACGAGATATTCGTTGCCGGCGACCTGGCAGACCCCCACGGTACCCACCGCAAGTGTACCGACGCCGTCTTTGCAGCTATCGATGAGGAGAAGAACGCCGGTGCCGAGTGGCTCAAGGACTGCCGCATCTGGATGTACCGTGGTGCGTGGGCTGAATGGGAAATCGAGAACATCGAGATGTGCGTGCCCATGAGCCCCGAGGAACTCCGCGCCAAGCGCAACTCCATCCTCAAGCACTCTTCACAGATGGAGAGCGCTCCCTTCCTGGGCAACGACGAGCGCCTGTTCTGGCAGCGTGCCGAAGACCGCAACCGCGCCACTGCAGCTCTCTACGACTCGCTCGGACTGGCATGCTACGAGGCTATGGAGGCATTCGTAGAGTACAAGCCACTCTAACCGCAAGCACATTAACTTAACATAGAGGCAGCCTTTCTGTCATGGGCCACAGGCTCGGGCAGCAGAGGCTGCTTTTTTGTGCCCTCTCGGCAGCGCCATCACCGCCGATGGCGAAGCCCGTGGTCGCTGCTCTCGCCGTCAGCACAGCTTCTGTCGGGGTAAGGGTCTATGGGTGCACGGCGATGCCAATGGCGCCTTATGGCATGATAGTTAACGTGTTTATGATGTTAAAAAATGAAAAACCGGCCATTATTCCAGCCTTTATCACTACCTTTGCAAATCTGATTTTCCAATCCATCTGAATCAAACCTACCGGCTGGATGGCTGTAGAGCTCCTCTGCAAGGCTTCGACCATAGTCGTATGGCGCATGGGCATGCCGCAGGAACCTCACTTTCCACCACTATTACCTATATCTATGTCGCAGTTTGCCATGTCCTCGATGGGGGAGATGGAGAGACCACTGCCGCTATACATGAATATATATATAACAACTAAATAGAATTTCAACAAGATGAACAAGCAACATTACATTAAGCCGGCGACCACTGTCTTCGCCGTACAGCCCCTCGCTATCCTCGCAGGAAGTGGCACTGGAAACATCACAGTACAAGGTGACGTCACAAGCGGTGATGAAGAAGATGTGTGGGAATAAGTAGACCCATGCTCCATAGGCAACAATACAACAGACAAGAACTAAGAATTAAGGAAAATGAAGAAGACATTATTGTTTTTGATAGCTGCTACAGCGATGATGATGACCGGTTGCAGCAACGACGATTTCGGCGGTGCCACCCAGGGCATGACCCTCAACGCCACTGTAGAACAGCCCGCTTCGCGAGCCACCATGGATGAAGGCGAGAAAGGCACCTATAAGTTCAGTTTTGCCGTCAACGACATGCTCAATGTGACCAACTCTCAGGTCGAATCTTATTATACATTTACCAAGCAGGGTGAGACTTTCACCTCTACCAATGCACAGACCACTACTGCGGCTGCCGACTGGTACGCCTATTTCCCTGGCAACACTGTCAATCTTGCAGGACAGACAGGTGATTTGACTGGCGTAGCCAACTATTATGCCTGTGCCGGCAAGACCGCGTCTGCCACCACCGGCGCCGATGGTCTCACCATCGCCCTCAAGCCCCAGGTAGCCATCCTGCGCATTGTCAAGGTGGATGGCAACAGCACCACTTGCGACATCAATGTTAAAACTGGAGAGAAGTGGGTGTCTGGACTCACAGCTAAGAGTAATGAAGCCGGATTTGATGTAGTGACCAGCGAAAGCAAGGTAACACTGCTCACCGCGAGCGAGCCTGGCACCTATTACATCGCAGTACCCGCAGGAGTGAAGATTGCCATCTACAATGGCGGAACCCTGGTCAGGGCCACCCAGGATAAAGGTCTCACAGCCGGCAAGTACTACACCCTGACCACCGGCCCAGTGAGAGGATCGGCTGATGCCGAAGGTATATCAAAACCGGTAGAATGGGTACAGCTGTGGGCAGGCGGTCCTAAGTTTGCTACGCAGAATGTGGCTGGAACAATGTCGTGGACTGATGCCGTTAAAAATAAATTCTGGGGGGACAATTGGAGAGTGCCCACCAAGGATGAGATGGGCTTGTCTGCTAATAATACCGTTAATACTGAAAAGGTAAGTGCCGTATATCGTCGTAATGAGAATGGTGTATGGGGCTTCGAGTTCACTGGTATCACACCGGGGTATACTAATGTTAGTCTGTTCTTGCCTGCTAATCCTGGTGCTTTGGAATCCTATGGAGCGGCTACTTATTGGACTGCACCTCCAGTAGGATCAAATAATGCAGGATATCAATTATCATTGATATGTGATGGTAATCATGTGGTTAAATGTTATTATGCAGCGCTTGGACATAATGGTGATTATTATGTCCGCCCTGTCCTTGTCGAAAATGACAACCCGAATACAGCGCAATAGTCGCTGAATAGGAAAAATAGAATAACAGCCCGAGACTGGTGCAGTAGCGCCGTGTCTCGGGCTGTCTCGTTTGTTGATGCATTGTGCCCTGGTACAGTCATCGCGAGCAGCTAAAGCCCCACCCCAGCCCTCCACAAGGGGAGGGAGTTCTATTCGGCTGTGTATTAACTAATTATAAAAACTCCCGCCCTTTGGGGAGGGTCGAGGAGGGGCTCGTTATGCAGCGCCTCTACCCTGGGTATATATATAATTAGGTGTAGCTACTCTGTAAGAGTTGCGATTAGCCGAAGGCGTTATACCCAATCTGATACTATCCACCTATCCATTCCTGCCCATCATCCTGCTACGAGTAACGCCTACGGCTAATCGCAACACTTACAGCGTTGCCAGGTTAGTGGGGCTGCTACCCAGGGTAGCGGACTTCGCCCGCAACCCTGGGCTGGGAAAGCGCAACTCCTACAGAGTTGCCAGGGGGCGTACCATGTTCCGATGTGTATGGTCAATATATATTTGGGCGTTTACTGGTGTTAGCCCATTGTGGATGTGACGCATCCAATGATGTTTGATTGTTTGGCCATTGGTGATGGTATGTTACCGTGGGTATTAAATGATTAGTCCATGGTGGATGGTGCGCACCCAATGGTATAATGATGTTAGCCCATCGTGGATGGTACACAGCCTCGGCAACTCTGTAGGAGTTGCGATTTCATAGCCCAGGGTTGAG
>NZ_NPJJ01000035.1 GCF_002251385.1 Prevotella sp. P5-108
TTATTATTCCATTCTATATCTGATATATGCTCCCTTGCAAGTAATTTTATCTTATCTACATCTTGTAGATTGGAAATACTGACAACATTATCACCAAGCCTAAATATTGAATTAAAAACCGAAGCAGTATATTTTGAAACACAAACTACTCGATTGAATTTCTGATAAATATCTATTTCTTCTTGTTTAATCTTAGGATGCCAATTAGAATAATTACAATGGACCCAAGCATATTTTATAGGAACATGACACAAAGATACAAATTTTGTAGCAGCTCCTTCTTGAAAACTTATAACTATATCATATTGCTCTGTTCTTAGCTTTTTCCGCACAAAATTATATACTTTAGAATCAAGCCCCCATTTAAATTTCACAGAAAGTCTTCTTATACTTTTTAAGAATACCGCTATCAATTTATCTGTTATTGATTCAAGTTCATCATAAACACAATTCCAAAGAGATAGTAACTTATTTTCTGGCAACAAACATTCTTCGAATGATATATTTGCGTGACCATGATAAGACATAGCAAATACATCAACAGAATAATTATTTTTAATTACATCATAAAAACTTGATAAAGAAGAATTGGTCCCACCCGTAGATAGATTTGGTATGACAATTAGCACCCTTTTCATTTTATTATAGCTTTTGATTATTTGAAGCAGACATTATAAGCAAAGAATACAAATAAAAACAAAAGTACGGAAAACGTCCTGCGGTATAAGGTTCCAATGTTGTACACATCATTATTATATAAACAGAAACGGAAAGTACTATAGCTTTATTAGTAGATTTTTTAGACAAATTCAATATAGGATAAAGCAACAATCCAACAAACATCGTTAGTCCTATTAGTCCATATGCACAAAGAATTGCGACATAATCATTATGTGAACCGAATGCATGATTTTCAAATGCGAGTTCTTTTCCTCCATCATTACCATAACCAACTACCCATGTATAAGGTGCCCCGCTCCAAAAAGCATCCATTTTTTTACGCCTGATAGTGGTTCTCCCCGATCCCGTTCCCGAATCATGAGCTATTCTGTACTCCAATAAATCAAAATAACTATTATTATATAGATAAAACAAGAACAAAATAGTAATGATTATAACAACAATTTTATATAATGGATTTACTTTGGAAAAAAGAATTATAAACACAAAACTTACAGCAACAGCCAGAATGGCTCCTCTTGACGCATTTAGAACTAGAGTTGGAACAGAAAGGATCACTGTAAAAACATAAAAAATTTTTTCTACAATTCCCAAAAGGCGAAAACTTGATAACTGAATCATAGAAGTTACAACACCCATTCCCAAAACCATACCAAAATAATTTGGGTCCATCCATCCCGTTCGTTCCAAACCAGATCCCTGTGCATAATAATCTTGAGTAAATTGATCTCTTAATAAAAGAAAGTAAAGAGACAACACTAATGTCATTAATGCAAATGCAAAAGAAACTTTAGAAACTGTAGACCTATCAACAGAGTTATCTATAAATTTACATAACAGAATTATAATAAAAATAGAAAAAGAAATATTTTCAATAGACAATGCCGTTACTAAATCCATTATTATAGTAAATATTCCAAATCCGACCAACAGTGACGGTGTCTTATAAGATTCTATTTTACCTTTGCTATAAGCTAAATAAAATAAGAAAAGGGCCCCTAAATAGACTGGTAAATAAGTTGGCATAAATGAGTAAGCATACCCATATAATCCAATACCAGCAAAAGAAATCACCAACATTGGAACAAAATCTGGTCGATTACGAAGAGCTGGCAATAAAAGACATAAAAAATACACGACCTTAAATAATAAATTAGGGGAAGTATTTGTATCTGTCCAAGATGAAAGTATTAATAATAGAGCTAAATAATACAACCCAATAT
>NZ_NPJJ01000036.1 GCF_002251385.1 Prevotella sp. P5-108
CTGTAACTTTGTAATCGGTAGTCATATTAAATATTTTTGTAACTTATTGTAAATCACCTATAAAGGTACAAAATATTTGTGAGACTACCAACTTTTTTATGAACAAAATCTTATCCCGAACTGGGGTATATCTTTATGTATAGAACAAAAACATGTGGCGAACTTCGTCTTGCCGATAATGGCGTCGAAGTTACCTTGGCTGGTTGGGTGCAGAAAGTACGCAAGATGGGTGGTATGACCTTTGTCGATTTGCGTGACCGTTATGGTATAACCCAGCTTGTCTTCAACGAATCTGTTAATGCTGCTTTGTGTGAGCAGGCCAATCGCTTGGGTCGTGAATACTGCATCCAGGCTAAGGGTGTTGTCGGTGAACGACAGAGCAAAAATGATAAGATTGCTACGGGTGATATCGAAATCCTCGTGTCCGAGCTTACTGTGCTTAGCCCCAGTGCTGTGCCTCCCTTCACCATCGAGGACAATACCGACGGTGGCGACGACCTGCGTATGAAGTACCGCTATCTTGACCTTCGACGCAATGTGGTGCGTAGCAATCTGGAGCTGCGTCACCGTATGACGATACTTATCCGCAACTTCCTCGATGCACAGAAGTTCATAGAGGTTGAAACTCCAATACTTATCGGTTCTACTCCTGAAGGCGCCCGCGACTTCGTGGTTCCCTCTCGTATGAATCCCGGTCAGTTCTATGCTCTCCCTCAGAGCCCTCAGACCCTGAAGCAGCTCCTTATGGTAGCAGGCTTCGACCGCTATTTCCAGATAGCCAAGTGCTTCCGCGACGAGGACCTGCGTGCCGACCGTCAGCCCGAGTTTACTCAGGTCGATTGTGAGATGAGTTTCGTAGACCAGGAAGATGTTATCTCTCTGTTCGAGGATATGTGCCGCATGCTGTTCAAGGAGGTTAGAGGTGTAGACCTTCCCGCCAAGTTGCAGCAGATGACATGGCATGAGGCCATGCGCCGCTTCGGTTCCGACAAGCCCGACCTGCGTTTCGGCATGGAATTTGTCGAGCTCAAGGATGTATTTGATGGCAAGGCAGACTTTGCCGTGTTCAACGAGGCTGCCTATATCGGTGCGATTTGTGTGCCCGGTTGTGCCAACTACACCCGCAAGCAGCTTGACGAACTCACCAACTTCGTAAAGCGTCCTCAGGTGGGTGCAAAGGGTCTTGTGTACATCAAGTACAACGAAGATGGCTCGGTAAAGAGCTCTGTAGACAAGTTCTATGGCGCAGAAGTGTTGGCCGAAGTCAAGGAAAAGACCGGTGCCAAGGATGGCGATTTGGTTCTGATATTGAGCGGCAGTCCTGCCAACAAGGTGCGCACACAGCTCTGCGCACTCCGTCTTGAGATGGGTGAGCGTCTTGGCTTGCGCGACAAGAATAAGTTTGAGTGTCTGTGGATAGTAGACTTCCCACTCTTTGAGTGGTCAGAAGAGGAGCAGCGTCTCATGGCAACCCACCATCCCTTCACGATGCCCAACCCTGATGATATTCCTCTCTTGGATGAACATCCCGAGCGCGTGCGTGCCAAGGCTTATGACTTCATCTGCAATGGTATCGAAGTCGGTGGCGGTTCGCTCCGTATCCATGACTCCAACCTTCAGGAGAAGATGTTCAAGATATTGGGCTTTACCAAGGAGAGTGCAGAGGCTCAGTTCGGCTTCCTGATGAACGCCTTCAAGTATGGTGCACCTCCCCACGCTGGTCTCGCTTTCGGTCTCGACCGCTTCGTCTCTATCATGGCTGGTCTCGATTCTATCCGCGATTGTATCGCCTTCCCCAAGAACAATTCTGGACGTGACGTGATGCTCGATGCGCCTTCCCAGCTGGCTTCCAAACAGTTGGAAGAACTTAAAATCTCCGTTGATTTGAGTCAAGATTGATAAAATAAAATTACAAAAGTTCTCGATTTTGTCATATTTTCGTACATATATTTGCTGGCAAGTCGATAAATTGTTATCTTTGCATTACAAAAAGTTACAAGATAGAAAGATTGAATGACGTAAGGTTAAATATTTACTAAATTATGACAGAAAAGAAAACAACAAAAGCTGTTGCAACCAAGAAGACTGCAACGACAAAAAAATCAACAGTTAAGAAGGTTGCTTCGAAGAGTGTAGTTGTACTGACAGCAGAGAACGTAGGTTTCAAGGCTGGTGATGTATATCAGGCTCTTGCAACAGCAGAGAAGGCGCTGACAATAGCAGAGATTGCCAAGTTGGCCAACATTACAGAGGATGAAGTCCTCGTAGGAATGGGATGGCTTTTCAAGGAAGGCAAAATCAAAGACGAGGACAACAAGGTTGCTCTTGCATAAATTTAAGTATATGAAGAAAGGGTCACACTTACTTTCAGTTAAGTGTGACCTTTTTTAATGATTTCACATGAATTACGAGAAAGTAATCATAGACCTTTTGTTTGCAGCCGGAGAGGATGGGCTTGCTGTCAAGGACATCTCACGCTATGTCTTCAATGCAAACAATTCCTTTTTTCAGCCTCTCGATTATAATCTCGTCCACAAACAGGTTTCCTCTTATCTCATACGCAACTCCAAAAAGACCGATTCTGTCATCAGAAAAGGTACGCAAAGAGGAACGTATTGTCTGAATCTCAATTCTGAAGTGTTCCGACAGTTGCAATTGCAGTTTGACGAACTCCAGCAAGAAGAAACCTCACCTGCATCCGAAGAAGACACGTCGCTGTCTCTATTTTAGAAAATATTCACCCTTTTCTTTTTCCATTTGAAATTATTTTCATACATTTGTAAAGTTATACTAAATATGAAAATAATGAGTAAGAGTAGCAATCACCTTGTGATTATGGCTGGTGGCGTGGGTAGCAGATTCTGGCCAATGAGTACATCCGAGAGACCTAAACAGTTTATCGACGTGTTAGGTGTTGGCAAATCATTGCTTCAACTCACTTACGAGCGTTTCAGTGGTTTCTCCCCAGAGAACATTTGGGTGGTTACCAATCAGAAATATGTAGAGCTGGTGCATCAGCAGCTTCCTGAAATCCCCTATGGGAATATCCTGCAAGAGCCATGTAGGCGAAATACAGCTCCGTGTATAGCCTATGTGAGCTGGCGCATCAAGTCAAAGGACCCCAAGGCCAATGTGGTGGTTACTCCCAGTGACCATATAGTGACCGATGTCGAAGAGTTCCGCCGCATCATCAAGCTCTGCATGGACTTCACCCAGGATTCTGATGCCATCGTAACCTTGGGCATGAAGCCCAACCGTCCGGAGACGGGTTATGGCTATATCAAGGCCGACCTGAGTGTCAGTTCTTTGCGTCAGAAGAAAATTTTCCGTGTGGACAAGTTCAAGGAGAAACCCAATCTTGAAACCGCTCAGGAATATATCAAAGAGAGCGACTACTTCTGGAATGCCGGTATCTTTATCTGGAGTGTCAGCACTATCGTCAACGCATTCAGAGTGTATCAGCCCGCAATAGCCAAGATATTTGAGAACCTGATGCCGGTCTATGGAACGGCAGATGAGCAGCAGATGATTAATGCAGTCTATCCAGAGTGCGAGAATATCTCTGTAGACTACGCAATCATGGAGCGTGTTGAGGAAATCTTCGTCTGCCCGGCCGACTTCGGTTGGAGTGACTTGGGCACGTGGGGAAGTCTGCAGATGCAGACCAAGCACGACCTCTATGGAAATACGCTCATCGGCGAGAAGATTGAGATGTATGAAAGTCACAACTGTGTGGTGCATACCTTGCAGCAGAAGCAAGTGGTTATCCAGGGGTTGGACAACTATATCGTAGCTGAGAAAGATGGTGTGCTGTTGATTTGCAAATTGTCAGAAGAACAGCGCATCCGCCAGTTTAGCGGCGAAGGATAATCAGGGCCGATACAGTGGCTTGATAAAATAGAAAAAGCATCAATCCAAGCGGGATTGATGCTTTTTCTATGGTTGATAATGCTTATTTTCTTTTCTTAAGAAGCCATTTGGCTACGAAGTATACGATGGCAATGCCCACAAGGGCGATGATGCCCAACTTGATATACTCTCCATATTCCATAATCTTGTCGTTGAGTTCCTGCTCGGGAACCACTGAGTGCAGATACCATCCCAGCAGTGCCAGGATGCAGTTCCACAGACCGGCGCCGATGGTGGTGTAAAGGATGAACTTCCAGAATTTCATCTTGGAAAGACCGGCGGGGATAGAGATGAGGTGTCGTATGCCAGGGAGCAGTCTGCCGGTAAGTGTGGCGATGACTCCGTGGTCGTAGAAGAACTTCTCGCTCTTCTCTACCTTTTGCTGATTGAGCAGGCACATGCGTCCCCACTTGCTGTTGGCAAAGCGATAGATGATTGGACGCCCCAAGTAATAACCTGCAAAGTAATTGATAGTAGCACCGCAGTCGGCACCTATCGTTGCAAACAGTATGACAAGAAATACATTGAGGTTTCCTCCGGCTGCATGATAAGCTGCGGGCGATACAACCAGCTCTGACGGTACGGGGATAACGGTGCTCTCCAGCAACATCAGGAAGAATATCGTTCCGTAATTCAGGTTGCCTAATAGTGATGATAACCAGTTCATTTTATAAATTTGTTTTTGATGAATTCGTATAAATCAGTAAATGGTATATTGGGGTGCAGTATGTTGGAAAATACGATAGAGACTTCAGCAGGATTGACCTCGCATCCCTTGCGGAGGGCGTAGAGGAATTCATCCGCGCGTCCCATCTTGGCACAGCAGGCTGCGTAGTAAGCCCAGCCGTCGATGGGGTTGTCATCCTGGTTTTCTATCGTGATGCGCCTGAGGGCATCGTAGGCCAGGTCATACTCCCCATTGTCATAGCAGGCTGTACCTATCTGATAGATGATGAATGGGTCATTGTCGGACAGGGTAATGGCGGTCTCAAATTGCCGTAATCCTTCATCGGTTTCTCCAGCGTCCATATAGATATACCCCTTGATGACATGGAGGTCGGCGATATTGTTTTTGGCAGTGTTGATGCAGTCCTCAATGACCAAGAGAGCCTTGTCTCTTTGCCCCATAGAAGACAGGAGAAGTGCTTTCTGCTTGGAAATATCTATAAACAGCGAACGGTCGCTGTTTGCGAGAAGGATAGCCTTGTTGTAATGAGTCAAAGCCTCTTCGAGATTGTTCATCTTGACGTAAGTTGAACCGATAAGTGACTCTACATATCCGTCATTGGGACGCAAAGCGCTGTAGCGATGATAGAAATCAAGCGCATCAGCAAGTTGGCCTAACGTGAATTGGCAGTTGGCCTTTGCCAACAAGGCATCTTCGCACTGGGAGTCAATCGCAAGGGCGAATTCGCTGCTTTGCAGGGCTTCAGAGATTTTTCCATTAAGATACTGGGAAGCCGTAAGCTGCGTCCAGTAATAAGTGGAGTAGGGGTCTTGGTCCACCAGCTGCATGTATAGCTCCTCTGCTTGGCTGTACTCTTGGTTGAGTAGGTAGCAACGCGCCGATGTCTCGCGATAGTCTTTACCTGATTTGTCGTCGATAAGCTCTATCCATTTCCGGGCACAGTCAAGAGCGTCGTAGTCCAAGAACAAATTGACCACGTCATAAACATAATCGGCTCTTTCGCGAGGAGATAAGTCGTCAACGCCCATGCGGAGATACTCGTCTGCCTCTTCGGGTTTGCCTTCATGGATAAGGATTTCGGCATGTAGATATTTGTAATCATAGTCAGACGTGTCTATGATTTGTTGGGCGTAATACTTAGCCTTTTCTACGTCGTTTTCTCTCAGAAGAGCGTATCGGGAACGGAAAAGGAGCGGCTCTACAGCGCTGGGGAAAGTGTAGATTGCCCTGTCAATGGTGCTGAGCGCCTTCTCGTCACATTCGTGGTACTGGTAGTACTCGGCAATGTCCGTCAGGTCTTCTGGGTCAAGATAGAAAGGTTCTCCCTGACTCGTAGATTTCTCATAACGGTCAAGGAGAACCTTGAATTTGTCGGTTTTAAAATAAAGCTCTTTATTAAAATCGATCATTTACTTCTTGTTCTGTTTTGCCCAAGCATCCTTCAAGCCCACGGTCTTGTTGAATACAGGATGCTCTGCTGTCGTGTCGGCATCGGCCATGAAATAACCTATGCGCTGGAATTGCAGATACTCTCCCGGCTGCTTGTTGGCTGCATATTCCTCTACGTAGCAATTGGTGCGTACGCGCAGAGAGTCTGGGTTGAGCAGCTCGTGGAAGTCGCGCTCGTCGGCAGAGGGGTTCTCTACAAAGAAGAGGCGGTCGTACTCTCTTACCTCTGCCTGGATGCAGTGATCGGCGCTAACCCAGTGTAGTGTACCCTTAACCTTGCGGTTGGCACCTTCCAATCCGCTCTTGCTAAGTGGGTCGTACTCTGCAAAGATTTCTGTGATATTGCCCTCTGCGTCCTTCTCACAGCCGGTGCATTTGACGATATATGCGTTCTTGAGACGTACCTCCTTGCCAGGAGTCATTCTGAAGAACTTCTTGGGAGCATCCTCCATGAAGTCTTCACGCTCAATCCACAGGTGCTTGGAGAAAGTGATGTTGTGTGTACCTTCCTCGATGTTCTCGGGATTGTTGACTGCTTCCATCTCTTCCTGCATGTCGTCAGGATAGTTGGTAATGGTCAGCTTGACGGGATCCAATACGGCAGAGACACGAGTGGCCTTCTTGTTGAGGTCATCGCGAACAGCTGCCTCAAGCAAAGCGACGTCATTAAGGGCATCAAACTTGGTGTAACCGATTGAGTCTATGAAGTTGCGTATACTCTCAGGAGAGTAACCGCGACGGCGCATACCACAGACTGTAGGCATACGAGGGTCATCCCAACCATTTACGAGATGCTCGTCAACCAGGGTGTGCAGCTTGCGCTTGCTCATTACGGTATAGGTAAGGTTGAGACGGTTGAACTCAATCTGGCGTGGACGGTTGTCCTGCAGGTTGTCGTCGCTGCCGTCTTTCTCTTTGAGGAAGTCGATAAACTTGTCGTACAGAGGGCGATGGGGAACAAACTCAAGTGTACAGATGGAGTGGGTAACGCCCTCAAAGTAGTCGCTCTGACCATGAGCAAAGTCATACATGGGGTAGCAATACCACTTGGTGCCAGTGCGGTGGTGGGGAGTATGGATGATGCGATACATAATGGGGTCGCGGAAGTGCATATTGGGATTGGCCATGTCTAGTTTGGCACGCAATACCATGCTGCCTTCAGTGGCTTCTGGCGTATTCATGAACTCGAACAGACGGAGGTTTTCCTCTACGGGACGGTCGCGATATGGGCTGGCGATACCTGGGGTTGTAGGAGTGCCTTTCTGCTGGGCAATCTGCTCAGAGGACTGCTCGTCAACGTA
Source organism: Prevotella sp. P5-108 (assembly GCF_002251385.1). GTDB lineage: Bacteria > Bacteroidota > Bacteroidia > Bacteroidales > Bacteroidaceae > Prevotella. Next base: position 7,348 of record NZ_NPJJ01000036.1, read on the forward strand.
TGCCAAGCCTTTCTTTATCATCCAAACAGCAAATTCCCACAGCTTCTCAAAATAGTCGGAAGCGTAATAGATGTTGCCCCAATGGAAACCTAACCATTCAATGTCGTGGAGGATATTCTCAACGTATTCATTGTTCTCTTTGCTGGGGTTGGTGTCATCAAAACGGAGGTTGCAGACACCATTGTACTTCTCGGCGACACCAAAGTCCATGCAGATGGCTTTGGCGTGACCTATATGCAGATATCCGTTAGGCTCAGGGGGGAAACGAGTCTGGATACGGCCTCCGTTTTTACCTTCAGCCAAGTCCTGCTCGACGAGTTGTTCAACGAAACTTAAGCTCTTCTTCTCTTCAACTATATTTTCTTCTTTAGTTGTCATAGTGATAATTGTTTAATTTAATGCAAAGATACTGCAATTCAAGCATAATACAAAGGGTTCGACTTATTTTTTCATCCCTGCGGCTATACATATTTATATATATGTGGCTGCGAACCTTTCTTTCTGGCGTCTGATGCATCTATGGCTTGTCAGCGCAGCCTGGTCGCGTCCCTTTATGCTCATTCATGTAATATATATCCCTGTCTGAAAGGTATTTCTTATTCAGACAGGGATATGAGAGGAAACTACTGACATGATAATGTCTGCGTTTCGATTGGATTTAGTCTGTTTTTAATAGCTTCGGGCAATCAGCACACGACACTTGCTGGGCTTGCCGGTAACCATATCCACGCCCGGAGTCTGCTCGTAATCGAAGGGCACGCAGCGTATGGTTGCCTGGGTGTCTTCCTTGATTTTGGCCTCGGTCTCGGCTGTGCCGTCCCAGTGGCAGAGGAAGAAGCCGCCATCTTTCACGCGGGTCTTGAACTCCTCATAGTCGTCACATACATATACGTGGGCGTCGCGGAATGTCTTGGCCTTGAGGAAGATGTGCTCCTGAATGTCCTCGAGCAAGTGCATCACGTGTTCTACGATGCCGTCAAAGCTGACGGTCGCCTTTTCAAGAGTGTCGCGACGCATAACCTCGATGGTATTCTCTTCGTAGTCGCGTCCACCCATAACCAGACGCACGGGCACACCCTTCAATTCGTAGTCAGCAAACTTGAAGCCAGGGCGCTTGTTGTCGGAGTCATCATACTTGACGCTGACACCGAGTTCTCTCAGCTTGTTGATCACGGGGCTCAGCTTATCACTGATGGCCTGCAGCTGTTCGCCGCCTTTGCTGATAGGTATGATAACCACCTGGATAGGAGCGAGCTTCGGAGGAAGTACCAATCCGTTGTCGTCGCTGTGGGTCATGATGAGCGCACCGATAAGGCGGGTAGACACACCCCAGGAGGTAGCCCATACATACTCAGGCTTGTTATCCTTGTTCAGGAAGGTAACGTCAAACGACTTGGCGAAGTTCTGACCAAGGAAGTGGCTGGTTCCGCTCTGCAAAGCCTTGCCGTCCTGCATCATTGCTTCGATGGTATAGGTGTCCAATGCGCCTGCAAAGCGCTCGGTTTCGCTCTTTACGCCCTGGAATACAGGTACGCCCATCCACTTTTCTGCGAACTCGGCATATACATGCAGCATCTTCTGAGCCTCTTCTTCGGCCTCTTGGCGAGTGGCGTGGGCAGTATGTCCTTCTTGCCACAAGAATTCCGATGTGCGCAGGAATGGACGCGTGCGCATCTCCCATCTCATCACGTTACACCATTGGTTGCACATCAATGGTAAGTCACGGTAAGAGTGAATCCAGTTCTTGTAAGTATTCCAGATGATGGTCTCAGAGGTAGGACGGATGATGAGTTCTTCCTCCAGCTTGGCGTTGGGGTCCAATACTACGCTGTTTCCGTCGTCGCTTGACTTGAGTCGATAGTGGGTAACAACCGCACACTCTTTGGCGAATCCCTTTACGTGTTCAGCCTCACGAGAGAGGAATGATTTGGGGATAAGCAGAGGGAAGTAGGCATTCTGGGCACCAGTCTCTTTGAACATCTTGTCGAGCTGGGCCTGCATCTTCTCCCATATAGCATAGCCATATGGCTTGATAACCATACATCCGCGTACCGCTGATTGTTCTGCCAAATCGGCTTTTACCACTAAGTCATTGTACCACTGACTGTAATTGTCTGCTCTCTTGGTGAGCTCCTTCAGTTCTTTAGCCATTTTATATCTTTTGTTTGTTTCTTTGTGCTTGGGGTGCATCAGGTCAGACTTGTGCTGATTACCTTGATGCGCCTGATTATTGCCTCAAATGTATTTATATTCAACAATATTGTGCAAAATTACGAAAAAAACTCCTCAAAACGCATAGAAATTTAGAAAATCATTATATCTTTGCAGTAAATAATATAAGGTGGAAGGTCGCAGTGCGACTTTTTGATACCAGAAGTGATAAACAAATGTGTGGTCCATAAGGACTGATATGCTAAGACAAGGATAATAATTAAAATTGATGACAAGATGAGACTCAAGATTACAGCACTATTATTGTGTGTACTTACTGTGCTTGGATGTGAGACCAAGCAGGGAACCGGAACTCTCGTTGGAACAGGTGGTGGTGCCGTGTTGGGTGCCATTATCGGTAAGATAGCTGGCAATACTGCCGTTGGTGCTGCCATTGGTGGCGTTGTAGGAGCGGGAACCGGTGCAATCATTGGCCGACATATGGACAAGGTGGCCGAGCAGGCCAAGGCTCAGGTGGAAAATGCCAAGGTTGAGCAGGTGACCGACAAGAATGGTCTTTCTGCCGTCAAGGTGACTTTTGACAGTGGCATTTTGTTTGCTACCAATAAGTCTGACCTCAACGCCACATCCAAGAACGAGTTGGCAAAGTTCTCTAATGTGCTGAAGCAGAACACCGACTGCTATGTAGATATCTATGGACACACCGACTCTACAGGCAACGACGGAATCAATATCCCTCTTTCCAATTCTCGTGCACAGAGTGTGGCCACTTATCTGAGACAGTGCGGAATCAGCGATGTCCAGATGAAGAAGGTTGAAGGCTACGGCAGTTCTCAGCCCGTTGCCGACAACTCTACAGCCAGCGGACGCCAGCTCAATCGCCGTGTAGAGATTTATCTGTATGCTTCACAGGCAATGGTAGATTCTGCCAATGCCGGTAAACTCAATTAAATCAACATTATTATTAAGATAAGGGCACACCGGTTATGGTTTGTGCCCTTTATTTTACTCACCAATGAAAATTCTGTTTAAGTACATCCGATGGATTTCCGGTCTGTTCTTCGCCTCCACCATCCTTGCGGTCGTTTTCTACCGTTTCGTTCCCGTCTATCTTACACCTCTAATGATAATAAGGTGCGTTGAAACCGGAACATTGACGATACACCATCACTGGGTGCCGTTGGACGAAATGTCTCCCCATATGCCTGTGGCGGTTATGGCCAGCGAAGACGGGCGTTTTCTGCTGCATCATGGCTTCGATTTCGATGCCATCGAGAAGGCTGCCGTCCATAATATGACCAACAAGCACGGTCGCAAGCACGGAGCAAGCACTATCACTCAGCAGACGGCCAAGAACGTCTTTTTATGGCCGGGAAGAAGTTGGGTGAGAAAAGGTTTCGAGGTCTATTTCACGGCTTTGATAGAATTGCTGTGGAGCAAGCAGCGCATTATGGAGGTCTACCTCAACTCCATAGAGATGGGCAGCTCCATCTATGGTCTGGATGCGTGTGCCGAGTACAACTTTGGCAAGACCGCGAGCGAGTTGACACGCTCCGAATGTGCCCTCATCGCAGCCACATTGCCCAATCCGCGCAAGTTTAGTTCCAAATACCCCAGTGCATATATGCGTAAACGGCAATCCCGGATTAAGCACGAGATGCGGTATATACCCTCGTTTCCCAAAGAGGGCGAAGACTACAATCCGCAGACAAGTTCGGGTGGAATCTATTCTACCAAATAACTGAATTACATCATACTTATGGATAATCTTCTTGACAGTCTCAATGACAGCCAGCGCGAAGCGGTGGTTTACAGCGATGGTCCCTCGTTGGTAATAGCTGGTGCAGGTTCGGGCAAGACACGTGTGCTCACCTACAAGATAGCGTATCTCCTGCAGCAGGGCTACGAGCCGTGGAGCATATTGGCTCTGACTTTTACCAATAAGGCTGCGCGTGAGATGAAAGAACGCATCGGCACCTTGGTGGGTGCCGATAGAGCAAGGTATCTGAATATGGGAACTTTCCACTCTGTCTTTGCCCATATTCTGCGCCGCGAGGCCGAAGCCATCGGTTTTCAGCCCAATTTTACCATCTATGATAACAAGGACTCGCAGAGCCTGGTGAAAGCCATAGTCAAGGAAATGAAGCTGGATGATAAGCAATATGCCCCTGCGACCATCTTTTCCGCAATTTCAAGGGCCAAGAACCGCTTGATATTGCCCAAGCAGTATGCCGACGATATCGAGTTGCGCGACAGGGACAGGTTCGCCAAAGTAGACCAGACTTATCAGATTTACGCTGCATATCAGGACCGTTTGCGCCAGGCCAACGCCATGGATTTCGACGATTTGCTCATCCATACCTACCTCTTGTTCAAAAACAACGGGGATATATGCCGACGCTACGCCGACAGGTTCAGGTACGTGCTGGTCGACGAGTATCAGGATACCAATTCGGTGCAACAGCAGATAGTGCTGCTGCTCACCAGCGAGAACCAGAAGATATGCGTAGTGGGCGACGACTACCAGAGTATCTATGCCTTCCGAGGTGCACAGATTGACAATATCCTCAATTTCCAGCGTATTTACAAAGACGTGCATATCTTCAAGTTGGAGCGCAACTACCGTTCAACGCCCGAGATAGTGAATGCCGCCAACAGTCTGATGAAGCACAATCAGTATCAGATTGACAAGGATGTCTTCAGCAGCAACGACAATGGCGACAAGGTCACTTATCGCCAGCTCTACAGCGATAGGGAAGAGGCTGCCGTGGTGGCTAAGACCATACGCAGCATTATGCGTGACGAGGGGTGCGACTACCGTGATTTTGCCATCCTGTATCGCACCAATTCGCAGAGCCGCATCTTCGAGGAGGAATTCCGTAACGACAATATGCCTTATCGTGTCGTGGGTAGTACCGAGTTTTTCCAACGCAAGGAAATCAAGGACGTCATCGCCTATTACCGTGTGGTAGTTAACCCTGCCGACGAAGAAGCCGTCAAGCGTATCATCAATTATCCGACTCGCGGCATAGGCAACACCACGCTGCAGAAGATTATCTCTTGTGCCCAGAGTTGTGGTGTGAGTCTTTGGACTGTGCTGGGCAATCCGTTCGCTTATCAACTTGATATCAACCGGGGCACAATGGCCAAGCTCGGCGCTTTTGTCCAGCTTATCGAGGGCTTTATGGAACACCTCGCCGATAAGGATGCCTATGAGTTGGGCGATATGATTGTAAGGCAGAGCGGCGTGTTCGACGACCTCTACCGTTCTACCGACATAGAAAGCCGCTCGCGTCAGGAGAATCTTGAAGAGTTGCTTGGCAGCATCAATGAGTTTGTCGCGTCGAGAAAGGAGGAAGGCCTGGACGACCGCGTGTCTTTGGCTGATTTCCTACAGCAGGTGTCGCTACAGACCGATGCCGATACCGACGACAACGATGATGACCGCATCAGTCTGATGACCATCCATGCCGCCAAGGGCTTGGAGTTTGCCACCGTCTTTGTCGTGGGCCTTGAGGAGAAACTGTTTCCCAGTCTGCGCTCGTCCAACTCGTTGAAGGAACTGGAGGAAGAGCGACGGCTGCTCTATGTCGCCATCACCCGTGCGCGGAAGCATTGCTATCTTTCCAGTGCCAAGAACCGCTGGATGTATTCACAGATGGAGATGACAACGCCCAGCCGCTTCATCCGCGACATATCGAGCGAGTTTCTTGATGTGGTCTCGTCGAGCCGAGGTGACTCTGGTGGCGGCGCTGCCTATCAGGGTCATGCCCGTAGTGGTTATGGTCGTAGGGATGATGATTCCTGGCAGAACTCCCGTCCGGTGGGAGGGCAGTTTGTGGCAGATCGGAAACCCAAGATTACCCGTCCGCATCAGCCCGAGACAGCTGTAGACCCCTTCTCCGAGGGCTTCAAGCAGAGGTATGTGGCGCGTGGCGGCAATCTGCGTCGACTCTCGTCGGCTCTGTCCAATGGCGGTCGAACCGTGGCCCCATCGGGTGCACCCCAGTCCGCCCCCGCGGCTCCCGATTGTGCTCTCAGCGTGGGCACAGTCATAGAGCATCAGCGTTTTGGTGTTGGTCGTGTGGTCCAGATTGATGGCACTGGCGAGAATACCAAGGCCACAGTAGATTTTGAGAACACAGGGCGCAAGCAGCTTCTGCTCAAGTTTGCCCGATATACCATCAAGTCATAATATGTATAATAACCAAATAAGCCTAAAGACTTTCGTCTTCAGGCTTATTTGGTTTATTGCTTAGCATGGGCAAGTGCTTCTTCTTGCGAAGCCATGCTTGTTTTCTTTTCTCGTATTCCTCTCGATGACGTTCCAGGAAGTTGTCAGCCATTCTTATTTGAATTTAGAGTAGATGATGCTTATCTTGACTGGCGAGTCTGCACCGTCTGTACCCTTGACCAGTCGTGTGCTGGTCAGCGACATGTCGTGTACCACGCTGGCTATCGTCTGTCCGCCTGTGGTGGCATCTGTTCTGTAGGCAATAGACACCGGTATCAGCACCACCTTGTTCCAGTCGGCATTGTTGCGGTTCTGGTTGAGATGATTGATGAGTCCCGAGATATTGTTGAACGTATAAGAGTTGGTAGACGATGTGTAAGTGGCCAGGAACGTCGACTTGTAGTCCACAATCTTGTTGTTCTCAAAGAAGGAGCGCATCTCCGACTTGGGAATGATGAGCAGTGTGGTCGGAGCACCAAGCGCATACTTGCTGGTAGTGGTGTTGTTGATGCGCTTCAGCGTAATCTTGGCAGAAGAGATATACTCTTTGTCGTGACCAGCGAATATCTGGTCTATGGGCAGGGTCATCTCGGTGAAGATTCCGGCGGGCGACTTCAGATAGGTGCAGCTGTTGTCGTTGGCCAGCTGTGCGATGTTCTGGCTGTTGGTGATGGTCGAAGTCTGCAGCACCTCTTCAGTACCGGCAAACGATACGACGCCTTTCATTACACTGTCGTTGTATACGTATTGGAAATATAGATTGAGCTGACTGCTGCCGATATAGGCCATCGAACCGAGACCACCGGTATTCTCAAAGAAGAAGCCAGGCACCACATTGTGGATGAACGTATAGTCGTTCTTGAAGTCGGCGGGATTGGCAAAGTACTTTCTCAGGATATAGGTACCATAATTCTTGTATTGGTTGCCGTTGCGGTCGGTGTATTTGTCGTTGAGCAATACACGGATGTTGGTCTGGTAGTACTTGTTGTTTCTGATGCTGTCTACCTCACTCTGGTCGTAGATGGTATAGGGTCTGCTTACCGAATAGGCATTGGACGCGATGAGACCTTCGTTGTGGGGATTATAGTCAGAGTAGTAGTTCTTACCCTCGTTCATAGGCTTGTCCATTTCGTAGACACGCATCTTCATCGGTGTGATGGAGTCGCCGTAATAGCCTGAAGGGAACAGTCGGATTTCACAAGAGTCGGCAATGATTTCGCCGTTCTCAAGACTGCGGATGCTGTCTTTCTTGGGGAAGGAGAAGCCTTCGAGGCAGTTGAACTGTATCATGCAGTCGCCGGTAACGTAGGAGCCGGTTTCGGGGTCTCTTACTTTTCCCAGGTATGCAGTGACGTTGCGCGAAAGTACCGAGCCGGCAAGTACCGAGCGGGTAGAAACAGAGAAGGTATCGGTCTTGATTGCGATGTCGGCGCCGCCGATGATGGTTTGGCCGATGTCGTCGGTGGTGTTGTCACAAGCGACGAATGTAATCAGCGAAATGAGCAGACCGAGAGTATATCCAATTTTCTTCATTGATTGTTACATGTAATTAGATGAGTGTGTCGAAGAAGTCAGTATATGCCTTGGCATAGTCTTCTCCGGGATAGCGGAGCAGGGGACGCTGCTTGTCCTCTGCATATTTGATGAGTGATTCGGTGATAGGGGTCTGGCCCTCGATTACTCCGTCGGAATAGTCGATGGCAAGTTTGCCTAACTCAATCAGGTCAAAGTGGTCATCGTATGGCTTCAGCAGTTCTTCGTTGGCCTCCTTGAACTCGAGGGTCTTCTTGAAGTGCTCGCCGAGTATGTTTTTGAGCTCGTTGGGATACAAAGCCATGGCAACCTTGGTATTGGCGAAGGTGGGCTCGTCGTGGTAGGCGGTCTTCACATAGAAGGGAATGACGGCCGACATCCATCCCTGACAAACGATGAGGTCGGGCGACCAGCGGAGCTTCTTGACAGTCTCCAGCACACCACGGGCAAAGAAGATGGCACGCTGACCATTGTCGGTGTATTCATTGCCGCTTTCGTCCATGGCCATCTGGCGCTTGGCGAAATAGTCTTCGTTGTCAATGAAGTATACCTGTATTCTTGAAGTGGGTATTGACGCAACCTTTATAATCAGTGGATGGTCGGTGTCGTCGATGACCAAATTCATTCCAGACAGTCTGATAACCTCGTGGAGCTGGCCACGGCGCTCATTGATGACGCCCCACTTGGGCATAAATGTGCGTATCTCAAAGCCGGCGTCTTGAGTCATGCGAGGTAAGTCGCGGCCAATGACTGACATTGCGGACTCGGGGAGGTAAGGATTGATTTCCTGGTTGACGAATAGTACTTTCTTTGCCATAATATGTGTATTAATGCATTTTATGTGTTTCCACATTTGGCTGCAAAGGTACGAAAAAAAAACGGGAATAGACCCTTTTTCTTCTAAAATCAAACAAAAGCAACCCTAAAATTGGTTAATTTTCAGTTAATTGCTTGCTTTGGGCCGTTTTTGGTCGTTTCTGGAACTTCAATTATAGTCGTGCGCTCCGCCTTTGCTTTCGGCATGGGAATCGTGTCAGTCAGTGCAAGCAGAGGCATCGTTTCTGTGCCGGAATCCGGCGATTTTAGCATCGCGTAGGCAGAGTGCTACTCCGGCGAACATAGTGTCGCGTCGTCAGCGGATGGCAGCTCTGTGAAAGGTCGTAAAGGCAACATGCTCCTGATGGCTTTATAGTTTATTTCAAACTGTGATATGGTCATTTCGCGCTTTGCAATCATTGTTTTCAAACACGATTTCTCTATTTCCAACTTCGCTTCTTCTTTATACTTGGTCGCTGTCATGATAGACTTTTCCGCCAGGCTTTCATGGTCGTCCTTCTCTGCCTCGTCTGTTATGGAGAAATCAGCCGCACGCCTCATTGCGATGCTGTCTTTCTCGTCATAGTCTCTGGTTGTCGTGACGGTTTAGAGAAATGGCTTCAGGCTTCTCATAACCAGTGATATTGCTATTGCCAATATAATCACGGAGTTTCTGAAAATAAATGAAAAAAGGCATGGACAGTCTGCTGACTCTCCATGCCTCTTGGCGGTAGTATTGTTGTTCTATTATTCTACGACAACCAGTGCGTCTTCTTCCAGTACGGCCTGTCCGGGCTTCACGCAGATGGCAGTAACCTTACCGTCGGCCTCGGCCTCGATGTTGTTGGCCATCTTCATAGCCTCAAGCACTACCAGAGTGTCACCGGCCTTTACTTCCTGACCCACCTCTACGCAAATCTGAGTGATGGTGCCAGGCAGTGGGGCCTTGATAGCATTGGAAGTGTTCACGTTGGTAGCTGCGGGTGCGTCGTCGGCAGCTGCCTCTACGGGCTGTCCCAGCACTACCTTCTTCTTCTCAGGCTCGGCTTCCTTTTCTATCTGTACCTTGTAGCTCTCGCCGTTTACGGTGATGTCAGCCACATTGTTCTCGTCTATAGCGGCAATGGTAACTTCGTACTCTTTGCCTTCTATGGTATATTTGAATTCTTTCATTTTGTCTGTTATGGTTTTGGTGTTACACCTAAGAACTTCGCATTCCACAAAGTGTGACGTGGCTTGATGGTAATGATACCTGGCTCCTTGTCATGCACGTTGTTGCCGCTGTATTCATAGAGTGCCATGGCGATGGCTGCATAAGCATTTTTGTCCATATTCGTTTCTCCTTTGATTACATTGGCATACAGCCATGTTTCTTTGCTGGTAATGACTGCTTCTTGGTAGCCAGCTGAGCCAGACCGCGGCATATACGGAAGCGGGTGTTGCGAGGCTCAATCACATCATCAATGTAACCATACTGGGCTGCCTGATACGGATTGGCAAACATCTCTGTGTATTCCTCTTCCTTCTCGGCCAAGAATGCGTTTACATCCTCGCCTGCCTCCTTCTTGGCTTTGGCCTCGCGGGCGCACAATACGGCTACTGCACCGCTGGCACCCATTACGGCTATCTCTGATGAAGGCCATGCGAAATTGAGGTCAGCACGCAGCTGCTTGCAACCCATTACGATGTGCGAACCACCATAGCTCTTGCGCAGTGTGATGGTAATCTTTGGCACTGTAGCTTCGCCGTAAGCGTAGAGCAACTGTGCTCCGTGCAGAATTACTGCATTATACTCCTGTCCTGTACCAGGAAGGAAACCGGGTACGTCTACCAGTGATACGATTGGAATGTTGAATGCGTCGCAGAAACGTACAAAGCGTGCACCCTTACGAGAAGCGTTTACATCGAGCACGCCAGCGTATGCAGAAGGCTGGTTGGCTACGATACCCACGCTCTGGCCGTTGAAGCGAGCAAAGCCGGTGATGATGTTCTTGGCGAACTTGGGCTGAACCTCAAAGAAATCTCCGTTGTCGGTAATGGCTGTGATGACCTTGTACATGTCGTAGGCCTGGTTGGGGTCCTCGGGGATAATCTCGTTGAGCAGGTCGGCCTTGCGGTCAATGGGGTCGTCGCACTCGCATCTAGGTGCTTCTTCCATGTTATTGGAAGGAATGTAAGATAGCAGTGTCTTAATCATATCCATGCACTCCTCCTCGGTCTTTGCGGTAAAGGTGGTCACACCGCTCTTGGTGGCATGTACGCTGGCACCTCCCAGATGCTCGGCGTCAATGTCCTCGCCTGTAACGGTCTTTACTACCTTCGGGCCGGTAAGGAACATATAGCTGGTCTGCTCCTTCATGATGATGAAGTCGGTAAGAGCGGGTGAATATACGGCTCCACCGGCGCAGGGACCAAGGATGGCGCTAATCTGGGGAACTACTCCTGATGCAAGGATGTTGCGCTCGAAAATCTCGCCATATCCGGCAAGCGCGCAGATACCCTCCTGGATGCGGGCGCCACCAGAGTCGTTCATGCAGATAACGGGGGCTCCCATAGTCATAGCCATATCCATCACCTTGCAAATCTTCTGTGCCATGGTCTCAGAGAGAGAACCGCCATTTACAGTGAAGTCCTGTGCATATACATACACCAAGCGACCGTCGATGGTTCCGCTTCCCGCAACCACACCATCGCCCATATACTGCTTCTTGTCCATGCCGAAGTTGTGGCATCTGTGGAGCTTGAACATATCGTACTCCTCGAAGCTGCCTTCATCCAAGAGCATGTCTATACGCTCACGAGCTGTATATTTGCCACGTGCATGCTGCTTTTCGATTGCCTTTTCGCCACCTCCAAGACGTGCTTGCTCGCGCTTCGCAATCAGCTCTTTGATCTTTTCTACTTGTTTACTCATAATCGAATATCTTATGTTTTCTATTGTCTAAACTCGTGCAAAGTTACTAATAAACATTCAAATCAGAGAAAAAAAACATATTTTAATTCATTCCGTGGTTATTTTCTCTTATGATGAACGAGGTAAGGTTGGATATAAGTGACGTATTCGCTTTCAAAGTTAGGAGTCAAGATGCCGTTACCGATGGTTTGCTCTATCTCATGGATGCTCCAGTATCTGCCTCCGTCGAGCTCGTCGTGGTCAGGGACAATCGTGCCGCGATAATGGCACAAATAGACGTTGACCAACTCGTATTCGGTCGTGCTTTCGTAGGCGTAGCGGGTGACGAACTCCGGCACAAAGTCGCTTATACCTATCTCTTCTTTTACCTCTCTGCGTAGGGCGTCTTCGATGTGTTCGCCCAAGTCAACATGACCTCCGCATGCGGTGTCCCATTTTCCAGGCTGGATATCCTTCCATTCGGGACGGCGCTGGAGGTATATGTCCCCGTTGTCATTGATTACGTGCAGATGGACCACTGGGTGGAGTATCTTGCAGCCATCGTGGGCGTGGCCTCTGGATATGGTGCCGAGGAAGTGGCCTTCTTCGTCAACGATGGGGAACAGTTCGTATCGATTGTCTTTCATTGTCGTGTCTCAGAGCTTGTCAAAGAAAGTGAACATGCCATCGAACGCACGACCGATGTCAACCTTGCGGTCGAAGATGCCAAAGAACGCACTGCCGCTGCCACTCATCTGTGCATAGATGGCTCCCTCCTGATACAGGCGTTGCTTGATGTCGGCAAGTTCGGGATGCAGGGCAAACAGCGGTTTCTCAAAATCGTTTGTGAGTTCGTCGCGCCAAGTCTCGATGGGCTGTCTGACAATGTCGCGACAACACTTGGCTGGCATTTGTGGGACAATGTGGGCAAAGGCTTCCTTCGTAGAGATGGCAATGTCTGGTTTGACGATACCTATGTAGTAGGTGTCAAGCGCATCCCATGGTCCGTCGGTCGGTTCGAGTATCTCTCCGATACCCGTGGCATACGACGGCTCGGCTGTGATGAAGAATGCGCAGTCGGCACCCAATCTGGCTGCATAGCGCTCCATCTCTGCGTTGCCCATATTCAACCTGAACCGCTCGTCCAGCAGACGTATCATGTAAGCAGCATCGCTCGAGCCACCTCCAAGTCCTGCCTGAGATGGTATCTGCTTGAAGAGGTGGGCGTGGATGCGTGGAAGGTCGTAGTCCTGGGCAATCAGATTGTATGCCTTGACCACCAGATTGTCTTGCTCGTTACAGGCAACGGGGATACCATAGATTTTGAGGTCGCATGCAGTGTCTACGGGAAATTCGTCGTCCATGCGTTTGATTTCCAAGGTATCGGTGAGCTTAGTGGGATAGAACACCGTCTGGAGCTCATGATACCCGTCGCTCCGCTTGTTTACAATATTGAGACCAAGATTAATCTTGGCGCAGGGGAATGTAATCATATCGCAATCATAATTATTAGCGTTGCAAATTTAGTTAAAAATAATTATTCGTACGCTTGATATGAGGAAAAAAGTGTTGATGGATACCCTAAAAAGTCATTTCTCCACCTCTTGCCCAGCATCCTCTGTGTATGTAATGGCGCTTATGAGGAGAGGGGATGTCAAAGAAAAGCCGCAATGTACGACCAGGGTACATTGCGGACATAATCTTGCGGCAGCCGAGGACAGCCCCCGAACTATAGAGTGGATCAACGCTCGCAGTCGGGGCTATAAATCGCTACTTTTATCACGCCCTCTTCCTTGTTTTCGAATATCCGGTACGCCTTTTCTATCTCGCTGAGGGGGAAGCGATGAGTGATAAGCGGCGTGGTGTCAATCTTGCCTTGCTCGATGAGACGGAGTATCTCTTCGCAGTCGCATCCGTCTACGCCACCGGTCTTGAAGGTGAGGTTTTTGCCATACATATCGGGTAGGGGCAGAGTCTGAGGTTCGTCGTAGAGTGCCACGACAGTGACAATGGCATTGGGACGAGCGCATTTCCAAGCCAGCGCGAAGGTATTCTTGCCTCCAGCCACTTCCAGCACTCTGTCGGCGCCACCGTTGTCGCTATGGGATCTGACGAAGTCCTCGCAGTCTTCGGGAACGGTAAGCAGCACATCGGGGTAATGCTCCTTAACAAAGGCGAGGCGCTCTTCCGACTTTTCGCACACGATGATGCGCTTGGGATGCTTGAGCATGACGCAGAGCAGTGTGCAGATACCGGTTGGGCCGGCTCCGATGATGAGCACGGTGTCGTCTTCGGATATTTCGCTGATACGTGCAGCCCAGAAGCCAGTGGCAAGTATGTCGCCAGTGAATAATGCCTGTTCGTCTGATACGCCATCCGGAATACGGTTTAGCCCTTGGTCGGCCAGCGGAACGCGTACATATTCGGTCTGTCCGCCATCTATCCTGCATCCCAAGGCCCAACCGCCATTGGGTGAGGTGCAGTTGTTCACGTAGCCATGCTTGCAGTAGAAACACTCACCGCAGAACGTCTCTACGTTGACCGTGACGCGGTCGCCGACCTTTACTTTGTTCACATCCTTGCCCACATCCTCGACCACTCCCACCATCTCGTGGCCTACGGTGATGCCCGGAACGGCTCTCGGCACGCTACCGTGCTTGATGTGGAGGTCGCTGGTGCAGATGCTGCTCAGCGTTACTCTCACCAGAGCGTCGGTAGACTCCTGTATCGATGGTTTCGGTTTCTCGGTCAGGGCAAATCTGCCTTTTTCGATATATGTATATGCTTTCATTATTTAGTAGATGTTTGAGTTATCTTTTCTTGAATGTTGGTGGCATGGGTCTACAGCTCTCTGCTATACCTATTTATATATAGTAGCCACAATCCGCCGCGGCCCACCATAGTCTCTGAACTCGCAGAGATAGATGCCCTGCCACGTACCGAGGTTGAGCCTTCCGTCGGTGATGGGGATGCTGAGGCTGACGCCAAAGAGCGAACTCTTGGCATGGGCCGGCATGTCGTCGGCACCCTCCAGCACATGGTCGTAGTAAGGCTCATTCTCCCTGACGATGTGGTTCATGATTTTCTCCATATCCGAGCGCACGTCTGGGTCGGCATTCTCATTGATACTTAGTGCGCAGGAGGTGTGCTTGATAAAGAGATTGAGCAGCCCGGCCTTGGGGAGCGGCTTGGGCAGCCTGTCGATGATTTCGCGGGTCACGAGGTGACATCCGCGGTGCTTGGCGGCGAGCGCAAATTCCACTTGTTGTATCATTACTCTTCGCCCTCCACTTTGCATGATACGAAGTGCATGTCTCTTTCAGCCTTCTCGCGAGGGAAGGAGAAGTAGGTGCAAGTGGCTTCGGTGCAGATGTTGCCGGCCGAGTCGGTGAGCGTCGCGTCGATGACGACGATGTTGCGCCTCTGCTCGCGTATGTGTGCCCTGATGGTAAGCTCCGTGTCGTCTGTCGATATCGGCCGCTTGTAGCGGGTTTCCATTTTCGATGTCACACCGGTGGTCTGCAGCTTGCGCATGACCACCCAGCCGCATACTTCGTCGAGCAGCAGCGCCTGTATGCCTCCATGCAGGGTGTTGAGCCACCCCTGATAGTTGGCTGATGGCTTCCACTTGCTTATGATGTCCTCTCCGTCTTCATAGAAACAGAGGTGTACGCCGAAGGGATTGTCTGGGGCACAGCCGATGCAGTTGTAGCCTTCCATACCCGTCCATGGGTTTATAATCTTCTTGATGTCCATAATGCTTTTTGTTAGAGTTGGTGACAGCGCCATTGTCTCAGACGCTCGCATGACATGCAATATGCCCTCAAGGGTTTCGTTTGCCTTTCCGCAGCGCACGTTTGCGTTTGTCGAGATGGCTGTTCTCCCGTTTCCGCTCGCTTATGCTGCCACGGCGACGGACTTGGTCATGATGAAGGCTACCTCGCCATGCCCATTCAGGCAGACGATGACAGAAGCCACCACCGACCGCCACCGCCGGGCGATGCTACTCGGCGGCATTGATAGCGCCAAGTATCTGCTCGGCGTGTATTTTGGTCTTGATTTCCTTGGGAGTGAAAATCTTTTCGATGATGCCTTCTTCGTTTACGAGATACGTAGTACGCAGGATGCCGATGGTGTGGCGGCCACAAGCTACCTTCTCGCCCCAACAGCCGAGCTGCTGCAGCAGGGTGGTCTCAGTGTCGGCAATGAGAGGGAACTGCAGGCCGTGGGCATCGGCAAACTTCTTCTGGAGAGCTTGTTTGTCCTTGCTTATGCCGATAATCTCGTAGCCGGCGGCAGCCAGCTCTTCCTTGTGCGCTTGCAGCGAACAGGCTTCGGCTGTGCATCCGCTGGTGTTGGCTTTGGGATAGCTGTAAAGCACTATCTTGCGACCGCGATAGTCGCTCGCTTTAATTTCGTGTCCGTCTTGGTCTATGCCAAGAATCTCTGGAATTTTATCTCCTATAGTCATGGTTGTGGTGTATTGGGTTATAGTTCTCTGACGAAATGGGGGAAGGCCTCGTCGCCCATGTGGGGCGCGTATTCGAATCCTTCGTAACTGAATGTGGTCAATTCTGCAGGGCTGACCAGTTGGTTGTTCGCTATGTATCTTACCATTGCTCCACGGCACGACTTGGCCCACACGGCTTGCATCTTGAGACTGCCGTCTCGCTGTCGCACATAGAACAAGGGATGGATGACTCTCACCTCCTGGCAGACTCTCTTCCAGTCGAACAGATGCTCATATTCTTCGGTCGAGAGGTGTATCAGGATTCCGTCGTCCATCTTCACGCTGTCTATGAGCACCTCTGTCAGCCTGTCTTTCCAAAACTGATTGACCGGCTTGTCATTGGTGGCATCTAATGATACACAATGCTCCATGCGATAGGGCACTATACCGTCCATGGGACGAAGTATGCCATAGAGAAAACATGTTATCCAGAGGTGTTTCTGCGCATATATCAGCGCTTCTTCGCCCAGTGAGGCAGCTCTGAGGTGCTTGTATGCCTGCCCGTTGTAAGCAAGTATCGCTGGCAGCTTGGTCGCCGTGGCATAGGCGTGATATCGCTTCAGGTTTTCGGCAGCTATCTTGTGGCTGCAGTCCAGTTGGCGTGCCAGTTCGTCCACGTCCATTCTCGCCATTTCGGCAGCCAGAGTGTCGGCGGTCGATTGGAAGAGTGGGGTAGTGAGAGGTGGCCTCTCCGCCTTGTCAAACATGATTTTTGCATTGGCCAATAGTATCTGCATATTCTCTCGCGTGTTCTTTGGATTTTATTTGGGTATGTCCAAGGTCAGCCCTGTAGGGCTGCAAGTCATCGGTGCATGCACCGAAACTTCGTTCGTCAATACCTTTTTACAAAATTCTAAAAAATCCTTGAAATATGCAAGCAATATGGCCAAAAACTTGACCTATACCATGAAAGATGTCTTCTGCGCCGTAAGGCAATTCCAGTCACAGCGCCGCCAATTCTATAGTATGGTCATCGTAAAATCAGTTTCATGATGCGAAACAATGAATTCAGACCCGGAACAGATTATTTCCCTATCGGAAAGAAATAATTCCAACCCCCATTTCCCCACAAAAGCCATCGCGGTAAGTTTGGTTTAGTTTGGCAATAATTTATGGGTGATAAAAGACAATATGAGTTGGCATTTGCTTGGCGTCACAAGTATGGCTGCGTGAATGACTCTCGACGCTCCAACTCCAGTAGTTTCTTCTTGGCATCCAGTCCGCCGGCATAACCGGTCAGAGTATGGTTGCATCCGATTACTCTATGGCAAGGAACGAGGATGGAGATGGCATTGGCTCCGATGGCCTGTGCCACCGCTCTCACGGCATTCGGTTGACCGATGCCTACAGCAATGTCCTTGTAGCTTCTGGTCTCTCCGTAAGGAATGTAGGGCAGTGACAGCCACACTCGCTTCTGAAACTCGGTTCCGCAGAGATGCAATGGGATGTCAAAGGTCATGCGGCTTCCTGTGAAGTATTCATCCAGTTGCCCCATGGCCCGTTGTATAACATCCGAACTGCGTCTTGCAAATTCTACACGCATGATCCGTATGACTCGTCTCATATTGCGCTCAGAACAAGGCATGTCGTTCCAGTCGCATAGGCACAATTCATCATCAACAGAAGCCAATACCATCTCTCCGCAAGGCGACTTATAATACTGTAAACAGGCTACGCCTTTTTTCATATTAGTCATTTTATAGTTGTAGTTGGCTGCTAATAGTCTCAATGTACTCAAATAACGGAAAATATCAGCTAATCTTGATTTTATCATGTTAAAAAATGTTGGTATTCTAATCTGGCGATTAGCGATAAGCTGTAACGTTTACTTTGCTAAAAATCAAAAGTTGACGTACGATAATTGTAGTAATCAGCAACGAAAACATGCGTATAGCCATCATATTGACTCCACACGCAAGCTGCAGCAACGCAGAACAGATGGTCACCAGTGTTTCGCGGAAAGCCAAGCAGTCGCGTTTTATTAGTCATAGAAACGGATTTGGTGGAAACCAGACACTTTTCGTGTAGATTTAACTACTGTTTATTTTAACTCCAGTATACGATAGAGTGAAGGCGGGCTTCTGGTTTACTACACAGATCGGTACTGCGTTTCTACTGCTCTGGGCTGTGGTCCTTGTCATCTTCATCGAAGGCTTGTCTGTTTATAATGTAGGCTTGATGACATTCGGTCTTTCTTCTTCTTGCAAGGCATAGTTGAATAAACCATATTCGGCTCTTGTTACGTGTGTCGGCAGGGTAATCTATAGCCTTAGCCATATTACCTCAAGAAATATGGCTCCACATAGGTATGTGCATATACGCTATCAGGGCAATCTGTATCAAAAGAATGACAGGAATGCCATATTTGAATTTCTTGTGCATCGTCTTATGGCGCCAAACTCGCATGGCGATCCATGCTCCGATGCTTCCACCGAGGACAGCCAGCATCAAAAGTGTGGCTTCCGAAATGCGCCACATCGCTTTCTTGGCCTCGTATTTGTCAATGCCGTATACTATGAACGTAACAGCATTGATGGCAAGAAGATAGTAGGAGAGGCAACTATGCAAAGTGTTCATTATAGTATTCAGAAAACTCTATGAGTATTTTGGTGGCAAGAGGAGCGTACCAGGTCTTCACTTCCTGTTCTGTAGGAGTGTGGCCGCCAGGAAAGTGGAAGGCGTTGCTGTAGTGCTCCAGAAAAAGAGGCGAGAAGTTAGCCAGTGTGTCCTTCTCACCAAAAAGTCCCCACACACGATTCTTGTAATATGGGTTGCAATGGGCAAACTGTATGGCTTCCAGCTCAGCAAACTCCGCAATTAGCGCCTCGTCAATCACCAGTCGCTGATTGCCGTCTCTTCGTGGCGCCTTGTATTCATGCTCGCCGATGCGCTCTTTCAGAAACTCCGTCATCTTGAAATGTGGGTTGCCGAGTAGGGCAGGGATGTCCACCACAGGTGCAAGCATCTGCGCAAGAAAAGCTCCGCAGCTGTTGCCCAAAAGCAAGTCGGGCTGCTCCCGGTCGATAATGGTGCTGATCGCTTTCAATGCCTCCCTGGGATGGAGTGGCAAGTCGGGAGTCAGCACCACCGCCTTCCCCACGAAAGCCTCTTGCAGGGCTTTCGCCATCGGGCAACTGCCTGTGGCAAAGAAACCGTGTAAGAATAGTATTTTCTTCATGCCCAAATCTTTAATTCCGACCATCTATGAAATGCTTGAAAATGCAAATGCTGTGTGACTCTACTTGCCGATGCAGAGCATCTAACACCTTGATAATCAAATATAAACACAATGCAGGAACAGGGTTTGAGCCGTTGTTAGAAACGGTGGTTTTGCTTCTGCAAATCGCTGATTCTCAACGCTATATGCTGTAGTGTTCATATTTGTTTTCTCTTGTTTTCACGTCCTACTTTCCAATACAGAGCGTGTAACACTCTGACTATCAGTGAATATAGTGTATAAAGGTCGGTAATTGAGCCGTTGGTCACACTCTCTGCACTTCCCTGTTAATCCTTTGAATATCAGCGGTTTTGCTGTTTTGCCATGATTTGACCTTCCATTGGGGAGATGTCTTCTAATTAACATTTTCTACTTTCCCACGCAGATTTTCAACACATCTGATTATCAGTGTTTTACGTATTAAAAGGACGATAGTTGAGCCGTTGTCCTTTTGAAAACATTTTAGCTTGATTATCAGCTATTTGTCTAAGTTTTGCTTTCTCTTCTTTTCATTTTGAACCTTATTTTGCAGATTGTAAAATTAACATATTTAACATACAATAACACGATATTGCTATGTGCTCATATCAAAACGTAGCGTAATCTTGCTTTGTTCTGCAGATCCAGTTGTTCAACATGAACACCTCGAAGAACTTGTATGTGTTCATTCTGGCATATGCTTTCATGCTTTTTGGAGAATGCAATTCTATCTTGGCTCGACATCTTGCCGATAAGATGTATGAGTTGCAATCTATATTACCTGTTCTAATGATGATGCAAAATTACCACAAATACTTTTCATTGTGGCATTTTTATACTGAAATCAGTCAAAACACCTCAAAATTTAACTTTCTTCAGTAAAGAGAAAGAAAAAATGGAGTATCAGCTATTCATACAAGTTTATTTCGTCATATACATATATATGGCTTTCATAAACCTGTAAACTCAATCTCTGTTCCTGTTCTAAGCCATTTGAGGTCATGACATTTGAGTTTGGAGAACATGTATATATACATGAGTAATTCTAAACTTAAACTTACATGCCATAAGTTGAGCCCGATGGCTGCTCATTGACGGCAGGGTCAGTCCTTCTTTTTTCTCCTTGCTGAATTACCTCTTTCTTTAGCTTCTGTGAATCGTTGCGAGAACCGTATTGCGTTTACTCTCGACATCCTAATCCCCAGGTGTGCCTTCCTCATGTTCCCTTCCTTGTGCGTTCTCCGTCTTTTTCATCGTATTTGCACCCCCAATCTCTTCATGCTGTTGCTCAGTTTCCGACCATCCTTCAACGGCTATCTGCACGATATTTGTTCATCGCTTGTTTATCTGATATAGATACCTGTTTCCTTTACCTAACACCGACTACTTGATTTTCTGTACTTTTCTCCACTTCTTATTTTGGACGAAGCAGACACACTTACTTTTTCCGTCGCAAAGTTAGTGCAAGCCGCATTGTATCAAGTATCAGTGCCTTATTACCTGAATTATTTCAAAAACTTTTTCGTCTGACATCATCCAAAAAACTTTTCTGTGCCAAGGTGAAATAATTCGGTAATTCCTTGCTTGCCTGCTTTCCTTGCTAACTCTGATAGCAACGTAAAAAATAAATGTTTCACTTCTAAAATATCAAAGTTATGAAAAAGATTGAAAATTCTTTCGTAGTAAGCGGTTTCGTAGGTAAGGATGCAAGCATCCATCAGTTCTCAACAGCAAGCGTTGCACGTTTCTCACTGGCCATCAGCCGTACTGAGAAGAATGGCGAGGAAACAAACCGCACATCAGCCTTCATGAATGTAGAGGCATGGCGCAAAAACGAGAACACCTCTTCCTTCGATCGCCTTGTAAAGGGAACTCTCCTTACGGTAGAAGGCTACTTCAAGCCTGAGGAATGGCAGGATGCCGATGGAGTTAAGCACAACCGTGTGGTTCTCGTCGCAACCAAGTTCTACGAAGCTGTGGAGAAAGAAGAAACTCCTGCTCCACAGGAGAGCAAGACAAAGAAGGGCAAATAACCCTTCTCGTCATCAAAGAGCGGCCTTCGGGTCGCTTTTTTTATGCATCTCCTTTTCTTTGCCGAATGGGTGTTCCTGTTATAATGATTGCCATACATCGACTTCTGGGAATCGGTAGAAATTCTGTTGCGAAGGTAATGGTTACGTCTCATCTCCTGCAAGGTCAAGGCTGCCCGCTTTGATGGAAAATCTCCACACCTTTCGGGTAGTATTTTGCATCAAAACCTTGCCAAGATAGCCGTAACACCTTCTGAAAGCAACATAATTTTTAACCATTCCCGAAGTAGTTGATCTACGAAAGGGAGAAAAAACAATATCAATATGACGACAAGAGAATCGATTTTGAGCCGACTGACCAAGGGTGTTAGTGGCACAGACCAGGAACTTTTCAGCAAGGATGAGTTGAACAAGTTTGCGGACTTCTACCGTGACAAGTGGGACGAGAACACAAGCGAAGACGTAATTGCTGAGTCCTTTGTGGATTATTGGTGGGACACTGACAGAGCCTGCCGTAGATGCTCTGAGTGCGGCAAACTCATGCGTGAAGGCTATTGTGTGGATATGGGAGTAGCCTACTATTGCAGCGAGGATTGCTTACATAGTGACTTCACAGATGAAGAGTGGGCAGAAGAATGCGAAAGCAATGACCAGAGTTATTACACAGAATGGTAACAATTCTATCAATTCAGATATGGAACAGAAAATGACTATCAATGGAGTAAGCACCTGCACCATCGCAGGTGCTGAGAAATACGAGAAATATCAGTCGGGCATAGGCAGAAAGAGACGTACACTTGTACAATATGACTACCGACATGTGGACGGCGAACTCTTCTCTTGTGTATGCGCAACGCTTGAAGAGTACCGGAAGAAGCGTGATGAATGGATGAAAAGGAAGGAGGGAACAAGATGATTACTCATTATAAGACACTTGTTGTCAGATTTAACTCGCCCATTGCAGTAATAGATGAAGTCTTTAACGATGTGGCTTTTTTGGGAGTTGGCAATCTGAAAGAGTGGATTGACGATTACGAAAGCACACGTTTCACCGCAATAGACGAACAAACGGCAGTCATCACAAGCGAGTATAATATGGAATGCGTAAGAGAATGGCTTGAACATCATGCCACCTTCGCAGTAATAGCAGAATACTAATAGTGTGGCGGTGCATCTACCGCCCACATTTCACAATAAACAAATAGACAGTTATGGCAAATCAGGCAACTACCACCTACAAGGTGACAGGTTCTCGCAAGGCTGTGAGCGACCTTTGGAAGACCCTTCAGGGCATGAATGTGAACACCAAGAATGTATGGCTGAACGAATTGGCAGACTTCTATGGCATCGACTACGGAGCAAAGCAAATCAGCGTCAGAGGGCATATCTATTGGGCAGAGTATGAGGAAGATGACGAGAATACTCTTCTATCGTTTGAGACAGAAAGCGCATGGGATGCGTGCACCGAACTCTTTGAGGAGATAAACCATCATCTACACGATGAACTCTCTATCAGTTACCGAGTTTGTGAATGTGGATGCGAAGTTTACTACGTCCATGATGAAGGCTCTTTTTTCCCCGAAGAGTGTTGTGTCAGTTCAAACGGCAAACCATTTGAGGACGCTTATGATGACGTTTACGATACGGTGAAGGATGCTATCAACGAATGGGTATCAAAGACCGGAATCGAACAAGGAGAACGCACAGAGGAACAGATGGTTGACTTCATCAACGAGTATGAGTATGAGAATGAAGAAACCTACTTCTATATTCGGGTCTTCACTTTTGAATAAGAAACAAGCGAGAGCATGAGCAAGCCTTGTGCTCTCGCATTAAACCTACACAGAATATGTACGAATATGAATCAGAATTATTGGGAGAGTCTTGCGAACTGGGAACCCCATGGAAAGGCTGCCGCTTTGCTACAATCATTGAAGATTATGGAAAGGAACTGCTTGTACAAGTGAGCAATGGTGCAGAGGTGACAGTACTCAGAGACGAGGTGTTTATACTCTGACCACCTAACACTTCTCCTGACTATAAAGGCTGTCAGGAGAAGTGACAAGGCTAACCAAAGTAACGTCAGTAACTTTGTACACGTTAATACAAGTAGCCACGTAGCCTTGTGGACTTGTATAGTTGTACACATTTATACATATATACATAATGGAAATAAGTATGAAACAGAAAATCATTACGTTCGCCAACCACAAAGGAGGGGTGTCAAAGACCACTTCCACAGCCTCTATCGGGGCTTGCATGGCGCAAATGGGAAAGAAAGTCCTGCTCATCGACCTCGATGGACAGGCAAATCTCACATTGTATTTCATCCCTAACGAAGATGAGATTGAGACCAGCATCTTTGATGCTCTCGTAGATGGAGCACCATTGCCAGTGAAGCATATTAGGGAAAATCTCGACCTTGTGCCATCTTCACTTGAAATGGCGAGTGCGGAGATTGCCCTGACCAATCTCCTGGCAAGAGAACAGCTGCTCAGTAGGCTTCTTGACCCAATCAGACAGGACTATGAATACATCCTCATCGACTGCCCACCTTCATTGGGCATCGTCACCACGAATGCCTTTCTTGCAGCCGATGAAATCATCGTGCCAATGACTCCTGAGCTGCTTCCGCTCAAAGGAATGAGGATGCTTGATGCTTTTGTGACCAACCTCCAAAGAGTGAAGCCCTCTCTTCGCCTGGGAGGTGTGTTCATAGCCCGCTTCAACCATCGAAAACTGAACAAGGTGGTTGAGCAAGCCGTAAAGTCTCGCTACGAAAGCATCACCATGAAGACCCGAATCCGTGAGAACATAGCCCTCGCCGAGTCGGCAGGAAGCGGAAAAAGCATCTTCGAGTACGACCCTAACTCCAATGGAGCCAAAGATTACCTTGCGTTGACGGAGGAGATTATTTCACGTAATCAATAAAGACCATGGGAAAGAAGAATATGGACATCCTGCTTGGCAATATCTTGGGAAATGCTGTCGTCAAGCCGCAGGACAGGTATGAAGATCCGGCTGCTCCTTTACCAGAGAATGATGCTCTAGCACCATCTACGAAAGCAACAACCAAGGAAAAGCCTGATGACACTTGGCGACACTTCTCCTTTATATGCTCAAAAGCCCTTGTGGACAAGGTGCAAGCCATTGCCCACAAAGAAGGCTTTACTATCCGTTCCTTTATGGAATATGTAATGAAACAAGGTATAGAGGCTTATGAGTCCAAGCACGGAAAGGTGAAGAAAATCAGGTCGAAAGAAATTCATGAGGTGATGTAGCCATGTGGATAAGTAGCCATGTATATGTGTGGACGTGTACACATGTGGACATGAATACATATAGACATGAATACATATATATATGTGGACGTGAGAACATAGTTCAAAACATTAGTAACCAATAAAATAAAAAGACAATGAAAAAGTATTTCCTAACCGCCATCCTGTCATTGTTGGTGGCAACAGTGTTTACCTCTTGTGGTGATAATGACATTATCGAAGGAACTGAAAAACCATCATCCGAGCTCAAAGTATGGGTAGAGCCGTATCACATCAAAGGTGCGTCCTTGGATGAAGTAACAGCTTACATGAGTGTTACAATGATGCGTTACCATTTCGAGGCAGAGAACAAGACCGCTGATAGTTTTCAGTTGGCATATAAGACGGGTAATGGCAACGAGGCTATTCTCTATAGTTTCTTGCGAAGCGACAGCACCCTGTATTCAGTCATTGATACGGAACTTATCTCCAACAGCCGTCTGATAATAGACTATCTGAAGAAACACTACACTCTCGTATCTGCATCCGATGAACCTTCCTACCAATACTGTTTCACCACCGAGGATAGGTCTATGGTCATTACCACCATGAAGGTGTCTGATGTATGTTTCAACGTGAACTATTCCTTTGTTTATTCCTAAAATCCGCAAGCAATCTCAATGGCAATCTCAATTGCAGTAAAGAGCTTGAACACTATGCATCATGATAGTATGAGCGTGAATTTTGTCCGATTTGTGCATACCTTCCCCTTACCCCACAATGCGACTTGAGGCAATACGCAGATTAAAACCATAAGGAACGGACTTTATCCGAATCCAGTTTTGAAAGGTCTTGCATAAGCCCGGTTTTCAGTATAGATATTCAGCACGTATTGCCTTGCTGTCATGATCCACTTGGCAGGTACGGAGATGAAGCTGAAGACAAAAGCCTTTATGCGACTCGTTTCCTTGAGCCCGAAAGCCTTGGTGTCAAGCTTGCTAATGATGGTCTTATAGAAATTGTGTATCAATGCCGTAAGCAGAAGGAATACGGTGTTCTCTGACATGAACGACTTGGGGAGCCTGTTCCAGCCGAATCCGTTGTTCATATCATCGAATATACGCTCTTTGCCCCCACGCTTGTTGTAAAATTCGACGATGTCTCTTGTTGATGAGTCATAATCGTTGGTAAGAATGCATCTGTAGGTGTATTCACCTTCCCACAAGTCAAGCTCTCCATCCATGCGCTTTTGTCTCTGAATGACAAGACGATAGCACTTGCCTTCCCATTTCTCAACAAGAATGGAATTGAGTTCAAACTGGATGCCGTTGATTTCCTCCGTCTTCCATCCCCTCAGTGAAAACAAGTCATCGTAGAGCGAACTGCATCTGTTGGCGCGGATGTAGAAGTGCGTGCAATGCTTCTCTATCTCACTGACAATTTCCTTCGAGCACGAACCACAGTCGGCTCTGAAGCGATTCACACGGATGCTGTTGGCTTCCAGTAGGGCAAAGAATCTCTTGTGGGTCTCAGCCTGATAAAAGCGCACATTTGTGTTGCCATCGCTGTTCTCGACATAGACAATCATGTCACCGATGACATATACGCCAGGTCTGTAGCCGAGGAACTTCTTGTATGTCGGTTTTGCATCATACTTCTCTGTTTCAAGGAACTGATGGTCGAAATCAACATCGTAGGTTTCCACCTCATTCAGTTCACCAGTGGAAACCAAGGCTTTTATAAGCAAGGCGTTGAGCTTGTCTGCCGTATTGAAATCATAGGTCTTGCCCTTATCGGAAGTATATGAGATGTTTTCCTGTGTCAGTTCCTTGATGGCTCTGAGGATGGTATCAGAGCTGCATGTGCGCAAGGTCGGATGATACGAGAGATGACGCATCAGATGCGATGTTACATCCTCCACGCATGAACCGCCACAGAAGTATACGCTCATCAGAGAACGAATAATTTCGCTGTACTGGTATCCGATGATACTGCGGCATCTCTGACCAAGTGTCTGGTCGATAATAGGTGAAAGCATGGAGTCAAATTGCTCCATGATTGAAAAAATTCCTCCAAAAGGTGTGAGTTTTTCAGATTTTATTTGTACCTTTGCCATGTCTTGTTACGATTTACGCTTGTTTTGATTTGCAACACTAAGATAAGTGAAAAATCTGACATGGCAAAATCCTGAGCAACTTTTTGTTGCTCAGGAACTTATAAATAAAGTTAAATCAAAGTGTTGCGGAATTAAGGAGATTAAGATAAAACCGCGAGTTATGTTGCGGTTATCCGTATTGCATAACTCGCTTATTGAAGCAGAGATGTAATTACGGAGGAAAAACAAATGAATAATAATTTATCACGCTTTGCAGACAGCAAGGTTTATTTTCAATGCCCAATTTGCACAAAATCAATGGATATACAAGGCAATAGCCTAATTTGTAGACATGGACATTGCTTTGATATTTCAAGATATGGGTATGTAAATTTGTTGTTAAAATCATCGCCCAAAACCAACTACAGCAAGCGGTCTTTTGACAACCGGCACCAAATTTTGGAGTATGGCATGTATGATGTTGTGTTGGAGAAAATCATACAGTTTATTTCTGATACGCCATCTATAAGAAACATTTTAGATGTTGGTTGCGGCGAGGGTTTCTATGCAAGGCAGATACAGCAAAGAACAGAACGAAACATCTTTGCCTTTGACTTGTCAAGGGAGGCAATACAGATTGCATCAAAAAAAGACAAGCGCAAAGCAGTGAAGTGGTTTGTTACTGACTTATCAAAAATCCCTTTGAAAGACGGAAGTATGGATTGTATTTTAGACATATTTTCGCCTGCACACTACAAAGAATTTCAGCGATTGCTATCTCCTAACGGATATGTTGTGAAAGTAATTCCTACGAAAAATCATTTGAGGGAAATCAGGACTAAAGTGCAAGCACACTTGAAAAAGGGTCAGCGGATTTTTCCGGTTGGTAACACCGTATGTTAGGAATAAAGTGTTGCCAGCCTGTACATGAAGAACCTGATATCCCCTACACCTCTGAACTGTGTTCTAAAAGCCTTGATTTTAGCATTG
>NZ_NPJJ01000037.1 GCF_002251385.1 Prevotella sp. P5-108
GATATAGAATGGATTAATAATACTTACAATATAATAAGTGTCGGTCGTATAAATGCTGTAAAGCATTTTAGAGAGATACCAGAGATAGCCAAGCGATTAACAGAAAAAGGTTATTTGTTTCATTGGTATATTATAGGACCGGAATTTGATCATGAAGAAATGCAAAAGATAAAAGATGGTATAGAAAGAAATAATCTTTCAAATATAGTTTTCTATCTTGGACCTAGGACTAATCCGTATCCATATTTTGCTAATGCCGATTTGTACGTTTGTTTATCCGAATCAGAAGCATGTCCTATGGTATTTAATGAGGCTAAGTGTTTAGGTACACCAATTGTCTCTACGGATTTTGGTTCTTCTCATGAGTTTATTTTGTCAAGGAAAGATGGAATTATTGTTCCAAGGGAACGTGTATTTGAGGCTATTGGGAATTATATCCAAAATGGTTGTATTATTCATGAATCATCAAGGGTAGTAGAAGATAATAATGATTTTATTAAAAAACAAATATTTAAATTATTAAATACATAATGGAAGATAATGTTCTTTTTGTTTCAAAACTATATCCTGATGCTTTGTTGTCAGATTTCGTAAAGGACGCAAAGGTAGGACTTGACTTTGCTGCCCATAATTTAAGTATGGCAATATGGACTGGATTCAAACAAAATGGTATAGATGTAGATATTCTTAATACACCACAGTTAGGATCCTGGCCTAAATTCCATAATACACCGTTTATAAAAGAATACGTAAATAAACATCTTGTCAGTGTTTCTTATTTTAATTTAATGTATTTTAAAAGGAAAAGTTTGGAAAATCATGTATACAATTGTATGTATAAATGGTGTAGAAAGCACAATGGCCAGAAAAAAATACTTCTTTACAATTTCAACTATATTGGTGTTGCAAAAAAAATTAAAGGATTATTCCCTGAAGTCAAATTCTGTATGATTGTAACAGATTTGCCAGAGTATATGTCAACGTCAAAAGGTATTTTTTCTTCAATAGTAAAAAAAACAACACACTATCAAGATCCTGATAAAGCGTCACAATACGATGCTATTGATGGCTTTATTTTGCTTGCAAAAGATATGAAGAATAAGATACCTATTGATGGTAAACCTTGGATTCAGATAGAAGGTATTTATAATGATGAAGCAGTTCTTGAAAAGGTGGAAAAAGATATACATAAAGTTATTATGTATACAGGTAATTTAGGAAGTCGTTATGGTATACCTGATTTGTTGAAAGCCTTTATGATGATAGATGATCCTGACTATCGTTTATGGATAAGAGGTAATGGTGAATGTGAATGTCTTGTTAAAGAATGTGCTAAGCAGGATTCTAGAATAAAGTATTTTGATAAAATGTCTCGTAAAGAACTCACTAATTTGCAACAACGAGCTACAATAATGATAAATCCAGTACATTCTTCAGAAGAGTTTTCACATTATTTCTTTCCATCAAAAACACTTGAGTATTTGGCTTCAGGTACTCCAACATTGATGAGTCGCCTTTCATGTATGCCACCTGAGTATGAAAATCATTTGTTTTATTTTGAAGATGAAAGCGTACAAGGTATGTCAAATAGAATAAAAGAAATATGTGAGAAAAGTAAATCAGAGCTAAATGATTTTGGTTTAAAAGCCTCTATGTTTATAAAGGATAAAAAGTCACCTAAGGTGCAAATAAAAAAAATAATGGATTTTTATAATACTATCTAAGATGAATTTTATATATGTTGGCTCTGCAAGACCAGAGTATATGAATAAAGAACTCCTAAAAATGGGTTCAAATGTTAATTTTGCCGGGAATACATTACAAGAAGCACTGATTGATGGCTTTTCAAGTAACTTAAAGTCTTTTAAGATAATTACTTCTTGGAGTATAAGCCCATTCCCGAAGGTAAAGAAGCTATTGTTTAGAAGAAAAGAACTTAATGTTTATGGAGATAATAAATGTGTATATGTTGGTGTGTTAAATCTTCCTATAATAAATCTTGTTTCTAAATTTCTTCGCACAAGAAGAGAATTGAAGAAATCTTTGAAAAAAAATGATATAAATAAGGTTTTTATATATGAAGTTCATACACCGTTTATTTTAGCAGCTATTACACTTAGAAAAAAGATTGAACATATTAATGTTATTGTTCCAGATCTTCCCCAATTTATGTCAACAGGTGGTAGTCGAATTCATCGTTTTTTGAAATATATTGATCAAAAGATTATAAATTACTCATTAAAAAAAGTTGATAGTTATACTTTGTTGAGTGAACCAATGATGGAACGATTGCCCAAAAAGAAAAAATGGGTATTAATGGAGGGTATCTTTAAGCCAACTAATGTTGGTGAGTTTATTAAAGAGCCTTATAAAACAATTATGTATACAGGTGGAGTACAGAGAAGACGAGGTGCGGATTTGTTGGTAAAAGCTTTTAAAATGATAAAAAATTCTAACTATAGACTTTGGATAAGGGGTAATGGTGATATGGAAGATGAAATTCGCGAACTGTCCAAAATAGATTCACGGATTGTTTATTATGAACCAATGGATAGGTTGGAACTTTTAAAGTTAGAGTCAAAAGCAACAGTAATGGTAAATCCGACACCACCAAGTTTAGAATTTACACGATTTTTCTTTCCTTCAAAAACAATGGAATACTTGGCATCAGGAACACCAACCATAATGTTTAGATTGGGATGTATGCCACCAGAGTATGAAAATCATGTTTTCTATGTTGAAAGTGAAAGTATAGAAGCGTTAAAAGATAAATTGATTGAAGTTTGCGAAAAGAGTAATGAAGAACTTAGCACCTTTGGTGAAAAAGCAAAAAACTTTATATTGAATGAAAAATCTCCTGCAATCCAATGTCGTAAAATATTGAGATTGATGGGGTGCTAAAATATAATGTGATGAATAAAATTATTAATAATAAAGTCATAATTTGGGGACCTGATGATTTCAATACTTTAGGACTCCTTAGACAGTTAGGATCTGCTGGTATTGACATTTTTTTCCTTATAAAAGGAAAAGAAGGGTATGCTTCTAAGAGCATATATTGTACTAAGCATAAGACAACAAGTACATTTGGCGAAGGTCTCTCTTTTCTTTTGTCAACATATTCTGATGAAACTGCAAAACCGATAATCATTACTTCTGGGGATGGTATTGCTGTTTTTATAGACCAACATAAAAGTGAACTTGAAAAAATATTTATAATTCCAGGAACGACAATTCAAGGTTTAGAAGAAAAATATACAGATAAGAACACAATGACTGATTTGGCTATTGAGGTTGGTATTTTATGTCCTAAATCTCAATACGTTCAGTGGAATTCAGATATAAGTAGTATTCAGTATCCGTGCTTAATTAAGCCTAGTCATCAGAAACCGGGATATTTCAATGAATTTAAGTTTAAAGTATGTAATGATGAAGATTCGTTAAAAAGAACACTTAAATTTGTTCGCCATGATTCTGAATTTATTGTTCAAGATTTCATCAAGAAAGAAAAAGATATTTTAGTATATGGGGCGAGAATGTGGGATGGTAAAACTATCTTAGCAGGTGCTATGATAAAAGATAGGTTTGCTGATTGTGGTAGTTCTTCTCATGGATTAATGACTTATAAAATACCTTCATGTATCGCCCAACATAAAATAATAGAATTTTTAGATAAAATCGATTATCATGGTCTTTTCAGTTTTGAATATGGTATGATAAAAGATAAGGCATACTTTTTTGAAGTTAACCTTAGAAATGATGGGACTTCTCATTATTTTTGGCAATCAGGTGCAAATCTTCCACTTGCGTATGTTTATAATTGTGCAGGTCTTGATTACTCATGTGTCAAAACAATAGTTACTGAGGAAAAATGGTTCATTGATGAAGTTTTTGATATTGAGAATATCATACATAGAAGACTATCGTATTCTCAATGGAAGAAAGATAAAAGTGAAGCTATGGTATATAAATACTATGATAAGAATGACATTGAACCTTGGAAATTCGTAAGGAGTACTATGTGGCAGCATCTTTTTAGGGATATTCTTCTTAAGAAATTTAGAGTTTACATTGTTTATATTCTCGATAAGTTTGGCTTGAAAAAATGAAGCAGATAGTTTTAATGTATCATGATGTATTCATTCGTGACATAAATGAATCAGGATTTCAAACTGTAGGAGCAATACCGTATAAAGTATGTGCTAATAATTTTGAAAGTCATGTAAAGACAATATATAAGTATTGTAAAGATAGAGGTTGTGATACTTCTTCTATAGTTTTTACTTTTGATGATGGGGGAGTTTCATTTGCTACGGTAATTTCTAATATTTTGGAGAAATATGGCTTTAAAGGAATCTTCTTTATATCAACAAAGTATATAGGTACAACAGGTTTTCTTACAGAATGTCAAATAAAAGAATTATCTATTAGGGGACATGTTATTGGAGCTCATAGCCATACGCATCCTGCTTTTTGTGATGCCGCTAAGATGAGTTTTGAAGAATTACGATATGAATGGCAGACATCTATAGACATTTTAAATAATATTTTAGGGTATCAGATAAATAGTGTTTCTTTGCCTAATGGATATAGTTCTGAGTTCATACTCGATAGTTTGGAAGAGTTAGGAATTAGTAATGTTTATACATCTACTCCTACAACACATATAATGAAAAGAAGATCATTATCTATTATAGGAAGATATGATGTAAAAAGTAAAACTACTCTTGGTCAAGTAATGAGTATTGTAAATAGCCCTTTTGTTAGAATGGGATATCAAATTAAAAATGAAATTTTATCTATGGCAAAAAAAATATTAGGTAATTCTTACTCTATAATAAAGCGTAATCTTCTATATAAAAGTAATTGAAAATGAAAAAATATAGTGTCTGTATGTCGGTTTATAAAAACGACAACCCAACAGACTTTAAAGAAGCGGTACTAAGTATATGCAATCAGACGTGCCCTCCTGACGAGATTATTCTTGTGATTGATGGTCCTGTTTCTGATATAATGCTTAAAACAATAGAAATTTTGTCAGAAAAAACGGGTATAATGAAGGTTATTCCTCTTCCAAAGAACATGGGACATGCCATAGCTCGTCAGACAGGACTTGAAGCCGCAAGGAATGAACTTTGTGCAGTGATGGATGCAGATGACCTATCTGTGCCTAATCGTTTTGAGAAACAGTTGAAGGCTTTTGAGAAGCATCCAGAAGTTAGCGTGGTGGGTGGATTGATAAATGAGTTTATTCATACCACTGATAATGTTGTAGGAACACGAATTGTTCCAGAAAATGATTCTGACATTAAGGAATATTTGAAATCGCGCTGTCCTATGAATCTTGTTACCGTAATGCTTAAGAAGAGTGATGTTCTGAAAGTCGGCGGGTATCAGGATTGGTATTGCGAAGAAGATTATTATTTGTGGATTCGCTTGGCTTTGGGTGGCTACAAATTCTATAACATTCAAGAGAATTTAGTGAATGTGCGTGTAGGTGAAGAAATGTATCAGCGCAGAGGTGGAAAGAAGTATTTCGCCAGTGAAGCTCGTCTGCAGAAGTATATGCTTGACCACAATCTGATTTCATTGCCCAAGTATGCCTATAATGTACTTATACGTTGGGTAGTACAGGTGGCAATGCCTAATTGGTTGAGAGGTTGGGTGTTCAGAACATTCGCAAGAAATTAAATGCATTATTATTATGGATAAGAAATATAAAATAGGTTATACGACAGGTGTGTATGACATGTTTCATATTGGACATCTGAATATTATCCGTCGTGCCAAAGAACAGTGTGAATATCTTATTGTAGGCGTGAGCACAGACGAGTGTGTACAATCATATAAGAACAAAACTCCAATTATTCCTTACGAGGAACGCGCTGCTATTGTACAGGCTATAAGGTATGTGGATGAAGTTGTACCACAAACATCAATGGACAAATTGGAATTCTTGAAAAAACGTCATTTTGATGTTATGTTTCATGGTGATGAATGGAAAGGTACAGAACTATATAATAAATACGAGGAGGAATTTGCTAAATATGGAGCTAAAATAGAATATTTGACACATACCGACGGCATAAGTTCTACGATACTTAGAGAAAAACTCCATGGTAAAAAGTAAAAGCATAACATCATTACCAAAATCCTCTTGTACAGGATGTAAAATGTGTGGAGACGTGTGTCCTAAACATTGTATATCTTTTATAGAGGATATTGAAGGCTTTTTCTATCCAACAGTGGATGAAAATAAATGTGTGGATTGTGGTTTATGTGCTAAAAAATGTCCCGCTCTTAACGTTTGTGTCAATGAAAAGCCAGATTATGCATACTCTGCATTTGCTTCAGATAAAAGCAAAAGGGATACTGGGTCATCAGGAGGAGTTTTTTCGCTACTTGCTTCTTGTGTTATCAATGATGGAGGTGTAGTGTATGGTGCTGCTTTTAATGAAAGATTGAAACTTGAGCATAGGAGGATTGTAGAAATTGAAGACTTGCGTCCTTTATGTAAGTCAAAATATCTTCAAAGTGATTGTTCTGGAATCTACAGCAATGTGAAGAAGGATTTGTTGGCTGGTTCTCTGGTGTTGTTTGTTGGAACACCGTGTCAGTGTCAAGCATTGCAAAATTATGTTGGAGACAATCTTAGGGAAAAACTACTCATGGTGGATTTTGTATGTCATGGTGTTCCTAACCAAAGATTGTTTGACGATAATATAAGATGGAATAACAGAACATTTGGTAATGTACGAAGTGTTGAATTTCGCTATAAAGGTAGCAAAGTTCAACATCCGCACACTCTCAAGTTAGAGTATGAAAAAAATGGTAAAGAGAAAACTATTTTAAGAATGCATTATCAAGATCCTTATTATTTCGGATTTCAAAAACATATAACCTTGCGACCTTCGTGTTACCAATGCCAATGGGCAAAACCTGATAGATGTTCGGACATTACGTTGGCTGACTTCTGGGGTATAGAGAAGGCAAATGTTGGATTGGATAGTAAAAGAGGAGTATCTTGTCTGCTTTTGAACACTACTAAAGGTAAGGGATATTTTGAAATAATAAAACATAAGCTGGATGGTGTAAACGCTCTGCCAATAGATTTTGCAGTCAATAATAATGGTTGTTTGGAAAGTGCCACCTTAAAGCCTAAAAATAGAGATGCATTTTTTGCTGAATGGATAAATGAAGGCTATGATGCGGTGGTTGCTAAGTATTTGACTTCAAAACGCAAATGGGTTTTTGATATATATTATAATATACCAACACCTATTCGTAAGATTATAAGAAAACTAATGGAAAATCGAATGAAGTATGAATGATTTGATGCGAAAGGAAACCCCTAACGAATGGGGATTGAAAGAACTGCAAAATGTTATTCTTAACATTGCATATGATATAGATAAGTTTTGTCAGAAACATAATATAACTTATCGCCTTATGGGTGGATCTGCTCTTGGCGCTAAGCGTCATGGTGGTTTTATCCCATGGGATGATGATCTTGATGTGTTTATGACTCCTGATGAATATGAACAATTTCGTGATGCCTTTAATAAGGACGGTGATAAAGAAAAATACTATCTTCAAGAGTTGGGTGCGTCAGAAGGCAAGGTTATTACGGCTAAAGTACGTTTGAACAATTCCTATTTTGAAGAGGATATAATAAAAGATTGGCACGTGCATCAAGGTGTATATGTGGATATTTTTATCTTGCATACATGTCCTAACAATAAGATTCTGCGCTACTGGCAGTACATTTGGGCAAAATATGTAATTGTAAAGGGTCTTGCAAATAAGGAGTATAAACGTAGAGGTGGTGTAGTATATTATATGCTGAAGTGTATGAAACTGTTGCCTAAGCGATTTCTTTTGAATTTCGCTCTTAATCAAGTATATGCTTTCCGTAACCAGAAAACAGATTACTATTGTAACTATCTCGGTAAAGCTTTATTGAAGAATGGAACCTATAAGCATGAACATTTTGCAACAGTGAAGCGTGTCCCGTTTGAGACTATTGAACTAAATGTGGCAGGTGGGTTGGAAGATTTCCTTACAGACCGATTTGGAGATTATATGAAAGCTCCTTCCCCAGAGCGTATTCGTTATGAGCAACATGCCAGCAAGTGGGCTCTTGGAGATTATAAGTATGATGATTTGTCAGATGAGAAATACTTTTTTTAGTTGCGATAATATACATACGACTCATTATATAATTGACTTGTAGAATATTGGAAATATTATATGGATTGTAATGTTCTTACTGTAATTGTAATTAGCGCAACTATTGTAGATAATGGAAAATACTGAAATTATCCTTTTTAATCTTATCTCTTTAGGATTAGAAGAAAAAGAATATCGCAATATTTCTTTGTTTGTAGATTGGGAATTTCTTTGGAAAAAAGCAAGTGAACAAGGGGTGTCAGCATTTTGTTTAGATGGACTACAACTACTTGATATGAATAATAGTAGTTTGGCAACAATCCATAGGCAATTGAAAATGCAATGGATAGCTTCAGTTGTTCTTCAAGAACAAGTGTATCATACACAAAGGAATGCAGCAAAAGCTTTAGGGGAGTTGTATGACCGGCATAAGATAAATACGTATGTGTTGAAAGGCTTTTCGTTGAGTAGGTTGTATCCAAGACCTGAGCATAGACCTTGTGCGGATATGGATTGCTATTTGAGAGATAAGTATGAAGATGGTAATAAGATTGCAAAGGAGAATGGACTAACCGTAGATTGCAGCTATTATAAACATTCAAAGATTTTACTTGAGGGATTAACTGTTGAAAATCATCAGTATTTGTTGCCTGTAAAAGGTAGTAGTAAGGCTAAGAGGTTTGAACATGAATTGCGCTCTTGGATTGAGGATGGTAATAATGAGTACATTGGTGATTCTCGACTGAAAGCAACTTCCCCTTTTTTTGATGCTGTTTATGTTTTGGCTCATGCCCAAGAACACTTCTTGAATGAAGGAATTATACTGCGACATATTTGTGATTGGGCAATGGTGCTGAAAGCTCATGCAGACACGGTGGATTGGGATGAGTGGAAGCGTGTGTGCAAGGAATATGGTATGCTGTCGTTTGGATATACTATGAGTAGATTGGCTAATAAGGTATGTGGGGTGACGGTTCCTTTTGACTGTCCTAAGGATGATGAGGCTGACAGACGTTTATTAGATGATACACTTTATAGAAAGGTTTGTAATAATGGCAAACGTTCAAAAATACAAGTGAGGATAAACTTGGTGATGAATATGTTCCGTAATAGTTGGAAATACCGAATGTTTGCTGATACTAACTTTTTGATGTTTTGTGGAAGACGGGTGTGGGGATATTTGTTTGATAAGGATTTAGATTAATTGATTATGATATTCAAAAGACTATTTGATATTGTTGCATCCCTGTGTGGGTTGCTGTTAATTTGGTGGATATTCCCTATAGTAGCGTTTTTAATCCATAAGAAGATGCCGGGTGGTCCGGCTTTCTTTTGTCAGAAGCGTGTTGGCAAGGATGGCAAGTTGTTTACCTGTCATAAGTTCCGCTCGATGACGGTGAAGCATAGTGGCTCGTCAGTTTCAGTAGCTGGCGATAGCAGAATTACTCCGTTTGGGGCTAAACTGCGTCATTATAAGATTGATGAGTTGCCGGAGCTTTGGGATGTGCTTATAGGTAACATGAGTTTTGTGGGTCCGCGTCCTGATGTGCCTGGATATGCAGACAAATTGCAAGGTGACGACCGAGATGTGTTGAAGTTGCGTCCAGGCATTACAGGGCCAGCTACTCTGAAGTATCGGTTGGAGGATGAGATGATTTCGGAATACGTGGCTAAGTGTCAGGCAGAAGGTGACAAACGCCCGATGCAGGAGATTGCTACGGAGTATAACGATAACGTAATCTATCCTGATAAAGTACGCCTAAACTGTTACTATTACCGTCACTACTCGTTCTGGAAGGACATAGAAATGATATTTGCCACTGTGCTCGGGTTTAAGGTGAAGTTTGCTGGGGAGGAAGTGTGAATGCTTTCTTACCATAATCCTTTTGCCGCATAACTGCAACGACGCTGGCGTCTAAGAAAATGAATTGTCAGCTATGTCCAATATGCTTGTCCATTGCAAATATTTGATGTTCACAAAAAGAAATGTGAATGAAAGCTTTGTGGGTAGTTGGAATAATCGTAAATTTGTTGGGAATTAGCTCCTCTTGATTTTGTGGTAATACGATGGCGACAAGAGGTATTATATATTAATCTCATATATCTATGCGCACAAATAGCTTTGACTTTGAAAGAGCTCTGAAGAAGATGGAGAGGTTGCGAAAGAACAATCGTTCGCAAGAAGAGATTATTGATGACCTGAAGCGCGAATTGGTCACAATAAATGAACTCTCTCTGCTTACGCATGCGATGAGATTGATTGTGGAACTTGATTGCCGAAAGTCTTCCGAACTATATATAAATGTGGAGTCGCCCATGAAACAGGCGCTCTATCTGATAGATGTCTATTATTCTATTGCGGACAGAGATGGGATAGAGGATATAACCGATGCCAAATGGGATGTAATCTCGCAGTTGCTGGATGAGATGGAAATGGCTTATTTCAAGGCAGTAGGGCTTCCGAATGGCGGAGACGTATTTCATGATGAGCGAGACGAGAAACTCGAAGTCCAACTGTCTTCGTTCCTTTTCTATTTCAGCAATGGCAAGTTGTGCTATGAGGAACAGACGCTTGATAGGTTGATGCGTAGCTGCAAACCTTATGACGATGTGATACAAAATCAATTTGGATTTGGTGTTGATGATGCCGTAAAGTTTGTGTTGCATGTTCGTGACCTGAACAACAGGAAATATACCGAGACGATATATAAAGGCAGTAAGTATCACTATTACAGTCAGTATCCTGAAGAATGGACTAAACTTGCATCTGGATATATTGATAAAGGAATCGATCCAAGTGATTGGGCAAATCAGCCAGAATTGAAAGGTGCGTTTGATTTCCTTTTGATTAATCCGGGAGAGATATGTATCCACGGCCAGGATGAAGTGGAGAATGTAGACATTGACCGAGGCAGTCTGCTAAA
Organism: Prevotella sp. P5-108; assembly: GCF_002251385.1. Classification (GTDB taxonomy): domain Bacteria; phylum Bacteroidota; class Bacteroidia; order Bacteroidales; family Bacteroidaceae; genus Prevotella. Next base: position 11,094 of record NZ_NPJJ01000037.1, read on the forward strand.
TATAATCAATTTTCTTCTTTATGACCCACAGCGTGCGATAGATGCAGGGACGGTATATTATGCAGACAAGCGTCTCTCGGAAGAAATGCCGCTGTTCAAGGTGGGTGATAGATATATTTGCCCCATCACTAAATTTCTGATAGAAGCATTGTATTATCGGCTATCGGCAGAACTGCAAAGGATTGTCACCAAATATAATGAAAGGAAAGGCGAGGTATTTGAGACCAAAGTGTTGGACGTCTTCCAGCGATTCTTTCCGAGCAAAACGCGTTTTTATTCGAGTTATACGATTGATAGAGTATGCGAGAATGATTTGTTGATCAAGTTTGGCACCACCTGGATTGTTGTGGAATGCAAAAATTGTGGTTTCCGTGCCCCCTTCAGGGATGCAGAGCGGGGCTATGAGCGCATAAAAACAGACTTTGCCAAGGCAGTCCAATACGGCTATGACCAATGTAAACGTATAGAAGATGCTCTCTGTAGTGGCAATGCTGTTGATCTATATGATGCAAAGCACATTGGCAAATTGTTGTATCATGTCGCACCCCATGAGATAGGTGATGTGTGGTCTGTAGTGGTGACAGATTACAACTATGGACCTATTCAAACTGATCTGTCTAAGTTGCTCAACAAGGAACCTGACGACCTTTACCCATTGTCAATAGGTATCGATGATTTGGAAACATTCTTAATTCTGATGAAACGGTTGTGGAAAGGAGTTGCTCCATATCGTTTTGTCGAATATCTTGATTATAGAGAGCGTTATCAGGAACATGTAAAATGTTTTGATGAATTGGAACTTGCTGGCTTTTATCTTTGTGATAGAGACCAGTTCAAGAGGTATGCTGATGTAGACTCTAACGTTATTACTACTCCCGAAATGGGTGAGATTTTTGATGCTTACTATCGTGTAGGTTTCGGTTTTCCTAATGAACTAAATTACGAGGACAAACGTCATCATCGACTACCGGAGTATTCTAAAACGTTTGTAATGGATGATCTGGCTGAACTGCGTCAGGAGTATGGCGTCAATGCCAAGGATAATCATTAGCGTGTTTATCATATCCATCTGTCACCTTATATTGTTAGTGATATATAAGTGGTATTTTTCATGTAGAGTTTCATAGACAGACGTTTTACTAATAGGTTATTTGCTCTATAAGCTCTTACAAATGTCAGTCTTTTACTATTTTTTTCTTGCGTTCTGATGCGTCCGCATTGCTTCCTGGCATTATTTTTCTACAGTTATAATCTTCTTGCAGAATAGTCCTCTTTGGTATTCTTCCGTAGATTCTTATCTATATCATCGTAATGCTTTGTACTCATAGTAATATCTCTCCATTAACAGTTTTGGAGGGAATTATTGCATATGCATGAAATAGCGCAATACGCAAAGCGCAAGGACTCTTTAATAGTGTGATAATCTTTTGTTTGAAATGTTCAACAATATAATAATCAGTGGAAAAACTTTAATTAATTTCTATTATGGAAAGGAAAACTATTTACTTATGCCTTGCCCACATGAGTGAGGCTGGTTTGGAACAGAAATATGTGAAGGAGGCTTTCGACACCAATTGGGTGGTGCCGATGGGTCCGAACGTGAATGCGTTTGAGAAAGACTTGGAGGCTTTTGCCAATAGTAAGAGCGATGGCTCTGAGGCTCTTGACCGCAAGGTGGTGTGCCTCTCGGCTGGTACGGCCGCGGTACACCTGGCGCTGATAGGCTGTGGCGTGAAGGCTGGCGATGAGGTGCTGGTGCAGAGCTTTACATTTTGCGCTTCGAGCCATCCTATTACTTATCTTGGTGCCAAGCCTGTGTTTGTAGGTTCGGAAGACGAGACCTGGAATATGGACCCAGCGTTGCTCGAGAAGGCCATTCTGGACCGCAAGGCGAAGACGGGTAAGCAGCCTAAGGCCATCGTGCCGGTGGCTCTCTATGGTATGCCTTATCGCATCGATGAGATTATGGCTATTGCCGACAAGTATGGAATCCCCGTGGTAGAGGATGCTGCCGAGGGTATGGGCTCTCGTTTCGATGGTCAGGTGCTTGGTACGTTTGGCAAGTATGGTGTCCTGTCATTCAATGGCAACAAGATGATTACCACTTCGGGTGGGGGCGCGCTTATCTGTCGCAATGCGGACGATGCCAACGAGGTGATGTGGTATGCCACGCAGGCCCGTGACGCTTACCCCTATTACCAGCACACCGCCATCGGTTACAACTATCGTATGTCTAACGTGTGTGCTGGTATCGGTCGTGGGCAGATGACGGTGGTCAATGACCATATAGCTCACCACAAGCATGTACAGTCGCTCTATGAGGAACTGCTCAAGGATGTAAGGGGCGTACATATCCACAAGCAGCCAACAGACCCACGCTATGACGCAAACTTCTGGCTTTGTGCTGCAACATTGGATGCAGATGTGAAGATTCAAGGTCAGGAGAATGCCTATAAGGAAGTTATTAAGACTGCCGTAGGTGGCGCTGCCGGTGTTATCCATGCTGTCGATTCGGCTGTGACCGACTGCCAGCCCAATGAGAATGTAGAGGCGCTGCGTGTATTCATGCTCGCCAAGAAGGTGGAGTGTCGTCCTGTATGGAAGCCTATGCACAAGCAGCCTGTCTATGCCGATGCGCCTGTATATACAAATGGTGTGGAGGAGGAACTCTTCAAGGTGGGATTCTGCTTGCCCGCTGGCCCTTATGTCACCGACGATGATGTGCGTTACATCGTGGAGTGTATCAAGGAGGCTATCGTTGGCTAAGGTGTGTATTATAATAAGGTGGGCGGCGATGCTTTCGTCGCCCTTTTGAAGAATAATGAAAAAGTTGGTTGGGGCCATCTTCGCTTTCTGCAGGTTTCTTCTGATTCCGCGGCGAGCGAACAGATTGCCCAACGATTGAAGAACATGGAGATAGACAAAGACTTGTTGAGCCATCTCGTCGACATGGCCAAGGCCAGTCCGCGTCTGCGCCATAGCCATGACTTGCGTACCTCACAGGCTGACAATAGTCAGCGGATGCTTTGTGCCTTGCTGCCAGGCACCGATGTACCTATTCATCGCCATCCGCAGAGTACGGAAACGGTGGTGGTGTTGTATGGCAAGTTGGTGGAGGTTATCTATGATGATGGTGGGCGCGAGGTAGAGCGCATCAGCCTTGACCCTCAGGCCGGTAAGTATGGATGTGTGGTGCCGAAGGGCGCTTGGCATACGGTGGAGGTGCTTGAACCATCGGTCATCTTTGAAGCCAAAGACGGTGGATATGGCGTCGATGGTAGTGAGGTGTGGAGTGGGGTGAAGGACAAAACGGCTTTCTCCAACAGCCTCGGCGACCTGAAAAAGAACGTAGAATATCTTGTCGGCATGGAGAGCCAGCAAGGTGCTGTGGATGTGTCGCCTGATTATATCGCCCGCGTGCTGAATGTGCCCGTGGAGGATATTAGACGGGTGATGGAGGAGATGGCGTAGGCAGATGATGCCCACGTGGTTTTGGTCCTTTGTTTGAGGTAGATGTGTCGTTGTTGCAGTCCGTATAGGGAATATGCGGTTAGGCGAAATGCTGCAGCGATACTATGCAGAAGGCGGATGTACAAGATGATGAGTCTTGGACATCCGCCTTCTGCGTTTGTCAGGGAATGAGTGGGTTGATAGTGACATTATACGAATTTTATATGAGTAATATAGCCTCTGTTTTGGAAGGTTGATGGTAACGCCTTCGGCTAATCGCAACTCCTGTAGAGTTGCTAAGAGGGTGGGGGTGATACCCAGGGTAGAGGCGCTGCGCACCTCAACCCTGGGCTGGGAAATCGCAACTCCTACAGAGTTTCCTCTGGGTGCGTACCAACTCGTATAATCTCTACTCATAGGAAGGATGGAGGTTAGCAATGGCTTCAACTCAACCCTGGGCTGGGAAATCGCAACTCCTACAGAGTTGCCTTCGAGGGCGTATTGGCTCATATAATCTCTACTCATAGTAAGGATGGAGATTCGCAATGGCCTAAACTCTGGGCTGGGAAAACGGTAGGACTGGGAAAACGGTAGGACTGGGAAAACGCAACTCCATTAGATTTCCGCTATGCGCAGTGACCTTCGGTTTAGAATTTCCTTTGGGTACGTAAAGTGGAGCTGTCTGTTAACGTGAATAGAAAACTTGTGATTGTCTTTAGGATAAAATGGTGGGAGATGGACTTTGGACTGGTTTGGCTGCTTGATTTGGTGATTGCGTGGTCGGAATTGGTGATTTCGTGCTTAGAAATGCTCGTTTCTGAGTTTGAAATCAAGTTTGGTGTAATGGCGTCATATGTTGTCTGAGCAACAAAATAGTGCAATCTATTATTTTTCTTGTGAAAAAGATTGGAAGAGTAGAAGAAAAAGCGTAATTTTGCATATTAAGGCAATTGTGTTGTCTCTATTGGAAATCATGATTATTGTATGGCAGTCGTAAGATTGGATAATATCAAGGCGGAAACGTTCAGATGGGCGTTTGTCCGCGCAGGCTACAATGAAGCGGAAGCTGTTGCGGCTTTCCCTATGTTGGAGTCGTGGCTGTCCGGAGAACAATTGCCAACACTTCGCCAGCTTGAGAAGTTTGCTGCCAAGTTCTTTGTGCCTATGGGTTTCCTGTTCTTGCAGCAAAAACCAGTAGAGACCGTTCCATTCCCGATGTTCCGTGGCAGCGCTGGTATAGACAATAATTTCGATTTGAATGTCTATGATACGGTTATGAACATTCAGAGTCGCCAGGACTGGCTGGAGGAGTATTTGCAAGACAATGTGATGGATACTTGTCAGATAGTTGGAACCATTACGCCCGCTACTCCTTTTGCCGAGGCAGTCCGTAAGCTGCGTACCGCTTTGGACCTTGAGTGCGAATGGGCATTCAGCCTTGCCAATGTTGAAACGGCAGTAAATGTGTTGACGGAACACCTTGAAGAAATAGGTATCTTCGTCGCATTCAATGGCGTTGTTGGCAACAATACTCATAGAGTCCTTAAAGTTGAAGAGTGCAGAGGTTTCGCTCTTGTCAATGATACAGCCCCATATATTTTTGTAAATAGTGCAGACAGCAAGTCGGCCCAGATGTTCACATTGATACATGAGACAGCCCATATCATGCTTGGTATTAGTGCTGGCCACGCTGGAGAAAGTATTGCCATGCAAAACCATGTCGAGAAATATTGTGATATGGTTGCTGCCGAATTCCTGGTGCCCGAGAACGTGTTGCGAGAATTGTGGAATGGTGAGATCAAATGGATGTCAAGACGCTTCAAAGTAAGCGAACTCGTCATTGCACGAAGAGGGCATGACCTGAATCTGCTCAGCGATGAGGACTATAACCAGTTCTGGCATGAATACTCCAATCGTCCCATTAACAAGAAAACATCTGGTAGTGGCGGAAGTTTCTATTTGACCAGCGTAAAACGTGTGGGAAGGGCTTTTGCTATCCATGTGAGAAACGCTGTAAACAGTCGTGTGTTGAGCTATACTGATGCTTTTAGATTGACGGGATTGCACGGAGGAACATTTGAACATTTTATGAATAATAATATATAAGGTCATGGCATATCTGATAGACAGTAATATATTTATACGTTCGAAGAATGAGATGCCTATGAATCTATGGCCTACGTTCTGGCAGCGAATGACCGATATGGTAAATAGCGGCGAGTTGTTTATCAGTACCAAGGTTAAGGAGGAAATAGAGCGGGGTAATGACGAGCTGACAGAGTGGCTGAAACACTCTGCGCCAAAGACGTGCTTTGTCGGGCTTGATGGCGACGTCATGCGTATGTATGGAGAGGTCCAGACATGGGCTGGTACAAAGTCATTCACTCAGACCGCCAGAAATGTGTTTGCTACTGTTGCCGATGCCTATTTGGTAGCTACTGCTGCTGCGAAGAATATGACACTGGTAACGTATGAGAAATCAAACCCAAACAGCAAAGCCCGTGTCTTGATTCCAGATGCCTGTGAAGCGGTTGGCGCCAATTATTGTGATTTGAACGCGGTGCTGCGCGGTATGGGAGTCGTGATATGATAATCTGCACAAAATGGATTCGAGCGTTATAAGTATTTAAGACACAACTTATAACGCTCGAATTGTTTCTGTACAAAAGAGATGTGGGCTCTCTTCAATCTCTGCAGATTTCCAATCCTGTCAATATAGAGTTGAATATAGCGAGTGGGGTGGTGGTTACTTCGCCGTGATGTGGAAACAGCCTTGGTGGACTTCGTATTTTATCCAGCAGCGGTCGTTCTGCCTCATGTCGCGCAGCACTTCGCTCAATATCCATTTCAGCGTGTCGTTGCGCACCACGCGGCGGCGCTCGCCTGGGGCTTCTACTGTCTTGTAGCGGTTGTAGGCGATGTCAAAGGTGGTGCCATACATGTGGCAGCTGTTCTGTGTGGCGTTGGAATTTCGTCTGCGCAGATGGGTCACATCCTTCTTGCTACGCAGCACGCTGGTCACGATAATCTTGTGGAGTGGCACTCCCTTGGTCTGAAGGCTGTCGAAGAAGGCGCGGCCTATGTCCTGCAAGAGTACGGAGGCGCGGGGCACGAGATAGGGGATGCTGTTGTGTAGCCGGTCGGTATAGAAGTAGGGGTTGGCGCCGATATATACCAGTTCGCTCTTGCGGCGTTCTGCTTCGTGCTCGTCTGCCACGGGCGACACGCCATGTTTCCGGGCTGAGAGCATCTGTACATCGTTCTGGTCGGGAAAGGTATTGCCGAAATTGGGCACGCTGAATATGCGGTTGCGCGCTGGGGTTCCGTCGGCGTTGAAAAAGCGTGTGCGCTGGCTGATGGGGGTGGCCTTCAGTGTGCCTTTGAGCAGCGCTGCGGTGTCTGCGGCCAGTGTGCTGTCGGCTGTCGTCGCTACGGGAGTCTGTGTCTGAGCGGAGCGGGGCATATCGCCTGCCACCGAGGGGAAGATACATCTCACCATGCCGAGCACCACCACTGCGATGCAAAAACCTTGTATATATCTTTTTCTACTTATGTTCATCAAATCTATGTATTTGTGCGCAAAGTTAGTAAAAAATCAACACTTTATGGTCAAGTATCACAAGATTTTTGTAAATTTGCACCTAAATTTAAATGGGTATCAATTGATAGAGAAACATATTATATTAGAAGATATCGACTCACTCATATTCTATGGGGTAAACAACAGCCACCTGCAAATGATAAAGTCGCTGTTCCCTAAACTGCGCATAGTGGCTCGCGATAATGTGATGCGTCTTCTCGGCGATGAGGAAGAAATGGCCAAAGCCGAAGAAGATATTGAAACCATAAGAAAACATGTTCTGAAATATAACAGTCTGAACGATGAGGACATACTCGACATCATCAAGGGCGAGGCGACCAAGGCCGATGCCGTGAAGGATGTTGTGGTCTATTCGCTCTCAGGCCGACCTATCAAGGGGCGCTCTGAAAACCAGCAGCTTCTGATAGACTCGTTCAACAAGAACGACATGATATTCGCCGTGGGACCTGCCGGAACCGGAAAAACCTATCTCAGTATAGCCCTCGCCGTGAAGGCTATGAAGGAGAAGAACGCCAAGAAGATTATCCTGTCGCGTCCGGCCGTCGAGGCTGGCGAGAAGTTGGGTTTTCTGCCCGGCGACATGAAGGATAAGATAGACCCCTATCTGCAGCCGCTCTACGACGCTCTGGAAGACATGATACCGGCAGCCAAGCTGCAGGATATGATGGACAAGCACATTATCCAGATAGCTCCCCTGGCCTTCATGCGCGGTCGCACGCTGAGCGACGCGGTGGTAATACTTGACGAGGCTCAGAATACTACGCCGGCGCAGATACGCATGTTTCTCACCCGTATGGGATGGAATACCAAGATGATCATCACCGGCGACATGACCCAGATAGACCTGCCCCACGAGCAGAAGAGCGGGCTGAAGGAAGCTCTGCAGCTGCTCAGCGGTATCGAAGGCATCTCGGTGGTAGAATTCAACAAGAAGGACATCGTGCGCCACAAGCTGGTGACACGCATCGTCAATGCCTACGAAGCCTACGACAAGGCACGACACGGCGAAAAGGAATTGGAATTCAAGGACTAAACTCAATAAATAATGAAAGCTCTAACGAAAACAGATTTCAAGTTTGAAGGACAACAAAGTGTGTATCATGGCAAGGTAAGGGATGTGTATGACATCAATGACGACCTGATGGTAATGGTGGCTACCGACCGTATCTCTGCCTTTGATGTAATTCTGCCCAAGGGCATACCCTTCAAGGGACAAGTGTTGAACCAGATAGCTGCCAAGTTCCTGGACCAGACCCAAGACATCTGTCCCAACTGGAAGCTCGCTACCCCTGACCCCATGGTTACCGTAGGTCTGAAGTGCGAGGGATTTCGTGTAGAAATGATTATCCGCGGTATACTTACCGGTTCGGCATGGCGCGACTATAAGAACGGCTGCCGCGAGATATGTGGTGTGAAGCTGCCCGAAGGCATGCGCGAGAACGAGCGTTTCCTCGAGCCCATCATCACTCCTACCACCAAGGCCGATGAGGGTCACGACCTCAACATCTCCAAAGAAGAGATTATCCGTCAGGGTATCGTCTCTGCCGAGGACTACGCCGTGATGGAAGACTATACCCGCAAGCTCTTTGCCCGCGGACAGGAAATTGCCGCCAAGCACGGACTGATACTGGTAGACACCAAGTATGAGTTTGGCAAGCGCGACGGCAAGGTATATCTCATCGACGAGATACACACTCCCGACTCGAGCCGCTACTTCTATGCCGATGGCTACGAGGAGCGCTTCGCCAAGGGTGAGCCCCAGCGCCAGCTGTCCAAGGAGTTTGTACGCCAGTGGCTGATTGAGCACAACTTCATGAACGAGCCCGGACAGACCATGCCCGAGATTACCGATGAGTATGCTGAGACCATCAGCGACCGCTACATCGAGCTCTACGAGCAGATTACCGGCGAGAAGTTTGACAAGACCGCCGAAGATGGCGACATCGCTGCCCGTATCGAGAAGAACGTGGCTGCATATCTGGCTACCCGCAAGTAGAACTATGTACGCACAGGAGAAGATTAAGCCCTACACAGGCAAGGCAGAGAAAGGCAAGATGGTGAAGAGCATGTTTGACACCATCTCGCCCACCTACGACAAGCTCAATCTGCTGATGTCGTGGGGCATCGACCGCCGCTGGCGCAAGGCTCTCATAGACAGTCTGAAGCCCTGGCGCCCCCAGCACATTCTGGATGTGGCTACGGGCACCGGCGATCTGGCCATCCTTGCCGCCAAGAGCCTGGCGCCCCAGCAGGTGACTGGCGCCGACTTCTCTGAAGGCATGATGGAGATAGGGCGCGAGAAGGCTGCGCGAGAGGGACTGGGAGAGGTCATCTCCTTTGTCCACGAAGACTGTATGAACATGTCTTTCGCCGACGAAACCTTTGATGCTGTCACTGCCTCGTTTGGCATCCGCAACTTCCAGAGCCTCGACAAAGGCTTGGTCGAGATGTGCCGTGTGCTGAAGAAGGGCGGTCGCCTCGCTATCGTCGAACTGACCACGCCGCAGCGCTTCCCGATGAAGCAGCTCTTTGGCCTCTATTCTCACACCATCCTGCCGCTCTATGGCAATCTGATCAGCCATGATGTCAAGGCATACCGTTATCTGACGCAGACCATCGAGGCTTTTCCTCAGGGAGAGCAGATGACGGAGATACTCAAGAACGCCGGCTTCGAGGAAACCTCGTTCCGGCGCCTCACCTGTGGCATCTGCACCCTGTATCTTGCAACCAAATAACATATTACAGTTATGGACAAATATGGATTAATAGGTTATCCCTTAGGACACTCGTTCTCCATAGGGTATTTCAATGAGAAATTCCAGAACGAGGGCATCGATGCCGTGTACGAGAATTATGAAATCCCCGACATCTCTACGCTGCCCGAGATTCTCGACTCCAATCCGGAGCTGAAGGGGCTCAATGTGACCATACCCTACAAAGAGCAGGTAATCAAATATCTGGATGCCATTAGTCCGGAGGCCAATGCCATAGGTGCCGTCAACGTTATCCGCGTCACCCACAAGGACCGCAAGACCCTCCTCAAGGGTTTCAACAGCGACGTGATAGGTTTCACCAAGAGTATAGAGCCCATGCTGGAGCCCTGCCACAAGAAGGCGCTGATACTGGGTACCGGCGGCGCGTCGAAAGCCATCAACTTCGGGCTGAAGTCGCTGGGTCTGGAGACTCTCTTTGTGAGTCGAAGCAAGAAAGAGGGTGCCATACGCTATGAAGATGTGACTCCCCAGGTGGTGAAGGAGTATAACGTGATCGTCAACTGTACTCCCATCGGCATGTATCCGCACGCTGACGAATGTCCCAACATTCCCTATCATGCCATGGACATGCACACGCTGCTCTACGACCTCATCTACAATCCCGACGAGACTCTCTTCCTGAAGCGGGGCAAGGCTCATGGTGCCACCATCGCCAACGGACTGGAGATGCTGCTCCTGCAGGCATTCTCGTCATGGGAGTTCTGGAACGGCAAAGAACAACTATAATATATATAATAAGGTATAGGCGGGCCGACAGGGCTGCCAGAGCAAACAACACAATCAACACGACAAACAATGACAGACAACAGATATATGATGCGTGGCGTAAGTGCCGCCAAAGAAGATGTGCACAATGCCATCAAGAATATAGACAAAGGCATATTCCCACAGGCCTTCTGCAAGATTATCCCCGATATCCTGGGCGGTGACCCCGATTACTGCAACATCATGCACGCCGACGGCGCCGGAACCAAATCGTCGTTGGCCTACATGTACTGGAAGGAGACCGGCGATATCGATGTGTGGAAGGGCATAGCCCAGGATGCCATCGTGATGAACACTGACGACCTGCTGTGTGTGGGTGCTGTCGACAACATCCTGGTGTCGAGCACCATCGGCCGTAACAAGATGCTGGTGCCTGGCGAGGTAATCTCTGCCATCATCAACGGTACCGACGAGCTGCTGGCTGAGATGCGCGGGATGGGTATTGGCATCTATCCCACTGGTGGTGAGACCGCCGATGTGGGCGACCTGGTGCGTACGATCATCGTAGACTCGACAGTGACCTGCCGCATGAAGCGCTCGGACGTGATAGACAATGCCAACATCCGTCCCGGTGATGTCATTGTGGGTCTGAGCTCTACCGGTCAGGCTACCTATGAGAAGCATTACAATGGCGGTATGGGCAGCAACGGTCTGACCAGCGCACGCCATGATGTCTTTGCCAAGTATCTGGCTGAGAAATATCCCGAGAGCTTTGATCATGCAGTGCCCGACGAACTGGTTTATAGCGGCAAGTATGCTCTCACCGACGAGGTGGAAGGTGCGCCCGTCAATGCCGGCAGACTGGTGCTGTCGCCCACGCGTACCTATGCTCCCGTCATCAAGAAGATGCTCGACGAATGTAGAAGCGAAATTCACGGTATGGTACACTGTACCGGTGGCGCGCAGACCAAGGTGCTGCACTTCGTCAACGACAACTGCAAGGTGGTCAAGGACAATATGTTTGCAGTACCCCCTCTCTTCAAGGCCATCCACGACTGCTCGGGAACAGACTGGAGAGAGATGTATCAGGTGTTCAACATGGGTCACCGCATGGAAATCTACGTCGCTCCCGAAACAGCCGAGAAGATCATCTCCATCAGCAAGAGTTTCAACATCGATGCCCAGGTAGTGGGCCATATCGAAGAGGGCGAGAAGAGCCTTACCATCCATTCTGAATACGGAACATTCAATTATTAATATATGGCAGAAAACAACAACATATTATCTAAACTCGACGGACTGGAAAGCCGATACGAGGAGGTTTCAACCTTGATTACCGACCCTAATGTCATTGCCGACCAGGAGAGATATGTCAAGTTGACCCGTGAATATAAGGACCTGGGCGGCATCATGGATGCCCGCAAGAGATATATCGACTGCATCAACTCTATCAAGGAGGCCAAGGACATACTGGCCAACGAGAGCGACCCCGACATGAAGGAGATGGCGCGCGAAGAGTTGGCAGAGAACGAGGCTCTCCAGCCCAAGCTGGAAGAAGAAATCAAGATTGCCCTCGTGCCCAAAGACCCTGAAGATGCCAAGAACGTGCAGATGGAGATACGCGCCGGAACCGGTGGTGACGAGGCTGCCCTCTTCGCCGGTGACCTGTTCCAGATGTACAAGAAGTACTGCGACTCCAAGGGTTTCACACTCTCCGTGACCAGTGCGTCGGAAGGTGCCGTGGGTGGTTTCAAGGAGATAGACTTCGCCGTGAGTGGTGTGGATGTCTATGGCACATTGAAGTATGAGTCGGGTGTGCACCGTGTGCAGCGTGTGCCTGCCACCGAGACTCAGGGCCGTATGCACACCAGCGCCGCCACCGTGGCAGTGCTGCCCGAGGCCGACAAGTTTGAAGTGACCATCAACGAGGGTGAAATCAAATGGGATACCTTCCGTTCGAGTGGCGCCGGAGGTCAGAATGTGAACAAGGTGGAGTCGGGTGTTCGTCTGCGCTATATGTGGAAGAACCCCAACACCGGCGAGACCGAGGAAATCCTGATAGAATGTACCGAGACCCGCGACCAGCCCAAGAACAAGGAGCGTGCGCTGGCGCGTCTGCGTACGTTTATCTATGACAAGGAGCACCAGAAGTATGTGGACGATATCGCCAACCGTCGCAAGTCGCTGGTATCTACCGGTGACCGTAGTGCCAAGATACGTACCTACAACTTCCCCCAGGGCCGCGTGACCGACCATCGCATCGGTTATACCACCCATGATCTGCAGGGCTTCCTCAACGGTAACATCCAGGATATGATAGACGCTCTCACCGTGGCCGAAAACGCTGAGCGTCTGAAGGAAAGTGAACTCTAAAACAAATAGCATTGACGTTATGAACAGACAAGAACTGGTAAAAGAGATATTTGACAAGAAGTCGTTCCTCTGCGTAGGACTGGATACCGACCTGAAGAAAGTTCCTACCCATCTGCTGAACGAGGAAGACCCTATCTTCGCCTTCAACAAGGCCATCATTGATGCCACGGCAGACTACTGTGTGGCCTATAAGCCCAATCTGGCTTTCTATGAAGCCTTCGGCGTGAAGGGAATCATGGCCTTTGAAAAGACCATTGACTATCTGAACAAGCATTATCCCCATCACTTCGTCATCGCCGATGCCAAGCGAGGGGATATCGGCAATACATCGGCTATGTATGCCCGTACATTCTTTGAGGAGTACAACCTCGATGCCCTGACTGTCGCCCCTTATATGGGTGAGGACAGCGTGAAGCCCTTCTTGGGATATGAGGACAAGTGGGTAATCCTCTTGGCTCTTACATCCAACAAGGGCTCTTTGGACTTCCAGATGACTGAGGACAAAGACGGCGAAAGACTCTTTGAGAAGGTGCTGAAGAAGAGCCAGGAGTGGGGCGACGATACCAATATGATGTATGTGGTAGGTGCCACTCAAGGAGAGATGTTCAAGGACATCCGCAAGTGTGCTCCCACTCACTTCCTGCTGGTTCCTGGAGTGGGTGCCCAAGGTGGCAGTCTGCAGGACGTATGCAAGTATGGCATGACTGCTGATTGTGGCCTGCTGGTCAACTCGTCGCGCGGTATTATCTATGCTTCGCAAGGTGAAGACTTTGCCGAGGTGGCTGCGCAGAAAGCCCATGAACTGCAACAGGAAATGGCAGCTGAATTAGAACGCATTGAACGATAGCAAAATTATAAGCGATCCGGTCTTCGGATTTGTAAAGATACCACGGGGATTGCTGCTCGACATTGTGAAGCATCCCCTGTTTCAACGCCTGACACGCATCAAGCAGTTGGGCTTGACCAATGTGGTATATCCCGGTGCCCAGCACACCCGCTTCCAACACTCATTGGGCGCTTTTCATCTTACGAGTGAGGCCATACTCTCGCTCACGCAGAAAGGCGTGTTCATCTTTGAAAGTGAAGCAGAGGCGGTTCAGTCTGCCATATTGATGCACGACATCGGTCATGGCCCTTTCTCGCATGTGCTGGAGAATACTCTCATCCACGGCATATCCCATGAGGAGATATCGCTGATGATGATGAATGAGATAAACCACGACTTGGGCGACAACCTGACCTTGGCCATCAAGATTTTCAAGGATGAATATCCCAAGCGTTTTCTGCACCAGCTGATTAGTAGTCAGCTCGATATGGACAGGCTTGACTACCTGCGCAGAGACAGTTTTTTTACCGGTGTGACCGAAGGCAATATCGGCTCGGCGCGTATCATCAAGATGCTCAATGTGGTCGATGACAATCTTGTGGTTGACTCAAAGGGTATCTATTCGATAGAGAATTATCTCACTTCGAGGCGGTTGATGTATTGGCAGGTGTATCTACACAAGACAACGGTGGGTTATGAGAAACTGCTGGTCAATCTCCTCTCGCGTGCCAAGTATCTGGCTGACCAGGGAGAGACGGTCTTTGCCACTCCGGCGCTGCACTACTTCCTCTACAACCATATAGATAAGGAGGCGTTTGTGGACAATGCTGAGCCGTTGCAGCATTACAAGATGCTGGATGACAGTGATATCTGGGCGAGTGTCAAGGCGTGGACCACCCATCGCGACCCCATACTCTCGTTATTGTCTCGCAATCTTATAGACCGCAGAATCTTCAAGGTTGAGGTTCGCAGTACGGCAGTGGAAGAGGCAGAAGTGATGGATATAAGGCATCAGATAGCCCAGCGCTATGGTCTCTCTTTTGACGACACAGCCTATCTGGTCAATGTCTCTACCATCCGTAAGGACATGTATGACATCCACGACGATCACATATCCATATTATACAAGGACGGTACGATAAAAGACATCACAGAAGCCTCAGAAATACTCAATATATCGTTGTTATCAAAAAAAATATGCAAATATTATCTTTGTTATCAGCGTTTTTGAATTATATTTACTATATTTGCAGAAATTAATTAATACATAAACTATGGAGTTTACTGCTAAACAGATAGCGCAATTCGTGCAAGGTGTCATCGAGGGCGATGAAAATGCCTCAGTCACTACCTTTACGAAGATTGAAGAGGGTGTGCCTGGTGCCATCTCTTTTCTTGCCAATCCCAAATATACACATTATCTCTATGAAACCAAGTCCTCGGTGGTGCTCGTTGACAAAAGCATAGAACTGGACAAACCTGTAGAGACTACGCTTATCAGAGTGGACAACGCACGTGACTGCGTGGCCAAATTGTTGCAACTCTATGAGAGCATGAAGCCCAAGAAGCAGGGCGTAGACAAGATGGCATTCATCTCTGAGTCGGCCAAGATTGGCGACAATGTGTATATCGGCGCTTTTGCCTATATCGGCGACAATGTTGTGGTGGGCGACGGCTGTCAGATTTATCCTAATGCCACCATCTGTGACAATGTAAAACTCGGTAATAACTGTATATTGTATCCCAACACAACAGTCTATCACGACTGTCGTTTGGGCAATGAAGTTATCCTTCATGCCGGTAGCGTGGTGGGTGCCGACGGCTTTGGCTTTGCCCCCAATGCCGAGACCAACAGTTATGACAAAATTCCCCAGATAGGCAATGTCATTATAGAAGACAATGTTGAAATTGGCGCAAATACCTGTATCGACCGTTCTACTATGGGTAGCACGTTCGTAAGAAAGGGCGTCAAACTTGATAATCTTGTACAGATAGCACACAACACTGATATCGGTGAAAACACCGTGATGAGTGCTCAGGTAGGTATTGCCGGCTCTACCAAGGTAGGCCAGTGGTGCATGTTTGGCGGTCAGGTAGGTATTGCTGGACATATTACTATCGGCAACAAAGTATTCCTGGGTGCCCAGTCGGGTGTACCTGGCAGTCTGAAAGATAACCAGACCCTTATCGGTACTCCCCCTACAGACCAGCGTTCGTTCTTCAAGTCACAGGCCATCATCCGCAGATTGCCCGAGATTTACAAGCAGCTGAACGATTTGCAGAAGGAAGTGGAAGAGCTGAAAAAGCAGAAACAAGATTAATCACATATATCTCTATCAATTAGAGAACAGAGCAAAGTAATATATGGACACAGTAAAACAGACTACCCTTAAAGGTAGTTTCTCTCTCTTCGGCAAAGGATTGCATACCGGTCTTCACCTGACCGTCACCTTCAATCCTGCTCCAGAGAATCATGGATACAAGATTCAGCGTATCGACCTCGAGGGCCATCCCATTATCGACGCCATAGCTGAAAAGGTAAGTGACACCCAGCGCGGTACAGTGCTTTCCAGTGGCGATATCAGAGTAAGCACTATCGAGCATGGTATGGCAGCTCTCTATGCAATGGGTATTGACAACTGTCTGATTCAGGTTAATGGTCCTGAGTTCCCCATTCTTGACGGTTCGGCCATGCAGTATGTCGAGAAAATCAATGAAGTGGGAATCCAGGAGCAAAATGCACCTAAGAACTACTACGTTATCCGTAAGAAAATAGAAATCAAGGACGAAAAGACAGGCTCATGCATCACCATTCTCCCCGACGAGGAGTTCAGCATCACCGCCATGTGTTCTTTTGAGTCCAAATTCATCAACAGCCAGTTTGCCACACTTGACAGTACCAATAACTTTGCCAAGGAAATAGCACCTGCGCGTACCTTTGTGTTTGTTCGTGATATCGTTCCATTGCTCGAGGCTAACCTTATCAAGGGTGGAGACCTGGACAACGCCATCGTTATCTACGAAAGAGAAGTGGAGCAGGAGAAGCTCGACCAGTTGGCCGACGTTCTCAAGGTGCCCCATATGGACGCCAAGAAGATTGGCTACATCCAGCACCGTCCGCTGATGTGGGAGAACGAGTGTACCCGTCATAAGCTCTTGGATATCATCGGTGATATGGCTCTTATCGGTCGTCCGCTGAAGGGTAGAATCATTGCCACCCGTCCTGGCCATACCGTGAACAACAAGTTCGCCCGATTGATGCGTAAGGAGATTAAGCAGCACATGGTTCAGGCGCCTATCTATGATCCCAACGAGGCTCCTATCATGGACAACATCCGCATCCGCGAGTTGCTGCCCCACCGCTATCCCATGCAGCTTGTTGACAAGATTACCGCCATTGGCCCCACAAGCATCACCGGTGTGAAGAATGTAACCAGCAATGAGCCTTTCTTCGTAGGCCACTTCCCACAGGAGCCTGTAATGCCAGGCGTCCTTCAGATAGAGGCAATGGCACAGTGTGGCGGTTTGTTGGTACTCAACCAGGTGGAAGAGCCCGAGCGTTGGTCAACCTATTTCTTGGGTATTACCGATGTGAAGTTCAGGCAGAAGGTTGTCCCTGGCGACACCCTGCTTTTCCGCGTAGAATTGCTTCATCCCGTACGCCACGGCATCAGCTCCATGAAGGGCTATATGTTTGTCGGCGACAAGGTAGTGTCTGAGGCTACATTTACTGCACAAATCGTTAAAAACAAATAATATGAACCAAATAAGTCCTTTGGCATACGTTCACCCAGAAGCCAAACTGGGAGACAACAATATTATAGGCCCCTTCTGCTTTATTGACAAGAATACGGTATTGGGTGATAACAATGTCCTTCAAAACAGTGTTACCATCAATCGTGGTGCTCGTATTGGAAACAATAATGAGATTTTTCCCGGCGCCAGCCTTTCCACCAAACCTCAGGACCTGAAGTATAAGGGTGAGGAGACCATCTGTGAGATAGGCGACAACAACAGTATCCGTGAGTTTGTTACCATCTCGCGTGGTACTGCTTCAAAGGGTACCACCATCGTGGGCAACAATAACCTGCTCATGGAGAATATGCATATCGCCCATGACTGTGTGATTGGTAGCAATATTATCATCGGTAACTCTACCAAGATTGCCGGTGAAGTGGTGGTAGACGATAATGCTATCTTGAGTGCCGAGGTGCTTTGCCATCAGTTCTGCCGTATCGGTGGCTATGTGATGATACAGGGTGGAAGCCGCTTCAGCCAGGATATTCCTCCTTATATTATTGCCGGCAAGCATCCCTTGAAGTATGCAGGTGTCAACATCATCGGTCTGCGTCGTCGTGGATTTAGCAATGAGCTTATCGAAAACATCCACAACGCTTACCGCATCCTTTATTCTAAGGGACTGATGAAGGAAGGCATTGAGGAAATCAAAAAGCAACTTACAGTTACCCCCGAGATTCAGTATATCATAGACTTCGTAAGTTCTTCCCAACGGGGAATTATCAGATAATGAAGACACTGGTTGTTGTTCTTGGGCCGACAGGCGTGGGAAAAACAGAACTCTGCCTAACTATAGCCGAGCATTTGGGCATTGACATCATCAATGCCGACTCGCGTCAGATATTTGCAGAGCTGCCTATCGGAACTGCTGCTCCGACCCAAGAACAACAACAGCGTGTTCATCATCATTTTGTTGGCAATCATCACCTTAATGATTATTACAGCGCCTCTATCTATGAAGAAGAGGTAATGGCGTTGCTGCGCGACAAGTTTGAGCGTGGCGATGTGGCTATGCTTACCGGTGGAAGCATGATGTATATTGATGCCGTATGCAATGGCATCGATGATATCCCAACCATCGATGACGCTACGCGCCAGATGATGAAAGCCAGACTTGAAGCAGAAGGTCTTCCTGCGCTTGTTGAGGAGCTTCGTCGGCTTGATCCCGAACACTATCAGATCGTTGACAAGAACAATCCTCGCCGTGTCGTCCATGCCTTGGAAATCTGCTATATGACTGGCAAGACCTACACATCCTTTCGTACCAACAGTAAGAAGGAACGTCCTTTCCGTGTCCTCAAGATTGGTCTTAATCGCGACCGCGGAGAACTCTATGAACGTATCAACCAGCGTGTTCTTGACATGATGGATGCAGGTCTGGAGGACGAAGCTCGCCGCTGTTATCCCCTCAAAGGACTCAATTCGCTCAACACAGTAGGTTATCGGGAGATGTTTGATTATTTTGATGGACTCACCGACCGCGTCGAAGCAATCCGTCGCATCCAGTCCAACTCTCGCAGATATATGCGCAAGCAACTCACATGGTTCAAAAAGGACCCTGAAATCGTATGGTTTCACCCGGATAACGTTAAAGAAATCATAAATTATATCGACACACACTTATTAGACAAATAGTTTTCGTACTTTTGTACGTGCATAACAGCTTGTTTTATTAACTATGGATAAAGTTAAATTCCTCTACCTGTGGTGTAGGGCCAAAATCACAGCCTTTTGGGCGTGGTACAAGAACCTCTACGTGGGCGCTCCCGTATGGAAAAAGGCGTTGATAGGATTTGTTTCCGTTATCGTTTCTTTCCTTTTGTATTTAGGCGCTGTTGACATCAACTTCCTTTGGCTGTTTGGTAAGTCACCCGGTTATTTCTCCGGCATCCTTAATCCTCAGACCAGCCAGGCTTCTGAGATTTACAGTGCTGATGGTCAGCTCATTGGCAAGTTCTTCAGTGAGAACCGTACCCCTGTTAAGTATGAAGAGATTACTCCTGATTTCTTCAAGGCCCTTGTTGATACCGAGGACGAGCGTTTCTACAGCCATTTCGGTATTGACCCCATTGGTATCTTTGGCGCCGTCAAGGATGCTGCCTTGCGCCATGAGGGCCGAGGCGCTTCTACCATTACCCAGCAGTTGGCCAAGAATATGTTCCGTGTCCGTTCTCACTATTCTACTGGACTTTTGGGTAAGATTCCCGGTCTGCGCATCCTGATTGTCAAGAGCAAAGAGTGGATTATTGCGCTGAAGTTGGAGTCACGTTACAACAAGAAGGAGATTATCACGATGTACGCCAACACCGTTGATTTCGGTTCCAATGCTTTTGGCATCAAGACTGCCGCCAAGACCTATTTCAATAAGTTGCCCAAGGATCTCACCACCGACGAAGCAGCCATCCTTGTGGGCATGCTCAAGGCTACCACCTATTACAATCCCAAGAGTCATCCCGAGAACAGCCGCTCACGTCGTAATGTCGTGCTGAGCAACATGCTGAAGCATGGCGATTTGTCGCGAAGCCGGTATGAGGAGTTGAGCAAACTCGATATCAAGCTCAATTACAAGGTGGAAGACAATTATGATGGTCAGGCCACTTACTTCCGCAATGCCGTTGCCGAAGCCTGCGACAGTCTGCTTGTCGGCGTAGGCGCAGGTGTCGGTTCCGATGATGATGACAACAAAGCGCCAGACCTCTACACGAGTGGCTTGAAGATTTATACTACCATAGATACGCGTATGCAGAAATATGCTGAAGAGGCAGCCAACAAACAGATGCGTATCATCCAGCGCAACTTCAACAACCATTGGGGCAAAGAGGAACCATGGCAGGATGAGCACCACCAGGTTATCCCCGGTTTCATCGAGGGTATCGCCAAGCGCCAGCCCTTCTACAAAGCCTTGGTCGAGAAGTTCGGCGAAAACGCCGACTCTATCGACTATTATCTCAACAAACCCCACACGGTCAAGGTCTTTGACTATGCCAATGGGGAGATTGAGATGGAGATGTCCAGCCTTGACTCTATCCGCTATATGGTGCGCTTCATGCACTGCGGTATGGTTGCCATGGAACCCCAGACCGGCGCTGTAAAGGCATGGGTGGGCGACATCGATTTCAAGCATTGGAAGTATGACAAGGTTACAGCCATGCGCCAGCCTGGTTCTACCTTCAAGCTCTTCGTATATACCGAGGCGATGAACCAGGGACTTACTCCGTGCGACAAGCGCCGCGACGAGCAGATTAGCATGGATGTCTTTGACAGCAAGAAACAGGAGATGACCCGTTGGACTCCCACCAATGCCAATGGAACCTTCAGCGGCGACTCTATGCCTCTCAAGTCTGCCTTCGCCCGAAGCGTCAACTCTATTGCTGTACGCTTGGGCCAGGAGATGGGCATCAAGCGCATTATCTCTACGGCCCACGCCATGGGTATCGACAGTCCGCTCGACGACGCCCCCGCCTTGGCCCTCGGTTCCAGTGATGTGCGTCTTCTCGAGTTGGTCAACTCCTACTGCACCGTGGCCGACAATGGCCGTCGCCATAAACCTATGCTGGTTACCCGTGTCGAAGACAGGGACGGCAGGGTCATCTATCAGGCCGACACCCAGTCCGAGCAAGCCATATCCACCAAGTCAGCATTCTTCATGCAGCAGCTGCTACAGGGAGGTATGCGCGAGCCGGGCGGAACTTCGCAGAGTCTGTGGGGCTATGTCGGCGATGTGCGCGACACCGAGTTTGGTGGAAAGACGGGTACCTCCAACAACCATTCCGATGCTTGGTTCGTGGGCGTCAGTCCGCGTCTCGTCGTAGGAGCATGGGTTGGCGGCGAATATCGCTGCATCCATTTCCGCACTGGTGCCTTGGGACAGGGTAGTCGTACGGCTCTCCCCATCTGTGGTTATTTCCTCCAGTCGGTTTTCAAAGACCCTGCTTTCCAGCAATATCATGGCAAGTTCGTCAAGCCAGCCGATGCCGACATCTCGCGCGTTGACTACATCTGCGACAGCTACTATCAGAAAGCCAAGAACGACAGTACAGCTACTGATAGCCTTGAGCTCAATTCGGAAGAGATAATACTTGATGAAAACGGCAATCCTGTCATCCGTAAGGAGGAGAAGTCCGAAGTCGGAACCTCTTCTGAGCCCGGTTCTCAGGGCGACCACAAGCCCCATAAGCCCACCGAGCAGGCAGTTCGTTTTGATGATTTGTAATTATCCATAGGTTTGGAACATATCAATCTTGACAACGAAGAGTTTCAGAAAGCTCTGCAAATCATACAGTTTACCCGTCGCTCACTTTTCCTTACCGGAAAGGCAGGCACGGGTAAATCTACGTTTCTCCGCTACATCTCCGAGACCACCAAGAAGAAACATGTCATCCTCGCGCCTACTGGTATAGCCGCCATCAATGCCGGTGGCTCCACGCTTCACAGTTTTTTCAAGCTCCCCTTCCATCCTCTGCTGCCCAATGATACCCGCTACAACGTGCGCAATATGCGTAAAACACTGCGCTACACCAGCGAGAAATGCAAGCTGCTACGCGAGGTCGAACTGATTATCATCGACGAGATTAGCATGGTGCGCGCCGACATCATCGACTTTATTGACAAGGTGCTGCGCGTCTACAACCGCAACATGCGTGAGCCGTTTGGCGGCAAGCAGCTCCTCCTTGTCGGTGATATCTATCAGCTTGAGCCTGTCGTTCGTGAGGAAGACCGTCAGTTGCTTGCGCCTTTCTATCATTCCCAGTTCTTCTTCGATGCCAAGGTCTTTGCCTCCCTCCAGTTGGTAAGCATCGAACTGACCAAGGTGTATCGCCAGAACAATCCTACCTTTATCAAGCTGTTGGACCACATCCGTTCGTCGCATGTCACCACTGCCGACCTCGAGATGCTCAATCGCCAGGTGGGTGCCGACATTGACACCTCCGACTCTTCGCTCTCCATTACGTTGTCCACCCGTCGCGATACCGTCGATTACATCAACAGCACGCGTTTGGCTGAGCTTGATGGCGATGCTACCATCTTTGATGGAACCATCGAAGGCGATTTCCCCGAGAACAACTTGCCCTCTCCACTCAAACTCGAACTCAAGGTGGGCGCCCAGGTACTCTTTGTGCGCAACGACAAGGAGAAACGGTGGGTCAATGGCACTCTGGGCACCGTCACGGGTTTCTCGCTCGATGTTGAGGATAGTAAGGACGCCATCATCTATGTCCGTACCGAGGATGGAGTGGAGTTTGATGTTGAGCAGGAAATCTGGAGCAATATCAAGTATACCTTCAACGAGAAGGAACAGAAGATTGAAGAGTCTGTTCTTGGCACTTTCTGCCAGTTCCCTCTGCGTTTGGCGTGGGCCATTACCGTGCACAAGAGCCAGGGCCTTACCTTCCGCAATGTCAAAATCGATTTCAGCGGCGGAGTCTTTGCCGGTGGGCAGACTTATGTTGCCCTTTCGCGCTGCCGTTCGCTCGAAGGCATCAGCCTCAAGAGCCCCATCCGGCGTGAAGATGTCTTCGTCAAGGCCGAAGTTTCCCGTTTCGCCAAAAACTATAATAACCAGCAGCTTATTCATGCCGCTCTCGAACAGGGCAAGGCCGACAAGCAGTATTATGATGCCGTCAAGGCCTTTGATGCAGGCGACATGCAGACCGCGCTGGATAACTTCTTCCTCGCTATCCATAGCCGTTACGACATCGAACGCCCTGTTGCCAAGCGTTACATCCGTCGCAAGCTCAATGTCATTAACCAGAAGGACCAGGAGATAGCCCGTTTGATGGAAGAAATCAAGAAGAAGGAGAAATTTCTCAAGAAACTGGCTGTCGAGTATGTCGTCATGGGCCGCGAGTGCGAGAAGGAGCATTTCACCGAGGCTGCCATCCGAAACTTTGAGAAAGCCCTTGAGCTCTGTCCCGATATTCCCGAAGCGAAGCGACGGTTGAAGAAACTCAAGAAAGACTGATTTCCTCTATACCTTTTATATATATGACTACAGGCAGACAGAAATGCGACCTCCTGAGGAGCATACGCCAGCAGCTGGCTATCGAGTATGGGTTGGATTACACTCCAGCAGAGTGCCATCATGTGGGCGACTGTCCCGGCACTTGCCCCGTGTGTGATGCCGAGCTTGCCAATCTTCAGCGACAGCTCGACGAGCGTGGTATCACCGAAGTTGCGGAGAAAATAGATATCCGCAGCGCCATTACTACCATAGACCCTGATGAGGAATACCACGATTTGGAAGGTCTCGCCGGTCCCATGCCGCGTGGACGGGATGCAAAGATTACAGACATCCCCGAGGGAATTATTCCTGATGACATGCTGTTGCAAGGAGAAATCATGCCGACAGATTATCTTGACCGCGATTAACCTTTTCTCCATTGCCCCTTCAATGCAGCAAAATAAAATAATTTTGCCCTTTTCCTTGCGCATCCGACTGATTATGCCTAATTTTGTAATCTAAACGCTTTATTAAAATAGAACAAATGGCAACACCGCACATTTCAGCCGCAAAGGGCGATTTCGCCAAGACAGTGCTTATGCCTGGCGACCCGCTTCGCGCAAAGTTTATAGCAGAGACATTCCTCGAGGATGTCAAGTTGGTAACATCGGTTCGTAATGCCCTCGGCTATACCGGTCTGTACAAGGGCGTACCAGTTTCAGTTATGACCAGTGGCATGGGTATGCCCAGCATTGGCATTTACTCTATGGAGCTTTACAAGTTCTATGGTGTAGAGAACATTATCCGCATCGGTTCGGCTGGTAGCTATCGCGACTGGCTCAAGGTGATGGATGTCACTCTTGCCGAGGTAGCCGTGAGCGAGTCTTCCTACGCTCTTGTACAGGGTGGCTGCAAGGACAACGCCATCAAGCCAAGCCAGGAACTCAATGACGTCATCAAGGCCAAGGCCAAGGAGATAGGTATTGAGTGCAAGCCCAGCGTAGTTCATTCCAGTGATGTCTTCTATCGTGATGCCTCACAGGGTACATGGCAGGATATCATCAAGCAGAATGGCAGCGACTGCGTAGAGATGGAGAGCTTTGCCCTCTTCCACAATGCCAATATGACAGGCAAGCGCGCAGCCTGCCTGCTTACCATCAGCGACTCTTTTGTCGACCACACCGAGTTGTCAGCCGAAGACCGCCAGAATTCATTTACCAAGATGATGACCCTGGCGCTCGAGAGTGCCATCGTGCTTTAATCTGTCTTAGTACGCATTATAGAAAAGCGCAGACCCGGCCGGGTCTGCGCTTTTTTAATCCATTTCCGTTGTATTCTTGTCACACGATACGTTGCAGTCTCAGGCGTTAGTGGCAGTTATCTGTACTACATCTGCCGCAATTGCCTATTATAGGGTGGAACATTATTGCAGTTTTTTGTATTCATCTTCGCATACAGGTTCCAGCCATTCGTTAGAGGCGTTTTCGCCAGGAACCTCGAAGGCGAGGTGGGCAAACCAGCTGTCTTTGGCAGCACCATGCCAGTGTTTCACGTTGGCAGGAATGTGGATAACAGTACCTGGCATTATCTGCTGTGCCGGCTTGCCTTCTTCCTGATACCACCCACGGCCACCCACACCTACCAGCATCTGGCCGCCGCCTGTTGTGGCATGGTGTATATGCCAGTTGTTGCGGCATCCAGGCTCAAAGGTTACATTGGCAAAAGGTATCTGACTCGTGGAGATGCGGGCAAGATAACTATTACCTTTGAAGTAAGCAGCGTAGGCTGTGTTAGGCTCGCCGATGGGAAATATCATCTCACGTTGGAAAGCGGCCTTGGCGTCATCGCCGGTCACATCTTCGTTCCACACCTCTTTGGCAAGATTGAAGGCAGCCCAAGCCTTGGGCCAACCGGCATAGAAAGCGATATGTGTGATTATCTCGGCTACTTCTGTACGTGTGAGGCCGTTGTTCTTGGCAGTTTGTAGATGGTATTTCAACGAACTGTCTGTGATGCCTTGGCTGATAAGTGCTGTAATGGTTACCATACTTCGGTCGCGGAGGGAGAGTAGGTCGTTGCGGCTCCATACTTCTCCGAAGAGTATGTCATCGTTGAGGTGGGCGAACTCTGGAGCAAACACTCCCAATTGCATGCGTCCTGCGGTCTGTTCTATTTTCTTTTGTGCCATAATGTTGAGTGTTATCATTGTTAATAAAATAAATATTACGAGTCTTTTCATAGCTGTCAATAGTTAAGTCGTTTCAACCATTTGTCTACTTTCGAGAGATTATTGCGGGTCTCATGACCGTAGATGCTCATTGCCTCTTTGAAGGTGGCGTTGGGGTACAGCTTCTTTAGGTCGTTTACCACATTGCCAAGCCCGCTTCCTTCATGGGTGGTAAAGGGGATAATGGTCTTGCCGTTCAAATCGTATTTGTCGAAGAAGGTAAACATTACTTGTGGATAGGTGCCCCACCATACTGGTCCGCCGATAAAGATGGTTTCATATTGGTCCATGTCATTCACCTCGCCCTTGAAGGCCGGCTTCTCGTTGTTCTCTGCCTCTTTCTTTGCAAGTTTGGTGAGGGCATCATACGTCATGTCGTAGCTTTTCTCCGCGACAATCTCAAACTCGTCACCGCCCGTGAGTTTCTGTATCTGGTCGGCCACAAGTTTGGTGTTGCCCACCTTCACATTGCCCACTCCGTAGTTCTCCCCGGCATGCGAGAAGAATACAATCAGTATTTTTCCTTTGCTCTCCATAGAGGCTTGTTCTTTTTGTTGCGATGACTTCACACTTCCGTTACATGCAGCAGAAACCATGAGTGCCGAAACCATCATTGTTGTATACTTCAATACTCGTTTCATAATCGATAGTTTTATTATGTTTCGATTTACAATGCAAAGGTATATAGAAACTGAATTGGCATTGTTACCTATATTACGCCAATTATTACCGTTTTCTCCTAACGTGGCTCCCCCCGTTGCGGCGTAACGCAAAATCGCATATTCGTATACAGTACTTTCCTGTATGCGAATATGCGATTTGTTGGCTTCGGGCGTTCTGCTCGGTATGAACAGCCCGGCGTCTATTCAAAGTATTTCTTCAGCAACTGTCGTGACAGCTGTACTGGGTCTTGCTTTTGGGGATATTCGATGGGTACTTCCAGTTCGCAGAACTTCTCTTCAAACTCGTAGCACTCTTTGACAAAGCTGTCTTCATCATACTCGATGCCCCGTTCACGGCAGTCGATGGCGCGGTCTACGAACATGCTCCAGCGTGGCAGATAGAAACTCTTGAGCAGTCCGTCCCATGGGCGGCCGGCATAGTCGTTGAGTCCTGCCAGGTTGTTGTTCCACACGGTGACGATGCGGCGGGCGTTGCGCTCATAGTAGTCTTTCTCCTCGGCAGAGTTGCCCCAGCTGCGAGCCTGTTCTATCCATCGCTTCATGGAGAACACGGGGTGGCAGGCGGTCAGGGCAGCCTCGTCGGCCAGCACCTCTTTCATCTCACTTCCCAGACGCTTCATCTCCTTGAGGTCGTAGCAGTCGTAAGCCACGACAAACTTGCGCCAGAGCACGTAGAAGTGTTCCTCCAGACACTGGCGGCCGATGTTCACCACGTCCATCTTGTATCCGTCGCGGTCTGAATTGAGGTTCACCATCTCCTTCCATATTTCGTTCTGTGCCTCGCGCGTGGGCGTACATTTATCTTTCTTTTTCATTCCCGGACGCGACTCCACAAAGGTGTAGTTGTATGTGCGTGGCACGTCGAGCACCCGCTCGCAGTAGTCACGATACACCTTGTGTGCCTTTTCGTCTATGCGGCCCATGCGCTGGTCGGCCAGCGAGTTGCGCCACTCGTCGAGGGTGCCAGGCATATTCCATGCCTTGTCAAAGAGCATGCTGAAGGCAAACTGGTTGACATCGAGGGCTTCGAGTGTAGCACCCACGCCGCTGAAGTTAGAGCCCGCCTTCTTGTATGTATTGTCTATATAGTTGTATATGCGGTCCGAGGGAGCCACCAGACGGTTGCGTCCGCCAAAGTTGTTGAGATAGCACCAGATGAAGGGCTGGCCGTAGAACGACTCAGTGGTTTTCCACATCTGTACATTCTCACACCAGTAGTCGAGCATAATCAGGCGACCCTGTGGCACACCTCTGAAGAGAGCCTTCATGCGTTCGCCGTTCCATCCTGGCATGTATTTGTAGGTCCAACTCATCTGCAGCCAGTGTGCATCCTTGTCTGCAGCAGCCAGCGACTCGTATATACCGCGTGAGAGCATGGCCAGAGAGTCACAGTTGAACGTGGGCGGGTCTACCTCGTTGAACGGGTCTATGCAGTACATGTGGTCGGTGCCATACATGCGAGTCTGCTCTTCGATGAAGGCGCGCTGTATCTTGGCAAACATGGGGTCGGTGGCAAAGAGGAAACGGCATCGGTAGCGCTCGGGGTCTTTGAATGAGCCCCAGTACGACACGTCGGTATATTTGAGACCTTTGTGTTTCTCTACGAATTTTGCGGGCACGTGTCCGGCAAATCCCGACAGCACGGGAGTCATGTTCAGTTCGCGTTGGCGCTTCAGTATCTGCTTCTGCAGCGTCTGCTGACGGTCCATCCAGTCGCGGGGCAGAGGTCCCATGAAGGCGTCGAAGTTGCACATGCGGTGCCAGCCCAGATAGGCGGGGCCGGAGAAGAAGGAGCGAATCTCTTCATCGTTGAGCCCGAACTTCTTCCACACGTTATACCAAGTCGATTCCTGACCGGTGATAGCCAGAGGCATGTTGACACCGTTGAGCGCCATCCAGTCGATGAAGTGTTCCCACTCACGCCAAGTCCACCAAGGCAGCGAATAGCCGTAGGTGCAGTAGTTGAGGAAGAAACGCATGGGAAGCCGCGACTCTATTCTTACCTTCTCTTTGACAGCAGGCATAGTCTCCGGCAGTTCGATAGGGTCGTCTTTGTACCAAGAGATGGCGGTGTGACAATAGTTCTTGAGATAGTGGTTCAGGCCCATAGCCATGCTGTTGGCGTTGTTGGCGCTGATGACCACCTTGCCCTGGTTGCTCTCCAGGGTGAATACGTCTTTTGTGGAGTCAATCTTTTTGAAGACCACTGTCTGGGCCTTGTTGCCCAGTATACGTCGCGCCAGATTCTGCGCCGTCTTGACATCGTTGGATGCCATCATGCCTATGGTTACCGCCATCAGGCAGAGGGTAGTAATGATTCTACGGTTCATGATATAAGTTGATGAGTAGTTGACAAAGTGGGGGTGGGGT